>LQXN01000061.1 GCA_001648575.1 Sutcliffiella horikoshii DSM 8719 | reverse complement strand
TCGGCTACGCATCGTCGCCTTGGTGAGCCGTTACCTCACCAACTAGCTAATGCGCCGCGGGCCCATCTGTGAGTGATAGCCGAAACCATCTTTCAATAAAGAACCAGGAGGTTCCTTATATTATCCGGTATTAGCTCCGGTTTCCCGAAGTTATCCCAGTCTCACAGGCAGGTTGCCCACGTGTTACTCACCCGTCCGCCGCTGACCTTTCAAAAGCAAGCTTTTGAAAGGTCCGCTCGACTTGCATGTATTAGGCACGCCGCCAGCGTTCGTCCTGAGCCAGGATCAAACTCTCCAATAAAGAGTCTGAGCTTTTGCTCAAAATTTGCTAGCTTGTCTTACTTAAATCATGTTGTCAATCCCGTAGGACCGACGTTATGACGCTGTTGTTTTGTTTAGTTTTCAAAGATCATTTCAATCTCATAATCGCTCAGAAGCGACTTTATTAATATAACATGTTTGAATCATTTAAGTCAACATGTTTTTTAAATTTCTTTTTCCTCGTTGTCGCTTGCAAGCTTTTCTCTTGCGGCGACGAATAATAATATACCATGTAATATTAACGACCGTCAATACATGTTCTAAACTTTTTTGAAATAATTTTTCGCATGAAAGAAAAGGAAAGCTCCCAAAGAGATTTCCTCTCTGGGAGACTCTTTAAAAAGGATCATTATCTTCGGCCATTTTCGTAAACTCCGACTTTTCCCCAGCCAATGACTAATAGAAGCTTTTTACTTTTCAGGTACTACCTGATATAGGCGGTGATAAACCCCATTGCCTTTTGTTTCTCTTTTCTCGACATGCAAGAAGCCTTTTTCCACGAGATACTCTACCATGACACTCAAGTCAACAGAGTACTTTCGTAATTTCGGATGATGTAGCATGTCATTATAAGACCATGCTTCTTCTTTTCCTTCTAATACTTCCATTAGATGTCTGGCACCTGTGCGTGTTCTGGAATAAATCATGAATTCATTTGCAAGGAATAGGAGTTCCAATCTTTTGTCGATCGGTTCATCTCCCTGAATTAGTTCTTCATATAACTTATATATTTCCGGTTCTATTTTCTTAACTTGATTCCACACCGTAATCTCAGGGTGAAAGCCATGATCGATTACTGCAAGCCTTGCCAGGTGATGAAGAGAATGGACAATATGATTGTAGGCATCAATATAATGCTTCGAATCGAAGAAATCTTTTCCTTCTAAGTACCTTCTTATCAACTTAGCGAATTCAAGGCCAATTTTTAGCTTGCGGTCCTCCAAAGGAAAGTCAAGCAGCTTGCTTCTAAGCGAATAGATGAATTCATTTCGGTCGAATAGTACTTTGCCGTTAATTATCCAATCAATCACTCTTCTGTTTGTTCCGAGTGTTATCCACTCTTCTAACTGTTGCTCACTGGCGATATATAAGGCTGCTTTCTTTTGCAGTAGTTCATAATGCTTCACATATAAGGATTCATCATGCTCTTTTACAACCATGAAAAGAATTACATCAAATTTATCTGTATTAGGGCTAACAGGATTCTTCTTTTCTATCATTAAGATTCCTTGCGTATTGGATTGGCTTGCGCGTTCTTGGTAAATAGGACGAAGTAAATCTTCCAACTTAGAAACCTCCATACTCCATATTTAAAAGGGTTTCCCCTAATATTCGACACTTTCTTTTAAATCCCTTTTTATCAATTGTAATCCAGAACATTCCGTCAACTTATGGATGGCAAAAACCATGAGATGAATTCTACACTTTCGATGGAAATGTGCTATTATAATGTTTTAGGAGGTAGTGGCTATGGCTCGTAAATATTCCAGTAAAATAAATAAAATCAGAACCTTTGCACTGAGTCTTGTATTCATCGGTTTCTTCGTTATGTATATAGGAATCTTCTTCCAAGGCAACATGCTTGTCATGACGTTGTTTATGCTGTTGGGTCTTTTGTGCATTGTCGGTTCCACTGTTGTATATTTTTGGATCGGCATGCTTTCGACAAAGGCTATACAGGTAGTTTGCCCTAACTGCGGCAAGCATACCAAAGTTCTTGGACGAGTGGACATGTGCATGTATTGCAATGAACCGTTGACAATGGATCCTTCTCTTGAGGGGAAAGAGTTCAACGAAGATTATAATTCAAAAAAGAAAGCTGACAGGATTTGATCCTATCAGCTTTTTTTATAGTTGAATTGCCTGATGTTCCATAAGTTGACCCTTTTGGTTAATGGGCACCTTTGTCACACTCAGGACAAACTCCGTAAATTTCCATGCGATGGCGAGCAATTTTGAATCCAGTAACATGGGCAGCCAACGCTTCCACTTCATCAAGACCTGGATAATGAAAGTCGACAATTTTGCCGCAGTCATCACAGATAAGATGGTAATGGTCGGTTGTCACGTAATCAAAGCGACTGGAGTTGTCTCCGTAGGTCAATTCTTTTACAAGACCAACTTCACGAAAAACTCTCAGGTTGTTATAAACGGTTGCGACACTCATGTTCGGAAACTTTCCTTCAAGTGCTTTGTATATATCGTCAGCTGTCGGATGAGACATTGATTGTATAAGGTACTCTAGAATCGCATGACGCTGTGGAGTTATGCGAACTCCAGTTTGTTTTAGCGTTTCGAGCGCTTCTTTTAATTGTTCGTTTGCCACAGTCATGCACCTCACTTTTCATAAAGATTATTACTTTATAATATTTATAATTAGTGTACCTTGATTTTAATATTTTTGTCAATGTTATTACTTGGCTGGTTCGTATACTTTTCTGGTTTTTTGTATTTCCATTCACACCGCACTATCACTTACATCTATATGAAGGAATCGGATTTTTTAAACCTCTGGCTTTAAAACCGGTTCTTCCTTTTTCATTTGGCTGTTCACATACCGGGCTACGATAAAGAGATAGTCAGATAGGCGGTTCAAATAGGAAAGGACGTGTGGAGAAAGTTCATCACTCAACCCGACGGCAGACCTTTCTGCTCTTCTGACGATTGTTCGTGCACTATGTAATGTTGCTCCAGCCTTCGTTCCACCGGGTAAGATGAAATTCTTTAAGGGGGAGAGTGTTGCGTCAAGTTCATCCATTTCATCCTCCAGGCTTTTCACATGTTTTTCTGTGAGCTTCCATTTCACTTCTTTTCCTGCAGGTGTGGCAAGCTCCGCCCCTACGTGAAAAAGAATCGTCTGGATGCTGGAGAAAGATTTCAAAAGTTCTTCTTTTCGTGCGAAGTCCTCATCGTTCATGTATGCTATTGCGAGTCCAATCATCGAATTCGCTTCATCACATGTACCATATGCTTCTACACGGACATGATTTTTCTCCACTCTTTGTCCGTAGACTAGAGATGTCTGCCCTTTGTCTCCTGTTTTCGTATATATCTTCATCTTCAACATTCCCCTCTGTCAAATTTATATGCTACTTCCCTTATAGCAAAAAAACACCTGCAAGTCCATCAAGGACAAGCAGGTGCTTTCATTTTATCAACCAACATAATCGATTGGTGCATTCGGTCCAATCGGAAGTCCAGTAAGTATCCAGACAATCAGCATGATGATCCATACGATGGAGAAGAACACAGAGTACGGAATCATCGTAGAGATCAATGTACCGATCCCCACTTTTTTGTCATACTTTTGTGCAAACGCGATGACGATTGCGAAGTACGGCATTAATGGCGAGATAACGTTTGTAGTGGAATCTGCAATTCGGTATGCCAATTGAGTCAGTTCCGGTGAATAACCGAGGCCCATCATCATTGGAACGAATACCGGTGCCATGATTGCCCATTTAGCAGATGCACTTCCGATAAACAGGTTGATAAACCCAGCAACCATGATGAACACAAGAATCAATACGATACTCATGAAACGGTTGGAGCTGTCGAAACCGATACCTTGGATAAGCTCTGCACCATTTACAGCAAGAACAAGCCCAAGGTTCGTTTCATTGAAATATGCGACAAATTGACCTGCTACAAATGCAAGGACAATGTATGCTCCCATAGTCGCCATAGTATCCGACATCTGGTTTGCTACATCTTTGTCATTTTTAATTGATTTTGTGATCATTCCGTATACAAGTCCAGGAATGAAGAACATGATCAGGATGACCGGTACAAGCGTGTGGAAGAACGGTGCTTCCAAGAAAGTCCCTTCTCCGCGAAGTGGTCCCCAAGAAGGAACAACAAGCAGAGCCAGCACAGCAATCGTCGCGATAAATGCGAATAATGCTGACCATAGGCCTTTTTTCTCTTCAGGCTTTAGATAATCAACGTCACCTTTGTAAGCACCCTTGTACTCACCAAGACGAGGTTCTACAATTTTGTCGGTTACAAATGTACCTACTATAGTAAGAACAAACACAGAAGCAATCATGAAGTAATAGTTCATCATATAGTTCATGCCTGCAGCATATTCCGGGTTGACGGTAGCTGCCGCTTCTTGTGTCAATGATCCAAGCAGTGGATCCAATGAAGTCAGCAAGAGGTTTGCACTGAAACCTGCCGATACACCGGCAAACGCTGCGGCCAGTCCTGCGAGCGGATGCCTGCCAAGCCCTGCAAATAGTACAGCACCAAGTGGTGTCAATACAACATAGCCTGCATCTGCAGCCATGGAGGACATGATTCCACCGAATACAAGTGCCGCTGTCATCAGCTGCTTCGGAACGGATGTTACCATTCCACGGAGTGCGGCACTGATAAGTCCGGATCTTTCAGCGATACCAATACCAATCATCGTAACAAGAACCGTTCCAAGCGGAGCAAAGCTTGTAAAGTTGCTGACGGCACTTTCGAAGATATAGGCGATCCCCTCTGAACTGAATAGGTTTTTAACCTGTAATACTTCCCCTTCATTTAAAGGATCGTCCACCTGTACGCCCAAACTGGAAAAGATTCCAGATGCGACAATAACCAATAACGCGAAAATCGCAAATAGAGTTACCGGATGTGGCAGCTTGTTTCCTACGCGCTCAATGCTATCTAAGGCACGCATAACAAAGCCGCGTTTCTTTTGAGTTGCTTCCATACGGAAATCCCCTTTCTCAATCTATCAAATTTTCAAAAAATAATCGGAAAAAATCCTTTATCAGTATAATAAAAATCTTTGAAGGATGGAAGGGTTCCGGGAATACGCGCAAAATAACCAATTTTTAAAATAATGATAATACTATGTATCCTTTAATACGTTAACGTGCTTGTCCCACTCCTCCACTCCTTTACTTTACCCAGAAACTATATTTTCTTATCATGAGTAAACAAAAAAGGAGTGCAAGCTTTTGCTTACACTCTAAACACGTCAACTTTTGAGGAGGTATGCCCTACACTATAAAATACTCAGGTAGAGTCCTTTTGGAGTTAGACATTTGACTTATTTTTTGAAGAATTGGGCTTTGTGAATCAGAGATTTCCTTTTACAAAGTTCAAGGCCTCTTCCACATGCCCTTTCACCTTCACTTTTCTCCACTCTTTTACCATGACCCCTTCTTTATCAATAAGGAAAGTGGAACGCTCTATTCCCATATATTCCTTCCCGAAGTTCTTCTTTAATTTCCATACATCGTAGAGCTCGGCTACTTCATGGTTTTCATCTACTAATAAAAGGAACGGCAATCCATATTTTTCTATGAATTTCTCATGCTTGGATTGAGGGTCCGGGCTGACTCCAAGGATCACGGTATCCAATTTCGAGAAGTCTTCATGCATATCACGGAAATCGCATGCTTGTGTGGTACAGCCGGGGGTCATATCTTTCGGGTAAAAATATAGGACGACATTCTTCCCTTTAAAACTCGAAAGTGTGACCGTCTCCCCATTATTGGAAAGCAACGAAAAATCAGGTGCCTTTTTTCCGAGTTCAATAGTCATTTTTGAATTCCTCCTTATGTATATTACTTTTCTTTAGCCTACCTAATGCAAGCAAAATTATCAAGAAATGAGGTAGCATACATATACTTTCCCAAAGTCTGCAAGAATCTTTGAGAATAGAGATTTCCCAAATGACCTAAACTAACTAGAAATTAATAAAAATGGAGGAAGTCAGATGAACAAGGATAATGATTTACATGAAGGAGCTGTGACAGAGCACGAAAAAAAAATCAGCGTCAACGAAAAGTCTGTTAAGACTCATGCGAACGCTGATGCCAACTGTCCGGAACCAATATCGGAGCTGTCCAACCGTTTTTTAAATGAAGGGAATTAATAAAACTCATCTCTCACGGCCGTCCATATGCAAGACCACCCTCACCACAAAAGCCGCCGGCATGACAAAGCCAATCAATGCTTCGGTCATGGCAATGGCCCTGCCGATCCCGATTGGCGTAATATCTCCATACCCTACCGTCAATATGGTGATGGCGCTGAAATAGATCGAGCGAAAGAAAACGGAAAAATAACTCCCGCTGATCAATTCGCCCCTTTCCATTAGAACGGGGTGTCCTTCAATATGGAGAACCGTATATAATAATCCAAATGAAAGCAGAAGTGTCGAGTAGATCAACAGTAACAGAAGCAGTGTTTCTTTAGATACATAAGGTATACTTCTGCTTTCCGATGAAAACACATGGGAAAAACTTATGAAAATAGCGATGAATATGAAGATGACGATAAATAAATAAAGCATCCTATTCCTCCAATGCGCGGACATGCCATTAGTACAATATACGCGGCGGAAGATGAGGTATGCTTTTTTTTGTACAGGTTTAATTCCCTGCCCCCCTATATTTGGTCACTCCTACATTCCAGACAAAAACGGCCAGAACAAAGAAGGCCACACCGATAAATGGAGTCATAAACGCATAACCATACCACTCGGACCTGCCGAGGAAGTATGCAGACGGGTAAACACCGACAAAGGCAAACGGGAGGATCCAGGTCAGAACAAAGCGGATGACACTGTTGTATATGTCAACTGGATACCTGCCATAGTTTCCAATATTGTACATCATCGGCATGATCGATGTTCTGGCATCAGACCAGAATCCGATGCTTGCAAGCAATACGAATATCCCTGCATAAACAAGGGCCCCGCCTATTACAAAGATAATTAAAAGAATGTAATCATACCAGACGAAGGTAAGGTCAAGCATATTTCCTGCATAGACCATGATGGCAATTCCTGTCACCACTCCAAATAGTGACTCCAGCTCCATCCTCTCCAACACCACTTGAAACAGACTATGAATCGGCCTTGTGAGGATGCGGTCCATTTCCCCTTTAACAATATACCGTTCATTGAAATCCCAAATATTAAAGAAAGCTGAAAACAAGGCATAAGGCACCAAGAAGAACCCATAGATAAAAATGATTTCTTCCCTGCTCCAACCGCTTAAAAACTGTGTATGGCCAAAAACAACCAGGATGAACACCAGGTTCACAGCCTGGAACAGCAAGTCGGAGAGGATTTCCACGACAAGATCAGCCCTGTATTGGAACCGTGTTTTTATATACTGGCCAATGTATTGAAAAAACATCGAAACATAAAACATTCCTCACCCTCCTTGCACGACTAGTTGTTTTTTTGCCAAAACCCAAAGTAATTGGATTGGAATGAACAGAATAAAAACCCATACTACCTGCATGAGCAATGCTTGAAATACAGCATTACCAGTAATACCCTCTGTAAAAATCATGCTCGGGATATAACTGATTGCCTGAAACGGTAAAAAGCTCATGATATCCTGTGCCCATAACGGGTAAAAACTGATTGGCAGCAACAATCCGGAGAACAGATCTATGACTACACGTTTGGCACGGATCAGTCCGTCATTATTAAATAGAAAAAATGTCATAATTCCGGTCAGCAGGTTGATCTGTGTGTTCACGATAAAGCTGAAGATGATGGAGATGCCGAAAAACCCCCATGTAGCAAGGTTTGCGGAGAACTCCAAGGGAAAGACAAGCGCTACAATGACCATCCCCGGAACCGAGAAGAATGCAAGTCGGAATATTCCTTCTCCAAGTCCCTGCATCGTCTTCATGCCAAGGTAGTTATATGGCCTGATCAACTCCACGGCAACTTTGCCCTCTTTTATCTCCTGTGCAATTTCCCGGTCGATATTATTAAAATAAAACGCACGAGCCATCCAAGCTACGGCGACATAGGTTGTCATTTGGATGGTGGAGATGCCTTGGATATCTTCTTTGCCGCTATATATTGCCTGCCAAAGGAAATAATAGGCTCCTATATTAATGCTATAAATCAGGATTCCAGAATAATAGTTCGTTCGATACGCAAGCATCATAAGAAAGCGGATGCGTATCATTTCCAAATATTTATCCATTGGTCAACACCGGTTGATTTTTAGATTGTGGTTGTGTGGCAGCCATCCCCTTATCATAGATGTTGCGGATGATTTCCTCCGTTGAAATCTCCTGGATGGTAAGATCTGTGATGGAGAACTGACCGACTACCCTTCCAATCAACTCAGAGATTTCCTCTTCCTCTTTGGATACGACTGCGCTCCAAATTGATTCTTTCCCTTCCTTCTTCCAAAGGACTTCAAGGTCCGGTGTCAGCGGGGTAAGTTGTTGTTCTGTGACATTTTCAGCAAACTGGAATCTGATTTGCTTCCCTTCTCCCCAGTTGTTACGCAGTTTTTGGAGAGAACCATCATAAATGATTTTTCCTTCATCTAACATGACGACACGCTCGCAAAGCGCTTCGATGTCTGCCATGTCATGTGTGGTCAATAGAATGGTTGTTTTATATTTTTCATTTATCTCCTTTAAGAACTGTCGGATCTTAAGCTTTACGAGAACATCCAAGCCGATTGTCGGTTCGTCCAAAAAAAGCAGTGGAGGATTGTGGATGAGCGCCGCGGCAAGCTCACAGCGCATCCGCTGTCCCAGGGAAAGCTTTCTTACCGGCTTATCTAATAGATGGCCGATATCGAGCGTGTTTATGACATGGTCCATGTGTTCCTTATAATCCTCATCAGAAACCTTATAAACTTTTTTCAGAAGGCGGAAAGACTCCTGGACGGCGATATCCCACCATAACTGGGAACGCTGACCGAACACCACACCGATGGAACGGACAAACTCTTCCCTTTCTTTATGGGGGTTCATTCCGTTTACGCGGACTGTCCCGGATGTCGGGGTAAGAATTCCGGTCAGCATTTTAATGGTGGTCGACTTTCCTGCCCCATTCTCCCCGATATAACCTACCATTTCCCCTTGCTTGATGGTAAAGGAAACATCATGTACAGCAGGAACTATTTTATAATTTCTCGTAAAAAGGTCACGGAACGCTCCCTTTAAACCAGAGCGGCTAGAATATGCTTTAAACTCTTTTCGGAGTGAATCTACTTCTATGACGTTATGCATCTAGGTTTCTTCCTTTCTAATGTAAAAAGCTCATAAAGACTAGTGTATTACAAGTGAGAGGGAACACTCAAACGGGAAGCTTTGGGAATTCTGTTTTCCATTACAACACCACAGCATTCATGATAAAATAACATATCATTTGATTTACCCTAAACAAGAGGAGGACTCTATCAACTATGAATTTTTCTAAATCTGAACAAATACACGAAGAAGCCCTGCAACATATTGTCGGCGGCGTGAACAGCCCGTCACGTTCCTATAAAGCGGTCGGCGGCGGTGCACCGGTAGTGATGGAACGGGCAGAAGGAGCTTATTTCTGGGATGTGGACGGCAACAAATACATCGACTACCTGGCAGCATACGGCCCAATCATCACCGGTCATGCCCATCCTCATATAACAGAAGCAATAACAAAGGCGGCACAAACAGGCATCCTTTACGGTACGCCAACTCCCCATGAAGTGAAATTCGCGAAGATGCTGAAAGAAGCGATGCCGGGAATGGACAAGGTACGATTCGTCAACTCCGGTACAGAAGCGGTAATGACTACCATCCGTGTTGCGCGTGCCTATACGGGTCGTGACAAGATCATCAAATTTGCCGGCTGCTATCATGGTCACTCTGACCTTGTTCTTGTTGCAGCAGGATCTGGTCCGGCAACACTTGGCACCCCAGATTCCGCCGGGGTACCGAAGAGCATAGCCAATGAAGTCATCACCGTTCCTTTTAACGATATCGAACCGTTCCGCGAGGCGATGGAAAAATGGGGCGACCAAATTGCAGGTGTACTCGTGGAGCCGATCGTCGGTAACTTCGGAATCGTAGAACCTAAACCAGGATTCCTTCAAGCAGTGAACGACATCAGTCATGAAGCTGGCTCTTTAGTTATCTATGACGAGGTCATAACGGCATTCCGCTTTATGTACGGCGGGGCTCAGGACATGCTTGGAATCACACCTGATTTGACAGCGCTTGGTAAAATCATCGGCGGGGGACTTCCGATTGGCGCTTATGGCGGACGCGCGGAAATTATGGAGAAGGTTGCGCCGCTTGGCCCTGCATATCAAGCAGGAACCATGGCAGGTAACCCGGCATCCATCCTATCAGGGATCGCATGCTTGGAAGTACTCCAAAAAGAAGGAGTATACGAACATCTTGATCATATCGGCCGCCTGCTAGAAGAAGGCATTCTTGAAAGAGCTGAAAAATATGGAATCACCATTACCATCAACCGTCTCAAAGGAGCACTTACCATCTACTTTACAGATGAAACAGTAGTCAACTATGAACAGGCGGAAAATACAGACGGCGAACAGTTCGCAAAATTTTTCAAACTGATGCTGAATCAAGGAATCAACCTTGCCCCTTCCAAATACGAAGCATGGTTTGTGACCACCGAGCATACCGAAGAAGATGTAAGAGTGACACTAGATGCGGTTGAGCACGCATTCAAAGAATTAGCGAATGCATAAATATACAAGACAGCGTGTACACATATGCGCTGTCTTTTTCTAAACTATTCATTGAAAACGCTTACAAATAAACACTTTCTCTTCCCTTACACTTGTATGACCTCTTCGCTTTTTTGCATAAAAAATTGATTTTTATTGTTTGAAATGTTAGTATATAATTTAAAGTCTGAAAATTCCCTTATTTATTTTTCCTCACTTTTTACCTATTTATAAGAAAACCGCTGAGCTTACCTCACGCAGCACGTATTGCTACTACTACTTAACTGCATAGGTTTTTCTTATCAAACTATCAAACCACAGGAGGTGAATGGCTAGTTAGGGGCCCCACTTTTATCCCTAGTTAACAGCCAATCCATATGAAAAATTGGAGTCCAAGTACATTTAAAGATTTTCACAACGCAGAACATGATGCATGTGGTATTGTATCCGCTATTGAAAAGAAAAAAATCCCAACAAAGAATAATATTGATGACTGTATAGATGCATTAGTAAAGATGAATCACCGCGCAGGCTTCATAAACGGTGAAGGAGACGGTGTCGGCATCCATATCGACATCCCCAGTGTTCTATGGAAAGAAAAACTTGAGAAAGCAGATCAAGACACCTCCCTTGTAGATCGCGAAGATTTTGTTGTCGGTCACTTTTTCATCAATCATCATGTAGATGTGGACCAAGTGAAACAGGAGATCACAAACATTTTAGAAAAAGAATCACTTAAGCTCGTTTTCGAATCTGATACTGTGACATCTTCCGAAGCATTAGGACCGATCGCCGTCATCCAAGATCCTGTTTTCTGGCAGATTGCCCTCATCTCGGAAAAAGAAGAATGTACACAGGAGCAACTTTTCCATGCCGCCATTGAAATCGAGAAAAATGATGATATTCACGTGGCTTCACTATCAAACTATCATGTAGTTTACAAAGTAATGGGCGCCGGAGATATTTTGCCGAAATTCTATCATGATCTGGCAAACCCGCTTGTGGCATCCACGATGACACTTGGTCATAACCGTTACTCTACCAATACACTATCTAACTTTTTTCGTGTGCAGCCATTTAGCGTCCTAGGGCATAACGGAGAAATCAATACGATCGCCAAGCTTCGTGACGAGGCGACCATGATCGGCGTGCCGCTTACAAATGGCGGAAGTGATTCCCAGGACTTGAACCGGACGATCGACACATTGATTTCCCGTGATGGCTTCACCCTATTTGAAGCACTCGATATCGTCTTCCCGCCGATTATCAATGAAATCAAGAGCTACCCTGCTCATTTACAGGACCTCTACACATATGTACGTGAAACATGGGGGCATTTCGCCCAGGGACCTGCAGGCATCATTTCCCGCAATAAAGACGAAGCCGTATTCAGTTTAGATGCCCTCGGGCTGCGTCCGCTTTGGATGTTAGAAACAGAAACTTCGTATTACTTTTCATCAGAACCCGGTATCATCCCGACAACGGAATACCTGTCAGAACCTAAGCCTTTCTCCCCTGGTGAGAAGGTTGGGATGAAATGGGATGGCGACACGATCAAAGTGTACGACTATCATGCCTATCAGGAAGAAGTCTATCAACGCATGAATGAAAAGTTCGCTGTGGAAGGGTTCGCTGAACGCCTGAAAGCACCTAAACTTGATAACTATGTATCTACCGCTCCCCTAGCAAAAGTGCATAATGGACATTATGCAGCATTTGGATGGGACCGTGAACATATCCAATTAATCGAACAAATGGCGGAAAAAGGTGCAGAACCGATCCGCTCCCTTGGTCATGATGTACCGCTTGCTGCCATGAACCCAGGCCGCAACAATATCGCTGACTTCATAAAAGAAAGCGTAGCTGTCGTAACAAACCCGGCCATTGACCGTGACCGTGAGACAGAACATTTTTCCACAAGAACAGTCCTTGGTGCCCGTCCTGCTTTGCAAAAAGAAGACGAAGTACCAAATGGCTACACAATGGAACTTCTTTCTCCACTATTAGTAGAAGGCCAGGTCGGCATGGATTGCGCAGCAGAAATGGGGCAGCCTTCCTACGACCAAGTGGTGAACCAGTTCCACACACAAGGGCTGACTTATTACGTAAATGCTACCTGTGGTTCAGATGAAGATATCCCGTCAGCTTTGGACCGTTTAAAAGCGGATGCTGTGGACGCGGTAAAAGAAGGCAAAACATTATTGATCATTGATGATGCCCAAGCACACAAGGAAGGCCAGCTTTGGTTGGACCCGCATCTTGTGACTGCTGCCATTAATGAGGAATTGGTCCAACATCAATATCGTCGTAAGTGTGCTTTATTGCTTCGTTCCGGTGCCATCCGCTCCCTTCATGATGTAATGGTGGCAATCGGGCTTGGCGCAAATGCCATCAGTCCATACCTTCTATTCGGGACTGTTAGTGATGAGACAACCAAGCCTGTCGTAAACCTTTTCGGAGCACTTACTAAAGGAATGGAAAAAGTCATCTCCACAATCGGAATTCATGAGTTGCGCGGATACGGCCGTCTATTTTCGGCAATCGGCCTTCATAAGGAAGTCGAAAATGCGCTCGGCATCGTCAACTTCCTTGGCTCAGATAAACTAGGCTTTAATTTTACAAAACTAAAAGAGGATGCTGCAGAGCGAGCAGTGGACTATGAAGATGAAAAAGCACGACCAGGCAAGTCATTCCACCTCTTCCCTCGTATCTGGAAAGCAATCGGGGACGTGGCGAAGAACGGAACATACGATGACTACCGTGAAAAACTGGATGAACAAGAAACGAAAAACCCTATCACTATCCGTCATCTGACTGATTTGAAGGTCGCCGGAAAGCAACCTTCAAAAGAAAAAGTGAATATCGGGGTAGGTGCACATGATTTGCCATTCGTCATTGCCTCCATGTCCTTTGGTTCTCAAAACGAAATTGCATTTAGAGCATATGCCGAAGCTGCAAATAAACTGAACATGGTCAGCCTGAACGGTGAGGGCGGCGAAATCAAAGATATGCTTGGAAAATATCCAAATACGCGCGGTCAACAAGTTGCATCCGGACGTTTTGGAGTAAATGCCGAGCTGCTTAACTCCTCCAACTTACTGGAAATCAAGATCGGGCAAGGAGCAAAACCTGGGGAAGGCGGACATCTGCCTGGATCTAAAGTTACAGCTAAAATCGCCGAAGCACGTAATGCAACAATTGGATCGGACCTAATCTCTCCATCCAATAACCATGATATCTACTCCATCGAAGACTTGGCTCAGATGATTGCCGAGCTGAAGACAGCCAACGATCAGGCAAAAGTTGCTGTTAAAGTTCCGGTCGTTCCTAATATCGGGACGATTGCAGTGGGAATCGCAAAAGCCGGTGCTGACATCATCACGATCAGCGGTTTTGACGGCGGTACAGGGGCAGCGAGAATACATGCCCTTCAATATGTAGGCTTACCAGTTGAAATTGGGGTGAAAGCTGCTCATAACGCCTTGATTGAATCCGGTCTCCGCAACAAAGTGGAAATCTGGGCGGACGGCGGAATTAAAAGTGCACTGGACTGTATGAAGGTTATGCTTTTAGGGGCAAACCGCATTGGATTCGGAACTCTCTCCATGATCGCCATCGGTTGTACAACATGCCGCGGCTGTCACTTGGATACATGTCACGTTGGGATCGCAACGCAAATCGAATCCGAAGCACAAGCAAAAGATCACGGCCTGCGTCGCTTTGTTCCTAGACAATCAGACCTTGCCGTACAAGGTCTGATGAACCTTTTCACTGCTTTTGGTGAAGAACTTAAAGCATTAACAGCTTCAGTTGGCTTTGACAACCTGCAGGATATTGTCGGCCGCTCTGATCTTCTCGAGCAGGTGCGCGGCTTGGAATCGTTGGACCTTTCCAACTTGCTTCATACTTTAGACGTGCCACAGCTTGCACAAAAAGAAGTTGCAGCAAGCATGGAAAAAGAAAAGCTCCTTGTTGCTGCTGGTGCAGAATATCTCGATTACCAAGAAAGCGATTTGCATGAATCCCGTCAATTTGATGCGGTAACAGCAGAACAACGTGTCCTAGGTAGCCGTGTTTCCTGCCACCGTGTACGCGGGCGCTTGGACGGCTCTTACCTGGAGCTGCCTGAAGTGGAGCTTCGCTACAACAAAGGATCGATTCCTGGTAACGGCCTTGGTGCATACAACTCCACCGGCATCAACATCAAGGTTGAAGGTGGCGCACAGGATGGAATCGGGAAAACCGCATTCGGCGGAAGCATCTTCGTATTTAAATACAAAGGAAAAGACGGCAAATTTTATAACGGATCTGTCGGAAAAGGCTTTGGCTACGGTGCTCAAAAAGGAGCGCTTGTCGTCCAAGGAAACGCCGACGCCCGTGCCGGGATCCGTCTATCCGGAGCTGACATGATCATCGGCGGGAAAGTTACCACCCCCATCCCAGCCGTTGAACATGGAAACCTTGGAGTCAACGCCAATATCAAAGGTTTCGCATTTGAGTACATGACAAATGGACGCGGCCTTGTCCTTGGTGACCCTGGTCCATGGATCTGTGCAGGTATGACAGGCGGAGCTGTCTACCTTCGTCATCAGCCGGAAATGGGCTTGACGAAACAAGCACTTAAACGCCGTATCGCAAAAGGCGCAAAAGTAAACATCGAACCACTGAATGCTTCTGGTTTAAAGGATGTTGTGGAGTTGCTTTCCATCTATCATCAATCACTGTTAGACCAGCACCAAATAGAAGAAGCAGCAGAAATCAAACAAATGCTTGATAACCCGGCAGACTTCTTCCTGCAAGTCAATCCTGTCAAAGAACAGGCTGACCCAGCAGTATCTACAGAATGATATTTTGATTCAACCGGCCCGCAAACTTCCATTTGCGGGCTTTTTTCTGTCATATTTCCGCTTGCGCTCCAAAAGGAAACCGTGTATAGTACAATATCGAATAACATGATTACCACGCTTTCGGCATATACTATTAAGTGTTTAACTTTCACGATAATAGGCTATTAAATTCGGAAAGACAAGAAAGGACTTATTTTAAATGAAACTTGGTGCCCGTATAGTCAAGACCGGTATCGCGATCACCCTTGCTTTGTTTGTGGCACAATGGCTAAATGTCCCAACGCCCTTCTTTGCAGGAATCGCAGCGATCTTTGCTATCCAACCATCCATCTATAAATCGTATCAATCCATTATCGAGCATGTGCAGGCTAACCTGATCGGGGCAATTCTAGCCATCATCTTTTCCTTACTATTCGGACATGACCCGTTCATCATCGGATTGACCGCCATCTTCGTCATTGGAATCAACCTGAAATTAAAAATTGAAAACACCATACCACTTGCGCTTGTGACCGTCATCGCAATTATGGAAAACCCTGGAGAAAACTTCTTGGAATTCGCCATGATACGTTTTTCAACCGTCATGATCGGTATTTTATGCGCCTTTTTGGTCAATCTAATCTTTTTACCGCCCAAATACGAAACAAGACTTTATTACAAGGTGAAATTGACGACAGAGGACATTTTAAAATGGATTCGCATCAATATGCGTCACGGCACGGAGCATCATCTACTTAAAACCGATATCGAGATGCTTCGCCAACGTGTGCTAAAGCTTGAACAGCTTTTCATGCTCTACAAGGAAGAACGCACTTATTTTCCAAGCTTGAAAAATTCCAGCTCCAAAGCACGCAAACTGGTAATTTTCAGACAGCTGATCTTAACGAGTAATCGTGCATTATACACGCTGAAGATGCTACACCGATTAGAAAATGAATTACATCATATGCCAGTAGAATACCAGCATTACATCAAAGCAGAACTCGATAACCTCGTTAATTTGCACGAACAGATCCTATTAAAGTTCGTCGGCAAAATAAAGCAGCATAACACGTCTGAGATGTACGAAGAGGAACGTTTCAATAAACAGCAGTTCATCAATGAATTCATGGTTCATAAAGAGAACTTGGGTGAATATGAAGGCGAGGTAGAGGTTTGGTACCACCTGTTCCCGCTTGTCTCCAAAATCATTGATTATAGCGACCAATTGGAGCACTTGGACAAATTGATTGATAGCTTCCAGAAGTACCATGTAGATGACAACGAGTTCGAGATTGGCGCAAATGAGGAAGAATAAGATTTTCGAAAAGCACTTTCCTGCTATGAGATTTTGGTGGGGAGGTGTTTTTTGTATGGGGATTTTGGGGTTATTGGGGATATTCCGACTTAGTATTTTGCGGGGTGTCACCTGAAATCACAGAAGTGAGTTTGGGAAATGTAGAATGGGAGCTCGGAAATGAAGAAGTCGACTTGGGAAATAGAGAAGTGAATCGGGAAATGAAGAAGTTGGTCCTTGAACCGTAGAATACTCTTGAATGCATATTTTCAGGTACTACCACCTCAAGGTTTACCCCCGAAATAAGAAAAACCAACCTCCGCAGAAATCCTCCTCTGCTAAAGATTGGTTACCCAAAGTTATGTTATCTCCTGTATCATGAACAAATTATAATAGTGTCCTTTTTTCTTCATTAACTCTTCATGTGAACCGACTTCCACTATTTCTCCATGCTCGAGCAACACGATCCTGCTCGCATGGGTTATGGTTGACAGGCGGTGGGCCACGACAAAGGTTGTCCGGTTTGCAGCCAGACGTTCGAGTGACTCTTGTATCAGATGTTCACTCTCTAAGTCGAGTGCAGATGTTGCCTCATCCATCACAAGGATCGGCGGATTTTTCAAGAACACCCTGGCAATGGCAACACGTTGTTTTTGGCCACCTGATAGCTTGACACCACGTTCTCCCACTTTCGTTTCGTAACCTTCCGGCAAGTTTGAGATAAAATCATGTGCATTGGCTGCTTTGGCCGCATCAATGATTTCTTCCATTGTGGCGTCAGGTTTTCCAAGGGCAATATTTTCACGGACAGTATCACTGAACAAAATACTGTCTTGAAGCACGATGCCAATCTGCTTTCGCAAGGAATGTACCGTGACATCCCGAATGTCCACGCCGTCCAGCTTGATTTTACCATCTGTAACATCATAGAACCGAGGTAAAAGGCTGACAAGTGTAGATTTTCCACCACCACTCATTCCGACAAGAGCAATGGTTTCCCCTTCACGGACTTGTAAAGATAAATTCTTCAATACATATTCTTCATTTTTTTCATATTTAAATGAAACATTCTCAAAGCTTACTTCCCCGCGTGCCGTTTTGCATTCAACGGCATTAGGCTTATCTGTGATATCGTATTTTTCATCCACAAATTCAAATACCCGGTCCATTGATGCAATGGACTGCGTCAAGGTTGTGGAAGAGTTGATCAATCTGCGCAACGGATTGTATAGGCGGTCAATGTACGCAACAAACATGACCATTTCCCCTACCGTCAATCCTTGATTGATAACCTGATAGCCAGCGTAGCCAATAACAAGAAGCGGTGCAATATCGGTAATCGTGTTCACTACCGCAAACGTTTTAGCGTTCCAGCTTGTGTGGTCCAAGGCTTTTTGTAAAAAGTTTGTGTTCTGTTTTTTAAATTGCTCCTGCTCATAGTCTTCTATCGCCATGCTCTGGATGACAGGCATCCCCTGTACACGCTCATGCAAGTGTCCCTGCACTTCAGCAAGGGCCTGTGAACGCACTCTAGTGAGATGACGCAGGCGGCTGTAAAAGTATTTGATGGAGAACCCATAGAACGGGAACAACATGATGGATACTAGTGTCAAGGTGATATCCACCTGGAACATGATCACGATGACAATCAAGATGGTTGCAAGGTCCAGCCAGAAATTCATCAAACCTGTGATGACAAAATGCTTTGTTTGCTCCACATCATGGATGACCCTTGAAATCACTTCCCCTGCCCGGTTGTTGGCATAAAAACGAAGGCTAAGCCGCTGAATATGATCAAATAATTTGTCTCGCAGGTCATAAAGAATCTTACTGCCTGTCCATTGTGCAAAATATTGTCTGTAATACTCAATCGGCGGTCTTAACACCAAAAAGGTCAGGAAAATTGCGCCCATGATCATAAGGAGTTCATTTGTTTTCTCCTCGGCAGAACGACCGTCTACAAGCAAAATATCATCTACTACGTACTTCAATAATAAAGGAATTAATAATGGCAGTCCGAATTTCAGCATTCCAATAAGAATGGTACCTACAATTTGCCACCGATATGGCTTTACAAATCGCATATACCTTTTTATACTATCCAATTGACTTCCTCCCAATGATGTCTACTAACTTTTCTTTCTTTTTAGCTTCCACTTTCCCTAATGAAACATGTATGTATAATTTGGGCTTGGTTGTGATTTGAGCACTAGGTTATGAGAATCAAATATATTATGACTAACCATAAAACAAAAAAGGCCTGGCATATCAATTTTACCAGTTGCCTTTTGTCTCCCTGATCGCTCGCTTTCTACACTCGATAAGTAAGGTAGCGCTCGTACCATAAATCGATAAAGTCCGGGGCAAACGGGCCTTTCCGCTGCCTGATCCAGGAAATCAACGTCTCTACATTACTTTTAAGGATTTTATCTATCACATCAGGATAATTCATTTCTTTTCGGTGTTTTTCATATTCATCCTCATCCAATAAAATGAAGGTCATATCCGGAAACACCTTTATATCAAGGTCATAATCTATGTATTTAACCGCTTCGTCATCTGCGATAAATGGGGAGCTGATATTGCAATAGTAGTATACCCCATCTTCTCTTATCATCCCGATGATGTTGAACCAATGCTTTCCATGAAAATAACAAATTGCCGGTTCCCTTGTGATCCAGGTTCTTCCGTCCGATTCAGTCACAATGGTTTTGTCGTTTCCACCAATAACAAGGTTTTGCGTCCCCTTAAGCACCGTCGTTTCATCCCATACTCTATGGATGCGGCCATTGTGCTTATAGCTATGTATTTGTATTTTCTCTCCTTCTTTGGGACAACCCATTCCTCTTCCCCTTCTTTCTATTTTATGCCCGCACTTCTCAGTTAAAAGCAAACCATTTTCTACTATTATAACGGTTCAGGTGAGATTTTAAAACAAAAGAGCCATCTTTATGAAAAGAAGACAGCTCCATCCCTATAGTTTATAGCTTATAAATGGTGAGAATTGCTCCTGTCACACTGACTCCTGCAAATGATACGACCGGATCGCCTCTTCTGTTTGCGCTTCAAAAATGGACTGGATTTCTGCCAACTCTTCTTTCATCTTCTCTATATCATCTTTTAACTTTTGAAGCTTCTCAGCCTCTTCCTTCAATTGTTTCATCTGCTCCTCAATCCTCTGAGAACGCTCAATATCCCCTTGCAACAACAATAATCTATCCATTGTCCTCAACTGCTCCGACACCGCCATATCAAACCTATCCACCGCAACTACCTCCTCCTAATAACCATACCCCACTATTACATAAATTCTTCCCCCTCCCCCCAAACCCTTTGACTACATATGTAGACCAAAGGGAAGTTTTGTCGAGTGATGAGGATAAAAAAATTAAGAAATAAAAAAAGAGAAAAAAGAGAAAAAAAGAGAAAAAGGGGGTCAGACCCCAGAAGGAAATTCCACCTTAACGTCGAATACATGCGTATCCAAATGAAAATCTGTCGGAATTTGACGAACGAAAAGGGGTCAGACCCCCCCAGGATTTTCCCCCTCCATCACGAAGAAAGCACTCCCCATCGGTGTGATAAGGAGTGCTTTTGTTGTTGCTGTATTGTTGTGATTAGCGGTTTTGTTGGTTCTTTTGTGCTGAAGATTGAGCGTTTTGTTGTCTCACTTCTTGAGCATTTGTTTCGCTAGCGAATTCAGCACCGTGTTGTTGTTGGTTTTGCTGAGCTTGCTTCGCGCGTTGAGCAGCTTGTTGTTGTTGCTGTTGTTGTTGTTGGTTTTGTTGGTTGTTGTTTGCCATTGTTTATCACCTCCACGAATTTTAAGATAACCATTTCGCAAGGAAACTATGACAAAAACTTAAAAATTATTTTCTGTATATTTTAGACGAGTAAAGATCTTCCCCCATCCACAATAATCGTCTGCCCACGAATCATGCTTGCTTTGTCTGACAAGAGGAACATAACCGTATTCACTAGATCATCTGGTTCCACCATGCGTCCAGCAGGTGTATTGTTCTTCGCATCTTCCAATAATTCCTCGCGATTCGGGAAATGTTTCAATGCATCGGTGTCTACAGCTCCACCAGAAACGGCATTAACGACAATGTTCTTATCTGCAAGCTCGACAGCAAGGTAACGAGTCAATGCCTCAATGGCAGCCTTTGAAACACCGACTGTCGTGTAATTTTTTAAATATCGAATGGACCCTAAAGAGCTTATGCTGACAATCTTCCCACCGCCAACCTTCTCCATTCTTTTTGCGGCCTCTTGCGCCAAGAACAACAAAGCCTTTGAGTTGATATTCATCGTCCAATCCCAATGAGATTCCTCTAATTCCATGACGTGACGTAAAACCCCAGAAGCTGCATTACTCACCAATAGATCAAGGCGGCCGAACTCTTCATCAATTTTTACAAACATCTCTTTAATTTTTTCGGGCTGCCCCACATTTGCTTTCACTGTCAGCGCCTTGACACCAAGCGCCTCTATTTCCGCCGCCGTTTCTTGGGCGGCAGTTTTACTACGGTTATAGTTAATGACAATGTTGTAGCCATCCTTAGCCAGCTCCAACGCAATTTTCTTTCCGATACCACGGCTGCTGCCTGTAATCAATGCCACTTTGTTCGTCATATGTCTCTACTCCTTTATGTATGTAAACTATATCTACTATCTTTCAGTATAAGCCTTAATGATTCTTCAAACAATAACTGCATAGACTTTGCCATGAAGGAGGCAGGAAACTATGTATGTCGGACGTGATATGACCGAACTGTCTATGCATCCCAAAAAGGAGTGGAAAGACACCGAACTTGCTTACTTTCATCATTCCTTGCAACAAATGGTTCCCTACTTAAATGCAGAAGGTCAAAGCATTCACATGGAAATCATTAAGGAAATTGAAGCACGCGGCGGATTCCAACGCCATGAAGCGGACTGGACTCACGGAACCCGTATTAGTTATGACTAACCCCAGCATAAAGGATCAACCACAAAGGTTGATCCCCCTCCACTTACTTTTTGATCTTAAGATATTCCTTCCACATGTTTTGATGGGAGACAGGAAATGCATATTTCATCATTTCCTCCATTGTTACTGCGGTCAATCCACTCTCTTTCGGGACATCCCCGTGCCACTTGCCTGTGTACACATTTACATTCCACACCAAATGTGAGAAAACATGCTTAATATCATTTATATAGTCCCCCACTGAAATGTCCATGCCGTATTCGGTTTTCATCAACTGTTGCAATTGTTGCTTGGCTGTTCCGAGCTCATCCACCTTCACAAAATTCGGGAATTCCCAAAGGTTCGCCAATAAGCCCTCACTTGGCCGGCGGTGAATCAAAAATCTGCCCTCATCGTCTACTAAAATTCCTGCGACAAGCGCTACCTGCCTGGTCGATTTTTTCTTCGTTTTAACAGGCAGTTCCCTTTGGACCCCTTCTGCAAATGCACGGCAATATTCCCGGACAGGACATAATAGACAGGATGGAGAGGTTGGAGTACAGACCATTGCTCCAAGCTCCATCAACCCTTGATTGAAAAAAGAGGGATTGTCTTTTGAAATTAAATCCCGGATGACCTCTTCAAAAACTTTTCGGGTTCTCGGCTTGGCGATATCGTCCTCGATCAATAGGATCCTTGACAGTACCCTCATGACATTTCCGTCAACAGCCGGTTCCGGAACACCGTAAGCGATGCTTAAAATCGCACCGGTCGTGTAAGGGCCCACTCCTGTTAAAGTGGATATCTCACTAGGCGTATTAGGGACAATCCCCCCATAGCTTTCATGAACTTCCCTTACCGCGCTCTGCAGATTACGCGCCCGGGAATAGTAGCCGAGTCCTTCCCAGGCTTTTAGCACCTTGTCCTCCTCCGCTTCAGCCAAACTTTGTATGTTTGGGAACTGCTCAATAAAGGAATTAAAATAAGGAATGACTGTGTCTACTTTCGTCTGCTGGAGCATTATTTCAGAAACCCAGACTTTATAAGGGTCCTGGTCTTTCCTCCAAGGAAGTTCACGTTGTTCACGTTCAAACCAAGTAATTAAATCGTGCTGGAAACCATATATATCAAAATCATAAAGTCGTTCATGGTGGATATGTTCTTTATTCAAAATAAACCTCCAGAAGATCAGCTAGTAATTTTCAGGCCGACGTATTGTATGCTACCGGCCTCGTTATCAATAAATTGGGAAAGCTCATGGAAAACATGATTACTTTCCGAGCAGCGAAGGGCTTTCATGGCAAAATAGTGCGACTCAGTGGGCAGCAAAAAAGATTCGCGGTAATAGGCAGATCCTTTTTCTTCTCCCGCCCTGGACCATTTGAATTCATTTGCGCCCATGTCGCTCATCACCCTAAAAACCTGCTGCATTGTTTCTTCATATTGCATGGTCACTGTTTCCTTTATAGGATATTGAATGAAAATATGCAACTGTTTTGTTAACATGTTTGAAAACACCCCTTTTGCATCAGACTAATTAGAAAAGTATAGAACACCTCTCAGACGTAATTGCCGAAAGGAGGCCGACCATTGGATACAGGCACACATATTGTGATGGGAATTGCGCTCGGTTCCATGGCAACCATAGATCCTTACGTTGCGAGCAACCCTGAAACCGCAACCGCCATCATGATCGGAGCTCTTATCGGTTCACAGGCCCCGGATACAGATACTGTTTTGAAATTCAAAAATAATGCGACATATATACGCAACCATAGAGGGATCACCCATTCCATACCGGCAGTATGTTTATGGCCATTATTGATTGCGCCGGCTATTTACCTTTTCATTCCTGAAGCCAATTTTCTTTACTTATGGATTTGGACATTCATTGCCGTAATCCTTCATGTTTTTGTCGACATTTTCAACGCTTATGGGACACAGGCGCTCCGTCCTTTTACAAAAAGATGGGTGGCACTCGGCATTATCAATACTTTTGACCCGGTTATATTCGGATTTCATATCGCAGGTCTCCTCTTATGGGGAGCCGGATTCCACCCAGGCTATACTTTTCTGTCCATTTATGGCATCCTGATTGCTTATTATATGTTACGGTACAGAATGCAGCAGAAGGTATTGCGTCAGGTCCAAGAGATCATTCCCGATGTCAGACAGACGTTGATTTCACCGACCCTTTACTGGAACCAGTGGCATTTGGCCATAACGACAAAAGAGAATTTTTACGTAGCAAGAGCAGTTAAATACCAGATTTTTATCAATGATACCTTTGACAAAGTTCCATTGCCGGAAAATGCCATCATCGAAGCTGCAAAATTCGACGACAATGTTTCGGCATTCCTTTCTTTCTCTCCTGTCTACAGATGGGAAATGGAAGAATATGATGATCATTATGAGGTTCGGTTCATCGATTTGCGTTACCGAAGCAAAGATTACTATCCATTTGTTGCAATCGTGCAGCTCGATCATGATTTAAATATCATCAGCTCATATACGGGATGGATTTTCAGCGAGGAAAAACTGCGCACAAAACTTGATATCATTCCTAATCTTGATTAAAACCGCTCACCCCTTCCTTCGGGGTGAGCGGATTTAATGTCATCACCTCTCAATGCAACAGATCATCGTCAGCATTTAGAAGGTGCTTATATTTAGGATTATTTGAAAAGAAATCGTGCAGGCTATCCCCGTGGCGATCGATAATCTGGCTTACCATCTTTTCAGTCATTTCTTTTCCTTTATATTTATAGCCGGCCTTTGCATAGGAACTTTCAAAGTCCTCCCACAAAAGCTCCACCCAAGTTCTTGCTTTGTCATATGTCAACGCAGGATTTTTTTCCAGCAGGCGGTCGGCCAATCGTTCAAAATATTCTTCCATATAAAACACCTCTTTAGGTTTTGGGTTTAATTCACACTTATTATCATTACATATAATCATCAATAAAATCCAATATTAAAGATAGGTGTTGCATTCCACCGCTAGTGTTCATTGCACTGGGAGGACACCTATTTTCCGAGGAGGCGAGTCGCATGAGGAATAAAGCGAGAAACTTTCCAAACCCCAATGACAATAAGTTCGAAGGGGAAGGTCGTGCAAAGTCTGAGTATGCTTCAAAGCGTGCGAATGGGACCATCAATACTCATCCACAGGAGCGCATGAGAGCTTCCGGCGCCAGAGAAGACGGTACATTC
Source organism: Sutcliffiella horikoshii DSM 8719 (assembly GCA_001648575.1). Lineage (GTDB taxonomy): Bacteria > Bacillota > Bacilli > Bacillales > Bacillaceae_I > Sutcliffiella_A > Sutcliffiella_A horikoshii. The sequence continues at coordinate 266,680 of LQXN01000061.1, read as the reverse complement.
TAAACTTTGCTCGCAACTAACTAATAGGAGGTTGTTATCATGGCAAAACAAAATCACAAGCCATCACACAGTAATCCTTTTACGTTAAATGACCATCCATTTCCGCAGCCGAATGCTCACTCAAAACACTCGTTCCGTCAAGTGAACGGGGAAACGCGACAAGCCCAAAACATTCAGATCTTAGAAGTGCAGACAAGAAAAAGGTCGTAAAGAAGACTGTCTAATATGTACATGAAAGAAAAAAGCAAAGAGGACTAATCCCTCTTTGCTTTTTTCTTCATTTCATTAACATGGAAATCGGCAGGCCTTCCTCTTCCCTGTTCACCATTTCCCCTCTAATTCTATGTCCCCAGGCAAATACTCCATTCATATACGTAATCTTAAAATGCACGCCTGGATCTCCTTCTATTTCATAAACCTCACCCGGCTTATAATCTTCCGGATTCAGCATATATGCTTTCGCCATTGTGATTTTTCGTTCCAAAACAGCAAATTCATTTACGATTCCCAGTTGTTCTGCCTTTCGCGCCTTTTCTTTTAATGCGGCAATTTCCTGATGCAGCTCATGTGAGGTCATTTGACTATAGCGCTTATCCTGTTCCACTTGCGTTCCCCCTAAAAATTCTATATAAAGTAAGGATAGCACGATTTCGATTCAACAAAAAGATATTATGAAAGGCGCTTGGCTCAAAGGTCAACCATCTCCTGAGCCAAGTGCCTTAAGAAAAGAGTGATGCAAATGCAAACTATATTGATAACAGGTGCAGGTACCGGCCTTGGCAAGGAGTTAGCTCTCATATATGCGCAAAAAGGAAATACCGTTATTTTGGCAGGCAGAAGAATAGAACCGTTGGAGTCTGTAAAACAAGAGATCCTATCTGAAGGCGGGGAGGCATTCACCTATCAACTGGATATCAGTAACCTGGAGTCTGTCAAACGAACCGTAGGAAAAATCACAGCCAAACACGATGTCACCTATCTTGTGAACAATGCCGGGACAGGTTGCTTCGGTCCATTGACAGAATTGAGTCATGAGGAAATAATGACAGCTATTCAAACCAACGTACTTGGAACCATCTTTTTAACAAAAGAATTAATTCCTTATTTGTTAAAGCATGGTGGTTCCAAGATCATGAACATCATATCCACTGCCGGACAAAAAGGAAAAGTCAATGAAAGTGTTTATGTAGCCAGCAAATTTGCTGTCAGAGGCTTCACAGAAAGTTTACAAAAAGAACTAGAAGACAAAGTGCATGTAGTCGCAACATATATGGGCGGCATGGACACTCCATTCTGGGATGAAACAAATCATATCAAAGACAAATCAAGATTGAGATCTCCCCGGGAGGTAGCAGAGATTATTGTAAGTCGGGATGGGGAACTTGAAATACATGTTTAAAATTGATGGCCCCGTTTAGAACTGTTGATTTCTGAACGGGGTTTTCAAAACTTCCCAAGCACATATCTGCCTTTTCATTGGTTTTCCTCAAGCCATCTGTCAATAAGATCCATCGTAAAGCCTTTGCGATAAAGAGCACCTTTCAGCTTCATTTTTTGTTGATAATCATCCAAATCCGGATATTTGCGGTGATATTTTTCGGCTTGTTTTACCAAAGCATCCCACTCCTCGGAGGTATCCTCTTCTAATTCAGCCTCTTCTATTGCCAGCTTGATGACCGAAAATGAGTATCCCTTTCTCACTAATGCCTGCTCCACTTTTTGTATCATTATTTTGAAAGAATCCTTCTTGTATTTCGGCGCATATTTCACCACTAGGTTTACTGCATGCTCCAGCTCTTGTTCGGAACTATATTCCGCCTCGACTGCATCTTCTATTATTATCTTGTCCACACCTTTCTCCATAAGCTCTTTCTTGATTATCCCCCGCCCCTTCAGAGTGGTATTCACCTGTGTCCTTGCATATGCAATCGCAAACTCTTCATCGTTTAGATAGCCCTGATCCTTTAACTTCACGACAATTTCTTTTGCTACATAAGCTTCGTATTCTTTTTCTATTAAATAATCCACTATTTCTTTTTCCGTCCTCATCCTGAATGACAGATAATGCACTGCAGAAGTATATGCTTTATTGATTTGGTCACTGAAAAGGATTTCTTCTACGTCCAGCTCGTCCAATTCCTTGCCTTTCACAAGCTGAAATTTCAGCAGGGTTGTCTCATACACCGCAAAAGCATATTCATCGTCCAAAAAAATATTAAAGCGTTCTTTATTTTTCTGTTGCACCGATATTTTCGTTATTTTTCTCATTTCTGCTTTCACTCCATTTCATAGCACATTCAGTCGTATTAAATAAAGGATTATTAGGGAAAAGGACTAATATAGATAGTAAGATATTCTCTTTGGAGGGTGATATAAATGAAAATTGCCATTTCAGGCGGTACGGGGCTTGTCGGTCAAGCATTGACAGACCATTTGATTGATAAAGGACATTCCATCTTCATTTTAACGCGAAACAGTTCGAATAAAAAGGAAAAGGATCATGTGAAGTATGTGGAATGGCTGAAAGATTCCTCCACCCCGGAAACTGTATTGGACGGTGTGGATGCAATTGTAAACCTGGCTGGCGAGTCGATCAACAGCGGACGCTGGACGGAAGAACAGAAAAGAAAGATTGTGGAAAGCCGCATTTCCTCAACCAAGGAAATCAACAGAATGATCAGTGCCATGCAAAATAAACCGGAAGTACTTGTCAATGCAAGTGCCATAGGCTATTACGGAACATCTGACACACAAACATTTACCGAATCTGATACCACACCAGGATCTGATTTTCTCGCATCTACTGTATATGCTTGGGAAAAAGAAGCGGAGCATGCACAATCGGAAGGCGTTCGCACCGTCTACACCCGGTTCGGGATCGTATTGGATAAAGAGGAAGGTGCGCTACCAAGGATGATGCTTCCATACAAGTTGTTTGCTGGTGGAAAAATCGGTTCAGGAGAACAATGGATGTCATGGGTGCATATCAAAGACGTAGCAGGGGCCATTGCTTTTTGTATTGAAAATAAAACAATTAATGGCCCTGTCAACGTAACTGCTCCAAATCCTAAACAAATGAAGGACTTTGGCAAGGTGCTCGGAAAGGTCACTGGCCGGCCACATTGGTTCCCTACCCCGGGATTCGCTCTTAAAGCTGCCCTTGGTGAAATGAGTGTGCTCGTCCTGGAAGGTCAAAGAGTGCTTCCGACAATATTAGAAGAAAAAGGCTATAATTTCTTGTATTCTCATCTTGATGACGCTCTGTCCGACATATTACAATCATAGTAATGACAGAAACTTAGGAGTTTTCTATGGGTATCATAATGTTTCGGAACGCAACAGTCTATCCCATTACATCTCCTCCCATCCATCATGCAGATGTATTGACGGAAAATGGGAAAATAAAGATGGTAGGTAAAGCCTTGCCGGTTCCTGAAGAAGGGAAAGTAATAGAATGTAATGAAAAGTTCCTTTTCCCTGGTTTTATCGATGTCCATACACATCTCGGTTTATATGACGAGGGAACTGGCTGGGCCGGAAATGATGCCAATGAAACAGTGGAGCCGCTTACTCCCCATATCCGTGCACTTGATGGCGTTCATCCTTTAGATCAAGGCTTTCAAGATGCCATTCATTATGGTGTAACAACCGTCCATATCATGCCGGGAAGCGCGAATGTCATTGGCGGCACAACCACCGTCATAAAGACTTACGGTATGAATATTTCGGATATGATCATTCAAGAGACAGCAGGTTTAAAAGTGGCCTTTGGAGAAAACCCTAAGCGTATCCATAGCCACGGGAATAAAGACTCCATCACCCGCATGGGGATCATGGGTATGCTTCGTGAAGCTTTCTATCAAGCTAAGCATTACGACAATCCTGATAATCTAAGGGTTAAGCCCATTGTCATGGCCCTTCAGAAAAAAATACCAGTCCGCATTCACGCGCACAGAGCCGATGACATTCTTTCGGCCATTCGTTTTGCAGAAGAATTTGATCTCAAATTTACCATCGAACATTGCACAGAAGGCCACCTCATTGCCAATGAGTTGAAAGGCAGGGACATGAAGGTTTGTGTTGGTCCGACAATGACAAGGAAATCTAAAATCGAACTTAAAAATAAGAGCTGGAAAACCTATCAGGCCCTTACCGAGGCAGGTGTGGAAGTTTCGATAACCACCGACCATCCATACACCCCTGTTCAGTACTTAAATGTCTGCGCGGCTTTAGCCGTCAGGGAAGGGTTGGATGAACAAAAAGCACTGGAAGGAATCACGATGATCGCAGCAAAAAACCTCCACATTTCAGACCGTGTAGGAAGCATCGAAACAGGGAAGGATGCCGATTTAGTACTATGGTCTCACCACCCCTTCCAATTCCTTGCAAAGCCTGTCATGACAATGGTTGACGGTGAAATAATTTACCAGAAAAATTAACAAAAAAGTTGTTTCTTTTTTAAATAAAATCGAGTATGATACGTAGGTAAACAAAATTAAATCAACTAACAATTTGTGTTTAAAATGTTAGGGAAGGCAAATGGTGCGCCACCAGTTAAACTGGTTCTAGTGGGTTCGATTCCCACCCCGAAATTTTTTGTAATTTAAAAAATTTCGAGGGTGGGCCAGTCTTCACGTGAACGTGACAGTTCTGCCCTCAATTGGAGGGTTAGACATGCTCAAAAAACGTGATTTCCAGGAATCTCAAACTCTTTATGAGTTAATGGTGCACCCTGAAGTCTTCCCTTTTGTGCGTCATAAAGCGTATTCCTACGATGAGTTTCTTTTCCTGACAAAACAGACCATCGAAGCGGAAGAACGCGGAGAATTGATTTCACGTACCATTCTTGATGAATGGGGCACTCCAATTGGAACAATCAATCTTTTCGACGTGCAGGACGGAGCCGGCTTCCTAGGCACTTGGCTAGGCAAACCATATCATGGCAAAGGCTACAATCAGCCTGCCAAAGATCATTTTTTCGAGGAACTTTTCTATGAACTTGATGTGCAGTCCATCTTCATGCGCATCCGCAAGGTGAATATCCGCTCCACAAGAGCGGCCGAAAAGCTGCCATATGTAGTCCTTGCGAATGAAACACGCAAAAGCCTGTTAGATGAAATCAATGCTGGTAAAGACATCTACAACCTGTATGAAATTTCTCGCGACCAGTATACACTATACAAACTGCGCACAGGCCACGAAGTGCTGCATGAAGAACATCAGTTAAAAGAAGCATAATAACGTTGCGTCTGCCCTCTGTGGGGCAGACGCTCAGTGTGTAGACAAAGCTCTTTTCGAGTTGTAAATTCCCTAGTTGATCGCAGTGGAAGGAGCGAAGACTCCCGCGGGAGGAAGGGACATGTAAGACCCCGCAGGCGTAGCCGAGGAGGCTTACGGACCGCCCGCAGGAAAGCGTAGCTCCTGCAACGGAGATCAACTGTTCCAACCAATAACTTATCTGCTAGATAGTTTGTCAAGTCTGTGCGTCTGCCCTCTGTGGGGCAGACGCTTTTTAGTATATTTTCCCACATTTAAGCCAAGACTGTTGGTATCCATATATTAAGGAGGGATTCTTGATGAATGATAAAAAGCGTCGTGAAAAAGCAAAGACAACTTTGAGCAAAACACAGGAAGTAACCTATTCCCGCGAGTTTAAGATGGCCGATCGTGTTGGTGGATATACAGAGAGACGCAGATAGTCCCGATTGGAAAAAGCCTTAGAATGTACCTTCATCCTTCATGATGAAGGTATTTCATCCCTATCCAACAACTACCTCACATCACACCTTGCACCAGAGGTTAACCTATCCGAGAAGACATAAAGGAACAAAGAGCTTGTACCTTATGTCTATCGCATATTCTTAGGAGGGTTTCGAATGGGACGTTCACGCGGACATCAATCTGGTGGTAAAAATAAAACATCACTTCCACAGGTTCCTAAGAACATGAAAAAAGCTGCTCAGGATGCAGAATTCGCGAACGAGCAACATGCTGATAATGAGATCCTAGAGGCACAAGCTCGCGCATCAGCAGCTGGAATTAAACGGAACAGTAAGAAGGATAACTTTAAATAAATGGCTCTTTTCTAAAAGATTGGTGCTATTTACTAGTAAATAGTCGGCATTTAGACTTTTACAAGTAAATAGTCGGCATTTAGACTTTTACCGTGTATCTACTTTCTAAATATCATGCAGTCTCTCCGAATCATGAAAAGAGCACGACAGCAACAAAGTTTACGAAAACAGCCAAATAAATTGTTTACCGGGGACATGGCCGACGACCAGCGTTTGGCGTGCATGTCCCCTCATTTTTATGGACCCATTTGATGAGTATTATTTGGCGGGCCACCTTGCTTTAGTGTTTCATCTTTAATCCCTTCTATCCCTTCTTTGACCTTCTTATCACTCATCGATTTGTACCGATCTGTTTTTCGATCCAGCAGAAAGCCGAACAACAAGAAGGAAACGACAACAATTATAACGATTATCCAAAATAACATTCTATCCGCCCCCTTCCTAAATAGATATTCTCGATTCATCTCTTTATTTCCTTTATCAAGAGGTTTTTCATATACCTTGTTGCTTTATCTAAATTTCAGATCAACCGGGAGTTTTCATAATCTAAAAAAAACATGGGATAGACACTACGTCCCATGTTGGCCGGTATGTCTGTCCCATCGTATCATTTTTCTAATGTGCTGCAGCATGACCATCGCCTAACGTTTTACCATTACTTCTATGATCATTTTTCATTTTGCGGGCATTCCATTTATCTTTTATGAATCGGATCGCAAATCGGTCAAGCCCATAGAAGGTGGCTGCTGTCCCTGCTGCGAGTAGAGCGAAAGCAGCAGTATAGAGTATCGGGTTCGTGCTCACAGTTCCTGCCAACAGGAAATTCAGGTTCATAAAAGCTGCTGCCAGAAGTGCAGGCATAGTTGCTAATCCTAGTATGAGTGCTATACCTACAAGTACTTCTCCCCAAGGAATCAAGAAGTTGATCATACCCACATTTGGCAGCGCCACATTCTCAAGGAATCCTGCGTACCAGCCTTGCACTGCCGGATGAGCTCCTTCAGCCTTTGCAATTGCCCCCTGTAAAAATCCTTCTGCATCAAAAGTTCCTATTTTAGGTAAGCCGGCCTTCAGCCATTGTACTCCCAACCAAATTCTTAACACTGTCCAAAGGATTGCCATTTTCGGTCCACGTAACCATTTCATGATCTTTTCCTCCCATCAATTAGTTTGTGAAGTATTTCACAATAAGCAGTAAAAAAAATTAGCCGGCTAGCTGTTATCATTTAGAAAGTTTGTGAAGTATTTCACTTACTTTCTATCTTTACTATACAATCTTTTTATATCGAATACAATAGAGTTCACAAATTGTTCGCAATATTAATTTATGTTAATAATAGTTGCTCACATAATTGTGGATAGTGTGGTTAACTGACAAATAGCCCTATTATATCAATATATATTTAACATATTTATGTGAATAATATTTTGTGGATAGAAACTTTCATTCCTGTTGATAATGTGGATAAATGTGTGTATATCTTTCATATCAACACTTCAGGATGTGTATAACTATAAAAAAGCGTGACTTTCGAATCAGAATATACTGATAATTACGTTACTTTACACCTATCCTAGAATAATTCTGATTTTTTCCATGATAAATTTTATAATTGATATTCTTATCTCTGAAAGAATAAACTAGAGGTATAATGCAAATAGCGAAGTGTGGTGACTTATGGGCAACTACTTTATAGGGTTGGATATCGGGACTTCTACAACAAAGTCCGTTATTTTCAACAAACAAGGCAAAGCTGTGTCAGAGTTTGAAGTGGCATATTCGACCTATCACCCGAAACCAGGCTATTCCGAGCAGAATCCAATTGAAATAGACAAGGCTGCACGATTGGCGATCTCCACCTCCATCAGACAGAAATATATTAATCCAAGTGAAGTCATTGGTCTCAGCATATCTTCTGCCATGCATAGCCTTATATGTATCAATGATCAGGGTGAACCAATCTCACCTGTGATCATTTGGGCTGATGGGAGAAGCTACCCTCAAGCGGCTATCATGAAAGACTCATATGGAAGGGATTTATACGAACAGACCGGCACACCCATCCATCCGATGTCACCTTTTGTTAAGCTCGTCTGGATGAAAGAAAACCAATACACACCCTATTACGAAGCTACCCGTTTTGTTTCCATCAAAGAGTACATTTTATACAAATGGTCCGGTACTTGGCAAGTCGATTATTCCATTGCTTCTGCATCGGGACTTCTCAATATCCATACCCTGCAATGGGATCACGAAGCACTTGCGATAGCAGGGATAAACGAGGCACAACTCTCTCCTGTCGTCCCCTGCACTGAAGAAGTCGGACCCTTATTGGGAAACGTAGCGAAAGAATTGCTTCTATATAGTGACACCCCCATCATCATCGGCTCAAGTGATGGTGTCCTTGCCAACATAGGAATCGGCGGGATCGATGAAGGAGAAACAGCATTAACCATTGGAACAAGCGGAGCCATCCGCAGGTTCACCAATGAAAGAACGACAGACCCAGAACAGCGTACATTCAAATATGCATTCAACAAAGAAAATTTCATTGCTGGTGGTGCTACTAATAACGGTACTGTCTTGATGCACTGGCTTGCAAGACAATTTTCAACGATTACAAAGAAAGAAACCATTGAAGTAGCGGACCTCGAGGCGCTTGCCGCTACTTCAAGTGCCGGGGCAAACGGCCTGTTCTTTCTACCCTACTTGAACGGAGAGAGGGCACCGAAATGGAATGCCAAAGCCAAAGGGGGATGGATGGGGCTCACGCTTTCACATACAAGTGCAGATATGATCCGCAGCGTGATGGAAAGCGTCATCTTTAATATGTTCGAAATTCATGAGGCACTCCATGAAAAGGCCGGACCTACAAAGAAGCTGATTGTAAGTGGGGAATATTCCAATTCACCATTATGGGTTCAAATGACAGCAGATATCTTCAGAAAAACTGTCACACTTACAGATAGCCATCAAGCAACCGCTTGGGGGGCGGCGTGGCTTGGACTTTACTCCCTAGGGGAAGTTGACTCCATCGAAGAGATCAAGCATCATATCCCCATAAAACACGAGGTTCTCCCAACGGTCAGGAATGTAGCAAAATATGAGGAATATTATCATCTATACCGGGAGCTATATAATAAAAATAAACCGTTGTTTGTAGAGATGGACCGCTTACAATATTAAACCAATAAAAAGCGTGCAGTAAAATTGACCCGGCTGCACGCTTTTTAGTTTGGCTATTTTCGTAAACTTTTTTGCTTTTACCTATTTATAAATCAACCGTAACCTTCCTTAAAGAGCCTTTGGTTTTACCCTTCCATTTGCTCTCGCTTTTTGATACTGATTCCTGTAAAACCATAGAATATGCTCAATAGCGGACTGATCAAGCAAAATATTGCGTATGGCAAGTAATCCAAGACAGGGACCCCGAGCACCCCTGCCATGAAAACGCCGCTTACTCCATATGGGATCAGAGGGTTGATGACTGTCCCTGCATCCTCCAGTACCCTTGCAAGGGTTTTTGAAGCGATGCCTTGCTTTTCGTATTCCTTTTCAAATGCCTGTCCAGTTAAAATGATGGACATATATTGTTCTCCTACTGTTACATTGACACCAATGGCTGTGGCAACAGTGGCCAAAATTAATTTTCCTGTAGAGGAGACTAGTGACTGTATCATCTGCAGCAGGCGTTCCATCACCCGTAATTGCTGAATCAAACCACCCATGCTTAATGTAAGCAAGACGAGGGAAACAGACCACATCATGCTTTGAATGCCACCTTTGGACAATATGCTATCCATTGCTTCATCACCTGTAGCCCCTGTATAACCATTCTGCATGACATCCATTAGCTGAGAAATGCTAATTCCAGGTTGAAGGACAAAAGTTATCAGTGCCCCTGTCAAAATTCCCACCATCATCACAAAGATCGCAGGTACTCGCTTTAATGCCACCGTAAACATGACAACTGCAGGCAACAAGGCCCAGATACTGACCAGCCCCTCAGCCTTCAATACAGCCGGCAGATTGGAGAATTCTCCAACCGCTCCATCACTTGCCCCATTACTCATAATACTGAATACAACAAGACAGATGATAGCAGCAGGAATCGTAGTCCATAGCATATGTCGAATATGCTCAAAGAGATCCACTTTACATACTGCTGATGCTATATTGGTTGTATCTGAGAGCGGAGACATTTTATCTCCTAAAAGCGCACCAGAAATAATTGCCCCGGCAACAATCGCCGGATTAAAGCCCATGCCTGTGCCAAGAGCAATAAAAGCAACCCCGACCGTTGCGGTAGTAGTAAAAGAACTTCCGATACTGATGCCGATAATGGCCGTGATGATAAACACGCTCGGCAGAAACAACTGGGAAGAAATCAACTGGCCACCATAATAGATGAAGGTGGGGATTGTTCCTGAGAGCATCCAGACCCCAATCAAGATACCGATTAAGATAAATAATAATATAGGGGTAAGTCCTTCTTTCAACCCATTCTTTAAGCCCGTTTCAATAAAGCTCCACGACTGCCTTTTGGCTAGTGAAAATAAGATTAAGACAACGATACTTGTGAAAATGGGAATATGCGGCTCTGCTTTGAAAACGAACAAGGAAATTGAAATAATTGCGATAATGCTGATAACCAAACTTAGAGCCGCCAAACCACTGATGTGAATTTTCTTATTTTGTATTTGCTGCTCCATGATGTTCCCTCCAAAAATACTTGAGTTTCTGTTAATTTGCACCAAAAAAGCCTCTTCATCCCTATAACAAGGGACGAAGAAGCTCCGCGGTACCACCCTAATTGGCAAATGAAACATTTGCCCGCTCACCTAATCAACAGCCTGATGACGATATGTATTGTATTTCATCCACCGATCCGCCTGGATTTTCACCAACCATCCAGTCTATTTTTGCTGCATACACGGTAACTACTATATACATGGCTATTTATCTATTTATTTACTATGCTCGACTCTGCTCAAAAATGCTCTTTTCACCAACACACTTAAACGCTTAAACGCTTTTAGGTGTTAAAGTATTGTTTTTAAGATAATATATTATCGACCGCTTGTCAACAAGAAAAATCCTCCCGCTATTAGCTAGGAGGATTTTTCTTGTTCCATTGGTGTAGTAGGCATTTTAATAATGAAACTTGTTTCCTGTTCATTTGAACGGCAATAAATTTCGCCATCGTGTTTTTCAATGAGTTTCTTACAAATATAAAGCCCGATTCCCGTCCCCAGGTCCTTTGTGGTAAAGAAAGGCTCAAAAATGGCATGTATGGATTCTTCTTCGATTTTCGGACCGTTATTCGTGATGGAAAGCTCCATAATATTTCCTTTATCCAAACAAACAACCTCAATCGATCTTGGTTTATCCTTCATTTGTTGAAGTGCATCAATGGAATTTATTATCAAATTTAAACAAACTTGTCTCAGTTCATCTTTATTGGCAAACAGATTGATGGATGGAGCAATATCCAAATGAATGACAACATCCCCATCCAACAGGCTCGGGTATAAGAATTCCACCAGCTCCTGCAAGAGGAATGACAAATTCACTTCTTCCCTCTTACTTTCAATCAGTTCCTTCCTTGATACATGTAGAAACTGCGAGATCCGATAATTTAGCTGGTCCAGTTCATGTTTCATGATTTCCAGGTAGGGATGGTCAGGAATTTCATCCTGCAGAAGTCTCGTAAAACCGATAACAGATGTCAAAGGGTTCCGGAATTCGTGGACAAAACTTGAGCTCATCTGTCCTAATATAGTCAGGCGCTCCTTGTGTGTCTGATTAATGTATAATTTCTTTTCTTCAAGCTGCCGCTCCTTGATTTGTGTGTACTTACGCACAGCCAAATAGGAGAATTGGTCAAACAAATCATTGATTTGATCAATAAAAGGCTGCAGCTCCTTGCCGGGAATACCCGAATTCCAAACCCACTTGATCACTTCACTCCTGCCAATATTCACATTGTAAACAAATTCACTGATATTAACATTGGCTTTGACCCGCTCATGGGCTGTTTTATCTGCGAGCAAGGTTATTTCATCATTAGTGAGCGGCTGTTTAATTGCCTTTTTGACCAACTCATACATTTGTCTGCCGTTACGTATCACTTCTTCTTTATAAATATCATTCTCTGATATGACACTTTTATTTCTCCAATATTGAATAAAGTATTCATGATTTTCTTCTAAATACAACGTGAGCCGTTCAGAAGCCTCCATTATGCCAGCCACCTTCAACTTGTTTTTCTCAGTAACTATATTACTATCATACCAGAAAATTAAAAATAATATGAAACTTGTTTCATGTACTCTAGTGACCTATAAAAAAAGCCTGGCCCCTATGCGATGTCCATCGGGAACCAGGCTTGAATAACCAGTTACAAACAATTTTATTTGTCTTATCTTTTCATAAAGGAAAACGGACATTTTCCTTCAATAGGCTTTACGTCATCACCGATGAAGTATTGCTTCCACTCACGATGGTCCGGATCTCCATAGTGACTGATATTCGGGTGGGTTGGGAGCTGATCCCACTTTTCCACACGTTCCCTTACTTTTTCACGGGACATGACCCCTCCCTTTGAGGTTCCTTCAAGCCCTTCGAAAATACGACGTGGTTGAAACCCAAGGATAAGACTGTTTCCAAGGTCTCTTGTCTTCCTTTGCTTATAGGCAGGAGCATTCCCGAAAACAAAATAAGGTTCATCTGAAAAAGAGAATGCCCATAAATGATGGTCTGGGTCAGTAGGATAATCCTTTGGCCAAGGCTTATCATCTTTCATATGTAAAAACTGCAAGATATCCCAGAAATATTCACGGTAATAAGGAATTTGCTTTTCCTCCAGCTCAGGTTCCACAAATAGGAATAGACCATGCCGTATTAATGGTTTATCCTCATCAAAAAGCGCCTGGAAGTCACGTAATGTATCCGGTAAATGTGTCCAGTTGTCATGTGTTATATATGAGTAGCGCAACTCGCCTTTTCTTTCTGCACTCATTCCAAAATAGCATGGAAACGTCTTATCCGTTACTACATTTCTAAAGTTTTCATATTCCCGGATCACCCATTCTGGAACAATCTCAGGATTAACCATATCTTCTTTTGTTAACAATTTCCCTTTTGTTGAATGAACAGCTGTCTCCATACAATCACCTCATCATACAAATTATTAATCTTCCTAACATAAAAAATACCCCTATTCCCACCACTCAAAACATAAGATAACAACCCTTTTTTAACCATTAAGGGTTTTCACTAGAATATTTCTCCAGTTTCCGTTATCTTTTTTTATAGATAAATAACTTTCTTAGGTTTCATAGCCTTAAAGTTAGGGTATTAACAATAAGATTGTTTACTATTACATATACATAGAGGAGAAAATAGTAATGGGCATTTTAATTGTGGATGATAACCAAGTTAATCTGTTTGTCATAGAGAACATTTTAAAGAGGGCAGGTTATAATGATTATCTTTCTTTCACTTCCGCCGGAGATATGTTTGAATATTTAAATGCGGATAGTCACTCATCAACTTCAAGAATGCCTGTCGATATCATTTTGATGGATATAATGATGCCTGAGATAGACGGAATTGAAGCATGTCGTAACCTTCAGACAATTCCACAGCTGAAAGATATTCCTGTCATATTTGTCACGGCACTGGAGGATTCCAATAAAGTCGCAGAAGCACTTGATGCGGGCGGATTGGATTATGTGATGAAGCCGATCAATAAAACAGAATTGCTGGCACGCATACGCGTGGTATTGAGACTCAAACAGGAAAAAGACAAGAATAAAAAGCAGGCTGAGAAAATAAAAAGTCAACTGGATCTCTCTCAGCAGGTTCAAAACAGTCTTCTAAGTGAACCCATATATGATGAACGATTTACAGTGAAAGCATCCTATATACCCGCTTATAAGCTTGCAGGGGATATGTATTATTGGTATAAAATCGATAAGTCGCGCTATGCGGTCATCCTCCTTGATATGATGGGACACGGCATCTCCGCATCACTTGTTTGTATGTTCATTTCTTCTGTATTGCGTGACTCGATCAGAGGGTGTGCGGATCCCGAATATGTCATCAGCGAATTGAACCGTTGGATGTATGCTTTGAATTTACGCAATCAACAAATACCGTATTATTTCACTGCCATTTACCTTGTCATCGACACTGATCAAAAGACAGTGGAATACGTGAATGCAGGCCATCCGGCAGGCTTTGCACTTGTGGATGAAGGGGACGTGGTGGAACTTTCCAACCGCACATGCGCATTGGGATTTTTTGAGACGGTAGATATTAAGAAAACAACCATCTCCTATGAAGATTCCATACAAATCATGGTTTACACGGACGGTGTGGTTGAAACGATGGAAAAAGTCGGGATGAACCAATACCCACAATTCATCAAATCTGCTTCCAAACTCTGGGATATGCAGAACATACCGGAACCTATCCATCTGGTTCTTCCGGAAGAAACGCAAGCGGAAGCCTCCGATGATATGTGCGTGGTCCTCATCCAGGCAAAATGATAGCCAATAAAAAAGCGGAAAGCAGGATACAATATCCTAGCTTTCCGCTTCAATGTGTAGACAAAGCTTAAAATAATGACATTCCCTAGTTGATCGTAGTGGAAGGAGCGTAGACTCCTGCGGGAGGAAGGGACAGGTAAGACCCCGCAACGGAGTGAGGAGGCTTACGGACCGCCCGCTGGAAAGCGAAGCTCCTGTAACGAAGATCAACTGTTCCACCAGATAACTCAACTAATTTTTAGTTTGTCAACAGTCTGAAGCGGAAAGCAGGATATAATATCCTAGCTTTCCGCTTTTTTTTGATAAATTTTATTATAGATATCAAACTCTTCAAAACCGGGATGGGCATCAAGACGCAATGCCTCCTTGCTCCCTAAGCCAAGAAACCCGTTAGTCCCCAGGCTTTCCTGAAACAACTCAATCACATTATATTGCAATTCCAAATTGAAATAAATTAATACATTCCTGCAAATGATGATATGAAATTCATTAAAGGAAACGTCTGTCACAAGATTATGCTGTGCAAAAACAATCCTATCCAACAATCCTTCCTTAAAGTACGCAAATTGATGATCGGAGTGATAGTATTCTGAAAAGGCTTTAATCCCACCTGCCTGCATATAATTCTTCGTATAGGTTTTCATTTTGGAAAGAGGGATTATGCCCTTTTGTGCTTTCTCAAGTATCTTCTCGTTCATGTCGGTTGCATAGATCTTTGCCTTATGGCCTATTCCTTCCTCTTCTAGAAGAATGGCCATGGAATATGCTTCCTCTCCCGATGAACACCCTGCATGCCAGATGCGGATCTCAGGTAATTCCTTCAACCGGGGAATCACTTTCTCGCGAAAAGACAAGAAGAAGGAAGGGTCGCGAAACATTTCGGTCACATTGATGGAAAAGTCATCTAATACTTTCTTCAAATACACTTCATGGTGCACAACTTGTTCGGTTAGCTGCGTAATATTCTTCAGACCTTCCAGCCTTAATCTATTTTCCACTCTTCTCAGAATGGAAGACTTCATATATTTCCGAAAATCAAAACCCGAAAGCCTGTAAACTGCAGTTAAAAATAAGTCTAATTCCAAGTCTTGCGTTTCCAATTGTAATCTTGCCTCCAAAATCTCAATTCTACAAAAAGGGAACGGCTACTCGCATCCAACGAATTGTAACCGCCCCTTTGTTTATATCCTAATTCTTAGCGACCCAAACCCGCATCGCAGATAAAAGCTGATCTAATTTGAGTGGTTTGCTGATATAATCAGAAGCTCCCACTTCAAGACATTTCTCACGATCACCCTTCATCGCTTTTGCTGTAAGGGCAATGATCGGAACATCTTTATGCTTTTCAAGATTACGGATTGTTTTGATGGCTTTATATCCATCCATGACAGGCATCATAATATCCATGAGGATGATATCGACATGCTCGTTTTCATGAAGGATATCAAGGCACTGCAACCCGTTCTCTGCCGTTAATATGTTCATATCCTCTTTATTGAGTGCGTTGTTTAGTGCATAGACGTTTCGGTGATCATCATCCACTACCACTACGGTTTTTCCTTTTAGTATATTGGAGATGTCCTGTTCTTCTTCAAATACAGGCAAATTCGCTTCGGCCTTCTCCGCCATATCAAGGACCATATTTTCCTCATCTATCAATTCCTTTTCTGTAGTGGAAGCGACTTCCTTCCAAGCTGCCTCAACTTCTTTCATTTGAGGCATCCCTTCTGGCAGACTAGGGATGAGCAAGGTGAATACACTGCCTTCCCCTTCTTCACTTTCTACAAACACACTGCCTCCCAAAAGATTGGAGAATTCCTTGGAGATGGAAAGCCCAAGTCCTGTTCCACCATATTTTCTCATCGTGGCTCCGTCTCCTTGGTGGAATGCTTCAAAGATCAAGGATTGCTTATCTTTAGAGATACCGATTCCTGTATCCTCAACAGAAATTTTCAACCAAGTGTCCGCTTTAATAGATACATTCGCTTTTAGCAGCTCTCTCTTTGTAGCTGTATCAATCTTAACAGTTACCTTCCCTTTCTCCGTGAACTTGAAGGCATTGGATAAAAGGTTCTTCACAATTTGCTGTAGGCGCTGTTCGTCTGTGAAAAATACATCTGGAAGCTTGCTGCCTCTTGCAATTTCGTAGTTTAGTTTTTTGTGTTTGGCGATATGAGTGAATTGAAGCTCCAAACGGTTGATGAACTCTTCTACATTCACTTCTCCAAACATTAACTCTAACTTCTTCACTTCCACCTTGGAGAGATCCAAGATGTCATTGATCAAATTCAGAAGATCTTGACCGGAGGAATTGATCACACGGGAGAATTCCCTCTGTTCGTCTGTCAATTGGTCCTCTGGATCTTCTGCTAGCATTTCAGATAGAAGGAGGATACTATTAAGCGGCGTTCTTAACTCATGGGACATATTCGCCAAGAATTCCGATTTATACTTAGAGCTTAGTTGTAATTGTTTCGCCTTATCTTCAAGTTCTGTTTTAGCCTTTTGAAGGTCAGCTGATTTTTGTTCCGCATCACGGGAGCGTTCTTCAAGCTGCTCATTGATCATGCGCAGTTCTTCAGATTGGGTTTGGAGTTCTTCAGATTGAGCCTGCAATTCTTCAGATTGAGATTGCAACTCTTCGGTCTGTGCTTGAGATTCAAGCAATAAGCGCTCCACTTCCATTCTTCCCAGAATGTTTGTGATTGCAATACCCAGTGTCTCCAGTACTTTATTCAAAAGCTGGGTGTGTGTTTTAGTAAATCGAGTCAATGTGGCCATTTCAATGACAGCAATCACTTCATCTTTAATTATGACCGGGGCAATGATGATGCTTTTTGGTTTGACATGGCCTATACCTGTTGTTACAACGGAATAATTCTCAGGCACCTCTTCTATATGAATTGCTTTTTTATCCCACGCACACTGCCCTATAAGACCTTCTCGAAGCTTATACGCCTCTCCTCCGACATCTTCCGCTCCATCAGCATAAGTGGCGACTTTTTTATATGTAGCACCTTTACCGCCTTCCCCATCCAGTAGGTAAAATGCACCAAGCTTGGCATCCATCAATGGAGTCAAAGTAGCAATGAATTTTTCCGCCAATGAGTCTGTGGATACATTTCGATGATAGAGGTTGATGATATCAGCAGAGTTTGTCTGTACCCAGTTCTGTCTGCCGATCTCCTCTGTAAACTCTCTTTCTTTGGCATGGTAGGATTCAATCGAGCTTGCCATGGTATTGAACGCCTCGGAAATTTCCCCGATCTCATCTTTGATGTCTGTACTTAACCTTGGTAATGTCGAAAGGTCTTCGTAATTTATTCCTTTGATACCATTTTTCACGACATCCAATCTTGAGTTAGTGCTTCTTATCACCCAAAGAGTCGTCGATACGATGACTAGCAGGGAAAGGATCACTGCCGCTATCAAGATGACAACCAGGTTTTGATAGGTTTGACTGGATTGATTCAAAGTTTCCTGCATGAGCGTTTCCTGTAACGTTTTAAACTCTGAAATATTCTCTAAAAGCTCCGCCCTATTATCCAAGCGGGAGGCATAAATGCCCTGCAATGTCTCATTGGCTGCCTCATTACTTATCTGAGAAAGGATTTCCTGTTCCATAACCCAGTACGAGTTATAACCTTCCTGGATTCTGTTCAACAAGACTTTAGTTTCATTCCTGTCAAGGTCGGCTTCAAGCTCAATGATATTGCTTCTGACTGCCTCCCTATTTTCAGCTATATTGGCCAGGTTTGATTCAATATCCTCTGATTCCTCTCTATTGATGACAAATAATAACTGCCTGTCTGTTTCATAGAATAATTGCCTGATATCTGTCGCTTTATTAACTTTATAATACCTGTCCTCTACTATTTCCAGCATATTTGTCTTCATGGAATTGGTCATGAATAGAATTACTGTCAACAGCAGCACGAGAAAGAAAATAGTTATTCCCAACCCGACGAATTGTTTTTTCCTAAAGCTCACCGCAACTCCCACTTTCTTAATTTAATGATGCTGAAAACGCGCATAAATATCTAAATCTATTATACCAGTAATAGGAAACCATGGTCGAGTCTGGATACTCTTGTTAAGGAAAGTTTTTTTCGCCATTTATTAAACGTTAATTGCTCTTCTCATCTGATAAATGAGCAAATCTCATTTCCTAAACTTCCTTTGATGAAATAGGCAGGAACAGCTTGATTCCTCTTTTATTGAAAGGAAGGATTTTCATATCTGCTATCAAATGGCTTATGTATGCAAACAATGATGTGTAGAAAACACCATCAATAGATAAAGAGTGTTCAAGCTTCCAAGCTATATAACCAAAGAAAAGCACCCCTATAAGCGAATGAGTGTAACTCCTGTGGGACACCAAGGATGCCATAATGATATAGATGCCGAAAAGGATCATCCATAACTCCTGCAAGGAGACTCCCCCCATAATCACCCCCGCTCCCGTGATGGTCAACATATGCTTCTGCTTGATAAAAGAAGAAATGATAATCATGAGGGCCCCTATCCCCGCACCCCGCAGCTTTTCCTCTATATTTCCTTCGTATAAACTGTAAAGAATCATCATCGTTCCTATTATTTGGGCAATCGTCCTCGTCACCGTATGGGATAACGTGATTCGCCCGCGGAGTTTCCCTTCAATATCAAGGTCAGGCACAAGGGCCGAAACGGTTCCCAGGCTGACTAGAATCAGGGTGGTGGTTGGCGTTGTCTGCAATGAGTTGGCGACTAAAAAACCAGTTGCAGCTCCTATTGCTGCATGTGCGGTACCATTCATGTTGTGTTCACCTCTGACGTTGGAAATATTGGAGTGTGGGGATTTTAGTTTCACTTAAAATCACCATTACATTTTAGTTATTCTACAATAAAACATTTGTTCTGTTCAGGGGCAAAAGTCCTGATTATATAAGGGTTTATTCCACCAGTGATGCGAGAGTCTGAATTGAATTCCACTGAATGGCAAGGGAAAAAGGAGGATCCATGTAATATAGAAGGCAGCTCACTTCAATTTCTTTAAAAAATACTCCACAAGCTCCTGATGTTCAAGGAGTTCCTTCTTTCCTTTATCACTGATCACATACGTCCCACGCTTCACCCGCTCAAACCACCTGTAATAGTTTTTCGCCAAAATGGAAGAGGTCTTTTCCCCCGTCCCAAACTCCCGCAAAGCCTTTGGCGAAAGTGGACCGAACTTTTCTAGTAAGCATGCAATTTGTACGCAGCTCTCTTTATAGGCAGTCCTGATCTTGACACGGCTGCTGCCGCCGAGATTGACATCAGAGGAACGACCATCCATCTCTTTCATCAAAGCTTCACGCTTCCGCTTGTTTTGGCGCATACTACGTGCCCGGTCAAAGGGAACAGGGTCAAACATAACTTCCACACGCTTGCCCCTCCCGCTGAATGACACGACAATCAAGCCCAACTCAAGCCGTTTGATCAGATGACATAGGTCTGTCCAACGCTTCGAACGCCTGCTGAACGATGGCTTCGGTATCGCAATATACACAAGGTCAGTAAGCTTCTGCCGCTTTGTTGCCTGAATGAGCAATTGCACATTCAATGTCAGCTTAAGCTCCACCACTACAACGGCATCCCCTTTTACCATCGCGATATCACAATCATTCACTTCACCGTATACCTCAAAGCCCTCTTTGACAAAATACTTTTGAATGGGCTTATAAAGGTCCACTTCATACATTTTTTTCTTTTCTGCCATACAAATACACCAACCTAGCCTAAATGGAAAGAATCTCCCGGATATCCTCATCAGTCAAGGATGTCGGCACTTTCTCATCAGGATCTATTATTTCCTCTATCAAATGTCTTTTTTTATCTTGTAGTTCATTCATTTTTTCTTCAATCGTACCGCGGGTAACCAGCTTGATCACCTGTACCGTCTGGGTTTGTCCCATCCTGTGTGCACGGTCTGCCGCCTGCTCTTCCACCGCCGGATTCCACCAAAGATCGTAAAGGATGACGGTATCAGCACCAGTCAGATTCAGCCCCGTTCCCCCAGCCTTTAAGGATATTAAGAAAAAGTCCCTTTCTCCAGAGTTGAAGCGGTCACACCGCGCCACCCTCTCTTCCGATGGGGTCTGTCCATCAAGGTAAAAGTAGGGAAGCCCCTGATAGGTAAGCTCCCTGCCTATCAGCTCCAGCATCTTTGTGAACTGTGAAAATATCAGCACCCTTCTGCCTGACCGCCTGGATTCCTCAATCAGCTGCAGGAGCATGTCAAATTTCGCAGATCTCCCCTTATAACCGTTAACAAAAAGGGTCGGATGACAGCAGATTTGACGGAGCCTAGTCAGTCCGGCCAATATCCGGATTTTATTTTTCCTCAACGTATCTTTATTCAGGTGCTTCAATGTATCGTGGCGAAGCTTGGCAAGGTATGCAGCATAAAGCTTTTTCTGTTCAGGTAAAAGTTCTACTGACTCCAAGCTTTCCTGTTTCTCCGGCAACTCCGCCAGCACATCCTCCTTTACCCTCCTTAAAAGGAAGGGACGGATCCGCCTTGCTATCGTTTTCCGAGTAAGATTGCTGTACTCCTTCAAGCCCATGAACAACTCCGGGAAGACCACATGGAAAATGGACCAGAGCTCTTCCAAAGAATTCTCGACTGGTGTACCGGTCAAAGCAAACTTATAATCTGATTCCAACCTTTTCACGACACGTGCCGTCTGGGTGATCGGATTTTTGAACGCTTGAGCTTCATCATAAAATATTGTATGGAACATTTGTGATGAAAAAGTCGATATATCTCGTCGTAACAACGGGTATGAGGTGATGAGTACATCCATTTGCTTTGACTGTGCTAGGGCATGTTCTCGTTCCTTTCGTGTTCCATCCACAATCAATGCCTCGATCTCCGGCGCAAATTTCTTTAGTTCACTTAGCCAGTTATATGTTAATGAAGAGGGGCAGACAATCAGGACCGGACATTGTTTATGCCGGATATCTGTTAGCTCTGACAAGATGAATGCGATACTCTGCAAGGTCTTCCCAAGTCCCATATCATCCGCCAATATCCCACCGAAACCGTAATGGGCCAAAGTTTTCATCCATCTGAAGCCATGCTTCTGATAATCCCGTAAAATATCATCCACTTGCTTGGGGACGGGGATGTTTTCACTGCTCGGGTTCTGTATCTCCTCCAAGAACTGACGGAAGGAATCCTCGAGGGAGAAAATGCCATCGCCATGTACTGTATCCATCATTTTAAAGCCTTTAATGATAGGAACATTTAATCCTTGCTCGAGATCCTCAGCCTGCACGGGATTTGCCTGCAGGAACCGCTGAATCTCTTCAAATTCCCTTGTTTCCAAGGAGAGCAACGACCCATTCTTTAAACGGTAATACCTTCGTTTCTCATCCAGTGCCCCTAACAGCTCCCTGATCTGCGACTCCGGGATTCCATCCAGCTCAAACTTGAATTCCAGCCAGTTGGTCCGCTCTTTTTTTACACGCACACGGATTTGGGGCTTGGCATTCTCTCTGAATATCCGGTTTCTAACAGCAGTTGTTGCGTAAACCTGGACAAACCGCTGCAAAGTTGCCAGCTTATGATAAAGGAATTCATACTCCAACTCTTCATTATGCAAGAAATACCCTTCTTCCGTACTGCCGAATTCGCTGTCTTCCATTAACTCCAGGATTATCTGTTCTTTATCCCGATCCCTGATGAACATGGCGTTCCCCTGCTGCTCTCTCGGATCCAAGGGGTTGATGACCACCTGTTCATAACAAAATTCGATACTTGCAAGCAGGCGGTTTTTCACCCTGTCCAGATAGAGCTTGGCAACCAAAGGCGTCTTGGATATCCTCTTTGTCACTGACTCATCCAGCTCTACTTTGCCAAGTTTCCTTAATCCAGGTACAACCTTGTCAAGGAAGACTTGAACTTGATCAGTGGCGATTGGAATATCCTTTGTCCGTGATGCCTCAAGCATCCTTTGCAATTCATTGAGACGACGACAATCCTCAGTTGGCAGAGTTAGAAGCTTCCCGTTTTTTAATACAGCTTGGTAAGCCGGGAAGACCACTAAGCTTTCCAGGCCTTTTACTTTCAGCAAGAATCCTTTCCCAACTTCCTCTGTAAAAAGAAACTGAAGGGAGAGGGGCTCTATAGAGAGCTTAAAATTACTAACTGCCCCCCCATGTAACAAACGTGTATGTGGTGCTTTGGCAAGTAACGGCTCCAGTCTGTGGAAGCTGGATGGGGGAATGATGAAGCCCTGCATATTGGTGCCCAACTTGTCCAGATATGCTCTTTCATCATGTAGGACATCAACCAGCCCCTGTATCACAACATCTGCCTGAGGCTGGAAACATTGTCTTGCAGGGTTGAACAGGGGGCCGGCAGTTCCTTTTCTCACCGCATTTAAAAAGCCGCGAATGTCTTTAACCAAGTTCTCTTCCACCATCAATTCAATTCCGAGGGCGTTCCCGCCGTTTTCCAATAACACAGGTTTAATGATAAATGAGAGGTCTAAGACTTCCCTTTTTTCAAAATGACGCTGATGTCCGCTTTTTAAGTTCGGTTGACCTTGAAACAAACGGAGCACCTCATCTGAAAGTGCGTTGGTGGATGATCCTTCCTGCTTTTGAAGTTCTAAGATGGTAAGAAGGACTGCGGCAACATGCTGGCAATCTTTTTTTATAGATGCCAATTTAGGACAAGTACACGCAGCGTGAAAGCTCCCTTCTCCTTCCGAGGTGATGACAATCTGAAAGTCCTCTGTTGCTGAGACCGTCGCCTCGCATTGTCGCTCTGTATATGTATGAATCTTTACTTTATCCGCTCGCAAAAAAGCCTCCCCGCTTTTAAAGGAGACAGAGCCACATCGTTCTTGGATCAGTTTTTGAGTAACATGAATGTTCATAGTGGTTTTCTCCTTTCATAAGAGACGATTCTTAGCACATGATTATTATTGTATCACATTAAAAACACAGCTTCCCCGACTCGCAAGCTGTGTTTCCTTTTTTATTGTATTCCCCCCAAAGTCTTCAGCTTCATCTCATCTAAAGCTTCGTTCACTCTATCTAGATCATGGATCTTCTTCTCTAAGAAGAAACGGATCACCAAATCGTACGTATCGCTTCCTGACAAGGAATAACCGGCAACCCCCAATAAGTCTTCTGTTTCCTCTTCATCTAGCTCAAGTGCAAAAGCAAGGGAAACCACCGTAGCCTTTTTTGGCCGGTAGTCAGCATTCGAACGGATTTTTGAAAAGTGCTTCCTGTCCATGCCTGCCTTTTTATAAATGGCGGAATCCTTTACACCCTTGCGGTCAATGTAATCGAACAATATTTGTTGGAGAGTCGGTTTTCTATTATTTTTAATGAATTCCTCCAGCTCGAGGACTTCACTTTTTTCCTGTAGAATGGGAGATTCTTTGTAGAAGGTCGATTCCCTGACTTCAAGAACTAAATTATTATGTATCCAAATGTAATCCTGAAGCTCCAACCAAAGCTTTTTATCGAGCATTTCGCCGCCTCCAAATGTCGCTTTTGAAGCGACCATTTAATGGATATTGTTAGCTATTATTATAGCATGAAGGAGGATGATAATTAATGAATAAAAACGTTACGGAGATTATTTTTCTATTGGACAGAAGCGGGTCGATGACAGGCCTGGAGAGGGATACGATCGGAGGATTCAACTCCTTTTTGGAGCGGCAATGCCAGCACGAAGGCGAAACACTTGTGACGACGGTTTTATTTGATGATGAAGTAGAAATCTTATGGAACGGGGTGGATGCCAAGAATCTTATCTTAACAAGAGAAGACTATTATGTAAGGGGCTCCACCTCCCTATTGGATGCGGTAGGGAAAACCATATTGGATATAGGGAACCGTTTAGCAAGGACACCTGAAACTCTAAAGCCTGGCAATGTGATTTTCGTCATCACAACAGATGGCATGGAAAACTCGAGCATAGAATTCACCTATCCAAAAGTGAAAAGGCTGATCCGCCATCAACAGGAAAAATACAACTGGCAGTTCATCTTCATGGGGGCGAATATAGATGTGGCAAGGGAAGCTGTTAACTTAGGGATAAAGGAGGATCAAGCATTTAATTTTGACGCGACAAGTGAAGGGGTGGAGGTCATGTATGATTCGGTCTGTGAAATGGTATCAGAGAAACGGATATATGCAGGGGAATGAACTATAGAAATGCATAAGAACCCGTTAGAGTCATTCAGAAACGGGTTCTTATTTTCTTAGAAGCTTCCCGTGGTTGATTTAATGAAACTTTCCGTCCCCACCCACAGTTCAGACTCCTCGACTAGCCTTGCCATCTGTAGAAGCAACTCTTCATTCCCGCGGGCAGCCATAAACTGGACACCTACAGGCATGCCATCCCGGGTCAGATGCACCGGCACAGACATGGCAGGTTGACCAGTAAGGTTTGCCAGTTGGGTAAATGGCACTCTTTTAAGGCTTTCTTGCACCAGCTGTTCCACAATCCCCATTTTCTTGAGAAGTGTTGCCGATCCTAATTTACCTGTAACTTGAAGAGCAATACTTTCAAGAGGCTTCAGTTTATGGTCTCCTATCCTTGCAGGTGGAAAAGCGGTAGTAGGGGTAACATAAAAATCATAGGTATCATGGAAGTTCTCCATTGCATATGCTCCTATATCCCATTCTCTGAGGCTAAGGACAAACTCCTGTGCTGACATGGATTTTCCAATCAGGGCTAGCAACCAAGTCGCGGGTTCCACATCATTCAATGTAGCCTTCCTGCCTAGTACCTCATCAAGCATGGATACCGTGGCACTTACTTCTCCAAAATAGAGGGATAGATAGCTGGTGGCAATCTTCTTGCCATCAACCGGCGCTTCCACCTCTTCTATGGTATGACCTAATGCCTCCAGGTATTTCAACGTCTTTTTGACTGCCTCCACACATTCCGGATGGACTTCCGTTCCGATTGGTGATTTTGTAGTAAAGGCAATTCTCAGCTTCTTTTCAAGAGGATGCTGCAGCTTCTCCAAATAACTCCCTTCATACATTGGAGTGGAAAAAGCCGCTCCCTTTTCCTCCCCTTTCAATATATCAAGGACAGCTGCAGCATCACGCACAGTCCTTGTCACCGCATGCTCAACCGCCGCTCCCTGCCAGAAACGGCCGAATTGCGGTCCGACCGGGGTTCTTCCCCTTGTAGGTTTTAAGCCGAACAAACTACTATAGGCAGCAGGAATCCTAATGGACCCACCGCCATCATTCGCCCCAGCGATCGGCACCATACCGGAAGCGACGGCAGCTGCGGATCCGCCGCTCGATCCACCTGGAGTATGTGACCGATCCCAGGGGTTTCTGGCCGGACCGTATACAACAGGTTCTGTTATTGCCATTAAACCGAACTCTGGTACATTCGTCTGCCCTAAAAATAAAAAACCACATTTTTTTAACCGCTTAACATACTCAGAATCTGTTTTAGCCCTATATTTCCCTAAAGCTCTGGAACCCAGTGTTTTGGGTTCCCCTTTGACTTCCTGGCCAATATCCTTAAGTAACATCGGAACGCCTGCAAACAGGCCAGTGGCTTTTTCAGAGGCAGCTCTTGCTTGCTCATACATCGTATGGATAACCGCATTCAGTTGTGGATTTTGAGTTTCTATTTCACTGATGGCCATTTCCAACAGTTCATTTGGTTTGACTTCATTCTTATGGACCAACTCAGCCAGTCCAAGTCCGTCATAGCTTTTATATTCATGCTTCTTCACTGTTTATCACCTCTCTATACTTTATTCCGCAATGAAGAGGAATAAAACTCTGCTTTCTAAGGAATATCTGACTTTGCTTTGGCAGGAATTTTTCATGACTTTACACCAAAGCCCATCTCCCAACATAGGCTATTGTACTTAGAAACATATTTTACATCTTGGGCTTGTTCGCCTCAGAAGGGAGTTTGGTATAGATGGAATTGACTGCGGCGCATTGGATGTATTTGGTCGGTACGTTGGTCATTATTTTAACGATGCTGTTCAGGCAAAATGTGGTGGTCCCTGCTATCTTGGTTACGTTTTTGGTGGGTTGGATTTTCAGCGGTTCTTTCACCTTTGGACTGCAAACCATCTTTAATGCCAGTCTAGTGGCGGCAGGAGAGCTTTTTAACATCTTCCTGATCATCGCTATCATGACAGCACTGCTTCATTCTTTGAAGTCTCTGGGTACGGATGAACAAATGATTACTCCTTTTCAGCGGGTCATGAAAAATGGCCATATATCTTTTTGGGTGCTTGTGTTTGTCACCTATGCGATATCCCTGTTTTTCTGGCCGACTCCAGCGGTGCCTCTTGTTGGTGCACTCCTGATACCCGTTGCAATCAGAGCTGGCCTTCCGCCGATTGGGGCAGCCATCGCTATTTCCCTTGCCGGTCAGGGTATGGCCTTATCGTCAGACTATATCATTCAGATTGCACCTTCTTTAACAGCGACCGCCGCTGCGGTTGATATTGGAACAGTTGCAGACCGCGGATTTATTTTATCGCTTGTGACAGGTATTGTGGCCATCTCAATCGCTTATGTTTCCATAAGGAAGCTTATTGCACGACCGTCCAATGATCATTTAATTAAATGGAACAGCACAGACAACCAAAGCGGTGATACGGAAGCCATCGCAGAAAGCGGATCCGTTGCAAAAAGCAAGTACAGCTCGCTGTTTGCTTTTTTAGTCCCGGGAACGTTTCTAGCCATCATCATCTATATGATACTTGCTAAGTTTTCCGATGTCCTCCCTTCACTAGAAGGTGGCGCTGGCGCTGCGCTTATCGGTGGGGCTTCTCTCATTTTATTGATTGGTGCATCGTTCTTCCTTAACGCCCGTAACTCGCTCCAAAATGTAAGCGACAATATTGTTAAAGGTTTCTTGTTTGCCTTTAAGGCGATGGGGCCTGTTATACCGATCGCAGGGTTCTTCTTTATTGGCAGCGGGGAGCTTGCAGCAAGAATCTTGGGCACACCTGTTGAAGAAACCCCTTCCTTCTTGTTTGATCTCATTCTCGCAGGTCAGGCCTATATTCCCGAAAGCTCCTTTATTGCAGGGTTTGGGATCTTGTTGATAGGGATGATTACAGGTCTGGATGGTTCCGGATTTTCTGGACTTCCCCTTGTTGGAGCACTTTCTGGTGCACTGTCCGATAGCGTCGGAGTGGAGGCTGCAACCCTTGCAGCCATCGGACAGATGGGATCCATTTGGGTCGGAGGCGGGACGCTTATTGCCTGGTCCTCCCTTGTTGCGGTAGCTGGCTTTGCTAAGGTTCCGGTAATGGAGCTTGTGAGACGAAGCTTTATACCGGTCTTAATAGGTTTGGTAGTTGCTACATTTGTGGGACTTTGGTGGTTTTAGGTATCTCCTATTATAAAAAGCTGTTTTCGTATATTTTGTTGCTTTTCGTATTTTCCAATCAGCCCGTTATATTACTTACTATCGTGCTCTTTTCCCTGTTATGCTTTGAATACTTCTTGCAAATTCAAGACTCTGTAAGCAATGAAAAGTCCAATTGCCGACTTTTCATCCATAAATAGCAACAATCTTTGAGAAAAGAGCCTATTAAAAAGAGCCTTTTAGAATTCGAGAAAAAAATAAAGCCTTCGTCCAATTTTT
The DNA here is from genome assembly GCA_001648575.1 of Sutcliffiella horikoshii DSM 8719. Lineage (GTDB taxonomy): Bacteria > Bacillota > Bacilli > Bacillales > Bacillaceae_I > Sutcliffiella_A > Sutcliffiella_A horikoshii. The sequence goes on along the minus strand of LQXN01000061.1, from coordinate 238,414 downwards.
ACGGATGGAGGCTTTTTTGTCTATTTTTTTGAAACCTTTGATCTTTCTGTCCGTATCTTTTTATTATACTCTTTCTCAAAGATTGTTGATATTCACTGATAGAAAGAAGGTAATTGGACTTTTACTGCTTACATACTCTGGAGATCGAAAAGAGTATGCTTTGCAAAACAGAGAAAAGATCACAACAGCAAGTAATATGTCGGCTAGTTTGAGTATCCGAACAAATACAGCCTATTATTATGATAAACTACTATAAACCACTAACTTCGGAGGTTCATGGATATGATAAAAAAAGTAATGAGCTATTTTAATATAGGATCTCCACATGTAGATCTAGTTTTGGATAATAATGAGTTAAAACCTGGGGATAAAGTGACAGGCTCCTTTCATGTGGAAGGGGGATGGGCCAAGCAACATATAAAAAGACTGGAATGTGACTTGGTAAAGGAATTTCAAGGAGATGTGATAGAAACGGTTGATGCCGTCACTACCATCCTTATGTCCAAAAGCATCGATGCCAATGACAAGGAGGAATATCCTTTTTGCTATCAACTCCCAAAAGATATTGACCCTTCCACCGAATATATAAGCTACCGTTTAAATACAAGACTCATCTTCCAAGACGACATAATAAGAAACGACCACGACGAAATCATCGTTCTCAGTTACAAATCAATGAAAGCCTGACTCCACCACTGGAGTCAGGCCTTTTAATGTTGTTGAAATAACGAACTCTTTATCAGAGTGAAGAGATAAAGAGGTAAAGAGGGGTCTGACCCTCACCGCTCTAATGCGATAAAGTCACCACCCTCTTACCACATGTTATTCTGCTGTTGGCAGTGTTAGTCTGTATTTTGCGAAGCCGTTTTGGGAGGCTCCTTCGTATTGGATGGTGCCGTCTTCTGGTAGGGCATCGACTGCGTTTGGTGAGGAGTCGAATGTTACATTTACGGTATTGGTGATTGGTGCAAATGTCCAGTTTCCGTCAGCAGATGGATCTATCTCACCTTGTTCCACGATATAGTCGATGATCGCCTGACGGTTCTCATCAGGATACATTTCCACACCTGTATTATTTCTAACTCCAGGGAAGTTCCCGCTTGCACGGTAGTTGTTCGTTACTACGATGAATTCTTGATCCGAGTCAATTGGTTCCCCATTATACTCCAGATTCTTAATTCGGTTCGCTCCCCCGTTCACAACAACTCCATCTTTGTCATACTTAGCTGGTTCCGTTACATCAATTTCATACGTAACACCATCAATGACATCATAGTTATAAGTCGGGAAGTCAGCGTTTATCAATGCTTGCTCGCTGCTATTGTTCGGATCGATCTGCTTGAATTGTCCTGCAGACATTTCAAGCCACTCTTTTACGTCAGCACCAGTTACTTTTACTGTTGCAACAGTGTTTGGATAAAGATATAAGTCTGCTACGTTTTTAATAGCGATTTCCCCTTCAGGGATGTACGTATAGTAGCCTGCACCATTTCTTCCGCCAGCTTTAAATGGTGCACCGGCAGATAACACAGGAGTTGACTCATCTACTGTTCCTGCAAGCTGCTTTTCAATATACCACTTCTGTGCATTTGTCACGATTTGAATGGAAGGGTCATCTTGGACCAATGCAAAGTAACTGTGGATATCGGCTGTAGTGGTTCCAACTGGTGTGCGGACATAGTTAACTGTTCCCTCATGTGCTTCTCTTACTGCTTCTAGGATTGCCGGGTCTGCTTCTACATCATTGACATTCATTAGCTTTGTTGCAGAATCCGTTACTTTCCAATCGCCTTTCTTTTTAGAAAGAGTTAGGTCCATTACCCCTAAATTATTCCCCCAGTTTCCTGGCATCACTACTGGTACACCATTAATCGTTCCTTTTTCTGAATCTACACCAGGCATGTCCTGAAAGTCTCCAGGGAAATTCAGATGGTTATGACCTGTGATGATGGCATCCACTCCCTCAACCTGTGTAAGATTATATGTTGCGTTTTCTGCCATCTCCACATATTCCACTTCACCGATTCCTGAGTGAGCTAGGACGATGATGATGTCAGCACCTGCCTTTTTCATCTTAGGAATTACTGCTTCCACAGATTTGACAATGTCCTTTGTAATAATTTCCCCATCAAGATGTGCCTTGTCCCATTGTGTGATTTGAGGAGTCACTACACCTGTCACACCCACACGGACCACTTGATTTGTCCCTTTTTTATCTTTGAATTTCTTCTTGATGATTTTATATGGCTCGACATAATGCTTATTATTTTTACGGCCATCATCATAGAATACGTTCGCACTTACATAAGGGAATGGAGATCCTTCTAATACAGTATCAAGGAAATCCAACCCATAGTTGAATTCATGATTTCCAAGAGTGGCAGCATCATAGTCCAGTAATCCCATAGCTTGGAATACCGGATGAACCTCTCCTGGTTGCAAAACATCTACCTTTGCTTTGTAATCGCCCAATGGATTCCCTTGGATAAGGTCTCCATTATCAAAAAGCATCGTATTGGTTGCTTCTGCGCGGGCCTGCTTGATCAATGTGGCTGTTTTTGCTAGCCCAAAGTCCTCGACTTCCTCATCCTTATAATAGTCATAATTGTATAAGTGTGTGTGAATATCCGTCGTTCCCATCACCCGAAGCTCCACATCATGTTTTCCTTTTTTGTCTTTCGGCCCTTTCTTTGCAGCCTCAGCTGTGTCCATCATAGCTGTACCTGCAAGCAATGATGCCGCCATCGTCATAGCCAAGACTTTTCTCCCAAGATGTTGAAATGCCTTTTTCAAACCAAACAGCTCCTTTTTGAAGTTTAGTTGTCATACTCTTCTAATTATAGAGAGTCTTAGAAGTTTAGAAATAATCAGAAAGGACTGAATTTGACAAAAAACAACAAGGATATTACAAAGTTTCGGGCATAAATACTTATATTGTAAAACAACCCTAATAAACCCTTTAAGAATTCCGAACTTATATAGGTATAAAGAAAGATGCCCGAGACCCTTCGTAAAAGGCGCACCGGCATCTTTTCTTTATATCTAAATCTATTCTCAATCTTTGATTAAGTTCGTACCAACACGATTCAGCAGTCAACACCCCTTCCTGTTATCACGTTTTCCCTCAGTCCAAAATGTCGTCGTCCTCTTCCTCATCATCCACATCGAACGCATTATAAAAGGTATCATACAAAAAATCTGAGTACCCCCAACCTACTCCATCCGATTTTTTTACAACATCATACAACTTGTCTTTGTATTTTTCATAGTATATTTCCTTCTTGCAGCATTCATCTACTATAGAATCAAACATAGAAGCCATGCTGTCATAAAAACTACTCGAAATATCTCCATAAATCGCCGTGAATTCAGTACCAAAATCCACATACGCGATTTTCAGTCTTAGAGTTCTTTCTTCATCTCCAGTCAGATTTTTATAATGCTGGATTTCCTTCTTAGCTTCACCTAACTTTAATGCACCGTCACCTTTATTAGGAAAAAATTGATGTTTCACCTTCTCATATGCTTCTATAAACAACTCTTCCGCAGCATCTTCTCCGCCAAATTTAACAGAAAAATATTTTTGTACATCTTTATTTCTTTTGTATAAATCTGAAAAGATGGTAATCAGTTCTTTTTGTGTAAGATTGCTTAATTCCTTTTTCACATTGGAAAATTTCATTTTCGTTGCCATTGCTTCCCCCTCCATTTAATAATCACATTATTCTAGCCCTTCCCAAGTCCAACCAACCCCACCCAATACAATACGGCATCCTGAAAAACCCTGGGATCATAGCCGGTCAGCTCTTTCATCTTTTTCAAGCGATATTGCAGGGTGTTCTTGTGAATGAAAAGCGCTTCACTCGCAGATGCAATACTCTGGTTCAGCTGCAAGAAAACCTTCAATGTGTCCACAAGTTGCTTGTATTCTGGATCGTGAAAGAAAGGAAAAAAGCGCTCAATAAAATCATCCATCTTCTCTTCTGGAATTTCGTATATGATGGATTCAATACCTAGATCCTTGAAAAGCAACAAATTCCCTTCCCTTCGATCCACGAATTGCAATGCCAGTCTTGCTTCCTCAAAGGATTTCACAACATCATCCAAACCTTCATATTCCCTTCCTACACCACAAATGACGACACCGAAATCCCCTCTCAGCATACTTAACACCTTCTCGACCTCTCCATACCATCTAGAAAAAGCGGTTCCCTCTGTATGCTTCAGCAAAAGTATTTGGTTGGACTTCCATAATGTAATCAGATCTGTTTCAGAGACTGCCAGCACTTGTTGAAGTTTTTTTAACAATTCACTCATCTTCTGCTGTCGTGACACTTCGGTTTCAGTTTCTAATGCAGTGTCCAACCGAAAGAGAAAAGCCTGCCTTTTGACATTCGTTTGAATAGAAAGGGTTTGCCCCCGCAACCCGAAGGCTTCCATGCTGTCCCATCTTCTGCGCATCCATTCTTGTAAGTAAAGTTCTTTCGCCCGCTTTTCAAGGTCCAGCTCTCTGCTCACATATGCCTCTTTTACCATTACCTCTGTCATTTTCTGAATGATCTTCGCAAAGTCCCGAACCTCATTCGGATGCCCCGTAATCCCGATGACTCCAATTAGTTCCTTATGAAAATAAATAGGCATGTTCACACCAGGCTTGGAGCCAAGAAGGGTGTCTTCTGGAAAGATCGTCACAGTCTCGCCATGTTCAATGACATTTCGGGCTCCTTCATGAAAAATCCCTATCCTGTCGGTATCCTTACTCGCAATGATGATCCCGTCATTATTCATGATGTTAATATTTTTCTCTATGATCTTTTCCATTTCGTAGACGATCTGTTGTGCTTGCTTACTTGAAAGTCCTGCCATCCATGTTGCCTCCATAATCGTCATCTTTCCTTACACTATAAACAAACTAATTTTAAAAAACCAGTGAGCTTTAATATAATGGTTTTCTTGTGAGGTACAAACAGCCAAATCACATTGAAAATCACGAGATTTTTCACATAAAAAAGGCTTAGAGAGTTTTACCCTCTAAGCCTTTTTATTTTTTTCATTGTTGAACAATAGCTCCTATGCTATTGAATACAACAGAGTAATTTCCCCTCTATTTCTTGTAAAAGAAACCTACTAATGTAGTAATAAAACCTATCGCAAATACAACTTGCACAAGGTTCCAATGAGAGTCTGTACCGCCTGTGGGTATGAGCTGAATAAATATACTTACAATCAATATTGCAATACCTAACAGCATAATTCTAATTGGGTCTTTCATATGTACTCCCCTTTACTTGGTATTTCTATCTTCTACAATCCTGCTCAATTCTTAAGTATGGAAAGAGCAATTACCTATGCTACAATCGCACCTAGATTGTGTAATATTAATGAATTCAATTGGTATTTTGATTGTATAACTTTGCGTCCCTTATAATACTATAAATGACCAGTCCGATTAGAAAGATGGCTAATGTTGTAAATACTATGCCATAGCCTATATCCTGATTGTTAAAGTTTCGATAAGCGTATAGTGACATCGCAATAGAATTTATTATTAAAGCCAATATTATTAACGAATTAGTTTTAGCTTTTCTCAAGAAAACTCTCCCCTTTCTTCAATAATCCTGCCCTATCGTTTAATACCAATTATTTCAAATAACAGACATATACTCAAGATAAATTTTCCATAAAAAAGAAGCTTACCTAGTTGCAGATAAGCTTCTTTTTTATGGAGTGGAGAACTATCTATACTTATGCAAAACTTTATTTCTTGTTCACTTTAAACGTTTTCCTTTTCCAAATAAAATAAACAGGCTGAAACCAGTGACCCATATTGAGACACTGGTTTTCAACATTATTTTAGATTTCTACCAAGGTAAATGAACTGTAACATCCTCTTTGTTGCTTCATATAATAAACTTTTTCCGTTAAGCATTGCCTCTTCGATTGTCATCGGCCCGTCAACAATGGATAGGATTGCATTTATGCCTTCTTGTTTCAACATATCCGTACCTTCTCCAATGCCTCCTGCAATGGCAACCAATGGAACTCCTCTTTCCTTAGCTATTCTTGAAAGCCCCACTGGAACCTTGCCAAGGGCCGACTGCCCATCAATTTTCCCTTCTCCGGTGATGACAAAGTCAGTTCCAGTTAAATGCTTCTGAAAATCACTCATTTCCACGACAAGGTCGAGTCCGCTTTTGAATTCCACATCCACCAAGGACTGTAGAATAAAGCCAATCCCCCCTGCAGCACCACTTCCAGGCATGAGGGTACAATCCTTGTCCGTTGTTCTTTTCATCACTCCTGCAAATGAAGCCATGCCAGCTTCAAATGCTTCCAGCTCGCTTGTCCTGACACCTTTTTGGGGGCCAAATACATATATTGAACCTTCTGGGCCAAGCAAGGGACTCGTAACATCTGAAGCTACAATAACCTTCACTCGTTGGAGTCTATCGTCCAAATTGCTTACATCCAACCCTTGGATCGATCCCAAATTTCCACCTACGCGCCCGAGAGTTTCTCCTTTGGCATCCATTACTTTTAAACCAAGTGCTTGGAAAAGTCCCACACCTGCGTCCACTGTTGCACTTCCACCAAGACCAATGATGATTTTTTCCGCTCCTTTGTCCAAAGCATCTTTCACAAGTTGCCCTGTTCCGAAGCTAGACGCCCCCATAGGATTGAGCTCTTCTTTTGTCAGCAATGGAAGGCCAGAAGCAGAAGCGGTTTCAATGATGGCCGTTTTTTCTATTGGAAGCCAACCATAGCCTGCATTAATTCTTCTTCCTAACGGGTCTTCCACCTGACAAATGATTTCTTCTCCGCCTAGAATATGCATCATCGCTTTTACCGTTCCCTCTCCCCCGTCTGCCATCGGGATTTCTACTACCTCAATAGAGGCATCGAAATCCTTAATGGCTTGGGAGATGATGTGTGCAGCGTCCTTACTTTCTATCGAACCTTTAAAGGAGTCTGGCGCAACCACAATCTTCACACTTCATCTCCCCCTATCCTTTCAACCACATTACTTCATAAGGTTGTAATGTAACAGACAACGCTTCATCTGTTATCTCTATTTCGTTTTTTGAAAATAGATCTGTATAGGTTTGTGCATTTAATTCATATTTGTCAGCAGACAATTTGATCGATTGCTCTTCATTGGATACATTCACAAGGGTAACCACTTTCTCCCCCGTTTCCTTGTCCGTTCGCACCAATGCATACACTTGGTTGCTTTCCAATACTACTTGTTGCGGACTGTTTGGATGGAACGCCTTCTCGTTAGTTCTCACTTCCAGCATTTTTTTCATATTGGATAAGACTTCGTATCTTAGAGAAGATGCGTCCTTCAATTCCACCTCTAATTGTGGACGATCCAGCTTCTCGCGGTTTATGGATCGGAACCTGCCAGTTTCCTCTACACCTTCTTGATAATTGCGTGAACCGAGCAAACTATGCACATAAATTCCCGGCACCCCCGCCATTGCTAATAGTATGGACTGTGCAGCAAGGAATCGCTTCACCTGTACAGTCTGCTCTTCTTCCGGGTGGGACAATGCATCAAAGTAGTTGATGTTTAACTCATAAGGACTTATTGACCCATCTCCATTATCTTTATAGGAAACATTCCCACCATGGGCATGAACCTTCTCAATCATGAAGTCCACTTCTTCTTTAGAAAGAATGCCTTCCACCGGTCTCACGCCAACACCATCATGAGAGGCAAGGAAGTTGAAGAAGGTGGTTTCTTCTGTCGTGTCTTCCAGGTTGCTCGCCCAATTTTGAAGGTGAGTCGCGTCCCCTGTAAGGAATGTGTTCAATGTCAATGGTGGTAATGGGAACTGATACACCATGCGCGCTTCATTGTAGCCGTTTCCGAAATAACTTACATTGTCCTTATGTGGTACGTTCGTTTCCGTGATAAGGATTACTTCAGGTGCAAGCGCATCGACAACATCTCTGTATGTTTGAATTATTTGATGTGTTTCCTCTAGATGGATACAAGTAGTCCCCATCTCCTTCCACATGAACCCGATAGCATCCAAACGAATCATCTTCGCTCCCTTGCTGATATAGAAAAGCAGGAGTTCTGCAATCTGTAAAAATAGATCCGGATTACGATAGTTCAAGTCAATTTGGTCCTCGCTGAATGTCGTCCAAACATGCTTGGGCCCGTTTGCCGTTTCAAATTCAGTTAACAACGGCAGTGCCCTTGGACGGGTCACTTTGCTGTAGTCTAGGGATGGATCAGCTTCCACGAAGTACTCTTTGTACTTTTCGTTACCTTTCAAATACTCTTGGAACCATTCTGACTTTGCCGAAATATGGTTGATGACCCCGTCAAACATCAAGTCATAACTACCTGATAGCGACTTGATATCCTCCCAGTCCCCTAAATCCTTGTTCACCTCGTAGTAATCGATGACGGAAAAGCCATCGTCGGAGCTGAAAGGGTAGAATGGCAAAATATGAACGCCAGATAGTTTATCCCCGATATTTTCATTCAGGAATTCATGCAAGCTTTGAAGGGGGGCTTTGCCTTCTTCCTTAATGGAATCACCGTAAGTGATAAGAACCGCATCTTTTTCAGTAACAAACTCAATCGGAGTGTTTGGTGTTGCCAGTTTAGAGCTATATTCATTCATTAGGTTGGTTAATTTATCTTGTAAGTAAACTGCTGTCTCTTTACCATACACAAACTCGAACTTGCTGAACATCTCTTCTGTAACCTGTTGTTTTTTCAAAAGGAATCCCTCCTGGTTGCTAGTTGCTTCTTAACCTTAATGCTACACGTTAGGAAAAACGCTTACAATGTTATAGAAGACAAAAATTGAAGGTTTTCAAATCCATTGAATGGTATCGGTAACAAGTCGAATTAAAAATAAGCATCACCTTTACTATTAAAATTGACTGAAATTTAGGGATTGTAACAATTTTGAAGGTTATTGTGACTTTTCCAAGAGTTATTGTGACTTTTACAGCGATGATTGTGACATTTTCAGGAGTTATTGTGACTTTTCGCTCGCCACACCCCATTCATGATATAGAAAAACCGCTCAGCGCACTCACACGCTAAGCGGTTCTTCTAAAACTCTATCGAATCTCTACCCGACCTTTTTCCCCAACTCTTACACTCCCATCCTTAATCTCAACCGCTTCTCCAGCAGCCAAGTTAGTAAAGATGATCGGTGTGATGATGGATGTCGCTTCTTCTGACACAATACGCAGGTCTACGTTCAGTAACGCTTGTCCTTGCTCCACTGTGTCGCCTTGTTCTACTAAACTTTCAAAGCCTTTTCCTTTTAGGTTGACTGTGTCGATTCCCACATGCACAAGGACTTCGCGGCCGTCAGCCGTTTCGATGCCAATCGCATGTTTTGTCGGGAACAGGTTCACAATCTTCCCTGCAACAGGTGATACCACTTTGCCTTCAGTTGGTTCGATGGCAAAGCCGTCACCCATCATTTTTTGAGAGAAAATTTTATCAGGAACTTCAGAAATAGGAAGTAGTTTACCAGTCATCGGCATTACTACGTCAAACTCAGCTGAAGTGGAAGTAGCAACTGCCCCAGCATCCACGGATTCCTTTTCAGACGTTGCCGCCACTTCTTGCTTAACTGGCGTTTTCCCACTCAAGATATCTTGAATCTGTCCTTTAATCGTTTCAGAACGAGGTCCGAAAATCGCTTGGATATTGCGGTCGATTTGCATAACGCCTGCTGCACCTAACTTTTTCAAGCGCTCTTTATCTACTTGCTCAACGTCTTTCACACTTACTCGAAGACGGGTGATACAAGCATCAAGGTTTGTAAGGTTTTCTCTTCCACCAAGTGCTTCTAATACTCCGAATGGCAGTTCATCAACGGAACCGGAAGTAGATTCAGTTTCTTCCGTTTTTTCCTCACGACCTGGTGTCATAAGGTTGAACTTCTTGATAGCAAAGCGGAATCCGAAGTAGTAGATAACCGAGAATACTAGACCAACAGGAATCACCAACCACCATGCAGTTGCATGTGGAAGGACACCAAATAGGATGTAATCAATTACACCACCGGAGAACGTCATCCCGATTTTCACATCCAGAATATGCATGACCATGAAGGAAAGTCCTGCAAACACTGCATGAATGGCGAATAATACTGGTGCTACAAATAAGAAACTGAACTCAAGTGGCTCTGTGATACCTGTCAAGAAAGATGTTAATGCCGCTGAACCCATGATACCAGCAACATACTTCTTGTTTTCAGGACGTGCACAGTGATAGATTGCCAGCGCTGCTGCCGGAAGACCGAACATCATGAATGGGAATTTACCAGTCATGAACGTACCTGCCGTAAGCTCGGCACCGTCTTTCACCTGCTCCATGAAAATACGTTGGTCCCCACGAATCAAATCTCCTGCTGCGTTTGTGTATGAACCGAATTCAAACCAGAATGGAGAGTAGAAAATATGATGCAAGCCAAATGGAATCAGTCCACGTTCAATGACACCAAAAATAAATGCTGCCAAAGTACGGTTTGATTCTGTCATAAAATAAGAGAAGGTATTCAGACCCTCTTGCGCGAACGGCCAGATAAAATTCATGATCACCCCAAGGACAAGAGCGGATGCCGCTGTCACAATCGGTACGAAGCGCTTACCGGCAAAGAATCCTAAGTATGATGGCATTTCAATATTGTAAAACTTGTTGTACATATAGGCACCGAGCACCCCGGCTATGATACCCCCGAATACCCCGGTCTGAAGGGTTGGAATCCCTAATACATTAGCAAGTGCAGGGTCACTTCCGACCTGATCAGCAGTAACCCCACTGATAACACTCATCGTAACGTTCATGATTAGGTAACCGATCATTGCTGCAAGACCGGCAACCCCGTCTCCTCCAGCAAGTCCTATGGCTACCCCGACGGCAAAAAGCAATGGCAGGTTGGAGAATACGATGTTTCCCGCCTGTTCCATGATTTGTGCCAGTAGCACGATTGAGTCTGCCTCTAGAAAGCCGAGGCGGCTAGTTAAGTTCGGGTTTTGCATGGCATTACCGAATGCAAGCAGGATTCCTGCTGCGGGTAGCAATGCGACAGGAAGCATGAGGGCTTTCCCGATACGTTGCAGTAAACCGAATGATTTCTTAAACATTTGTTGTTCCTCCTAGGTATTTTTATATGCGTGGCAGAACTCCGTTTGAGTTTGATCGTTGATTTCCGTTCCAGGTGCTTGCTTTCCGCGGTCGGTCCGGGAGCCTCCTCGGCTTCGCCTGTGGGGTCTCCCCTGTCCCTTCCTCCCGCAGGAGTCAAGCACCTTCCACTATAATCATCTAATCCCTTTAACTCTAAAACGACAACAAAAAGGCATGAGTCAAAAGAAAAGGTATACGAAGGAAAGGTAGATGGACTTCTACCGTGTTTCTTCGTTTAACCTTTCTTCCGCTCATGCCTGCATGACCAGTAACACGTGAAAAAAGTGTTCTAGATTATTTATTGTTTTGCAAGCCTTTGCAAATGTAGGGTCAGGTATACTGCCTCGGCATCTGGGACTGGCTTGTGTAAGTTCTGTTGCATAATTTTAATCAATTTCCATGCTAGATTGTAGCACACAGGGTATTCAGCTTGCAACACTTTTGCGAGTGCTTCCTGATTTTCGGGACGGTTCTCGTCTTTTTGTACCCTTTCGATCGATGCATGAAAATGACGAATTAGCCTCAAGTAGTTCACATCTGCCCGGTCAACGGAAATCTTCAGGGATTCCTCAATGACATCCACCATTCTGCTGATCAGCTGGGTATGCTTATTGACCTCTGACAAATCGCGGTTGGTTAACGCGCTATGGATGTGCAAGGTGATGAAACCTACTTCCCCAACTGGGACCGAGATCCCCAGTTTTTCATTCAGCCATTCGACAATCTCAAGGGCCACCGTGTATTCCTTAGGATAGGCAAGCTCCGTTTCGGTAAGGAAAGGATTTTTGATATCGAGCCCCTGCTGAATCCTTTTCACTGCAAAATAAAGATGGTCCGTCAATCCTACATGGATATGTTCATTCAACCGAACCTCAAAACGTTTTTCAATTCGCTCTATACATTCATTCATTAAACCGATGAACGACTCATCGATGTAATTAAGTAACTGTTTGTATTGTTGTTGTTCTTCCTGGTCGCGAAGCACAAAAAACTTCTCGGCACTCTCGACAGTAATATCTTCTCCTGTACGTTTTCCGAAGCCGATTCCTTTTCCTGTCAGGATCACTTCATTGTACTCCGGGTGGGCAGCAATCAACACATTATTATTCAAGACTTTCTTCACACGCATGGCTATTCCTCCGGTGTATCTAAAACTGCAATATATACTAAAGTACGCTACAGAGAGGGCATAGTCAAGCGAGCAAATTTTCCAGATGATGGTGTTCTAATGAACACTGATCCAAACCCCCTTTTTTAACGTTAGGAAAGTAAGAAAGCCTTATTTCTTCTTTTAATCAAACAAATAAAGATATAATAGACTAATCACATAAAAAAGGAGAAACTCTATGCAGAATAAGGACTATCTTCTTTATGAGCGGATCAGGCAAAAAGACAAGACCGCTCTCGAAGAACTGTATGACAGGTACGAAAAAATCTTGTATTCCTTTTTATTGAAAATCACCAATGACCATGACATAACCGAAGAAGCAATGCAGGATGTATTTATTAAGATTTGGCATGGAACAGGAATCTATGACGAGTCAAAAGGCAAGTTCCGATCATGGCTGTTCACCATTGCACGAAATAAAGCCTTGGATATTATTCGCAAGCAGCAACGTACACAGAGTGCCCCGATAGAAGATGTCGAACCGTTCCTTCAATCTTCTGATTCCACCGAAAAAGAGACAGAGTGGAAGGAAGAGCGACAAGTCATACGCGATGCGGTTTCGACCCTGTCCGACGACCAGCGGAAGATGGTACATTATATGTACTTTAAAGGATATACCCAACAAAAAATCGCCGAACTGACCGGGATACCGCTTGGGACCGTTAAAGGAAGGATAAGACTGGCACTGAAAAAGCTGAAACCGTTGCTTGCAGATAGGAGGGGGAGTATATGAGTCAGAAATGCGAGTTAGTGTTGGACTATTTCAATGGTCACCTAACACAAACAGAGAGAGAAGAATTTGAGCAGCACTTAGCCACCTGTCCCGAATGTCAGGAAGAATTGATGGAACTTCAAGATCTGTTAGGAGATGTTGCCCTTGTGTCAGAGCAGGCCTCACCCCCACCGGAAATGAAGAAAAGAATATTGGAGAATATTTTTGCTGAAGACAATCATTCAGAAGAAACCACTGTCAAAGCAATCTCTTCTAATAAAGAAATGGAAAATCAAATTGTCAAGAATGCACCAAGAACTAAACCATGGCTGACCACATTGCTAGCCGCATCCCTCCTGCTTTCTTTGGTCGGAAACGGCTACCTGATGATGCAAAACGACGATGGAACAGAAACGGTAACTGAAGAATTGAAGCAACCAGACAATGTCGTCACCCTCCAGCCATCTGATACTGCAGGCAGCGGATTTGCAGCACTTTTCCAACAAGAGCAAGCACTGTCCGTGATGATTCAGACGCAAGACCTGCCTGAACCTACCGGAAACGAAGTGTATCAGGTATGGCTGCTTAAGGATGGTGTTCCAATACCCGCCGGCGACTTCACCGTTGATGACCAAGGTAAAGGATATGTATTCCATAACATTGAGCAGACGACAGCTGAAGATTGGGATACCATCGCTATTACATTGGAACCTCAAAGTGGGAACGAATTGCCTGAAGGGAATATCCACCTTTCAGCGGGGTTGTAAATAGTGAAGGCCTCCCCCCGCGGTATTCTCGTTTCAGAGGTCTTATTTTTAGACAGTAAAGAAAGCTCGGAGCACATCAACTTTGTGCCCCGAGCTTTTCATTTGAAAATTTAGGAGTTAAGCATTATTTTCGATGGCCCCGACAAGACTATTTCCATAAGCAACATCAGTATACCTAAAGCAAAGAAACAATCTTTGCTCCAGACTGTTGACAAAGCCCTAAATATTATTAAATTTGCATCCTGCTGTTGATCTTCGTTCCAGGCGCTTCGCTTTTCGCGGGCGGTCCGGAAGCCTCCTCGGGCTTACGCCCTGCGGGGTCTTCCCTGTCCCTTCCTCCCGCAGAAGTCTGCGAGCCTTCCACTACGATCAACACAGGTTTTGCATATCTCAAAGATAAAATAACTTTGTCTACACACTGAAGCAAAGAAACAATCTTTGCTCTATAAATGTTAAGTAGATAATGTCCCCCGAGGAATTTTCTAGGTCCTGACACTCTAATACAAATCCAAGCGTTTTTGCTTCTCTCTTTTAATCTACTAGCATCTCCAAATCCCTTTGCTTTTCAAATGCCTCTCTATCCAGGCGCTTCAGGATTTCCACCCAAAAGTCTTCTTTTATCCCATTTTCACTCAATTCTTCCCTCTCCTCCGTAGTCTCCACCGAAGTATCTGTGATCACGAATCCCCTCACATGTTTTCCTAAGGTATGAAGACAACGCTCGTTGAATGCCGTTAAAAATTCTACTTTTTCAAGAAACTCGTTATCCAGTTTTATCTTCGCATTATCTGTCTCTTGAATTTCGGCTATTTTCCGGTTAAAGACTGCTTCTGTTACAAAGGCCGCCTCTGCGATGGAATATCCTGTATTTTCGTATCGATCCAAATTCATAGCCAAGCGATTATAGTCTTCATAATAGTTTATAAGCGTATAGCTGTCTTCACGAATGAGATCTACTTGAACTTGTGTCAAAGTCCTTGTTTGGAGAATTTGCTGTAGGACTTCTTGTTTCCTTTGAAAGCTCCCTATCAGATGGGAAGTATCATTCATTAATGATTGGGAATGATACTGTGCATATCCTCTACTCTCTTTAAACAAAGTAAAAGTAAAAAGGGAAAACACTAAGCCCATTGCCATCGACGCTACTACAAGCCACTTTATCTGTTTGGCCATCCTTATTCCCCCCCGCTAATAAACTCCCCAACATGCTTACTCATCTCTTTTGCATTTGTCCAATGCAAATAATGATGGCCATCTAATGGTACAATTTTACTTTTCACTACATTAGTTAATTGCTCTTCATAAAAGGTCATGGTAGATCTTCCAGCCGGATTTACCTTTTCGTCCTTCGGTGTAAAAATCATTACTGGTATATCGGAAGGAAACGTCATGTTAATTGTTTTGGCGATATTATTACTGATTTCATTTGCTTCCATGATGATATTTTTATTGTAGCCATTCCAGACAGTCAGAGTTTTTGTTATTTCTAGGTTATCAGCCGAGTATGTCCCTTCTTCTGCCAGTGGTAAAAAATCTTCCTCATTTCCAGCTACCACAATCCTTGCAATACCACTCGGAGCTACAGCCCTAAGGAAACCTGGCATAGTAGGAACCGGCACATCAAAATATTCCACCGCAGCCGGAAGTGTTGGATCAATACCCACGATCGCTTTTATCTCTTCAGGATATGTATTTGCATAGTACGTACTATAGATTCCACCAATAGAATGAGGCATCAGAATATATGGACCTTCAATTTTCGCTTCCTGCAACGCCGTCCTTACCTCTTCCACTACATTTTCTACCGTTCTATCTTTATCCGTCTTCTCGCTCCATCCATAACCAAATGGCTCGACGACTACCACTCTATGATTCTTGCTTAGTTCACCCACCAGCGGCTCAAAATCCAGTACAGGAGCTGATGTTCCCAATCCAGGAAGAAGAACAATAGTATTAGACCCATCCCCTTCAGCATGAACATGCATCTTGGTACCATTCACATCCACCAGTTGCCCAGAAGCTTCATACTTTTTCTTTTCGAAAAAGACCATTACCTGATGAAACGCCACCCACAGTAGAACCATACTTATTAAGCCTACTGATATATACTTAAATGCTTTGCGGAAACTAAATTTCTTCTTAGTGTTCATCTTTTCCTCTACTTTCTTTTATGAAAATTACATTCATTAACTATACGAAATGTACACTGAATTAGTTCCACAGTTTTTTCCAATTCCTTACTCAAAATTCATCATTTGATTTTTCTCCACTTATCTTCACAGCTCAGTCCATTCTTCTATCGATAAATCAGGATTTGCATCTCGGGACAATGGGTCCCATGTGTGCTTCTTTTCAGAAATGGGTAAATGATTCTC
Source organism: Sutcliffiella horikoshii DSM 8719 (assembly GCA_001648575.1). Taxonomy (GTDB): domain Bacteria; phylum Bacillota; class Bacilli; order Bacillales; family Bacillaceae_I; genus Sutcliffiella_A; species Sutcliffiella_A horikoshii. The sequence continues at coordinate 222,219 of LQXN01000061.1, read as the reverse complement.
ATAACTTGTTTTTGGAGGAGTGAAAAAAATGAATAGGAACAAAGAGAAGGTTGCCATCATTACTGGAGGGTCATCCGGAATTGGCAGGGCTAGTGCAATAAGACTTGCCGAAAACGGGGTAAAGGTAGCGATACTTGATTTGAAGGAAGAGGATGCAGAAGGGCTCAGACAGGAAATCGCAGAAGCCGGTGGAGAAGCGATGGCACTTCAGACTGATGTTTCTGATGCTAAAAATCTTGAGGCAAGCTTCAAGCAGGTGCTCGATCACTGGGGGCAGCTTGATATTGTCTTTGCCAATGCAGGTATAAACGGGAAAGTTGCACCAATTGAAGACTTGGATGAAGAGGATTGGGATCAGACGCTGAACACCAATCTAAAAAGTACATTCCTTACTGTAAAGCATGCAATTCCGCATATGAAAGACCATGGTGGCAGCATCATTATCACCAGCTCCATCAATGGTACAAGAACCTTCCGCGGTTTCGGGATGTCAGCATACAGTTCCTCCAAAGCAGGGCAAGTGGCTTTTGGGAAAATGGCAGCGCTTGAATTGGCAAAATATCATATTCGGGTCAACATAATTTGTCCCGGGGCGATAGAAACGAATATAGGAAAAAATACTTTCCCAGAAGAAGAGGAACTCGAAAAGATTAAGATTCCCATAGAGTATCCTGATGGTTCCCACCCCTTAGAACACCAACCAGGCAAGCCGGAGCAGGTTGCAGACCTCATTTCTTTTCTGGCATCGGATTCTTCCAGTCATATTACCGGCAGCCAGATCTTTATTGATGGAGCTGAATCCCTCCTTTAGGATTTTTAAAGTAAAAAAGGTGAGCTTATGCTTACCTTTTTTATTTGTAACCTATGGATTAATACTGCCAGGTGGTACATCTTTCTCTTCCTGCCCCATCGCTTCCATTCCAATTAGCTCTTGTACATCAAATTGCACCTTTTTATCAGCCAATTGTTCCGTGCTGAATTTTAAATCAGGCTGGATATTGTTATTCTTTGCAGTTTGCCCATTCCAATCTTTCATCACCTTCACCTCCACCGAATCATATTCCTAAGTATGTCTTAGAGTATCCTATATTATTAGGAGTTGGAAAAGTATTGACCAAATCATGGTCCATCCAATGGCCTATTTCATTCATACACTGCCTGATGCTAAAATAGCTATTGGCAATCTTTTAGAGACAAGGGGCTGTATATGTTTAATAAGAATAAAAGTACTGCTTTGATGGTTTTTCTGTTCTTCAGTTTTTCCACTATTACCATCACCGGTAATTATTTGCCTGTGTATTTTCGCGATATAGGATTACCTACTTCACAGATTGGGCTCTTGCTTGCGGTTGGACCTCTTGCAGCGATTCTGACCCAGCCACTATGGGGGTTTATGAGTGATAGATTAAGATCAACAAAGAAGACTTTAATAGTATGTATTGCAGGAGCGATTACTGTCAGTATTGTATTATTTCAGGTTCAATCCTTTCTTGCATTTGTCGTTGTGATGTTTCTGTTCTTTTGTTTTCTTTCACCCATCAATCCTTTGGCAGAAAGTCTGGCATTGAAGTCCGCTACAGAGGAAGGACGAACATTCGGTTCGATTAGAATGTGGGGTGCCTTTGGGTTTGGAGTTACCGCTTTAATAAGCGGATATATATTTGCTGTTATCGGGATTCAAAATATTTTATATCCCTTTTTATTTTTTTGTTTTTTCACCTTTCTTCTCAGTCTTAAAATTTCAGATATAAAAACCACATCTAAGAAACAGGTCACCCTTATGGATGCTGTGAAGCTCGGGGCAGATCCTAAATTATTTGGATTTCTCCTGCTGGCGATGTTCATCTCGATCACCCATCGGACAAATGATAATTATTTAGGCATCCATATTGTTCAGCTTGGTGGAAAGGAATCGCTAATCGGCCTGGCTACTTTTATCGGGATCATGGTAGAGGTCATCATCCTGGCCACAAGCTGGCTTTGGTTCAGAAAGTTCCATGAATTTTTCTTCATTGGATTATCCGGACTCATTTATGCATTGCGCTGGTTTCTCATGTCCGTTATCACGACTCCTGAGATAATTTTATATCTGCAGCTATTCCATGGCATCGCATTCGGCTTGTTTTACCTGGCTGCCTTTCAATATGTTACAAAAATACTTCCAAAAGAGCTGCAGGCGACTGGTCATGTTTTCTTCATCACGATTGTCTTTGGCCTAAGTGGTATGATTGGCTCCTTAGCAGGGGGAAGCATCATCGAGTACTTTAATAGCTTTGTACTTTATCGTGTACTTGGATACTCCGCCCTAGTCGGTACAATCAGCATTTACCTCTATTATATTTTTCTGGATAATCAGGAAAATAAACTGGTCAGTAAACCAAGCAATATAGGGAGTTAGATCAATAATATTGCGCAATTGATTAACAGAATAAACTCAAAGGACGCATTCAACCTACGGAATGCGTCCTTTGAGTTTGTAGACAAAGAAGTTTTTGAGTTATAAAATCCCTTGTTGATCGTAGTGAAAGGAGCGTAGACTCCCGTGGGAGGAAGGGACAGGTAAGACCCCGCAACGAAGTGAGGAGGCTTACGGACCGCCCACTGGAAAGCGAAGCTCCTGAAACGGAGATCAACTGTTCCACCAGATAACTTAACTAGTTTATAGTTAGTCAACAGTCTGAAAGGACGCGTTCCACCTACGGAATGCGTCCTTTGTCTATCACTCTACAGACTGCAAGAAGTTCCCGATCACTTTAACATACTCTTCCGGCTCTTCAAGGTACGGCATATGTGCACTCTGCTCGAATACATGAAACTTACCATCAGGCGTCAATGAACGGAAGTACTCCGTTGATTCAGGAGTTGCTTCATCGTAACGTCCACAAGTATATAGTGTGGGGATTTTGATATCCTTTAATTGTGAGGTACAATCAAAACTCTTCAAGTTTCCGGTCACATGGAATTCGGATGGCCCCCACATGATATTGTATACTTCCGGATTCTTAAACTCTGCCCCTTTTTTTAGAAACTCCGGAAACGGGTCAAGTCTGCATACAAAATGCTTATTGAAAATTTTTGTTGCGTCCTTGTATGCTTTCGAGCCGGTCGTGTCATTCTCCTCGCATTCCCTTAATGTCTGCTGCACTTCCAATGGAAGCAGTTTCCGGTTTCTTTCTTGGTCCTCTGCCCATAAAGGAGCACTCAAGCAAGGACTTGAGAAGATGATACTCTTTACTCCATCGGGTTTGGATAAATAATAGGCCGCAGCCAAGGTAGTGCCCCAGGAATGGCCAAGAATATGGAATTCATTTAAAGAAAGTGCCTCTTTAATCTGCCCTAGTTCCTCCACAAATCGGTCAAGATTCCATAATGTGGTGTCAGTTGGTCGATCAGATTTTCCACACCCCAATTGATCGTAAAAGATCACCGGCCGCTCCTCTGCCAGTATCCGCAGGCCCTGTAAGGAATAATGCGAAGAGCCTGGCCCGCCATGTAAAATGATTACCGGTGCTTTATCGGTGTTCGAATCATGTTTCTGAAACCACACGTTCCCACCTGTAACTTCTATAAATCCCTCTGTTATCGACATCCAATTCTCCCCTTCTATAATCACGTATTTCTACTGCATTTATTTACACTATCGCACAAAAATGCAAAGTATATAGGATAATTCTCCTTTTGATCTGAACAGCTCTTCTGGTAGACGGTTTTAGAGGTGACTTTTAGGCTTCAAGCCGAAAAACTCTTCTATTTGACCTTTCAACGGATTCTTCCAGTTCTTCGGACAAATAGAACCCTGAATCAACTCTTCTATACCTTTAACACCATCAATTCCTCATCAAAATATGTATCGCCTATTTTCAATCCGTTTCTATCCACTCCATAAGTAACAAATCCAAGTGATCCATAAAGACGTTTCGCAGGTTCGTTGCTTGCCGTTACCGCTAGATATATTTGTTCTATTTCCTTTAGTTCTTTTGCCTTGGTGATAGCCTCGTTCATGAGTGCTTTTCCAACACCTGATTTTCTCTGTTCAGATAAAACGTACATCGCCACTATAGTAGCCCTGTGTTTAATTTTGTTTTTAGTTTCACATATCAAAGTTACAGTACCCACCAATCTTTTCTCCACAAATGCTCCAAAGGTGTGGATGTGCTCGGTGGACAATCTTCCTTCAAAAATTTCAGTAGAGTACTCTAATTCCTCTTCGAAACTTGAGCTGAAAGCTTCTGGATTATTCTTCAATGCTTCAAGCCTAATGATTTTATAGTCATCTGCATCTGTTGCTGTTAACCGTCTTAGTTCCATAGGGACTCTCTCCTCAATTTTTAATTACTAAATACAATCTTCCGGGAATTTCAATAGACAAGGGAAAGAGTTTCACTTCAAAAAAGCCATATTTTGCACGCTTATTTTTAAGTAAACATCTGTTAACTTAATCATTTAGAAACCTTATCATTTTCCATTCTATCTAAAAGCTCATCCAATTTCTTTTCAATATTATATAACCTCTCGTTTTTATAGGAAGAATTGATTAATAATCTTCTAATGAACATCGTGAACGAAATACAGCCTAAAAGTAAAAGTGCAATAAAAATAAAAGGTAAAATTGCTTCAAAGGATTGCATGATAAAATTCCTCTCTTAATTTAATCGATTCCATGAATTATTTTCAATATTCATCAAATCCGCTCAACTCCAATATTTCATCCGCCCGCATAACTGTCCATTCCGCAATGGTTACATCAGGATTATTTTCAAGGAAATCCTCCATGATCAGGTAACCGATTTTATAATTTGACCATTTCGGAATTCCCATGGATGCCCGTCCGTGATGCAGCAAAAGTCGATTCCCATCATCGATTGATGTTTTATTTTCCTGGATGAATTGCCATACCTTATCCTGTGCGTTCTCGTCCAATCGCTCAATCCATGGAGATGCATAGTCCGGATAGACAATCTTAGTGAATGTATCAGCTTTTCCTTCCATAATCACTTTATCCAATAAGTTGTGTGAACGAGATAACCAATCAGAATCTTTCATATATACAATATGATGATACTCATGGGCTATGGTCTGTTTAATACTCTCCTCGGTGTAGTTCTCAGGGTCAATTTGCAAGACGATACCACCACCTGAACCATAGGCAAATCCAGCGACACCTGTCATCTCTTTCGAACTGTAGTCTGCATGATACGGTTGAAGATAGATTTTTGTGCTACCACCAGACAGCTTGAGACTCGAATCTTTTAGGGCATCTTTAATTAAGATGCTAATCTCATCATGTTCCTTATCCAGCTGTTCAATTGTTTTCCTGAGTTTATCTACATTACGTGGAGCAACATACAATGGATCATTCTGTAAGGTGTATTCATTGCCAAAAAGCGATGTGCTGAAGGGTTTCACCACCCTTTCTGTGAAAATCTCCTTTCTTTTCACCTGATCTGGTTCCTCTAAGAATTCCACATAAGGCTCGTAGAACGGAATGATTTCATAGTCCTCTTCATGGATGATAACCGATTCTGGAGAAGTGTTCTGAATTATAATCCGATTTTTTTGATTGCCTTTCCCTTCCACTTCAACTTTCTCCACATTCGCCTCACACCCTACTAATATCAACAACATCCAAACTAATAAGCCTTTCCACATCAACACCATTCCTCTCCCATGCATTCTTTTTTCATGATAGATTCTTCTTGGTGTTATTATTTTCACATCGCTTTATAATCAGCCTTTACTTTATATTTCATGAATGCAAACCCGAATATCATTCCTGCAATCCAGCCACCCAAGTGACCGAAGATCGTAACCACCTGCCAATTAAAAGCTGAAAAAACGAAAGTGAAAACCCAAACGAAAATGATAAATTGACTAATGAGCTTTTGATTAAATTCGTCTAGTTGTATTGTCTTGAAAATAATGAGGGTAAAATAAAACCCTAACAAAGCAAATATAAATCCCGAAGCCCCTACTCCCGCATCAGTAGTTACTAGAATTATAGGGAAAGGTGTCAGGAGAATGCTCGAAACTAAGAAGATTGAATATTTCATTCTTCCTAACATTACTTCTACAGGGGGAGAGAAAATAATAATTGCAAATATATTAAATAAAAAGTGATAAATCCCATCATGGAAAAAGGCATATGTGAAAAGTCGCCATAGTTCTCCTTCCCTTAGATAAAAATCACTTACTCCTCCGACATCATAAACCACTCTATGATTGTTCCAAGCTTCCAGGATTAACACTGCATACAACATGACAATCATATTCAGTACAATAAGAATCGTTGTTAGAGGGTACTTTAGGAGGTAATCCCGTAGACTTTCTTTTCTTATAAACATGGGAACCTCCCTCTAGGATAACGATTTGTTTACTCGTTTCGTTTTCATATTTTATTTGGATCAATCATCATCCTTTTAATTTGCCAGCTCTTCTTTTACTTTCTCTCGGAAAGCTTCTTCTCTGAGAATCCTTAGTTGGAAACTGTTTATATTTCTGGAGAGTTTTTGTTGTTGTAAGCGACTTAGATCATCTGCTAAGAAGACCATCTCAGTCTTGTTTCCCTGTTTATCGGTTGCATACATTGCCATAGTCAGTACAAATGCGGTGGAGCCACCTTTTTGTCCGGCATGCTCAAGCCATTGCTGATTCGCACTATTTTCCATAAGTTGTTCCATGATCGGATCAAGATAGCGATGTACATCTTCACTAAAGTATTCCTTGTTATTCAATTTTTCCATAATCACCATATAATCATTAGCAGAAGATCCCGGCAGCCGATCTGACCAAACCCTTTGAATATCCATCCCTAAATTCTTAACCATTTCTTCTTTCTTCTCACTTGAAAGGGGGTTAGCTTTCCACTCTTTTGAAATGGTTATGGCACGTTCTCTGTACTCGTTCATTTCCATTCCTTGTAGTTCATCCAATAGAAAATCTTTTGTGACCTGTTCCTCATGCAATAGCTGGAGGGGAATATATAAAGCTCCGACAATTGGATACAATGGGTCATGGGTTGTTAACTCAAGATCATTCAATAAGTTATTGATATTCTCCAGTCCCAACACATCCATTAAATAGTCTGTATTGGCATTGGAGCTGTATCCAATCATTCCTTTAGCTACTTCATAAAGCGATACTACACTATCTGATTTTTTGCTGGCATCTAGGCTTTTTATCCACGCAGGATGCGCCCCTCCATCCGTATTTGGGATGTAAAAATGCTCCAATTCCCTTAAACTAACTTCTTGGTTTGGATCAAGCTTCCCCTCCGCTGCTTGCCTGGCAAACTCAATCGCCACTACAATTTTCATCGTACTTGCCAACGGCAGCTCACTATTAGCATTAACGCTCACCATGTTCTCATCATTGAAGTTAATAGTCATGGCTATTTTACCGTCTTTAGCCTTTTCATCCATAAGCTTGAGTATGTATTCTGGATTTTCTTTACCAACTAAATTATGAAACAACCAAAAACCGATTCCACTTACAATACCAAGTGCCAACAGAACCCATAGAAATATCTTCATAGCAGTACCTCCCAAAGTAGATACCTTAAATACGATTCAGAAACGGAATGGTTTTCCTTTTTTTACAATTCATATTCATTTTTCTCAATACGTATAAAGAAAAGACGCAGAAGGATCGACTTCTACGTCTACTAATAAGAGTTTTCAATTTAAACTCTCAACATTCCTCTAAACCCCCGTGCGCCATAATAGGAGTCAGCTCCATTGTGATATACGAAAACATGATTAAAGCGACGGTCGCAAAATAATGCACCGCCAAGCTTTCTGATCTCGTCCGGTGTAAGGACCCAGCTGGATGTTTTCAGGTCAAATTCCCCAAGCCCTTGTAACTCTCGGTACTGTTCCTCAGTTAACATTTCAATTCCCATCTCAGCTGCCATATCCATTGCACTATTTTCCGGCTTATGTTTTTTTCTTGCCTCAAGTGCTTCCCTGTCATAACATACACTTCTGCGCCCTTTGGGACTCTCTTTTGCACAATCGCAAAATAAGTACTCGTCCTTCTCTTTAACATAACCTATGACATCTGGTTCCCCTTCGGTTCGTTCCATCTCGTAGATCGACCAAAGTTTTTCAGGATTAGCTTCAAGCTTTGCTAGGACTGTCTCCCACTCAAGTCCCTCATGTCGGTTCATATTTTTCTCAAATCTAGTGTTCAGAATACTGAGCAATTCTTCACGTTGTACAGCTGATAGCTCTTGTTTTTCATTCGTTTGATTTGTTTTAGTCAAGGTACTTTCCCTCCCGATAATTACTCTAATATCCTTATACCATTAATATTAGAGAAACACCAATCTCCTTTAAATGAAGAGTGGATTTTTATCTTTGATCAGTAAAATACTTCTCTTTGAATGAGGGGCTTAGTTCACTCCATACATCAAACCTGTTTCCATCCGGATCGTCGAAAACAAAATTTCTTCCTGCATGACCTCTGTTTTCTATCTCTCCCACTTTTATACCTTTTTGGTTCAAATCGTCGTGAAGCTTTTCCAATGCTGATAAGCCATCCACTTCGAATGTTAAAGAAAAACGGACATTTCCATAGGAATCAGTAAAGTTTGCAGACTGACCTGCAGACGCTTTTACAAGGAAAAGGCTTTGATCTGCAAGGTTAATAATAGCTTTGTCCTGGTCTTGGTAGTTTAATTCCGCCCCCAATTTACTAACATACCATACAGCAGACTCTTCTACGTTCGTTACAGGAATATAGGTCGTTCCCACTCTCCATAGTTTCTCAGCCATTTCAACTTCCTCCTTTATTCGATTGTATCCAATAATTCGACTAATAAATTATCAGGATTCATCCAAGATTCAAAGATCTCAACATGCCATCTATCTACAAGCCTTCTATGCCCTTGCCCATCAATCCATTTATGTAATTCCTCATACGCATTGAATATTCCTTTGTTAGTACCTTGATACTTTGCGGCGGCATATTTTTGGGAAGGAATGACAAGCCTGTCCATATCTTCTGGAAGATTTTCAAATGATTCCACTTCCACCATTACCCAATAGCCATCATCCTCCACGGTTTTCGCATCCACCATGAATGCCCCATATTGTAGGTCTTTATTGATTACGTTTTTTATTTCATGAAGTCGGTCTGCCAATCTCTTAGATGCTTGGGGAATTTCCAGGGCATACCTCTCCCCTGTGCATACTACTCTAAAGCCAACAAGGCTGAGTTCATCTATGATCCTTATAACTGGTTTGTTTATCAGGTTCATTGTAATAAAGACCCCTCCCAAACTTATCTTCTTGTACCAATTATTTCAAAATCCTCATTATTAAACAATCCCTAATTTTCATAAACTTTGTTGATTTTTCTTATTTCTGAGTTAGTTGTTCTTATATTTGAGCAGTTCTACTACTTTCGTTTTTTTAAATTCTTAAAGGGTAAACAACTACAAATACCAGAAAGGAGCTTTTTTCTTATGATGAATAATGAATTGCACCAAAAGTGTTTAGAGGAATGCTTGGCATGTATGGAGGCGTGCAATACTTGCTTTAATGCATGTTTAAACGAAGAGGACATAAACATGATGGCCGCCTGCATCAGGCTGGATAGGGAATGCTCCGATATTTGTGCATTTGCAGCAAGAGCCATCCTATCCAACAGTCCTTTTATGGAACAAATTTGCAAACTTTGTGCCGAAGTATGTGAAGCCTGCGAGGAGGAATGCAAGAAGCACACTCATGATCATTGCTTAAAATGTGCGGAAGCATGTAGACGTTGTGCTGCAGCATGTCGTGAAATGATAAATCACTAATCAATAATAAAAAGCTTGAAGGCAGGACTGGTAAACCCATCCTGCCTTCAAGCTTTTCTCTGTATTGCCTCATTGCCATCGTCTGTTCCAACCACTGTTAAGATGATGGCCATGTTTCCTATTATCTTTGAGCTAGAAATTGGTCTATCACCTTAGCATATTCATCCACAACAACCCCAGCACCGTGACTATTCAGATGTACTCCATCAATCGTCAAATGAAGGCCTCTCTCCGTTGCCAACCGGTCCACTCGCTTCGGGCTTCTGTAAAAGAAAACATCCTTCACCAATCTGCCAACCCCAGTACTCAGGTAATCTGTCGTATGCAGGGTTTCTAACTGCTTTGTAAACACTTGGTGCAAATCTATAAACGTTGCATTCCTGTGCTCTTTTGATATTTCTTCAATAATCATGGAAAGATTGAGCAACCCCCTGTTGGAAGAATTGATGTTTTCCCCGATCACCGCAGGCGATACGACTATAACATCTTTGGAAGATTGCAAGACTAAATCAACTAAGCTTTCATAGTATTCCCGAAACTCTTCTGAATTTCTAGTAATCGGCTGAGCCTGTACCTTCAGCAATCTCGAATAAATATCATTGACTCCGATCCAAAGGAAGGCAAGATCATAATCTTGTTCTAATTTATTCTTGGTAAGCCTAGTATGTAGACTCTTAACTGTTTCTCCCGCTTTCCCAAGATTAACAAACTTTATATCTGGATATTTCTTTTTCAACATATTAAAGAAGGAAACGCCTGGCTTCCCTTCTGTTAAGCTGTCACCGATGCATGCGATTTTCATAGAGTGTTCCTCCATTATTAAAGTTGGTCTAAAATAGCAAATTTCAATATGGTCAACAAAACGAACGCTGCCACTAAATTACGCCAATTCACTACTATTCTACCACTTTTCTATAGTAACCCTCTTCACGAGTTCTTCGACCGTTCCAATAACCTTCTCGACATTGTCTAGATGATAAAAAGTACTCGTCGTTTCAAAATTATCTATATAATCATTCTCGGAAAACAAATATATTTTCTTCCCTTGTCCAAGGCCAATACCGAATTCAATATGACTGCCTTTGCCGGCGGGAAGTAAGATGATTAGAAAATCAGCCCTCAACACTGCAGATAGTTCCTTCTCACCGATCTCTTTTAGATCTGTCAGAGAGGCGGCGCGGTCGTTTTGGGTCCAATCATAGGTTTGGACGAAGCCTTTATCTTTGAGGAGGTTACTTACTTCTCTTACTTTATCTATATTGATGAAGCTTGATGCTATGTAGAATTTATTCGTCATTGTTATTCCCCCCGTACATCCTATCCAATAATGTATATACACCTTGTGCCTTTTCTTCGGAAAGTGAATATATGACATGGGTATCCTTTGTTTTCATAATGGTTCCTTTGGATTCATGAATCCAAAGGAAAAAGTAATCCCTGCCTAATTTCAGCTTAAACTGTGGATCTGCCATGTCCGCCACACCAGGTTCTTTGTTTGCACTCAAGAAAGCGTCTTGAATAGTTTTTATTTCCTCTTGTTTTGTGAGCGTCTTTTCCGAATCGACTTTCACTACAGAGAAGCTCTCCATCTCATTAATGACAACCTGGTCAATGGCTTCTTTAGCGTAATATTCTACAGCTTCTTTTATATCCTCATCCACAACAGCCGCTTTCCCCTCTTCTATCGAACACCCAGCTAGCAGTAAAGTGAAAATCATGAAAATATTCAATAAAGATAGACTTCTTTTCAACACTAACACCCACGTTCTAAGTTTGATTTAAAAACCTTTTCTGGATACGGCAACGCAAGTTTAGGAAGATTGTCTTCATTAAAATACTTTAATATCTCTGACTCTCTATCCATCGCTACCAAGAATCCGCTGACTACTTTGCAATCATACACTGTTACTTGGTATTCCACTTGATCTCCATTTGCATAGGTGTGGCGAAACCCCTTTCCTCCAAAAACACCAATTATTCTTATTGGCACTACCGATAACCCTGTCTCTTCCCAAACTTCTCTTACTATCGCTTCCGCTGGTGACTCTCCTGGTTCAATGGCACCTGCCGGCAAACTCCAGTACTCACTGTCCCGAGGATACTGAAACAATATTTCCGACTTATCATTTCTGATGACTGCTGCTACACTCGGCAGCAGCAGAAGGTCGGTCCCCACTTTTTCTCGTAACGTGCGGTAATAATCTGAAATAGCCATTAGTTCCAACCTCTCCTTTAATGGGGCGGCTCTGTGTTGTCAAAAGATCCTCAATGAATAATCGATGATCGGTAAAGATATCTTCAGGTAAACTATGTAGATGAAAAAATTCATTTTTTAGTGACTCATCATTACTGGTGACTAGTTCTCCACTATATTGCTTACAGGTAAAAAGCACTTGGACTAATGCTACTTGGTCTCCGTTTTGGAATGTCTTATCGTACTGTGGCCCTGAGTAGATCCCGAAAAGTTCCAGCTGTTCTAAATGGAGACCTGTTTCTTCCTGGACTTCTCTTCTTGCGGCATCAGATAAGTTCTCACCAAGCTCCATGAAACCGCCTGGCAGTCCCCACTGGGCATTATCTGTACGTTGCTGCAGGAGTAACTTTTCATCTTTATCAAAAACAAAGGCTCCAGCGACAACCATAATCACTTTTTCTTTGCCTACCATTGATCTTATATGTGTTATGTAATCCATTTGGGTATCAGTCCTTTTCTATGTATCTATAATATGACGTAAAGGTTGCGGGATAAGTTTCTTCAGGCGGCGTGGCGGATTCACAGAGAATTTGTCGAGCGGCTTGTATTGTAGTGGTTTCCGGCGGTATTTAAGCCGGTTTGGCTAGTATATTAAATTTCCCGACAGTATTTGATGAGTTTCCTTCCGACAGTATTCATCGCATAACCGCCAGTATTTTACGAATGCGCTATTTCATGCTCGAGACAGTCCCTTTTTTGAGGTCTGAACCTTCAAATGAAATAACGCTAACCTCCCAAGAGATTAGCGCTGTGAAAAAATTCAGTATTTCTTCCTTCTCATCCACTGTGTTGCCGCCCATTTATCTCCGACCACAACCGGCGATCCACCATGTAAGGTAAGTTCATTCAATTCCTGGTCATCATAGAAGTATTCAAAATACACAGCCATGCCTTTTTGCGGTGAAACTGATAATTTCAGCTTAGGAAAATATGTTTCTCCACCTTCTTCGACATCGTTGAGGTACATGACAAGTGTGCTGATGCGCGGGTTGGTTACGGGCTTTTTGGAAGACTTGAAGAAATCAAAATGCGCTTTGTATTCTTGCCCTACCTGATAGTTCAGAATCTGCAAACCTTCTCCATGTTCCACCGGTACATTCATAATCTGTGAGACTCTTTTCTCGATCCTAGCAACAAGCTCATTTTCGCCTTCCTCAAAAAAAGTGCTGCTGCTTGTCCTGATCGCATCCACTTCTTGCCCATCGGCAACTTTCGAACGCTTCATCTTATCTCTGGATAATTGAATCAGCTCATCACACTCTTCATCACTGAGTACATTTGCAAGCACCACGACAAGTGGCTCTTCCATTCTTGCAATGATAGCTACCTCTCTATCTTCTGTTTTTATTTTATTGCCAACATGAGGGAAAATAGTCTGTTCTTTAACAGTGACGCCTTTTGTATCCATAGCCAACTAACATCAACCTCTTTTTCGTATTAATAATATTCTGAAAAAAAAGCGAAACTCTGTGCAACGATAGTCAACTCTATTCTATTTGTCGTTCATTTCCCCCTGTTAACAATAAATTTTGATTGAGATAATTTTACACTGTCCAGCGGAGATTTTCTATCTTTTTTAGACAATACCTTGGTTTTGCACCTAATCTCCTATGTACATTTCATAGTAAGGCTCTTCTTGATTGGTATCGTCAAACCACTTCAGACCTTTGAATTCAAATCCTATTTTCTCTAGGATTCTCAGAGAGCTTTTGTTTGCCGGGTCTGCAGAAGCATACACACAGAATACACCTTCATTTGCTTTTACGACTTCCAGGCATGCCCCGGCTGCTTCAGAAGCATAACCTTTTCCCCAATAATCTTTAGCAAAATGATAAATCAACTCGACTTTATCAAGAGTATCCTCCACATTGAACCCTGCAGTCCCTACGAGCTTCCCCGAAGCTTTCTCCACAACCGCATACACCGATAATCCTTTTTCATCATGACACCTTGCATAGTATTCTATTATTCTGGGAAACTTTTCATGGTCGGTTGCCCCTGAGCAGAGTCCCATTACCTCTTCATCTCCCCAAATTCTCTCAAGGGCTTTTTTATCATTAGCTTCGAATACCCTTATGGCCAAACGCTCTGATTGATAGACATTCACAAAATCACCTTCTTTCACAATTGAACATGAGCAATTAGCTTAATTATAACCGCATTCCACCGATAGTAATAAATATTACAAACAAGCAAATTTCCGTCCATCTATTGTTATCCCGATGTAATTGCTTTAAAATCTCCCTGTCATATCCGCCTGTTAGTATGGGACAGGTCAGTATCTTAAGAATAGGGGATGGTAGTTTGAAACGAATTGCAGCAGGATTAGCATTAGCAGGTGTATTGGCGTTCAATCCAGTGATTGGCCATGCGGCACTGGGAGATCAAACGCTCGAACCTGGAATTTATCATGAAGATGTAAAAGAACTACAAGAAATTTTAGACCAAAAAGGTTATTTCGGCTATAGTGAAACAACTACATACTATGGAGAATATACCACAGATGCCGTGAAGAAATTTCAGGCTGATAAAGGAATTACAGTAAATGGAATCGCTGGCGAGGAAACATTTGAAGCGTTAGGTATTGAAAGTGGCGAATCAAACATTGTTGAAGTAGCCAAGAAATATGAAGGCACGCCCTATCAATGGGGCGGGGAGACACCAGAAGAAGGCTTTGACTGCAGCGGTTACTTAAACTATATCTTTGATGAAGCAGAAAACAAAGACCTACCTCGAACGGTAAAAGAAATATATGCAGAAGGCACAAAAGTAGACTCACCATCTGTCGGGGACATCGTATTCTTTGATGTAGAAGGAAACGGACCAAGCCACGCTGGCCTATACATCGGCGATAATCAGTTCATCCATTCATCATCAACAAATGGCGTCATCACAAGCGAGATTGGAAGTTCCTATTGGAAGGACAAATATATCGGTTCTAAAAGTTTCTAATTATGAAGAACGAGATAAGCAGATTATATTGAGCTGACGGATTAACCTGTGATCTAGAAAAAACTAACCACAAGGCATTTCATAAAAAAATTACAACATTTTCATATCAAAAAGGCTTAGAGGTTTTTTCTTTAAGCCTTTTTCTTTATTTCGATGTTCTATTAAAACTCCCTGTAATTTAATAAGGATTATTTGATGCATTATCGCTCTTTTTTAAGAACACCCCTAAACTTATCAAAATTACACCAATCATGCTCATGAGAAATTCAGCATAATAAAAGTCTCCATCTCTCAGGAACCGAATTAGAAAATTAGTTCCAAACCCCATAAATAATAATAATCCAAAAAAAATTAACCCCTTCTTCATAATCTACCCCCTAAAATTTTTCCTCAGGCTGCCTTATTGCAGTGCAAGGAGCAATCCATTATGCCACAATCGCTCCAGTTTGTTGAATAAGAAAAGTGACGTTTTACTCCACAATCGCATCCGTTTGCGGAAGGAAAATTATTCACCTTAATATAAAATCATTTTCAATAAATATGTTTTATATCATTTATCATTCAGAGTTGTTTTAACAAGTAAGTAGTCTACCACGAAAAATAATAGTAATGTTATAGGTATTAAAAATGTGCTTACACTGTGAGAAATCAAACTAAAATATGGCATCGTTAAAAATAAGAGTATGAGAAGCGTAGTCACTATTTTAAGAGATAAAAATTTGCCTTGATAATATGTTCTACCCACATTTTTCACCCCCAATAAGTTATTTTGTTAAATGCCCCGATTGTAGAACATCGGTTAATCATTGCTTTTGCACTAAACTGCCCGTTTGTTGAACAATATTCCTTATTCTTCCGCATATGCTAAGGTTTATTTTCATTTAACCAAATAAACCACTAATTCCTCATACCATATTCCGTCTTGCTCATAATGATTAAGGAAAAAGGCGTCAAACGAATAAGAGTCGTCTTCGAAATGAATGCTGTTTGATTTTTCGATCGCCATCATCAACCCGCTCAAATCAGATGTATGAGTTTCATAGATTAGCTCACCATCGCAATAATATTTGACATCCATGTAACCACCTCACTATTCTTATTTTCTCACTTTTTGATATCCACTAATTCAAACCGCTCACAGAGCAATAGCATATCCTCAGAATATTCCTTACCAATCTTACGCAATTCCTCTGTAAAGAACTCAACATGGACATCCCACCAATATTGGTATGTACGGTCTCCTTCTCCTTCTGATATCGCAAACTCTTCCGGCACTTCGTTCATCGGCATGATCTGAACATCCACCGTTTTGATGATGGCAACAGGTTCATCTTTACTGTTTAAGATAACGCTATAATCCTCTGTCGTTGGAGGTGGTTCATTTTCTACTTCATAAAAGACATATCCTGAACATGTTGCTTTTTTCACTCCATCTATCACTAATTGTGCAAGATAGTCCGGATTGCCTCCGAACTGCCATGCAGTCACTCTTTCCGGTTTTTCTTGATCTTTCCAATAGTCGTTCCAATACGCTAATGTTGCTTGATTCATCATTATTCGCCTCCATTAACATGTATATCTGTATTATTTTGAATGAACTTCATTAATCTATTCGAATCTTCTGTGGCCACATTTTCCGATAGCCTCGCTGCAGCAATAATTGGTGCCCAATCCAGTATTTCTTTTTGATTCCTACCACTTTTCTCGCAATATAGCTTCAAATACAATTCGGCTATTTCCACTGAAACTTGGGAATATAGTATAAATGTACGGCAAACATCTGCCAGTGGGTCCCCCGCACTTGCATCTACCCAATCGATGATGAATACCTCATCATCTGATTTTATCAAGTTGTAAAAGTGGAAATCTCCATGACAAAGCCTATTTTCAGAGTTCTTCGATTCCAATATTTTAATTAATGAACTCTTAATCTCAACATCCAATCCTTTGACAGATTCAATTTCCCGTTGGAGTTTTCTATTCATTGATTCCAATTCATCAGCCCGCACATTATGTATCTCCATCTGAATATCAACCGACATTTCTAGAAAAGATTCCACATTCTCCATGTTTTTCATCACAAGTTCACCTAATGTGTGCCCCTCCACATATTCCATGATGATTGCCTGTTTTCCATTTACTTTTCTTATATCAATAATATTGGGAACACGAAGTCCGCTTCCATAAGCAAACCTTTGTTTACGCGTTTCATATTCAGGTTCGGTGTCTGGGAGATGGTCTTTAAAGATTTTGATGATTTTATTTTCATAAAGATAAATATTGGCAGTGTTTCCAGAAGCAATGGGTTTCCCTAGGTTCATTACTCACTCCCCCTTTTAAAAGTATTCATATAAATTGATGAAATAGTCATAATCCCCTTTAGTCAAAATGTTGCTTCCATACCCTTCAAAAAAAGATACCTTATCTGTTTCCCACTCAAAAATGTTTGATTTTGGCCTGATAGCTAAAGAAAGATCATACCTTGGATCCCCAAAAGCACCACCGCTCCAGTCAATGATTCCTGTGACTACTCCGTTATGTACTAACACATTATCAACCGTCAGATCTCCATGGATTAGGGATTGTTTCATTTTACTAGGCAGTCTTCCCTTTATTTGTTCCAGCAATTCCTCGGAACCATCCACCTCATAGTTTAGAAGATTGTATGTTGCATCATCGAGCATACCATCCAGCCACGTTTTTTCCTTCCTCAATACTTCTGGACATGGGGTGGCATGGATATCAGAAACGATTTTGCCGAAGTTTATTAATAACTCTTCCCGTTTCTTTTTATTTTCCGTTTTGGTTAATGCAGCCCTGACCGTTTCCCCTTCCATATACTCAAACAACGCCCAAGATTGTCCATCTGCCTCAACAAACTTTTCAACTTTAGGAACAGGCAATGAAGTTTCTTTATTCAAGCTTCTTAATACCATTATCTCTTTTTTTAACCATACGTTGAATTGTGGTTTCTTGGTTCGTTTTAGAGCAAACCGGCCTTTGTCACTTTGAATGATCCCCACATCAGAAGTACACCCTTGGCGGGGGAAGGATATGGAGTGGATGTTTCTTACATAATCTTTTATTAAAATTGGAATTTCTTCAAGCAGGATTGGTTTCATCGTGATCACTCCAGTTAATTAAACTCTATATAAAACGGAATCATTTCTTCCTTTAAACAATATTCAATTCGTTCCCTGAAATTCTTAAAAGTGACCATTTGCAAAGCTTTCTCAACAGGGTAAAAACCAACTTCCAAACTCTCGGGTGAAGTGGTCGGAGTCCCACCAACCGCTCTGGCCAAGAACAGTGTGTTACATATGGAGCCACTGACATTCTGGAAAACCCCGCAGAATTTCACGATTTCCACGTCGATCCCCGATTCCTCCTTTGTTTCTCTGATTGCTGCTTCTTTTAACGATTCCCCCTCTTCCACTTGCCCGCCAGGCATCTCCCATCCACGGCTCGGTCCCTTAATTAAAAGGACTTCATTCTTGTCATTCAAAACAACTGTTGCTGCTGAAATAATGTGTTTCGGTGTCACTCTTTTAGTTTGCACCATCATTTCATCCCCCTCTCATATCTGTATTGAATCAACTGACTCTCTTTTCCCATGTAACTTTCAGATCCAATTCTACTAATTTCGAAAAATCCCAGATTCTCTAACATTTTTCGAGAGCGAGTATTACATTCATGCGTTTCGGCTTCAAAAACCTGAATGCCAAATTTTTCGGTTGCAAAATTTATCAATAGCATCAACGCTCTAGTACCGACTCCATGTCCCCATAATCCGCTTTCCCCTATTGCGATGCCAAGTTCAGCGCTATTATCATTGATGTTTGCCAAATCGCCATAACCGATTAATCTTGTTTCATATTGGATTCCTATTCTCAAGAAGTCCTGGGACTTTCTTTTAACACAATTACTCCACCAAGCATACAGCTCACACTCACTTCTTCCGGTTTCCCAGCCATTCGCTTGGCAAAAAGCTTCATCCTCACTCCAATTCTTGACTAAGTGAAAGTCTTCCAACTGAAGTGCTCTAAGTTCAAGAAGGGGATTTCTTATGGATTTCACAATTCCCACACCCTCTCCTGCGTAGATTTCCGGATAAATTCATAGAATTCAGGATAAATCCTGAGATTTCCGGGTAAACTCTGAGTTTTCAGGATAATCTCAGAGTTTTCAGGATAAATCCATAGATTTCAGGATAAACCCATAGATTTCCGGATAAACTCTGAGTTTTCAGGATAAATCCATAGATTTCAGGATAAATATCACCATGACACTGAAATTTCTCCAGTTTCCTCCTTATGATTAGGTAATATGCCCTTCAGTTTCCTAAGTCCATTTGCTAATCTACACCAACCACACTATATTTCTCTAAGAATCCATTCAAAACTTGGTTATATACCTCTGGTTGCTGTGAATGGACAAGATGTCCTGCAAATGGAATGACTGATATGTGAATGTGCTTATTTAACCCTCCGTAAGTGATCGCTCCTTTTGTTTCAATAACATTTTCCTCTCCCACAATGAACAAAGTCGGCATTTTCAACCCACTTAAATCACTGGTTTCTTCAAACGGATAGGAATCCTCTTGACTAGCCAAGCCAAGAAATTCTTCCCAACCTTCGCCATGAAGCTGGTCAAAATAAGCTCTGATTTGTTCATTTTCTAAAAGAGTATTTTGCTGTTCAACCATATTTTTATGTATTTCCGTCCAATCAGCTGGTTTGTCTGGCATCATTCCGGAGAGAGTTAAAGTTTTCACTTTTTCAGGAAATCTTTTAGCTAAGAACAATCCAACCAAAGAACCAATGGAACAGCCGACGATATGAGCAGATTCCACCCCTAAGTGGTCAAGCGTTTCTTTTAAGTCGATGGCACCATCCTCATAATAGTTTGAGAGATTTCGGGATGTTGATTTCCCATGCCCCCTCAAATCCGGCAAAACCACTTTATATCGAGACTGAAAATACTCCCATTGTTTTTCAAAATCGGTCATCCCCGTCTGTAAACCCGTATGTAAAAAAACGATTGGTTCTCCATCACCTAAAATTACTGTATGTAATAACATCCATCCCACACCTTCCCAATGTTTAGAGGCTTCCCAACTCACAAAAAAAATCCCAATCTTTTCCTAGCTTAGCGCCCTCAATAATATAAGTAGTCCTCATGTAATAGCTCATAAAGATTCATATATAATCCAATAACACTTAAACCCAGCCCAATATAAAAAGTCCAAGGATTATCCTCTTTTTCTTTATCAAACGTTCCAAATGTAAGGAAAAACAATATGATTGTAAGGAGTGGCAACAAGATAAACTTAGGACCAAAGGCAAATGATGCTCCACCCAGTAGGAAGACTATTAATCCAAAGGGGTTTTGCCGTTTTATTTGGTTGATATAATCTTTTTCTTCCCTTGTCATTTCATTATTACCTTCGAAATAAAGCTTTTGTTTAAGTTCACTCATGTATAGAAACTTACTAATCTTTTGAAAGATGCTCATGATTTTCTCCAATTCTTGCAAATTGTCAAAGCTTTCACCTCTGCCACAACCGATTAACCTTCAGCAACACTTCCCCGTCAAATGTTAGCTTGTAAATATCGGGCATATCCAACCCTCTCCAAAACGAAAAATCATATTGCTTGTCAAAATGATTCATAATCAACACCATGATATTTCCATGTGTACCAACTACAACGTTTTTCCCTTCGTACTTTTTCAGCAATTGGCGGATGACTCCCACACCTCTAGCCTGAGCCTCGATATTGGATTCACCGCCTTCCCATGCAAAATTCGGCTCCTTCCAGACCTTTGTGATGGCTTTTGTAAAATCTTCTGCGGGCTTAGCTGTCAATGTGCGTTCTTTCAAATCCTCGAAGATCTCAATTTCCAAATGGTAGTGTCGTGCCACACCTTCCACTGTTTGAACAGCTCTTTTATAAGGACTTGAAACCATCACATCAATATTGTCCGTTTGTATCAAGGCCAGAATTCTCTCTGCGTCCTTGCAACCCTTTTCTGATAATGGCCTCTCCAATTCATCTTGTGTGTAAGTTGAATGAGCATGTCTTATGAAATAAAGATTAGTCAACATATTACCCCCTTAAAGGTTAAACAGATACCTCTTCACTAAAATAACTTGCCTTGGAAGGCCTTATGATGGTGATTAACAAAAACATTGCAAACATGGTGGATACACCTGAAAATACCAGACAAACAAACTGCAATGAAAACAGCTCAGCTGCAAATCCAAGGAATAAGGTAAGTGCGATCTGCACCATTCCTTGAAACATTTCTGCGATACTGGCAAATCTCCCCATGATTTCAACAGGTACAGTGTTTTGAAAAAATGTCGCATACCCTGCATTGGCAAACGCCATGAAGAATCCCAGGAATACAAAGGCAGTGGTAGCGGTCAAAAAGTCATAAGAAGCATAAAAGGCTACATATCCGACGGAGGTGAGGAGCATTCCGACTCCTATATAAATTTTCAGCGGCACTTTTTTTGCCACCAAAGCCGAAACAAACGCACCGCCCAAGGCACCGAGTCCCGTTAAACTTACGATTAGCCCATAATCCCGATCAGTCAACTCCAGGACTTTTTTGATGAAGGTCACCTCTTGTGAATCCAAAGCAAATCCAATTAGCATAGCTGATTGGAACAAGAGGTAGACAGTGATGAAAAATCTTGCTTTCTTGGAGAAATCTTTTACTACCTTCCAATCTCCCATTAGAGTTTTCAAACGGATGGGTTCCCTGACGCTTTCAGCCTTTACATCCACATCCGGCAACAGGAAAATAAAGAATGCACATACTAAGAACGTCACAGCGTTGATCATGATACATATGTCTGTGCTCACATACATGATGAGGAACCCGGCAATTGCCGGACCCAAAAGGAACGCACCAGAACTTGTCATGCTCAATAGCGAGTTAAATCTTTTACGTTCTGAGACAGGAACAAGTTTCGTTATGTATACAGAAGAACTAGGTCCGAAAAATGCTCCGACCATATTGATCACTAATAACAGAATGTAGATTACCCACAAAGAATCAATGAATGGAATAAGAAAGACCAATCCCCCGCGGGCAACATCCACCCAAATCATCAGCTTTCTTTTGTTCACCCTGTCAATGACACTTCCCGCCCACGTATTGGTCAACAAGATGGCGATCGGCCTGATAATGTACAATCCAGCAACCGCCGCTGCTGAACCTGTCATATTTAATATGGATATATTGAGTGCAATTAAGTAAATCCAGCTTCCCAAATATGATATCCCTATACCGGCTATAAGAAGAAATGGATATTTCCAAGAAGACATGCAACCACCCTTTTTTTATCTAAGGCTATTTCCGTATAACAACAATCTTTCTTTTTGGAAAAGCGGCTAACTAAAAGAAGAGCATCGGATATCCCCGATGCGCCTCTTTTACTATTTACATATATTACTATATCATAAAATTCTGATAAATTTATCGATATTTTTATAACATCTACGGACTTCATACCATTATATATTTGCTTGTACAGACCTTATTATCAAGAGCTGTCATATTATCCTTCACCTAAGAACTCCACATAATGAAGAATGCCAAACTTCCTGACAAGATAATTCCTCAGTTCCCCTTGGGTGGCTTTCTCAATAGGCGGATTTGTCAGTGTATATGCTTTTGCGTTCAGTTCATCATAATTTTCCTTATTTACCTTGTTATGATACTCATCATCCACAATATCAGTTGAAAGAGCGATTATTGGATGGCCACTGAAAAAGACATATGTTCTTAATGCCACGTGGGGCGTGGAGTGCAATAATATAATGATAAAAATAAGAGAGAGCAGTACAATTAAATTCTTTTTCATAATTTCCTCCTATTAGTTTGTGGCCATAAGAAACTCAGAGAATGAAGAATTCATGGTTACTTATTATGCTTGATGGAGTTCAAATTACGCTCATTGCCTCTTTTGAAATTCCCTGTTATTTTCGCCATTATCAATTGCTTGGCTACATCATCTTCGGCTGCTTCCATCCGCTCCAAAAATTTATTAGCTTCTTTTCCTTTGAGAATTTTAATTTGTCGACCTTCATAATTAAGGAAAACAGTATTGTCTTTGGAAAGCCGGTAGCTGAAAGGTGATTCATCCAGCCTGTTTCTTTTATCGATATTTTTCATTGGGCACCCTTTCTCGGACAACTCTTGATTGTCCGAACAGATATCCGCTAAGATAAGATTTCACTGTGAAGGTGACCTTAGCCTTTCCCGCCTACCTTATAGGTTCTCACCTGTCACTGTCTTATACAGCCCAGCACCTACCATCCCCACTCCTATCAAGAACAATAGCGGGACCATCAACCATAGGACTGCAACTGCTGCAAACCCATCTCCTACACTCAATCCAATAAGTATCGCGACAATCCAGCTGAAAAATGGAGCAATCGACAGCATCGTAACAAATCCCCATATGATCAGCTTTTTCTCATGATACTTCCTGCTAAGCAAAACACCCAATATCAGTGAAGACACTAGTATGATTACTGCAAACGGCATTTCACGCACCCCCTTATGAAACTTGTAGCATTTGTTTTCTTCTTCACCTATCTCTAAATATTAGACGAAATATATCTTAATAAGTTCTTTTCACCTTCAAAAAAAATCCTTTTTTGAAAAATAAAAGCACAAAGGTACTTACCATTTAGATAAGTACCTCAGTGTGTAGACAAAGCTATAGAATAATGAAATTTCCTAGTTGATCGCAGTGGAAGGAGCGTAGACTCCCGCGGGAGGAAGGGACATGTAAGACCCCGCAGGCGTAGCCGAGGAGGCTTACGGACCGCCCTTCGGATAAGCGTAGCTCCTGCAACGGAGATCAACTGTTCCAACTGATAACTTAACTTATTTATAGTTTGTCTACAAGCAGAGGTACTTACCATTTAGATAAGTACCTCTGCTCTTTTTATTTACCCATCAACACTTATTCCCACCACCAAGACTGTGTACCGTATGGATATTCCACTCGGCTATCCATATGTGTAAAGCTTCCTTCACTATAGATCCCACTAAAACCTGAGCTTTTCGCAGCATTTCGTACAGTAGTAGTACTTACACCAGAAACACTGATGTCTGCTGCAATCCCATACGTGTGCTGACTGTTTGATGCGCCGCCGACATTGCGATTGTGAGAGATGCTTCTAAATCCGGAGTTGACGTTCATTGGGCGGTTCCCCAATTTTACACGGATCGCTTCCAGCTTGTACATCATACGTCGGACATTCTCCTGCACGGTTGCAGCAGAAACATTCCCTCCGTTGAAGCGGCTTCCGTCTTTAGAATAAAATTCACTATAACTGAAGTGTTTCGTTCCATTTGGTGATTCCAACTCATTTAACTTGGCTTGTGTCTGCGGCCCGACTACACCATCTGCACTCAATCCATAAGCACGTTGAAAACGGATGACTGCCGCTCTCGTTCCTGGTCCAAACTGACCATCAACACCGACGACTGTCTGTTGCGGAGAATCCGCCGCCCATCCGGCTACACGGATCTGCAATTCTCTGACATCCGCTCCACTAGAACCTTCACTAAGCGTCCTTGTCCAGTTATAAGCAGAAGCCTCATCCGCTGCCACTAAGGATAGTACCATTCCAAGCATCAAGGCGAAACTGAAAACCAACATCTTCTTATAAGCTTGTATCATCTTCCCATCTCTCCCAACCACAATATTTTTTTGAATGACTTGTTCAAATAAACTGCAGCTCCGACAACGATTGATTGCTAGAATAAGAGATTACTAGTTTTAATTATGTATGGGCTCCCTCCCTTTTCTGTTATATTAAAGCCTCGCTTAATGAATAGAGGCCACTGAAAAACGCAATAACTTATCATTATTACGATTTCTAGTTGTTGATTGGAGCAATAGGCGAAGACTCCTACGGGGGATAGCGACAATCTTGAGACCCCGCAGGGCGTAAGCCCGAGGAGGCTCAAGGTCGCCCCGTGGAAAGCGAAGCCGTTTGCGGAAATCAACAGCGGTATGAAACAGATACCTAAAATATTGTACTTTTTCAGTGGCCTTCTTGAATAAAAGGAGGGCTTCTAGTATTAATATAAATTATATCTATCATTAATAGTAAGAATATTCCTATAAGAATAGGAGAAATTTCTAAATCTGTAAGATGGAAGGTATTTAAGGAGTAGTGTGTTTGCCCCCCGTTATCTTTTTTTTCAGCCTTAGGGAACGGGAATACAACAAAAAAGCTCAGTCAAGATCAAAGAGTCGCCACACTCCTATCTCTTAACTGAACTTATTTTCTTTACCTATCAGTGATGGTGCCCATGATCTCCATGGTCCCCCTCTTCATGATTCTCATTTTCCTCTACACTTTCCACAATTGCATCGATTTCTTCCTGACTCAGATCCCCGACCACCAATTGCTTGGTAGGCATCACATGCAAGTCACGTGCAGTTACATGGGATTGAACACGATAAACCCCCTTCGCTTCAAAAGAGTACTTCACTTCATAAACCCCGTCACCAACATGTTCAGCATCAACAAGAACACTATTCTCTTTTCCTTCTTCCACATTCCAGATCTCGATCTGCACTTCCTGGGCGTCTTCCACTTTCTCCTCCCCTTGTGTGACAAAGGTCTTTATTGCAACCTCTTCTGCTTCATCCACACTTTCCGGGAATTGTATATCCACCTCGACGATTTCTAATGAGGTTTTCTCTTCTGGTGCACTTGTACACCCTACCAATAATAATAATAGCGGGGCAACAATCAGCATTAATTTGTTCATTTCAAATACAACACCTTTCTCACCCTAACCAGGCTTTCAAACGTTTTATTCTTACAAAAACAAGTTTATCTAATAGCAGCACAACAATGATGGAGATGCCGACCAACGGCATGATGAGACCGAGCAGTAACATGATAATGGTAACGGCCCTTTTTGTCTTGATATCCACATTTTTGCCTGGGGCACCTAAACCGTTATCCGGTTTTCTTTTTCTCCACATAATCAAGGAGCTAACCATCATTCCAATAAGGCCGACACATAACAGAAGCCCTAGCAACTGATTGGCCAACCCGAATAATTTACCTTCATGCAATGCGATTCCAAGCGTGATCGCTTTACCCATAACACCATAGTCCGCATATCTGACATCTGTCAATACAGCTCCACTGTATTGGTCTACGTGCAAAGTTGCATTATCAAACGGTCTGGAATGAGAGGTAGCAATGGTATAAACGCCTGTTTCCCCTTGAGGCGCAGAGATGGTGTATGGCTTTTGAATACCTTTCATTTCTGCGATACCTCTTGCGTCATTTAATGTCATTGACACATATTGATTGTTTACAGATGCAGGCACTGGTACATTTTCAGCTGCCCAAGGTACATCTTCGGCAACATCTTTTGCAACCGTGACCGATTCAGGCTTTGGTCCAAAGCTGAAAGAGAATGCAGGGTATCCTGTATTCGTCGCAGTCGCCACTCGGTTAATCTGTTCTCCCATCACACCGGACCATGGCAGTCCAGTCAAAATCATCACCAAAAGCCCGATGGACAACCAGAATGCCGGTACAGCGTGCATGTCACGCCAGAACACCCTGCCTTTGCTTCTTAACCTTGGCAGAACGGTTCCCCAAATTGATGCCCGGTTTCGTGGCCACCAAATATACAAACCGGTTAAAATAAGTATTATTGCCCAACATGCAGCAAGCTCCACGAAACGGTTGGCAACTGTTCCTCCTACTATCAGTTCACTGTGCAATTTTTTGAAAATGGTCATCAATTCTTTTTCTACCGGTAAATCCCCCTTGACCTCTCCAGTATAAGCGTTCACAAAAACACTGACAGGCCGGCCTTCTTGCATGGTAGAAAATTTGGTTGTACGCTCTTCCTCTTCAAAGATCGAAACACCACTAATGGAAGCTCCAGGATATTCTTCACGCACTTTATCAGCTTGTGCATTTAGAGACAAGCGTGTTTCCTTTGCCTCCTCTACATAATAAAGGTCCTTATATATATAGGATTCAATCTGAGGTTTAAATAAGTATACGGCACCACTGAATGCCAAGATAATTAAAAAAGGGGCAAAAATGATCCCAGCATAGAAATGCCATCTCCACATTGTCTGGTAGAAGCCATTTCTTGTCTGATTTTTACCCTTTTCTTGATTTGTTGTATTTTCCATAAGTATACTCCTTCATCTTTTCTTCGTATGCTTATAGTTTGCCAGTCAATTGTGAAGAAAGAATGAAGGATTATCAAAATTTAAACAATGGAATTTCAACGGTAACCAAGGTTCCTCTACCAAGCTTAGAATCAACCATGATATCGCCATCATGCTTGTTTATTATTTGCTGAACAATGGATAACCCAAGACCGGTACCACCGCTTTTTCTTGTCCGGGCTTTTTCCACCCGGTAAAACCTTTCGAAAATGTAGGGAACATCCTCTTCTGGAATACCAATTCCCTCATCCTCAATTTTCAAGACTCCTTTATCTTCACCCTCAGCAACAGAAATTCTGATTGTTCGATCGTCAGGGGTATATTTGATGGCATTGCTCAAAAGGTTGTCAACCACCTGATCCAGTCTCCCGTAATCACCATTCACCACTACCTCTTCATCAAGCTGGAGTTCGGTTAACAGATTCTTGTCTTCCAGCTTCAATCGTAAGCGATCGAGCACCTCTTTTACTAGTTCTGCCAATATGACTGGTTCCTTATTAATCGGATACGAGTCCCCCTCCAACTGGGCAAGATCCAAAAGATCGTGGACAAGGTGATTCATCCGGTCGGTTTCTTTCCGAACAGTTTCTGTATACTTTTCGGTTGTTATGATTCCTTCGTCCAATGCCTCACTATATCCCTTTAAGTAGCTGATCGGCGTCCTTAATTCATGGGATACATTCCCTAGGAATTCACGCCTGTTCCTGTCCACCTCATCAAGATTGGATGACATCTTATTGATGGACCTTCCAAGGCTTGCGATTTCATCTTCCCCTTTTAACGACAATCTTTTAGAAAAATCACCTTGTGCGATATCTTTTGCCACTATTTCCATTTGTTTGATTGGCTGTACAATCCTGTTCGTCATTTTCGTTCCAACAAAGGTAAGTAGTATAATTAAAAGAAACATCCCCACTAGAAGTAAGGTTCTTATTGGCTGAAAAGCTTCCACAATTGCGGTTAAGGGCATATATAGGAAAATAACTGCCTCCAGTCTATCATCTACAATCAACGGGATGACAACTGCACGTATTTCCTGATTCAATCCGGTATGGAATTTAGTAAAGGTCAATGTTTCCCCCTTCAGTAATTCCTGTCTTTCGCCAAAAGTGATGAGGTTTTCATCCGCAAAGGAATCAAATGGCGCTCCACTCGCAAGCTGCATCGGGTCATCTGTAAATATGACAGAGGTTTCGGAGCTGCCTTCTAACCAGTTCAACCGGTCGGAGAAATTCTCCCTGCTTTCTTCGAAATAAATCTGTTCCAACGCTTGACCTTGCTTCAACAACATCTCCGTCTGTTTTTCGATGTACAATGTTTGGTATAAGTAATAGGAGATGCCACCCATCAGTAGGATCGTCAGGACAGATACGGAGATAATGGTAAGCCATATTTTATTCCGGATGGATAAAGGCTTCATTCCTCTTCACCGTCAAATTTGTAGCCGATTCCCCAGACTGTTTTAATTTTGTCTCCTGCAGCTTTAAGTTTGAACCTCAACGTTTTCACATGGGTATCCACCGTGCGATATGAACCTTTCTCTGTATCCAACCCCCAGATGACATCATGAAGTTGTTCTCTGGTGAATACTTTGCCCGCGTGTTCCATCAAAAAAAGTAATAAGTCATATTCCCTTCTGGCAAGGTTTACCCTTTCTCCCCCGACAAGCACTTGCCGGGCACTCTTTTGAACGGTAATCTCAGAATTAGAAACCACATCGAAAAAGGACTGGTTCGAACGGCGGAGCAATGCTTCCACCCTTGCGAGGAGCTCTTTTGGACTGAATGGCTTCATCACATAATCATCTGCGCCAAGCTTCAGCCCCCTGACCTTGTCCCATTCATCACTTTTAGCTGTCAGCATCAGGATAGGCATCATGTACTTTTCACGAATTTTCTTGCATGCAGTAAATCCACCCATTATAGGCATCATCACATCAAGAATGATCAAGTCCACCTCATGATCAAAAAGTAAATCCAGGGCCTCTTCCCCGTTTTCAGCATGGAGAACTTGATAGTTTTCCTTCTTTAAGTAGATACCAAGCATTTCTCTCATCTCTGCTTCATCATCTACCACTAATATTTGAAAGGCGTTCTTCACTCTCCATCGCCTCCTTTAAATAATAGGAAGGGACCACTCGGAACATCATACTCATCCACAACATCCAAGCTATCCTTTTCAAGAATCGATACCTCGTCACCATCAAGGCTTGAAATATACAAGTAGGTCCCATTGGAAATCATATAACTTGGATTATCGCCAACATAAATTTTCCTCTCCACCTCATATGTATCCCTATTCAACTTCGTCAAGCTGTGATCTCCGTGGCTAAGTACGTAGATGGAGGAAGCATCAGCAACCTGAGATATCTGAATTGGCATAAGCCCTGTTTCCTTTGCAAGCATCTCTTCGCCAGTTTGTGGATCATAGGCAAACACCTTCTCATTCATTTCACCTGCCGCTCCATGGCCACCTGTCCAAATATACTCCCCGTCAAAATGCAATCCCTCTGGTCTTGCATTTACCGAAAATGAATGGCTTATCTCGTATTTTGATGAATCTATTACATATACTTCTCCACTTCCTGCGGCAAGAACAAAGATCCGATCTCCATCCTTGGCCATTTTGGAAGGATACTCACCAACAGTTATCTCCTGGAGAACTTCTTTTTTCTCGAGATCAATCACTTGTAATTTACTGCTCTTACCATTGACGGTATAAAGCGACTTATTTTCCGAGTCATAGAGTAGTTCAAGGACTCCCTCTTCGCTCTCCATGAACTCGGTGACTTTACCTTCCATGGTGTTTATCTCATAAAGGCTTTCTTCATCCTTGACGGAAGCCATGAACTTTCCAGGCTCTATTTCTACAATCGATGAAAACCTGAAAGGCAAACTTACCTTTTCCTGATCTCCTGTAGACAGATCTAACGCCGTCAGGGCATTCTCTTTCAGATGACTCACATATATAACCGATTCTGAATTCTCCGTTTTCGGCAATGCAATATCAGAGCTTGTACACGCAGATAAGGCCACTGTAAGTAATGCTGCGATTATAATAAATGGATTCTTCATCCGTAACACTCCTAAACAGAAATATTAACCTTATTCTACTCCAAAATTGTGAATAATGTGTGAGCAAACAAAAAAGTGATCCTATTAATAGAATCACCTCAACTAACTTTCACCTATACCCGTATCACTAAAAAGAGAGCTTTTTCTATTTATCTTCTTCCAAAATACTTATCAAAATACCAATCCACATAAGTATTCTCATCACAAATGACTGCTTCCATTTTCATTGCGTTTAAAATTTCATCCAAGTTTTCCTCTTTGGACATCAGGACGGTAGCAAAAGAATCAATTACATTCATGAAAGCGAAATCCTGATTTTCATCTGTTATCAAAATTTCTTTGTATGCCAATCCACTTAGCTCAAGTGGGGTAATACTTGATATTTCTAATGATCCGCTTTTATTATGAATCGGATCTGAATAGATAAGTTTATTAGCGCCTTTTGAAGATAATATCCTCATTAAATTTTCTGCAATAAATAAGGATGGGCTGTCTTCCACAGGTAGATAAAGATCTGTACTCACATAGGCGGATAGCTTCTCTTTAAGGTCCTTTCTTTCATACTCTCTATTCAGTGCCCCGATAAATGTTTGAAGAGCAATCGCCACCTCATCCAAACTGTTTAAACCACTCGCATTTCTAACCTCTTCCCATTTGACCGCTTTACCAAGAACGAGCTTTTCCTCATCTGTAGAAAAAAAACGTTCTTGTTTGTTCATCCGTCTTTTTCCTTCCCAGCCATCAGGCATCTTTTCAAATGGATGTAGAAGGAATGCAGCGGATATGAACTGTTCGGGAAGCTGTTTTAACAAGGGGGATTTACCTGTTAACCAAATATAGTCAATCATTCTTCTTTCTCCTTTGCTGTTTTCGTATACTTTGTTGCTTTTTCATATTTTCCAATCAATATATTACGTACTGACATGCTCTTTTCCTTGTTGTGCTGAGAATATTGCTTAAAATTTCAAGGGTATTAAAGCAACAATCTTTGAGAAAAGATCCTTCTCCTTTTACTGCTAGGACTGCTTTATTTTCAACTTCCATATTTCTTCCGATAGTTACCCAGAGCTTGCAGAGGCCATATATATTTATAGCTATGATAGTTGATATAGTATCCACCGGGTATGGCCCCGCCTGTCGGATACTCGGTTCTCCAATCAGATGTTTCCATTAATGCTGTTAATGCATGGACCCCTTTTTCTATTTGGGGTGTTGGAGTCTCAGAACTGGCAATCAATGCATCCAAAGCCCAGGCTGTTTGAGAAGGAGTGCTATGATGAAGGGGGACATATTTTTCTTGGATATCACTAGAACAGGATTCGCCCCAGCCCCCATCACTATTTTGAATGGAATTAAGCAAATTTACAGCATTCCTGATCATTGAATGTGCACTAGGTACACCTACTGCCTTCAAGCCGGTCACAGCCGCCCAGGTTCCATAAATATAACAATTGCCCCAACGTCCGTACCAGGAACCATCATTCTGTTGATGATGTTCTAGCCATTTTATTGCTTCTGCGATTGTATTGGAATCCTTTGCTATGGTTGTGCATTCTCCAAGGAAGTACATGGCCCTGCCAGTCAGATCTGCTGTGGATGGATCAAAAAGGACCCTGTCCTCGTAACGAAATGGGATGAGTGAGAGGAAATAGTTATCGGTATTTTTCTCGAATGCCGACCAGCCTCCATCATCATTTTGCATGGAAAGAAGCCATTGCACCCCTTTGTTCCATGATTCCTTATACCGTTCATCAGACTGCGCCAATGGT
The DNA here is from genome assembly GCA_001648575.1 of Sutcliffiella horikoshii DSM 8719. Classification (GTDB taxonomy): domain Bacteria; phylum Bacillota; class Bacilli; order Bacillales; family Bacillaceae_I; genus Sutcliffiella_A; species Sutcliffiella_A horikoshii. The sequence continues at coordinate 190,121 of LQXN01000061.1, read as the reverse complement.
GTAATGACCCTTAAAGCAGCGGCGGTATCATCTATATCAGGGACAATTGTATTGATATCGGAGAACCCCCATCCACCTGGCGGGGCATCTGGATTTTTGACTGCCCAATCTCCATATTTGTCATGTTGTCTGGAAAGGAGATATTTGCCGGCTTTAGTGACAGCATCATTATGTATTGGAACTCCTGCATTTATTAATGCTCCAGTCAATAATGCAGTATCCCAAACGGTTGATGGAGAGTTCTGAAGAAAGACAGAGTCGTCGGAAAGATTTCTGCATAGATAGGATTTCATTCCTAAAAAAGCATTCTCGATAATCGGGTGGTCCTTCTCATAGCCAAGTGCCATTAAAGAATAAATCATAAAAAAGCTTGCACTAAAATAACTGTAAAGGGTTCCATTATCTTCTATTCTATCTAAAATGTAGTTTTCGGCTTTTATTAAGGCTTTTCTTCGAAGGTGGACTGGTGAGGCGGCTAGTTTTTTTACGGTGTTCTTTATATAATGACTGAGGATATTCAATCCATCTAGTAAGCGGTGATCTTCTGGCGTTTCCCTTGATTGAAGATGAAACATATTTGGGGTCTGTGAATGTACAAAGGATGCATCCAAATTACTGCAAATGATAATAGGGATCCAGTGTGCCCTAGCATAACCTACAAGGTGATAGATATTTACGGGAGCCCATTTGGGTACTGCCATAATTTCTATCGGTATGCTCTTAACGATTGCCGGCCACTTAATCTGTCCATTCAGAGCCAGCATCATTTTTGTCAGCCAATCGCTTTTAGTAAGCCCTCCATGATTTTGGATGAAACGTTCCGCTTTTTGCATTAAATCTGAATCTTTTGTAACGTATCCTGAGTACAATAAAGAAAAATATCCCTCTATTGTTGCACTTAGATTGCCTTCATTTTCATCTTTAAAGGCCTTCCAGGATCCGTTCGATGTTTGCTTGGAGAGGATCCTTTTTACAAGCCTTTTGACAAGCTGTTCCTCACCTGTCCTATTAAGCGTCTTTATTAAGATGATCATATAGGCATCTGTCATGATACTGCTTCCTTCGAAACAAAAATTCCATGAACCATCATTCGATTGCTTCCCTAGGATCTCCCTTATCAGTTCATTCAGCGAGGCGTTTACGTGATCTATCGTCTTCATACTTCCCTCCGCGATGTATTGTTTATATACACCTTATGTGTGTATATAAAATTTAGAAGGGTGTATTCAGAAGCCTATATCGAAGAAATACTTCCCCGAATTCTTCCTGTGCTCCTATTAGCATCAATAATAAGCTGGTCTATTTCCCTATTTATTCCCAACAGTTTCTCATGTAATTTGTGAAGGTCTTCCCCTCTTTGTAAATTTTCCAGCCTTTTCATTTCCCTTTCTAAATGTACCATTTTCAATTTAGTATCTGAAATTGAATTTCTAAAGTTCATTCTTCCGCCCCCTCCTGTAATTACCAATTTTGATTCTGATTTGATAAAAAAACAACTTTTAATGTGTTGTCCAATATTCAAAATATCTCCATTGAAATATAGCAATCAATTCGTTATAATTTGTTTGGAAAGTTTCATATTAAAATTTCATTTGTGGATTTTTCTAGAGATATCTCTATTTTCGCCACACGATTGTCTTCGGGCAGTCGTGTGGCTTTTTGTATTTATTACATCAAGAAAGAGGGTAAATAATATGAAGACTTGGCATTATGCCTTGATTGTTTTTTTAGGGGGGTGCTGCCTCGGAATCCTCTCTACATTTGTGAAGCTTGCATATGCAGCCGGATATTCCATGGGTGAGGTAACTGGCAGCCAGGTGTTAGTTGGAACTATCATTATTTGGATCGTCACTTTCTTTATCAGGAAGAAAAAATTCGACTTCAATCAAACACTGAAGCTAGTATCAGCTGGTATACCTATGGGCCTGACAGGTTTACTTTACTACCAATCACTGCAAACTCTTGAAGCTTCACTAGCTATCATTTGTTTGTTTCAATTTATCTGGATTGGGACATTGATCGAATGGATTTACTATAGAAGAAAGCCTTCATTGAATAAGGTTATCTCAATAGTAATCTTACTTTCGGGATCTGTTCTAGCAGCCGGCCTGTTTGGGGGAAGTCTCGATTCCATCTCATGGCAAGGGGCTCTATGGGGGATGCTTTCCGCTTTTACTTTTTCTATTTTTATCTTTTTGAGCGGTATCATTGGAAATGATATACCTGCGGTTCAAAAAAGTGCACTACTTTCAACTGGTGCCTTGTTGGTGACTTTTATATTTTTCCCTCCAGTATTTTTAGCGGATTTCACTACCGTGATAGGAGTTGCGCCTTATGGTTTGATCCTGGGAATATTTGGTGTGGTTCTTCCCCCGTTGCTCTTTTCCATCGGGATGCCGCATGTTGGGCCTGGCCTTGGAACAATCCTTACAGCCTCAGAACTCCCTGTAGCAATAATTTTGTCAGCAGTCGTATTATCAGAATATATCAGTATGTCCCAGTGGACTGGGGTAGGGCTTATATTATGCGGGATCATATTTGGAAATATAGGATCGATGCAAGCCGGTGCTATAATGGAAACTCACGGAAAAAAGGAAACTGATGAAATAGTTTATTAGCCAGCACCTTATTTGTTGCTAAGCTCTGGGCTCATGGGTTAATAATGGAAGGTGAAGCTATACAGGGAGGAAGGGTCCTTGGTGAAAAAGAATTGGCCAAAAGCATTATTGCTTGTTGTCATAGTAGGTGCCTTATTATTCATCAATCATAACTATCTGAATATCAAACCAGACGGAATACGCGAATGGATCCTGTCCTTTGGTGTATTCGCACCTATTATCTACATTGTTTTGTACACGATTCGGCCATTGGTCTTATTCCCTGCCTCTATCCTCTCTATTACAGCAGGACTGGCTTTTGGGGCGTTATGGGGAACTGTATACACCATCATTGGAGCAACATTTGGGGCAATCATCTCTTTTCTGCTTGTAAAGAAATTTGGAAAAACCGTGATTAAACCACGGACCTCGAATGTGAGGATCCAAATGATTCAATCACAGATGAAGGATAATGGATTTTTCTACGTGCTGCTCCTCCGCCTGATACCATTTATCAATTTTGATCTGGTCAGTTACCTTGCGGGGCTATCTAAATTGAAGCTATCGCATTTTATTTCAGCTACAGCTATAGGGATCATTCCTGGAACCTTTGCCTTCAATTTCCTAGGTTCTAGTTTCATCGGCTATAATAAATCAGTCATTCTCTTGGCAGTTGTTATCTTTGTATTGATAAGTATTCTTCCATTAATTTTCAGCAAAAAAATCCAATCTAAATTCGGCTTTATGAAGAACAACGGATGAGAGGTGAAACTAACATGAAAAAGTATGATCTCATTGTCATCGGGGGAGGCTCGGGGGGATTAACAGTTGCCGCCGGTGCCGCTTCTTTAGGAGGAAAGGTCGCGTTAATCGAAAAAGAGGAACAGCCTGGTGGTGACTGTCTGCATTACGGTTGTGTCCCCTCTAAAGCTTTAATTGAGATTGCAAACCGAATAAAAAGCGCACGTTCCCTTGAAATGTTTGGGGTCCAGATTTCAGCAGATAATATCCGAATGGAATCCGTCATGAAAAAAGTCAAGGAAGCCATTGACCATATTCAAGTACATGATAGTGTGGATCGCTTTCGTCAACTTGGGGTGGATGTTTATATTGGAACGGGGGCGTTTCACTCCAAGAACGAAGTAATTATCAATGATAGCGAAATCATATATGGTAAGAGAATCGTCATTTCTACCGGGTCCAAGCCTTTTATACCACAAGTTCCTGGTTTGAAGGAGAATGGTTTTATCACAAATGAAACCATCTTTTCTTTATCCAAATTACCCAAAAGGCTATTAGTGATAGGCGGAGGCACGGTCGGGATCGAAATGGCACAGGCGATGGCGAGATTAGGGAGTGAAGTGACAGTTGTCGAGAGATCTGAAGCTATATTAGCCAAAGAGGATGGGGAAGTAAAGCGGCTCATGCAAGAGGTATTATCTAAAGAGCTGGATATACTCTATAATGCGACTGTCGAAACCATTGAGGCAGGACAAAACGAGAAAGTTGTCCATATAACACTGGAAGCAAAAACACCTAACGATGAACAGTCAATATCTGTGAGAGTGGATGAAATACTCGTTGCAACAGGAAGAACCCCTAATTCAGACAAGCTTCAATTAAATAAGGCAGATATACAAACCGATGATAGAGGTAATATAACAGTGAATGAACGTCTGCAAACTAATATTCCTCACATATATGCCATAGGTGATGTAAATGGAACATTACCTTTTACTCATGTCGCCGGGATGGAGGGCAAACATGTCGTCCAAAATGCCCTGCTTGGCTTAAGAAGAAAGATAGACTATTCCAATGTGCCATGGGTCACCTATACTTCACCAGAAGTTTTTCATCTTGGTTTAACAGAAGAAGAAGCAAAAGAGCAAAAAATGGATCATGATGTTTATAAGTCGGATTTATCAGAAGTCGATCGTTTTGTGACAGATGATCAGACAACCGGATTTGTTAAGATCATAACGGATAAAAAAGGCAATATCATTGGGGCTCATGCAATCGGAAACAATGCTGGGGACTGGATGCAAGAGGCAGTGTTTTCTAAACAGTTTAAGAAGAAGCTTGGAAGCATTTCTAATGTCATTCATCCATATCCAAGTCATAGTTCAGCCGTTCAACGAACCGCAGATGCTTATTGGAGGAAAAAGTTATTCGAAGGTTTTTTACCAAAGTTGATGGAGAAGTATATTAGGTGGTTTAGATAGTGCAGGAAGTAAGGCCGTTGGTGGTGGGCGACCCGTAATCGTCTTTGCTATCCTGCTGCCATCCTAAGTTCCTTCTTCCCCAAAAAAGCGAAGAATAGCGGTATAAGAAGGGGATGAAATTGTTTTTCTTTTTCAATGACCTTATCTTTTCAAAAGGGATTTCTCAAGACTTACAATGTACTTGTAAAAACCTAATAGAATAAAAAGCAATATTACATCCTCAACCACGGAGTACTGCAACTTCCACCAGCCATACTTAAAATAACCCCATGGTTCAGGCAGAGCAGCAATGACCTCATAAATAGTAATGAAGACAAGCCACACACTGAAATAAAGAAATTTTCTGGTGAAGTTTTCTTTAAAGGGAAAGAAATTCAGAAACAAGATATTCACTGGAGGAACTAATATTGTATGAGCCAAGAGCCCAGCCCAATTAATACCCTGATCAAAATACCAATATCCTCCCAGCTTAAATTCCACAATTAAATCATGTGTTTGCTGAAAGGCAATAGTAAACAACCATATGTGCACCATTTGGTTCCGAGTTAACTTTTTATTAACTTTCCAAGCAATAATGTTAAATAAAAAAATAGCCAGAAGTAGTCCAATCATATGTTAGGTCCTTTTCGTGGAAACTTAGTAGGGAAGTATTAAAACAATGGAAACAGCTTTTGATAAGTACAGTTATTTTCTTAATTCTTCGGCGAAATTATTCATACTACCTTAATAAAACTTTATCTATTCATTTCCGATAGTCATAACCAGTAGTCTTACTCCTTGTTCCATTATTTAAGATTCTCCCATCTCAAACTTTCCAGATCCTTCAACCCTTTTACTTCCAGCCTAAACCACTCCATGTTTCCTGCAAACCTTTCCGTACACTCAAACTCGATTTTGGCCGCCTTCTGCCCTTGCACACAACGTACGTTTGCAATAAATTTCTGTTTTCCCTTAGCCTTATCTAAATTAACTCCTGTAAAAGGAACCAACTCATAGTAGTAATTTCCATCGAGTCTATCAAAATGGTTGTGTGTAACAATATTCCTTAACTTGCTATAATCTGCTTCCACAAGCCCCCATCGGATAACCTCCTTGCCATCAGGTAATGTGACTTCTAGCTTCAGATGGGGGCCATGTGGATCTTTTGCAATATTTAAGATTGTCATATTCTCATGATTCATTCTAGTTCGAACCACCATCGCTTCCACCACCATGGTTGTTGTATTGATTAAACTGATACCTGGTAGTTTCTGATTCAACATTCTGATTTCCTCTGTTTACATCTGGAGGTTGATTCGTTCCTTTGTTCTTCTTATCCATATAGATGGTGATTCCGATTAGCAGCACGATAGGTAAAATGACAAATAGCCAAATCATCGAGACTCCTCCTTTATAATATCGTAGAAAATCCTTCTTACCTCTTACTCTTCATCCAGCACTTTCCTTCTAAGCTTAAGGATACTATATAGAATATACAGAAACAACCCAACTAGTAATAGGATTCCATACAAGGGTTTAAATATGGTGGACACTAAAACAATCGTAATGAAGAACAAGCCGATACCAGATGCAAAACGGTTAAACCACATTGCCTCATCAGTAAAATTAGGTTCTTCTCTGTATTTCCACCTTTGTCCAAACAACATTCCTTCTCGGGGGTTGAAATAGTTCCAAATCAATACAATATATATTGGCGCAGCAATTATTAACCATATTGCATGATCCATGGAATCCCTCCTAGATTGCTTTCAATTAATATACGAGTCTAAGTGGGTAAAAGTTTCGTATAATTCAGTAAATTTTATATTCCGCTGAAACTTTTCATATTTTTTGACGTATGTAAAATAAAGGGGGCGTTTGATATGAAGAATTATGAAAAAAGGCACTATTTTATTGTGACTGCCTTGGCTTTGGTTATTTTCTCTCCATTAATTGTTTGGCTTTTACCGTATATTATCCACAAAGTTCTCCATGATGACAGTACGGTTTGGATTGTTGAAACTCCTGCAATGACGTACACTTACTTCGCCGTGGCATTAGTGGTACTTATTATCGGTGCTGTCTTATCCTATTTCTTTTACCGATTTAAAGTTGCATTAAGCTTAGTTTGCTTGTTTATTGCGATTTCCCTGATGTTCGTCGGAATCAAACCAGTCACTGTCCTGGGCTTTTCTGGGATGGCTACGGTAACGAGTCCGTTCAATGAGCAACAACAATATGGCTGGGAGGATATCGAAATAGTTTATTTAATCATTGATGACGATTCAAAAGAGCAGAGCTTGGAATTTCATTTTAAAGATAAGGAAATAAAAACATTTGACCGCAGAGATGAAGTACAAAGCTTAAGAACCCTGCTCTTAGACCTAAGCAAAACCTATGGATTTGAATTTACGAGGAAAGAGTAAGTCAGTCTTATAGCCATAAAAAATAGGGGATTCCAATAAGGAATCCCCCCCAGATTGTTGACAAACCATAAAATTGTAAGGTTATCTGTTGGAACAAGTTGATTTCCGTTGCAGGAGTTTCGCTTTCCAGCGGGCGGTCCGTAAGCCTCCTCACTTCGTTGCGGGGTCTTACCAGTCCCTTCCTCCCGCAGGAGTCTACACTCCTTCCACTACAATCAACAGGGAATTTCAATCTCGAAAATAACTTTGTCTACACACTGAGGGGATTCCAATATGGAATCCCCCCTTTCTAATTTGTTGGTTTCCTTAGCAAGGCCGTCAGACACTAAAACCAATCTAGCTTGAAAATTATTGAACTTCATTGTTTCTTTGGGATAAAGTATATTGCACCCTTCCCCAGTCACTGTATGGTGCCGGGTTTTGCAACAAATCTTTTACACTCTCTGAAAGGCTTAGATGCTTTTCAGCTTCCTTGACATCCATCCAAACGACCTCTTCAATCTCATCAGGCAAGGTGATTTCGATTTCGCCGCCAATTACTTCACCTTTAAAGATAAAGAAAATCGCATGATGCTCTTTTGCCTCAAAGAATGCTTCCATTACTGTCACAATTCCAAAGACCTTAACATCCAAACCTGTTTCCTCTTTCACTTCACGAACAGCTGCCTGATGTAAGGTTTCCCCTGGCTCCACCGCTCCGCCAGGCAACGTATAATAAGAGCCTTTTTCACCATGATTTTTGACCATAAGGACTTTTTCTTGAGCTTCATCGAGCAGTAATGCGTATGCTACGTCCACTCTTTTCATATACCTCACACCCTTTTACTTTTTAGGAGAATTCTTTAGTTCGTTTCTATTCCAAGTTCTCCGACTGCACATGTCCCAAGAAAATCACATAATCCCCTGAATAAGAACCACCGCCACCGTTACGATGTGTATGTTCAAGACGTACTTCTTTACCTTTTTCGTTAAGGACCCGGTATTGATATAAAAAATAATGACTGGATGGCAAAAGTCCGTTTTTTGCAGGATTTAGGTCAACCGAGCAGGTTAGCATTTTCCATTCAGATGGTACTTTCATATGGCCATAGCTTTTTTTCCCTATATCTATTTCATGTTTCACTTGTATTTGCGGAAAGTAAACTTCATTATGTTCAGAAGTATTGGCATTGGTAATGGAATAGTTTCTTCTAGATGTTACATATACCTCAATAGTTTTGACAATGTCATCTGGATGCAAGTTCCAGTAAACATAAGAGTTTCCATTATTGTTTAGGATATGGGGTCCAGAAGAAGAGGAAGATCCGACATTTTCCCACTTTCCCAGTCTCCAAATCCAAACGCTTGATCCGTAATTCTCACCATAAGAATTGTGAAGGACGATATAGGTTTTCTCATCTAGTTGAACAATTTCTTGGATTTGGAATTTCACCTCTGGTGTCACATAAAAATGATTTTCAATCAACTCTTCTTTTGTATAAAATTCTTTTGGTACAGAGAGAAAATAAAACCCTCCAATGCTTGCTGCCATTATTCCCACAAAAATAAGAATAGCTATAAGCTTTCTATTCATTGTGCTTTATTCCCCCTTTCCTGAAGAAAGGATGCGGTATCAGAACGGTAATAATATTGCTTGTTCTTTGTAGTTACTAATAGGCCTTTACCGTCCATTTCTATGTAAACAATTATGTTCTCTCCAGTTTTTGGTTTAACACCTGTCAGTAAATAAGGAAATTTCTCTCGAACCCTTTCAGTGGTCCTTTTGTCCTCTAGTGCCCATTGCATTGCTGTTCCCTTATTTCTTCAAACCACTGAATAACATCTGAACGGGCTAGTACAAAGGTATGAAGTTCCTCTTCCAGTTTCCCTTTGTTTAGAATCACTTTTCCCCCAGAGGGATGAGTGGTCAAGATGTCAGCTGATTCAATATCAGCAAGAAACGTCTCTACTTTATCTTTTGGATAAAATACTTCCGATAAACCTATAGCCAATAAAGCTGTTAGCAAAAAAATATAATTCCCAGTAAAACCTATCCATGCATATTTGCGGTATGCTTTCCAGCGCTCTTTTCCTTTAAGTAAAATAAATAACAACCAAACACCAAGTGGAAGAACCGCCAAGGATAGTAATTCGCCTGCAAAAGGTATATGAAAAGAAAAGGAAAATAGTCCAACCCAAACCGTTATTATTATCTTCCAAAGCCTTGGCCGCTCTTCCTTATCCTGCCCACGAAAGATTCTCCATCCCCAATAGAAAATCATTCCCCACCCTAAGATGGTACAAGTTGCACCTATTATATTCCATTGATAGTTCCATAATAACTCCAATTATCACACCCCGATTAACATAAAATTTCCCATTATAATTCTATCATTCTAAGAAATAAAACCCAACAATAGGAAAAAAGAAAACAGTCAAATAATTTATGACAACAATCTGGGCGTCTTTCATACAATATGGTGGGGTGAGAAAAATGGCAAGAGTAAAATATACAGATTCAGATGTGGCCTTAGTGGCCAGGATGATACGTGCTGAAGCCGAGGGCGAGGGTCAACAAGGAATGCTCTACGTTGGAAATGTCATCGTTAACAGGGCCATAGCGGATTGTCTGGACTTCAAAGAAGTAAGGACCATTCCACAGGTCATATATCAGGTCCAAGGTGGAAATTACTCTTTTGAGGCAGTTCAAAAGGGTAATGTATTTTATAACAGAGCAAGAGGCGTGGAAAAAAGACTAGCAAAGAAAACATTAGACTTCTGGAGGGAACATCCTGCGAAGTACGCTCTATGGTACTTCAACCCCTATGCTCCTTGTCCTCCAACCTGGTACGACCAGCCTTTTTCAGGGCAGTTTAAACAGCATTGTTACTATGAGCCGATTGCGAACACTTGTGATAGTGTTTATAGGGGTTAATAACAAGCAAAAAAGAGCTTGCCAATTTTCGGTAAGCTCCTTTATGCTTTGTCACTAATCTATATCCCTTTCCCTTCTTTAATCACAATCCCCTTCTCCTCCAACAAATTAACAATGCGTTCCACCTTGAACTGTTGATCTTTAGGACCATTTTTCGGCAACAGGAATCGATCCTCTTGTCCTTTTCCTTTCCCTACATAGAAAAGATAACTGTTATCAGTTGTGAAAACATTTAAGGAATGATCTACCGGAACTTTTCTCTTTTCCTTTCCTACTACGATGGAGTCGAAGCGTGGATCGTACCCAATCTGGAAGTTAGCATTTGTTCCATAGTATAGGTTATATAGCTTCAGGCTTCTTCTTTCAATCACTTTCCGGAAAACAGCCTTGGTCAGAAATAGTATGACAAAGTATAAGATTAACCCGATGACTACCGTTACAATGTTTAAGATTAAAAACTCTACCCCATCTACAGCAATTTGCAGATTAGCAACGATATTATAGCTGCAAAAAAGGAAAAGAGCTACCACATTTCCTCCCAATGCCAGCTTGAAAATAGATTTAAAATAAGGCATGTATAGAAATAACTCTGTATAATCTTTTTGGTTGATCGGGAATTGCAGTGATAAATTCTTTTTCAAGTTGTACCTCCTGGTGAAATAAATATTTATTTCATTTCTGATATTTCTAAGTCTTGATCTATGATGATCCCTTGCTTTACGTAGTTAATCAACTTTTCCGACTCCGCTTCCACCCTTTGTCTGCCATAAGGATTGAGAAACCAGTTCTCCTCCCGTGTAGACTTGTCGTTAACAGGGCAAAGGGAATAGTCGATCCATTTAGGCATATAGGTCCGGAGCGTAAGGTTTATCCGCCTCATGTGGTAATGGCTTGTCACTACTAAAAGACGGCTTATTTTATGAAGGTAAAAAGCTCTGTCAAGTACCATTAAAGAGGCTAGCACGTTCTCTTTGGTATGAAGAGATTGACTTTCAATCAGGATATCCTGTGCCGGCACCCCGAGCTCCATCGCTTTATCAGCAAGCATTTGTGCCTCCGTCCGTCCGGTATCATCCCAGACGACCCCACCTGAAAATAAAATCTTTCCGGCTCTTCCTTCCTTATAAAGCTGAATCGCTTTCGGCAACCGAAATTCCACAGCCTTGCTGCTGCCTGCCACAAAGATACACTCACCGCTTTTGTTGTCATCATTAATATTACGGAAAAGCAAATCTGTCATCTGCTGGTCTGTCAGTTTGCTAGAGTCGAGTTTTGAGATTGGTATGTTCAAAGTACTCCTCCCATGGTGGCTGTTGTTATGTAAACATGATTATTTATATTATACATGTAACCACGGGATCCATTGCGGATAATCTAATTCTTTTTTTAAATTTTTCAAAAAACTGCGTGGTAGAAGTTGTGCTGGAACAAAAATAGGGGAGAGGGATTATCTCCCCCCTCCCTTTACACTCCAATATATTAGTTAAACAACTTAACCTGATCATCATCATTGGAGAACGCTATCATTTTATGATACTTCAACCCTATTTTCTCCAGCACTTTTGCCGAGCTTTCGTTATGAGGAGCGGTAATCGCCACTATTTTCTTGAGATTAAGAACGCTCCTGCCATATTCCATAACAGCAGAAGCCGCTTCATAGGCATAGCCTTTTGACCAAAAACGTGGAAGAAAAGCAAAGCCTATATCCACATCCTTCAACAAATCTCTTTTTATGAGGCCGCAAAGTCCGATCGGTGTTCCTTCCTCTTTCAGCTGGACTAAATAAAGGCAAAACCCAAACCGTTCATACATCGCATTTGGGCCCTCGTCTATATACTTCCTAGCATCGCCTAGTGTCCTGACTCCTTTATCACCGATATTTTTTATCCATGAAGGATCGTTCAAAAGCTCTAAAATGAAGCTGGCATCCTCACTCGTTAATCTGCGAAGCACCAATCTATCTGTCTCCAATACTTTCATATCCATTCCCCTCCTTCAATTATCATATCAAAATTTTCATGTTGCAGTTTCTGTCTTTACAATAGAGGAAGCTTTTTTTTCCTTCCATTCAGGATGAACTTTACGGATGACAGAAGTCCTCATCATGCTTAATGTGATAAGGATTAGCATCCCTGCAGAGAATAGCAAGACCCACTGCGCAGGAAAAATATCATACAGTACTCCATAAATCACCATTCCTAAAGGGGTAAGGGCCATGGACATCGTTTCGACAATGGAAAATACCCGTCCTTTGTACTCTTCCTCAATCGTTTTTTGAAACATGACTAAAAGTGGCGTGTTCGTGGTGATGATCAATGCACCGAAACAAAGCATCAACACAAAATAGTAGCCAACCATCAGCCAATACTCCAAAGGTAGAAAGAGTGGCAACCCTATCGCTCCAATAATGGTTCCAAGACCCATAATTGCCCTTCTAGATAAAACCAGTGGAAACCTCACTTCCTTACGAATGGAAAAATAAAGCGACATCAACAGCATTCCTACTGAAAGGGCTCCTTGTGTAAAACCAAAATGCTGCGGTTGCACATCTAGCTTTTCAATTAGGATGAAAGAATAGCCCACCTCAAACGCCCCAAATAGAAAATTGACGAGAAGGCTGATCCAAAGAATGACCAAGATCGTGGATTGTACACGCAAATATCGAATACCTGCTTTCATGCTTTGCCACATCGTCTCCGTTTGTTCTTCTATTATCTTCACGGTTGCAAAAAGACGGAAATTCATGGTGGATTCTAAAATGACAGCGATAATGGAAGCAACAATAAAAATCACAAGGAAAACAGGAATGGAGACGGTTCCATACAATAGACCACCGACAGCAGGGCTACCTATGGCTGCAAATGAAATCGCCATTTGATTCATGGCAGTCGCCTTTTGTATCCTAGGTTGGTCGATAAGACCTGTTATGGAAGAAGTAAAGGCAATTCCAGAAAACATGGAGGTCAGCGATAAAATACAGGTTGTCGTATAAATGGCAATAAGGGAAAGTCCGGATGTTAGGGTATAAAGGAGAAGTCCCAAAATCGCTAATGTAGTAGCAATTTGTGAAAGAATGACGATTTTTTTCTTGGAGTATCTGTCAGTGATTGCTCCTGCAAATGGCCCTACAAGTGTTCGCGGGAGAATATTACATAAAAGGTTTGTGGCAAAGCTCGTGGCAGATCCAGTAAGCTGCAAAATATAGAAGCTTATAGCAAAGGCATAAACCTGTGATCCAAAGGTCGATATCAATTTACTGATCATAAAGGTGTACAGATGATATGTCGCTCTTTTTATCTTTAAGCTTTCTTCCATTAAAAGCACCCCATTTTCTAAAAGTTTAATTTAATTAAACAAATCTTACCATACCAAGGTATTCCAATTCAAGAAAAAGTTTAATATAATTAAACAAAAGAAGATGAATGTAAGGAGGGCACACAAATATGCTCGGAGACCGCATAAGAAAATTTAGAAAACAAAAGAAGATGACCTTGGAAGCACTTGCTGGAAAAGAGCTGACAAAAGGGATGCTCAGCCTCATTGAAAATAACAAGGCCAACCCCTCCATGGAAAGCCTCGCCTATATTGCCAATCAGCTTGAAGTTGATATAGCAGATTTAATGGGTGAAGTCAGTACAGATGAATTGCGGGAAACATTGGAGCAAGTGGAAAAAATCTTCAATGTCCCGTTCAGACAAGATTTTCCTGATAAATATAAGCAATTAATTGAGCTAATTGAGCCTCTAATTGGGAATCTAACCAAAGGTTATGAGAGTGCACGGTTATTAGAAATATACAGCTACTCCCTTCAACGCGAAGGGCTATCCGGCTGGGAAAGCCTACTTGAGAATGCCTCTGATATGTTTGATCAGATGAACATCTCATCCAATCGTACTGCCATTGGGATTTTCCGTTCCAATCTTGCTTTTTTTGACCACAATTATCAGGAATCGCTGAAAATCTTAATTGCTGAAAGAAAAGAAATAGAAGCAAAACATTCATATATTGAACCGATGGCCAGACTGGACCTTGATTACAGTGAAGCTATTTTGTTATACGCCGTAGGGAATTCGGAGGCTGCCATTGAAACCATGGAAAAGGCGGTTGCCTACTCCAAGGAAAAACGTATTTTTTATTTGATTGATGACTTATACCGGCTTGCCGCCGCACATGCGATGATGGAAGGGAATAAACAAGAAAAGGATTACTATCTGTTGAAGTTGAAGCAATACGGAGAGTTTGCGGACCATGCCTCCTCGATTTGCTTTTGTGAACTATTCAAAATAATCGAGTTGATTTCAGATGAAAAGGATTATACTAAAGCACTTGCAAAAATAGAAGAAAGTCTTTCAGCAGGGAATCTAATAGATTTCTATACACCTTGGTTCATTCTCGAAAAAGCAAAGGCACTCTACCACCTTTCACGGTTCGAAGAGGCACTTGATGCCATTAATAAAGTTGCAATTCCAGATATCCATCATCCAATCGATCTTTCCAACTTCTATCTAAAGGATTCTTACCAGGCACTCATACTGTTGGAGCTTGGAGATATAGAGAAAGCCTTTAATGCTGCCGAAAAAGCCATGAAAAACTTCGAGCCCATCCTTGATTCCCGAATGAAGGATTTTAGTAAAAAGGTATGGTCGACAGTGCTTGAAAGAAGAAATTCTTAAACCTACAATTAAATCGTGAAGCATTTCTGTTACAATGTATCTTAATAAATTTCACAAGGTTGGGGGTTTTCACAATGGAGAACTTTTTTCTGTTTGTCATCATGAGCATCCTGCTTATCATCCTGCCTGGTCCTGACACTGCCATTGCCACTAAAAACACCTTGGCTGCAGGAAGGGCGGGAGGATTCAAGACCATATTTGGCACCTTTTGCGCAATCCTCATCCACACTATCGCAGCCGTTGTTGGCCTATCTGCCATCATTGTAAAATCTGCCTTCTTGTTCACTGTCTTCAAATACGTTGGTGCCGTTTACCTTGTCTACCTTGGAGTAAAAACCATCTGGGCAATTAAGAACAAGAAAACTACCAAACAGGATGAGATTGTTTCAACAAACAAGTATGCCAATCAATCCCACTTTAAACAGGGTTTCCTGACTAATATGCTAAATCCAAAAGTGGCTGTCTTCTTTCTGACCTTCCTGCCACAATTTGTTGATCCAGGAACAAGTACAATCGGGCCGTTCCTTTTGATGGGACTCACCTACGCAATCTTGACCGCCATTTGGTTTGTCCTTTATATTTACCTTGTTGATCAGATTAGTGCATTTATGAAAAAGCCGCGGACAACGACTGTTATCGAATCCATTACCGGTGCTGTGTTAATTGGTTTTGGTGTGAAACTGGCGTTCGAGAAGGGCTCGCAGTAATGGTATAAGAGTAAATCATCTATTAAATGAAGTATGACAATGTTATAATATGGACTTTAGGATATTTCTTTTGGAACGGATGCCAAGAAAAGCCTCCGCCAAGCGATAAATGATGGAGGTGTCAGAAAATGAACAAACGATGGACCATTGGAAAGATAAATGAGTTTGTGGAAAAGAACTCGGATAGTAAACTGCTATCCACGGAATATCATGGTTTCTCTCAGAAGTTATTATTCAAATGTGATTGTGGCAGCAACTTCGAGAAGACTTTTACTAAATTCAAGAATAATAACCAACACAAATGTGACGTTTGCCAGCCACCAAAGGATTCACGATAATAGATAGCAAAAAAGTGCCCACATATTTATGGCACTTTTTTATTTTGACTTCCTTTTTTCAAAAGGCAGGAACAAGTGAAATTTTTGTCGAAGTAGTTGTAACCTACTACTTTTAAAGGAGGAATCAGATATGGCTAATACATATACCGTCATGTCCTTTAATCTGCGTGTAATTGTCCCCTCTGATCCATTCAATTGGGAAGATCGTAAACACTGGATTGCAGAAACCATCCATACTTACATGCCAGATGTTATCGGCACACAGGAAGCAACCATCCCTATGCTGGAATGGCTTAAAGATAGATTTAGAGATACATATGAAGTATACGCAGTCAATCGTACAGTTTCCACAGAAGTTGGAGAATTCAGTGCTATATTCGTTAAAAAGTCCAGTTTAACCATAGGAGCGAGCGCATCATTCATGCTTTCAGAAACCCCAGATATTATCGGAAGTATGGGGTGGGATGCCCATTGTGAAAGAATTTGTTCCTGGGTGGAGCTTATTCCAAAAGGAGGAGCAGAACCCGCTTTCCGCTTTTTCAATACACATCTTGATCATATGGGAAAGCTTGCTAGGAAGGAAGGCTTGAAACTGATTCAGCGTGTCATTCAAAGTAAAGATGCCGTGAAAAGCATGCCAGTCATTCTAACCGGGGATTTTAATGATGTACCTGAGAGTGAAACATTAGCCCAAATTTCGTCCATGAATAGCTGTTATTCTAATTTCACTGCTGAAGAGAAGAACAACAGTCTAACCTTTCACGGATATGAGGGCGGAACGGAAGGCGCTCCAATTGATTACATACTCTGCTCCCTTGGGGCTGATATTCTTGCTACTTCCATCATCAGGGACCGCATTGAAGGGGGATTCCCCTCCGACCATTATCCCGTATTGGCTACCATCCGGCTAAAAGGAGAGACAAATGAAAAGTAGATTTCAAGTAGTTTTGTTGACTCTAACTATTTTTTCTACCTTATTACTTATTTGGGCAGGTTTCTCTGGGAAGAATGATATATTTCCGATTTTACTTACCTTTGTTGTGACACTTTCCATGGGAAATTTAATGCTGCAGAATCGTCACAATAAAGCCTTCCAACTTTATCGGGTAGCCTTTGGTTTTGCCTCAGTATCTTTCCTGTTGAGTGTAGCGTTGTTTGTTGTTCGTTAATTATTTGCGGCCGACTTTAAGAGGAACTATGACAAGGTTCGTGCATTAAACAATAAAAGACGGCTCATTAGCTTTGTAAGCACCTGAGCCGTCCCTTTTCTGCATTCATTTTATTTTGAAACAATCACATACCCTAACTTCTCGATTCCTTTCTCGATATCCTTCTCACTTTCATAGCTGAATGACAGACGGAGGTATTCTGCCCCTTCTTCCTGATCGAGGAAGAAGTATTTGCCAGGAAGGAAAGATACCCCTTCCTCGGTTGCCTTTGAAAGGAGTTTCTCTGTGTCTAGATTCGGGAGCTTCACCCATACGAAATATCCTCCATCTGGTACAAACCAGGTCGCATCTTTAGGAAGATGTTTTTTTAGTGCACTCAGCATGACATAGCACTTTTTTTGATATGCCTTACTTAACTCCTGTAAACGGGAGCTAAAATCTATTTTTTTCAAGAAGGTTGCCATGGTCGCTTGTGCAAAAGGATGCTCCAGATCTTTTTTGAACCAAAACAAAGCTTGGATGAATTTTTCCGAAGCATGAACCCAGCCGATTCGCATGCCAGGCGCGATCACTTTAGAAAAGGATCCTACGTAGAGTACCCGCTCTTGTGTATCCATGGATTTAAGCGTCCTGGGATTGCTAGTAAAACCTAGCTCGCCATATGCATCGTCTTCTAGCACCAAGAAATCGTATTCTTCTGCAAGTTGAAGGACATGATTTCTCCGTTTTGCTGTCATGGTCGTTCCTGTCGGGTTATGGAATGTTGGAATTGTGTATAAAAAGCTTGGTTGCCTCATCCCTTTTTGTTTTCTCTTTGCAAGCAACTCCGCTAACTGTTCTGTTTGAAGGCCGTCCTTATCGATCGGTACGGTAATAATCTGATCTGTGTAATTCCAGAAAATTTCCAGAGCCTCCATATAGGTTGGAGACTCGACCACCACAACAGCGTCTTTATCTAGGAAAATGCGGGCAATAAGATCAATTGCCTGGCATGCACCGGATGTGATTAGAAGTTCATTATCTTTTGCAAGCATCCCGCGAACCTCCTGCCTCGCACGTACATACTCTTTCAGCCTATCGATGCTGGGACTTCCTATGTAATGAAGAGGAAGATCATTTTCTACTTCAAGCAATTGAGCTACCGCATCTTTCAATTCCACACTCGGAACAAGATGAGGTGCCGGATAGCCTGAATGCAATCGTATTGCATTTGCTGGAACGGACGGTATCCATTCACCGGGTGGATTATGTTGAAGGGCTGCTTTGATATTTCTGGGAAAATATGATTCCGGGTTCATTGATACCATACACCTTTCCACTTTATGAGTTCCTTATATTTTAAACTTACTCTCACTTAATAAACAATAGAGCAGACCCAATTTCGGATCTGCTCTCCCACATTTTTAGCTTTTCGGTGCATCAAGCGCTTGGTAATCTGTTTGATACTTTCCGCCTTCTGCCACTTCGGAGTGATAGAGAGCTTTTAAGGCGAAGTTTTTTTCCAGGCCGTGTTCATCCATCAATTCTCTCAACCGTTGTTGTAATTCATCATTATCTTTAATCAATTGTTTCATCTGGGATTTAAAATATTTCATTTGCTACTTGCCCCTTTCCATTATCGCATCTACATCTTAGTATACATGATAACTAGATAATAACTGAAAGTTCACCTGGCATTATATTATTTCAATCGAAAATCACCAGAAGTAGTCCGCACCTTTAGAGAATAGTCACCCATACCAACTTTCCCAACTATCCGTCTGTCATTTTCTTCTTCATACGTTATTCCTTCTAAGTTTACGCTTCCTTTTCCTGATAGTCCTTCGTAGTCGACGACAAGAGATTCAGGAGTTTCGTCAAACCTAACGCTTACATCTCCGCTCGTTACCACCACCTCGATGTTTCCAGTCAACCGTTCATTCTCAATTTCAATATCACCTGATGTGGTTTCAACGTTAATATTCCCTTTGAGATTCCAAATATTGATATCACCTGATATTGTATTCAATTGTACATCACCCAATGTTTCCTTAAAAGTGATATCACCGCTTGATCCTTCAATGGAGATTGCCTTTGCTTCGGTATTCTCGATGTGCACATCACCACTTATCAGTTCAATAGAATAATCATCTGAAACATTGACGCCCTCCACCTTAAAATCCCCCGAAGACAACTCCGTTTTTAGGGCTTCCACTTGCAGACCTGATAACTGAATATCACTGGATATGGAGTAGATAGATAGCTTCTTATAAGCTTGTTCCGGTACCTCCACTTCAAGCTTCAGGCTGGTGATGTTCACCCCTACTTGAAATTCCATTTTAGGTTGCTCGATTTCGATATGTACGTTTCCGTCTTCTTCCTCAACTTTTAATTTATATTTATCCTTGTTATTCTCACTAATATCCCCTGATAATCTAACGTAAATATTGTCCCTATCTACAGAAATCACCTTGATATCAGCGGATGTAGCATGGATTTCTATCGTATCTACACTTTTTCCGTTCACTGTTTCCTCTTGTTCAATAGGGGTTGTAGTGAAATTAAAACTAAAAGTTCCTTTGAATTGTCCAAAAACTACTGATGTACCTATTACCAATAAAATGAGTACAAATATAAAGGACAATATTTTTTTCATTGTGTGTCCCCCTCTTTATCTTTCAACCTGACACTATAGTGACTGATCGATTTCGGGATTCCCTTTATATCGAAATGACCTTCGAAAGCAAGGGTGCGAAGGCGATACTCCAAATACATGAAATTGACTCTGCCTTCAAGTTGTCCGTATGCTTCACCGATAATTCTGCCTGCTTTTACAAATCCGTTTTCAGCATGTTCTCTCTGTGCTTCTTTTGCAAAATAAAGTATTTCTTGATCAAAATAACTTTCCGGAACGCCCTGTATCTTGCCCTCTTTCCAAACACGAAGCATAGCTACAGTTTCTTTTAACTTTAGCCATTCGTCGGCATAGTGCTTCTTAGCTTCAGCAGATAAAGGTTCTCCCAATCTATAAAGAAGGATGCTCTTCAACTGTTCCGGCTCCAACTCAGGGTAATGTTCGGAAAACCCTAGGGGTGAAAGTTCAAGCTCTCTGTAAGCAATTGATGCATTGATTAAATAAACAGGATTTTCACTTTCATTTTTTCGAAGATAGTCAAGGATATACCTGTGGAAAATTTGTTCATGTGCGTTATTTGCTGTCCACATTATTACCGGGCAATGTGGAGGAATGCGATTCAACTCGTCCATCGCTTGATTAAATTTCTTGCCGAACTCCTCATCAATAGAGTGTTCATAAATATTTATATGGTTTTGCAGCCATATATGTCGTTCCATTTTATCGGATAATGGGCCTATGTCGAACATTTCCCAAACTCCTATTATCTTATGGTTCCTCTCCAAGCCAACTCTGAGTGATCCAGCAGTAGATTCACTCCCCACAATATGCACGGTGTCATAATCTGTTTGAGGGGGAGGCTGGTGGTCGATTGGGTATAATATATGTTTGATTTCCTCCAACATTTCTTCTTTTGGAATATCTATTTTTGATAATTGCTCCAATCGAAGCATGGTTAAATACAGCCAACTCTTAGCGTCCTTTTCTGATAGTCGTTCAATGGTTTCCTTCAACTTTTCAAGCACAGTTCGACCCCCAAGGAATATTTTACTTAAATCTAACTATATCATCTCTAAATGGATAATTCTACCACAATAATACAATACCTCTTCTATTCAAATATTTCCAATTTAATAGTAAGATAGCTTTAGAAACTTTTCGGTGGGTTGCCACGTACATAGTACATAGAGACTTGATAATGTGAAGAGGGCTTTACCTAAATTAATTGGAATGCAGAAGAGTATTTAAGGAGGACAAGATGACAAAAAAACAATATATGAGTGTTTTACTATTAAGTAGCTGTTTAGTTTTATCCGCTTGTTCAGATAAGGATGCTGGCGGGAAAGATAATAATGACGGGGTTCAAGCAGAGCAAGAGGTAAAAGATCAGCATGAACAACTTGTGGATAAAAAGAATGATGAATTGGAACTGGAACCGCTTGAACTTACATCTTATGCTGAAGAGGTAAATGCAACTATCAGCTCACCAGAATATAAGGAGTTCAGTGCAAACGGGCAAGTAGAGATAGCCGGTACTATTGAAAAACATGCTGACTTAAAAGGGGAGTTTGTTTGGATCAAGGTTCGTTCTGTCGAGGACGGCCCTACAGGAAACCAGATGGAATATCATGTACCGATTAAGGACGGGGCTTTTAGGGAGAATATTTCCTTTTTCAATGGAGAGGGTGAGTATCAGGTTACCGTTCAACTGCCAGACAAGGAACGGGAGAACTATTTCTACGACACTGCCAAATTTACTGTCCATAATGTAAATCCCACTGCTAAGCATGATATCTCTTTAACTCCTTTCGGTCATCAGGCAGGGCTTGAGTTGGATGTGGAATCAGGCTTATCAGAAGAAAACGAGATGTTTTCTTTTAGCGGGAAAGCTGTGAACCTATCAGATGAGGATACCATCATGCTTCACCTGAAAAAAGATTCCGAGACCTGGAAGCATATTGTGACATTGAAGGATGGGGAGTTTTCCCTTGATATTCCTTTGTTCTATGGAAAAGGAATCCACAAGCTTGAGGTGATGGTACCGGATAAGGAACGGGAGAATTACTATCAGCTTGCCACGACCATCTATGTCGACAATGCATCCGACAGAGTGATGCAGCCTCTGGAGTACTTTTCTACCTATACAGAGCGTGGTGTTACGCTTGAGTCCCCGCAATACGGAGGAGACGAAGCAGAAGGCACATATTCTGTAAAGGGCCGGATTGACCCCGAAGCAGAATTTGGAGCTGAGACCACCCATATTTTTGTGACGACAAAAAAGGGCGAGGATGAGGCGCTTGATGTGATAGCTGTGGAAAACTATGAGTTTGATGGTTCCTTTTATTTACGTTTCGGGCCTGGAGAATATGAAGTAATTTTGAGCGTACCGGAAATCAAAGAAGAAAATAGCAACTATTTCCGCTATTTTAATTTTGCCAAATTCGACGTAACAGCGTCAGCTGAGGATAAGCGAGATTTACTTCCTTCCCGTGGCGTACAGTCAGATGCACCGGAAATCATCAAGCTTGCAGAAGAGCTAACTGCCGGTAAAGATTCCACTCGTGATAAAGCAAAAGCCATTTACGACTATGTCGCGAAGAATGTTACCTATGATGTGAAAAAGTATAGAAACAATGAGTTTGAATGGGATGATAGTGCCCTTAAGACTTTGGATTCCATGACAGGTGTCTGTCAGGATTATGCATACTTAGCGATTGCCCTGATGCGTGCCAGCGGTGTGGAAGCAAGATATGTAGAAGGCCGTGCCGGTTCTCCGTGGCCGGGCAACCATGCTTGGGTCGAAGCAAACTTAGATGGTGAATGGGTTGAGATGGATCCTACTTGGGGATCAGGATATATTGATCGTGATGACAAATTCATATCAGCTTTCAATGAGGACTATTTTGATCCAAATCCAGATGAGTTTAAAAAAACACACACTCGCACCGGGGTTAAATATTGATGTTTTAGTAAGGAGATATATGGTTTCTTGATGGTCACATAGAGAGGTCCTCTATGTGACCATTTTTGTGTGAAGGCGGATGGATAGCGTAAGGGTTGTGCGCTACCGATTCCCCTATAGAAAAGCACCCTCCCTGCAAATTCAGGACGGTGCCAATTTCACACTTTTAGATTTTCATCAGCCTATATACTTCCCTTTTTTCCACTAAACTTTCAATCTTTTGTCGATAGTTTCGATAATGTTCCGTTTCGACATGGTCATTTAGAGCCTGTTCATCCTGCCAAGTCTCATAGAATACAAGTACACCTTGCTGCTCGACGGATTGATGAAGTGAGTATTCCTCGCAGCCTTTTTCAGCCCGTGATGGGGCTACCATTTTTTGCATTTCCTGAAACAGATCATCTTCTTTTCCAGGTTTGGCTACCATAATAACATTAATGGTAATAGGGTTCATTATCATCTGATCTCTTTTCTTCATAAAAATTACCCGCAAGCAGGTGCCCTCCCCGCTTGCAGGTTACTTTTCATTACCCTAATTGCTTCACTACTTCTTTTGCCACACTTATAGTGGACTGAGGGTTCTGACCTGTGATCAATTTACCGTCCGATTGAATATGGTCTGCCCAATTATCCTTTGCAATGAACTCAGCACCAAGCTCACGAAGACGAGACTCCAACAGGAACGGCATATACTTGTCCAACGTTGTTTCTCTTTCTTCTTCATCTGTAAAAGCAGTCACTGTTTTACCCGCTACCAACGGAGTTCCATCTGAAAGCTTAACCCCCACAAGTCCTGCAGGCCCGTGGCAAACTGCGGCCACCAAGTTGTCCGCTTCATAGATATCGCGAATAAGTTGGTGCAACTTCTCGTTTTCAGGAAGATCAAACATCGTGCCATGTCCTCCTGGCAGGAAGATAGCATCATATTTCGACACATCCGTAATCTCGTCCAATTTAATCGTGTCCTCCAAATACTTAGCCGTGTCCAATATCTCTTGTGGTGTTTCTCCACCTTCCAGACTTCTTTCATCAATCGGAGATTTCCCACCAAGTGGACTTGCCACCGTAATCTCATATCCTTTATTGGCAAACTCCACATACGCTTCCCCGAACTCTGACAGCCATAACCCTGTCTCATGCCCGTCCTTCATTTTATCCGCAGTAGTAACAACCATTAATATATGCTTAGTCATTCTTAATTCCTCCTAAATCTGTTTTAGTTCCCTTATTACAAGTTTTATAGTTTTCTATCAATAGGGACTTGCCGCACCCTATCAATACCATACCCCGATTACAACATTTTAAAAGTAGGACCAACCATAAAAGGAGAACAATAAAAAAAGCCCTGAGGCATGATTTTATGCTTCAGGACTTGTAACCTTTAATTTACCTTCTTCTTGTAAAACTTCTATAAGTGCATTTACTACTTCAGGATCATATTGGGAAGGGGAAAGCCTCTGCAGTTCTTCTACCGCATACTCCGGAGTAAAAGCATTACGATATGCTCGATCTTCGGTCATTGCGTCGAAAGTGTCGCTGACTGCTATGATGCGTGCTTCCAGGAGAATTTCATCCCCGACCAATCCCTTTGGATAGCCTACTCCATTAAGTCTTTCATGATGCTGCTCGATAATAGTTGCAATGGTATCATCATAATATAATTCTTTTACCATTTGAGCACCGTCTTCAGGGTGTTTCTTTATCAATGCAAATTCTTCATTAGTGAGTTTGGCAGGTTTATTTAGAATTTCAAAAGGAATATTTATCTTACCAATATCGTGTAGTATAGCTGAAATATATAGTCTTTCTAAATATGAATTTGAGAGTGCTAACTTCTTGGCAATTTTAATAGAATATTTAGCAACCCTTTCATTATGTTTGTAAGTATAGGGATCGCGTTCCTCTACCTTATCAACAACACTAGTTAATTCTTTGATACTGGCACTTAGTTGATAAAATGTAGGCTCATTTATTGCCCATAAATACTTCACATCAGTCAAAGCAGTAAAGTGTACCGCTTCTTCCAAATTACTGCATGTAAAATAATCATTTGCACCTAACTCTATTTTCTCACTGTTCATTTCACATAGAATTTTACCTTCTAGGATATAGAAGAACTCCATTACTTTTGGACTTTCTGCAGGATAAATATAAAAAATATTATTCTTTAATACAGATTGAACCATAATCTCCATACCATCACCCTTAGATAGCAGGCTAAGTTCAAACGCTTCCATACTTACCTTTTCAATACTGGTATCTTTCTTCCCTATATTAAAATTCACCTTTTACTCACCTCTTATGTTAAAAAGTGAAAAATACTATTAGAATAGATTTTCCACTTTAGAGAAACTATTAGTAACCTACCACTCTCACAGGATCAATCCAAGCCCAACGGTCAGCAAATCTTACATACTTCCAGAAGCATTCTGCAATAACGCCATATTCTGCGACTTCATCAATTGTATCCTGAGTCATTTGTAAAGTAATATCAAATACATAGCTAATGATTTCTTCAACTTCTTGATCGAATTGTGCAGTTCTTTGGTTCATTTGTTCTTCTAGAAGACCTTTTTCTAGTTGAAGTGCAGATAGGGCTTCATTTAATTCTTCATATTGATTAGCGTCTGTTGTATTGCTAAGTTCTGCTTCTACACTAGCAATCTCTTGATCTAATGCTTCAAGTTCATTTTTCATGACTTCTAATTCTTCAAGGTAAATGGCCCATAGGTTATCAGCGTCTTGAACGCCTGTTTCAATAATCAGATCCATTTCTGCATTGGCTGCGTCAATAATTTCTAGTGCTTTTTCAATATCTGCCTCACTAGCTGCATGTGCATTAGATGATAATCCTAGCGAAACTCCAAAAAATAATAGTGTAAAGAAAGCGAGCATACCTAACTTTTTCATTGATAAATCCCCCTATTTTATTATTTTTCTTTCTCTCGATGTAAGTGTGTATGAATTTCTCCTGCAGTTACGATATGTATTTTTCGTGCTTTTTTCCTATATATCACCATAATTATACAAGTTACGCACATTTAAATCTATATTTATTTGTAATATTTTGTTTTAAATTAATGTAAAATCCAGTCTCTCCACATCTATCCAATAAGTATAAAAAACCAGCCCCATAAAGGACTGGTTCAATAGACTGATTATAATTCAGGTTTCATTTCCGCTCTGGATACTCGACTTTGCACCATTTTCTTTGCTTCTCTGAAGGTCACAAAGTTCTTGCTCTTTTCATCCCATAAACGGAATTTTAAAGACTTCAAGCTTGTTGCAAGTGTAATTGTCGGTACATGTTGAAGTGGCGGTGTGCTGTGATGACACTTTTCCAATTCATAGTTCGGCACCCTTGGACTTAGATGGTGAATATGGTGATAACCAATGTTACCGGTCAAGAATTGCAGTACCTTCGGAAGCTTATAATAGGAGCTTCCTTCTACCGCTGCGGATACATATTCCCAGTCTTTATCAGGTTCGAAATAAGAATCTTCAAACGTATGCTGGACATAGAACAACCAGATACCAATACTTCCTGCAATCATGAAGATAGTTCCGTGTACGATCAAGAAGGACTGCCAGCCGATTGCCAAGCTCAGTACTACTGCAACTGCAAGTAGCAATATGTTTGTCAGGTATAAGTTGTTGCGTTCTTTTTGCCTTGCTTCTTTTCGGTTGAATCGGTTTCTGATAAGGAAAGTGTAAATTGGCCCCAGTCCGAACATGACCAAAGGATTTCTATATAGTCTGTAAGAAAGTCTTGTCTTGAATGATGATGCTTTGTACTCTTCTACAGTAAGTGTCCAAATGTCACCTACACCACGTTTGTCCAAGTTACCACTTGTAGCATGGTGGACGGAATGGTCATGTCCCCACTGATCAAACGGAAACATCGTTAAAACTCCTGTTACAGTCCCAACAATACGGTTCCATTTACGGCTCTTGAAGAAGGAGTGATGTGTACAATCGTGAAAAATGATGAAAATACGCGTCATGAATCCTGCTGCAAAAATGGCTGGGACGAGAGCCAACCAGTATGAAACAGAAAGGCTTATATAAGTCAGATACCAAAGCAGGAAAAATGGCGCAAGCGTATTAATCAACTGCCAGATACTCTTTTTTGTTTGTGATTTTTCGAAAGGAGCAACTTGTTTTTTAAGGTTTTTCGCTTTATTTTCAGTAGTCATTTTTATTAAATCCCTTCGTTGTTGACTTGTTAAATTTATTATATCCAAATTAAAAAAATTAGTTAGTATCAGGTGTCATATGCAGAGTATGACAAATGTCATATAGTTTTTGTTAATGATTGTAAGAAACGGTGAAACCCCTTGGGAAACGTGGGGTTTCCACTCCCCAAAATCCTTCATCTTAAATAAATTTTTTTGAAAAATTTAAGGGTCTGATAAGTATCGTTTATTCTTGAAGCGGTTCCCTAAAAGCTTAGAAACCAAAAAAAAACACCCCAACATCAGTCAGGGTACCTTTTAAGCAGCTACCGGTTTTGATTTCACTCTCTTTTTTGTGAAAAAACTGTGCAAGAGCATTCCGATGATAATAACAAATAGTCCTAACTTCCCCATCCCATTAGGCAGAGGTGTGGATAAGAGTAGAACTTCCCCTATTAGCACAAACAGTACCTGAGTTGATTGTGTTGCTTCCACTGCAGCAAGTTGTTCTTGACTGTCGCGGACCATGTCCGTTGCGACGAAAAACAATGTGGTAGCTATCACCCCAGAGGATATGGCGACTATGAAGGTCTGTAACACTTGTTCCTGGGAAGGTGCTCCGACTGATATGAAACCTGTTGCGGCAACGATCAACCAGACTGGTATCGTGGCAAGGGTCATCCCAAGTACACGCTGGAAGGTATCTAATCTCCCTCCACATACCTCCATCATTTTTCTATTTCCTAGGGGATATGCAAAGGACGCAATCGCTACCGGCAGGATCCCGTATAGAACCATCGTTCCTGTAAGTCCGCTCCCTTGCTGTGTTTGGATAAGTAATACCCCTGCAAAAATAATGAAAGAAATGACAAGACCCCGCATTGGAATACGTTCTCGTACTTTCTTGCCTTGAACCATTTTATAGAAGAAAGGGCCCAAAAGGACTCCTGCAATGATAGTGATTTGCCAAGTTCCTGCTACTAGCCAACCAGGGCCGTATGCAGCTGCGAAAGTAATTGGTCCATAAAAAAGGACGAAGCCTGTAAAACTCCAAAGCAACCAAGCTAGTGGTGCCGATCGCATTTCACGGAATAATTGGCCAAGATTCCCCCTTATCCATACAATTAAAAGTAGAAAAGGCACCATAAAGAAGAAACGTAAGGACGAACTCCAAAGCCAGCTACCCCCAGATAGTTCCATGGAACGGTTTAAGATAAAGGTGACGGCAAAAAACATGGATGCTACTACCCCGATTAGAATTGCTTTCACTTAGTCATCCTCCCCTCCGGATATTTCTTCCCATCATTATAATATAGAAACAAAAGAATTATTTCGAATTTCGAAAATTGTGATAAAATAAATGAAAATCGATGCAGAGGGATGGATGACTATGAAACGGATGCTTGCAATGAGCGATATCCATGGGGATCTTGACAAATTCGAAAGGGTACTTGAAATGATCGACTATGACAGCGATAAGGACCAGCTACTCCTACTTGGGGATTATGTGGATCGCGGCCCACAGTCACGTCAGGTGTTGGACAAGGTGATCCAGTTGACCGCTGAAGGAGCCATTGCCCTGCTCGGAAATCACGATAAAATGATGATTGATGCATTTGATCACCATGAAGATCCCCTTCATTTAAAAAGGTGGTACTATAACGGAGGCATTAAAACCCTTCAGAATTATGGATACGAAATCGAGAAAGATGATGCGAAATATTGGTACAAGACAGATGAGATGCCCGAGCCAATCACGATAAATGAAGAGATTCGTTCTCATATTGAGTTCCTTAAGACCCTCCCTTATTATTATCAAACTGATTCTCATATATTTGTGCATGCTGGTGTCCATCCTACTACAGCCATAGAGGATACAGATCCCCACACTCTCGTTTGGATAAGGGAAGATTTCCATAATGGATATTCAGGAAACAAAACGGTGGTCTTCGGACATACTCCTACTAAATATCTTCATAAAAAGCCAGAGATCTACTTCGGCGATAACAATATCATAGGGATAGATGGTGGCTGTGCATACGGCGGGAGATTGTATTGTTTTGAGGTAGTTGAAAAGAAGGTCTATTACGCAGAATAGCAGGAAAATCTCAGGGCTTCTCTTAACAGAATCGCTCTGAGATTTTTATATGTCTATCTATTATTTCCTTGATACACTTCCTCCTCGAGATGGAAGCCATCCGCAATTACCGTTTCTTCGATATTAAGCTTATTTACCGCTATTGGCGAAAGTAACACGGATGGCACCTCCACCTTTCCGTTGTTTACTTTACGGCTTGTGTCTATATATTCTCCCCTTGCCATGGCGACCGCAAGTTTTGCCGCTTCCTCGGCAAGGGTGGGAATTGGTTTATAAACAGTCATGGTCTGGGTTCCTTCGACAATCCTTTGGGCGGCAGCAAGCTCCGCATCCTGCCCGGCAACAGGAATACCTCCTGCAATCCCAGCCTCGATCATCGCTTGAATCGCCATTCCTGCGGTGGCATCGTTTGCTGCTATCACGGCATCTACCTTCCCTCCATTGGCATCCAGTGCTTCCTGCATATTGGCATAGGCATTGCTTGGCAGCCAATTTTTGGTCCACTGGTCATAAACGACCTTTATATCCCCTTTATCTATCAAAGGCTGCAAAATATTGAACACCCCTTTTTTGAAGAGATGGGCATTGTTGTCTGTATCTGCACCGCCAATATAGACATATTTTCCTTTTGGGACAAGTTTTGTAATCGATTCTGCCTGAAGCTCCCCCACACGTTCATTGTCAAAAGAAACATAAAGGTCGATATCTGCATTTTTAATAAGCCTGTCATAGGAAAGCACTTTTATTCCGGCAAGATGTGCTTTTTTGACGATAGTTGCTGCTGCTTCTGCATTATGTGGAACTATTACCAGGAGATCGACTCCTTGGCTGATCAAGGTTTCCGCCTGCAGAACCTGAAGAGCGTCATCTCCGTTTGCTGCAAGTATTTCAACTTCAGCTCCGAGGCTTTCCACTGCTGATTTGAATAGGTCGCGATCTCTCAGCCACCTTTCCTCTTCTAGCGTGTCCATGGAAAAACCGATTTTTATTTTTTCCTCTTGAGGAATTGCCTCTTCATCCGGCAGAGGGTTATTGTTTTGCACCGAATCCACTTCTGGATTTAGGGGATTATCCAGCTTTTCACACCCAGAAGCTATAAAAAGCAAAGCAATCGCAACCAACATTGTCAGTGATTTACTTATCCAAAGGTCCATCGCCCCCACCCTTTCTGCCTACTGTGCCTTATTACGGAGCAGTGATTTACGATACTCCTTTGGTGAAACATTGGTCATTTTTTTAAATACCTTGCTGAAGTAGTTCGGATCATGATAACCGACTTCATATGTAATTTCCTTAATGCTTTTCTCCGAATCTTTCATGAGCCGCTTCGCTTTCTCGAGTCTGCATTCAGTGAGGAAGTCGATATAATTGATGCCCTGCTTTTCTTTGAACATTTTACTGATGTAAATTGGACTCAAGCCGACTTTACGGGCCAACGTATCTAGAGAAATATCTTGATGTGAATGGTCCATGATGTACTGTTTTACCTGCTGGATGGTATCTGCCTCCAAATGGTTGCGGTGAGTTTCAGATGATTTTTTCATCAGTTCAAGGAGTTGCCTTGTTTCCATGCGAAGCTGACGGTAATCGGTTGTTTGAACAGAATAGAAAGGGGCTGTATTTTCCACACCTATTTCATTCAGCACACCAGAAGTAATCCAGAGAAGTTCAAGCATCCGTTGTTGTGTGTGCAATAAATGGGTCCCTTCATTTTCGTAGCATTGTAGACTACCCATGACAAACGTTTGAATATCGTCCCATTGGCCAAGTCGGATTAAATCGGCAAATTCCTTTTGTTGATTCTTGTCCATATGACTATTGCTCAAATCTGTACTTGTGTGGATATCTGTGTAAAAACGATAGGTAGTGATGGCTTTTGTCGACATTGTAGCCATGAGGGCGTCCTGATAGGATTGACGGACCTGGTCCAGGGAATTGCATACCTCCCCTATCCCAATGAACCAATTGGTATTTTGTTCTTTCCTGGCAATAGATAGGATATCTCGTGCAAGTGTAGTTGCCTGGGATCGATAAGTCTTATCCGGCTGGCGAAACACGATAATTGGAAGCTGATTCCCATATAGTGCTCCCACCCATCCGCTTTTGGTCTCCCTTACTTTTGCCTTGATCAGGGAATAGGTGGATTCAGATCCTGATGGCAATAACACAATCATGACAAACATTTCATCTGTCGAAGGGATATCAAGCATCTCTACCAGCATATCAACATGAACTTCATGAACGTGATCGAACAGAAGCTGTGTTACGATATCCGTCTCCACAACTCTTAATGTCTTTTGTAACGCTACTTCTTGGAGCATGCTCTTGGTTTGTTGAATCTTTTCCTGCTCGATCTGGTTCAATACTTTTCCGACTGTCGTTTTGATTTCACTTATTTTGCTAGGCTTAAGAATGTAATCCTTCACACCTAGCTTGATGGCAGCCTTGACATAGCCGAATGTATCATATGCAGTGACCATGATGAATTTTGTATGCGGGTTCTTGACACTGATCTGTTCAACTGCTTCTAAGCCATTCATCCCTGGCATCTTGATATCCATGAGAATGAGGTCAGGGTAGAAGTCGCTTGCCATTTCCACCGCCATCTTTCCATTTTTGGCATGTTTGATTTCAAGGTCGGGAAAGTTTCTTTCGAGTATGGTTTGCATGCCTTCGCGTTCAATTTGTTCATCATCTACTAAGAGGAGTTTAATCATTAAATTTGACTCCTTTCATTATTAAGTTTCCAGTGGACTATATAGAAGCAATAGTTACGTATTTATTCTTAAAATAACTTTAGTGCCTTGGCCTTGTATTCCTTTTATATCAAGGACATCATCATATCCATAAAAGAGCCGCAGACGTTTCACGACATTGCTGAACCCGATACCTGTTGAATGTCCTTCTGTAGGTGGAGGGGATTCTTCGTTCAGGATCTGTTGTATTTTCTGTTCAGACATCCCCATTCCATCGTCCTCTATTTCTATTAGCACCTGATTTGCTTCCTTTTTGACCCGGAACCAGATGTTTCCTCCATCTTCCTTCGGTTCCACCGCATGGATGACGGCATTTTCAATGATCGGCTGGAGGGTAAGGGCTGGAATTTTCAAATCAAGGCTTGATTCATCTATATCCATATGCAACTGCAGCCGATCGGTAAAGCGCGCCTTCTGGATGTCCATGTACTGTTTTAATACTTGGATCTCATCGTGAAGTGTCACTGATCGGTCCTGCTGCTTTAAGTTATAACGCAGAATCCCCGCCACACTCACAAGAAGATCGCTCGTTTCCTCGGACCCTTCCAGATAGGCTTTTTTGGAAAGGGTATTAAGGGTGTTGAAAAGAAAATGAGGATTGATCTGACTCTGCAGGCTTCTAAACTGGCTTTCTTGCAAAAGAAGCTTACTTTCCTGAAGCTCCCGCTCAAGTGCCGCCTTTTGCTTTATTTCTGAAATCAGGTTATTGATATTTATACGCATCCGGTCGAACGTCCTAGCCAAAAAGGCAATTTCATCATTGGTTTCCACTTTCACCTGTTGATCAAAATTCCCTTTGGACAGTTCATTGGCCGCTTTAGTCAGCTGGAATACCGGACGGGTGATCGAAAGGGAGAACCAATAGGTGACAAGTATCAAAAGGCAGGTGATCAACAGCAGAATCCAAATCCCCAGCTTGATCACTTCGCCTGATTGTTCAATGATCCCCCTGTAAAATCGGTCGAATGTATTCAGTTCTGTGTCAATCAAGGTCAACGTCATTTCTGAGATATAAGTCGTGATCCGGGTCGCCTCGGCAAATTCCTGTGCAGCAGCTTCTGTATCATTTTCCGACTGGAACATGATGGACCTGTCGGTTGTTTCCACTAGGCTGTCGATTAGGTTCATATAGTTGGTCAGGGTAAAATCATTTTCTGTGTTTCTTAAATGATGAACCCCGTATTTTGCCTGCTGGACATGTTCCTTGCTTGCTGTCAGTTGGACCAGACTTTCTTGAGTTGGATCAATGGTATAGTTATTCAAGTCGGTGACAAGCTGTTGACTTGCCTTTGTCACTTCATTCATGCTCAGATACCGTTGCAGGATATCGTTATATTGTTTATGTGTTTTATGGTTGTAGTATGTAAGCGCTATCCAAATTGCCGACATGATTACCAATACTACCGTGGTAAGGGTAAGAATTTTCTTTTGGATACTTGTCATTGGACATCTGCCGCTTTCATGATTTTGATATCTGTCAGATACCCGTCTTTATCAAGTGGAACGGTATCCCCATTTAACCATTCCTTCATCAGCTGGACACTTTTTCTTCCCATTTCTTCAGGGGACTGCTCAATGACCCCATCCAACTTCCCTTGCATTAAGAGGGACAACGACTCAGGTCCATCGTCAAAAGAAAAGATATGAAACGGTTCCACCTGGGAACGCTTACTTATCTCCCCTATCATTGCACCCACAACATTGGCATTGATGGCAATGAAAGCGTCTATGTCCGGTTCTTTGTTCATCACATCCTGGGTGGCAGCGATGACCTGCTCCCTCGTATCATCAGTCGTGGTATGAATCAAATGGATATCAGGGTAGAATTTCAACATGTCCCGAACCCCGTTCATCCGTTGTTTCTGGTAATATTCCTGGTTTGTGTCATACATGAGTACGACTTTCCCTTCTCTTCCCATATCCTTTAAAATTTGGCTCGCAATCATTTTACCTGCTTCATAATGGTCGGACCCGACATAAGTACGCCTAATACTATCCCCCATTGGGACATCATTTGCCACCGTTATGATTGGTATGCCATGAAAGGCAGCCTTCACTTTCGTCAATTCCTTGAATTCATCTGTATCAAGTCCCTGAATGATGATGCCATCCACTTTGGACTGTATGGCAACCTCTATATTTTTCAGGAATTCCTCCCGATTCTTTCCGTAGCTTCCCCATACTTCAAGGCTCACATCACTATCTTCCGCCTGCTTTCTCGCACCTTCACTCACCTTGTCCCAGAAAGGTGTTTCCATATCCTGCGTAATCAGAACGAGACGATGTTCCTCTTTACTAAAACTTAGAGTTTGGGGCAACTGCAAATCAGATCGGAAGACATTTTGTGCGGATAAAAAAGTAAGATGACATAGTAGAATAATAATAGTGCAAATTGCTAGAATCCCTATTTTCCGCAAAAGTGATATCCCCTTCCCCCGATCTGGGTGTACTAAATTCATCATAGCACCTAATGAAAATAGTACAATCCCTGTTGGTATTAAAGGAACCAACAGGGATAGCCAGTTATTCAATCATCATCTTTTTTTACGGGTCATGACATCAAAGATTACCGCGCCGGCAAGTACTCCTCCACGGATCATATACTGATAGGATATTCCTACTCCAAGCAAATTCATCCCGTTTGATAGAGACGCCATTACAACCGCGCCGATGATCGCACCCGTCACTTTCCCCACTCCTCCAGCAGAGGAAACCCCCCCTACATAAGCAGCAGCGATAGCATCAAGCTCGAAAAGTGTTCCGGCAGTCGTCGTGGCAGATTGCAGACGTGCAGTGAACAGGATACCGGAAAGTGCTGCAAGCATCCCCATCGAACCGAATACGATATAGGTGATTTTCTTTACATTGATCCCGCTCAAATGTGCCGCTTCCGGATTGCTTCCGACCGCGTAAATATGGCGGCCGAGCACAGTTTTGGTAGTTAAGAAGTGATAGATTATCACTACTAATAGTATGATAATGACCGTCCATGAGAACCCGTTATAGCCTGCTAGTATCCATGTGATATAACCGATGATGGCGGACACAAGCACCAGCTTCAGTGCAAATATAGGTTTTGATACTACTTCAAACTCATACTTGATTTTGTTCTTCCTGGTGGAGATCTCACTGAAAATGTATAGCACAATACCAACCAAACCAACTAAAAGGGAAAGCAGATGTAAGCCGTTCACTTCCACAAGAGATGGGATGTAGCCGTTTCCGATGGCGTTAAAGGTATCATCTTGGATGATGATTGTACCAGTCTTTTCTGTCACTTGCAGCAAAGCACCGCGGAAAATAAGCATCCCTGCAAGTGTGGCAACGAAGGACGGAATTCCGATCTGGGCGATGAGCACTCCATTGAAAAGACCGACCGCAATTCCAAGAAGTAGAATGATCGGAATCGTCAGCCAGACAGATACCCCAGCTTGAGTTAGGAGAATTGCCGCAATCGCCCCAAGGAATCCTGCCGCATATCCTACGGAAAGGTCGATATGGCGAATGACGATGACAAGCGTCATCCCTACTGCAAGTACTGCGATATAGCCGGCAGAATCCAATAGATTACTAATGTTGCGTGACGACATGAACAGGCCGTCTGTCATAAATGTAAAGGTCAATATGATAGCAAAAAGTGCAATATACATCCCGTAGTCACGGATGTTTTCATGAATCAATGTTCTGGCTTCCTGGATAACATTCATAATAATAACCCCCTATTGCGTAGCAAGCTGCATGATTTTTTCCTGATCTGCTTCTTCTATTTCCAGCTCACCCTTTATTTCTCCCTGTGCCATGACATAGACTCTGTCGCTCATTCCAAGCACCTCGCCAAGTTCGGAGGAGATCATCACGATACTGAGACCCGCATCTATCAGCTTATTCATCACCGTATAAATCTCAAATTTCGCACCGACATCGATTCCACGGGTAGGTTCGTCGAGGATAAGGAGTTTCGGTCCGACAAACAGCCATTTTCCAATCGACACCTTCTGCTGGTTCCCACCACTGAGGTTGCCAACAAGCTGCTCCAAAGAGGAAGCTTTAATATGGAGGGATTGTTTGTATTGTTCTGAGACCTTGATTTCCTCATTGTCGTTGATGACCCCTTTGGTGGCGATTCCCTTAAGGTTAGCTGCAGTAATGTTAATTTTTATATCCTGCAGAAGAAATAGTCCGTCGTCTTTGCGGTCCTCTGTGACATAAGCAATTCCTGCGTTGATTGCATCACTTGTATGCTTGAGTGTAGTAAGCTTGTTATTCCACATCATGTCGCCCTGGAGTTTATATGACTTGGCGTTTCCGAAAATGCTGAGGGCAAGCTCGGTTCTCCCCGATCCCATCAGGCCCGCGATGCCGACGATTTCCCCTTTTTTCACATGAAGGTTGACGTTCTTCACTACCTGTCTTCCAAGCTGAGGATCATAGGCAGACCAGTTGTGGAGCTCAAGGATTTTATCCCCTTCCGCCTTTTTCACTCGTTTCGGATATATATCTTCAATTTCTCTTCCCACCATATTCTTGATGATGACACTTTCCGTGATTTCCCCTTTGGCAGCATCAAGTGTACAAATCGTCTTTCCATCCCTTATGACCGTCGCTTTGTCGGCAATGCTGATTACTTCTTTAAGTTTGTGGGAGATCATGATACAGGTGATCCTTTGTTTTTTGAGTTCTTTTAAAAGTTCCAGAAGGTTTTCGCTATCGTCTTCGTTGAGCGCAGCAGTTGGTTCATCAAGAATAAGGAGCTTTACTTCTTTACTTAATGCCTTGGCAATTTCCACAAGCTGCCGTTTCCCGACACTCAAATCCTTTACAAGTGTATCCGGATTGACGTTGAGGTTTACTTTCCGCAACAGTCTCTTTGCTTCGACAATCGTCCTGTTCCAATCAATGATTCCGCCAATCTTGACTTCATTGCCCGCAAAAATATTTTCATACACGGTCAGGTCCGGAAATAACGCAAGCTCCTGATAGATGATGGCAATGCCGGTACTTACGCTGTCACTGATTTTGTTAAATTGCTGAACATTCCCTTCAAATACGATGTCCCCATCATACGTTCCATAAGGATACACTCCGCTCAGCACCTTCATCAGTGTGGATTTACCTGCCCCATTCTCCCCGATCAAGCAGTGAATCTCGCCTTCCTCCACTTTGAAATTCACATTGCTCAGCGCCTTGACTCCTGTAAATTCCTTGGAGATATCATTCATCTCCAATATATATCTGCTCATCCTTTTACCCCCTTAACAAAAGCAATGACAATGGCGAAATAGTGATAGGTTAGGTGGTTGCTGATTTCTACCATTATTTCGCGAAGTACCTTTGGTGATGAATTTTGATGTTGTGTTGGTGGGAAGTTAGCTTTGGGCTAGGTTTCGTTTATATGGTGAGCGGGATTACCTTACTTCTGACCACATTTCTAAAAAATAGAGCCCTGGTTCCATTAAGTTTGAATCAATCCCGGCATAAGAATGTTAAATCCCGATGAGCGTAGTATCCCGTCACAAAAACTGCAATTTGATCCACCTCGCAGCTTTCATCTTAGGCATCAACTTTCAATCCCTTCACAACGGGCTATAATCCCTTCATATTAAAGGAAAATCCCGTCACAACTCACTAAAATCCCGGCATATATCCGATTAATCCCGTCATAAGCCTCCAACACAACTTTTACTTTATTAAAGTCCGCTAAACTCGCTTGCTTCGTAGTATTCAGAGTCGATCAGTTCTTGTTTCACATTGTCTTCGTCCACCACGATGACATCTGTTTGCTTCGCTTTTACTTCCACTTCACCGTTATCGTAAGAACCGGTTGTTTCAGGCGTTTTCCCGTCAAGGATTTCTATTGCGATACCCATCGCATCCGTAACTAGCGTACGTACATCTTTAAAAACAGTCATGGATTGCTTTCCGTCGATGATGTATTGAATGGAAGCTTTTTCTGCATCCTGTCCTGTTACAAAAAAGCTTGTCACTTCCCCGTCAGAGGCGAATACATCTGCAATGGAACGAGCTGTACCATCATTTGGTGCAAGTACCGCTACGTTACCCTTCAGATCTGCACCCACTGCAGTCAGATGCGTTTGCGCTTTGTTTTTTGCTTCATTCGGATCCCAGTTTGTTGTTACCTGTCCTAAGATCTTACTCATTTGGTCACGAGTCAGTTCCGCCGTATCCTTTAAAGCTTCTGCTTCACTGGAGTTGGCAATTTTGAAGGTGCCATCTGCAATTTTTGGCTGTAATGTTTTCCATGCTCCTTCAAAGAAAAGGAATGCGTTATTGTCAGAAGCCGCACCAGCATACAAGTAAAGGGGTACGCCTGAACCTTGTACATTATCAATCAGGTACTGACCTTGTGCGGCACCTACAGCCACACTATCAAACGTTACGTAATAATCCACTGCGTCCGTGTTTGTGATCAAACGGTCATAAGAAATAACCGTGATTCCTTCTTTTTTTGCCGCTTCGACCGCTGATGCTGCCGCATCCCCATCTTGAGGAGTGATGATCAGCACTTCGATCCCTTTATTTATAAGTGTTTCCACGTTCTCTTTTTCCTTGGCAGAAGAACCTTGGCTGAACAAAATTTCCGTTGTGTAATCAGAATCCTTCAAAGCATCCTTGAAGCGTTGCTCATCCTGTACCCATCTTGGCTCATCTTTTGTTGGTAAAACAATTCCCACACTTACACTCCCGCTTCCCCCTGTCGTGTTGTTACACGCTGCAAGCATTGCTGTAAAAAGCATAAGAACCAATAATAACGACGCTGCTTTCCATGTCTTTTTCATGTGTTACTCCCCCTCTGTTTTGGTTAGTGTCCATTAATACAACTTAATTATATTGCCGGATCCAACCAGTCTGTAAGCGCTATCACTAGCACTCTTTTAGTTTCACCTGTACTTTTTTAATAATTGGGAATATTTAAGGAGGTAATTCACAAGCAAGTCTTCCAAATAAATGAGGGGATCTTCTTAGTCGATGTGTGGAGGAATTTGATTCGTGAGTAGTAAAAGAAAGACTTTTTACAATCAAAAAAAACATGAAATCTCATATGAGAATTTCATGTAAGTGTGTAGACAAAGTTCAAATTTTATAGATAACCTCAGTTGATCGCAGTGGAAGGCGCACAGACTCCCGCGGGAGGAAGGGAAGGCCACTGATAAACCCAATAACTAATCTTCTTTTAAAATTCTAGCTGTTGATTGGAGCAATAGGCGAAGACTCCAGCGGGGGGATAGCGACATTCTTGAGACCCCGCAGAGCGTAGCCGAGGAGCCAAGCTAAGCATGCTTCCTTTCAAACACCCTTCTCAGCCCTTCGCCAACTATATTAAAGGTGACTATTAGGTAAAGGATTGCCATCGCAGCATACAATGGAATCCAGTAGGCTGTATAAATATCTTTTTTTGCTTCCCCGAGCAAAGTTGCCCAGTTATTACTAGTATTGATGATCTTAGCGTAACCAGCGTCTATTTGTACAAGTTCCTGAGTGACAAAAACGGAGAACACACCGAGTTGTCCAATAATCAATGCCACCCTTCCAAGATCAAAGAAAAACTGTACCACTAAACTTGGCAACATATTCGGAAGATAGTAGTTTTTTGTCATCGTCATCCGTGACACTCCGACAGTTATTGCTGCATCTATATACGGTTCTTTTTTTATGGTCATGATCTGATCCTTGATGGATACACCAACTCTTCCCACTTCAATCATCGCTATAATTAGAATAACTACTATAAAGCGATTATCGAGAAAAAGAATGAACGGCATTGTCAATATTAGAATGCCGAAAAAAACGACTGGCAAGCTGGCAAACATCTGATCAAACGTATCTAATATAGAATTGATTAAACGATTGCCAAATGAGGCCATAACTCCCAGGACCATCCCCACTGCATACCGGATGACTGTTATCAGGGTAATGATCAATAAAGTCTCCTTCGCTCCAATAACCAATACACTGATCAGACTCCTGCCATCCCGATCAGATCCCAAAAGAAGCTCACTTGAAGGCGGGTATGGCGCGGTAATCGCTCCTCCTTCCTCCAAAAATTTCACGCGTCCCCCCTCAATCCCATCCTGTATAAAAGGAAAAAAAGGAAATATGAAAGTAACAAGCAACAACAGAAGGAGCATGGTCCCGCCGATTTTTAAATATATATTTTGAAACATTTCCACTCCCCCCTTCTATCTACTAAACTTCCATGTAAAGAATAACTTCAGGAATTGGACTAGTAATATGGTGAAAAGAAAACAAAGCGCAATTCCCAAAACAACACCCGCTTCAAAATCAGGTGGAGTATAGGGACTTATTGTTGTTTGTACTCCCCCTAAAGCAATAAAGAGACGATATGCAGCTCCTTGATAGCCAGACAGATATTCAACCATCAACAGATTGGAAAGTATGATGACCATAATTGTTGGTAAATACCTATTGAGATCTTCTAGGCTTTTCCGCATCATATGACGATTAATAACCTGGCGGAGCGATAGTCCTTTGGATTTTGCCACTTTGATATAATCCGACCCATCTTGTGCTAGTAGCGAAACCCCTACCAACCTTGCTATATACATAATGGGATAAATGGATATCAGCATTATTACCACCAAGACGTTATACCAGCTAGATGCACTGAAAAGCTTCCACTGTGGCAAATAAGTGATTGCAACAAAAAACACAAAGATTACTAGAAAGAAGTCTGGTATAGACTGAAACAACCAGGTAGTTCCATTTCCAATGACATTTTTCCGAGAATAAGTGTTACGATAATCAAAGATTCCCTTTATTACACCTAGTAATAAACTGAGGAAAAAGGCAGGTATAATGACCTTAAGACTCTTCGGATAATAGTGGAGCAACTCATCTTCCACACTCTTAGACTCATAACGAGTACCTCCAAGTGTCCCCTTATTTTTAACTCCATTTATTACACCATCATAATTCTTACGGTACTCCTCCATATTGAAGGTGTACTGATAATCAATGATATCTCCACTACCATGCGTCGTGATAGACGGAGTCCTTGGAAAGGACGTTACTAGTGGAAGTAGCATCATCGTCAAAAGAACAGCTACTAGTATTTTCATGAATTCCTTCTTCATTGTTCCCTCCTCTATTTTCTTCTTTTTGTAAATAATACCATACTGAAAACTATTTGGTGTATCGAAATTTCATAATGAATAAAGTCAACACATCCCGTTTACTAAAATTAGAGACACAAAATAGGAGTAGCATTCTCTGCTACTCCCATCCTTCCTATTGGTGCATTCCCTATGAAAAAACCTTTACTTATCCAAGGCACCTTCTTTTATATTCAATCTCAATGAAGTCCTCTTCACTTTGAATTTTTTCTTTTTATGCTTAAAGCTTTGCAGATACTCGGCATATTTGGCATGCCAATTCTTCAAAGCCGCGACGTATAGAATTGCAGTAGTCACCAACAGAATGCCAGTGCATGGCCAGAACCATGGGGAAACAATCCCAGATTGATAGGCCAGTCCGATTGGAGAAAAAACAAAATAAACAAAAATAATGGATGCTACGAGAGTAATAGAGACCGGAATTGCATATTTCCATGGCACCATTCTCTCTTTGGACACCGTATAGGAAAAAGGTTGAACCTTCTTGATCGGTTTTACCTTGGCCATGAGGAGCATGAATGCCACTTCCACTACAAGCAATATTCCGTATATATGGATAAAGTTGATGCCAAGCTCCACATTGAAAATTTGCTTAGTTCCCCAGACTAGGAAGTAGTAGGCAAAAACGTGGAAAATGATAACGACTTTGGCTGCAAGTGCAGGTATCTTGCGGAAAAGCATTCCCATCAGCACAATAACCAGGATTGGAATGTTAAAGAATCCGGTGAATTGGCGGATTAAATTCCAAAGACCGTCCGGTGCATACATCAGTAAAGGAGCCACCACAAAGGAGATGAGCGCCACTACCACACTGAACAGTTTGCTGACTTTGATAAGCTTCTGGTCATCTGCCTCCGGATCAAATTTTGGTTTATAAATATCCAGTACAAACAGAGTAGAAATACTGTTGAGCAGTGAATTGAAAGAACTGAAAACCGCGCCGAGCAGAACTGCCAGGAAAAATCCCATCAGCCATACTGGTAAAAGGTCAGCTATCAGGCTTGGATATGCCAGATCAGAGTTTGAAACGCTGCTTCCATACAAGTGGAATCCGATAACACCTGGAATGAGCATAAAGATTGGTACCAATAGCTTCAGAAACCCTGTCATCAAAACTCCCTTTTGACCTTCAGCAAGATTCTTCGCACCTAACACACGCTGAATGACATATTGATTTAGCGCCCAATAGAAAAGGTTGGCAAAAAGGATACCTGTGAAGATAGAGAAAAATGGAACAGAATCTTCTTTCCCTCCAATCGCATTAAGCTTTTCCGGGGAGGAAGTGGCAATCTGTTTCATACCTGCCAACATATTGCCGTCTCCTAGAGTGATGAAACCTAAGATCGGGACTAAAAATCCGATCAACACCAGGCCGACCCCATTGATCGTATCTGATACCGCGACGGCACGCAGGCCACCAAATATGGCATAGATTGCACCGATAATCCCGACAAACCAGATGACCATCCATAAAGCCTGGGTGTAGGAAACACCAAAAAGCGCTGGTACATCAAACAGCTGCAGGACTGCAATCGATCCGGAATACAACATCGAAGGAATAGTGACACACATATATCCGAGTAAAAACAGCAGGACCGTCATCCTGCGGACATCTTCATCATAACGCTTGCTTAAAAATTCTGGGACAGTGGAAATCCCGATGCCCAGAAACTTTGGCAACAGGTAGATGGCCATGATGATGGCAGCGAGTCCTGCCGTCACCTCCCATGCCATGCTAGACATATTCCCGCTGAACGCCTGTCCATTCAACCCGATGAGTTGTTCAGCCGACAAATTTGTTAAAAGCAGGGAACCCGCGATGAAGATTCCTGTTAATCCTCTTCCCGCAAGAAAGTACTCATTTGCACTTCCGACTCTCCCTTTTGTCATTTGATATGATATGTAGGCAACAATTGCCATTAATATAGAGCAGCTTACCAATATGAAAACTATTTCACCTAAACT
The DNA here is from genome assembly GCA_001648575.1 of Sutcliffiella horikoshii DSM 8719. Lineage (GTDB taxonomy): Bacteria > Bacillota > Bacilli > Bacillales > Bacillaceae_I > Sutcliffiella_A > Sutcliffiella_A horikoshii. Next base: position 147,374 of record LQXN01000061.1, on the reverse strand, counting down.
CATTTCATCACTCTTTTCACGTTGTTTCATATTTAAATATCCATAAATATAAAATCAAAACATGATATTTTAATATAACAGTTATTGTTATTTAGAAAAAAAACGTTTCCAAACCGATTCCATAGGGATTTGAATACATATTTTTTTAAAAAAATATTATTTTAAAAAGCTTCCATACCTTCTAACTACCTTTTTTTTCATTCATTTCTTATATACCTTCCTTCATTCTGAGTAGAAACCCCCACTTTGTTTATCCTTTAGACAAACTATTTAATTATTGCTATAATTCAATTTATATTTATAAACCCACTTACTTAAGATAAGCTCAGCATCTAATTTTCGCTACCAATCACCCGAACAAATACTTTGTATTATTCATTCTTCAAAAAGAGATTCATGACAATTTTTTTGCTTTTCCAAACGACATAAAAATTCTTATTTTAAGGAGAAAAAAAGTGAAGATAGAAACGATCAAATTACCGAACAATTGGAAGCAGTTTAATTTAAATAATGATAACGGGATGCTCGTCAGTCTAATGGATTATGGTGGAATAATTCTAAAGATTGATATTCCTGATAAAGAAGGTAACTTTAAAAACGTTATTGTAGGATATAAGAACTATTCGTCTTACGAAAAGAATCCCCCCTATTTTGGAGCGTTAATTGGACGTGTAGCTGGCAGAATACAGGGAGCGACATTCGAAGTTGATGGGGAAGTTTATAAACTGGAAACAAATGAGCACGGGAATCACTTACATGGAGGTTCCCATGGGTTCCATCAAGTGGTTTGGAAAAGCGAAATTTTTAAACGGGAGGACGGGATTGGAGTGAAGCTTTCCCATTTCAGTAAAGATGGGGAAGGTGGTTATCCTGGAAACATAGATGTATCTGTCTTATATCTGCTGAACAATGATAATGAATTGATACTTGAATACACTGCTTCTACTGATAAACTCACTCCTTTTGCAATGACCAACCATTCTTATTTCAATCTCGGCGGAAACCCGCAAGATAGCATCCTTCCTCACTCATTGAAATTGGAAAGTGACCCGTTTGTTGAATTAGATGAAGACCTTATCCCTACCGGTAAAATCTCAGAAGTCGCCAATACTCCATTTGATTTTCGGACGGAGAGGCTGTTCAATAACGGTATAAATGAAGGTAATGAGCAAAATCAAATTGCCGGGTCCGGCTATGATCACTACTTTTTATTTCAACAAACAGAAAAAGAGAAAGTTGTATTGAAGGACGGGAAAAGTGGCAGAATTCTTTCCATCCAAACAGATCAGCCAGGAATGGTGCTCTATACAGCCAATAACCTAGCCAGAAATTCTACCTTTAACGAACCATCCTTTTCTCGGTATTCAGGAGTTTGCTTTGAAACACAAGGATCCCCGGCTTCCCTTCATCATGATGGGTTTCCAGATATACTCTTACACCCTGATGAGACATATAGACAGCGGACTGTTTACCGCTTTTCAGTTGATGAATAAATGGAGATAGGTAGCCTTCGCATAGAAAAAAGACCTTGCATTTGCAGGTCTTTTTTCATTAGGCTGTTTCGGTTTTACTTACTGCCCGTTACTTTTACACTATCGTGTTCATTCTCCTTTAGAAAAGAATGTTGCATTATTTTCGATATTTTACTAATTTCCTGTTCAGTTCCTTTGTGTTCTTATATATCTCCAGATAGGTAGAAAATAGATCTTCATACTTTTCTGTATTTTTTCCGTTTGGCAGAAACTCTTTTTCAGTATGTAAGAATTCTTCTGCACATTCTTCCAGTGAGGCATACCAGCCACAGCCATATGCTGCAAGCATTGCTGCCCCCATCCCAGGACCTTGTTCACTTGAAAGCTTTATTATTCTTGCATTGAAAACATCCGCTTGCATTTGCAGCCAAGTATCATTTTTCGTTCCGCCGCCAGTTGAAACGACCGTGTCAATGGATTTCCCCTTTCTACGAAATATAGCGATAGATTCGTTCAACGAGAAAGTGATTCCTTCCATTACTGCACGCACAAAGTCCCTTCTTTCATGAGAGGTGTCCATTCCAATAAAGCTTCCGCGAATGTTTGCATCGGCATACGGGGTCCGCTCACCTGCCACATATGGCGTAAACATCAAACCATTCGCTCCTACCGGGACGGAGTCTACTCCTTGGACAAGATCCTCAAATGTTTCCCCGTTTGCGAAAACATTTTTGAACCAGCTCAAACTGTACCCGGCAGCAAGTGTCACGCCCATCGTATAGTAGGAATCAGGTGCACCATGATTGAAGTAATGAACTTTTCCATCAAAGTCCTTATCACCGGCAGTTTCATAGGATAGCACCACACCGGATGTTCCAATACTGCATAAGGTCATGCCTTCTTTTAGGATTCCTGAACCGATTGCCCCACAGGCATTGTCTGCTCCCCCGGCAATGATGGAAGTCAGAGGTGATAACCCTGTAGCCTCAGCGATTCCAGGAATGATTTTTCCTACTCTTTCATGAGAATTTACTAAAGCAGGACAAATGTCTTCTGGAATATCTAAAAGCTTTAAGATTTCTTTGCTCCATTTCTTTTCGTTGATGTTCAGGAGCAATGTTCCCGCCGCATCGGAAAAGTCCATATGCAGTTCACCGGATAACCTGTATCGAAGATAGTCTTTAGGTAATACAAAAGTTCTCACTCTGGCGAAGATCTCAGGCTCATTTTTCTTCACCCATAATATCTTTGGAAGCGTGAAACCTTCCAATGCAGGGTTTTTTGTTATTTCTAGAAGCTTCTCTTTTCCGACTATGTCATAGATTTCCTGGCATTCTTCTGTTGTACGTGTATCATTCCAAAGAATGGCGTTTCGGAGGACTTTACAATTTTCATCAAGGAGTACCAGACCATGCATCTGTCCGGAAAAACTTATTCCTTCAATGACTTCAGGACTATCTGAAAATCCATTAAGCACTTCTGTCAACCCTGCAATCGTTTGGGTTACCCACACCTCTGGCTCTTGCTCACTATAGCCGCTTTTCTCGTGCAGGAGGGGGTACTCTTTAGAAACCTCTTTCACAACTTCTCCCAATTGGTTGACTAGCAGGACCTTCACTGCGCTTGTGCCTAAATCAATGCCAACTACATACTTCATGATAACACCCCATCTAAGTAGCTTTATTCTCCTGTGTATGCTCTTAATAGGTATTGATTGATGGTTGCTTTAACTTTTTCCAGGCGTCCGGATTGATGTTTTACTTCCCCTAGATTTAATGCATGTTGTTCTAACTCATGGAAGTTGGTTTTTCCTTCCGCGATATCCAGTCCGATTCCATTTGTAAAACTCATATAACGATTATCCAAAATATCTTCAAGGACTCTATCCTCGATCAGTTTATTGGCAACTTTCAAACCAACAGCAAAACTGTCCATTCCTGCAATGTGGGCATGGAATAAGTCCTCCTGCTCAAACGATCCCCTTCTTACTTTGGCATCGAAGTTCAGGCCGCCTCTCCCCAGCCCTCCATTTTTGAGGATTTCATACATTGCAAGTGTTGTAGAATATAAATCTGTCGGAAACTCATCTGTATCCCAACCCAATAATGGATCACCTTGATTGGCATCTACAGATCCAAGCATATTATGAACACGCGCATATCTTAACTCATGTTCAAATGTATGACCTGCTAATGTAGCATGGTTTGCTTCAATATTGAATTTAAAATGATCTTGAAGATTGTAATGCTGTAAAAAAGCATAACCGGTGGCCACATCAAAATCATATTGATGGGTTGTCGGCTCCTTTGGTTTTGGCTCGATAAGGAATTGGGCATCAAAGCCTATCTCTTTTGCATAATCAACAGCCATTTGTAAGAAGCGCCCTAAATTATCCATTTCAAGTTTCATGTTTGTATTTAAAAGTGTTTCATATCCTTCACGCCCGCCCCAGAATACATAGTTCTCAGCACCGAGCTCTTTACCGACTTCCAAGCCTTTCTTCACTTTGGCTGCCGAATAAGCAAAAATATCTGCACTATTGGAAGTAGCAGCACCATGTATGAAACGGGGATGGGTAAAGTTGTTTGCTGTGTTCCAGAGCAGCTTTGTTTTACTGGTTTTCATGTAGTCTTTCACCATACTAACAATTATATCAAGATTCTGGTTTGTCTCTCTTAAACTATCTCCCTCAGGTGCAATATCAACATCGTGAAAACAGAAAAAAGGAACATCCAATTTCTCAAAGAATTCAAACGCTGCTTCCACACGTGCCTTAGCAAGGTCCATTCCTTTAAATTTGTCCCATGAACGGATCATCGTCCCACTACCGAATGGGTCAGAGCCATCCATTGTAAAGGTATGCCAGTAAGCGACACCAAAACGAAGAATCTCCTCCATCGTCTTTCCATTTATTTCTTCTTTCGGGTTATAAAATTTAAAAGCAAACGGGTTTGTAGATCCTGCACCTTCGTAGTTTATTTTGCTTATAGTATTAAAATAAGTCATTCTGGCTTCCTCCTTCATATTATTCCATGATGCGGATAAGAATCTTTATCTATTAAATGTAAATGCTTACAAAATAATTATAGCAACGCGTTGTTAGTTTGTCTATTGAATAAACAAAGTTTCTATAAACTACTGTCAATTGAATAAACTTCAAGTATAATAGTGGAAAATCTACAACTTAATTATTCTACTAGTATATTGGGGTGTACCTTGATGAATAATATGAATTCAAAACTATACAGTATGTTTGAATGGATAACCCGTATTGCTTATTTAAATGTAATTTGGATCCTACTTTCTTTAGCCGGTGGTATAATTTTAGGGTTCTTCCCTGCCACTGTCTCCATGTTTGCCATCATACGCAAATGGCTGAGAGGGAATACAGATTTCCCCTTATTCCGGACATTTTGGGACCATTATAAAAGAGAATTCTGGAAGAGCAATAGATTGGGTTTCCTTGTTGATGGTGTGATCGTCATTTTCATTTTTGATTATTGGTATATTTTTAATTATCACCCTGAATTGATTTGGGCTCAAATTCTGCTTTTTGCCTTAACATTATTATTTTCCCTGTTTATTTTTTATTTATTTCCAACTTATGTCCACTTTGATTTAAGGGTAATGGCTATATTGAAACAGGCTTTTCTACTGATGCTTATCCACCCGCTACATACATTTTTCATTTTAGTTTGTCTTGCTTCCTTGTTCTTTTTATTTTACTTATTACCTGCCACTGCCTTTATATTTGGCGGGAGCGGCTATGCCTTCATAACAATGTGGCTCTGTATGAACGCCTTCCATAAACTCCATGAAAGAACACCTTCCTAGTTGGAAGGTGTCAGACTGTTGACAAACTATCTAGCAGATAAGGTTATTGGTTGGAACAGTTGATCTCCGTTGCAGGAGCTACGCTTTCCTGCGGGCGGTCCGTAAGCCTCCTCGGCTATGCCTGCGGGGTCTTACATGTCCCTTCCTCCCGCGGGAGTCTTCGTTCCTTCCACTGCGATCAACTAGGGAATTTCATTATTTTAAGCTTTGTCTACACACTGACACCTTCCTAGTTGGAAGGTTTCTTTATTTTATCGAATATTACCCTTTTACTGCACTCGAAGAAATCCCTTCGACCACCTTATTGCTGAAAAATAGAAAAGCAAGAAGAATCGGTAAGACACTTATGATTAAAGTGGCACCTATTGCCCCCCAATCCGTCATATACTGACCGATGAAATTCTGGATTCCAACTGTGAGCGTTTTATATTTGTCTGAACTGATGAAGGTATTCACGAACACAAATTCATTCCAGTTATAAATCATATTGATGATGACAGTCGTCGACATGACAGGGATGGTCATAGGTAGAATAATCCTGAAGAACATCCTATGAACAGAGCATCCATCAATGATTGCCGCTTCTTCTATCTCTCTTGGAAGCGTATAATAAAAGCCCAACAAAATCATCATGGTTATTGGCAGGTTATATGCGGTATATGTGATAACAATTGACCATGGGTTATCGATTAGATTGACATTCAGGAACATACTGAATAAAGGGATGATGGCTGAGTGGATGGGGATCATTAAACCGATCATGAAAAGTCCCAATACTAATTTACTCCACTTCCACTGCATCCTTGTAATAACAAATGTAGCCATACTTGCTAATATTACGGTCAAGATGATAGCCACTCCAGTTATCCAGATACTGTTCCAGAAATAGATGCCTATACCGCCTTCCCACACCTTTAAATAGTTTTCCCATCTGAACTCTGTAGGCAGGGCGAAAGGCGATTTTGAAAAAATCTCCTGGTTATTTTTCAGGGAAAACAAAAATAACCAGACTATGGGAAAGACCTGAAATATTGCGACTGCTGCCAGACATACATATAGTAAAAAATATCCTATGCGTCCCAACTCAAAGCACTCCTTTTAGTACTGAATTTCTTCTTTAGTAGCTGTTGCTTTTCTAATAATCAACGTCACGATTAAAGTGATGATCAATAGCAGGAAACCAATGGCACTTCCATAACCGAAGTTGTTGGTGGAAAAGGCTAATTTATACATATACGAAGCCATAACTTCACTTGCCCCATTTGGCCCTCCCCCTGTCATTACATAGATCAAGTCAAAATATTTTAATGAACCGACAACAGCAAGAACAATGGTTACCTTCACAACACCCATAATTAATGGAAGCTTTATCTTATAAGCAATCTGAATGGGAGATGCACCGTCTATCTTGGCCGCCTCGATGATGGATTCTGGAATGTTCTTTAGAGCTGCATAATAAATAAGAATGTAGAATCCGGCATATTGCCAAAGTATCGGGATGAATATCGCGTATAGAACAAGGGAAGGCTCGGCAAGCCATGCAGGGGGATTATTTACTCCAATTGCCATCAGCAAACTGTTTAACATCCCGTTGGAAGGGTTGTATATTTTCACCCACAGCTGAGCAATTGCTACAGAAGAGAGCAGCATAGGTATTAAATAGATTTTCCTTAATAGGTCTGCCCCTTTAATTTTGGATGCTAAAATTAATGAGATTGCCAGATAAATAATAAGGCTTAAGGTGGAAAAAACAGCAAGTAAAAAAGAATGAAGGGCACTATCCCAAAACTTTTTATCCTGTAAGGCTGTCACATAGTTTTGAAGCCCGATAAATTCCATTGATCCGATTCCATCCCACTTCATCAGACCATAATAGCCGGTCAAAATAAGCGGAATGAAAATCAGTATCCCGATCAGTATAAGTGCAGGGAGAACATATAAGGCTATTATCCATTTGTTAGACATTACTTTATTCATTACATCCAACCCCATATTCTCAGGAATAGAAAAGGACCTTCCAGAAAAAAGGAAGTCCTTTTCTTCCATCATAATTAATCGTTCCAAACCAATTACATGTTTACTCTTTAGATAAAGCCTCTTCAAGTTCTTTGGCAAAATCAGCTGGAGTCACACCATTTCCAAAGAGTGACTGAATTAGATCCAAATGAACTTGTGCCACACCTGCACTCATTTGAACATCTGCAAATAATGTGATATTGCTAGCTTCACTAAGGTCATTCAATACATCGATATACATATCAGGAAGGTCTAACGAATCTGCATCCACTTTCGTGGCAGGGATTACGCCAGCACCTGTTACAGCCTTCTCACCCCATTGCTGGATAAAGAAGGATACAAATTTCTTTGCTTCATCTTTCACATCGGAATCCTCAGCAACAAACAAGCCAACCCCAGGTCCACCAACATGGCTGTTGAGATCCCCATTTCCATCTATTGTCGGGAAACTGAAATATCCTATGGAGTCCCTAAATTCTTGTGGGACATCTTCGTTAGTCGTATAGTTTGGAAGATCCCATGAACCCATCAGATACATAGCTGCCTGTTCACCCATAAACATACTCTTTGCTTCTTCATCTGATAATCCATTGAAGCCCCTTACGAATGCTTCCATGTCGACCAGATTTTGAATTTCTTCCGCTGCGGAGACTAAAGCAGGGTCTTCAAAGGAGCCTGATCGATTAATCGCGCTCGTCAGTACATCTCCTCCTCCAATTCTATCCGCCATATACATATACCATAAAGAACCCGTCCATCTGTCCTTATTTCCAAGAGCGATTGGTGCCACTCCGTTATCATTCAATGTAGTGATGATGTTTTTAAATTCATCATATGTTGTTGGAGCCTCTAGACCGTATTGATCAAAAATGGCTTTATTATAGAATACAGTTGCGATGTTTAATTCAAGTGGCAAACCATAAGTATTATCATTCAAAGCATATGCTTCTGCAGTACCGGATACAAAACTATCCTTTAAATCACCTTCAAGCAGATCATCCAAAACGGAAAATTTTTCGCCGTTAACATATGGCTCCAGGAAACCGGCTGCCCATGTCATCCCGACATCCGGCAATTGATTGGACGTGGATAATACCTTTAATTTATCCTTATACTGTTCATTACTTAATACTTCCAAATCAATTTTCACACCCGGATTTTCATCCTCAAAGTCTTTAATGATTTCGCTTACAATTTTATGATGCTGCTTTGAACTTCCTTCTGGCCATAAATGCATGAACTCAATCGTTTTCCCATCCCCGGATCCCGACGCATTCTCCCCAGAACCTGAGCAACCAGCCAATAATACCAGCAGCGAGAGAAAAACCGCAGAAAATAATGTAACCGCTTTCCTTTTTCTCAAACTAAATACCCCCAATATTCTAATTTTTGAAACAGATTGTTACTAAATTTAGATTATCACCGAAAAGAATGTTTGTCTAGTGGATAAACTAAGTTTATAATAGAAACATATAATGGTACACTTAGAAAAAACAGAATATGGAATGGAGTTAATCGATGAAAATGTTACATACTTTTAATCAGCAAGTAGTCCGAAAGGGAAATAAATCCCTTGTTTTGCAGACCATTAAGGAGTTCACCCCTATTTCCAGGGCTGACATCGCCAATAAGACCGGACTTAATAAAGGAACTGTCTCCTCTCAAGTAAACGAATTGCTGAAAGAAAACTTAATAACTGAATCAGGACCAGGAGTGTCAAGTGGCGGGAGAAGACCCGTTATGCTGTTGTTCAATGAGGTAGCTGGTTACACAATTGGCGTTGATATCGGGGTAAATTATATCCTGGGGATTTTGACAGATCTCAGTGGGAATATCTGCAATGAAACAATTATTCGGTTTAATGATCTATCATTTGAACAGATAAAAATGGAATTATTTCGCATTGTGGATTCACTCATCTCTTCTATGCCATCAAGTCATTATGGAATTGTCGGGATAGGGATCGGTGTTCCCGGCACAGTAAACACAGATGGCGAAATTCTTCTTGCTCCAAATTTGAATTGGAAAAATGTCACCTTGAAAAATTTGATGGAAGAGCGATATAACGTTCCAGTTTTAATTGAAAACGAAGCAAATGCCGGGGCATACGGAGAGAAGAAGTTCGGAGTTGGAAAAAATTCAGAGAACCTTATTTACGTCAGTGTTGGCATCGGTATTGGAGTCGGCCTCATCCTGAACGGTCAGCTTTATAAAGGAAACAATGGATTTTCAGGCGAGCTTGGTCATATGACGATTGAGGTGGAAGGACCAAAATGCAGTTGTGGTAACCAAGGCTGTTGGGAATTGTATGCTTCTGAAAAAGCTTTGGTAAAGAAAGCCCAGCAAGAAAACATCCTTCCTGAAGATGGGCAGGAATTGTCTCTTGAATCATTGATGAGGCAAGCTGAGAACGGAGAAAAAGATGTCATTCACATATTTGATTCCATTGGAAAGTATTTAGGGATCGGCATCAAGAACATCATCAATATCTTTAACCCGGAGCAAGTGATAATCGGAAATCGGTTAGCATCTTCTTCTAAATGGCTGGAAGACTCTATACGAGAGGCACAAGATAAAACACTCTTCACTCATCAAAGAGATTTAAGCATAAATTTTTCAAAATTGTCGACTCACTCCACTGCATTAGGGGTTGCCGCTTATGCAAGTGAGAATTTCCTAACTATTGATATCCAAGATGCTTAATGGACAATTTTCTGTCCTTCTCACCAAAAAATGCAAAGGGGATGAATCAAAAATGTTAATTCAAAATCCAATTCTTACAGGTTTCAATCCAGATCCTAGTATTTGTCGGGCAAGAGAAGACTACTTTATTGCAGTTTCAACATTTGAATGGTTTCCAGGGGTAGGAATCTATCATTCAAAAGACCTGAAAAATTGGCGCTTGGCATCAAGGCCGCTCAACCGTCTCAGCCAATTGAATATGATGGGCAACCCTGACTCTGGAGGTATTTGGGCACCTGCATTGTCATATTCAGACAATAAATTTTGGTTGATATATACAGACGTTAAGGTAGTGGAAGGGCAATGGAAAGACAGCCATAACTACCTCGTTACATGTGATACCATCGATGGGGAATGGTCTGAGCCAATCCATTTGAATAGTTCAGGATTTGATCCTTCCCTTTTTCATGATGAGGACGGTAAGAAATACCTTGTCAACATGCTTTGGGATCACCGGGTAGGCCACCACAATTTTTACGGAATCGTCATGCAAGAATACAACCCTGAATTAAAAAGATTAACAGGAAAGAAAGAGATAATTTTCAAAGGAACGGATATAAAGTTAACCGAAGCTCCACATTTATATAAGATAAACGGATATTATTATCTATTGACGGCAGAAGGTGGTACGAAATATGACCATCAAGCAACAATCGCCAGGTCCAAAAACCTATGGGGACCATATGAAGTTCATCCTGGCAATCCTTTGATTACGTCCTTTCCTTATCCAAGAAATCCACTGCAAAAAGCGGGGCATGCTTCCATTGTGCACACACACACGGACGAATGGTTCTTGGTTCACCTGACAGGAAGACCGTTGCCTCAGGAAGGACAAGCATTACTTGACCCACGTGGCTATTGCCCGCTTGGTAGGGAAACAGCCATTCAGCGATTAGATTGGGAGAATGACTGGCCATATGTTGTCGGCGGAAACCAACCTTCCCTCGAAATTGAAGGACCAAATCTTAAGGAAAATCCTTTTGAGAATGATTATGAGGAAAAAGATGACTTTGATTCAAACTCCTTGAATAAACACTTTCAATCCTTAAGGATCCCATTAGGGGAAGATGTCGTTTCATTAAATGACAATCCTGGGCATTTGCGTCTTTACGGCCGCGAATCCCTATCATCCAAATTCACACAAGCCCATATTGCACGGCGCTGGCAACATTTTAATTTCACAGCCGAAACCAAGGTTTCTTTTAACCCGGTTACATTCCAACAAGCTGCCGGTCTTGTAAACTATTACAATACTCAAAACTGGACAGCCTTACAGATTACTTGGGATGAAGACAAAGGAAGAATACTAGAGCTTACGATTTGTGATAATTTCATCTTCACTCAACCTCTGGAAGAAAAAATAGCGATCCCAACGGATGTGAATGATGTTTATTTACGAGTGGACGTGGATACTGCCACATACAGGTATTCATATTCGTTTGACGGAGACAGGTGGACTGCAATCCCACAAAAGCTCCATTCTTATAAACTATCCGATGATTACATTAATGGAGGCGGCTTCTTCACAGGTGCATTTGTGGGCATGCAATGCCAAGACACTTCCGGACAAAAACTTCATGCAGATTTTGATTATTTCATTTATAAGGAAAAAGCTTAAACTAAAAAACACATGGCACCTCTTAAAGGCGTCATGTGTTTTTAATCTGTTCAGTCGCGATACTTTATCGCCAAACCTTTTAAGAAATTCCTGGCGTACTTATCCATGCACACCTTATAGTTTTTATGTCCTTTCTTCCGCAAGAAAGCACCAAGTTCCCCTTTAGTTATAGTAACCCCAGCATCCCCAATTATGTCGATGATATCATCCGTGGTCAACGCAAGCGCAATTTTCACTTTCTTCAAAAGGATGTTATTTGCAGGCTCATTGGAAAACGGCGGCTTTGCAGGTTGTCCAGGTTTCGGTTCCTGTCTGCCCCTTTCAAAAATAATCAATCCGTTCAAGAATGATTCGAGCTTATTGTTATTGATGGGAAGGATCTCTTCCTCCTCCAGTGCCTGCTCATACTCTTCTTCTGTTTCATAATCATAGCTGTCCACCTGTTTAGTGAGCATCATTTGTACTTCTTCTTTTGTTACGTTAACATCACCGAGTTTGAAAATCTCGACCATATCGTTGTCTTTAATGTCCAGTGCGTACCTTAATCTGATTAGAATATCATTGTTTGTCATTTGTATACTCCTTTTTGATTCACAGTTTCCTGCTCTCCGTTAACAACCTGTTGATAAGATGTGTATTGATTATAAACTGATTTTGGAGGACCTGTTTGCAAGTTGTGGATAACCCGTTAATAGTAATCAGTCATTGAATCATGCAATATTTCCACCATGCATGGAAAATATATAGAAATCTTTTTCGTCTGTTAATGTCCAACCGTCAAAGAAGGAACTTGCATGAAAAACATCTATAAAAATATTGTCACATTGTACGATAAGAAGGGGGCTTTGTTCAAGTAACTGAATATCCTGAATGGTTTTACCGATCAATAACTCTTTGACCGTTTTCCATTCCCTTTGGTTGGATTTTATATCTGATTCTCCCAACAATATACCATCTTTATCCCGAATTCTCCAAGGACATTCAATGATTAATGAGCCTTTTTCAAATTGTATGATGAAATGAACATCTGAATCAATGGCAGTAACCTTCTGCCCTATGAATTCCTTGAAATTAATTTTGCCCAATTTTGTATGCCACATCCTGCGTGCATGTGTAATGATCATTTCATTCATCTGATCCAAAGTATACTCATTTAAATTATCCCCATACTGAAAATCATCTATTGCATCACTTATTTCCTGCCAATTAATCTGTACTTCGAATAATTCATGTTCGATGGCACAATGATAGATCTCGTGCACAATTGAAATAGCATGCTCATTTGCCAGTAACAACTGTGAATGTAATCCTTTCAGATGATACTCCAGGCATTCTTCTTTTGAAGGTGCTTTTCTCTGGATACTGATCATCGCATCAGCAAACATTTTTTCTATTTCAAATATGTTTAAAGTATCTTCCATGCCCATGCTGGCTAACTTCTTGATTTCCAGGTCATCCAAGTACAAGCAATGATTTGCCCATTCAACATAATCCTCAGCTTGAACTTCATTAGTATATCTCTTGTAGTACAATTCCAATAGATCCATCATGAGCACCTTCTTTTATTACATTTTCTAATCTTATAAAACTCTAAATCTATCTAATTAATGTACGCCAGCCTTTCGTTTTGCTGCAACACGTATTCGATAAACCTCAAATACACTTCCATAAATAAATGCGACTAGAAACATCGATGCAATCATGTCCAGGATCACATGTTGCTTGATGAATAAGGTGGACAGGATAATAAGACTTCCCATGACATGAATAAAGTACTTATTCATTCGATGTATATTTTTTATATGAAAGCTAGCGAGCATAATCGCGTAAGTTGTCAGTACATGAATGCTTGGAAAACAATTTACAGGACGGTCGTGAGCGTAAATGTACTTTACCAACATTACGAACACTCCGCTTCCTTCAATAGTCGGTCTTGGGACAGTAGTCTGATAAAAGAAATAGATAAAAAAACAGATTAATTCACCAATAACAATCGTTATCAGGGTTTTTACATATACTTGCGTATCCTTGAAGCAAAAGTACACCAGGTAGCCAAATACAAACGCATACCAAATAATATATGGCACAACAAACTCTTGAATAAATGGGATGGTGTCATCGATAGGCAGAGCAATTTGTGTCGCCCTACTCCTAGACTCGTTTAAAACGGTGTAAATCATCCCTAATACAGGCATAACTAGCAATAATAATAAATATGGCAATTTCTTTTTAATACTCACATTCATCACACTCCGATATCCAAGGGGAGCTCTAAACTATAAATAATCCTTGATAAGAACGGCCCATCTTGTTTTTAGAGGCTGTTTTAATAAATAATAACTTATTTTTGAGAAAAGAGCCTTATTAAAATAACCCACAATATATACGACGATATTACTAGCAAGATGGTTCCGAAAATTTTCAAGAAATAGAAAAGGCAACCACCCACAAGGTAGCTGCCCATGTTCCGTGCTGATAAAAATATAAGCTATTTCCTTAAATATCTTTGCTAGTTGAAGCGTATTACATATACGTAGAAGCCCTTCGACTGCCACAATTTTTTTTATTATTTTTTCTTTTTATCCTTATAATAGCTTAATCCGGATCCAATAGCGGTACCGAGGGCTAAACCTAATACTAGGTTATCCATCAGCATGCCAAGGACTACACCAATCAAAATACCAATTGTTATCCCTTTTGTCATGGAATTATCAGGTCTTTTGCCTTGCATATACATATCCTCCTTTAGGTTAAATATATACCGAACATGACTGTAAGTATTATAAAGGGTGATTAAAAAAATGGAAAGCAACAAAGTTTAAAAAATAGACTTATTTTAAAATGAATCGCGTGACAACTTCCACATGACTTGTTTGAGGGAACATATCCACAGGCTGAAGCCAGTCCACTTTATATTTTTTGCTCAAGAACTGGATATCCTTTGCAAGTGTGGATGGGTTACAGGAAACGTATACAAAATTCTTCGGTTCCACATCAAGGACTGTCTTCATGAATGTTTCATCAAGTCCGGTCCTAGGCGGGTCCACGACGATTGTGTCGGGCCTCCAACCTTCTTTCACCCATTTAGGCAGCCATTTCTCGGCTTTGCCCGCTACATATTTCATATTTGTGTAACCGTGGCGCTTGGCATTTTCCTTGGCGTCATCGATGGATTCTGCGATGGTGTCCATCCCGCGCACCTCTTTAGCATCTGGGGCCAGCCACAGACCGATGGTGCCGACACCACAGTATGCATCTACCACCTTTTCCTTCCCTGTCAATCGAGCAGCTTTCTTTACAAGGTCATACAGCTTGATCGTTTGTACTGGATTCAGCTGGAAGAATGCACGTGCACTCAATTCAAACGAAACATCCCCAAGCGTTTCCTGAATCACTTTTTCTCCGCTCAAGTGAAAAGTTTCCTCACCAAAAATGAGTGAGGTCTTTTTGCCGTTTACATTTTGCATGATGCTCTTCACTTTCGGCAGGCGCCTTTGGATCTCTTCGACCACCAACTGTTTACGGGGCAATTTCTCCTCCGTAGTAATAAGTACAACCTGAATTTCCTCTGTAGAAAAACCGACTCTGGCCATGATGGTACGGACGGATGGTTGCCCCTTCTTTTCATTTTGAACCGGGATGTTGAAGTCCTCAAGAATCTTTTTGACGGTATTGGTTACTTCCGTTGTGGCACTATGTTGGACGATGCAATTTTCGATATCAATCAGTTTATGAGAGTTGGCACCATATAGGCCTGCGATGACTTTTTCTTTCTGTTTGCCGACCTGGAACTGGCTTTTGTTTCGATAATTCCATGGGTCTTCCATGCCGATGGTCGGTTTGATGTCGAGTTTACTCACATTCAGTTTTGTATGACGTTCCAGTGACTGTATGAGAATATCACGTTTAAGCAGCAGCTGTTGCTCATATTGAAGATGCTGCAGCTGACAACCTCCGCATTGCTCATAAATCGGACATGGCGGTGTGATGCGATGGGGGGATTTGCTTCTGATTTTCTTGATTTTCGCTTCTGCGAACTTATTCTTAACGTCTGTCACTTCCGCCACTACCACTTCATCAGGTAATGCACCAGGGACAAATACAACTTGCTTTTTAAAATATCCCACACCTTCCCCATTGATTCCAAGGCGCTTGATTGTTAGCGGAAAAGTTTGCCCCACTTTCATATCCACACTGGATTGTTGCTTGTTATAAGGTTTTTTCGTTTTCATTTCGTTAACTCCTCAACTTGCGGTTCGATGCTTCTCCATAGGTAAAGGGACGCATAACTTAAATATGGTTCCCAGTCCTTTGCCCACTCCTGCATTTGCAGGACAGTTGGCTTTTGGTCGAGTCCTTTTAATTTTTTCAGTGCATTCTGGATGCCGATATCTGCGACGGGAAATAGATTTGGCCTGCCTAGTCCAAACAGAAGCAGGTTTTGGACGGTCCATGGTCCGATTCCCCTTATTTTCACTAATTCTTTAAGAATTTCTTCATCTGTTTTTTGGTCCAGTTTGTAAAGTGGCAACTCCCCCTGGGCAATCAGTTTCGATGTATCTATAATATATTCCGCTTTGCGGCGACTCATCTTAAGTTCTGTGACCTGTTCATAATCAAGTTTAGCAACGTCTGCGGGCTTTGGATAAAACCAGACTCCCTCTTGTTCAAAACCGAATGTGTGAACAAAACGTTGTGTCAATGTGTGAGCGAATTTCATGTTCACTTGCTGATGGATAATGCATTTCATGAGGCAATGGTACAAGTCAAAATCCAGTACAAGCGGCGTCCCTTCGTGCTCTTGAAAAATGTGTGCGAGATCTGTTTTCGAAAAATGATCCCCGATTTCTTGAAGAGGCTTGTCCCATTGGAATATTGCCTTGATATGTTTGACGTCAGTGTCTGTCAAGTTTGTGGTACTTGTTAGTTCAAAGGCAGGTTCCTGCTTCGTACCTGTTGCCTGGACCTTAACGACAATCGGTGTCATTCCTTGGTACATCGGAACTTTAACAGCGCGTTCTTTTTTATTGATGACCATTAAAGGGTCAATGGATAACCGTTGCAACACCCTGTCAAAATCATATGGTCCCTCTATCTTTATTTTAACCAATTTCCCCACCGTCCTTCATATACTGTCCCAATTATAACGGCTTTCTGGTGTGTTGCCAAACACGGGGAATGGGGACAAATGAACGCAAGCAAAAAACTCCTATGCAAAAAGCAAGGGAGTCAGTTTTCCTGTATAAGTAAAATAGGATTGGGAATAGTATGTTGAGCACCAAGTTCATCAAGGCTTTTGAATACGTATCCCTGTTCCTGAAGGTCCTCAATCACCCTTTCCATTGCATCGGCATTGTCTTTGGAGACTGAATGGAGCAAAAGGATTGCACCTGGATGGATCTGAGCCATGATATTGTCATAAGCATATTTCCAGCCTCTTTGCTGGTCGGTGTTCCAATCAACATATGCAAGGGACCAGAAAACGTGCTGATAGCCCATTTGATTCGCTAATGCCAATGATCTGTCACTGAATGTACCACGTGGTGGCCTCATGTACGTCATGTTCTCCAAACCGGTGATTTTCTTGTATTCGTCTTTGATCATATCGAGCTCTTTTTTGAACCGGACATCGTTTACTTGTGTCATATCGGGATGATGCCAGCTATGGTTGCCGACAATATGCCCTTCATTGACCATCCTCTTAACTAACTCAGGCTGGTCCTTAAGATAATATCCTGTGACAAAAAAGGCTGCAGGTACTTTTTTCTTTTTTAGTACATCAAGGACTTTCGCGGTGTATCCATTTTCATAGCCGTTATCAAAAGTAAGGAATATTTCCTTTTTGCTTGTATCACCAAGATAGAAAGCATTATGTTTTTTTAAAAGTTCATTGTATTTTTGACCTGCATCAGGCGGTTGGTGGTTCTGACTTTTTTTAAATCCCCAGTGGAGCGTTGTGGCAGAATAGTTTCCGGCTTGACTAAGTTGCGGAATTAACAAAAGTGCAATAGCAGTAATCATAATGATTTTGAATATTTTTCGCATGATTATTTCATTCCTCCCTTCTAATATTCCTAGCTAATAGTATGTTTCGTATATATCAATGGATTGATACGGTGCATTGTTTTCCAGTTGAGTATAAGATGGGCAGGAATTTCATAGAACATTGTGGAATAGTTGTGCCAGAGATTAACTTACCGTCGGATGACCCGGAAATACTGTTCGAGTGAGGGCAAATACATGCGGATAAACGATAAAAACAACCAAAAGAAAGAAACCATTTACTGTCCGTAACAACCGTAATACATGCCAATCGACATTTACCGGGAAATAATGACACGTTCATTTCCGTATAAAAAAAGTTCGGCAACCACATAGGTCACCGAACCGCCATTCTTCTGAATTAATTAAACACTCTATCCTTAAACTGAGCAAGCTTCTCTAAAGAAGACTTCTCTACATCGGCATGCAAGCTGTTGCCATGGGAATCCATTGTAACAACCGCCGTAAAGCCTTCCACATTCAAATGCCACATTGCTTCTGGAATACCAAACTCCATCAGATCCACCCCGTCGACACCCTTGATACAGTCGGCATAATATTGTGCCGCACCGCCGATTGCATTCAAGTAAACGCCACCGTGCTCTTCCAACGCCTTTAGCGTTTTTGCACCCATTCCGCCTTTACCCATGACAGCGCGGATGCCGAATCGCTTCATGATATCCCCTTGGTAAGGCTCCTCACGGATACTTGTCGTCGGTCCCGCTGCTTTGACATGCCAGTTTCCTTCCTCATCCTTCAGCATCACCGGTCCACAGTGGTAAATGATTTGACCGTCTAGATCAACTGGAGCGTCATTGTCACTCAAGTGCTTATGGATCGCGTCACGGCCCGTAAACATTCTGCCGTTGATGCGTACTACGTCTCCCACTTTCAGAGAGCGGATTTCCTCTTCTGTAATCGGTGCTTCGAGGACGATTTCACTAGCTTCAGAAGTTGCCGCAACTTCTTCTTGTTCAGCTATCTCTTTGGAGAAGTCGATCATTTCCCCCTCTTGATACAACCACTCGTTAATCTCACCTGTTTCCGGGCTGATTTTCACCCCTAGGCGGCGATATGCCCAGCAATTGTACGCGACAGAAACAAAGAAACTCGCTGGAATTCGATGCGCAACGCCAACCTTACAGCCAAGCAATGTTGTTTCGCCACCGAATCCCATCGTCCCGATACCAAGTTTATTGGCATTTTCCATCACATACTCTTCCAGCTCTTTTAACTCCGGTAACTTGTTCTCATCATCTAGGCTGCGGAAAAGTTGTTCTTTTGCAAGCTCATACCCGGAAGTACGGTCGCCACCGATTCCAACACCGATGACGCCGGCGCTACAGCCCTGTCCCTGTGCCTGATATACAGAATGCATGACACACTTGCGGATACCATCAAGATCACGGCCAGCACGACCAAGACCCTCAAGTTCACATGGCAAGCTGTATTGGATATTCTTGTTCTCACAGCCGCCTCCTTTTAAAATAAGACGAGCATCAATGTAATCCTCTTCCCACTGCTCGAATTTGATGACAGGCACACCATCGCCAAGGTTGTCCCCGCTGTTCGCACCGGTTAAGGAGTCAACAGAGTTCGGGCGAAGCTTTCCATCTTTGGTTGCCTGCACAATCGCTTCTTTGATTACCTTTTTTATTTCCAGCTGGTTTACGCCAACAGGTGTTTTAATTTTAAATGTCGGAAGTCCTGTGTCCTGGCAAATCGGGGACACTTTCTCATCCGCCATCGTTATGTTATTAGTGATCGTAGCAAGTGACATCGCTGCACGTGTCCCGGCACTCTCGCTTAGCTTAGCCTTTGCGATTGCACGTCGCACATCTTTAGGCAATTTTGTAGAGGTTTCCACAATCAAGTCATACATGCTTTCATATAATTTATTCATCTTAAGCTCCCTCTCCTATCCCCAGTTGAAAAGTCATCTACGTTTCTTTTATACAACCTTCATTATACTTGTTCTAAATAGAAGGATAAAGCACTTTGTAACCGATTCCACAAAAACCCTGATCTGAATTGGTTTTTTGTGGTAAAGTGAAAAATAAAGACTTGAGAGATGAGAGGTACCAACATGACACAGATTACACTATCACCTGCACGACTCGAAGACGCAGAACACTTGACTGCTATCATGAAGAAAACTTTTGATGAGGAAGCTCGCACATGGCTTGGTGCACTTGACTCGCCTGTGGTGGATTATAACATCCAGCCGCCCGGATATGACTCCCTTCACACTACACGGTATATGATTGAAGAGCTTGTCTATTACAAAATCATGCTAGAAGGACAACTTATAGGCGGTATCATTTTAACGCTGACAGGGAATCGCTTTGGAAGGATTGATCGAATTTTTATAGACCCTGTTTTGCAAGGGAAGGGCTTAGGTTCTGAAGTGATTCGGATCGTGGAAGAAGCACATTCCTCTGTGATGACGTGGGATTTGGAAACCTCCCAAAGACAAAAAGGAAACCTTCACTTTTACGAAAAGATGGGCTTTACACGTACCTTTGAAACAGTGGATGAGGTGGGATTCATCAAGCGCATTCATGACGGAGTGGCTGTGGATAAGGAATTTGAATCATGTGATCTGGGAGGAGCAACCTTCTATCAGGCCAACTTAGCAGACAGTGCTTTTTGCAATAGTACTCTATCCGGCGCTCATTTCAGCAACATTAATCTAGGTGCCGCAAAGTTTCAAAACATCAATTTTCGCGATACATTAATGGCTGATTTGAATTTGTCAGGTAGTAGGATTAAGCATGTCGAGATGAGTGGTGTGGCGTTCAGCGATACGACCGTGGAAGGTGCTCCAGTAAGTTTTGACCGTTGTGAATTAATTGGGACCAGATTTAATAATTGTACCATGGCTGATGTGGAAATTAATGCTTGCGACATTTCCGGGATGAAGATTGATGGTGTTCCGATCGAAGAGTTGATGAGTGTCTATAAGAAAGCGAAACTATTTTGAAAAAGTGTTAATTCAAAATGGGCACTTCAGTGTGTAGACAAAGCTTAAAGATGATATGAATCTCTAGTTGATCGTAGTGGAAGGCGCGCAGACGCCCGCGGGAGGAAGGGACATGGGAGACCCCGTAAAAAAGGGGCTCCCCGACCGCCCGTAAGCAAGCGAAGCGCCTGGAACGAAGATCAACTGTTCCAACAGTTATCCTAACTCGTTTGTCAACAGTCTGAAGTGCCCATTCAAAAAGGACAATTCCCTCATTTTACCAATCCTTCTTAAATTGGTTATACTTCCCTTCCAAATCATCAAGCATCTGGATCAGGCGGTCGATGTCTTCCACATCCGTTGATTCCGGGTCCAGCGAATCCACGACCTCCAAAAACATATTCAATCTATTTTTTAAGTAATCGACTTGGGAATCTTTATTTTCTGTTGCTTTGCCCATTATAATCGCACCTTTCTGTCATTCCTGTAAGTTTTCCTTTATACTACCGCACTGCCGCTATTCAGGCAACCTCCTAAGAAAATTCAGGTCCTGCAATCCCACAAATCATGCTACAATGAAGGGTAAGGTTTTTTGATAAAGGAGTTTATGATGAAGACAACCATACTACCACCAATAACCCCTTCCTACGACCCATGGGAAGCTTACTTAGATGTAAAAGAATACGGCCAGATGGAGCTTACAAACGTAGAGTTTACAACGACGACTCTATGTAACATGCGTTGTGAACACTGTGCTGTTGGATATACGTTACAACCAAAGGATCCTAAAGCATTACCGATAGAGTTGCTAGTTCAACGCCTCGATGAAATCCCACGCCTTCGTTCCATCAGCATAACTGGTGGCGAACCGATGATGAGCATGAAGTCGGTGAACGAATATGTCGTGCCTTTGTTAAAATATGCGCACGAACGCGGAGTGCGTACACAAATCAATTCGAACTTAACCTTAGAATTGGCAAGATACGAGAAAATCA
Organism: Sutcliffiella horikoshii DSM 8719; assembly: GCA_001648575.1. Classification (GTDB taxonomy): domain Bacteria; phylum Bacillota; class Bacilli; order Bacillales; family Bacillaceae_I; genus Sutcliffiella_A; species Sutcliffiella_A horikoshii. The sequence continues at coordinate 125,693 of LQXN01000061.1, read as the reverse complement.
TTCCTTACCTCGATGTACTGCATATTTCTCATAACTGGGGCACGATGGATGACTTTGTTGAGGGCGGTTTTGCAATGATGGACCGCAAACCTACGTATGAGCAGCGTGCGAGATACTTTGAGCGGATGATTGAAAATTCGAAGGCCTTGACTGCTGCCGGCGTTATTGTATCAGCAGAGACGATGCTGAACAAACGGACACTGCCTCATATTGAGCATATCCATAAACAGATAGTTGAGGAGATGAACTGTCAAAGGCATGAGGTGCATCCTATGTACCCTAGCGATTTTGCCAGTGGCATGGAGGTTTTGACACTTGAGGAGATGCGTGATGCGATACACCGGTTGCTGGATATGCGGGATGAAAGCACGTGGATGCTGTTTGGCACGTTGCCGTTCTACCCTTGCAGTGATAACCCTGAAGACAGAGCATTACTTGAACGAGTGTATAAGGCAAAGAATGTAACGGTCCGTAATGATCCTGATGGCCGCTCCCGTTTAAATGTGAATATTTTCAACGGGGACATCATTGTCACAGATTTTGGAGATACCCCTCCTCTTGGAAATATCCAGACCACAGACTTGCCTTCTGCATACGAGAAATGGAAAGAGACATCCATTGCAAAAGAGTTGGACTGCCATTGTCCGTCGGTTGCCTGCCTTGGTCCAAATATATTGGTGAAGAGTGCGTACTATCCAAAGTTGGATTTTACGGTGCGTGAAGCAAAGATGACGAAATAAGGAAACGCCTGGGACAATTGGATTCCCAGGCGTTTGTTTATATATTAGGCTCTTTTTCACAAATTATATAGAAGGTATCTTTGATCGGAGGCTTCTTCCTTTGAAGATGGAATAGGCACTTAAACAAAACAGCATGATTGCCATAAGGCTTGAGCCCACGATAAGGGCACCATCCCAGCCAAGGGAGCTGCCAGCTAGCTTCCATGCTTGATAAGGAATGAACAACATCAGAAAAATAATTCCCATTCCCCAGATAAGAAGGATGGCATGGTGTTTTTCCTCATTTTCTATATTCGATGGCTTTTGCCTCATTTCAACCGAAACCATTGTCCGAACAATACCTATCAAAACCGACAAACCCAGAACCAATAACAATAGGTGCATCATGTTGTTGATGACCTCCTTTTCATTCTCACTATTTAAGACGCTTGAAGCCTGGAAAAGTTACGGTCGATGGTTGGTTTTTTCTTCGACAAGTGGATGGACATCAGGCAAGTCTTCGTAATACATCAGTACCCGTTTAGTAATGAGTATGAAACTGGGAAAATAATCTCGTTTTTTCCACATTGCCATTATAACGAAAAAGCACCAGTTCCCAAAATAGGACTGGTGCACCATTTTTATTATCTAGGACGATCGGAAGCTGCAAAAATAAAGCTGACATGGTCCTGAACAGGAATCCATGCCCCGATCCCTTGAGACGTCACATTCTTCACGACAATCTTCATTTCCTTCCCTTTTAAAACCAAGTACACTTCCCCGTAAGTAATCTTCCCTTTTTCACTTACAGCCGGACTATACGCGTACAGGTACCCAAGTTTCTTTACAGGGATATTATATACCTGATCCTTTTTCGTCCCCGCACCGACAATGGTCTGGAAAGATAAAGGCAGTTTCGTTTTGTCCATTGCTTTTAACATCATCATTTCTTTTACATCTTCAGCTGCCTCCACTTTTGAAGTCAATCCGCCTTTGACACTTTTTTGTGCTTCCTGACGATAGTGCAGCTGTTGCGGTACTTTCCCACCACGGTTATCTGTGTAATTCGTATTGATTTTTTGATATTCCCAGTTCACACTTGTCTCTGTTGACTCATAAGAAAGCGGCCATTGTCCAAGATAGATCGTGGCCCGGTAGCCGATTGCTACTGGTGAAGGGGAAATATTAGACTCATTCAATATTTTTATGAGCTTCGGGTTTTCAATTTTCACATTGGAAGAATCAATCAGTTCTTGAGAAAGCTCGCTTGGTTGCAGATAAGGTACATCCTGGGACGGGTTTGGATAGGTATTGTCTTTTGAGATGTCCAGGACAGAATTGGGAACCTCCAGTTTTTTACTATCAGCTTTCACTTTCGTTTCTTCAGCTTGTACGTTATTCATCATAAAACCGAATGCCAGAAAGGTTGCCATAATAAGTTGAAGTATGCGCATGATGTGTATTACTCCTTTCAATCGTCTTGAAATCTATGTACTGTTATCTTTTTCGAAGCGATTTAAGATTATCCATGATAGGTGAAACTTTTTTCCAGAAGAATTCGTATATAAGGTAAGAAGGAGGCTGGATATGATGAAAACACCAAGCTGTGCAAATTGTCATAATCAATGGAGCTGGAAGATGACCTGGAAGAAGTCGTTCACATTTAAACAGGCCATTACGTGCCCATATTGTAAAGAGAAGCAATATATTACGAAGAGCGCCCGCCAAAAATTATGTTTAATGCCTATGTTTTTTCCGCTTATTAATGTGCCGATCCTTACCTTTGGTGTGGACCATATCTATTTAGTCACCTCGTATGTTATATGTATTTTAGGGGTGGTAATAGGCATGCCATACTTGTTTAATTTGAGCAACGAGGATGAACCGTTGTGGTAAGACCTATTTTCGGAAATGTATATGTCACTCATCTTATCATCTTTTTTTTGGCCAATTTGCTGGTGTACCCATTCTTTAAGAATAAGACTTTTTTGGATATGTTCATTATTTCTATACTGTATGCAGCTATTTGGTGGCTTTGGGATAACGCTTCCTCCAAAAAGAAAAAACACGAAAGCTGAAATTAGCTCTCGTGTCGCAATTTCCTATAAAGATTTTCTAACCGCGGATAGAATATCTGAATTAATGGCCCGATTCCAAATGTAATGATAAGTGTACCAATTCCGATTGGACCTTTGAAAATAAGGGCAAAAATGAGGGCAAACACTTCCCCGATGGTTTTTGCCGTCATCATTTTGACTTTGAAACGATTCTGGATCCCAAGCATCAGGTTGTCAATTGGAATGACAGGAAACTTCGCTTGAAGATAAGCGGAGATCCCCACTGCCATAATGACCATTCCACCAATAAGCACAACAAAACGGAAAGCCATTCCCACTGGAATCCATGCCCCGAACACCTGTATCAACCAGAAGTCAATAAAAGCCCCAACAAGGAAAATCGTGATGACCGCCAGATAATCCGGTTTACTTTTATGCAGCCAAGCATTGATGGCAATCAAGATGATTCCCACAATAAACACCCAGCTACCTACCGTCAGCCCGAATGTAGTGGAAAGTCCTACGTTAAGCGCATCCCACGCACCAGCCCCTAAATCTGATTTTATTGTCATACTGATCCCGAAGGATAAGACAAAAAGTCCAATTAAATAAAATAAAGCCCTGATAACCAATCTGATAACTCCTCTACAATTTACTGTCAGTCACTTGTCCCTACTTTATCATTGTAAGCGTGAATCATCAAAATATGAAAAAGAAAAAAAGATTAAAAAAATCAGAATATTTATAACATTACATTTATATACTTTAAATACCTAATAACGAAGGAGGGAAAAAGCGTAAGACACCTTAGAGTGAAGGGGTGATTCTACCTACACAGTGCACATATAAAGCTTTTTATTCCTTAATTCAAAGCTTTAACCTCTTGGTACTTAAAAATAATCGGTTTGCCCTACATTATCGGGACTCTGTGCAGCCTACCGCACAGGGTCTTTTTTTGTAATTTATGAAGTTGGTGCCGAAATCATCCTAGTTCGTGCCGAAATGGGGTGAGTTCGTGCCAAAATGAGCAAGTTCGTGCCAAAACAGTCCGAGTTCGTTCCAAAACCCCCGAAGTTCGTGCCAAACAGCCCTCTTTTCCTCTATAAGAGAAAAAAACCAATCCCCATGATCAAATATGCTGCAAGTATTGTCGCACCCTCAAACCAGTTCGTTTCGCCGTCATTAGAGATGGCGATCGCCAAAAGTACAGCTGTCACCATGGCAATCAGTTCTGGCACAGTAAACACAAGTGCCATTTGCTTTTCAAAAAAGATCGATATAAGAACAAGAATCGGGGCCACAAACATCGCAATTTGCAAGGTTGATCCCACTGCAATCTCGACTGCAATGTCCATCTTATTTTTGTATGCCATTATGATAGCGGATGCATGTTCTGCAGCATTTCCAACAATCGCAACTACGATGACCCCAATGAACAATTCGGACCAACCGAATGCTTCCCCTACTTCTTCAAATGTATGAACGAGACTTTCCGATACATATGCCACTGCAAGTGTTGCTAACAAAAGGATCAAGATTGCTTTTCTCTTCCCCCACTCCGCTGTTTCATGCTCCTCCCCTGAATGCCCTCCACCTGCTTCGATAGACTGGTAAACCCCGCGATGGGTCACGAGCTTGAAGAATAAAGCTGCCAAGTATAAAAGAATAAGGATTATAGATATCCCGACACTTAGTGCAAACGTTTTTGTATCATTCATCTCCTGCGCAAAAACTTCTGGAATGACAAAGGCAACCAGGACCGCAAAAACAAGGAGTCCCGAGTTATGCCTGGCATCAAACACATTAAACTTTTGCCGTTTGAACTTTAGACCACCAACAAAAAACGAAAGCCCCATAACAAGTAACAGATTTCCAAGAACGGATCCGGTAAGGGAAGCCAACACCACTGTTATAAGCCCGGCTTTAAGTGCAAAGAATGCAATGATCAACTCGACGGCGTTTCCAAAGGTGGCATTGATCAAACCACCAACCCTCGGACCCGTATGTACCGCGATACTTTCCGTGGCCCGCCCCATATAGCTTGCGAGCGCAACGATCGTCAAACTATATATGATGAACATCATTACAACCGGCCAATGCAGCAGGGACCCGAGGATAGATAAAGGTAAACCGACAGCGATCATGATCAGGAAAAATTTATACACACATGCACCCTCCTTTCACTTTTACCATTATGATATCCCCGACCTTGGCTTTTTATCGTAATAACCCTCCGACATTCTTGTTTAAAATTTCGCCAAACATGCCACATTAACGAAGAGAACTTTTTAAGTGATAGCTCTTTTATCAAGGCTCTTTTCTCAAAGATTGTTGCTATTTATGGATGAAAAGTCTGCAATTGGACTTTTCATTGCTTACATTGTCTTGAATCTGCAATAAGTACTCATAGCAGAACAGGGAAAAGAGCACGATAGTAAGTAATATAGCGGGCTGATTGGAAAATACGAAAAGCAACAAAGTATACGAAAACAGCCTTTATCAAAGAATAGCGCTTTTCATTTGTAAAAAGTAGAAGTTTGAACTTTTTCAGCTTCACACCCTGAGAATCACGATGATTATGCTTTGTAAGAAAGAGAAAAAGAACAGAAGCAGCAATAAAGTTTACGAAAAAAGCCTAAATGAAAGGTGTAGAGAAAACGATGACTACGGACTTAAAAACCAAAATCACTTCAATGTTCAGCAACCATGAAGTCGGCACGCTGGCAACGATTAGAGAAAACCGCCCATATTCACGTTTCATGTTATTTTTCAATAAAGGATTGGTATTGTACTGCGCAACAAACGAGCACACTCATAAGATCGAGGATATCAAGTCGAACCCACATGTACATATCCTTTTAGGGATGCAAGGATCCGGCTGGAATGATCCGTATGCGGAAATTGAAGCAGAAGCCAGTTTTGAAGAAAGTGCAGATCTGAAACAGAAATTCTGGGATGAGAAACTGTCAGAGTGGATAAATAGCCCGGAAGATCCAGAATACTTACTTCTAAAATTGACCCCGTCGGTCATTAGGTATTATGAAAAGGCTGGCAGTGAGGCGGAAGTTTTAGAAGGATAATTTAAGGAAGGGTGTAAAGGAACCTGGGTTACACTCTTCCTTTTTTTTCATGCCCCCTTTTGAACCCCACATATGATAATGTATAAAGAAAAACCTATAAATTTATATTATTTCCCCTTGGCTTTTCACTAGTCCGGCGTTCTTTTAAATAGGAGGTCTCACTTTGCTACGAACATCCCTTGCAAAAAAAATCATCCGAGAAGTTAAAAATTTTATAGAAGAAGATTTAATTATGATAGATACATCCGGTACCATCATTGCGAGTACAGATCCCGATAGATTGGGCAACTTCCATGAAGGGGCTTTTCTTGCAGCCTCTGAAAAACAAATGCGCATCATTTCCAAGCAGGATGAAACAATCCTTACCGGGGTAAAAGCCGGTATCAACCTCCCCCTTTTCCATCAACATAAGGTTGTCGGGGTAATCGGCATTACAGGAACACCTGAAAGCGTGCTGCCATACGGGGAACTGATCAAGAAAATGACAGAGCTACTGATTCAGGAAAATCATTATCAGGATCAATTTGAATGGGAAGCAAGATCCCTCGAGACATTTGTGTTTGATTGGTTATTGAAGGATGGCCCATCCACTTCCATCAAAAAGCGTGCTGAACTTCTTGGAATAAACATGGATGTGAACCGGCAAGTTATTTTAATAGAGTTTCAGACAGTTGAAGTGTTAATGAAAACTAAAACATGGCATTTTTCCGAATTGAATTTGGAGCTGAAGGACGAAGATATTCTTGTTCAATGGGGACAGAACAGAATGATTTTACTGCTCACAAGCAATGAATCATTAACAAGGGAAGCCCTATTTACTTTCCTTAAGAATATACAGAATCAGCTACAAGGTTACATCGGGACGAAGGTATTTATGGGTATTGGAAATTCAGGCAGTTTTTCTTCTTTAAAAGACTCGTACACCGAAGCAGAAAGAGCACTGAATGCCTGTACTATGGATGGAACTCTTATATTTGAGGAGGATCTTCGCCTTGAAATGATCCTGCAAGCAATCCCTGTTAAGGTAAAAAAAGAGTTCGCTCAGCGGCTTCTGACCCCCATTCTTGCAGAAAAGGAATTACTTGATACTATCCAAATGTATTTTACCCATCACCTATCCTTGAAAGAAACTGCCCAAGCAATGCACATTCATATCAATACATTGCATTATCGCTTGCGCAAGGTGGAGAATCTGACCGGGCTTGAACTCAAAAAGCCACGTGATTTGACCACACTTTATTTAGCATGCGTCCTTTTAGAGGATTCTACAATAATCATTCAATAATTCCACTCGTCCATTAGATAAACATACATAGTGTTTCTTATCCTCTTTTTATAAAATATAGAAAGGATGTTTTATAGTCTGGGAGGTTTTTATTATGATAAGTGAACATTTGAAAAAACATTTTATCCATATTGTAGGTCCCGAAAATTATCGGGACAGCCAGGCAGAAAAGCTTGTTTATTCCTATGATGCCACTCCAAACTATCAAGCTATGCCAGATGCCGTCATCGTTCCACGCAATACAGAAGAAGTCTCACAAATTGTGAAACTGTGTAATGAGCATCGCATTCCGCTTGTCCCCAGGGGTTCTGGCACCAACCTTTGTGCGGGAACCTGCCCTACAGAAGGCGGTATCGTTCTCCTGTTCACCCATATGAACAAGCTGCTGGAGTTGGATGAAGAGAACTTGACGGTAACTGTTCAGCCAGGCATAGTCACTCTTGATATGATTCAAGCTGTAGAGGAGAAAGGGTTATTTTATCCGCCGGATCCAAGCTCCATGAAAATTTCTACCATCGGCGGCAACATCAACGAAAATTCAGGCGGACTGCGCGGCTTGAAGTACGGGGTGACGCGCGATTATGTATTGGCGCTTGAAGCGGTTATGCCGAACGGAGATGTCATTCGGACCGGGGGCAAGCTTGCAAAGGATGTAGCAGGTTATGACTTGACCAGACTTTTCGTAGGATCAGAAGGGACTCTATGTATCATTACAGAAGCGACTTTGAAGCTTATTCCCATGCCGGAAACAAAGCAAACGATGCTTGCCTTATACCAAGATATCGAGGCTGCTGCCAAATCGGTTTCGGCCATCATTGCCAATAAAATCATTCCGGCTACACTAGAATTCTTGGATCAACCTACCCTCCAGGTGGTGGAGGATTTCGCTAAGATCGGATTGCCTACAGACGTACAGGCGGTACTTCTGATTGAGCAGGATGGCCCGCTCGAAGTGGTAACAAGGGATATGAAAAAAATAGAGGAGATTTGCATGAAGGAGAAGGCGATTTCCGTCCAGATTGCGCAAACCGAGATTGAAGCGGAAGCCCTCCGTACTGCTCGCCGCTCAGCCCTCTCCGCCCTGGCAAGGCTCAAGCCGACGACCATTCTCGAAGATGCCACTGTCCCGCGCTCAGAGATAGCCACGATGGTAAAAGCCATCAATGATATTGCCAGAAAGCATCAGGTGAAAATCTGCACGTTCGGACATGCTGGGGACGGCAACCTTCATCCTACTGTAGCTACAGATGCACGGGACCACGATGAAATGGAACGGGTCGAAGCGGCTTTTGAAGATATTTTTGCCAAGGCAATCGAACTTGGCGGAACAATCACCGGTGAGCACGGAGTAGGAATCATGAAGGCACCTTATCTGGAGTGGAAGGTAGGCGCAGAAGGAATTGCTGCCATGAAAGCCATCAAACTCGCTTTTGACCCGAACAACATCATGAACCCTGGTAAAGTGTTTGCGAAGGAATCCAGAAAACGGGTGGTGGTTTCCAGATGACTTCAGTAAAAGAAAAGCACATCATTCAAGAAGAATTTAAAAGCCGGATGGATGAAGATGAACTACTGAATTGTATGCGATGCGGCTTTTGCCTTCCTTCCTGCCCGACATATGTGGAGTCAGGCTTTAAAGAGTCCCACTCCCCCCGCGGGCGTATCGCTTTGATGAAGGCTGTGGTGGACGGGGTGATCGAACCTGATGAAGATGTGGAACGCTCCCTTGATTTGTGCCTCGGTTGCAGAGCTTGCGAGCCTGTTTGTCCGTCTGGCGTAAAGTATGGTCACCTGCTCGAGGAAGCCAGGGATATCATCAATCAAAATAAAAAGCACACCCTTCCAGTAAGGGTGATGAGGAAGACTGCGTTTAACGGACTCTTCCCCCATCAAAATCGTATGAGAATGTTGACCAATTTTCTTGGAATCTATCAGCGCTCTGGAATTCAAAGTGCCCTTCATCACACCGGATTGCTCAGATTGTTACCTGAAAGCATGGCAAGCATGGAGCGTGTGCTGCCAAAGGTCCCTACGATGAAGGAAATGAAAAATCGCCCCACACATCTGCCAGCGCTTGCTGCTCAGAAAAAAAGAGTTGCCTTCTTTTCTGGCTGTCTGATGGATACTATGTTCCTTGAGACCAATAATGCCACAACAAGGCTGCTACAGCATGCCGGCTGCGAGATTGTCATCCCAAAGGCCCAAAATTGTTGTGGCGCCCTTCATGGACATAGCGGAGAAAAGGACAGCGCCAAGGAACTTGCCAAACGGAATATTGCTGCATTTGAAAACTTGGAAGTGGATTACATCATCACCAATGCTGGTGGGTGCGGAGCATTCCTTGTCGACTACGACCACCTATTGAAAGACGATCCGCAATGGTTTGAGAGAGCCGTTTCTTTTAAAAAGAAAATCAAGGATATGTCAGCTATTTTGGTAGAATTGGAATTTCATAAAAAAGACCTGCGTGTGCGACCGCAAAGGGTGACCTATCAAGACTCCTGCCATCTTCGCAATGTACAGGGCACCTTCCTCCAGCCGAGGATTTTATTGCAATCAGTTGATGGTGCAGAATTCCACGAGATGAAAGACGGTGACCGCTGTTGTGGCTCAGCAGGCATTTACAACATCGTTGAATCCGAAATGTCGATGCAGATATTGGACCATAAAATGGAGAAGGTCGCGGAAAGCGAGGCAACGACCATAGTGACCGCAAACCCTGGGTGTTTGCTCCAAATGAAGCTCGGGATAGAACGTGAAGGATTGACGGGGGCGATCCGCGTCGTTCATATTGCCGACTTTTTGTTGGAAGGGTTGGAGGAGTAGACAGACGAGATATGTAAATAAGCGAAAGTTGATTTTATAAGCGAAGTTTTCGATTTATAGTCCAAGTTTTGAATTTATAAGCGAAGTTTTCGATTTATAAGCCAAGTCGGGCCAGATAAATGCCATTCGACACACTTAGACAAAATCAACCAAACTAGACTCTCCCACTTAGATTTCTCAATCAAAAAGACAGCGACGGTTACTTACCATCGCTGTCTTTTCTCTGCCATTTACACTGAAAAATAACCCTCAAATCTAGTAATAAAAGCATCAGAAGGCTTTCCACCAGTCTCCCGCAAAGCTGCATACACCGTACCCACAATGGGAGGAAGTGCTGCCCTCTTAAACAAAAATGGCAAACCTGCACTACGAGCCTCGCTATGTAAATAAACCATCATCGCTTCTGCATGCTGTCCGATCCCACCAGTCAAAATGATTGGAACACTATCATGAGCTGTAGTATGCTTAATCAATTTTTCATACAACACATGGATGTCTTTCAGCATCGCCCTTGCCGCACCCTCAATGAATGAAGTACATAGTTCATCTCCTTGATTAGACCTCTCGACAGCAACTCTTGCCAACGATGCAATCCTGTCCCTTGTTTTCCCTAATTCATACACGAGTGGCACAAGCTCAGACATTTCCTTCACCTGAAAGTGCTCCAATACTTCCTCCTTCAGCGGGAACGGTTTGTGACTACCTGTATCGTATTTCTCAAACACATACTCCAACAGATCCTTTCCAATTGTAAACCCACTGTACCCATCATTGATCAGATAACCCCAACCACCGACTCTTCCACGCTCAAGCTTTTCATTCACCCCGAAGGCGATGGACCCTGTTCCACTGATACACACGATTCCGGGCTCTCCCTTCGTTTCGGAATACAGAGCTGTAATCGCGTCGTTATCAACGGTAATTAACGGCTTATCTCCCAGCAAACCAACCAGCAGGTCTTTAAACCATTCCTTTTTGCCGCCACTTTCTGCTCCGGAAATTCCTGCAAAGACCAAATCCTCATCCGAAAGTTCCTTCCCTTGTAGCAGTTGGGAAAAGAGGTCGGTCAGTTCAGACCAAATGCTTTCCCTATTAGAACTATTTGGATTGGTCGGTCCGACTGTTGCCATTTTGATAACCAATCCTTGCTTGTCCACTACGACCCCTGTCGTCTTTGTTCCTCCACCATCAATGCCTATGATCATATGTTGCTCCCCTTGTTGTTTCTGTTTGACTTATTAATTTTTGTGCTTTTAACAATTGCCTACCTAACTCATTCTGCATATCTTTTAAGAATCCTTTATAAAAAATCCCCTGTTAATCTGCTAACCATACTTTTTCTGATGCTCCTTCTTTTTCTCCAAATAATCCTCATCCTTTCTAACCTTCTTCCACAGTGTTTCAAAAATTGCAGCTGACTCCGCTTTTTCCTCATCAATCTGACGTTCGTTAATATTCCCATCTTCATCATACTTCCGGCCGCCTTTATAGTTCGTATAGCGGCGGCCCCGTGTATAGCCCATCTGAAGGAATTTCCTGGCCATGTCCATTCCCACAAAATCATCCTGCTTCTTGTATTCAAGATACATTTCATATATTTTTTCCGAGGATTCCCGCGCTATATCCGGTGTTTTGAATCGCCAATGCGGGAGGATCTCCCCTTTGTAAGGCTCAACCAAGAGCACACCTTGCTCTCCTCTCCCCACCCGATAAAGCTCTGGTTTCTCCCGAAAATCAATCTTTTCAAAATCCAAAGAGTAATCAAACCCCACTGAGCATTCCTCCTTTTTTTAAAATGCACCCTAATATACGAAAAAAAAAGCAGATATGTGCCATGCACTTATCTACTGCTCAGTCAAAATGATCGGACCATCTTTGGTAATGGCGATCGTATGCTCATATTGTGCAGAAAGCTTCCCGTCTACTGTTCTTGCAGTCCACCTATCGTCATCCATTTTACTGTGCCATGTCCCTTCGTTCACCATCGGTTCAATTGTAATGACCATCCCTTCCCTAAGCCGGATACCCCTTCCCGGTTGGCCGAAGTGAAATACCTGCGGATCTTCATGAATGTTCCTGCCAATTCCATGCCCAGTGAAGTCCCGGACTATGGAATAGCCCTCCCCCTCCACAAAAGTCTGGATGGCATGGCCGATATCTCCAAGCCGATTACCTGCAACAGCCTTCTCAATTCCTATATATAGAGCTTTTTTACTTGTCTCCATTAGCTTTCTTGCTCCCCCACTCACTTCCCCGACTGCATAAGTCCATGCAGAATCAGCTAAAGCCCCATTTAAGTTGACTACCACATCGATTGTGACAATATCCCCTTTTTTTAATGGAGACTTGCGGGGAAAGCCATGACAGATCTCATCATTGATAGAAGCACATGTTGCATATTGATAGCCATTGTAGCCGTATTGCTCCGACTTGGCACCGTTCTTTTTCAAAAAAGCATCTACGTAATCATTTATTTCCATTGTCGTGACTCCCGGCCTGATCCGCTTCGCCAATCGCCTGTGGCAGGCAGCCAAAAGTTTACCGGCCTCCGCCATCATTTGTATCTCTCTTTCGGATTTTAATATGATCATGAAATCTCCTCCTGTATGAGGAATAATCCCCTCCCTTACTATATTCAAGTTCATACAAAAGGTCTCTTAAACATTAAACGCCATCCCTCATTTGGGATGGCATTTTTTCAAATTAATTATTCAGTTCAAATGTTTCTTTTATTTCTATGCTTCCCTTTACAGACTGGACCATTGGACAATTTTTGCTTGCAAGCTCTATGGCTGATTCAATCTTGCTTTCCACCAGGTCCTTTCCTTTAATAGTGTAATGGATATGTATTTTCTCAATCCGGTTTGCTTCTTTTTCATTCCGGGTGACATCTGCCTTTATAGCAATATCTTCAATTTCCAAACGTTTTTTCTTCAGGATGCTCTTTAACACGCCGCCACTGCAGACTGCGATGGAAGAGACCATCAGCTGATAAGGACGAAAACCGTATTGCTCGTCTCCTGCAACATGAAGCTCCCCGTACTCCAGGTTCGTTGTGAATCCTACTTCCTTCATTTTAAATTCCATGTGAATGTCATCTCCTTCTTGTAATCAGAATAACAAATCTCGAATTAAATCTGCCAGTTTTTTGGCTGCTTTGTTTTAACCATTCCAAATTGGCCTTATTTTATGTAAAATTAGGGATGGTCAAAATACTAAATTTCAGAGGTTGCATCTTATGAATCGTTTTCGTTTTTGGATTCTCGTATCCATTGTCGCAGTTTCCGGCTTTAGCCAAGGAATGCTATTGCCTTTAATTGCTGTCATATTTGAAAATAGTGGCGTGTCCTCCACACTCAATGGCCTGAACGCTACCGCCTTATATATCGGGATTTTACTTGCATCCCCGTTCATGGAACAACCGTTGAGGAAATACGGCTACCGTCCTGTCATATTAGTCGGCGGATTTTTAGTTGTCTTCTCATTGGCGCTATTTCCCTTATGGCAAAGCTTCTGGTTCTGGTTTATTTTGCGGTTGCTTATAGGGATCGGTGATCACGCCCTGCATTTCGCCACCCAAACTTGGATAACATCCTTTTCCGCTGAAAATGTACGCGGCCGGAACATCTCCCTTTACGGAGTATTTTTTGGAATCGGCTTTGCCACCGGTCCGTTGATGACGCCGCTTGTTGAGATCAACCAAGCGCTGCCATTCATCGTTTCATCATTGTTATGCCTGGTGGGTTGGGTATTTCTTTTCTTTTTGAAAAATGAACACCCCGAACAGGAAATAGGCGTGAACTCCTTTTTTGAAACCATCAAGCGTTTCAGAAAGGCCTGGAAATATGGATGGATTGCGTTTCTTCCACCACTTGGATATGGGTTCTTGGAAGCATCCCTGAATGGAAGCTTCCCCATCTATGCATTGCGTAATGGAATCGAAGTAGGGAGCGTGTCCATTTTACTTGCTTCCTTCGCCATTGGAGGAATTGTGTTTCAGCTTCCGCTCGGAATTTTGAGTGATAAGTTTGGAAGAAGAAATATTCTGCTCGTCATTCTGTCACTCGGCTGCTTAAGTTTTGTGACAGCAAGCTTCTTGGAAGGGACTTTCGTAGCCTTGGCAGTCTGTATCTTTATCGCCGGAATGCTTGTCGGATCCACGTTCTCACTTGGTATCAGTTATATGACAGACCTGATGCCAAAGAACCTGCTCCCTACCGGCAACCTGATGTGCGGAATTGCTTTTAGTGTCGGCAGTTTAGGAGGCCCCTTCTTTGGCGGACTTTTCATCCAGTTCTTTTCCGATATCAGCTTCTTCCATATCATCAGCTTCCTCCTTTTTGTCATCTTCATGCTGACTTATTCATTCGGAGAACGCGGAATGGTGCCGGTGAAGGGGTAGAAAATGAAAGAAGGTTCGTCACCTAGCGCTACTGTGCTGGTGACGAACCTTTTTTTGACATTTATCAATTATAAGGAACAAAAGCCCGTCTGTCAGCATAGGACTTGCAGAGGGAACAGCAATATATCTTTTTGTTCTTCTCCTTGTATTGAAAATACGTCCTGATCTTCTTTTTACAAAAATAGCATGTTTTCTTGAAAAACACTCTTTCCCCTCTTTTCATATATCTTCCATTATTCTACATAACCCAACAAACAAAACCAAATATATACAATTATAACAAACAATCAAAAAAAGCGGGATAAAAATCGTGACAAAAGTACTATAAATAAAATTAACCTTTAAAACAAATAACAAGATTATGAACTTTACTACTTCAACTTATTACCGCGACACAAAGGGGTCTGACCCCTTCTTTAAAAAATTTTCAAAAAGTTGTTCCATTTCTCAATATTCTGTTATATAATAATATCAAATAAATAAACACTGTACTAATACAAAGAAGGAGGAGAATGAAAGATGAGCAGACAGGAACGTAAGAACATGATCAATTTTATTGAAGTGATGAAGAAGGCGGACCGTGAATCTTTGGCTTTTATGACGGATGAGGACATTGAGCACTTATACAATAATGTGTATGAACAGATGATGATTCATCAAAGCCTTTAAGGTTTGTTTGACGCCATAGTAAGCAAAAAACTGCAATCCCCGTCAATTAAGCGGAGGGTTGCAGTTTTTTGTTGTTATCTTTATTTGATGGCTTCTGTCTGTTAACAATGATGATCCCTAACACTACCAATGTCAGTCCAAGCAGAATCGTGTAATGCATCACTTCATCGAGGAATACAGCAGAAAGCATTACCCCGAATACCGGAACCAAGAAAAGGTACATGGAAACTTTACCTACCTTATTGTACTTCATCACATTGTTCCATAAAATAAAGCCTGCAGCTGACAAAAACGCTAGATAAGCAATAAGCCCGACTGTGTACAGATTAAAGGTAAACGGAAAGAATCCAGCGCTCACCCCTCCGACCACAATCAATCCTATTGAACCAAATAGCATCTGATAAGCTGTCAAATAGGATACATCCATGGTCGCCGCCCGTTCCCGCGCCATGATATTCCCGTAAGCAGAAGCCATCATGGCAAGCAACAGCAATAGCTCCCCAATACCAAATTGAAAATCCGCTCCAGCTTTTGGCAGGTTCACCATCAGGACGCCTCCAAAACCCAGTGCGATTCCAAGCCATTTACGTAAGGACAATGAGTCGTCCGCATATAAAAAATGAGCAAATAAAATCTGAAAAAACGATGCTGTTCCCGCAATGACCGCTCCCTGCATTCCTGTAGAATAACTTAACCCGAAATAGAATAACAGGTACTGTAAAAAAGTTTGCATAAATCCTAGTTGCACAAGAGGAACAATGGTTGCCCTCCTTAGTTTTAGCGATTGCTTGAATAGGGTAAAAAATATAAAGATCATTAATCCTGCAAGCAGGAATCGATAACCCGCAAACAGAAGTTGTTTGTCATAGTCGCTTGCTCCAATATCCAAAGCAGTATAACTAAGCTTTATAGCTGGAAATGCGCTCCCCCATAAGAAGGTCGCAAACATTGCCGCTGCAATGATGCCCAGCTTACTAGTGAAAAATTTTTCAGCCGTCAAGGCCACTCACCTTCTCTCCAAGCTACATTATACACAGAATTTCCACCGCCTACATACTGTATAGTCTTAAAGCAGAAATAATAGTGGAAATTCCCATCAATATAAACTATAATAAAAATTAGATAATAATTAATATAATTTATTGATAACAAATCTCAACAAGGTAAAATCCTTTTAATGTATTGCTGCTATCGCATTGATGGCAGCTTTCGTCTTTTAATAAAGGCAATGATGTTGATTATTTTTCTCAATTAGGAGGTTGGATATAATGAAAGATCTGACGACAGACATAAAAAAAGACACACTGATGAACAAAGTCACCACCCATATCGAACTTATTTTTGCTATCATCTCAGGAATTCTTATTCTTACAGGTTGGTTATTACTCAGGATGGATATCAATACAGCAGCCATCCCAATTTTCATCCTTGCATTCCTGATAGGTGGGTACTATAAAGCCAAAGAAGGCATCCAAGACACCATCGAAGAGAAAGAGTTAAATGTAGAAATGCTGATGATCATTGCCGCCATCGGTGCGGCAATCATAGGGTATTGGATGGAAGGTGCCATACTCATCTTTATCTTTGCACTAAGTGGAGCCCTTGAAACCTATACCATGAACCGGAGTCAAAAGGAAATATCCGCCCTCATGGATATACAGCCGGAGGAAGCATTGCGTATAACCGATGATGCAGAGGAACGCGTCCACATTTCCAAGCTTGTTATCGGCGACCGCGTGCTCGTAAAACCAGGTGAGCGCATACCTACAGACGGGAAGATTGTCCGTGGGGAATCTGCCATAGATGAAGCCGCCATCACAGGCGAATCCATACCCTTGGAGAAAAAAGCAGACGACGAAGTATATGCAGGGACGATGAATATCAACGGATCAATTACCGTGGAGGTCACAAAACTTTCCTCTGAAACTTTATTCCAAAAAATCATCAACCTTGTTCAAAATGCACAAAGTGAGAAATCGCCATCCCAACAGTTCCTTGAGCGCTTTGAAGGTCCTTATGTAAAAATAGTTCTAGGTGTCGTTGCGGTCATGATGGTCCTCCCCCACTTCCTGTTGGGTTGGAGCTGGAATGAAACATTTTATCGTGCCATGATTCTTTTGGTGGTTGCCTCGCCATGCGCACTTGTAGCATCCATTATGCCTGCTACGCTCTCGGCCATCTCCAATGGTGCACGGAAAGGGATATTGTTCAAAGGCGGCGTCCATCTTGAGAACCTTAGCCATCTTCAGGCGATCGCCTTTGATAAAACAGGTACGCTAACTAAAGGAAAGCCTGAAGTAACAGATGTTGTCGTCCGGGAAGGAATGACCCATGAAGAATTTTTATACATCGTCGGTTCGATTGAAAGCTATTCCAATCACCCTTTGGCACAGGCCATAACTGCATACTCAAAGAAAAACAGTCAAAAAGCATTAAAACGACCTGATCAACTTGATGACAAAGCTGGCTGGGGTGTAAAAGGAAGGCTTAATGAAAAGGAATACTATGTCGGAAAGGCTGATTTTGTAGGTGTGGATATTGCACAATCATTCCACGATGGAGTTGCGGATACCTTGACCAATTCCGGTAAAACAGTAGTATTTGTGAAAGATGAGCAAGGAATTGTAGGGATTCTTGCATTAAAGGATGTCATTCGAAAAGAAACGGTTAAGGCTATCCAGCAATTGCAGGCACTTCAGGTCCAAGCAATTATGATCACTGGTGATAGCGAACGAACAGCCCAGGCCATCGCCAAAGAAGCGGCGATTCAAAAATATGTAGCAGAATGCCTGCCTGAGACAAAGGTAGAAACGGTCAAAAACTTAAAAGACGAGTACCAGATTGTCGGGATGGTCGGTGACGGAATCAACGACGCTCCCGCTTTGGCTACAGCGAATGTCGGAATCGCGATGGGCGAAGGCACAGATGTAGCCTTGGAAACTGCCGATGTCGTACTGATGAAAAATGATTTAGAGAAAATCGCAGAAGCAATCAAGCTCTCCAAGCGGATGAACCGGATCATCAAGCAGAATGTCATTTTCTCCATTGTCGTGATCATGCTGTTAATCAGCTCCAACTTTCTTCAAATCATCGACCTGCCATTTGGGGTCATCGGTCACGAAGGAAGCACGATATTAGTCATTTTGAATGGACTAAGGTTATTGAGGTAGGTATGAAGAAAAAAAGCAGCGGGCTTTTAGCCTCGCTGCTTTTTTGTACTTTTAGTGGTATCCGTTTTGTCCGTTCGCACTTCCAGAAGTTTTATTCTTCGGTTTGTGCTTGGAGTTCTGCTTCGTACCGCCATCTTTTTTCGTATGCTTTGCCATGAAAGTTCCCTCCCGAAATGTTAGAGTATCTTTCAAACATAGCTTTCCCTCGATAAACAAAAAGTTATCTGGGAAAATTTTATGAAACAAAGCTTTTTTTCCATTGCAACAGAATGGCATTAATCTCTCCTCCGATGATAATCATAAGACCTGAGATATAAAACCAGACCAGCAACACAATGATACCTCCAAGGCTGCCGTACATCGCAGTATAATTCCCAAAATTACTCACATAGTAGGAAAATAATAAAGATGCAGACATCCAGCCGACAGTTGCAAACATAGCACCTGGCAGCACATCACGAATTCGCAGATGGATATTGGGTGCAGCCAAGTAAAGACAGCTGAATACAAAAAACAAGATCACAAAGCTTACTCCCCACCTGATCGTATTCCAAATGGTGAGGAATTCATCTGATAAACCGTAAGAAGAAAATATAAACAGCCCGATTTCACGCCCGAACACAGGCAATAATAAAGCAACAATAATAACGAACACCATCGCCAACGTCAGAAGGATAGCAGTACCCCTCACAATGAAAAAGTGCCTGTTTTCATTCACATCAAAGGCCCTGTTAAAAGCCCGGACAATTGCATTTATGCCGTTAGAGGCAAACCAGATCGTCGCTATGATCCCGAAGGAAAGTAAGTCACCTCGTTGTTCATTCAATATGCGAACAACATTGGTCTCAATCAGCTTCATCGTATCACCAGGTGCATATTGTCTGATAACCCCAAGGACATCATCCTGTGTAACGGGGACGTAGGCAATCAAGGTAAGTAAAAAAATAAGAAATGGAAAAAGCGACAATAAGAAAAAGTACGCTAACTCTGCTGACATTCCTAATGCTTCATTCCTGTCCAGGCGCTGAAACAGTTGCTTTCCAAAACGTAGTATTCCCATCGACTTTCCTCCAGCACTTATCTTTTTCTCTATTCTATTGTGAGCACGTCCGGCTTACTACAGGTTTTTGTTTTTATGCTCAGCTGAATCCAAATGTTTTGAGATTACTTCCTTCGTCTCGTTCACGATTTCCAACACTTGAGGAGTGGTTTCCTTTAATTGATTCACTTTCAGTCTCAAATAATCAATATCTCTGGACACATCATCCATCGTCGTTTTCACCGTATCAATTCGCATACGCACTGCATCTGCAACTTCCTGAGGATTCTGTACTACATACTTTAATTTTCCACCAACACACTTGCCATTATGTATGACAGTTGTACGAGTATTTTTATCTAACAAAGATATCGCTCCACCAATAAGTGCCCCTATCAGCATACCATCCACTAATTTATTTCTGTTCCCCATATTGACCTCTCTCCTATCATGTTAATTTTTCTTTAATAATTGTATCCAATAAGTTTTTACATCCCACTTGAACCATATCATATACTTCGTCGAAATTCCCTGTAAAATAAGGATCAGGCACATCAGCAACTTTGCTGTCCGGAACAAAATCCAGCAGCCGTCCAATGGAACCCGTTTTTTCATATCCTGCCATTCTTCTCAGGTTACCAAGATTATCGGCGTCCATTGCAATAATATAATCGAACTCGCTCAAGTCTTCTCCAATCACCTGCCGAGCCTTCATCCCATCATAGCTGATTTTCTTTTCATCCAACAAGTTTCTTGTTCCTTCATGAGGAGCATTCCCGATATGCCAATCACCTGTTCCGGCAGAATCAACCTCTATTTTATCAGCCAGCCCCTGCCTCTCCACCTCATGCCGAAACACAGCTTCCGCCATGGGAGATCTGCATATGTTGCCTAAGCATACAAATAACACGCGTATCATATATCCATCTCCCTTCCTTTTCCATCTTACTCTTATAATAAGGCTCTTTACTCAAAGATTGTTGCTACTCACTAGTTTTAATACCCCAGTTCCCAGAAGAAGATACTGTTTTTCACCAATTCATGATAAAATAAGGAAAAGCTTTTGTACGAAAGGACGGTTCAAATGAACTTAACAGAAAAATCCACTGAAAATGTAGAATATATGATCGAAGCAATCAAAGGTAAGCTAAAGGTGTTAAATCTCGGTGCCATCAAGCCATCACATTTTGATGAAGAAATGTACGAAGAACTTAAGGATATTTACGAGCTTGTCATGAGAAAGCCATCCTTCAGCCCCAACGAAATGCAGGCAATTGCCGAAGAACTTGGAAATTTAAGAAAACAATAACTCCAAAAAACACTTACTCCGGTAGGTGTTTTTTAATTCTCCCCTGACTTTTCTCCCCATTATACCTCTATTCCCCCTTCTCTTAGAAGTAATAGCCTCACTAGCTTGTGCATATAAGTGTACAGAGGGGGGATAGACATGTTATTTCTATATGCTGCGACTATTGGGTTTGTCTTATTATTATTTTTATTGATGGGAGTCTTTCTATACAACGTCTCTCTTGGTTTGAACAAAAAAGATGCCATTGAAATCGATCCTCTGCCTCCAGAACCGACAGAAGAAGAAACAAAAGCCATACATTGAAAGTGCATTAATGCACTCAGCATGCCTAAAAATGCAAAAATAAATAAAACTTAATTGATTTGAAGCAGCCTCAAGCAGGTTGTTTCTTTTTTTATTTCCGACTTTTAAGGTAAAATGATTTTAGGATAAAACGTACATAAAAGGGGAGAAGCCCATGGATACAATTACCCATACACTTTTTGGCATGACCATATATGGTGCCGTGGATAAACGCCAGGATGATAAAAAAACAAAAATAGCCATGTTTGTCACCGCAGTAGGAGCAAGCCAAATACCTGACAGCGACGTAATATCAAGCCTCTGGGATACAGAAGGAATGTATCAAATGTGGCACAGAGGCATCACTCATTCGCTCTTTATGGTACCAATATGGGCACTGCTCTTTTTTCTAGTCAGTATCTGGTTTTTAAAAAGAAGGGATTGGCGCTTCTTTTTTGTTCCGCTAATCGCCGTATTCATCCACAATACTGCGGATCTTTTCAATGCATGGGGAACCGGGTATCTGGAACCATTTTCTTCTATAAGGGTTACCTTTGGAACCATCCCCATTGTTGACTTTGTCATATGGACCATCATTTTCATAGCCTTCTTTGCAAGAAAGCTATGGAATAAAGAGAGACACATGCTGTATAGACTTGTATGGATTTTAATCGTTGCACATGTTGCCATTCAAACAAGCCAAGGATACATGCTGTACAAGCAATATGAAGATAAATATGATCAAGTTGCCTTATCAGCCAGCTTCCTTCCATGGCACTTCTCTGTAATCGGGAAAAATGAGCAAACGGTCGAAATAATCGATGATGCATTGTTTACTACACCAAAACTCCAATACACATTGGAGTCCGCTGATGAGACAGACCTAAATGAACTCTTCTCAGAAGTACCGGAAGCAAAAACACTCTATGAGTGGTCTCCCTTTGTAGTCATAGTCGATGACGACCAAAGGCTGGGCATCTATGATCCAAGATTTTATCGCAATGGCCAATCATTCTTATTTGAGTATATTGATAAATGAATTTCCTGCAGCCCCCAGTCGATTGGGATGCCACTGAAAAAACCAATAACTTATCGTCCTAATGATTTCTAGCTGTTGATTGGAGCAAAAGGCGAAGACTCCTTGAAAATGCGAGCATTTTCTGCGTACGATGTATCGCTGTCGCAGCCTTCCTTGTCCTGCGGGGGGATAGCGACAATCTTGAGACCCCGCAGGTCGCAGCCTGGGGAGGCTCAAGTTCGCCCTGCGGAAAGCGCAGCCTTTTGTGGAAATCAACAGCGGTATTAGCCAGATCATTTTAGAATAATGTACTTTTTCAGTGGCCTATCGATTGGGGGTCAGAGTGCATGAATCCGGTACTTCCCCTGAACGTGCTTGCATAGATCGAAAACCCACTGGGGGTGCAGCTGAAATTTTTTCCTCATTTCTTTTCATTTTGAGGTATATTATTCTACTAATCTGGGAATAGTATAATTAAATACTTTTAAGAACGAGGTGCTAGAGGATGATAGTTTCAAAGAGATACTTTTTAACGGATATGGAACGGGAAAGTGTAGAACAAACTTTAACAAACAAAGGCCACCTGCGTGAAGAAATTTTAGGAATGGATGACGAAGAAATCATTCATATCTATCAAAAATACATGGTACATGATTTAATTGCTAAATAGCATATATTCTCTCTACTGAACCGGACAAGTGTCCGGTTTTATAATTTTTGTGCATAGAAAACGACCTGGCCAACATTGGTTTCAGGTCGTTTTTTTATTATTAAGGGGGGAGTGAATACCATTATTGAGGGCTTAGCCCTTTTATCAAGTCCAATCTAGGCTTTACTACTTCTACTTTGATTCCTTTGGCTTTATATTTATCAACAATCTTCCTGACATCTAGCCCCTTCTTCGTTTTCTCCGTTGTTTTTTGCATGTTTCAATCGCCTCTATTCGTTAGATTTTTAGCATAGATCACATACATTTTTTATTTCATCAGAACATTTGTTTAACAAGTGTCATTTCGGTCTCTTCTAGTTTTCCATCACGATAGTAGGAAACCTTCATCTTATCACCGATATTCTTTTGGCTGTAGAGGAATTTTCTAAGTCCCAATGCATCCTTAATTTCCTGGTCATCTAATTTTACAATCACATCATATTCTTTCAAACCTGCCTTATCGGCTGGGGACGTGGACTCTACCCCTGTTACGACAATACCGTTTTTCACTTCTTCCGGCAGTTTCAATGTAGACCTCTGAGCTTCGAGTGGGACATCGGATAATGATGCAAGTCCTACACCCATAAATGGTCTTTGTACTTCCTTGTGCTGTTCAAGATCCTCGATGATTGGCTTTACAGATGAAATCGGAATTGCAAAGCCGATTCCCTCCACTCTGGATTGGGCGATTTTCATCGAGTTGATGCCGATAACTTCCCCGCGAAGATTGACTAGTGCACCTCCACTATTACCTGGATTTATCGCAGCATCAGTCTGAATGACATCTGCTTCCCAGTCCGGTTGGCCATTTTGATCTATGTCAACGGGTATGATCCGTTCTTTTCCGCTGATGATCCCCTGTGTGACAGAACCGAAGAATTCCAGGCCAAGGGGATTTCCTATTGCGATAACCGGTTCACCCAAAGTGATGGAATCAGAATCACCAAAAGTTGCAACCTGATTAATGTTCGCATCATCCACTGTTAATACAGCCAGGTCTGTTAAGGCATCACTTCCAACCACTTCTGCTTCCACCCTGGTACCATCAACAAGGCTTACTTCCACCTTAGCGGCTCCATCAATGACATGAGCATTGGTCACAATGAATGCTTTACCGTTCTCTTTTTTGTAAACCACTCCAGAACCTGTTCCTGCCTCCTGATCCCCTTGTGCACCACGTGGATCAAAAAGGGAATTTCCGCCTCTTTGTATATTAACTACCCCAACCACAGCTTCGGAAACGTTATCTACTGCACTTGTTATATTCGTTTGTATTTTTTCATATTCCACTTGATCAGTCTGCACTACAGAGTTCGTTTCTACACTCGTCGGAGGCTCTGAAACCACCTCACCATTTTTATCCATGTAAACGCCCCAATCTAGAAGGACCGGCAGCATTGCAACCACTCCGAGCGCCCCGATTATACCTCCTGTAATGGAAGCGAATACCAGCTTTCCAAATGTTTTTTCCTTACGGGCCCTTTTTTGTGTGACATGATCGTCATAATAACCCATACTCCTTCACCTCATCATGAGAATGTTTTTTAGGCTCTTTTTTCAAAGAATGTTGCTATTCACTGGTGAAAAGTCGGCATTCGGACTTTTGACTTTTCATTGCATCCATAGTCTTGAGATTGTAAGCAGGATTCTTAGCAACACAGGGAAAAGAGCAAGCAACAAAGTTTACAAAAACAGCCTTTTTTATCTATTTCTATTAAACCCTAGTACGATGAAAGTAATGTTAAAGAAAAATGAGAAAACGATGAGAAATACAGATGTATTTCTAAGTTATGTTTCATTTACTTCAAAAACACCATTCAGAGTGACAGTAATCATGGTCCATTCTCCCTCGACACTATCAGCAACAATGGAACCGTTATAGTTATCCACCATTCTTTTAGCGATGGAAAGTCCAAGTCCCTGGCCGCCTTTTTCCCTGCTGCGAGCTTTATCCACTCTATAGAAACGGTCGAATATTTTCTGCAGATCTTCTTGAGGGACTCCAATGCCGTAGTCTTTAATGGAGACCGTGAACTGATTGTCATTTTTATCTGTAATGACCTCCACCGTACTGGATTGGCTGGAATATTTCACTGCGTTATCAATCAATATGATGAGTACCTGCTCGAGATGCCTTTCCGCTATGGCAACTTTAGCCGGCTCTTGCAGTTGATTAATAAATGAAAAAGTAAAGTCAGGGTGGAGCAATGTGAATTTTTTTATTACATCTTCCACAACACTTACTGGCTCTGTCAGGTCTTCCACCACTTCAAGTCGGTCGGATTCCAAGCGGGTCAGCTCCAAAAGCTCATACACGAGCATTTTCAGCCTCTCCACTTCTTGTTGGGACGCTTTCAATGACTCCTCAAGTACCTCGGGGTCATTTTTCCCCCAACGGTTCAACAGCTTCAAGTGCCCTTCCAATATGGAGATTGGCGTCCTCAGTTCATGGGAGGCATCCTCCACAAATTGCTTCTGCTTTTGAAAAGACATTTCCACGTCATCCATCATCTCATTAAACACATTCGATAAATCTGCAATTTCATCCTTTTGATTTTTATCTTGGGGAACGCGTTCTTTGAAGCCACGCATTTTGATGCGTTTCATCGTATCGGTTAGCGCTTGGATCGGAGCAAGCAGCTGTTTGGCAATGAGCATTCCGCCGACACCGCTTAAGAGGATGGCGCCTGCACCTGCCGACCAGGTCACAAGGAATATCAACCCGCGCAGCCGTTCATAGTTTTTCAAATCGCGTATAATTTCTATGTACCCAATAAATCCATTTGTTATCACTGGTTCCCGGTGAATTAAATAATGTTTTCCATTTACTTTTACATGTTCGAGATTTTCGCTCTCAACAGGGGTGATGAGCATTTCCCTCGGCAGGTTAGTGGCAACTGCCACAAGGAGGGCACCGTCTTTATCTATTATCCGGATCAGTTCATTCGTTTCATTTACTTTTTCTATAAATCCGCTGCTGTTGATGATTTCCGAACGACCCACAAAAAAAGGCTGCTCGGAGAAATAGGCCTGTATCTCTTTCATCTTTTCCTGTATATTTCGTTCTTCCTGTTCAATCATCCATGTTCTCATCACATAATATTGAACAGAATTGTACGCAATGAAAAGGACGAATAAAACCAATGAGGACCAAATGGTTATTTTCCATCTGATCGGGAGTTGCTTCATATATCGTTGAAATCGATTCATTTTCTCATCACATAACCCGTCCCGCGCACTGTTTGTATGTAGCTTTCTTCATCAGGCTTATCGATTTTGTTCCGTAGATAGCGAACATATACGTCCACAACGTTGGTTTCAGCGTAGGACCCCAGCTCCCACACCTTATCTAAAAGAAGCTCCCTTGTCAGCACTCTGTTAATATTTGTCATAAAAATTACCAGGAGGTCAAATTCCCTTTTGGTCAGCTCAATCTGTTCCCCGGCTCTAATAACCGTTCTTGCGTCAAGATCAACTTCCAGCTCACGGAAGGACAGGATATTGTTTTTTTCATTCTTTTTACCTTCCATACGACGCAAAAGTGCACGAATCCTTGCCAAAAGCTCTTCAATCGCAAATGGCTTGGACATGTAATCATCTGCACCACTATCAAGGCCGGATACTTTATCCATCACACTGTCCCTTGCAGTCAGCATGATGATGGGAGTTTCTTTGGCAGTTCTTATTCTCCGGCACACTTCCATCCCGCTCAGGCCAGGAAGCATCAAATCAAGCAGGATGATATCCCACTCTTTTGCTAATGCAAGCTCAAGTCCCTCTCTCCCGTCATAGGAAGTGGAGACGGTGAAACCTTCGTATTGTAATTCCAGCTCAATAAATCGTGCTAGGTTTTTTTCATCTTCTATTATTAGGACTTTGCACATGATGGCACCTCCACAATAAGTGGCTTCTTGGTTATATTTTAGACGTATCGCCTGATTTTAAGACTCTCTTTAATACTACCTAATAAATGGTGGGGATGGGATGAGAATTTGATGAGAATTGAAAGTGTAACGTACGTGTAACTTTTATGTAAAATATAGGCTTTTTTTGTAACTTTCAAGCGATATACCAAGCGTTACTGTTGTGATTTTTCACATGCAATACTTTGTGAAAAAATTAAAAAAGAACCGAGGACACTTAATAATGCTGGTCAGTCGGCTCTAGCTTCTATATTTCAGTCAAACCTTTTCATGATTTGGTCCTGATAATTTTTAAAAACAGCTGAATTAGCCTCTTTTTTCTTCTTTTGGATAATCTGCTGTAATCTAAGTTGTTTTTCTGACAGCCTTTGATTCAGCCTGGCTTCTTCCACGTCGCTATGCGCTCCTTTGATAAGATCCTCCAAGTATTCAATCTCTGTCCTTACTTGCTGCTCCTCCATCATTCCCGCATTCTTCATCATTTTGTAGGCCATTCTCATCTCTGGGGGGACGTTGGATAAGTCTTCAAGCTCCAAACGTTTGCCATAACCGGGCAGGTTCTCAAATTCCCCATCTTCATAGGCTTTTCTGATTTTTTCATCCGTCAGTCGAAAAAAGTCCATTGCGCTCACCCTTTTTCTGTTCGTTACTACCAGTTTACCCCATTCCTATATTAAGAGTGTGTACTTTTTCTGAACATTCTAACAAAAAACTCTGGATTTTTTTATTGTCGGATGAAGATTTGCGCGTTATAATACTTGTTTGTGGGTCCTGTGCGGCCGGGTGGGAGAGGGAAACTGAATAAGGTGTTTTATTATGCTTCAATGGATAAAGAATTCATTTGATCTGGCTGGTCATGAGACGACTTTAAAGCGTGAGATGATGGCCGGAATGATCTCTTTCTTTACCATTGTGTACATTATTGCTGTTAATGCAACGATTCTTGCAGAAGCAGGTATTCCGATTGAAGCCGGAATTATCGCCACCATCCTTACTTGTGTAGTGGGTTGCTGGTTGATGGGATTTTGGGCGAATGCGCCGATCATCCTTGTTCCCGGTATGGGAATCAACGCGATGTTCACCTATACGTTGGTTCACTCGATGGGATTAACCTGGCAAGAAGCATTGGGCGTCGTAGTGGTTTCTGGTGTGATTGTGACGATCATTTCGTTTACAAAACTTGCACAAGTGCTGCTCGAGGCGATTCCAAGCTCTTTAAAGCATGCGATTACGGTGGGGTTAGGATTATTCTTGACCTTGATCGGGTTGGAAAAAGGTGGACTTATCGTAAAGGGTGAAAACTCTCTATTATCACTTGGAGATGTTTCTAGTCCTTATGTGATTGCCACGATTCTGACGGTGATTTTAGCTGTAACGTTATTTATGCGAAATGTCCCAGCAAACTTCTTGATTAGTATCGTTGCTGGTACAGTTATCGCAGGTGCTTTGGGAGTGGTAAACTTCTCTGATGTTGGTGGAAGTGCTTTACCATTGGATAGCTATCTTTCCTTATTTGGTGCCGTTTCATTTGCAAAGATTGGAGAGTTCACGTTTTTAGTGGCTGTCTTCTCTTTAACGATGGTTCTCTTGTTTGAGAACATCGGGCTTATTAACGGACACTTGGGAATGATCAACCGCCCTGAAAAGTTCAAGCGTTCCTTCCAGGCAAACGGAATTTCCATTTTAACAAGTGGACTTTTCGGTACCAGTCCTACCGTTTCAACAGTGGAAACGGCAGCAGGTATTGCCGCTGGCGGAAGAACCGGTGTGACAGCAATAACGACAGGAAGCCTATTTTTGCTTTCCATGTTTGCGATTCCCTTCATTAAAATAATTCCAGGCAGTGCGATTGCGCCAATTTTAATTATCATTGGTGTACTGATGCTTCAATCAGTGAAACAAATCGACTTCCAAGACTTATCAGAAGGATTCCCTGCCTTTCTAGTAATTGTAATGATCCCATTCTCTTACTCTATTGCAGACGGAATTGCATTCGGATTCATAGCCTACCCGCTCATGAAGCTACTACTAGGCAAAGCAAAAGAAGTATCCGCCCCACTCTACGTGATCGCGGCACTATTCTTCCTGACGTTTTTGACAAATGTACATTGATGGATTTAAGAATGATTTGAGATTGATTTATATATATTTGTAAGGGATATTGAAAGCTGTTGAAAAAAAATCCTTGAGGGGGTCAGACCCCTCAAGGATTTTTTTAGTTAACGTCGAATACTTAATAGTTAAGCAAAAATGACGTGTCAGCAAATCAACAATTCCCGTTGTCTTCTTTCTTATCGTACGAATGCTTCACGGCGATCAGAGAATGCGTCTACGAGCCATCTTGGGTGCATCGGCAGCAGGTCGTGCGGCAGCTTGTTTGGTGCGAAGAACTTTAGTTCGATCAGGGCTGGATCCTTCTTGGAAGTAGTCCCCCCTGTAATCTCCGCTTCAAAATAGGAGGTGACAAATTGGACTAATCGTCCATCAGGATATTCAAAGGTTTGCGATTCTGGATCGGAATAGACTCCAATCAGGCGATGCGGATCGACATTCAGGCCCGTATCCTGGTAAACCTCTCGCACAGCCGCTTCCTCTACTGTTTCACCAGGCTCCACATGGCCGGCAGGGATTGTCCATAAGCCCACGTCCGCTCTTCTTTGTAAAAGAATTCGTTTTTGTTCATCAAAAATAATCACTGCCACGGCAGGATACATGCTGATTGGTTTTTGTTTATTTATCATAGGAAGACTCCTAACACTACTTTTTTACCTAGTCTAACGCGGACGAACGAGACTTTCAACGGAAACACAAAGCCCCAGGTGAAAATAGGTCTTTTCTCCAGAATTATTATTCCATATTGTACATATTCATGGTCTGAAGCTACCAATCTATGAAGATACCCCCATAAAAAAACCAGCGCTCCTTATACACGCTGGTTAAGTCCATTCATCGTACGAATTTCTTCTTTTGTTTCTTCCGTCCCATATTCATTGATCAATACAAAGATTTTGTCCAAGATCAACTGCTGCTTATCCCTATGCGTTTGTGTTTTCTTTTCATTAAGGGGACTTGTGTACGCATCAGGGCTGTATTCCGTAATATGAAGATCTTCGAAAAGTCTCTCAATCTCGTGTATCTCAGGTTCTGTAGCAAACACTTCATAATATTTTACCTGATCATCGAATGGCTCCCTGTGTATTTGACCAGTTTCCATTGTGACATAGTACGTATGTCGTTCCATGAGGATTCCCTCCCGTCAAAGTTCACATTCCTCTATGCACTTTTTGTACTTGAGGATGTGTTTTTTCTTTCCTTATAGTATTTAAAACCCTCTTTTACTAAGATAGGTAACACGGCAATGAACACTCTTCGGAATAGTTTTCCCATAAATAATCGCCTCCTCAGGTTTATAGAGTTGTAATACCCGCAGTATCCTCTTATAAAACAAAACTTTCATTTTCAAAAACACATTCATGAACACATTATTAGTTTTAATTCAAGATATCGTGGTATATATTTGTTATACAGGAGATGAACATCACCTGTACATAAATTATACAAAAGGGAGAGATTTGATTGAAAAAGTTACGTTTATTGCTTGCAGGTATCGCTAGTATTTTGGCATTTTCCGTGTTGGGAAACATTGCAAATGCGGATGATCATGCTATGGTCCGTATTATTCATGCTTCCCCAGATGCCCCGGCAGTTGATGTTTATGTAAATGGTGAAGCAACTGTGGAAAATGCGGAATTCAAAGCGGCTACTGATTATATGAATCTGCCTGCAGGAACGCACGAGGTTGAAATTTATGCAGCTGGAACAATGGGCCAAGCCGACCCTGTCATCGCTGCTGATCTGACGGTGGAGGCTGGTATGTCTTATACAGTGGCAGCAATCAACACGCTAGAGAACCTTGAACTTTCTGTTACAACGGATGACAACATGGTTGCAGAAGGACAATCAAAAATTCGTGTGGGTCACTTCTCGCCTGACGCTCCGGCAGTGAATGTTGGCTTGATCGATGGTGATGATGTATTCTCCGGTGCAGAATTTAAAGCAGTAACTGATTACATGACACTTGATGCAGGAACTTACGACTTGGAAGTCCGTACAGCTGACGCTGGAGACCAAGTATTAGATTTATCCGGAACAATGCTTGAGGAAAATAAAGTATACTCCGTTTACGCTATTAATACAGTAGACAGCATTGAAGTTTTACTTTTAGAAGATAATACAATGATGCCAAGCGAGATGCCCCATACAGGGATGGGCGGCGCATCACAATCCAATGGCATCAACTCTTGGGCTTTGATTGCTGGACTTATGGTGGTTGGAGCAGCGATAGTTGGAGTGCGCCGCTTTGCAGCACAAAAACAATAGTAAACTTCTAATTCTTTTAGGATCACTGTTACTATTTTTTACAGCTTGTACACCTTTTGTTCAAGAAGAAGCTACAAACAACCTTCCGCCGGAGTCTACAAATGCTCCAGCGGAAGAAATCGCTTCCTATACAGAGGAAAATGAGGCTCAAGGAAATGCCCCCGAGGAAGATAGAGCCGATAATCCAAAGTCAGAAAGAAAAACTAATACAGCTATAACCCCCACCCGGTTAACCATACCTGCAATTTCCGTCGATGCAGTAATAGAACCCTTTGCCATTGATGAAGGCACTGGCGCAATGGCGGTTCCGGAAGATGGAGAAACAGTAGCGTGGTTTGAACCTGGCACCAAGCCAGGAGGATACGGGAACGCTGTCTTGGCTGCACATGTAGACGATTTTACTGGCCCTGCTGTTTTTTTTGATTTGAAAGATTTAGAAGTTGGGGATGAAATTTTGGTGGATGATGGTAAGGAAACCTTAATCTTTGTGGTGAAGAAAAAGGAATCCTATCCATATGACGCAGCACCTATAAGAAGCATCTTCGGCCCTGCCAATAACAAACAATTGAATTTAATCACTTGCACAGGGCTTTATGACCGTAAAACAAACAATCATGAAGAACGCCTTGTGATTTACTCGGAATTAAAAGAAACCTGAATCTCTCGAAAATGAGAAATCCAGGTTTTTTTAGTATGATTTAATGGAAAAAGTAATCTTTCCCTCTTCCGTTTCCTGATAAGGGATTTCCGAAGCGTCAAAAGATGAAAGGAGAATCTCCTTCTCTTTGCTCTCTAATGCATCAAGTCTTGAATAAACGTCTTCGATTCCTTTTCCCTCGATGGCGGTACCATGAAAATAATGATAAAAGAACATATACCTCTCCGATATCAGCTCAGTTGCTGCTTCTTTATGCCCTTGCCACCCTGATGGCGCCTCGATTTGAGGGGCGGCCTGCATCAGTTCACGGAACTCTTTCTCATCTTCTACTGAAAAAGAAGGAGAACTTCCATTATCTAATTTATCTTTCATCAAACCAGAATATTGTTCACTTTTTCTCAGCAGCTCATTCATTTCATTGACATATGCCGCTATACGTTCCTGTTTTTTCACTTGGAACCCATCATAGAAACTAAGTACGGTGATGACCCCCACGATTAATGTAAGCATGCATAAGAAAAAGGTAACCGGGGAGAAGTCCCAAAAACTCTTTTCTTGTGACTCATCTAATTCATTATCATTTTTCGATTTATTCATAGGCTGTGATTCCCCGTTTTTTTCTAGAATATAACATAAACATCCAATAAAATCCATCAATCTTAAGTATCTGATTAGGTAAGAAGGCTCCCCTTTTCCTTCGCTTCTATATTACCATATTATTCTTGTATTTTTACCCCCACAAAACGACATTCTTCTCAGAAGGTATATAGGAGACCTAAACTAACTAACTAAACGATTGGGTGGATTAACTATGTTTTCAACAACTGAAATTGGGATCGACTTAGGTACAGCAAATACGCTGGTTTATAGTAAAAGTAAAGGGATTGTGTTCAATGAACCGTCCGTTGTAGCGATTGACTTAGAAACAAAGGCCGTGCTTGCGGTGGGAACAGAAGCAAAAAACATGATCGGGAAGACACCGGGAAGAATCGTGGCCGTTCGACCATTAAAGGATGGCGTTATCGCAGATTTCGACATCACGACAAGCATGTTAAAACAAATCATGAAAAAAGCGAGCAAAGCGATGGGCTTCTCCATCCGTAAACCAAGTGTAGTGGTTTGTACACCATCTGGTTCCACATCTGTTGAGCGTCGCGCAATTCAAGACGCTGTAAAAAACTGTGGCGCAAAGCATGTTCACTTGATAGAAGAGCCTGTTGCAGCTGCAATCGGGGCAGACCTCCCTGTAGATGAGCCTGTGGCTAACGTGGTAGTGGATATCGGTGGCGGTACAACCGAAGTTGCCATCATTTCTTACGGTGGTGTAGTTTCCTGCAACTCCATCCGTGTAGGTGGAGATCAATTTGATGATGATATCGTTCATTACGTACGAAAAAACTACAACCTGTTGATTGGTGAGCGTACTGCTGAACAAATCAAAATGACAATCGGCTATGCACTTGTTGACCACGAAGACCTTACAATGGAAATCCGTGGGCGTGACCTTGTAACAGGACTGCCGAAAACCATTGAACTGCACTCTACTGAAATCCAAAAAGCGATCAAAGAATCTCTTCTTCATATCCTGGAAGCAATCCGCGCTACTCTTGAAGATTGCCCACCAGAATTAAGTGGGGACATCGTGGACCGAGGAGTCATCATCACTGGCGGAGGAGCGCTCATGAACGGCATGCAAGAATGGCTAAGCAACGAAATCGTCGTTCCTGTATATCTTGCTCCAAACCCGTTAGAGTCTGTAGCAATCGGTACAGGTAAATCATTAACAGTTATCCATAAGTTGCAGAAGGCTGCTACTTGATTGGTAGTTTAATAAGTTTGAGGGTAACGGGCTCCGGATGGGGCCCGTTTTTTTGTGGGGTAAATCCGACGGTCCCACATCCCGCCCTACTCAAAACCCAAAAAAGCCCCTCCCCTGCAACAAAGGGAAAGGCTCCACATTCAATACAATTTATCTTGATAAAAATAGTTCGGCAACACTATCTTATTTTCATAGGATTTATGAAAAATGTGAGTGGCGGCCGGGGACACCGGGGGAATCAGCCACGCCCACTCTCCTGTTACATGACGGCAGCTTTCCGCTTCCCGCTCCTCAAAGAGCTTGAACTGCATGGCTGCCGTGTGGTGATCCACAATGCTGACTCCCTTCTCCTTGAAGGAATGGACCACCGCTAGATTAAGTTCAATCAGTGCCTTATCCTTCCACATTGTCGCATTGGTGTTTGTATTTAATCCCATCAAGGATGCGACTTTTGGGAGCATATTGTACCTGTCCGTATCAGCAAAATTCCTTGCACCGATCTCCGTTTCCATATACCAACCGTTGAAAGGTGCAGCCGTGTAATGAATGCCACCTATCTCCAATCGCATATCGGATATCAATGGAGTGCCATACCACTTTAACCCCAGGTCGCTGAAAGCAGGGTAGTCGGGGTGTTCAATCGGAACTTCCAGCACCAAATCTTTTGGAATAGGAAAAATCTCAGGCTCCTTACCATCTATTTGCACAATCAATGGCAGAATATCAAAATGGGTGCGGGCACCCTCCCAGCCTAGTTCCTCACATTTCTTTGTAAAATCGATAGAAGCAGGATCCCCTATCACACCGTACTCGGTTTCATAGCCTGCATAGCGAAGAAGCTGATGGTTCCAGATACGCATCTGCTTTCCTGCCTCTTTTTGCTGGCGGAAAATCGTGATGGCAGGCCTGATTTTCCCATGGTTGGTAGCAAACTCGATGTGATGCAGGAGCGCATCAGCTATGTCCTGCTCCGTCCCCAAGTGTCTCCTGTCTAACACGTGAAGCGAATTCCAAAAAAGCCTGCCGATGCATCGATTGCTGTTACGCCACGCCATCTTGGCCCCGTGTGCCAATTCTTCATATGTATGTTCATAAAAACCGTAAAGATCTATTTCATCCTTAATCGTTTGCAGCCTGACTGACAATTCGTCCTCCGGCTTCCCTAGTTCATGAAAACACTGGAAAATAAATTCCTCTGCTTTTGTTAATAGAACTTCCTTCGTTTCTAGCAATATGTCCACCTCAAATAAGTATCACTCTCCCCATTTTAAACATATTCTCTTAAGAAAAGAAACTTTATGGTTCTTAAAAATAGCTGTTTTCGTATACTTTGTTGCTTCTTCGTATTTTCCAATCAACCCGATATACTCCTTACTGTCGTGCTCTTTTCACTGTTGTCTAAGAATACTGCTTGCAAATTCAAGACTATGTATACAATGAAAAGTCCAAATGCCGACTTTTCATCCATAAATAGCAACAATCTTTAAGAAAAGAGCCTAAAAAATAAATAAGGACAGGCCGCTCCACCACTTTGGGGTCGAGGGACCTGTCCCTATCACTCACTTCGTCACCAATTGTTTGAAATTTTGTCCCAGGATTTCTTTCATGTTGTGCACGGTGATGAACGCTTGTTGGTCCGTTGCACCGATGTATTTCTTTAATTTAGAGAAATCTTTTTTATTCAAAATCGTCGTAATGACTTCTTTTTCATCTGAGGTAAATGCACCTCTTGCATAGTGGATCGTTGCCCCACGGCCCAATTGCCCGACGATATAGGTGCGGATTTTGTCACTTTCACTGCTGATAATGACGACTTCGCGCATTTCGTTTACCTGCTGAAGGACGTAATCAATAACCAAGCCGTTTAAGATAACACCGAATACCGCATACATCCCTACTTCAGGACCGAAAACAAGAATAGATGATAAGGCGATGAAAATATCCGCCATCAATACCCCACGGCCCATATCCACAGAAAAATATTTATTTAAAATCAATGCAATAATATCTGTTCCCCCCGTGGAAGCACGTTGATTGAATACAAGTGCGATTCCCACTGCAGCAATACATTGCCCGATAATCAACTGAATCAAGATGTCCTCACTTAGTGGCCCGCTAATCGGAAAGAGCGCCTCCAACAGCCATACCATCACAGAAAGCATGACACTGGCATAAATCGTTTTTGCTCCAAATCCGAAACCAAGCAGTAGAAAGCCCACAACAAATAAAACCAAGTTTACTATCAACATTAACAAACCGATGGACAGCATCGGGAAAACATCGTTCAATATGATGGAAAGTCCGCTGACTCCCCCTGTTGCCAAGCTATTTGGTGAAAGGAAAAAATGAACATGTATCGCAACAAAAAGAGGACCAATGTGCAAGAATAATAGTGTTTTTAATTGTTTGTTCATAAAGGTCAGCCTCCCTCTGGATTTTTACAGTCTAGTTGGGATTATAAAGACCTAGGACCAGCATGTAAACACATAAAAAAGAAGTTGCACAATTGAAAGCGGATTATTTTATCTCCCACAAGTCAAGCAGCCCTTGTATCGGCACTTTTCAGCCAGAGGGTTAGCTTGATCTTATTGCATACAGTCAGGTAATGCATCAAGGTCAGCAGCACCATCCCTGTATTCATCCCAAGTATGACCCCATTCATCTGCAAGTTCGGCAAGGAACCAAGAATGAACATCAACAAAAACGAAATACAAGTGGACCAGATAGAGTGTAAAAAGGCATCCTTTATCATGCCTAAACCTATAAGATAGGCCTGCAACGGGGATACAAAGAGATGAAAAAGAAAGAACGGCCACAAAAGCTGTACATAGGAAGCGGCATGGGAATTTTCAAAAAAGACGTTTGTCAGCGGAATCGCAAAATGGTAAAACACCATGACAATTGGAATGCCATAAAAGAAGGTTATGATCATCACTTGTTTCAGCAGCTTCTGCATTTTAGCATAATCATGATTTGCATGCGCTTCGGAAACCGTCGGGATCAACACAATCATCAACGAGTGTGCGATAAAGCCTGGGAAAAATCCGATAGTAAGCGCAACTCCCGCAAGGAGGCCAAATTCCTCAAGGGCTATCGAATGGCTCAAACCTGCCTTCACAAGCGCTATTTTTATAAGAAAAGGTTGAATGGCATTTGTCACCGCATGAAATAAACGCATGCCTGTAGTAGGAATCGACACCTCCAAGAGACTTTTCCTTACCGTTCTTCCATCCATGCGGGCGGCAGCCTTTGTCTTCAATTCGATATATTGGAGCCTGTACATATAAAGCAAATAGAGACAGACAATCAGTTCTGTCGCCACTAATGTGCAAAGTGCTATTAGAATGGAAACCTCCAAGGAAAAATGAAAGAAATGATACACCAGGACAAGCAAGCACAACTGTACCACTTTTCTCAAAAAATTGGAGATTGCGATTTTCCCCATATGTTGCAGTCCCATGAAATAGCCTCTTGCGATCGAGGAAAAGGAGATGACAGGAATCATGATGAGAATCAGCCATTTTACTAGTGGATGATAATGCTGAAACACGGGAATAAACGGCAGGATCATCATTGCAACGATAAGTACCATGAAAGTAAATACAATGGTCAGCTTCATCGCATGGTGTAGCATGCTCTGATGATATTTCTCCTCCTTGGCGGCAACAAATTTAGAAATGGAGATTGGCAGTTCCAAACTGGAGATGACCACTACAAGAAAGATGACGGGGAGAACAGACATATACAAACCCATGCCTTCTTCTCCAAGATTATTTGCAAGTACCATATTTACGATAAATTCTATGCTTTCTCCCAAAAAGGCAGCAATCGCAAGGAGGAATGCGCCTTTAAAAAATTTATTCATTGCAAGTATATCTCCTCTCCCTGACTCACTTCAGAATCCATTTCCTATTTTATGAGACAAGTTGTGAAAATATGGCTGGTTTCTCGTGTGACAATCTACTTATTCTCTATTTATTGCACATTAAGATGGTTATGTCCGGCTTCAAAAAGGAATAGTAATAGAATAAGGCCCTTTTCTCAAAGATTGTTGCTATTTATGGATGAAAAGTCGGCAATTGGACTTTTCATTGCTTACATAGTCTTGAACTTGCAAGCAGTATTCATAGCATAAGAGGGAAAAGAGCACGATAGTAAGTAATATAACGGGCTGAATAGAAAATACGAAAAGCAACAAAGTATACGAAAACAGCCTAGAATAAAGAGAGGAGCTGATTCATTTGTGGAGACTTTTGCTTAATATCGCTGCATTTATATTGGTTTTAACCATGAACTATCTTGCCAACGCTTTGCCGCTGAACGGGCTCACGACAGGAGACATCGCGAACCGAATCACCGTGCTTTTCCAACCGGCAGGCTATGTCTTTTCGATTTGGAGCCTGATTTATATACTGCTTGGAATCTGGATCATCCGCCAATTCCCAAAATCACGTAGAGATTCACCTCTCTATGTCAATACAAGCGGACTTTTTGTTCTAAGCTGTCTTTTGAATAGTTCTTGGATCGTGCTTTGGCATTATGGTTTTTGGGTGACAAGCGTCGTAGTCATAATCAGCTTTTTGCTTACACTCATTGCACTTTATTTGAAAATGCGAGAATCCAACCCCGGAAAGCTGGATTTTGCCACCTTTTCCATTTACCTCGGCTGGGTAAGCGTCGCAACCATCGCTAATATCAGTTATGTGTTAGTGGAAAAAGGTTGGGATGGCTTCGGCCTTTCAGATGTGACATGGACCGTCATTATGCTGTTTGTGGCCACTCTGCTAGCTCTGTGGTTCAGGTTTGCGGAGAATGACTGGATCTACCCGCTCGTATTTGTTTGGGCATTCATTGGAATTGGAGTGAAAAATATGGAGGATCATAGCACTGTCGCATACGTTGCTTATGCCTTGGCGGCTGTGATTTTTCTGGTAACGTTGCTTGGAGGAAAGATAAAGAAGACAGGTTAGTGGATAAAAGAAAAGACCTCTTGGTTGTTGAGGATCGTTACAACCAAGGGGTCTTTATTTTGGATTTATAAGAAGATTCCCCATCAGATAGATTAGATCTATTGCGCCCCTAACCCTTCCTTTTCCGAAAAATCTCTTTCGCCCGCTTATATACACCGTAATCCGCCCCAAACTTCTCTTCAATCCAAGAGCGCATCTGTTCATCGGTAAGTGGTTCTTCCACATAGGTTTGATCCTTAAATTTCCGGATGGCATTTTCCCGCAGCTGGTACGGAACACCATCTATATAGCCAAACATCCTTAAGCTATGAAAAGAGAACCCCTCCTCCCAATTATGGGAGTCAAGCAAAGCACCCTTTACATCTTCAAATGAAACAGGCTTCAAGCCCAAGGATTTTGTCGGACCAGGAGTACGCTCTACCAATGCTTCATCTCCGTTTACCTGATAACTGAAAGTTTCCATTTCTGTACTTACGACAAAAGAGGTGTGAAGCGGAAAAGCTTGGAAAAACGGGGCACAATAGCCCACATCCACATAATAGAGCTGATCGAGTTCCACCTGCAAGCAAAGGTGGCCAGGTGTCATATACAAATAATCCACCTTAAAACCAAGCTCTTTCAATAAATAATGAAAGCCAATGGCCAAAGTCCAGCAAGTACCGCCAGTTCCCGTTTGAGTGATTCTATCCACGTACTCCTCGATACTCGGCAGGTAAAGATCCTTTTCCTCCCTTTCTTCAAAATCCAGAAATTTTGTCCAAGTTTCCCATCTCACCTTTTTCTGATGAGCAGCAATCAATTCATTCAAGTAAGTTAAATTCGGAGCTTTCTCTTCCACTCCCAAATAATCCAGGAATTTATCTTTTGTACTCATTTTCTTTCCCCCCATTTTTAAATCCACTAAAATTGTCCAAGCATTTTTCTATCATTTTACATCTACTAATATAGCAGGAAATAGAAAGAGGTGTCCTTTCAGGTGACTATAAAAAAACAAAGCAAATCATTAAAACCGGCAAAAAATTTATTGGTACCCCCTATATATTTGGGGCGGCACCCGGCAGAACAGACATGTTCGATTGTAGTTCGTTTGTTCAATATGTATATGCAACACACGGCATTTTCCTACCAAGAACCTCCCGCAAGCAATATCAAGTCGGAAAAGCAGTCTCACTCTCCAGGGTCAAGCAAGGAGACCTTCTGTTCTTCACTTCCAAAAAGCGTTCAAAATTTATTGGCATTCAAAGAATCGGTCATGTTGCTATTTTCATAGGTAATAACTCCATCTTACACACATCAAGAGCAGAAAAAAAAGTGACAATTGCCCCCCTTCACCCCTATTGGTCCACTAAAGTCATCGGGGCAAGACGTGTGATTGATTAAAGCCGAATGAAATAATGGCAAATATGATTATAGTACATGGAAATATATAGATAATCACGGTTTGTCAACAAGGTGCATATATGTTTATATGTTAAAATAGCTTTGTCATTCTTTTATTGAAAATCTACCACATATCAGATTGCGAGGGGAAAATTCGTGAAAAGATGGTTGATCCCATTCATAGCGTATTTGCTTGTTTGTATTATTGTTGTATATCTTCCTGCCTCTGAAGGACATGATGTTTTAGCCTGGAAACTTTTCGTAGGACAGGCTTATGCTATTCCCATTCTAATAATAACTGCATTAATCACCTATTTTTTCAGCAATAAAGATACCGATGATTCCTAACTACTTTATAAAGAAAGAAGGGTCCCGACACACTTAATGCCAGGACCCTTCCGACTGTTCTAATTATTCCATACTCTCCCGCTTTTCCGAGAGAATCTTCATCTGATCATTTTCAAGTCCCAACTCAAAAGTTACCTTGAACTTTTTATAGGATACCCCTTTTTCAGAACGTTCCTGAGCTGTAATGACTGTGATAACCTCCACGTTGCTGCCATTTTGCTTAGTTAACAGATCGTCCACTTCGATGGTGAGGAAGTCGAGATAACCAGAGCGGAAATCTTCATAGGAAGTTTTGGACTGCCCGCTGCTGCCAAGCAAAGAATAGGCCGTTACATAGTCACGGTAATTGATGCTCTCATAAAAATAGTTTACAAGATATTCCGCTATATCAACATTGGTAGATGTCTCTCCTGCACTGTTTCCTGGTGTATTCGCACCAATTCTAGGCAAGGACTCCATTGGTGACTCCGACCAGCTCCTGATCAACGTCATCACATTCGCAAGAGGAATGCTGAACCCGATGACACCCTGATCCATTGTAGCAGAATTGATCCCGACTACTTCACCTGTCTTTGTATCGATAAGAGGGCCCCCACTATTGCCTGGTGCTATCGGTGCGGATATTTGGAAGACATCCTCGTATTTGAACGAATCGATTTCAAACTCACGCCCGGTGCCGCTTATTATTCCTGTTGTCACCGTATTTTGCAGACCCAGTGGACTTCCAAGCGCAATGACATCATCTCCAAGCTCTGCTTTTCTCGTTTCAGCAATTTTGAATGGCTTGGTGCCCTCTAATTCCGGAACACGGATGACCGCTACATCCGTGTCGATGCTGATGCCAATCACTTCGCCTGACAATTCCTTTGAATCGGCAGATGTTACTTTCACTTCTTTTGCATTTGCCACCACATGGGCATTTGTTACAATATCACCCTTATCGTTATATAAAAAGCCGGAGCCAAAAGATCCATCCGGCAATTCGATTTTCACAACCAACTTTTGAGATTCAAAGATTATCTCCTTCAACGCTTGTGGGACATTTTCTTTTTCTTTTACTTCCGACTCCAAATAAAGCTGGGACGGCGCCGCCAGTTGGGCAGGGACGGTATTTTTTATATGAAAATATCCAATGATCCCCCCGCTAATCAGTATAATGGTCATAATGATGCTTAAAAACCATCTAATATTCATTCCTACACCTTCTTTACCATTTCAGTACAAACTACTTAATCTTCAACCATCCATGTTATATTTTCAATCTCAACGGTTACGTCTTCGAAGACACCATAATAGTAATCTTCAAACTTCCCTTTCTTCCCTGGATCCAACTTGAATGGATAGACGGTTGTGAAGCCTGTATCAAGCACATTTTTGTCCTTGCTCAGGATATTGTAATAGACGATTATGGAAGAGACTTTTGCGGAAACGACATTTTTCACCTCGCCTGTGATGGTCATTCCCCCCACTTCATCCTCTTCCACTTTAAATTGCTCTATCTTAAGTGCTGCATTCTTATTTTTAAGGTCTTCTTTAGCCGCTGCTTCCATCGCCTTTTCAATTCTATCGAACTCAGCCTGCTCAAATGCCTGCCTGGACTCGTCAATCTTCTCTTTCAGTGAAAGTAAACGCTTGTCATTCACCGCATATTGCAAGCCTCTATCCGTAAGGGTTATGGCATTTGTAAATTGCTTTTGCTCCATCTTTTCTTCCGCTTCCTCTACCGTCAGCTGCACTATGCGATTTAATATCTGTTCCTTCACGGCTTTTCCTTCTTCTGACGGGATAGACGAAATGACCGCAAGCTTTCTCGACAGGTCATCAACCGTCTTTAGCTGATCAAGCTCACTGTTGATTTTGCCGACCTTAATCATGACATCTTTTTCAGACACATCCTCTTTCAGCGGTTGAATCAATGGACCATCCAATCTAGTGATTTTTTCGCGGAGCCTGGCAAGGTTTTTCTCAGCATCCTCGAATTTCTTTGTTTTAATCTGTTCTTTCACATCTTCTAATTCATCGTTAACCTCTTCAGCGATTTTCACTACTTCAAGATTGTTCCTTAACACATGATACTCCGGTCGCATTTCCATTGCATTTGTAAGTTCCAGCTTGGCCTTATCATACTCCCCTACCAAAGCAAGCTCCTCTGCTTCCTTTTTGATCGAAAGGACTTCTGCATTTACTTTATGCTCATGATTATAAAACCACCCTACAGAACCCGCTACAAGCACCAGGCTGATGATCGGAGGTAGAAATGGCATATATGTAGACCGCTTTTTCATATTTCTCGAGTTCCCTCTACCTTCTAACCATTCTTCTTCAGTTCCTAGTACGTCATCCTTCAAATTCGCTCCACAATTAGAGCAGAAATTTGCATCAGTTGTTACTTTCCTTCCGCATTTATGACAAAACATTCTATATTAGGCCTCCATCAAAATCCATAATTCATTCTTCGATTTAGAGCACGACGGCAAGTTTGGGTATTCGAACAATAACCGTAACAGCCTTTAGAGATAAACTTCCATTCATGAAAAAGCGTGCATCTGTTCTTACACCATTTTACAATAGATTGCTAGAAATGTGTCAAAAGAGGTCGGTAAATATCATGACATTAGGTAGAAAGTTTTTCCTATTTTGTAGAATTTTCAAGGATTCTCCCTTTTTTTAGCGAATTATAAAAAAAAGATGTTTTTTAGGGGGATATTTTAATGAGTGTCAAAACAGATTTTGCAAAAACCTTTATCGAAAATCCATATTCCTTTTTCAAACAGACACACGACATCCATCCAGTTCAATGGATTAATTTCTTCAACTCAGATGGATGGCTTGTGACAGGATATAAGGAAGTGGAAGCTGTATTAAAGGATAAAAGGTATATTAAAGAGATTAGAAACCTCGTCCCTGAGGAGGGAATGCCTCCTGTCCCAGCGACATTGATGCCTGTTGTCCAGTTGACTCGGAATATGATGCTTTTCCGTGATGCACCGAACCACACAAGACTGCGGGGGCTTGTGAATAAAGCATTCACTCCAAAAATGACCGAACGTCTGCGTCCAACCATCATTGAAATGTCGAACTATCTATTGGATGCCAAAAAGGGTGTGAATGAACATGAGCTAATCCGGGATTTTGCTTACTCCTTGCCAGTTATGGTCATCACTGAGCTTATCGGGGTGCCAAAAGAAGACAGGGAACGGTTCCGCATCTGGTCCGATTCGTTTGTAAAATTCATTGATTTTAATACCACCCAGGCAGACCTTGAAGAGGTGGCTCCATATCTTGAAGAAGCCGACCAATACATGCGCAAGCTGATTGTGGCCAAGCGCGTGAAGCCCGGTGATGATTTATTGAGCGGACTGATTGCCGTATCAGATGCCGGTGATAAATTGAATGAGAACGAGTTGGTTGCCACTTGTTTGTTACTTTTGATTGCCGGACATGAAACGACCGTCAACCTCATTACAAATGGTTACCATCTGTTATTGACGCATCGCGGGGAAATGGAGAAGCTTATAGCTGATCCATCCTTGATTGAAAACGCAGTCGAAGAAATTCTTCGGTATGATCCACCAGTTCTGCTCACTTCAAGGTGGGTTGGAGAGGACATGGAGCTTGGCGGGAACCAGTTGAAAAAAGCCCAAGTTGCAATGCTCGCTTTGGGTGCCGCTAACCGTGATCCAGCTGTAAATAAGGATCCGGACGTATTTAATGTATCAAGGGAGAATGTGAAGCACCTTTCCTTTGCTTCTGGTCCGCATTTTTGCCTAGGCGCCCCACTTGCAAGACTTGAAGCTGTGGTGGCATTGGAAACACTGCTTAAGCGTGTCCATAATGCGGAATTATTAGAGGAACCTGTGCGCAGGAATAATATCGTGTTTCGCGGATTTGAGGCAATGAAGTTTCGCGGGGAAGTGCGGTAGTGAGTTTGAAATGATTTTGAAAGGCAGTCGCTGTGGGCGGCTGCTTTTTTATTTTGGGACTGTGCGGGTCGTTCGGGAAGGGTTCCGAGGGGCTGAGGGGCTGAGGGGCTGGGTCGGAGAGAACTTTGAATGGATAGCTACGGAAAGTATTTTATGAGTTACGGAAAGTATTCTTTGTCGAATGGAAAATAAAATGGGTGCTACGGAAAGTATTCAGGGAGTTACGGCACGTATTCCTTGTCCAATGGAAAATAAATCGTGCTATGGAAAGTATTCAGGGAGTTGCGGCACGTATTCCTTGTCCAATGGAAAATAAAATGGGTGCTATGGAAAGTATTCAGGGAGTTACGGCACGTATTCCTTGTCCAATGGAAAATAAATGGTGCTACCGCACGTATTC
Source organism: Sutcliffiella horikoshii DSM 8719 (assembly GCA_001648575.1). Taxonomy (GTDB): domain Bacteria; phylum Bacillota; class Bacilli; order Bacillales; family Bacillaceae_I; genus Sutcliffiella_A; species Sutcliffiella_A horikoshii. Next base: position 81,327 of record LQXN01000061.1, on the reverse strand, counting down.
CTTGTCCAACGGAAAATAAATGGTGCTATGGAAAGTATTCAGGGAGTTACCGCACGTATTCCTTGTCCAATGGAAAATAAAATGGGTGCTACGGAAAGTATTCAGGGAGTTACCGCACGTATTCCTTGTCCAACAGAAAGTAAATCGTACATGCGTTCCGGAAGTGAGCTAAAAAAGCCCAAAGCTTATAAAAATACCACTCCAACTAGGGAGTGGCATCATCTATCTTCACTTATTTTTTCTTTCCTCCACTAACCGGGCCTTTCTTTTTGGACTTACCTCTAGATTTTAATGCTCCGTTAGATGAACGGGGAGGCTTGGTTCCAGATTTTTTTTCAAAATCACCTTTCGGACCACGGCCTTGGCCAGACGTCTTCCCTTCAGGTTTTCCACGGCCACCGGCTGGCTTCCCAGGTTTTCCACCTTTCACGTCCTCTTCTTTCACAAGTTTTCCGCCGAACACGACACGCTTTTCAAGTGTCAGACCAAGCTCTCTTGCAAACTGCTTCAGTTTACGTTCTTCCCGCTCGCTGACTATCGAGATGACCGTACCTTCTGCTCCTTGGCGGCCGGTTCTGCCAGAACGATGCACATAGTTTTCCACTTCTTCCGGCAGGTCATAGTGTATAACATGGCTTAGCTCCTTGATGTCAAGACCACGTGCCGCCACATCTGTTGCAAGCAATACGGGGTACTCGTCTTTTCGGAAGTTCTTCATCGAATTTTCGCGTTCCTGCTTGGAGGATTCAGAATGCAGGATTCCCACGTTCAACTGCTTATAGTGTAATTTTTCTGTCAAAACGTTGAGATTTCCGATATCACGAACAAATGCAAGAGCTTTTATCCCCTTCAGTCGAAGCAAGTTTGCAAGAACATTGGCTTTATCCCGCTGATCAACCACTGTATATATATGCTCCACACGGACCGGTGGCAGGTCTTCCTTCGTCACCTTGATTACAACCGGCTCCTTCAACAGACCAATTGCCTGCTTTTCCGTCTCATCCCTCAATGTCGCCGAGAACAATAATAGCTGTCTATCTTGCATCGAAGACTTAACGATGTTCTCGATTGTCTTTTTGTGTTCCGGGACGAATAGCTGGTCAGCCTCGTCCATGACTATGGTCGTGACTTCATGCATTTTTATTTTTTTCGCTTGAATGAGCTCTTGTAGTCTGCCAGGTGTTCCCACAAGGATCTGCGGTCGCTTTTTCAGCTTTTCAATCTGGCGTTTTACATTCGCCCCACCGATGAAGGATGCGCCAGTTATTTCGCTTCCTTCTGTCCATTTCTGAATTTGATCTAAAATTTGCATGGCAAGTTCCTTGGAAGGTGCCACAATCAATGCTTGTGGATGCTGTTTTTCAAGATCGATCTGCTCAATGATCGGAAGTAGATAAGCCAATGTTTTCCCAGTTCCTGTCGGTGATTCAACAAGAACATCCCTGCCTTCAAGGATGACTGGGATTGCCTGCTCCTGAACAGGGGTGGCAGCTTTAAACTCACTATTTTCCCAAAGCTTCTGTATGAAAGGCTGTAATGTATTAATAAAAGTAGTAGACATCATTTTCTCCTTTATGACCCTCATGCGGGGTTGTACGCTATTCTCCATTCTACCCTTTTTCCTAAGAGGTTCCAATAGAAATATCCTTGGCCATTCTGATAAAAAGATACATGAATTTCCGCGATTTGGAAAAATTATGTATAGCTATCTACAAAGAGGAGGAAATACCGTGAATGAAACTCATTTTAATAAACTACCAAAGTCTCCAGAACCATACTGGAGGGAGTCCGCAAAACTAAGCTCTTTTCCTACCTTGAATACCAACAAAAAGACAGAAGTGTGTATAGTGGGAGGCGGAATCACTGGGATTACGACCGCCTATCAGCTTGTACAAGAAGGATTGAAGGTCATCTTAATCGATGCCGATCAAATCTTGAATGGCACAACCGGCCATACAACTGCAAAAATAACAGCACAGCATGGGCTCATTTACGATGAGTTCATTCAGCATCTTGGCCAGGAAAAAGCTAAACTTTATTACCAGGCAAACCAAGAAGCTCTTCATTTTATTAAAGATATGGTTGACAGGAAGCGCATCGAGTGTGATTTCAGTGAACAAGATGCATATATTTATTCCCAATCAGAACAAGATGACCAAAAGGTAGTAAAAGAGTTTGAAGCCTACCAGAAGCTTGGGATCGATGGAGATTTACAGTATGAGGTCCCTTTTGATATCACGACTAAATCGGTTGTAGTGATGAAAAACCAAGCACAGTTTCACCCATTGCAATACTTGCAGGTGCTAGTTGACGAGATCGTGGAAAAAGGGGGAGAAATTTATGAACATACTGTCGCAACAGATGTGGAGGAAACCCGCGGCTTGGCTGTTGTCACCAAGAATGGGGCAAAAATTGAATGCGACTACATTGTGGCAGGCTCCCATTTTCCTTTTTATGATGGTAAAGGATTCTTTTTTACCAGAATGTCTGCAGAAAGATCGTATATACTTGCAGCAAAAACTGAAAAAGATATTCCAGAGGGAATGTATTACAGTGCAGGACAGCCTACAAGATCTATACGTTATGTAATGATCAATGGTGAAAAGGTAGCCTTGATTGGCGGGGACGGTCATAAAACTGGACAAGGACAAGATACCTTGAAGCATTATGAAGCCTTGAGAAATTTCGGGGAGGAAGTGTTTGGAATCAAGGAGATTCTTTATCGCTGGTCTGCACAGGATCTTTATACACTTGATAAGGTCCCTTATATCGGGCGGATTACTTCCGGCAACCCTAATATCCTGATTGCCACAGGTTACCGAAAGTGGGGCATGACGAACGGCACTGCAGCTGCACTGTTGATTCAGGACTTAATAATGGGAAGAAATAATAAATATGAAGACCTCTTCACCCCATCCCGTTTTGTCGCGGATCCTAGTCTGAAAAAATTCATCAGCACTAATATGGATGTGGCCGGACACTTAATTGAAGGTAAGCTTGATCGTCCTTCCAAAAGCCCTGAGGACCTAGGACTTGACGAAGGTGGAGTGGTCTCCATTAACGGACGTCGCGCTGGAGCTTATAAAGATGAAAAAGGCGAAGTGTTCTGTGTGGATACGACATGCACACATCTTGGCTGCGAAGTCGAATGGAATCATGGCGACAGAAGCTGGGATTGCCCATGCCATGGATCAAGATTCTCCATACACGGCGATGTCCTTGAAGGTCCCGCAGATAAACCATTGGAGAAATTATAAACTAGTTAAGTTTCTGGTGGGACAGTTGATCTCCGTTGCAGGAGCATCGCTTTCCTCGGGGTCTCAAGAATGTCGCTAGCACCTTAGGAGTCCGCTCCTTCCACTGTGGTCACCAAGGATTTTCATCACATTTGAACTTTGTCTACACACCGAGAAAAGGGGAACCTTTTCTCTTTTTATTAGAGCTCTACGGATGGATGGCGGCAAATGATCTTAGCATCTTCACCCAACCACCGTAGTCTCTCTTTCCCGCTGCTCCTGCCTGACAGGTGGAAAGGAAATTTTCACTTCCGTCCCTTTCCCAAGCTCACTGGAATACTCCACTTTTCCATTCATCGTATCGATAATCCTCATCGATACCGTGGTGCCAAGACCTGTCCCCTTATCCTTCGTTGTATAGAACAACGTCCCTATACGGGAAACCTGTTCCCTCGTCATTCCCTTTCCAGTATCTTTAATGACAATTTGAATGCCTGTGTTTTGATTGGAGAGCAACTTGATATAGACCCTTCCATCCTGAGGTGTCGCTTCGATAGCATTTTTCAGTATATTGACAAGTGCCTGCTTGAACTGATTTTTATCAGTTTCCATGAATACATTCTTCTCGAGGTAACTTTCCAGATGGATGCCGTCCTTTATCGCAAGTGGATTAAGCAGCATCTTAACATCATGCAACAATTCCCCCAGGTCCACTTTTTCAATCTTCTTGAACTCTGGTTTAGCAAAGCTGAGGTAATCGTTGATAATGGATTCAGCACGGGCTAGCTCACTTAAGATAAGTCCGGTATATTGAAAGTTCTTCCCTTTATCCTCTTTGTGCATCAGCTGGAGAAAACCCTTCACCACCGTTAATGGGTTCCTGACCTCATGTGCAATGGAAGCGGCAAGTTCCCCTAATGTATTCAGCTTTTCCGCCCGACGGATTTCCTGCTTCATCAGCTCCCGCTCCAATACTGCTTCATGGAGCATAGAAGCAAAGCCGACACCTACCACTTGGATTAATCCAAAGGACAGGATATACAGTAAAAGATTAGTGCCATCATTTATATTGATGGGCTGTGTCACCAAATAAGCTATCAGAATGGCCAACATAACCAAATTTGGCCAAAGTCCCACCAATACTGCCAATCTTATCCGCCTTTTTTTAGTTTCAATACGATTAAATCGTCTTAACAATAAAAATGGGACAGATGCAGCAACAAGTCCGCTGATATAACCAAAGGCCAACGCATCTCCCCCAAGATATGTTCTTGTGCCAAGAATAGCTGCCAATACAATGAGACCGGCTTTTGGCCCCCCATACAAGATGGCGAGCACGAGAGGAATATATCGCAAATCCCAATACAGTCCATAATCATAAAATGCAAATAACAAACAAAGGCCCGCGGAGATCCCTTGCAGGACTCCGATAAAATAAGGGGATTGCCCAAACCTTCTGTTTTCAGAAACAACATAGTAAATTAGCACTGGTGCCAAAATGATCAAAACATGTAATAGTAACTTTTCCGTCAACATTCCAGTCCGCTCCCAACCACTACAAAGTATACGTATAATAGTGTTTCGACACCTATAGAGAAAACCCTTGTTTGTTCGACGGAAAAAATGTATATATTATACTACTTTTTCTCCCTCCACCTTTTTTCAACAATTTGTGATTAATTTCCCTTTATTTTATTTTAATAGTAAAATAATCCTATCAGTATTCATAGCACAACAGGGAAGAGAGCACGATAGTAAGTAATATAACGGGTTGATTGGAAAATACGATAAGCAACAAAGTATACGAAAACAGCCTTATAATAAGGGGGAGTTAGATGTACTGTAAAGATTGCGGGGTACCTGACATCATAGAGCAGACAGGTACGCTAACAATTCAAACTGTGGATAAACAAGTGGAACGTTTTTATCCTTCCATCGCTGAGCTAGAAAAAGAAATCCAACAACTTTTATTAGTGAGTGATGATTCTGAGATTTTGGTCAAAACCTCCTCCATGCGTGGCAAGTATGCGCCGGAACACTTTTTAAAGTTGGTCCAGAATAGCGAGCTGGTAGAACTGGTCGCTAACCAATCCTTCACCACACACTTCCAGCCGATCATAGATTTGCAGAATAAAGATGAACTTTTTGCTTATGAGTGCCTGTTACGCCCACAGTGGCAAGGTAATTCAGTCCCGCCTTTTAAGCTGTTTGAGTTTGCAAGAGATACCAATCTGCATAACTACCTTGATCAAAAAGCCCGTGAAAGTTCCATCGTTTCTGCAAGCAGACAATACCTTTCTGAAGATGTGAAGATATTCATCAACTTTCTGCCGTCCTCCATTTACAATCCGGAGTTTTGCTTGCAGCACACCTTCCAAATTGTTCAGGAAAACAATATTGCCCCAAGCCAGCTAGTTTTTGAGGTAGTCGAGTCCGAAAAAATCCTAGACATTGATCATCTTGAATCCATTTTTAAAACATACAAACAATCCGGGATGCAGGTGGCTCTTGATGATGTTGGTGCAGGATACGCCACTTTGGAAGTGCTGGAAAAACTACAGCCTGACTTTGTAAAAATAGACCGCAAATATATATCACATTGTGATCTAACTCTTGAAAAGCAGCTCTTCTTAAAAAGCGTCATGAGTCTCGCTGCCAAGCTCGACATCAAAGTACTGGCAGAAGGAATTGAAAGACCAGAAGAATTGGAATTTTGCCGCAATATCGGAATCCATTACGGACAGGGGTATCTAATCGGAAAGCCCAGCCCTGATACTCTGACACCAGTTTTGACGGGCCAGTCATAACAGGAAAAAAAACAAGTTCTCGCATTCGTGCGAAGTGTTTCTGATTCAGGTCCGGCCCTTCGTCACAAAAAAGCCCCCACCAACAAGGAAGGCCACTGAAAAAGTACAATATTTTAGTTATCTGTTTCATACCGCTGTTGATTTCCGCAAACGGCTTCGCTTTCCGCGGGGCGACCTTGAGCCTCCTCGGGCTACGCCCTGCGGGGTCTCAAGAATGTCGCTATCCCCCCGCAGGAGTCTTCGCCTATTGCTCCAATCAACAGCTAGTAATTCAAAATAAGATTAGTTATTGGGTTTTTCAGTGGCCTCCCAACAAGGTGTGGGCTTCAGACTGTTGACAAAGTCCTAAATATTTTTAAATTTGCATCCTGCTGTTGATCTTCGTTCCAGGCGCTTCCTCCCGCAGAAGTCTGCGCGCCTTCCACTACGATCAACACAGGTTTTGCATATCTCAAAGATAAAATAACTTTGTCTACACACTGAAGCCCCCACCAACTGGTGAGGGCTTTTCTATTAAACATCTTAACTTTTAAGAAGCTCTGTCATCGTCTTTCTTGTATTCCTTTGTCCAGAACTCAGCATTCTTAATTCCCAACTTCTCAGGATTAAATGTCGGATCGAGCCCCTGCTTCCTTTGCTCATCATAATCCTTCAATACAGCAAGCGCAGGTTTTGCCAACAGGAGCAACGCAATGAGGTTGAGCCAGACCATGATACCAAGTCCAACATCCCCAAGGTCCCATGCAACCTGAGTTGTTCTGACGACTCCAAAGTATGTTGCCATTAAAAGAACGATCTTTAGAATGAACATCGGGATCTTATTGCTCCGTCCACGCATCAAGTAGGCTACATTCGTTTCAGCAATGTAGTAGTATGCCATGATGGTAGTGAAGGCAAAGAATAATAATGCGACACCGACAAATCCGGCACCGAATCCTGGAATGACAGATTCAACGGCTGCCTGTGTATAGGCTGGTCCAGCTTCTACCGCATCTCCAAGATTATTACGAAGGAATTGCCCTTCATTTTCAGGATCGACAACATTGTATGATCCTGTGAATAGAATCATGAATGCAGTTGCCGAACATACTAAAATTGTATCGATATAAACAGAGAAAGCCTGAACCAAACCTTGCTTGGCTGGATGCGATACCTCAGCAGCTGCTGCTGCATGTGGTCCTGTTCCTTGCCCTGCTTCGTTTGAGAAAATTCCACGTTTTACTCCCCAGGCGATGGCTGCACCGATGATTCCTCCGAATGCAGAATCTACTGCGAAGGCGCTGCGGAAAATCAAACCGAATACTGCAGGTAGTTCAGTAATATTTAATGCAATAATAAAGAAAGATACTAACACATACGCCACTGCCATGAATGGTACAACAAATTGCGCAACAGAAGCGATACGCTTTACTCCACCAAAGATGATCAGTCCAATGATGATTACCAGTGAGATGGCAATTATTTGCTTGTTAATCCCAAATGCATTGTTCAAACCAGAGCCAATGGCATTAGCCTGCAGACCAGGCATTAATAAACTCATGGCTAAAAGAGCCGCAAAAGCAAAGATGATTCCATACCATCTCCAGCCGATACCTTTCTCGATATAATAGGCTGGCCCCCCGCGATACTCTCCTTCTTGCTTCGATTTGTATACCTGAGCAAGCGTGGACTCAACAAACGCACTTGAGGCTCCAATAAATGCAATCATCCACATCCAGAATACCGCCCCAGGTCCACCCATCGCAATGGCTGTTGCTGTACCAGCGATATTACCGGTCCCTACACGTCCCGATAATGAAATAGATAAGGCCTGAAAGGATGATACCCCTGCACTTGAAGCTTTACCGGAGAATATTTGCTTGATCATGTCTCCGAACAATCTTACTTGTACAAATTTTGTCAAAATGGTAAATAACAATCCGACCCCAAGACAGAAAACTATCATTGGTGTACTCCATAGAAGATTTACTAAGCCGCCAATCGGATCATTGAAGAATGCTTCCAAATTGTAATCCCCCTTTAACTTATTTGTAATATTTAGAATTTTCATTCTGTACTGCATTATAAATCATATTCGAAAAATAGACAATACATGTCTCCTGCATAATGTATGGAAATATGACAGGAATCTTTACATAACGACGTATTTCCCGGGGAAATTCCGTTCTTTTTTTCATGGGTGCTTTTCTTCATCAATAAAAAAATCCGGGACATTCACGAAAAATCATCATGAACATACCGGAGAAATACAGTACTTAATTATCCTACTTCTTTTTTCAACTGACTTGTAAACAACTCGTAATAATATCCTTGTTGCTCCAGCAAGTCGTCATGGGAACCTTTTTCAATGATTTCGCCTTCCTTCAGCACTAGGATCTGGTCGGCACTTTGGATGGTGTTGAGACGATGTGCGATGACAAAGCTTGTTCGGCCATCCATTAAGCGTTGAAGCGCCTCCTGAATTTTCATTTCAGTTATCGTATCAATACTGCTTGTTGCTTCATCCAGTACCAATATCGTTGGATTTGCCAAGACTGCCCTAGCAATCGACAACAATTGCTTTTGCCCTTGACTGATTCCGCTTCCGTCTTGTTTTAACGTGAAATCATATCCGCCTGGCAATTTCCTGATAAAGGAATGGGCATTTGCCAGTTTAGCCGCTTCCTCTACTTCCTCATCCGTTGCATTCAAACGTCCATATCGGATGTTTTCCCGAACGGTCCCTTCAAATAGGAAGGAATCCTGCAAAACAAAGGCCATGTGCTTTCTCAAGTTCGAACGTTTTATTCTGCTGATTGGATGGCCATCTAAAAGAATGCTGCCGCTGTCCAGGTCATAAAATCGGGATATCAGGTTGATGACAGTAGTTTTCCCTGCACCAGTCGGCCCAACAAATGCAACTGTCTCCCCTGCATCTACATGAAAACTGATGTTACGGATGGTCGTGTCATCTTCTTCATAAGAGAACGTCGCATCTCGGAATTCCACTTCACCTTTGACAGAATCCAATTCGATTGCTTCCGTTTCATCGCTTTCTTCCTCTTCTTCATCCAACACATCAAACACACGCTCTGCACCTGCAACAGCAGACAACAAGGTATTGAATTGATTGGCAAGGTCGTTGAGCGGACGTGTGAACTGCCTTGAATACTCAGCAAAAATTACGATGACACCAATGGTGATACCAGATTGTGCATTTAAAGCCAAAAGACCGCCGACTCCTGCAATGATCGCAAAGCTCAAGTTATTCAACATATTCATCAACTTGGGGATAAACCCTGAATAAGTCTGGGCCCAGTAAGCGGATTTTCTCAATTTCAGGCTTTTTTCCGTAAACTCTTCCATCACTTTGTCTTCTTGAGAAAACGTTTTGACAATCCGCTGACCGGATATGGTTTCTTCAATGTATCCATTTAGTTCACCAAGGTTTTTCTGGGTCTGTTTGAAAAGCGGACCTGTACGATTCGTAATCCACTTCAGCCCAAGGAACATCACAGGGACGATAATCAAAGTTATCGCAGTAAGTAATGGGCTTAGATATAACATGACCGAAACAGTACCTACAAGTGTCAGGATACTGGAGAATATTTGTATGACTGAGCTGTTCAGGGTGGAGCTGACATTCTCCATATCATTAGTCACCCGGCTCATCAATTCCCCATGCTGTCTTTTATCAAAATAAGGGATCGGGAGTTTATGCAGATGCTCAAATAACTGTGTGCGCATTTTCAGCACGGTATTCTGGGCGATCCCCACCATCCAGTAGTTTTGAAGCCACATGGACAGGGAGTAAAAGATATAAATGAAGACAAGGCCAATCAAGACATTCAAAAGGCCGGCTGTATTCTGTTCCACCACATAATTGTCAATGGCCATCCCTACAATAAATGGCCCCAATAATCCAAGGGCAGAGCTGACGAGCACCATTAACAAGACAAGTATCAACAGACCCTTGTTTTCACCAAGGTAACGCCAAACCCTTGTAATGGTACCTTTCCAGTCCTTGGCTTTTGGTTTCTTATTGGCCTTGTTCGCAACGGCTGCGCTGCTACTTATACGCTTCGACATGCTCTGTCACCTCCGCTCCAAACTGTGATTGGTAAATTTTCTGATATAGCGTAGAGGTTGCAAGCAATTCCCCATGACTTCCTTCTTCTAATAGCCTGCCGTCTTCGATCAACAATATTTTATCTGCTTCCATTGCCGTACTAACTTTTTGAGTCACAATGAACATGGTGCATTGATAATTTTTTATAGCTGTAAGCAGTTTGGCCTCTGTTTTCAAATCAAGTGCACTTGTGCTGTCATCAAGCATGAGGATTCTAGGTTTTCTCACAAGGGCGCGTGCAATGGAAAGCCTTTGTTTTTGACCTCCAGACAAGTTGACGCCTTTTTGTCCAAGCACAGTTTCGTACTTGTTAGGCAGACGGTCAATCGTTTCATGGATTTGTGCATCCTTGGCGACCTGTATGATTTCTTCCAATGAAGCATCTTCTTTTCCCCAAGCGATATTATCTTTTACCGAGCCGGAAAAAAGGAGAGATTCCTGTGGAACATATCCAATTTTTTTGCGCAAACTCTTCAAGGAAAGATTGGTTAGGTCCTTCCCATCCACCCTTATGTTTCCTTTGTCAATATCATATAACCTTGGAATCAACTGGAACAATGAGGATTTCCCGGCACCTGTCGCACCCATGATCGCAACGGTGGAGCCAGCCTCAGCCCGGAACGAGATATCCTCCAACACTGGAACATCCGTATTCGGGTAATGGAATGACACTTGATCAAATTCTATCTCCCCATTTTCAAATGTGGCTTCCTTATCCACATCCGCTTTATCCACTAAATCAATCTCTTCTTCCAACACATCCGTTAATCGGTGAGCGGAAGCTTTCGCACGGGCAAATGCCATGATGATAAAAGAAAAGATGGAAAGTGCGCCGGTAATCCTTGTTGCATAGTTGACGATCGCCACAACCTCCCCGACCTGAGCTCCGCCGTTTGTGACGCCAATGCTTCCGAACCAAAGGACAGCAAGTATACTGCCGTTCATGATAAGCAGAAGAATCGGCATTGTTATTTCCATTAAGCGCAAGGCTGAGACGGTTTGATCCTTCAGCTCTTCACTCGCATTATCAAAACGTTTCATTTCATGCTTTTTACGAAGAAACGCTTTAATTAAGCGAATCCCGCCAAGGTTTTCCCTCATGACATTATTCACACCATCGAGTTTTTCCTGGACCGATTTGAATAGCGCCCCACCTTTTTTCATCACCCAGACAAGGAAGATGAAAAGGACAGGTACACCGATAACCAGGAACAGGGCCAATTGCCAGTTGACAATCAACGCCATCACTACACCACCGATTACAAGCAATGGTGCACGCAACATGATCCGTAAACTCATGAATACTGTATTTTGAATTTGCGTGACATCATTTGTCATGCGTGTAATCAGCGACGATGTCGGAAATAAACTGAAGTTCGCAAAAGAAAACGATTGTATCTTCCCAAACAGTCCTCTTCTAATATCGAAACCAAAACTTTGACTGACATGGGCAGCAAAAAAAGAATTGATGATACCTGCAGCAAAAGCAATAAAGGAGAATAAAACCATGATGCCCCCCCACTTCATGACTGCATCGAGATCTCCTGTCAGTATCCCCTCATCAATGATTTTCGCCATGAGCAATGGATGCATCAGCTCCACGACGAGTTCCGTAAGCATAAGGAGCAACGCGATTGCCACTGCCAGCTTATACGGCTTTAAATACGAAAATATTTTCCCCATAATACTTGATCCTCCAAATCATTCACTCTGTTTATTCTGCGTTGAAACGATGAAATCTATTTGGCCCGCAAATAATCCTTCGTTTAGCGAAACGAATATCTTGAAATTTATATATTATCTTATTATCATACCTTTATTACTATGTTTTTTAAATAGTTTGAATTATTATTATTGGTAGGAAGTTGAAAAAATTGCATTTAGCTTCGCATAGCTCCCTCGCTCCAATCAGCAGGGTATAGTCTGTAAGCATATAACGTTTTATATCCCAAATTATAAAGGAGGTTATTCTGATGAACCACCCGAAACTCTCTAAGCTTGTGGAAGATTGGCTGCCGAATGCAACCATGGAGGATTTGCAGGTCGCAATGGAAAATGGCGCCGTGACTTCCAAAAAACTTGTTCTCATGTATCTTCACCGTATCAGTCAATATGATAAAAAAGGACCGACGCTCAACTCGGTGCTCGAGATCAATCCTGATGCTGTCTTTATTGCGGAAGCGCTTGACCTTGAAAGGAAAAAATCCGGTGCACGCGGTCCCCTCCATGGTGTACCGGTGCTAGTGAAGGACAATATCGACACCGGTGACAACATGCACACTAGTGCCGGCTCCCTTGCATTGGAACATCATGTAGCAGCTGAAGATTCCGCTGTTGCAAGTCAACTAAGGGCTGCAGGCGCTGTCATCCTCGGGAAGACTAACATGACAGAATGGGCCAATTTCATGACAGAAAAAATGCCGAACGGATACAGCTCAAGAGGCGGACAAGTACTCAATCCATATGGGTCAGGTCAATTTGATGTCGGTGGTTCCAGCAGCGGTTCCGGCTCTGCGGTTGCGGCTGGCTTTGCAGCTGCTGCCATCGGGACGGAGACTTCCGGTTCCATTTTGAGTCCGGCAAGCTCCAATTCTGTTGTCGGTATCAAACCGACTGTCGGCCTGATCAGCCGCAGGGGGATCATCCCGATTTCCTTCAGCCAGGATACTGCCGGCCCAATGACCAAGACTGTCAAAGATGCCGCTATCCTGTTAAGTGCCTTGACTGCACCGGATGAGAAGGATCCAGCCACCCTAACCAATCCAGACCCTGGGGTCGATTATACTTCCTTCCTATTAAAAGAAGGATTGAACGGCATGCGGATAGGGGTAGCCAGAGATCCATATTTTACATATTTTTCAGATGAAGAGGGCCTCATCATGGAAGAAGCTATCGCAAGCCTCCGGGAACAAGGTGCCGAAGTGCTCGGTTCCATTGACATTCCATATGCTAAAGATTCATGGGATTACCATACACTGTTTTATGAATTCAAACCAAGCCTGAACGCATACTTACGCAATACCAGTTCTTCCGTTCCAATCAAAAGCTTAAAGGATCTGATAGCCTATAATGAAAAAGATTCAGACAAGATGTTGCAGTATAAGCAAACAGTCCTTGAGGAAAGCGAAAAATACAGTGGTACATTGACAGAAGAAGAGTATATTTTAAGCCGCGAAAAGGATATTTACCGCTCAAGAGAAGCAGGTCTGGATGCTGTGATGGAAGAACATCAACTTGATGCAATAGTGACTCCGAACAATTTCGGTGCTGGAATACCTGCTAAAGCGGGATACCCTTCCATCACCGTTCCAGGCGGCTACACCAAGGAAGGAAAGCCGGTTGGTGTGACATTCACTGCAAGAGCTTTTGAAGAAGGCACGCTCATTAAGATTGCATATGGCTATGAACAGGCGACAAAGCATCGCAGAGCACCTATTTTACAAAAGCTCTCTTCTCAAAGGTAGAACTCTATCTGCCAATTCAAAGGCGGCATTTTCTACGAAAACAATTTTATAAAAGAAAGAGGTAAACCCATGACAATAGCAGCAACTATCACTTCCTATTTATCTGAGCATAGAGAAAAGCATTTGAAAGAACTTCAGGATCTGCTCTCCATCCCAAGCATCAGCGCCCTTCCTGCGCATAATGCCGATACCATGCGTGCGGCAGAATGGATGGCAAATTCCTTAAGGGGACTCGGTATGGAGAATGTAGGGCTGCACCCTACAAGTGGCCACCCGATCGTATATGGTGAATGGCTGAAGGCGCCTGATAAGCCAACCGTACTGATCTATGGGCACTATGATGTACAGCCTGTTGATCCCCTACATTTATGGGATACCCCGCCATTCGAGCCTGCAATCCGGGACGAGCGTATTTATGCACGAGGTGCCAGCGATGACAAAGGGCAAACATTCATGCATTTGAAGGCGTTGGAAGCAGTTCTTGCCACAACCGGAACATTGCCATTCAACTTCAAGTTCTGCATTGAAGGCGAAGAGGAAGTCGGAAGTCCGAACCTACCATCTTTTGTGGAGGAAAATAAAGAAATGCTTGCTGCAGATGTCGTGGTAGTGTCAGATACGGCCATGATTGAAGAGGACAAGCCCACCATCTGTTACGGCCTCCGTGGCATGTGCGGATTTCAGTTGGATGTGAAAGGACCGAAGCGCGACCTGCACTCCGGGCTTTATGGAGGAGCAGTTGCCAACCCGATTCATGCGGTGGTGGAATTGTTGAATTCCTTCCATGACGGAGATGGCGTGGTGACGGTTGATGGATTTTACGACAAAGTGGTTCCGTTGACAGACGAAGAGAAAGCAGCTTTTGAAGCAATCGGATTCAATGAGCATGCAGTAAAAGAAGAAGTTGGTGTCGGGGAGTTTTATGGTGAAAAAGGATACAGTTTCTACGAGCGCACATGGGTCCGGCCGACATTGGAAGTGAATGGTGTATACGGAGGATTCCAGGGCGACGGGATTAAAACAGTCCTTCCTTCTGAAGCGCATGCTAAAATCACTTGCCGCCTTGTGCCAGATCAGGATCCAGATGAAATTCTCGCCTTATTGCAGGAGCATGTTTCAAGGCACAAACCTGTTGGAGTGGAAATATCAGTTTCCCTTTTTGACAAAGGTGCACCGTTTGTGACACCTTTCAATCACCCCGCCATCCAAGCGGCAAGCCGCGCCTATGAAAAGGTGTGGGAAGTCCCGACCATCTTTACGCGCGGAGGCGGATCGTTGCCAATCGTTTCCACACTTGATGAAGTTCTTCAGGCACCGATTGTATTGATGGGCTTCGGCTTGCCATCAGATAATGTGCATGCGCCGAATGAAAATTTCAAACTGAAGAATTTTGACAAAGGGCTGTTGACGCTTTGTGCGTATTGGGAGGAGCTGGCAGCTGTGATGGATGTAGAATGAGGCCGGTGACGGTTTGAAGCGAGGATAAAAAGCTCTCCTTTCTGTCCGGAGGGAGAGCTTTTTTGTCCAAGCCTACCAGGAACCAACGGCAATCTTGTCCAAACCAACTCTACAAAGGTCCGAACCATTTCAAACTCTCATAATCCTCTAGTTTCGTCAAAAAACAAGCAAAATCCCAGTCTTTCCACACCAGAGCATATAATATAATTCACCTATTTCCTCATCCCTCTCGCATCCACTTTCCACTGACCAGAAACACGATCCCCTTCCACTAGAGTATATTCATCAAACATATTTGCCACAGTACAGGCATGATTGGGGATGATCCGCACTTTGTCATTCAACCGCAAGTCACTGCTGTTCTCAAACACCGCCACACCATGCTCTTCAGACAGCCTTTCAATCGTCAGCTCCGGATGATCCACCACAAACCCATATCCTTTAACTGAATCCAGGCCATGTGCCCCTTTATCAAGACACAGCGTTTTACTACCGCTATCAAGAACGATTCTATCCTTATAAACACCAACCACAGAAACAAGCACCGAAAGTGCACATTGCTCCCTTTTTGCTACCCCAAGTCCTACTTGGATGCTATCAAAAAATACCGCATTCCCCGGTCTGACTTCTGTAATTCCGTCGACCGTACCTGCTAGGCGGTAGGTAGGCGTGGAACCCACGCTTCTCACCGGTATAGGAATGCCTGCTTTCTCGCAAGCCTCTGCGCTGCTTACTACCGCTTCGGCCTCTGCCAACGCGATGTGTTTCAATTCCTCCGCATTTTTTGCCCCATAAGAATGTCCTGCATGAGTAAAGATCCCTCCAATTCGAAGCTGTGACAGAAATAACACCGCCTTAGCCAGTTCCACAGCGTCTTCCCCCGGTTCCACGCCGCAACGATTCAATCCGGAATTCACTTTGATCCAGACCTCAATGGTATGTCCCGTTTTTTCCAGCGCTTTTTGCAATAGCTTGATTTGCTCCAAACTATCCACTGCAAGCTTCAGGTCAGTTCCTTTTTGGAGCAGTCTGATCGCCCGCTCTATTTTCACCTGACTGGAAACTGGATAGGCTACTAAAATATCAGTGATACCTGCATCTGCCATAACTTCCGCTTCTTCTAGCTTGGCTGTGGTGAGTCCAATGGCGCCGTGCTCCATCTGGAGATTGGCGATTTCTATTGATTTATGGGTTTTGATATGGGGGCGTAAGTTCAAGCTGTTTTCTTTTGCAAATTCACTCATTGTTTGTATGTTAGCCAATAGAGCCGGTTTATCGAGTAATAATGCTGGTGTATCAAGATCCTTCCATTTCTGATTCATTTTTTCTCCTCCCAGACCATCTTTCCCCCACTATACCACGCACAAGGTGCCGTTCAAAATTTGATCGAGATGGTTTGGAAATCAGACAATCCCACATGCATACATTGAAAGAAGTAATCTGGGCAAAGGGTGAACAACATGGGAATAATAGACGGCAAACAGTATCTGGACCGAATCAACTCGCTTCAATCAAATGTGTGGTATAACGGGCAGCAGGTAAAAGGCAATATTTCTGAACACCCTGCATTTTCCGGTGTCATGAAAAGCCAAGCAGCCTTATATGATATGCAACATGAAAATAAATATAAAGATATTATGACATTCACTTCTGAAACTACGGGGAATTTGGTTGGTACCTCTTTTCTTCGCCCAACTTCAAAGGAAGATTTGGAGAAAAGGAGAAAGATGATTCAACTCTGGGCAAAATCTACGTTCGGCATGATGGGCCGCTCTCCAGATTATAAAAATTCTACCCTGATGGCACTGGCCACTTCAGCAGACATTTTAACGGAACAAGGCCCACAGTTTCCTGAAAACCTGAGAAATTTTTATGAATATGCCAGAGAAAATGATCTTTCCTTCACCCATACTTTCATCTCACCACAGGTAAATCGTTCTTCATACCATTATGAAGATGATGAAAATATCGTGGCGGCAAGGATAGTGGATAAAAACTCAGAAGGTCTTGTCATAAAAGGTGCCCGTCTGTTGGCAACACAAGGCGGCATCACAGATGAGATTATCATTTCCTCTTCTGGATTGAAAATGTTTGATGAGCCATTCGCTTATGCTTTTAGCATCCCTAGTAATACAAAGGGATTGAAATTCATCTGCAGAGAATCCTTTGCTTATGATTCCTCGCAATTCAATCATCCACTTGGGTCTCGTTTTGAAGAGATGGATGCCATTGTCGTGCTTGATAATGTCCTGGTTCCATGGGATCGCGTGTTTGTTTCAGAAAATATTGAAGTGGCAAATAACCTTTATTCCATAAGCAATTTCAAACCCCTTGTCACCCATCAGGTAGTTTCCAGACAGGTGATGAAGGCGGAATTCATCCTGGGAGTGGCACAATTATTGGTGAACACCATCGCCATCGGTGAGTACGGGCATGTAAAAGAAAAGATCAGCGAAATCATCATAGCGGTCGAAAGTCACAAAGCTTTGCTTCTAGCATCTGAGATTAATGCCAAACCGGATAAGCACGGGACGATGGTTCCGGATGTGACCCCTCTTTCCGTCGCTATCGCTCAATTTCCAAAGGTATACCCAAGATTCATAGAGATTCTTCAACTTCTTGGAGCAAGCGGACTGGTGTCCATTCCAACAGAAAATGATTTGGAATCGCCGATACGGCCTGACATAGATCAATACATGCAATCAGCCACTACAGATGCACACACGCGCATCAAGCTGTTCCGACTTGCATGGGATGTCAGCATGAGCGCATTTGGGTCCAGGCAGAACTTATATGAACGGTTTTTCTTTGGCTGTCCGACACGGTTGGCAATGGGACTTTATCATGAATACGACCGAAAAGAACTGGTGGATGACGTGGCAAGGGACCTGGGGTTGGAAGTTAAATAAATAAGTATTTAAGGGTAGCCAAAAATATTTGGCTACCCTCTTTCTTTATTTTCCAATTATTCTATAATTTAAGAGATAGGAGTTTACAAGAGAGCGAGGTATTTTCACACATGGCTGAAATTAGTATTCCTTCACAAAAGAAACCCCGCAAGAAAAGAAAAGGGTGGTTGGTACTCGGGACAATTGCCGGGACCCTCGGCACACTTGGACTTATATTCACCTTTTTACCAGCACCAAAACAAACGATTAAACCTTTCTTCGAAAATGGAGGACTTCCCCTTGTCATTGCTCATCAAGGCGGTGAACATCTTGCTCCATCGAACACCATGATAGCTTTTGAACAGGCAGTGAATATGGGAGTGGACGTTTTGGAGACGGATATACATATTACAAAAGACGGTCAGCTTATTGCCATTCATGATCCGACAGTCGACCGCACAACCGACGGTACAGGCTTAGTCGCAGACCTGACCTTAGAGGAAATACAACGGCTCGATGCAGGGTATCATTTTATAGATTTGGAAGGCAACAAGAGCTTTCGAGGCAAAGGCGTGACCATTCCGACAGTGGAGGAAATGTTCAGGGCTTTCCCAGACACACGCATTGAAATAGAAATCAAAGATACCAACCCTCCCGAAAAGATTGAAGAGATTGCAAGAAAGCTTTGGGAGTTGGCTGTTCAATATAATAGGGAGGATAGCTTGTTGGTCGCCTCCTTCGATCAGGAGATTTTGAATACATTCAATAGTTTCACAGAAGGAAGAGTCGCCCTTGTAGGAGGCAGACAGGAGATTACCAGGTTCGTCCTTTTCCACAAGCTATTCGTCCGCAACCTCTATAAGCCCGAGGTCGATGCCTTTCAGGTACCACTACAGGAAAGCATTTTTGACCTGACCAACCAGCGTCTTATCAACGATGCAAAGCGCAGTGGCGTTCAGATGCAATACTGGACCATCGATGACAAGGAGACGATGCGTTATCTCCTTGAGAGGGGGGCAGACGGGATCCTGACCAACCGCCCTGATTTGCTGCTTGAAGTGATGGAAGAGATGGCGTTCTAAGTAATTACGTGGTTAAACAAAAGCCCCCTCATTCAATTGTGTAAATGCGGGGGCTGCAAACAACAGGAGTATCCCCGGTTTTCGATAGACAGATATAGACTTCCGTTCCATTTCCAAGCTCGCTAGAAAATCGGATTTGTCCTTTATGATTTTCAATTATTTTGTAGCTTGTCATTAGACCAAGACCGATTCCTTTTTCCTTCGTTGAGTAGAAAGGTTCACCCAATATCGCCAGTCTATCTTTCTCAATACCTGGCCCATTATCCTTCACCAGGATACAAACATGCCCTTCTTCCACATTCTCGATGGAGATCGTAACTGATCCTGTATTCTTTTCAATCGCATCCAATGCATTCTGCACCACATTAATGAATACCTGTTTTAATGAGGAAATGTCACCCATAACCTCATAATCCTGATCTTGATCATAGACGAAACCGATACTTTTATTTTCTATTGCCGCTTGACTTCCCATTAACTGAATGACATTTTCAAGCGTTTTGGAAAGGTTTATTTTTTCTACCTTCTCATGGTGGGGCTTGGCCATATTCAAGAACTCCGAAATGATATTTTCCAATCTTTCCAACTCAGATAATATAACTTTTCCATATTTTTCATTATATTCTTTTGTTGCTTGGAAAATCTGGATGAAGCCTTTGATAGGGGTTAAAGGATTCCGGATCTCATGGGCAACTGCAGCCGCCATTCTCCCAATGACTGCAAGCTTCTCTGACTTCTCCATGAGTTCGTTGGCTATGATCCTATTCTCAATATTTCTAGATATGGATATGATTTCTTGGATCTCCCCTGTTTCTGCATCTAAAATGGGTTTTACTGCGGATTCCATCCAAAAATAGCTTCCATCGTTTCTCTTCGTCCGATAGGTCATCATTACCGGCCCTTTATGAGCCATAAGTTCTATATGCTTCTCATTGCAATGGGGAATGTCCTCTTCATGGATGTAGTCATTTGGATATTTTCCGAGCATATCCCGAGGCTCGTAGCCTGATGCTTCCTTGATAGAAGGGGAAACGTATAGATAGCAGCCGTCAAGACGATGAATATTAATGACATCCAATGAGTTCTCCGCAATGAGGCGGTACATCCGTTCATTCTTCGTACTATCTGTGATATCTATCATCTGTATATGATGCAATGGGGATTCTTTCGCGGGTTGCAATTCACTCTTTGTAATCTTAGCAATCTTTTCTGTTCCCTTGCTTGTACAGAACTTCCGTTTCATTTCTGTCCCGTCATCTGGTATTGATCTGATCAATTCTTTCAGTATCTCCAGCGGACAATCATCTTTGGAGAAGCCAATAAAATCATAGAACGCTTGATTGCCTTCCAACACTTTATTGTTTTCTGAGTAAATTAGTTGCGCAATGTTGCTTTGATAGAAAATCTGTTTGAAAATGTCTGTGTGCAAACTAGTTCCTCCTGCCCCTAGCAGCCATTTAGTCCTCTGCTTTAATAAAATTAGTTCTACTTTAAAAATAGCGAAAAAACTCTATTTTTTCAATAATATTCTAATAAAATATTTTTTCTGGTCGTTACTGAGAACACTAATATATCGCCACTTGTGGGGTCTTGAAGTGTTTGTGCTCACTATATGTTATAATAATCATATAGTAAATACAGAATCTGGAGGATTCCAAAACATGAATGGACAAAAGCGGTCGGATATTACTATTGGCCTACCAGTAAAAATAGTACTCAAACAAGACCAGCGCACAGGAAAACTGACAAGCGGAATTGTCAAAGACATCCTGACCAAATCACCAAACCACCCCCACGGCATAAAAGTCCGCCTCCAAGACGGCCAAGTCGGCCGGGTCAAAGAAATAGACAAATAAAAAACAAAAAAGCGTAACCCCTGCGGAAGCAGGCGGTTACGCTTTTTTAGGGGTCAGACCCCTTTTTAGCTCTTTACCGCTTTAACGTTGTGAGGGTCAGACCCCTCTTCATCCCTTTACCACATTAATGCCATGAGGCTCGCCCCCCATGATGAATCTCTAAGCGCCTTTTCTCATTTGTTCGAGGGCTTCTCGTTTTCTTCGTCTTCCTTCGATCCAGGCGAAGGCCATGGCGATGAGCATGAAGATGCTGGAGATTTGGAAGAGGACGGCGATTTGGACGTATTGGGCGAGGACGCCGAATATGATGCCGCTCAGTCCGATCCCGAGGTCAATGGAGGAGAAGAACATTCCGTTCGCCACTCCACGACGGTTATCTGGTGTCTTGGATAATGTCCATGATTGCAAGGTCGGTATCAAGGAACCGAAACCTACCCCGAACAAAGCACCTGCCACGACAATCAATAGATTGGAATGAGCAAAAGAAAGCACCCACATCCCAATGAAGGAAAGGAACATGCATAATAGCACCAATCCCCTCGGGCCGTGGTTATCAAACCATTTACCTGCTACAGGGCGTGACAAGGAAGCCATGATCGCATTCACAAGGTAGAAAAGGAATATTTGATCGATCCCTCTCTCTTCTCCAAAAATAACGATGAACGTCACGATTGTCCCATATCCGAACGTGGCAATCAATGTGATGAATGCCGGATACCAGCTGCTTTTTTCAACAAGCGATCCGAAATAAGAAAACTTCAAATCCTCTTTTTTCGTATTCTCAACAGAATCTGGCGTCTGGTAATGAACAATCGCCAGCAAGCCTAATGCAATTGCCCCTAAGACTGCTGATACGATAATCAGGTTTGAAAACTCCGTTACCTGATAAAGGTAGATTCCCAGACTCGGCGCAACAATCATCCCAAGTGTAATGGATAATCCATAATAACCCATCCCTTCCCCTAAGCGGGAGCGCGGGATGACATCTACAGCGGCCGTTCCGTTGACAGTTGTCGACCAACCCCAGGCCAATCCATGAACAAATCGAAACATGAGGAATATGACAACAATCTGTGACAATGGGTATATCACTGTCACTGCAAGCAATGCCAAAGCACCAATCAACACAAGGGGCTTACGCGCCCTATACTCGAGCATGTAACCAATAAAAGGCCTGCTCAATACAGCACCAATGGAAAACAAAGCAGTAACCAGCCCTATTTCAAGGCCGGAAGCCCCTAATGATTTAATATATGGCGGCAAGGTGGGAATTAACATTTGAAAGGACATGAACACAAACAGGTTACCCACCATCAACATGATGAAAGATTTAGTCCATAGCACTTCTTTTTTCTGTATTGGTACCATTCTTACACTCTCCTATAATAAACACGACATGCCACTTTCTTTTCAAACAAGCTGAAAAAGGAAAATGAATCTCCACAAACGAAGATTCATTCCCCCAAAGGCCGTTTATCGCTATATATATTTCGTCTATCTAAATATTAACACAGAAGACGAATAAAAAGAAATGTTAAGAACTTCCTAACTCAAGCCGGCTCCTATTTCATGAACTTCTTCAACAGCTTGATACTTTTCTCGGAATATGGAGGATACAGAAAACTTAAATTGAATTTGGTGCTTTTCTTCAGCACGCTTTTTTTATGGGAAAAGGTCTCAAAGCTGTCCTTACCATGATAGGAACCGATCCCGGAGGTTCCAACCCCTCCAAAAGGCAGATATGGGTTTGTTAAGTGCGTAACAGTATCATTCACACAACCTCCCCCAAAAGAAGTGCCTCCAATCACGAGCTCTTCCACCTCTTTATTTTCCGTAAATACATATAATGCAAGCGGCTTCGGGCGGTCATTGATCTGTTTCATCGCATCCTCAAGTTCATTGAACGACAGCACAGGCAAAATGGGACCGAAAATCTCCTCCTGCATAACGGAGTCCTCCCAGGCAACACCATCCATAACAGTCGGTTCCATATACAGCGTTTCACGGTTCCCATTGCCCCCGGTCACCACTTTTTCGTGATCAACCAATGAAACGAGACGGTCAAACTGACGCGCGTTTACCACTCGGCCATAATCATTGCTTTGCTCTGGATCTTCTCCATAAAAGTCTTGGAGTGTCTTTTTTAGAGCTGAGACCAGTTTCTCCCTCACACTTTCATGGACAAGAATGTAATCGGGGGCTACACACGTTTGCCCTGCATTCATAAATTTACCCCATGCAATCCGCTGGGCAGCAACCTCGACATTGGCATCTTTATGGACGATACAAGGACTCTTACCGCCAAGCTCAAGTGTAACTGGCACAAGACGTTTGGCTGCAGCCTGCATGACTATTTTTCCTACCTCCACACTGCCGGTAAAAAAGATATAATCAAACGGTGCATGAATCAGAGCGGAAGTCTCTTCCTTCGCTCCCTCGACAATACTGATGTACTCTTCATCAAAGTATTCGCCGATCATTTTCACTAGCACCTTAGAGACATTCGGTGTGAATTCCGAAGGCTTGATGACAGCGCAGTTTCCTGCAGCAATTGCTCCAATCAGAGGTTCTAACACCAGCTGAACCGGATAATTGAAAGGTCCGACAATCAATACTGTCCCGTAAGGCTGTGAGTATATTAGACTTTTTGACCCAGCATGAACTAATGGTGTTTTCACCTTTTTGACTTTAGCCCAATTCTTCAGGTTCTTTAAAAAAAAGCCGATGCTATCGTAAATATAGCCAACTTCTGATCCATACGCTTCAAAAATGGATTTCCCCATATCTTTTTTCAAGGCATCCATCAATTCTTGTTCATATTGCTGGACTGCTTTTTTCAGTGTTGCAAGCTGTTGCAGGCGAAAATCAATATCCTTCGTTTCCCCTTTGGCAAAATAATTTTTATGGTTGCTCAAAAGCCTTTCCACTGTTTCATTTATATTGGATGTAGACGTCGTCATATAAGATTCCTCCTCTTACACATGGATTCAGATTAAGTTATTTCTATTGTCTTACAAATAGAATACAATAGACAAGTTTTAACTAGAGTTGTTATGTTTAAAAGTTTAAACACTTAATACCTCTTAGTCAAGAAGTACGTAAAAAAGCACCAAATCAGGTGCCTTCAGTCTTCATCTTTAATATCGATATCCTCTGGAATCGGTTCATTTCGGACCTCTTCAACCAGTTCCTTGTATTTCTCCATTTGTTTTATGTGTGTGGTGAACTGGTCTTTGTTGACCAAGTAATCCTCACCATCGAATAATGCACGTATTTTTTTCTGTTGAATCAGCGTTTTGACATACGCTTCCGAACAGGAAAGGTATTCTGCTGTCTCTTTTATGGATAAATACATAAAATCACTTCTCTTCATTTCAATATAATCTTTAGCATATCACATAATAGCTTTATCTCCCTAAAAAAACCAATAATCCGACATGAAAACGGTTTATTTAACAAAAAGTTTTAATTTTTCTGATAAGTCTGTTGTTTTTCACCTTAAACATGATAGAATGTTTGAAATTATAATTTTCACACAACAGGAGGAGAACAGCATGATCACATTTTTTGGAGCACTTATATTTCTAGTATTAGGTTATATCTTTTATTCTAAATTCGTTGAACGAGTTTTTGTGATTAATGATCAGAATCCTACTCCTGCGTATACCAAAAGGGACAACTTCGATTTCGTTCCCATGCCATGGTGGAAAGGAAACCTGATCCAGCTATTGAATATCGCCGGTTTGGGACCCATTTACGGGGCTGTGCTTGGTGCATTATATGGCCCGGTCGCATTTATCTGGATTGTTGTCGGTTGTATTTTTGCAGGTGCGGTCCATGATTACTTTTCAGGAATGCTCTCTTTACGTAACAACGGGGCACAGTACCCGGCCATTGTAGGAAAATATTTAGGGAATGTCGTGAAATCATGTATTTATGTCGTTTCCCTTGTACTGATGGTTTTAGTGGCAGCTGCCTTTACAGCCGGTCCTGCCCAATTGATAGCACAACTTACTCCACTTAGCTTCATGATGGCATTGCTATTGATTTTCGGGTATTTTTTATTGGCTACTCTATTACCGGTCAATCGAGTAATCGGTAAAATATATCCTTTGCTTGGCGCAATCCTGCTTTTCATGGCAGTATCGATTGCCATTGCATTATTATTCACAGATAAACAGATTCCGAACCTGACATTCGCAAACTTGCATCCTCAGGAACTACCAATCTGGCCGCTGTTGATGGTCACCATCTCTTGCGGGGCGATTTCCGGCTTTCACTGTACACAAAGTCCGATTGTCGCCTGCACAATGAAAAAGGAATCACATGGCCGGAAGATCTTCTACGGGGCAATGGTCACAGAAGGTATGATTGCGCTTGTATGGGCTGCAGCAGGCATGACATTCTTCAACGGAACAGGCGGACTCCAAGAGGCGCTTGCAATTGGTGGACCATCCTATGTGGTCAATGAGATTTCTATTTCTCTACTGGGAACGCTCGGTGGGATCCTTGCAATTCTAGGAGTCATCATCCTGCCGATCACTACGGGGGATACAGCACTTCGTTCCTCTCGTATGATTTTGACAGAAGTATTCTCCAAGTTCTTTAACATGGAAGGGAAGGTAAAAGTCCTGTTGGTCACATTGTTACTTGCAGCACCAGCCCTTTACCTGGCAACCATCGACTATACATTCCTTTGGAGATATGTCGGCTGGACCAACCAGCTTGTAGCAACCGTGATGCTCTGGACGGCAGCTATGTACCTTCTAAAAGAACAGAAATTCCATTGGATCGCAAGCGTTCCAGCACTTTTCATGACAGGCGTCGTTTGTACGTATATTTTCTACGCACCAGAAGGACTGGGAATGGACTATAATATTTCCATGATTCTCGGATCCATATTAACCTTGGTCGTACTTGGTTGGTTTGTGAGCCGAGTGGTGAAACAACGCAAAGCAAATTCTGACAGTGCGGAAAAACATGTGGCATAAAGCTGGAAATGAACAGGCAGCCTTTTAGTGGCTGCCTGTTTTATCATCACTCCACTCCAACCGTGCTCACTTCCCAGTTCACAATCAAATCGAAGTATTTCAGTTTCTTATTTTCCTTATCAAACCAAAGATCAGATTCCATCCATGTCACTTGCAGAAACAACTCCGCCTTCGCTTTTTCACGGGCATCCCCAGTATAAGCACCCTCCAAAGCTACTACGCTTTCAAAAATCTTCACCATCAAACTGGCAATCTTTTTGGAGTAAACAGTCTGAAGGTCAGCGCAACAGCTGCTTGTAAAATCACAAAGCTCCTGCAGACTCACCAAAGCCTTTTCAACCGGTTCTTTAAAGGATATGTCCAATGATGCCATAGCGGACAACCTATTCCTCATAGAATCTATGAAAATACGCTGTACCTTGAACCGACCCATCAACCTCAGCACTTCCATCCCAAGGATATTTGCTGTTCCTTCCCAAACAGTCAACACCTGGGCATCGCGCAGTAGCCTCGGCGTCACAAAATCCTCAATAAATCCATTTCCTCCATGGATTTCGATTGCTTCATGAGAAAAGTGCACGGATTGCTCTGCGGTTTCTTTTTTCAAAAGGGCAATCAACAATCGGTTCAAGACAACTTCTTCTTCTGAAATCTCTTCCGCTTTCCGCATCACCCGGTCAAACAATGACACAAGCTCAAAACATGCACTCGTTTCCACTTCTTGCTTTACAGCCATATCAACCAAGGATTCACGATTCATCGGAAAATTAATCAACTGATCGCCGAATGTCACACGGCTGATCGCATAATTCCGTGCTTCAGAATAAGCCCTTTGCATAATCCCGATCGACGCAATCGCATTGCAGACCCGGGACAGATTCAACGCTTCCATCATATAATAGATCCCTTTGGACGGCTCCCCTACAAGGTAGCCCTCGGCATCATCAAACAACACTTCCGCCGAAGGCACTGCCCGGACGCCAAGTTTATCCTTCAAGCGCCTAATTTCTATGCCATTCAACTTACCGCTACCATCTTCTTTCTTCCAAGGGACGGCAAACAAACTGAGACCCTTCGTCCCCTTGGACGCCCCTTCCATCCTCGCAAGCACCATTGCAACCCCGCACTGGCCAGCATTGGAGGCAAAATACTTCTCCCCTGTCAAAAGATAAGTGCGGCCGTCCGAATTAGGTATCGCCTTCGTCTCATTAGCACCAACATCAGAACCGCCCTGTCGCTCTGTCAGGAATGTCGCTCCCTCGAAGAGCTCTATTTCACCCGTTGAAATGACATGCGGAAGGAATCTTTCCTTAACATGCTGGTCAGCATAATGTTCTAGCAAATAAGCGGTTGCCATGGTTAACGTCACAGGACAGTAAAAACCTGGTTCTGATTGGGAAAGCAGATAGCCCTGCGCATAGGAATAAAGGTAGTTTCCTTTTCGCCCGAGATCTGGAATTTCCTTATGAACATAGCCAACAATTCCCCGATTATAAGTCTCCTCTACGGTCTTTTTGTAGCCCTCGTTCACCCAAACCTCTGAGATGTCCTCTCCCATCTTATTGAATTTTATGAGCTTCGGCTGGCCTTCCCGATCAGTGTGCACGGCTCGCTCATCGATTTCATTTGCACACCTCTCACCAAACTCCGTGAGCTCCCTCTCTGCCCACTCGTAAAAATCCGGCTCCAAATGCTTTTTAAGAACCTGTTGCAAATGCTTATCCTCGTTGAAGAAATTACGTATCACTGCCATGCTTTTCCCCTCCAAGTCTTTTTTGGAAATCTATGAGAAGCTCCTCCATTTCCTCTTTCAGCTCTGTTAATTCCAAGATCCGCTTCTCCACTTCCGCTATTTTTTGTGAACCATATTCAATGGTTCTCTCAAGTTGCTTTGATCCGGTACGGTCTTTATCAAACAAGGTGACCATCTCTTTTATTTCATCAAGCTGAAACCCATAGCGCTTCCCCCTTGAAATCAACTTCAAGCGAGCATACTCCCTTTTGGAAAAGAGACGCTGATTTCCTTCTGAACGAGATGGTTCAAGAAGGCCAAGCTCTTCATAATAGCGGACAGTTCTTGTAGAAATATCAAATTCCTTAGCCAGTTGTGAGATGGTATACATCCTGCGCCATTCCTTTTCTGAATACTTAGATAGTTACAGTTTACCATTGACGTTAACGTAAAGTTCAAGAAGATTTCTATAATTAAATAGTACCCATACTCCTATATACAAAATGATGACCGCCTTAAATATACCGAAAAAAAAGACCTACCCTTATTAAAAGGTAAGTCTTTAAATCCTTCTCAGTCCGTCTCACGCCTATTTTTGCCACGCACTTTTACAAATTTATATGCGAGATAAGCGATATACAATGGAATGGCGATATAAATCAAATAAGGGTACTGGGCATAGGTCCCCTTGTAGATCATAAATAAAGAAGCTCCTAAAAACAGCGTGACGATCGTTCCGTATTTAGGAAGAGGAACATCCTTGAAGCTCGGGATCTTTATTTTGCTGACCATAAGGAAACAAAAAGCTGTAAAAATGACCGTTGTCACAATCTGTGGAATCAAGTTTCCGAAAAGAGTCAATAGTGCCAGGATTCCACCTGCAGCTGTAATCGGGACTCCGGTAAAATATTTTCCGGAAGATTTGGTCGTACTGATATTAAAACGTGCCAATCTATATGCACCAAATAACGGGAACAATCCAGCTATGGCCATACCAAGAATGCCGAACTGAAAAAAGTAAGTGTAATAAATGAGGAAGGAAGGCGCCACACCAAAAGTGACAACATCAGCCAAAGAGTCAAGTTCTTTCCCAAGCTCCCCATCTGCATTCAGCATTCTTGCAAGACGGCCATCCATGCTGTCTAGCATCATTCCAATTAGTATTAATATCGCAGCATTACTATATTGTCCATTTGCGGCAAAGCCGATCGATAAGAAACCGCAAAATAAATTCCCCAGTGTGAACATGTTGGGGATGCTTTTAATAAGACGCGTCCGCATTTGCATAAATAATCATCACTCCGTCAATAGATAAGTCATATGTAATGGGGTGTCCCCCTAAATGAAAATAGCCTTTTTTAATTATACCATTCTGACATAGGCCGAGTACAAATTATTTTATGGACTCATTGACTTTACCTACCCGATAAGCAAGAGAAAGTTTCGCCTGCCCTACTTTTTTATTGAACTCCAAAGCAAAATATGTTTTAATAAATCGTAACGATTACTATTATCATAAAAAAGGAGAGAACTATAAATGGCTAAAAAATCTAAGGTAGCAAAAGAAAGAAAGCGTCAGCAACTTGTTGAGCAGTATGCAGAGATTCGCAGGGAACTAAAAGCGAAAGGGGATATTGAAGGACTCCGCAAATTGCCTCGGGACTCTTCTCCCACACGCTTGAAAAACCGTTGCGAGGTGACTGGCAGACCAAGAGGTTATATTCGTAAATTCAAAATGTCCCGTATTGCATTCAGGGAATTTGCGCACAAAGGCCAGGTACCAGGTGTAAAGAAAGCAAGTTGGTAAAAAAGCAACTTCCACCGCTTCTCAAAGTATATAATAATAGAAATCAGGTATTGAGGTGTTTTTAATGAAAGAAGGCTTATATAGATACCTTACCAAATGCAGTCTGGCGAAACTCCCCCCTGAACAACAGCTTTTCTACAATATTGTTCAGGACGTGGAATGTGCGTATATAGATCAGTCTGAAACCCCTGATCAATATTTTGATTTACTTGTGGCGAATCATCCATATGTACAGGCAGCCAAGCATTTCCACATACCTGTGGAAACCGCTCGAGATCTTATGCTGGAGATTGAGCAGAAAATAAAAAGTGATACCGACCATAGGATGCAAAAGGCATTCTGGACTGACTATACAAAACAAGTTACGCAATTTGACCGCTCTAAAAAGCAATACTTCTTTATCGGAATATAACAGAAGCACTCTCATCATTCATAAATGAGAGTGCTTTCAGTGTGTAGACGAAGGTTAAAATAATGAAATTTCCTAGTTGATCGCAGTGGAAGGAGCGTAGACTCCCGCGGGAGGAAGGGACATGTAAGACCCCGTAGGCGAAGCCGAGGAGGCTTACGGACCGCCCGCTGGAAAGCGTAGCTCCTGCAACGAAGATCAACTGTTCCAACAGATAACTTAACTTATTTATAGTTTGTCTACAAGCTGAAGCACTCTCATCATTCATAAATGAGAGTGCTTTTTTCAATTGTTTAAACTAACCAGTTGCAATCCGTTACAGAAAGTGGCACCCTTAATAGGTCAGGAAATTTTTCGGAAACGTGAAGGTGATGACCATGATCGAAGTAAAAAGCTCTCCAGTCAGTGACGGAGAATTCAATAGAGGCGTATTTGCAACTGAGGATATAAAAGCTGGAGCACAATTTCATTCCGCACCAGTAATATCCTATCCGAATGAACAGCACGAACACATCGAAAAAACATTATTAGCGGACTATGCGTTCGAATACGGCATCAATCATACGGCAATCTTGCTCGGCTATGGCATGCTTTTCAACCATTCCTATGAACCCAATGCCAGATATGAAATCAACTTTGATGAGCATGTCTTTGACTTTTTTGCCTATAAGGACATCAAAGCAGGTGAAGAAATCCTCATCAACTATAACGGCGATGTCGATGAAATGGACCCCCTTTGGTTCAATATGGAAGAGGAAGAAGAAAAAAAATAACCTAAAACGAAAGCGGCCAGAAATTAATCTGGCCGTTTTTCATTTGTATACTATTTCATCTTCTCAGTGAAAGTATGTAGCCTTAAGAGGGCAAAAGAGACATGCAAGCCCCCATGCCGTATACATGGCCACTGAAAATTCAATTAATAATCTTTTTAGAATCCTAGCTGTTGATTGGAGCAATAGGCGTAGACTCCTGCGGGAGGATAGCGACAATCTTGAGACCCCGCAACGAAGTGAGGAGGCTCAAGGTCGCCCCGCGGAAAGCGAAGCCGGTTGCGGAAATCAACAGCGGTATGAAACAGATAACTAAAATATTGTACTTTTTCGGTGGCCTCAGGCGGAGTGAGGAGGCTTACGGACCGCCCGCTGGAAAGCGAGGCTCCTGCAACGGAGATCAACCGTGTTCCAACTGATAACTGAACTAATTCTAGTTTGTCAACAGTCTAAGCGGCCAGAAATTAATCTGGCCGTTTTTCGTCCAAAAAAATCAATCAATTTCCTTCCATTCATATTGAATATCCGGAAGATTTTCTTCATTATCACTTCCTCTGCCAATAATGACGAAACCATGCTTCTCATAAAATCGTTGGGCATTTTCATTCACCTCAAAAGTGAATAACGTCAAAGCTCCATTTGATTGAACTTTAGCTCTCTCAAGTAACTTTCTACCTATACCAGCATTTTGATATCCGTTATGAATATATAACTGATCTATTTGTGACCTATTATACGCAATCATCCCGACCACTTTTTCACCAACAGTCGCCAGTTCAACGGTAAAGTCCTTGGATAGGATATGATTGAGAAAATTGACATGGCTTTCAAAGCTATGCAATTCTCTTTGACCGATAGCCTCGTATTTACTATCACGCCACATAATGACTGTTTGTTCGGCATATTTGGCTTCGAATGGGATGACTTTAATTTCTACATGTTTCAATTGTGTCCAACCTTTCAATTTTATGTATATTTATATCTCGATCCTCCGTCCCTCTTCATTGGAACGACGGGCAACATCATTAATCAAGGTGAGCAGGTATGCGTCGTGGTGTGTTATATCCGCTTTTTCGCCTGTTTTGATTTCTAAGACCCATTGCGACATTGCAGATGGTGCATTCGTAGGGAGTTCGGCTGCAGATGGGGAATGCCAGCCATTTTCAAGGTTTATACTTTTGATTCGAATGGCACCATCTTCTATCATCAAAGTTCCCTCCGTCCCATATACTTCTAATTGAAATGGGCTACCGGTAGAGACAAATCCGGTTTCCAAGATGCCAAGCGCACCTGATTGATACTCGACAATTACAACTGCGTTATCATCTACCTCATGCCCATATGTCTGGTTGAAGCGTGCAGTTACAGATTTTGCTTTTCCGCCAAGACGGTTTGTAAGGTAGATGGGATGTGCTCCAAGATCAATGAATGCACCGCCTCCACATAGTTCTTTATCATAAAAGTGCTTTGGCAGCCAACCATCAGGGTGCTGTTTTGTCGGAACAGATCCATTATGTGAAAGACGGCATCGAATGGTAGTAAGCCTTCCCAATAATCCTTTGTCGACAACTTGTTGCGCGTATAGGTAATAGTCAGCTGATAAACGAGGCAAAGATATCATCAGTTTAACCCCATGCTTCTCTACCTCTTGGAGAATGGCTGCGGCATCTGCTTCAGTTTCTGCAAGCACCTTTTCTGTGAAGATATGCTTGCCGTTCCGGGCAGCTTTATTGATGATCTCTTTATGCATGCTTGTCGGAGAAGCGACAATTACCGCATCGATTTCAGGGTTGCTAAATATATTGTCAATCTCTTCTTCAAAGGTGAGACCGAGCTCCTCTGCCCAGGCTTTCCCTCTCTCCTTTTGCTCATCCCACACGTGTGTGAGAGTAATATGTTCGTTCTGGATCGCTTCTTCTGCATATTCTTGTGCATGAACATGCCATTTGCTTAGCAGTGCAGTTTTAATCACAATAAAAACCTCCTTCTTAGAGTGAACATCTATCCTGCCTATTCGGCAAAAAAAGACAGAGAGTCACCCCTGTCCTTTTTTCAAACTTAGAAATTATAGCTTAACCTTGATATTGATATCTTCCCCGACCTTCTCGTCGTTCTCATCTACAGGTGCTTTCATATTGATTTGCACCCATTCCACATCTTCCGCTTTCGTCTCTTCTAATAAGAAAAAGATAGCCCCTTGTTTCTTCTCCCCGCCAGTGAATTTTTCATTAAGTTCACCGGTATCTTCACTCTTGGTCGTCAAGCGGGAGTCTGGTGCATCGATTTCTTCACCTGTATTGGTTACAATGCTTGCTTGATACGCTTCGAAATTCAATGCGTCAGATGTTTTGTTCTCCACTTCGATATCGAATTGAATATATTCAATTTCATCCTGTCCTAAGTAATCCTTAAATCCACCTGCAAGCTTCCCGCTCATGACGGATACTTTGTCCACATTGATGGAGAAGGAATCTGTTTCAATCGGCTTCAGCCTGCTGTTCCTGGCATGGTATGTAAAACTTCCGCCCTCTGTTTCAGCTGTTTCGCCAACTGGGATTAAACTCTCTTCTTCTTCACCAGCATCCTTTTCTTCTGCAAAACCTTCTTCATTTGCTTCCGTCGTTTCCTTGTCATCTGCTGAACATGCTGCCATTACCACAACCAATAATCCTATGAAAAGGAGTGATAGGTATTTTTTCATTTTGTTTCCCCCTCGTGTGACTTAAATACTCTGTCTCTTTATAAACAGATTATACTGCATATTTTCTCAGAATTGCTAGTATTCCGACAATATTCTTTGTAAAAACACTTTCCATTTTTAGGAATGCACATAAAAAGAGGACCTATCATCATGATAAGTCCTCCAATTCAATCAACCTTCTAGTAACAAGTCTTCTGGGTCTTCAAGCAATTGCTTCACTCTTACTAAGAATTGTACTGCATCTTTTCCATCGACAATACGGTGGTCATAGGAAAGTGCGATGTACATCATCGGTCTTACTTCTACTGTATCGTTAGAGTCCACAACTACCGGACGACGTTGAATCGTGTGCATTCCAAGGATACCAACCTGTGGTGTGTTCAAGATTGGAGTGGAATAAAGAGAACCGAAGATCCCACCATTTGTAATCGTGAATGTCCCACCTTGAAGGTCTTTAAGTCCTAATGAATTGTCGCGGGCTTTTTTACCAAGATCACCGATTTCTTTCTCGATACCGGCAAAGCTTAGCTTGTCTGCATCGCGGACAACCGGCACTACTAGGCCTTCATCCGTTGATACCGCTACTCCGATGTCATAAAACTTCTTTAAAAGGATTTCATCGCCTTGGATTTCCGCATTTAGTAATGGGAAAGATTTAAGCGCTCCGATTACAGCCTTTGTAAAGAAGGACATAAATCCAAGTTTCACGCCATTCTTTTTAAGGAAGGCATCTTTACGGCGGTTACGTACGTCCATCACGGCCGTCATGTCCACTTCGTTGAACGTTGTAAGCATCGCTGCTGTGTGTTGTGCTTCAACTAGACGCTTCGCAATCGTTTGACGTCTTCTGCTCATTTTGATGCGTTCTACACGTCCGTCTTCCTGGGCAGGAGCGGCTGCTGCAGGCTTGGATGGCGTTGCAGCAGGTTTTTCAGCTGCTTTAGGTGTATTTTTAGATAGGCTGTGTGCTTCCACATCTTCCACGCGAACGCGGCCCATTGGGTCACGGAAGGAAACTTCATCAAGATCGATGCCAAGCTCTCTTGCTTTTTTGCGTGCTGCCGGAGAAGCTACCGTTCTTGATTTGCTTGCTTTCTTCTCCTCTGCGGCTGGCGCTTCAGTTGGTGCCGTTTCCTTAGCAGGTTCAGCTTTAGGCGCCTCCTCTGCTTTTGGTGCTTCTTCTTTTGGAGCCGCTTCAGATGCTGCATTTGCCCCTTCCTCACCAAGCTTTGCAATAACCTGACCAACAACAACATTGTCACCCGGTTCTGCCAAAAGCTCCTGGATCACTCCGCTGAAGTCACTTTTAATTTCTACGTTTACCTTATCTGTTTCAAGCTCTGCGATGGTCTCTCCTTTTTCAATCGCGTCACCCGTTTTCACTGTCCACTCTGCTATCGTACCTTCTGTGATTGATTCTGCTAGTTCTGGCACTTTAATTTCGATCATTTGTTTTCCCCTCCATGCCCTTTGTCTACATTCACTGTATCTTCCACGATCCATGCTTGTTCTTGTTTATGAATATGCGGCTCTCCTGTTGCAGGACTGGAGCGTTTCGGACGTCCAATATAGTCCACAGAGATGCCGTCTGTCGCTATTTCATGAAGATTAGCTTTAACAACCGGCCATGCTCCCATGTTTTTCGGCTCTTCCTGGACCCAAACGATTTCTTCCAGGTTAGGGAATTGAGCGGCAAGCTCTTCCACTTCCTTATGAGGGAATGGATATAGCTGCTCGACACGTGCGATATGAAGGGATTCCACCTCGTCACTGCCCATTTCATCAATTTTTGCAGCAAGGTCAATCGCCACTTTACCTGTACATAAAGCAAGGCGTTTCACTTGGTCCTTATTTTGCCCTGTACGTTTTTCTTCCACTAGAAGATTGAACTTGCCATCGGTCAACTCAGATACCTCAGAAACAGTCATCGAGTTACGCAATAAGCTCTTCGGCGTCATGACGATAAGGGGTCTTGCATCCTCTTTAGTTGTCAGTTTTGCCTGTCTTCTTAGAAGGTGGAAATA
This sequence comes from Sutcliffiella horikoshii DSM 8719, assembly GCA_001648575.1. Classification (GTDB taxonomy): domain Bacteria; phylum Bacillota; class Bacilli; order Bacillales; family Bacillaceae_I; genus Sutcliffiella_A; species Sutcliffiella_A horikoshii. The sequence goes on along the minus strand of LQXN01000061.1, from coordinate 45,994 downwards.
CTGCGCCGCACTTGTCACATTCGCAACAATCCAGTTATTTTCCGCAGCAGAGTTCAAGAAACGCTCCACACGACCACTGGAGTGCTCTGGACCTTGCCCTTCATAACCGTGCGGTAAAAGCATTACCAGACTGGATTTTTGGCCCCATTTCGCTCGTCCGGATGCAATGAATTGGTCGATGATCACTTGCGCCACATTCACAAAATCACCAAACTGCGCTTCCCAGATCACTAAGGATTCTGGTGATTGGACGCTGTATCCGTAATCAAAACCAAGAACTGCCGTTTCAGAAAGCGGACTGTTATACAAAGATAGAGAAGCTTTTGCTTCCGGTAGCTCATGCAACGGAATAAAGCGCTCTCCTGTTTTATTATCATGTAAAACAAGATGACGGTGTGAGAACGTCCCGCGCTCACTGTCTTGCCCTGTCAGGCGGATTGGCGTGCCATCAGCAAGTATTGTCGCAAAAGCAAGGGTCTCCCCTAAGGACCAATCCACTTTGTTGTCTTTGGAAAGAAGGCTCTCACGTTTTTTCAAAATACGGCCAAGCTTCGGATAAACAGTGAATTTCTCCGAGAACTTCACCAGGTTGCTGTTGATGGATTTCAATAAGTCTACCGGCACAGCTGTTTCAAGTTCAGGAACTTGATCACTGATTGGCTTTGGCACCTGTTTAATTTTCACATTGCCTTCGTCCTGATTGCGAAGTTCATCAAAAATACTTTGCAGCTTTTGCATGAATTCAGTCTTTTTACCCGTCACTTCTTCATCAGAAAGGATGCCTCTGTTAACCAGCTCTTTTCCGTACTTTTCAGCGATAACCGGGTGGTTGTTTATTTTTTCATATAAAAGTGGTTGCGTCACATTGGCATCATCCATTTCATTGTGCCCGAAACGACGGTAGCCGATGAGATCAATCACAATATCTTTCTCGAACTTCTTGCGGTATTCATATGCAAATACCATGACAGCCAGACAGCTTTCCGGATCATCCGCGTTCACGTGAAGAACCGGGATTTCGTATCCTTTTGCTAGGTCACTCGCATATTTAGTGGAACGGGAATCCCCAAAGTTTGTTGTAAATCCAAGCAAGTTGTTTGCGATGATATGGATCGTACCGCCTGTAGCGTAACCTTTCAGCTTTGTCAGGTTCAATGTTTCCGCTACCACACCTTCACCAGGGAAGGCCGCATCCCCATGAACAAGGACGCTGAAGGAAGACTGCTTATTCTGCTTTGGATATCCTTTTTCAGAACGGTCTTCCTGGGAAGCTCTCGCCACCCCTTGGACCACAGGATTTACAAACTCAAGATGACTCGGGTTGTGCGCAAGGTTGATGCGTACTACCTGTTCCTTCTCCCCCGTCACTTTGCGGTCTGCACCCATGTGATATTTTACATCCCCAGACCATCCAAAATTGATGCCGCGGGAACCTTCAGAAGGTACCAGCTCCTTATTCGGAGAATGATGGAATTCAGAGAAAATCAGCTCGTACGGTTTTCCAAGTACATGTGCAAGTACGTTCAGACGGCCACGGTGTGCCATCCCGATGCTGATATTCTTTGTTCCATCCTCACAGCCGGACTGAATCAGCTTGTCGAACATCGGTACAAGCATGTCCAACCCTTCGATCGAGAATCGTTTCTGGCCTACGAATGTTTTATGTAAAAACTTTTCAAAGCCGTCTACAGCAATCAATCTTTCAAGCAGTTCCACTCGTTGTTCTTTAGTGAACGGACGCTCAATTCTTGTATTCTCAATATAAGAATTCAACCACGTCTGCTCGTCCTCATCATGAATATGACCAAATTCGTAAGCAATCGTCCCTGTATAAATACGTTTAAGGTGCTCATAAGCTTCCCATGCATTGGAAATCGCCTCAGGCGCAGCTTCCCACACCAGGTCAACCGGGATTTGTACAAGGTCCTGTTTGCTCAATCCATATGTCTCAACATCAAGGAAACCGACATCATCAAGTGGCTCCTTGTGCATAGGATTGATGTTTGCAGCCAGGTGCCCGAGCTCGCGGATATTGCGCAATAGCTTATTTGCAGCGATGACTTTTTTGATCGCCGTTTGAGGCACTGCTTGCGTACTGCCCCCTCCGCTTGCCGCTCTTTCATCCGAATTGGAAATGGAATCCATTCCAGGCGGTGGACCCAGTTCCTCAAATAGCGCACGAATAGATCCGTCTACTGATTCCGGATCTTGTTGATACTTTTCATACATGTCATACACATAACCCATATTCGGGCCATAAAAGCGCTCCCATATTTGTTCAACTTCGACCTTACTCATTCCTACATGCCCCCATCTTAGGCTGTGACGTTTTTAAAAATGCCTCTAGATTCGTATATAAAGGCTCAGGTTAATCGTTGTATTGTCTACTAGCTGGATTTCACCGGTGCAGTCCCATTTACAACTCCTATACCCTTACCTATTACTTTCACACCTAAATTATACAGAAAAAACTTTCTATTTACCATAAAAACGTTTTCATATTTTGGACAAATTTTCAACAAGGTATGAAAACACTGGCATTTTCAGAATATTATAAAAAGATTTACATTTGATTTTAGGTTCAGGTGAGTTTGAAAATGTTATTGTAGGTGATTCTGATTCCTTTAGCGCGGCAGGGAGCGTGGGTGTTAACTGCATCACAAAAAAATAATAGGTCTGCCCCAAAACTTCGGGCAGACCTTCCTATCAGCTTGCTTTTTTTACTGGCTTTGAATTATTTTTCTCTGCTTTCCACTCTTTGTCTAAATCTTTGACAAGTCCATAGCACATCACAAGGACAATAAAGGTGAGGGGCAGGGCACTAACAATGATAGCCGTCTGCAGTCCAGCCAGACCGCCTGACACCATCAACACCAATGTAGCCGCCACCAAAATGAGACCCCAGATAATCTTGATCTTATTCGGGGGATTCAATTTACCACCCGTTGTCTGCATGCCAAGCACAAATGTCGCAGAATCAGCAGAAGTAACGAAAAAGGTCGTGATAAGTCCAACCGTCAAGACGGATAACAATGCCCCGAATGGCAACTGTTGGTACACATAGAATAATGCCGTTTCAAGGCTCTGGTCAGATACATTCAATCCTTGTACAAACTCCAGATAGATACCTGTCCCGCCAAACACTGTAAACCACATTGCACAGACAAGACTCGGCACAAGCAGGACGGCAATCGTGAACTCCCTGATGGTACGGCCTTTTGAAACACGGGCAATGAACATCCCGACAAACGGTGTCCAAGAAATCCACCATGCCCAATAAAAGACCGTCCAACCTTGTGTCCATCCAGCCTCCGTCGCATCAAACGGGGATAATCTCAATCCCATCAACAACACATTTTGCGCATAGCTTCCAAGTGTAGTAGTAAACATATTCAATAGGAAAAGAGTAGGCCCTAAAATCAACATCGCAAAAAACAGGACCACTGCAATTGACATATTGATATTACTTAAATATTTTATCCCCTTTGATATTCCTGTAGTTGCTGAAATGATGAAAAGTACGGTGATGACAGCCATGATGACAAACTGTACCGTAAAATTATTCGGAATGCCAACTAAGTATTCCAATCCAGCATTAATCTGTTGCGCCCCCAACCCAAGGGATGCTGCAACCCCGAACAATGTGGCAAATACCGCAACGACATCAATCGTTTTTCCAATCGGGCCTTTCACCTTTTCACCAAGTACAGGACGCAATGTAGCACTCATCAATCCAGGTGCATTATGCTTAAACTTTTGATAAGCAAGCGCCATCGCAACTATTGCATAAATGGCCCATGCATGAAGTCCCCAATGCAGCCAAGTATATCTTAACCCCAAAATGGCAGACTGCTCCGTGCTCCCCTCACCAAGAGGCGGTGTGGCAAAATGAGAAATCGGTTCCGATACTCCATAAAAAAGCAACCCGATACCCATACCAGCAGAAAATAGCATCGCAAACCATGTCGGGCGACTGTATTCAGGCTTATCATCTTTTTTTCCAAGTTTGATTTTTCCATATTTACTGAAGATCATATAAGCGGCAAACAAGAGGAAAAAAGTGGCTACTAACTGATAAAACCAACCAAACGTTTCTAAAACAAAACTCTGGGCAACTTCCATCGCACTACCTAACTGCTCTGGAATCAACACACCAATCAAAACAAATACAATAGCAATACCTACCGAAATCTTAAAAACCGACCTGTCCATAAAGCATCAACATCCCTCATCTTAAATTCTTTAAATCTATTCCCTACAATGCCTATTAATTAAACCACAATACTAATAGATTGGAAAAAGCGCCAAGGACCGGTATTCCTGTGTATTGGGGGATATGATACTTTTTAAGCCATTCACCTATGGCAGGGGGAGGATTTCTATAGATAGGTTGGCGATGCTACGGTTTCCTTGTTTTGCATGGTGGAAAAATGGGTAGTGTTCACTTTTTATGGCAGGAAATCTAAAATTTTGGGAGAGTTGGTGCCGAAACGCTTGGAGTTCGTGCGGAAACGCTCGGAGTTCGTGCGGAAACGCTCGGAGTTCGTGCCGAAACGCTCGGAGTTCGTGCGGAAACGCTCGGAGTTCGTGCCGAAACGCTTGTAGTTCGTGCCAATCGCCATTGCACCCTACTAGGAACACCAGATCGACCAAGCATCTCCATCTCCCCCAATCGCTTAAAAAATACCCGGAAAGCCATCACGGCCTCCCGGGCTTACAATCATACCCTATTTTCCAAATCCTTCGCTGTCTTGCTCGTTTCCACATCTTTCTCATTTTTCAGCGTTCCAAACAATACATCCACAAAAGGTGTGGACACTCCATACCAAAAGTTTTCATTCTTAAAATGGTGAAGAATATGGGTTTTCTTGACCCATTTTCCAAACCTGGTACGCGGCTTGATCGGACGGTGCGCAACATAATGCTTCCATTCATAGAGAAATAGCATCGTCATCAATCCGCCCGCAAACGCAAGCGTGAGCCACCAGCTACCTGCAATCAAATAAAAAATCAAAGCCAGCACCGATAGATTCGGCAAACTGTACCAGAGTGGCAAAAATAATAAATGCAATTCATTTGGGTGTGTATGGTGATCATAATGCAGTCGTTTTAACATTTTTAATAAAAATGGACTTTTTGGTGGTTTCAGATGGAAAACAAAACGGTGGGTGAGGTATTCACTGAACATGAAAACCAGCATCCCTAAAGCAAACATCCCAAAGGCTCCCCATGTTAACCCATTCCAGATCAACATGCCAATACTCGTAAGAATCAACACCACCACCACACTTATGTCCGGAAACAAAAAGAATTCTCTGTAATACCCTTTCATCTGACTACTCCCCTTTTTTACTTTATTTTACTTCTGTTTGCTCCTGCCACATCTGGATACTTTGCTCCATCATCTCTTTCACAAGCTTTTCGGCTTTTGCACCGTCTTGTTCCAGTGCTGCTCCCATCAACTTCCCGTAATAGCTCCTGGAGGCAATCCGGTATGCGGAGTCTGTGAAATAGTAGGTTGCCATTTTAATATAAAGGTGCTGAAAGCTGTTCAGGATCAAAAGGTAGATAGGGTTCGGCGCAGCTGCAGCCAGACCACGCTGAAGAGCCCAATCATATTCAGCGAAAGCTTGCGGTTCATCCGCCACCAGCTCGCTTTCTTTTAATAGAGAAATAACTTCTAACGGTCTATGGGACACCGCCCCTTTCACATAGGATGGGGAAAGGTCTTTTCGAAGCTCCAGTAGGTGGATGATGAACTCCTGTGGGATCGTGTCCTCTTCGTTCAAAATATGAACAATCGTCATGAGGTTTCCTTCCTTCCAATAATCGTTCACTGTGGCGCGCTGATTTTGGCGGATAGTCAGCCAACCATCACGTTCCAGCCTTTGAAGAACTTCCCGTACAACCGGCCGCCCCACTTCAAACTCTGCAGCAAGTTCCCGCTCTGAAGGAATCTGAGTACTTGGAGGATAGTCACCTTGAAGTACTTTTCGGATAAATTGTTTTTCTACTTTGTCGGATGCTTTCATAGGGTAGGACCTCACTTAATAGGTTTTCAAAAAATAAAAAACTGGTAATACCAAATTTATGTTTGGTATTACCAGTTTATACTTAGCATAATCTAATTTCAATAATATTCTGACTTATCCATACCATTTGTGCCACATTTTCTTGTTGTTTCCTCTTACAAACGTATCCACTCGGTTAGGTCCCCATGACACAGCAGCTGGATGTGATTGCACGCCGCCTCTCGGTGCACCGAGGTTGCCCCATTGACTCCAGCGTTGACCATTCCAATATTTTTGCCACAAACGGTTGTCGTCCCCTTTTACAAAAACATCAATCCGGTTCAGTCCCCACGAAGCTGCGGCAGGCGCTCCTTCAAATCCACCTCTTGGTGTGCCAAGGTCTTCCCAGCGACTCCAGCTATTTCCGTCCCACCATTTATGCCACATGCGCTCGTTCATGCCGCGAACGAAACAGTCAATTCTATTAGGCCCCCATGATACAGCTCCCGGCCCACCGGTAAGCCCTCCACGCGGGGATCCAAGATTCTCCCATTGACTCCAACGGGCTCCGTCCCACCATTTGTGCCACAAATTATTGTCCATCCCTTGGACAAAGCAGTCTAAACGGTTGGCAGACCAAGATGCGACTGCAGGAGACCCTTTAAATCCTCCGCGCGGGGAACCCAGGTCCTCCCACTGGCTCCAACGCTGCCCATCCCACCATTTATGCCACAGGCCGTCATTTGCACCGCGTGCGAACGTATCGATCCGATTAGGTCCCCATGATACAGCAGCCGGTGAACTTCTCAGACCGCCCCGCGGCGCCCCAAGATCATTCCAACGACTCCAGCGCCTGCCATTCCAAAACTTTTGCCACATCCGGTTGTCTTCCCCGCGAACAAAGGTGTCCAGACGATTGGCAGACCAAGAAGAAACAGCCGGTGCACCTTTCATCCCAAGCAATGGCGAACCAAGGTCCTCCCACTCCCGCCAACTGGCCCTCATCTCGTTTTCATCGGTTCGATAATATGGATATGGACGTGGGCGTGGATAATAGTATGGATAAATATATGGGGCCGGAGCTGGGTAATATGGATAATGATAAGGATAATATGGCCGTGGGCGTGGATAGACATAAATCAACCGCTCATCTGCTGGCGTTTGCCTATAAGCATATGGATTCTGCCCGAAATTCTGATGTGAATACATAAAAAAACCTCCCCTAACTAGACTTCTGCCTAATAGCCTATGCAAGGATAGGGTGGGGAGGTGCATGTTCATGTTGTTATTGAATAGGGGAAAACGGATTATAAAATTTGTTGGGCTATCAAACGATCGAGCTTGCGGATATCCACTTTCTTGTTGATGTTCAATTTAAAGGTACCCGCCTTTGTCCACAGCTCCAATTCCGCATTGGCATCAAGCATGCCGCCATTTTCCGAAGAGAACATTACAATTGACTTGAAGGGGATCGTATACATCTCTACCTTTTTGCCAGTAAGGCCCTGACGATCTGCAATGATAATTCGCTTATTCGTGACAACCGCCACATCCCGAATGGTCTTATAGGCTATCTCTGCTGTTTCTCCCTCAATCAAAATATCCTCTATATCTTTAGTGATCGCCGTTTCCGACATGAATGTCCATGTCATAAGTGTGTTGACTGCCATGTATCTTCCTCCTTGGGTTTGAATATTAATTGGCGAAGGATTTTTTGGTTGATTTGCCCCTCGATATTGATAGAATTAAACAAATGTTCGATTGAATCCTGCCTGTGGATGCAGTTATTTGTGGAAAAATTGGTGGATTGACTGTCTTGAGGGGTGACTTGGGGCATCCCGCACTTTGGATACCCGTACAGGTAGGGGTAATTTCTGAGTTTACTTTCCAAACGGAGGCATTTACTTTCCGTTCGCGGCCAAATACTTTCCAAAAATCAAATTTACTGTCCGTTCAAGCCCAAATACTTTCCAAGCTCCCCCCAATACATGCCAAACGACAACATTCGTCACAACCCGACACCCCCGACCAGCAACCAAAATCTCCCCCAACCTAACTCCACCCCACCCCCACCCTACTAAGTAAGCAGCCCCTTCCCTACTAGCACTCCACCAAACATAAAAAGAGCCCCTTTCTAAAAAAGAGGCTCTTACTTTAACGCATTAACGCACAGCGGGTCAGACCCCTACTTCATTCACAATCTCCTCCGCTATAGGATTACCCATTTCAAGTCCGGTTATTTCTGTGATGGCTTGTTGCAGGCCTTTTTGACGGATTAGTTGTTGGATTGTCTGTGCTTCTTCATCTTCTGGGATGTCGTAGGTGATTGCTGCTGCGATTGCTTTTATCAGGTTTGTTGGTGGGTGACCGAATAGTTCCAGGTATTGTTTTGCCGGTCCGATTAGGCGGTCGTTCCCGCCAAGCTTTCTTAATGGAGCTCGCCCTACCCTTGTGACATCATCCGTAATATAGGTGTTTTCAAACCTGGAGAGGATCTTGGAGATATATGCCTCATGTTCTTTTTTATCGAAGCCATATTTTCCGACAAGGACCATTCCCGTTTCCTTTAATGCGGACTCGGCTATTTCGCGGACCTTTTCATCTGTCAAGGATTCGTCTATCGTTTTGTAGCCCTTCTGATTCCCTAAATAGGCAACGGTGGCATGACCTGTATTCACCGTGAACAGCTTGCGTTCAATATATGGTGTCAAATCAGGAACAAAGGTGACCCCTTCAATAGCTGGAGTTTCTCCGACAAGTGCAGACTCATCCACTACCCACTCATAGTATGGTTCTACTGTGACCATCAACTTGTCAGCTTTTGTTTGATTTGGTACAATCCGGTCGACCGCAGCATCTGGGAAGGCGAACAGTTCATCGAATAACACGACTTCTTCCGGAGCAAGACCTTCATATACATGCTGTTTCAACAAGGAGCTTCCGCCAATAAGGTTTTCACATGCTATGATGTTCAACGGCGCTTTGTTGATTTCCACACGTTTACGCAATCCACTAACAAGTGACTTCGCAATGATCGGCAGGATGGATGGACCGACTGCGGTAGTAATAATATCCGCCTCCATAATTGCCGCTTTTAATTCCTCAGGTTTTTCCATGCTGTTGATGGCTGACACATTACGTACAATCAACTCATCCTTTGTCTTATCAGCTAGTATCACTCGATACTCTTTTTTCTCATTGATCAAATCCACTATCTCACTGTTTACATCCACGAAAGTTGTGGCATAGCCTGCCTGGTAAAGCAATGCTCCGATAAAACCCCTGCCGATATTGCCGGCACCATAATGTAGTGCCTTCATGTTATTGGACTCCTTCAAACAGCTCAAGGATCTCTTCAGCAGATGTTGCCTTCACAATCTGCTGAACATTTTCTTCTTCAGAGCAGACAATCGCAATTTGCGAAAGGATTTCCAAGTGTTCATCGCCTTTCCCTGCAATACCAATCAATAATTTCACTTCATTGCCTGCACCAAATTCCACACCATCTGGAACTTGCAGGATAGCGATGCCGGATTCTTTCACCGCTTTCTTGGCATCCTCCGTACCGTGCGGGATCGCGACGAAGTTACCCATGTATGTGGATGTCAATTCCTCACGCTCTAACATTTTTTCTATATAGGCCGCTTCTACATAACCGCGGTCCACTAGCAATTGTCCTGTCTTCTTGATGGCTTCCTCTTTTGTTCCCACAGATGTATTCAATAAAATGTTTTCTTTTGCTAAGATTGGTAAAGTCATGATTCAAACACTCCTTAATTCTGATAATTTTTCGTTAAAATAGTGATTCAGTGTTGCGGCGAGATGCTTCCCGATCGCAATCTCGTCCCCTGATTCAAATCTAGCTACGCTTCGTTCATCCTCTATAATGGAAGCACTGATATGACTCAATACTTCCAAACTCTCCTTTTCCACCTCAGAAGGAGCAAGAAGGAGCAAGACCGATTCTACTTCCATTGGCAGTTGATCCATACCTGTAGTAGGACTTGGATGGTTCAGCTTGAAAATAGAGAAAGATGGTTGTTTAACAGCCTCGCTTTTCGCGTGGAACAATGCAAGCTTTGTACCCGGTATCCCAAGTCCGCCAAGCTTTTCCCTCGCAAAAAGGTCTTGGAGAACCTGTTGCGCATTCGAAAGCTGCTCCATATGTCGCAATTCCATGCACAGATTCTGCAGTGCACTCCGAATGGAATCACCATCTTCCCCCTTTTTAAAAATAAAGCCCTTCAACAAGGTGGAAACTGTTTTTGAATAAAGGGAGATTTTTTCCAGATTTTCCGCCACTGCTTCTTTAGGAAGTTCTGAATAATAAGAGGCAGCTTCTAGTCCTTGATTCCCCTTTATTTCTATTAACTTACTTTTATGCTGCTTATAAATAAACTGTTTGATTTTGTCTACTTCTTCTTCGGTTAGAATCGGATTGACGATGAAATATTCCCTGTTGAAATCAGGCAACCTTATCGTCGAAATGATTAAGTCATAGTTTTCGTGATTCAACTGATTTAACTCAAACAGGGATACATTCTGACACACCTTTATCTCTGGAATTTCTTTTTGCAGCCTTGTCGCCAGCATTTTTGAGGTTCCGATGCCTGTGGAACAAACGACAAGAGCGTGAAGAGGACTGCCTTGGTGGATGTTCAACAGGACAGATCCAAAGTGCATGACTAGAAAACCCACCTCTTCATCCGGAACAGAAAGATCAGGAAATGTCACCTCGACCCCTTCTTTTATAATCAAAAACAACTCTGCATATTCTGTCTTGATCCTTGCTAGGAGCGGATTCGTTATACCCATGTTTTGCTTGATGCGGAATAATGCCGGGCCAAGGTGGGCAACAAGTCCTTGCAATAAAGAAGGGTTGTCTGATAGATTCTGGTGAATCCTTTTTTCTACATACCGGATGAGATGCTTAGCTTTTAACGCATCCTGCATTCCAGCTTCTTCTGCAAAATATTCCTTGTCCTGCCTTAACTTTGCTCCTCTTAAATGCATGGTGATGTAGCCAATTTCCGCAACCGGAATTTCTGTTTGATATACTTTTTCCAGCTTCTCAATGATTTTTTTGGCAATCATGTATTCAGGCGTCCCTTCGAGTTCGGAAAGGTAGCTCTGATCGATTGTGATATTCTCCCCGCGCATGATCCGCTCCATCGCCAATGCCAGGTGGACAACAAGCCCCATATATGCACTGTCCGCGATGGAATAAGGAAGCTCCTTGTTCATTTCATCCACAGTCCGCTCTACAATATGCAGATTCTTCTTCTCCACAAGGCCGAGCAATCGCTCTGATATCGGATCTGATGACTGCTTGCTTTTCTTTTGGATACTCTCTTTTATAAGGCTCAGCAGCTCATATTCATCGACATTCTCAGCGATTACCTTGCTCATCGCTTTGCGTTTGGCATTCTCATCGCCTTCGATCTGCACCCCATAACCTCTTTTGCGAATCAGTGACAGATTGGGAAATTGATTCAACCGCTCCTCCACTTTATTAAGATCATTACTTACCGTCGCAATTGTGACATTCAAATCATTTGCCAGCGCAATCAGCTTGACCGGTTCAACCGATTCCAACAATGCACATAAAATGATGGTCTGCCTTTCTTCCGCGGTGTACTGATTATGATCCACATTAAAAAGAAAGAGCTTTAAATGTTCTATATTTTCTTGTTCCCCGATTATCTGGACACCCACACCTGATTTTTTTATTAATGATAATTGAAACTGTGCTAAGGTTCCCTCAACTTCCTTCAGATCACGATGGATGGTTCGGGTACTTACATGTATTTCGTTTGCCAGATCACCGACTGTCAATTCTTTGTCCGTTGATAAAAGAATCTCCAGGATCTGTCGCTCTCTTGCGGTAACATACATAGCTCTCACTCCATTACCCTTGGATGGTGACAAGATTTAAATACTATGCTTATAGTTTCATCATAAATCACCTATTTTATTGATTCAACGAAAGGAAAATAAGGATTCGTCAGGTTCATTGTTGACAAAAGTTAATAACGGCAACTTTTCACTTTCCCAATCCGATATGCAAAAAAGAAGGAGAGAGTCATCACTCTATTCCTTCTTTTTTATAATTATTTCAGTTTTTCAATAAGCTCATCATATTTAGGGCTGTTCAGGAAGTTCTCAACAGAAATATGAGCCGCATCAGGATGCTTCGCTTTCGCACGGTCTGTCAGATCCTTATGAGTAATGACGATGTCAGCGTCCATTGGGATGTTACTGATGGAGGAGTTTGCCACATCAATCGACAATCCTGCTTTTTTCACTTTATTCTTCATTATGGATGCACCCATGGCACTAGAACCCATTCCTGCATCACACGCAAAGATGATTTTGTTTAATTCTTTTTCTTCCACTGTAGCAGGGGCTTCCTCTTCTTTTACAATCAGAGAGCTCGCTCTGCTTTCTTTTCCTTTTAATGCAGAAGTCTTTTCTGTTGCTTTTGCCAAGTCATCGTCAGTTGCTTTAGAACCTTTTAAAATGACAGATGCAATCAAGAAGGAAACAGTAGCAGCTACAAGCACACCAGCCATGACAGCTAGGAACCCGCCTCTTGGCGCCATTGCAGCGACTGCAAAAATACTACCAGGCGATGGTGCTGCAACCAGTCCTCCGTTAAACAATAGAAGTGTGAATACACCAGCTGCTCCCCCACCGATTGCTGCCAGTATTAGCGCAGGCTTCATCAGGATATACGGGAAGTAGATTTCATGGATACCACCAAAGAAGTGGATGACCGTTGCACCTGAAGCGGATTGTTTGGCCATGCCTTTCCCAAAGAAAACAAATGCCAACAAGATTCCAAGACCTGGCCCAGGGTTCGCTTCAAGAAGGAATAAGATGGACATCCCTTCACGTGCGGCCTGTTCAATTCCAATCGGACCTAAGATCCCGTGGTTTATCGCATTGTTTAAGAAAAGTACTTTCGCAGGCTCGATAATGATACTTGCAAGCGGAAGCAGGTTCGCCTGTACTAGCGTTTCCACTCCGGCAGCTAACGTCTTGTTCAGTGTTAAGACAATCGGGCCGATACCTTTGAACCCGATGATCGTAAGGATACCGGCAATAATCCCGGCAGAAAAGTTGTTCACAAGCATTTCAAAACCTTGTCTTACCTTCCCATCAATCGCTTGGTCAAACTTCTTGATCGCATATCCACCAAGCGGACCCATCACCATCGCACCAAGGAACATCGGAATATCCGCTCCGACGATAACCCCCATGGTCGCAGTTGCTCCGACAACCCCACCGCGGATGTCATAAACAAGGCGTCCTCCCGTAAAACCGATCAAGATCGGCAACAAGAAAAGGATCATTGGATCCACAAGTTTCGCCAATTCCTCGTTCGGCCACCAGCCGGTTGGTATAAATAATGCAGTTATAAGTCCCCATGCGATGAACGCCCCAATATTCGGCATGATCATTCCACTAAGATGACTACCAAAACGCTGTATTTTCACTTTGAAGTTAGAAGATGATTTTGTCTCAGAGCTCATTTTAATGCCCCCTTATCATATAATTATTGCTTAACTTTATGATAAAGCGGTTTCATCCAACAATCCATTGTTACTAAAGACCCATTTGGCAAACTTATTGTTGACATAATTAAATTAATGGGTGGAATACTGCGTGAAAAGTGCTGGATGTTGGGGTGTTGAGTTAACATGATTGGGTTTTGTTGCGGAATGATTTAAGCAAGCAATGGGATACCCATACAGGTAGGGGTAATTTCTGAGTTTACTTTCCAAACGGAGGCATTTACTTTCCGTTCGCGGCCAAATACTTTCCAAAAATCAAATTTACTGTCCGTTTAAGCCCAAATACTTTCCAAACTCCCCCCAATACATGCCAAACGACAACATCCGTCACAACCCGACACCCCCGACCAGCAACCAAAATCTCCCCCAACCTAACTCCCCCACCACCACCAAAAAAATAGAGCCCCCTTCTAAAAAGAGAGCTCTTACTTTACCGCTTTAACTCACTGAGGGTCAGACCCCTCTTCACCACTTTAAAGCTCAGCAGCACCGCCACCCGCTGCCTCCCACCTCAAAATCAGTTCATCACCCATTTATCTTTCAAGAACATGATTCTCGCTATAACAAATGCTACGATGATGCAGAGCAGGTTGCTTCCGATCATGATGGCAAGGTGTTCGTAGTTGATGATGCCGAAGCTTAGTTCTTTTAGGATTGTAAAGATGTTCATTATTGGAATTGCAAAATGTTGCACTGTCAGTTCATTGATTCCGATTCCTGAGATAATCATTATTGGGAATACTGCAACCATCAGGATTGGTGTACCATAGCTTTGGGATTCTTTTACCGTTTTCGCCATGATGCTTGTAATCATTAACAAGGTAGCAATGAACATTGCATAGACAATGGAAACAAGTAGGGCAAACCCAACGACAAGATACACATTCTCACCAAATGAAATGGCATTTTTCATGTTCTCGGTCAAGAAGGTTATCTCCATCGCAACAACAATCAATGTTATCATTCCAGTCAGTGCCCCAATGGTTGATATCGTCAACCATTTTGCAAATAGTAGGGTCAAGCGATTCACTGGTGTCATCAATAATGCTTCCATTGTCTTCTTCTCTTTTTCACCTGCAAATAGATCAGAAGAGGATGGGGTTGCGCCAATCCCGATTGCAAGCGCAAGAATCATCGGCACGAGCATCGCGATCATATTGATTCCTGCTGTCTCTTCTGTCAGTTCTTTTTGCTCAATTGTAAAAGGTTGAACAAGCTCTTGAGGTGTTCCCTGTGCCTCCAAACGATCTGCAATCACAACTTTTTCATAGTTTCCTAGGGCAGCTGTAACCTGCCCCATCAGAATGGAGGAGTTTTGACTGAATGAGTTTCCTACAAGCGTCACACCAGCCGCTTCCCCATTCTCTACTTTCTCCATAAATCCACTTTCCATTATCAATGCCGCCTGGGCATCCCCATCACCTACCACAGCTTCAGGGTCGGCAGCTTTTACAAATTCAATATTATCTACTCCAACAAACAATGCTTCTTCCTGAACTCCGAAGGACTCATTCACAGCAAGCGTAAAGACTTCCCCGTCCCCATCAGACAGCATGCTTTCATAAAATAATACAAGCCCTGTCATCATCACAATCGGCAATAACACTGTTAATAGTAGTGTGCGTTTATCTCGGAACGAATCTTTCATTTCTTTAAAATATATTTTACGAAGCATAGTGCTCATTCCCCCTTACAAGTTTGCTCATGAAAATGTAATTAAGATCCCTAGAACCTTCTGATTTATACAAATCTTCCAATGAACCATGATGGACAAGCTCGCCTTTATGCATCATCGCCACCGAGTCGCACAACAGGCTGACCTCTTCCATGATGTGACTCGAGAAGATGATCGTTTTCCCATCACGCTTCAGCTGATGGACCAGCTGGCGGAATACGTTGGAAGACGTGATATCCAATCCTGTTGTCGGTTCATCGAAGAGGATGATGTCCGGGTTATGGATCAGCGTGCGGGCGATGGCCACTTTTTGACGCATCCCTTTTGAAAATCCCCCGACCTTCCGATTCATATAATCTTTCATTCCGAACATTTTAGCCAATTCGTCAATCCGCACCTTTGTCTCATGCTTGCTCAAGCCATATAAGGTTGCAAAGTATTCCAGGTTCTCCCTGGCAGTCAGTCGGTCGTATAAACCTGTTTCTCCACCGAAAAGTACTCCGATTTTTCTTTTGATGGCATCTGGGTTCTTCACTGTATCGAACCCACCAACTTTGATGGAACCATCTGTCGGCGTCAAAAGAGTTGCGATCGACCGCAGAAGCGTCGTTTTCCCTGCGCCGTTTTCACCAAGCAGGCCAACCACCTGTCCTGCATTAACAGTAAATGTCACATGCTTAACCGCCGTCACATACACCTTCTTATCCTGGAACTTCTTTGTCACTTGGTTGATTTCAATCATGTTCCTCACCCCGTCTGTTTGATTTCTTGTTTTCATCATACAAAGATTCTTCGAGTGAATCTCTAGTTATGTCGCGAATATTCCATTTGATGTCGCGAAAATGACTATTCTGCACTTTTTAATGGTAAAATAAAGGCAAATACCCTTGAAATGGGATGCAATATACAACAAGGTGAGGCGAAAACAATGAGGGTTGGTCTTGTAGATGACAGATACATAGATTTGGATAAACTTAACGGCATCGTAACAGGCATGCCGAATGTGGAGATCGTCTTTTCCACCCAATCTGCCGAAGAAGCCTATGAACATATAAAAAAAGAAGAGGTAGACCTGTTAATCGCAGACATTGAAATGCCGAATCTCTCAGGCTATGAGCTTGCAGACATCATCCACTCACATGCATTGAATATCTCCGTCATCTTTGTAACCGGAACGAGCGGTTATGCGGTGCATGCCTTTGAGCTGAATGTGCATGACTACATCATGAAGCCATATCCAAAGGACAGGCTTGTCAAAAGTATTGAAAGGCTGCTTGAGAAAAACAAGTCTGCTGATATTGCCGGCCGGCTTTACCTTAAGCAAAAAAACGACATCCATATTGTCCAGAAGAAGGATATCGTCTTTATCGAGCGGTCTGGTCGCTCCACCACCATCTTTACAAAAAGCGGCCCAATTAAAACCTATCAAACATTGAATGAGCTGGAAGGGGAACTGCGAGAACGTGATTTCCTCCGTTCTCACCGTTCCTTCATCATAAACATACATCATGTGAAAAACTTCTCCCTCTATGCGAAGAACTCCTATATCGTCACATTTGAAGGCATGGAGGAGCAGGCGATGATAACAAAAGAAAAGGTGGACTTCCTGCAAGAAAACTACTTTTAAAAGGTAAATTGCTCATACTTTATAGAACCATTGAAATAAGATGACAAAAAAGCAACAAGATTTACGAAATCCGCTTTCTAAAAAGGAATGAATGATGTTGAGAACTTCCTCCATATACTGGTTGGCGCTTGGAGCGCTCCTGTTTTTACATTTGCACGCAATTACCGGTGAATGGGTGCCTTTCCATTGGAGCCTATTGGTCTCAGGTACCGTTTCTTTTTATTTTCAGAGGAAAATCATCGTCGAAATCAATAGTTTAGGCAAAACAATCAATAGTGTCCTGGCAGTTGTACAATTGCTCCTGGTCATAGTCTCTCTAGCCTTTCCACTCCACATTTGGTTTTCGGTTGTGGTAATGGGCGTGTATGTTGGCATCGAATATGTACGTTTGCGGATTGGACGCCAAATCACTCAGCTAAAAAGGGACATCGCACAGCATGAGGAGCAGTCGGTGCATATAAATGAAACCTTCCGCATCGTCAGAAGCGAGCGGCATGATTTTCTCAAGCATGTATCAGCCGTCCACTTCATGCTTGAGGACAAAAGACCGGAAGAAGCCAAACTATACCTGGATACTTTGGTAGAAAACTACGAAGAGACGAACTACTCTATTAAAGGAGAGCGCGGCGTGGTGGCAGGTATACTCCATCAAATGTACCGTCGTGGAAAAGCCTCAGGGGTCAGTGTCGTTTATGATCTCGATTTGCCGCTTTCTACGTTACCGATTGCAGATCAGAAGATGGTCGGGCTCCTTGGCAACCTTTTAAGCAACAGTCTTGATGCGTGTGAAGAATGGCAGCGCGAGCGAAACACCCAAGCCACGCTGACATTACAGTTTTCTAAACGCAGCGGCCTATATATGCTCATCTGCAAAAATAATTCCCTGCCTGTTCCTGCCAATGTATTGGACTCACTTTTCCATTCATACGGCCATACAACAAAAGGCGGAAGTCACGAGGGTTTAGGGACAAAAATAATTAAGGATATCGTGGAAGAGAATCAAGGCTTCCTTGACTTTGTGTATAAAAACGAAGAATTCACGGTTAAAATTAAGGTGCCGGCGATCAGGTAGGCTTCCCACCACCCCTATAAGTTACTAAAATACAAAAGGCCCTGAGGAACAAGTGTCGGTTTCCATTGGGCCTTTTTAAATGGCCATTAAGTAGAATGGGTCTGGTCAGAATTTCATCAACCACTATATAATGGTAGAAACAAATAATTTTAGGAATCTATGGAGTTGGAAGTCATGCCTAATGAATTAATCGTATACATATTGATCGTTATAATAGCAGGGCTTCTAAGCTCCTTATTAAGTTTTTTTTCGTATTTCAGGCTTAAGGATGCTCCCGGTGCAAGACTGTTTATGTTAGTAACATTATTTTCAGCTGTTTTCACATTTTCATATGCCTTTGAACTAGCCAGCACTTCACTTGAGCAAATGAAATTCTGGTTGAATGTAGAGTATCTTTTCATGCCGTTTATTCCTGCGTTCGTCCTATTGATGTGCATAGAGTATGTTGGACAAAAGCCGAAACAATGGCTCTACTATGTCTTATTCTCCTTTCCTATTGTCACTATCTTCATGCATGGCACAAATGAACTCCATCATCTATATTACAAATCAATCCAAATCAATAACGACAGTCCATACCCTATCTTAATGTTAGAGCATGGCCCTTGGTTTTACGTTCATTCAATCTTTCTATTTTTGTGCTTAATGAGCGGGGTAATTACTTTACTGATGCAATTGAAGAAAACAAAATTATTTCAGTTCCGCATGCAAATCATATTGATGGTGGCAGGCATCATTTTTCCAATCATAGCAAACTATTTTTATATCAACGGTATGAGTCCATATGGTCTTGATCTAGGCCCGGTCTCGATGAGTGTCTCCTTTATCTTCCATGGCGCGGCACTCTTATCCTATCAAATGTTTAATGTGACCCCCATTGCCAGGGATACAGTATTTGAAAACATGAAAGATGGAGTCGTGGTATTAAATCAAAATGATAGGATCGTCGATTATAACAGTGCTTTGCTCGAAGCCATTCCAACATTAAACGCGCAAGTGATCGGAAAATCCATCTTTGATGTAGTAGATCGAACAGGCCTGCTTGCCGAAATAATATTACTTGAAAAGGAATGCGATTATAAATGCTGCAAAGCCGGGAAAAATGCCTTCTATAATATTCGGTTTTCGACTGTAAGAAATAAAAACAATTATGATATAGGAAAAATCATTACTTTTGTTGATGTGACAGAACGAGTTAATTTGCAGGAGAAGTTGGAAATCCTCGCCAGTATGGACGGATTGACACAAGTATATAATCGTAACTTCTTTATGCAGGAATCCGAAAGGACCATTGAGTCCCTCATCTTGAATGGGGGGAATGTTTCTATCATCATGTTTGATATCGATCATTTCAAACAGGTGAATGATACATTTGGGCATGAAGTGGGAGATATGGTGTTAACCGGTATTTCAAGAGTAGTAAAGGACAGCCTTCGAACCGATGACATCATGGGGCGGTATGGCGGGGAGGAATTTATCATATGCTTGCCAAATACCTCTTTAATCGCCGCATATGAGCTTGCTCAAGTAATTCGTATGAAGATATTCCAGACGGTCATGCCTTATGACCAAGTAGATATACGTGTTTCCTCAAGCTTCGGGATATCATCGACCTCAACCGATAATGGAGATGCTAGTCAGACCTTGCAGACACTAATGAGAGAGGCGGACCAAGCCCTTTATAGTGCTAAAAGGAAAGGGAGAAACTATGTGGAACTTTATAAGCATGATTTCGAGGTCATAGGCTAGACAATATTTTATAAGTAAATTAAACAATAGCGGCGCTGAAGAAAGAAAACTTTTTCCTCAGCGCCGCATTATTATCTAGTTTTGTCCAGCCTCTTTGCATCTGAACACAGTAAATTTTCATTATTCTTATCCGATCACCCTTTATCCATCAGATTCCTTCCTCTACCGCCTCCTGCAGCATTTCCTCCACAAGGCGGCGGAGGGTCTTCTGGAAAACGGTCTTGTCTTCGGCGGGAGTCAAGGGAACGAGGCTGATGCTTCTGCCGTCAAGTTCATCTACCTCCATTCCTCCATGCTTTTCCGGATACAGAACAAGTACCTGATGAACGGGGCGGTACTTTTGCCAACGTTTTTTACTATAAATATATGGCGACCTTACATTGTCCGCATAGCTTGTCAGCTGACGCATCGAGTCTGTCAGGGCATGTTTCTTGCGGTATTTCATATCAATCATGATGGTGCCGATATAGACCTCCCGCTTGAACAAGTCCAGCCTTACATCGGGATTGTTATTCGTCCCTGTCGTGTAAATAGGGACTCCGAACTTTTCGGTCACTTCCGGGTTGCCGGGGATTGTCCCGTCATACGTAATATGCACGCGTGCTTCCCCAAAAGTAAAGATAATCATGTTGTCCTTTGCAGTTGGCACATCTTTATCATCAGTTGACCTTCCCCGTCCAAAGAGTCCAGAACCTCGGACCAACCTGTCTCCCACTCTCTCCCCGTTGCCTCTTTCAGCCCAACTCCATCCTTGAACAAGCCTATCACCAAGTCTCATCTGCTTTTTAGCACTACTGTCACTTTCATTCCCATTTCCATTTGATTTGCCTTCTCCATCTTGGTCATCAGGTTTCATATCCGGTCCCCTTAAAAATCCACCCAGATCCTCCACAACCGCGACCACCTGCAGCCAGCCCCAGATTTCATAAAGCTGAGCCGTCCGCTTCCATTGTTGCCCGAGTGCGGTATGTACAGGAAGCTCATCCCCATCAAGCGCCTGGTCGATTTGATAAAGTTTTCTGTACCGTACATCCACAAACATTACATTTGGAACAGATAAGGCCTTCCTGTAGGAAACCTCCTGATACCAATGACTTGTTTTCACAAGACTCAGCGCACCATTCATGCGCATCGCCTTGCCCCTGTATTCCTTCAGCTCTTCCACCAACCGTCGCTTTCTTTCCAGTGGCAGCGAGATGGAAAAGGAATAGTCCTTGCTGTTTTTTACAGTCAAACCTTTGATGGTCCTGTCCATCGTTTCCACAAATTCCTGCAGGAGCCTTATCCACTTTTCCAAAATGGCCTTCAGCATCTGGTTTTCCGGCAGGTCATAATTGATCCGCTTTTGCACCGATTTCACCAGATTCATCGTGTCCGGACGCTTCAGGCGGTGTTGGATGGAGACCACATCCACATGTGCAGGCTTATCAGCAGATTCCATTTGATATTCCTTTGCAACGGACGACCTCACCTTTTGCGCCAAATCCGAAACAATGGCATAAATATCGGCAAAATAATGCTGCAAGACTTGGTATTGCCGGAACAGCACCGGATTGATCCGCAGCGCCTCCAAGCTTTTTGGGCTGTGCTGCTTCCGTATAACTTCCAAGGCTGCACCCTTCAGCTTTTCTTCAACCTCGGTCCTCATCCTTTCCAACTGATCGCCGAACAACCTGTTGGAAATGACCTTCACCAGAGTATAAAAAGTCCTCCCGTCAGACGTTTCCACACGCAAGCTATACAGTCCTGGAATATAAGGATAATAGTTGTCTGATGTGGAGTGCTTATAAAGTGTCACCTGTCCATTGCATCCAAGATAATTTTCCTCATTTTCATGATCCATCATCAACCGGCCATCCATAAGCCCGTCAAATCCATCCATATAACATCTTGCACCTGCATCCTCACAGCGAAAACTCAACTCAAGATTTACATTCTCCCTGAGTTCCGTGTAACTGTGCATTTTTTCATCCCAGTCTGACAGGTGCTCCACAAAGCTTGCAACCTCTGTTTCCTCCCTTGTGCCATTCTGAAAGATATGCGTAAAAACAACAGAGAAAGACTTGGTGCTACATGGAGTATCCATTATATTTCAGCTCTTTCGCTTTTTGTTTTACGGCATGCCTGCTTTCTCTGAAGGCGGAAACATGGGAGTAGCGGTCAAATAACCGGATCAGCTGGCTGCTTTCCACGATATCTTTTTCCCGGTTATAGCGCCCCAAAAGATCCCGCAATTGATCTTCCGACCCCCTTACCTTCGTCAGGATACGTTGGACCATCTGCAGGTCAAAGGCATCCTCCCGTAAAATATAGTTTTGTACCGGCAGATTCCCTAAATACTGATCGATCTGCTTCACTATGCGGGGTCCCACACCGACCTGCTTATTCACGTCCTGCATCAGTTGATGGATTTCCCATAACAGCGCAAGCTCATCATCATGGAGATTCAGACTGCGATTCTTGTATTGAAAAGACTCAAAGGTTTCAAAATCAACCTCATCCGCTCTGGCCACCATCCCCTTTTTCTTTTCCGGAAGCTGCTTCATTTGATAGAACGGCATCACATCGAGGGACAATACATTGGCACGGTCCAAAACCTTATCGGAAAAATGATAGGTGGATTCATCCATGTTGACCGTTCCTACAAACATAACATTTTCACGGATGACAATGGTCGGCGGATATTGCGCTGAATTGTAAAGTCTGCTCTCCAGGTCATCGTTATATAATCGCAACACCCGTTTCCCATGATCCATCTCTAATATGGATAAGAACTGAGAAAAATAATGCTCCACCCGTGCCAAGTTCATTTCATCAAAACAAATGATATAAAGCTTATCTTTATCATCCTCCGCCTTGCGCAGCGCATTGATCAGACCGGAGTCACCAGGGCGGTACACCATGTTCAGGGTATCCGCATATCCGATAAGATCAGAATCAGATGTCCAGGAAGGACTCACGGGAATGACCGTCAGCTGCTCTCCTTTTAATCCTAGGGACTGACTGTACAGCTCCACCAGTTTAGTTTTCCCTGTACCGCTCATCCCCGATAAAATGACAAGCGAAGATGACTTCATCGAAGTGTGGAAGTTGATCAGGTTCTCTTTGCGGTAAATCAACCCCGCATCCTGTGTGTGGCTATATAGGAGTTCAAGGAACTCTTGCTCCTTTTCGTTCACTTCCGGGATAAGGGAAAAACCTGATAGATCCATCCCTGCAGGTTTTTCCAATACCGAAACAGAAACCCCCGGCTTGGCTTTTAAATCCAGGATAATATTACTCTCCCCAGTATGAAGAGACTTCTCTGAGACCTCATGATCTTCCTTACTTTCCTGGTTCATGGTAACAAGTTCTGCATCTTCCACTAACTCGAGAAGCCTTTGGTAAAGCTCAATTGGCACAAAAGCCACATTTGGGCTTTCATCTGTCAGGTAGCATTCATCCAGCCAATCCTCCACTAACTCGAGGCTTTTTAAATTGTCCCGTACTTCCAGACTGAAGCCGCCATGTGCATATTGATGCTTTTCAAACATCCCGAACAAAAAGAAGCGCTCTTCCTCTTCCGCTTCCTCCCTCCACAGCACAACCGGCGGTGTATCATTTTCCTCATGGGAAACCTCCTCTACCCGCCCAACGAATTTCTTCAAAGCAAGGCGAGTGACGAACTCGTCCTTTTCCAACCCATTTACCTGTTGGCTGAAGATTGGAACAGGGATAAGCTTCAAGTCCTTGTTATAACTAGGAAGCTTAGGCATCACCCGAACCTGGAACATGTTGTAGACTTCTTCATGGTTGTAACGGATTCGCTTTTCGACTTTAAAAATCAACAATCTATCGGCAAGCCATTCCCGCAACTTTTCTTTACGGATAAATTCCGGTTGCAAGTAGTCGTCTTCAAAACCCCATTTTTCCAAATCAGAATAAAACCCCGTTACAGCCTTCACATTCGGAAAACTATCAGCAGGCTGCGAAATAATCCGCACAAAAAATTGCAGGCTGTCTTGTTTATTTATCAGAATTGTATCCCTGTAGATCAGCTCGCTTTGATCAACATCCGCAAGCACTCCAACCAGGTCATTTTCCCAAACCTTGTTCATTTATTCATCACCCTTTCTCTATATAACGTTTCATTGTCGGAAAATCAGTAAATTCCATAATATCCTTTTGGGTCATACGCTTTATTTTTTTCCTCATTTGTGGTGGAACAAGGTATGTCATCACCCAGATCTCATCGAACTTTTCCAACTGTCCTTCCTCAAGCGCAATAGGTATATCCTTCAGTTCCAACACCTGAAATGTATGGTTTGCTGAATTTTCCGTTAATTTATTTTTAGGATTACCCACAAGCAGTACTTGTTTTTTATCTGCTTCACCGTGTTGTTTTGATTGGTTTTCATCCTGATTGGTGAAGGCCACTTCCTGCTGGTGCTTAAGAAGCAATGCATTCAGGTGCGAGTTGTCCGCCTTAAGCTTGGCATTTTCCGCTTTCAGATGTTTGTTTTCCTCATAGGTCTTTTCGTTATTTTCCATCGTTTCCCGATGCTGGGACCGCTCCACTCCAAGCTCCTGCTGAAGCTTTTGCTTTTCACTCAGCATTGCCTGCTTTTCATCCTTCAGCTGTTGCTTCAACTGGGAATACTGCTTCTCCCACTCACTTACCTTCGTGCGAAGATCCTTATTTTTCTCTTCTGATTTATTCCACTTTTTCTCCCATTCAGATGGGCCGGCTTTTTCTTTCATCCCTTTAGGCTCAGGAACGACTTTCTCATTCTCATTCTCTTTATCTATCAGACTGCCCAAGTCACTTGTCTTATATTTTTCCAACAACGCATTCTCAAACTCCTCTGCAAGCTTCTCCATCTCCTCTTCCTCGCTTGCATAAAGCCCCCCTAAAATGAGATGCAGCTCTTTGCCCTCCTCATATATATCCAACAATGCTTCAAGTGTGATCTCTTCCTTATTTCCATCAGGTTCATCTGCCTCTTCGTCCGTTATCGTATAATAGGCTTTAATCATCTTCAGATTCCGCGGCTTCAACGCCTCTCCGACGACCAACGCCCTTGCCTTTTTGATATTTTCCTGATTGATGGTACGGAAGCCTTTTACCTGAATCGACCAAATTTCGACCAGTTTCACCAGCTCCATATCCGGAATCGTACTGAATACTTTTTTCCACGTTTCTCTGCTCAATGCAATGACCCCCTTTAATTGTTGTTCATCCCTTATTTTCTTTGGTAATCTATTAGGTAAATACCCTTTTCATTCTACAGGAACATTACCATTTTTGTAAGGTTATGAAAATTTAAACATAGAACTTTATTCCTAGAGAGGAGAATGACCATGAGTCTTTCTCAAAAAGTTAAAGAGCTCCCCGCTGCGCCTGGGGTCTACCTGATGAAAGACTCCGCTGGCCAAGTCATCTATGTCGGAAAATCCAAACGGTTGCGGCATCGGGTGCAATCCTATTTTAGAAGTACAACCACCCACACGCCAAAGGTCAGAAAACTCGTCAAACATATCCGCGATCTTGAGACGGTCGAGACCGACACAGAATTTGAAGCCTTTCTGCTTGAGTGGCAGCTCATCCAGGAAATCCGTCCCCAATATAATCGTCAGATGAAAACACCAGAAGCCTTCCTCTACCTGACAATCCGCAAAGTGGGCAGGCTCTACCGGATCCGCATGTCCACCCAGCCCCTGCGAGGGAAAGACGGCTTCAGCTTCGGACCTTATACAAGCAAAAAAACGATCAGCCGGGCCATCCTCGGGCTGAAGGATGTTTACCTCCTCCAATGCTCCAACCCTGCCATTAACGGCTCCCCCTGCCTGAACTATTCCCTTGGCCTGTGCCGTGGGATCTGCCTTGGCGGCAAGGCGGTCGGAGAATACAACACAATAGTGGAACAGTTTGTCTCCCTCCTTAACGGAACGGATTCGAGGCTTCTCGAAGATATGCAAGATCAAATGAAACGGCATGCAGAAGCCCTTGCCTTTGAACGCGCAGCCCAATACCGGAACTACATCCAATCCTTACAATCTCTTTTGCAAAAAGAGGAAGTGATGGATTTCACCGAAGGCAACCATGTTATGCTAGTGGCAGAAAAGCTTGATGAAGAAAAAGTGAAGCTCTTTTTAATCAGGAGGACGGATGTGCTTTTCAGTGAGGTGCTTGAGCTGGAGGATATCAGTTCGAAAAGTGTGCTTACAAACATAGAATCACAGATATCTGGTTGGTTGGGTGGAAATATTCTAGATTCCCAAGCACTTGAACAACAGGTCAGCCGCTATGAAATCGATAAGGCGCAAATCATCTATAGTTACCTGCGGAGCGGCAAGTGCAAATATATGATGGTATCCAATGAAGAATTGGATAGGTTGGAAGGGATCCTAGAAAGTTTAATTTAGTAGAGTATTTAGTAGAATAGCATTTCTATATTTATATGAAAATAGGACAACTTTTGTGAACCCTTATCAGATTGGGTTTGGCTCCCTCTATCATTCGGACTGATTAATCATAGAGTGCTGCTGTTCTAAAGGAAAAATCGGCTTCTAGATTTTTCAAAGGTAGTTCACTGTTTACGAAAAAAGCCAATCAAAAAGCAAGCTCATACACCAAAAATCTCTCGTTCAGATTCCTCTCATACTCATCCAATGTGACCTCAAGCTTCAGGCGGAACATAGAATGATTCTCGAGGAAAAACACATAGTCCGGTGCCGGATAATAAAGAATGATCTCCACCGCGCGGTATGATTGCTCAACAGATAGAAGAATATTGTTCAAGACCGTCCTGAAAATATCAATGGTGAACGGATTGAAGAAATAGAAACGGTTGGCAGTGTGCGGGACTTCATAAGCCTCTGCAAACGTTTGGGCAAATTCAATAGTATGAAGGTTTTTCCCCTGATATGATTTCATGTTTAGGAGACAGTCCTCATAAAATGTTTCATTCATCTCGATTCCCGTCACCCTAGCACCGAAGCGATTGGCCAAATAAAAATTCAACCTTCCTTTGCCGCAACCGTAGTCCACCACATGGTCATGGGGCTGAATCTTATAGCTTTCCATAAGCCGGTCAAGCGCCGCGTAAGGGGTCGGCTCATATCGGTGATAGGTATAGGAGCGGTGGATCCCCATCTGAATATCGGAGGTCTTGATGTTGAATTGCTGATCGTAGTTGGATTGTACTTTTGTCATGGCTGTGCCTCCTTTTACCCCAAATCTAGCAAAGCTTTAGGGACAAGTAAAGCTTCGACCTTTTTAAAGGTTGATTTTTCGTTTATATATTGGGTTCTATCCCATCCTCTAGTCATATATAAGCCACTTTTAGTTTTTATAAGCCAACTTTCAATTTTGTAAGCCACTTTTGAATTTTATAAGCCAACTTTTCTTTTTATAAGCCACTTTGCCCCATATAAATGCCATTCGACTTAAGTCCAGATTAAGTCCATATAATTGTGTAAAAAGAAAGAGTCATTTTATTCCTTCTTGTCAACACTGTTTTCAACGACGATAAACAATGAGAAGAGGAATAAGAATGACTCAATTACAGTTTAACCTAGATATCGACCTTTTAAAAGATGCAGTAATTAATTCTAATATGGAAGCAGTAATTAGATCTGCCATTGTTCTGGTGCTAAATGAATATATGGAAAAAGAAAGAGATGAATACTTACATGCTGCTGCTTATGAGCGCTCTTCTGAGCGTCTAGATTATCGTAATGGCTACTATGAACGTGATTTCACTATGAGTATCGGGAAACTAAAGCTTAAAGTACCTCGCACTCGAAATGGGGAATTTTCACCTTCCGTTTTTGAAAAATACTCACGTTGTGACCAAGCCTTCGTCCTCTCTATGGTAGAAATGGTGATAAACGGTGTATCTACTCGTAAGGTCACCCATATTGTAGAACAGCTTTGTGGAGAGAATGTTTCAAAATCGTTTGTATCTTCTCTTACCCAAAAACTAGACCCTATCGTTAATGATTGGGCAAAGAGGCCACTTAATGACGCTTACTACCCTTTTATTTTTGTGGATGCTATGTATACTAAGGTGCGTGAGCACCATCGTGTCGTCTCCAAAGCTATCTATATTGCCACAGCTCTGACTGAAGAAAATAAACGTGAGATTCTTGGTCTTCAAGTTGATCATGTCGAGAACTATGACAGTTGGAGTCGCTTTTTCCAACAACTTAAATCACGTGGACTTCAGTCTCCTAAGCTCGTTGTCTCTGACGCTCATCAAGGTCTACAAAAAGCCATTCAACGAGAATTTATTGGCACTAGCTGGCAAAGATGTAACGTACACTTCAAACGAAATATTTTTGAGAAACTTCCTAAAAAAGATGCTGTAGAAATTAGAACGATGATTAAGCGTATTTTTGAAGCTGTAACCATTGAAGATATGAGAAATTTCAAAGAGGAACTTATGAGCCAATTTGCTGAGAACCCAAGATACGAAAAAGCATTAAAAGTTCTTGATGAAGGTTTTGAAGATACCATTCAATATATGGAATACCCTCAAAACATACGTCCTCATATTAGGAGTACAAATTGTTTAGAAAGGTTAAACCAGGAGGTTCGTAGAAGAGAAAGAGTGATACGAATTTTCCCTAACACCCAATCAGCTTTTCGTTTAGTGGGAGCTGTCTTACTTCATTATCAACAAACAGTTTACGCTAAAAGAAAGGCCTTTAGCATTTAATCTCTATTGTTTGCGTGAACTTCCATCATGTATTGTTTCATTGCCAGAATGAGCTGTCAAAGTGAGGAGCCTTTGACAGCCCACCCTGGCAATGAAAAGATAAAATCATGGAAGTTTCGCTCAAAAAATGTGAGGAGAATAACCGATACATCCTATTAACAGTTGAAAACACATGAAAGGAATTTTACACAATATTAAGGACTTGACTTATAAAACTGAAAGTTGGCTTATAAAATCAAAACTTGGCTTATAAACTGAAAAGTTCGCTTATAAAATGAAAGCCGGCCGAAGCTATAGCAACGATTTATAGTAATTAAGCCCTTCATCAGAGTTATGAAGACAATTTAGAGCTGGATTTTACGTCGAAAATATCTTCATCAGGGGTATGAAGACCATTTAGAGATGATTTATCCACCCCAAAGGCCTCATCCCCTCCTTGAAGACCTATCTCCATAGTTTCTCACATCACGATACCACGATCGTCCTCACCTCTTCCCATGAGAGGAACAAGCAAGCAGGCCCCCCTATGCCGAGCTTGTGCCCCCTATGCCTCGCTATCGATACCGAGCGTATTCAAAAGGTATCCATGCAAATAATAAGGTATTTTCAAAAACGCCACATCAAGAAACTGGTTGATGAGGGAAAGGTCGCTGCTGTTAAAGGTATGAAGCAATTCTCCCCACCATTCTGTTTCATAACGGCAAATCATGCTAAGGTTATATAAAAGCAGGTAATGCGAGAGTATTTCCGGGAAAAAGGTTAGCTGTTCCTTTCTCCTAGGAATGTACAGGGTGTCTTTTTGATGGTTGTATAATAAAGGTGAGTAATTTACATTCGCAACAGGGTTCTCCACTCTTTTAAACTGAAGGTATTTGTCTGTCGCAGAATCTAAATTATAGGGCGCTTGTTTTATAAAATATTGGACGAAGCGATCTTTTGTCATTTTGTAATCATCGAGAATAGTTAGTGGGACCTTTACAAACTCATCTGTTACCTTTCCGACAAAAAGGAATGGGGCTTTATTTTTTGTTATTTTAATGGTTGTTTCTAGCTCAGGAATGGAGAAAAGTAAATCCCTCATGGAATACTTTGTACCCTCTATTTGTTTCACATGGAACATTTTGTCGCTAAAGTGCGAAAAGAGTCCGTTTTTCTGAACTTTCACTTCATCTTGTATGAATTCGTAGCTTTGTTTTTTCCGCTTTCTTGTAGAGACTCCGTGAGCTAGTACGGAAGTGGATTCTGGATAGGAAGGATCGACTGTTAACAAGCAGGCTTTGATCAATTGGACCATGCCATAAAACATAAGAACAGGTTTGATGGACGTGGGGGTAGAATTCGCTTGTTGAAGATATGTCAGCCCATGCTCCACATAGTAGATAAAGCTATATGAATTATGGTAGCTCTTTTGTTCATACTGTTCTATTTGCTGCTTTTGATAACTCGCCTTTAATAATTTCTGCGCGGTTTCCACAGATTGAAATGGGTAAAATAAGTGTGAGAAGGAAGCTGTCAATTAGTCCACGTCCTTGTTTAACTAGATATAGTTTGAATAATTTGAAAAAATAAACTTATGTTTCTGTCCTTGACAGTATTTTGTCCAGTTGATACTCTACTATAAATATAATCGCGAATATGAAGGGGGAAAATTTTGTCATGTGGGAAAGTAAATTCGCTAAAGAAGGCCTAACATTTGATGATGTTCTTTTAGTACCAGCTAAATCCGAGGTTTTACCGAGGGATGTTGATTTAAAAGTGAAACTTACGGAAACTCTTCAGTTGAACATACCGATCATCAGTGCGGGCATGGATACAGTGACCGAAGCGGAAATGGCGATTGCCATGGCTCGCCAAGGCGGTTTGGGGATCATCCATAAAAATATGTCCATTGAGCAGCAAGCAGAACAAGTGGACAAGGTGAAACGCTCTGAAAGAGGTGTAATCACGGACCCTTTCTTCTTAACACCTGAACATCAGGTATTTGACGCAGAGCACCTGATGGGAAAATACAGAATTTCTGGTGTGCCGATCGTGAACAACATTGAAGAGCAGAAATTAGTCGGTATTTTGACTAATCGTGACTTGCGTTTCATCCAGGACTTCTCTATTCCGATTTCCGACGTCATGACAAAAGAAGATCTTGTGACTGGTTCTGTTGGGACGACATTACAAGAAGCAGAAAGCATTTTACAGAAATATAAAATCGAAAAACTCCCTCTTGTAGACGATGCTGGCATTTTAAAAGGTCTGATCACAATCAAAGATATAGAGAAAGTAATCGAGTTCCCGCATTCCGCCAAAGATAACCAGGGACGTTTATTGGTTGGTGCAGCTGTTGGTGTGACAGGTGACACAATGCTTCGAGTGGAAAAATTGGTTCAAAAGAATGTGGATGCCATTGTTGTTGACACAGCACATGGCCATTCTCAAGGGGTACTTGATACAGTGAGAAAAATCAGGGATAAGTATCCAAACTTGAATATCATCGCAGGGAATGTCGCAACTGCGGAAGCCACTCGTGATTTGGTCGAAGCTGGTGCCAATGTCATAAAGGTAGGTATCGGGCCGGGCTCCATCTGTACCACTCGTGTAGTGGCAGGTGTCGGGGTTCCGCAAATTACAGCGGTATATGACTGTGCGACAGAGGCAAGAAATTTGGGTGTATCCATCATTGCGGACGGCGGGATCAAGTATTCCGGAGATATCGTGAAGGCATTGGCCGCTGGCGGGCACGCAGTTATGCTTGGCAGTATGCTTGGAGGAACGTCTGAAAGCCCTGGCGATACGGAGATCTTCCAAGGCCGCCGTTTTAAAGTATATCGCGGCATGGGATCTGTCGGAGCAATGGAAAAAGGAAGCAAGGACCGCTACTTCCAGGAAGACAATAAAAAGTTTGTCCCAGAAGGCATTGAAGGACGCATTCCTTATAAAGGTCCTGTTTCAGACACTATTTACCAAATGGTGGGCGGCCTGCGGTCCGGCATGGGGTATTGCGGGACAAAAGACTTACAGGAATTAAGGGAACATGCACAATTTGTGAAGATGACGGGTGCCGGCTTACGGGAAAGCCATCCGCATGATGTGCAAATCACCAAAGAATCTCCTAATTATTCCGTATAATAACAATGCATAGGCTTTAAGACTTATATAAGGACAGGGGAAGAAGTAGTCTTTCTCTGTCTATTTTTTTTGGACATAGTGTGATAAAATAACGACTATGTGAAAAATTATGTGGAGGGTACTTAATTGTGACAAAGAAAAACTTTCAACGTGTTATTGCTAGTTTACTAACCATTGCGATGCTGACAACCATTTTCTCGATACAAGATGTAAAAGCGGAGGGAAATAACCCCCACTTGGATATAAATGCAGAGGCTGCATTACTTCTTGAACAAAGCACAGGAAAGATCATTTACCAAAAGAACATCGATTCCATTCTTGGAATCGCCAGTATGACTAAAATGATGAGTGAGTACTTAATCTTAGAAGCGATCAGTGAAGGGAAGCTTTCACTCGAGGATCAATACAATGTGAATGAATATGTTTGGACGATCTCCCATGATCGCAGCCTTTCCAATGTTCCGCTTAGAAGAGATGGGACTTACAATGCACAGGAGCTTTACGAAGCGATGGCTATTTATTCTGCTAATGGAGCAACCATTGCTCTTGCAGAAATGGTAGCCGGTACGGAAGCGGAATTTGTTAAGATGATGAATGAAAAGGCCGAGGAATTAGGTCTTGAAGATTATAAATTTGTTAACTCCACTGGTTTGAATAATGCCGACCTTTACGGTATGCACCCAGATGGAACGAGTGCAGATGAAGAAAATGTCATGTCTGCCCGTGCGACAGCGAAACTTGCCTACCACTTATTAAACGACTTTCCTGAGATCTTAGAAACGGCAAGCATTCCGAAAAAGAAATTCAGAGAAGGTACAGACGATGAAATCGATATGTCCAACTGGAACTGGATGCTTCCAGGTCTTATTTCCGAGTATGAAGGCGTAGATGGGTTAAAGACAGGTTTCACCGATTTTGCCGGTTATAATTTTACCGGAACGATTGAAAAAGACGGAATGAGATTTATTTCCGTGGTAATGGATGCTAAAAATGCCAACGGACAACCTCAAGACACTGCTCGTTTTGCAGAAACCAGAAAATTGTTTGATTACGGTTTTGCCAACTACTCTGTTAAAGAAATTTATCCTGCCAACTATCAGATTGATGAAAACTCCAATTTGAAAGTAGTGAAGGGTAAAGAAAAGCAAGTAGAAGTTGAAACAAGTGAAGCATTGAAGGTATTGATGAAACGAGGAGAAGAGGAAAGCTTTGAACCACTTTATGTGTATGATGATAATGTGGTTTCAGAAGATGCCATCACAGCTCCTTTTGAAGAAGGTACAACAGTAGGTCATATGACTGTCGAATACACTGGTGAAGAAGAAGACTTAGGCTACTTGTTTGACCAACAGGGTTCAAAAGTGGATCTTGTTACAAAAGAAGGCGTCGATAAGGCTAACTGGTTCGTACTATCTATGCGTGCGGTAGGCGGATTCTTTGCAGATCTATGGTCCACAGTTGTAGGGGCGGTAAAAGGTCTATTTTAAATAAAGATACTTGTCATGAAGTGCTTGGAAGTCCTTTATCATAAAGGGCCTTCCGGGCATTTTGTCTATCTAAAGTTTGGTGTATTCTGCTTTAGTAAGGATATACTATGCCACATGAGAGAAGAAGGACCAGAAAAACCGAATCTTTCTAAATAGTGGCAAGCAGAACTTTCGATTTTTTATTAGGATTTTTCTAAAATTTAAGGTAAAATAAAGAACGTGTTAGTAAATTATATGGACATGTTCCATTTTATGAAAAAATATTTTATACATATAGGGGGACTTATCGATGACACATCAAACAGGTACAGATCGTGTAAAACGTGGAATGGCGGAAATGCAAAAAGGCGGCGTCATCATGGACGTTGTCAATGCAGAGCAGGCAAGAATCGCTGAAGAAGCTGGTGCGGTTGCAGTAATGGCTTTAGAGCGTGTTCCTGCTGATATCCGTGCTGCTGGCGGAGTTGCCCGCATGGCAGACCCTACAATCGTAGAAGAGGTTATGAAAGCTGTCTCCATCCCGGTAATGGCAAAAGCTCGTATCGGTCATATCGTAGAAGCTCGTGTATTGGAAGCAATGGGTGTGGATTACATCGATGAGAGTGAAGTATTGACTCCAGCTGATGAAGAATACCACTTGGACAAGCGCCAATACAAAGTACCTTTCGTATGTGGTTGCCGTGATTTAGGTGAAGCTGCACGCCGTATCGGTGAAGGTGCTTCCATGCTTCGTACAAAAGGTGAGCCTGGAACAGGGAACATCGTAGAAGCTGTTCGCCACATCCGTAAAGTGAACGCACAGGTTCGCAAGGTTGTAGGAATGAACGAAGATGAGTTGATGACAGAAGCGAAACTATTGGGAGCTCCATTTGAATTGCTGCTAGAAATCAAACGTCATGGCAAACTTCCAGTCGTTAACTTCGCAGCGGGCGGAATTGCGACTCCAGCTGATGCAGCATTGATGATGCAATTAGGCTCTGATGGTGTATTTGTTGGATCTGGTATCTTCAAATCAGAAAACCCAGCGAAATTTGCTCGTGCAATCGTAGAAGCGACTACTCATTATGAGGATTATGAATTGATTGCTAGCCTTTCTAAAGGATTGGGAACAGCAATGAAGGGCATCGAAATCTCTACATTATTACCTGAAAATCGCATGCAAGAGCGTGGCTGGTAAGTAAAGGAGTTTTAACGTATGGTGAAAGTCGGAGTCTTGGGACTTCAAGGTGCAGTTCGGGAGCATGTAAGGTCCATCGAAGCATCTGGAGCAGAAGCAGTAGTGGTGAAAAGAGCGGAACAGCTTGATGAAATAGACGGATTGATCATTCCAGGAGGCGAAAGCACCACCATGCGCCGACTGATCGATAAATATTCTTTCATGGAGCCGCTCCGTGAGTTCGGTGCCAGCCAAAAACCTGTTTTTGGTACTTGTGCAGGACTTATCCTGATCGCAGATGAGATTGTCGGTTATGAAGAACCGCACTTAGCATTCATGGATGCCAAAGTAGAACGAAATTCTTTTGGCCGCCAGGTGGACAGCTTTGAAGCGGAACTTGATATTGCAGGGATTGCAGAAGATTTCGTCGGTGTATTCATCCGTGCCCCGCATATTGTGGAAGTGGGAGAAGATGTTGAAGTACTTTGCAAGCATAACGGACGGATCGTAGCTGCCCGGCAAGGACAGTTCCTAGGCTGTTCATTCCATCCAGAATTGACGGATGACCATCGAATTACACAGTATTTCGTCAATATGGTGAAAGAATCGAAATAAATTTGGGTATAAAACTATTGCAAGTACGGGAAACTTGTAGTAGATTATCTAATAAGAAAATATTGTTAAAGCGTTGATAGGAAAAAGTAGCAGGTTGCACATACTCTTAGAGAGTCGGTGGTTGGTGAGAACCGATGTATGACACTTGTGAATCCATCCTTGAGCACTTGGCCGAATTGCCCCTAGCCGGCATAGTAAGTCAAATCGGTAAGATTATTACCGTTATCGAATGAAGTGGGAAAAGGCGTATTGTCTTTTTCAACAAGGGTGGCAACACGGGAATTTAACTCTCGTCCCTATTAGGGGACGGGGGTTTTTTGTGTTCTCAAGATTCCTGCGGAAATCAACAGCGGCGTTTCACAGATACGACAAATAAAGGAGGAAAAAAAGCATGTTGGATTTAAAGTTATTGCGTGCGAATTTTGAAGAGATAAAGGGTAAGCTTCAGCATAGAGGGGAAGATCTATCTGATTTGGACCGCTTTGAAGAGCTTGATGCGAAAAGAAGAGATCTTCTTGTTCAAACAGAGCAATTGAAAAGTAAGCGTAATGAGGTATCTCAACAGATTGCTGCCATGAAACGCGAGAAGCAAGACGCTGATCACCTGATCAAAGAAATGCGTGAAGTAGGCGACAAAGTCAAGGAATTGGATGAAGAGTTAAGAGGAGTAGAAGAAGCACTTGAGCTGCTACTTTTATCTATTCCAAACATCCCTCACGAAAGTGTTCCTGTTGGTGAGACAGAAGATGACAATGTGGAAATCCGCAAGTGGGGTGAGGTACCAAACTTCGGATTTGAAGCGAAAGCGCACTGGGATATCGCGGATGACCTTGGTGTATTAGATTTTGAACGAGCGGGTAAAGTTACTGGCAGCCGCTTTGTTTTCTACCGTGGTTTAGGTGCAAGACTTGAGAGGGCGTTGTTCAACTTCATGTTAGATTTGCATGTGGATGAGCATGGCTATACAGAAGTGCTGCCGCCATACTTGGTAAACCGTGCGAGCATGACGGGGACAGGACAGCTTCCTAAATTTGAAGAAGATGCTTTCTTGATTGAAAAAGAAGACTACTTCTTGGTTCCGACAGCAGAAGTTCCGATAACGAACATGCACCGAGATGAGATTTTAAGTGGGGATCAATTGCCGATCAATTATGCTGCATTCAGTGCTTGCTTCCGTTCTGAGGCAGGATCTGCCGGCCGTGACACTCGCGGGTTGATTCGTCAGCATCAGTTCAATAAAGTGGAGCTTGTAAAGTTTGTAAAGCCGGAACAATCTTACGAAGAGCTGGAGAAATTGACTGGCAATGCGGAAAAAGTGTTGCAGTTGCTTGGACTTCCATACCGGGTGTTAAGCATGTGTACAGCCGATCTAGGATTCACAGCAGCGAAAAAGTATGACATCGAAGTATGGATCCCTAGTCAGGAAACATACCGTGAGATCTCTTCTTGCAGTAACTTTGAGAGCTTCCAGGCACGCCGTGCAGGCATTCGTTTCCGTCGCGAACCAAAAGCAAAGCCGGAGCATGTGCATACATTGAACGGATCTGGACTTGCCGTCGGACGTACGGTGGCGGCAATAATGGAGAACTATCAGCAAGAAGACGGTTCTGTCGTGATTCCGGAAGTATTGCGTCCTTATATGGGTGGCAAGGAAATTTTGACTAAATAGTGAACAATGGGAGGATGGGAGGAAAAATTCCTATCCTTCTCTTTTATCCTGTTGACATCCTTTTTGAATATATGATATATTACTTTTTGTCGATACGGAGGAATACCCAAGTCCGGCTGAAGGGATCGGTCTTGAAAACCGACAGGGGTGTCAAAGCCCGCGGGGGTTCGAATCCCTCTTCCTCCGCCATTGATTTTTAAAAAAGATTTTCCTATAGCGCATAAATATGGAGATGTTCGTTACATTATGGAGAAGTAACGACTTTTTTATTGTCAGGATGAAGCGACGTCATCTTACGACAATGAATAAGCCGCCCAATTGGGCGGCTTATTTTTTTGATTCCATTTCTTGCTATCCACTAGCGAAAAGATCTAAAAAAAGACCTGGAAACAATGCCAGGTCTTTTCATTACTTACATACTATTTTTTCAGCAATTGTGATTGTTTCATGTGATGGGAGATTTTTTCGATGATCGGTTCGACTGAATCGGAATTTCTCAGTACATCGTATTCATTGATGTTTAATCGCAGGACAGGGCATGCGTGGAAATTGTTGATCCATTTCTCGTACCGTTCATGCATTTCTTCCCAGTAGGAGATCGGCGTCTGCTGTTCCATCGGGCGTCCGCGTTCTTGGATGCGGCCAAGGATATCGTCCAAGCTTCCTTCAAGATAAATCAATAGATCTGGGTGTGGGAAGTATGGTGTCATGACCATCGCTTCAAACAAGCTTGTGTATGTGTCATAGTCGACCTGTGTCATCGTCCCTTTTTCATAATGCATATTGGCAAAGATACCAGTGTCTTCATAAATGGATCTATCTTGAATGAACCCGCCGCCATATTCAAAGATTTTCTTCTGGTCTTTGAAACGCTCAGCAAGGAAGTAGATCTGCAAATGGAAGCTCCATCTTTCAAAATCGGCATAGAACTTATCTAGATATGGGTTTGTATCTACTTTTTCAAATGATGTACGAAAACCAAGGGCATCTGCCAAGGCATTCGTCATAGTGGATTTACCGACTCCCACCGTTCCTGCAATCGTAATGACTGCATTGGAGGGAATGCCGTATTTTTGACGTAAGTTCATTACACGTTAACTCCTTTTTGCAAGATATCCTTCAATTGTTGGAAGATACGTTGAAGGTCTTCTTCTCGTTGTACGAAATCAACATCGTCTCCGTTAAAGCGCAGGATAGGCAAAGAGGGATATTGTTCTTCGAGGCGATCCATTTCTTGATCGTAATCAAGGCTAAGCTGTTGCAAATAGAGAGGATCAATTTTCTTTTCTATGTCACGGCCACGCATTTCAATTCTATTCAATAGCGTGTCCAGACTAGCATTCAAATAAATGATGACATTCGGTTTTGGCATATCGCTTGTGAGGATGTCGTAGATCTGCAAGTATTTATCATACTGCATGTCCTTTAACGTCCTTTTAGCGAAAATGAGATTCTTTAAGATATGGTAGTCCGCCACCACGGGTGTTTGTTTCTGTAAATAGTGTTGGTCGATATCTTCAAGCTGTTTGAATCTATTGCAAAGGAAAAACATTTCCGTTTGAAAGCTCCACTCGTCAATGTTCTCGTAAAACTTTCCAAGAAAAGGATTTTCATCTACTATTTCTTTTAATAAGTGGTATTGGAATTCCTCTGCGATTTTTTTCGCGAGCGAGGTTTTCCCTACCCCAATAGGTCCCTCTACTGTTATGAATGGTGTTGCGTGCACCAGGATGCCCCCCTTTACAAGCGTAAGCAAAATCAATATTTTGACAGACAATTATCATTCTATCATAGAAATTGGGATGTGGCGGAAGAATTTTCGAGAAATATGTCGTTTTCTACCGTAAAAAAAGACTGAGGTTTCTCAGTCTTCAGTAAGAATAATAGAGACGCTCGGTTGGGTTTTTGACAACATTGAAATTTTCGGGGATCAATAGCCAATTCTGAGGGAAAGGAAGGCCCAATTTCCAATAGCTGATTCCCCTGAGATTCAATTCTTTGATAAGGTCAAATTTTGCCTGAATGGATCTTGCATCTTCAAACCAGACTTCATGTTCCTTGCCGTCTTTGAAGTAATTGAAGTGTGGGGCCTGGGCTTCTACGTCATATTGGATGGCGACATTATTGTCTGCTGCAAGTTGGATGGCCGCTTGCGGACTGATTGCTTTGGCAAACTCACCACCCGGTGTGAAGGGGAGCGTCCAGTCATACCCGTAAAGGTTCTGTCCCATCATGATCTTCTCGCTTGGCATTTCTGTGATGGCATATTCCAATACTTCCCGTACCGGTCCGATCGGTGACACAGCCATTGCCGGGCCGCCGCTATAGCCCCACTCATAGGTCATGATGACAACAAAGTCGACAATTTCCCCATGCGCCCTATAGTCATGAGCCTCATACCATTTCCCTTGCTGGTCGGCACTTGTTTTGGGGGCGAGGGCGGTGGAAATGAGCCAGCCTTCCTGCTTGAACCGGTCCCTTGCCTTGCGAAGGAATGTATTATAGGCTTCCCTATCAGCAGGACGCAAATACTCAAAATCAAAATGGATATCTTTGAAATTGTATTTTTTCGCAGTGGCCACTATATTATCCAGAAATTTATTCTGAACATCCATGTCTGTCAAAATGATTCTTCCAAGTTCGTCACTAAATGCGTCATTCTCTAGATTGGTAAGTACCATCATAAGAATCACATTGTTTTGTGTTGCGATTTGTGGAAGGTTGGTGAGTGGGGGTTCCTTCAGTGATCCATCCCGCAGAACCTGGAAGCTGAAGGGAGCAAGGTACGTCAAATAAGGGGCTGCGTTCCTGGAACTCTGCTGCAGCTCCTCAGATACCGTGTCCCCCCGTGGCTCTACATACGCAATTACTTCTGCTTCCCGCTTCGGCTGTGGTGGAATATAAAGCCTTAAGCCTACACGCAGTGGTGTGGCGGGGTTCAATTGATTGACCTCTATTAAACGTTCGGGTGTCGTGTTGAATCTTCTTGCGATGGAAAAAATACTGTCTCCCTGTTGGACAAAATAAAAGCGGCCAACTATAGGGATGACCAACGCCTGGCCAACCACCAACTGATCAGGGTTGGGAAGATCATTGGCTTCAATTATGTCAGCAGGGGTGGTGGCATATGCCTGCGCAATTCCTGTTAATGTCTGTCCTTGCCTTACGACATGAATTTGCATGGTTCGTCCCTCCTATTCATTCTCCTTTATCAATGTATGAGGGAGTGATAGGGTTCATGCTACAAACTAAATAGGCCGGAAAGTAACATTTCAGTTGAACGTACATCTGCTTTAAGTACATTTTCCATCATCCGTAAGGCATACGCATTATCCTGATCATCTGCAGAAGCAATTGCATCATTTGGAATAGAGAGACCGTATTCGCGCATATACGCATCATTGGCTGTGAACAATACGCAAATATTACCGGCTATCCCGGTAAGAATGAGGTTTTTGACCTTCAACTGTGAAAGCAGGGTATGAAGGGCTGTGCCAAAAAATGCGGAGTGCTTAGGCTTTATCAGGAAAAAATCCTCATCCTCAGGACTTAGTGCCTCAATGATTGACGCACTAAGGGAATTACGGCAATTATCCATTATTTTATTGTAATCGGCTTGCCAAAGGTCATAATGGTCATTGATATAGATAATAGGCATATGTTTTTTTTGCATGGTTTCTTTCAGTTTTACAATATTAGGGCAGATTGCGTAGGTTTTTTCAGCTAAAGCTTTTCCGTGCTTAAATTGAAAATCATTGATAATATCTATTATAAGTAAAGCGGATTGCTCCATCATGTTTTATCACCTCAATAAGGTTAGTCTATGGATAAGAGGCCGAGAATATAAACAAGGTAATTATAGAAAGGAAATTTATATATGCAGGATGAATATTTCATGAAGCTCGCCATTGAAGAAGCCCAAAAGGCTGAAGCATTAAAAGAAGTACCGATTGGAGCTGTGCTCGTTCTGGACGGGGAAGTGATCGCAAGCGGCTATAATCTTAGGGAAACAACACAGCGGTCTATAACGCATGCGGAAATCCTTGTTATTGATAAGGCCTGTGAAGCGTTAAAAACATGGCGACTTGAGGATGCCACCTTATATGTGACCTTGGAGCCGTGTCCGATGTGTGCGGGTGCAATCATCCAGTCAAGGGTGAAGAAAGTGGTGTACGGGGCAAAGGATCCAAAGGCAGGCTGTGCAGGTACTTTAATGAATCTTTTGCAGGATAATAGGTTTAACCACCAGACAGAAGTGATGAGCGGCGTGCTTGCAGAAGAATGCGGGGAGCTTCTATCTTCCTTTTTCCGGAGACTACGTCAGGAAAAGAAAGAAAAAAAACAACAGTCCAACGACGCGACCTAAATATTTACAGATGCAGATGGTTGCTTTTTTAGCCATTACCCTTTATACTAAATTATGCGTCGAGTTAATGACGCAACCAACTTATGGTTTTAATTTTGTCGTGCT
The DNA here is from genome assembly GCA_001648575.1 of Sutcliffiella horikoshii DSM 8719. Lineage (GTDB taxonomy): Bacteria > Bacillota > Bacilli > Bacillales > Bacillaceae_I > Sutcliffiella_A > Sutcliffiella_A horikoshii. Next base: position 5,063 of record LQXN01000061.1, on the reverse strand, counting down.
AAGCGGGGAGGTAGCGGTGCCCTGTACTCGCAATCCGCTCTAGCGAGGCTGAATCCCTTCTCGAGGTTAGTAGACTGTAGGGTCTGCCTCAAGTAAGTGGTGTTGACACCTGGGTCCTGCGCAATGGGAACCCGTGAACCATGTCAGGTCCGGAAGGAAGCAGCATTAAGCGGACTCTCTCATGTGCCGCAGGGTTGCCTGGGTCGAGCTAACTGCTTGAGTAACGCTTATGGTAACTAATCGACGGAAGGTGCACGGCAGTTTAATAAAAGTCATCAAACCCATCCTAGTTTCTAGGGTGGGTTTTTTCATGGATATATGACGAGCGGAAAGCACTCGACTCCGGCGGAGGTAGGGGTAGGTTGAGACCCCGCAGGGTGTAGCCCGAGGAGGCTCAAGGTCGCCCCGCGGAAAGCGAGTGACTGCAGCGAATAGAAACGGTCAAACTATACAACGAATTAATAACGATGACCTGGAACAAACATTTTATTTTACCAAGGCCATACGGTATAATGGAAGAGGATAAAAAAGAAGGAGGGCATATTGGTGGCATATCAAGCTTTATACCGTGTTTTTCGACCGCAGCTTTTTGCTGATGTTGTGGGACAGGAACATATAACCAAAACCTTACAAAACGCCCTGCTTCAACAGAAGTTTTCCCATGCCTACTTGTTCTCCGGTCCAAGAGGAACAGGAAAAACAAGTGCGGCAAAAATACTAGCAAAAGCAGTGAACTGTGAACATGCACCGGTGGCGGAGCCTTGCAATGAATGCCCTTCCTGTAAGGGGATTACAGACGGTTCGATTTCCGATGTCATCGAAATCGATGCGGCATCCAACAATGGGGTCGACGAAATCCGTGATATCCGCGACAAAGTCAAATACGCTCCAAGTTCCGTGAAATACAAAGTTTACATTATAGATGAAGTACATATGCTTTCGATCGGAGCATTTAATGCGTTACTAAAGACGCTTGAAGAACCTCCGAAACATGTTATTTTTATTTTGGCGACAACCGAGCCGCATAAGATCCCTTTAACGATCATCTCGCGTTGTCAGCGCTTTGATTTTAAAAGGATCACAGGGGAGTCGATTGTCGGCAGGCTCTCAACTGTACTAGAGGCCCAAGGGATAGAAGCTGAGCCAAAGGCCCTGGCAGTCATTGCTCGTGCAGCAGAGGGTGGCATGCGGGATGCCCTCAGCCTTATGGACCAGGCCATCTCTTTTAGCGACGGCAATTTGACAGTTGCGGATGCCCTTGCCATAACAGGTTCTGTTTCCCAAACCTTCATGACAGATATCGTACATGGCCTGCATCATAAAAATGTAGCCGAGGCACTGGATTCCCTACATCAAGTGTTCCAATCAGGAAAGGATCCGGCGAGATTCCTAGAGGACCTTATCTTCTATTACCGTGATATGCTCCTATATAAAACGGCGCCGAAACTGGAAAAGATATTGGACAGGGTCCAGGTGGACGAGGCATTTCACCAGTTTGCCGAGGAAATCCCGGCAGAGACCATTTATGAAACAATCGATATCTTAAACAAAAGCCAGCAGGAAATGAAGTGGACAAATCATCCTAGGATCTATCTTGAAGTGGCAATCGTCAAGCTATGTCAGCTTGAAGCATCGGCTCAGGAAGCAGCAAACCAAGATCAGGTAAATCTACTGCAAAAGAAAGTCACCATGCTGGAAAGTAAATTGAAGGAGCTTGCAGCAGGAAACGCAGGCGGTACAACCAAGGCCAATGCACCAAGCAAATCGCCTGCAAGAAGCGGCGGAGGAGCCCGAAATGGATTCAAGCCTGCAACAGGCCGGATTCAGGAAGTCCTCAAGCATGCAACAAGAGGGGAATTAGAGGGCATCAAAGGCAGCTGGGCTCAATTACTAGAAACACTTCGCAAGCAGAACAAAGTATCCCATGCGGCATTGTTGACAGACAGTGAACCTGTAGCTGCAGCAAGCAGTGCTTTTGTGTTAAAGTTTAAATATGAAATACATTGCAAGATGGCATCCGACGAACCGGTCAAGCAGAACCTGGAACAAATCATCCTTGAGCTTACCGGAAAGTCTTATGATATGCTGGCCGTTCCGGAAGAGGAATGGCTGAAGATAAGAGAAGGATTCATTCGCGGACAAAAAAATGATGAAGAAGGCGACGAGGCAAAGGATGACCCCTTCATCGAGGAAGCGAAAAAACTCGTCGGTCCTGACCTTGTGGAAATTAAAGAATGAAAAACAATAATGAAGATACTAGGAGGAATTTATTATGATGCGTGGCGGCGGAATGGGTAACATGCAAAAAATGATGAAACAAATGCAAAAAATGCAAAAGGATATGGCGAAAGCACAAGAGGAACTGGCAGAAAAAACAATGGAAGGTACTGCTGGCGGCGGTATGGTAACAGTTGTTGTGAATGGCCAGAAGGAAATCATCGAAGTGAATATTAAAGAAGAAGTGGTAGACCCTGAAGATATCGAAATGCTACAAGACTTGATGCTGGCAGCGACTAACGATGCCCTTAAGAAAATGGATGAGCTGACAAATGAAACTATGGGTCAATTCACTAAAGGAATGAACATGCCAGGACTTTTCTAGGAGGACCTTTATGCACTATCCTGAGCCTATATCAAAGCTGATCGACAGCTTTATGAAATTGCCAGGTATCGGCCCGAAAACGGCCGCTCGTCTGGCTTTTTTCATACTTAACATGAAAGAAGATACCGTACTGGATTTCGCAAAAGCACTCGTAAATGCAAAAAGGAACCTTTCCTATTGCTCCGTGTGCGGACATATCACCGATAAGGACCCTTGCTATATTTGCGAGGATAATAGAAGAGATAGAACAATTATATGTATTGTGCAGGAAACCAAAGATGTGATTGCAATGGAGAAAATGAGGGATTATAACGGACTCTACCATGTCTTGCATGGGGCAATTTCCCCGATGGATGGCATCGGTCCGGAAGATATCAAGATTCCGGAACTTATCAAACGTCTGCAGGATGATGAGGTGCAGGAGCTTATTCTTGCTACCAACCCCAATATAGAAGGGGAAGCGACAGCCATGTATATCTCAAGGCTCTTAAAGCCATCCGGGATAAAAATGACCCGTATTGCTCATGGACTTCCTGTAGGCGGGGACCTAGAATATGCAGATGAAGTAACACTATCCAAAGCACTGGAAGGGAGAAGGGAAATCTAATTTCCCTACCCCTGCGATATTCAGGGTTTAGTCAATGACTTAAATTGTTAAAGGGGTTAACACAACCAATGTTCTTTCGAAAAAAAGACCGCTTAAAAAAACAGTTCGATGCCAAATTGATGGATACAACAGAAGAATGTAAGAACCGTTGGGCAAAGCAAAAGAGTCTAGTCGATAAAAGTGTCGACCCCTCAGAAGAGGTGATCTGTCAATTGAAGTTGGCAGAAGCAAAATATCTTTTCCTGTTAAGGGAAGTCCGTACACGTATGAAAAAGTAGCTGAGGATAACGCCTCGGCTGCTTTTTTTTTGAAATGCTTTATGCAAGTAAAAATACTACTTGCAACTTTAAGGCCGTGTAAGCGGTGAAAAGTCCAATTTCGAAGTATTCCTTATGGTTCTTTTAGAAAGGCTCTTTTCTTAAAGATTGTTGCTATTTATGGATGAAAAGTCGGCATTTGGACTTTTCATTGTATACATAGTCTTGAATTTGCAAGCAGTATTCTTAGACAACAGTGAAAAGAGCACGACAGTAAGGAGTATATCGGGTTGATTGGAAAATACGAAGAAGCAACAAAGTATACGAAAACAGCCTTTAGAAAAGAGCCTCCGTAATAGAGAGTAATCAGTTCTGAAATACAAAAATCCTTCATATAGTTTAGTACAAGCTGGCAAGAGGAGGAAAGAAAATGGAACCGTTACTGGTAATAGGAATATTGACCGGGTTGATCTTGCTTGTATTAATAGTAGGAACGCCAATCAAGCCGTTGCGTTTTGCTGGACAAACACTTATAAAAGTTATGATAGGTGCACTATTTTTGTTCTTTCTAAATGCCTTTGGAAACTCAATGGGGATACACGTACCGATCAACCCTGCAACAGCAACGATATCCGGCCTGCTCGGGATACCCGGTGTCATCTCATTAGTAATCATCCAAAAGTATATAATATAAGAAGATAGCCAGTTTCAAGAGTCCTCCTAAAGCGAGGCCACTGATAAACCCAATAACTTATCACCCTAATGATTTCTAGCTGTTGATTGGAGCAAAAGGTGAAGACTCCTGCGGGGGGATAGCGACAATCTTGAGACCCCGCAGGGCGCAGCCCGAGGAGGCTCAAGGTCGCCCCGCGGAAAGCGCAGCCTTTTGTGGAAATCAACAGCGGTATTAGCCAAATCATTAGAATAATGTACTTTTTCAGTGGCCTTCCTAAAACAAAGGAGGTTTTTTTATTTTCTCATTGACTTACCTATTAAAGAAATGGTATATTATATTTCGTTGTCACAAACGACCGATTACATGTTGTAAATAACTTTTCGAAAAAAGTTATTGACTTGATTCGGAAGTATGTGGTAAGATAATAAAGTCGCTTCGAGAGAACGACGAAAAAGAGTTCTTTGAAAACTAAACAAAACAACAGCGTCAAAACGTTGATCCTAAGGGATTGACAAATGATTTAAGTAACACAAGCTAGCAAATTTTGAGCAAAAGCTCAGACTCTTTATTGGAGAGTTTGATCCTGGCTCAGGACGAACGCTGGCGGCGTGCCTAATACATGCAAGTCGAGCGGATCTTTCAAAAGCTTGCTTTTGGAAGATCAGCGGCGGACGGGTGAGTAACACGTGGGCAACCTGCCTGTGAGACTGGGATAACTTCGGGAAACCGGAGCTAATACCGGATAATATAAGGAACCTCCTGGTTCTTTATTGAAAGATGGTTTCGGCTATCACTCACAGATGGGCCCGCGGCGCATTAGCTAGTTGGTGAGGTAACGGCTCACCAAGGCGACGATGCGTAGCCGACCTGAGAGGGTGATCGGCCACACTGGGACTGAGACACGGCCCAGACTCTACGGGA
>LQXN01000060.1 GCA_001648575.1 Sutcliffiella horikoshii DSM 8719 | reverse complement strand
GTTTTGAAGATACCATTCAATATATGGAATACCCTCAAAACATACGTCCTCATATTAGGAGTACAAATTGTTTAGAAAGGTTAAACCAGGAGGTTCGTAGAAGAGAAAGAGTGATACGAATTTTCCCTAACACCCAATCAGCTTTTCGTTTAGTGGGAGCTGTCTTACTTCATTATCAACAAACAGTTTACGCTAAAAGAAAGGCCTTTAGCATTTAATCTCTATTGTTTGCGTGAACTTCCATCATGTATTGTTTCATTGCCAGAATGAGCTGTCAAAGTGAGGAGCCTTTGACAGCCCACCCTGGCAATGAAAAGATAAAATCATGGAAGTTTCGCTCAAAAAATGTGAGGAGAATAACCGATACATCCTATTAACAGTTGAAAACACATGAAAGGAATTTTACACAATATTAAGGACTTGACTGGTGAAAAATGTGTTTGGCACGAACTCGGTGCATATTGGCACGAACTTGCCTCATTTTGGCACGAACTCGGTCGATTTTGGCATCAACTCGCCAAATTTCGGCACGAACTTTCAAAAATGCCCCCCATGAATGCTTGCTCAGGCATAAGTCAAACACAGAAATAAACGAAATCACACAAAATTTCACGAAAAAATAAAGGAGGAACAAAATATGTCAGGATCCATGCTAATTCTAATCGCAGCAGCAGCCATTTTCGTGCTATTATTCCTAGTCATACGTACAAAACTTCATGCATTCGTAGCCCTGCTGCTTGTCAGCTTACTCGTAGGTATCGCAGCAGGCATGCCGCTGAATGAAGTCATCGCATCCGTACAAAACGGAATGGGAGGCACCCTCGGCTTCGTAGCGGTGGTAGTGGGACTCGGTGCCATGTTCGGTAAAATGCTAGAAGTTTCAGGAGGGGCAGAAAGACTTGCTCAAACCTTGATGCAGAAATTTGGAGAAGACAAGTCCCAATGGGCACTTGGTATCACAGGTTTCTTAGTGGCGATACCGGTATTCTTCGATGTAGGTTTCATCATTTTGGTGCCGATCGTTTATGGTTTGGCTAAGAAAACAGGGAAGTCCCTTTTACACTACGGTATTCCATTATTAGCCGGTCTTGCTGTAACGCACAGCTTCATCCCGCCTACTCCTGGACCGATTGCGGTTGCAGATCTAATCGGCGCAGACCTTGGTTGGGTAATTTTATTTGGTGTAATCGCTGGTATTCCGGCCATGATTTTAGCTGGGCCTGTTTTCGGTAAATATATTGGAAAGAAAATTCATGTGGTTGTACCAAAATATATGGAAATTGATGAAGATAAGGTATATGACAAGGATCTACCAGGATTCGGTCTTATTGCTTCTATCATTCTAGTACCTTTAGTATTGATCCTAGTGAATACGTTTTCAACAGTCATCTATGAGGAGGGCCACATCGTTCGTGAGATTACGACATTTGTCGGTCATCCATTCGTAGCCTTGACGATTGCAACTTTATTGACGTTCTATTTCTTAGGTACGAAACGTGGATACTCCAGACAGGAAGTTCAAGACATATCAACTAAAGCATTAGAACCTGCTGGGATCATCATCTTGGTTACAGGTGCCGGTGGGGTATTCAAACAAGTATTGATCGACTCTGGTGTGGGTGATGTTCTTGGTGAGATGATGGCAGGTTCTGCATTGCCACCAATCGTGCTTGCATTCTTGATCGCAGCGGCAGTGCGTGTTGCCCAAGGTTCCGCAACAGTTTCCATGGTTACGGCAGCTGGTCTGATCACACCGTTGATCGGTATCATGGGACTTGAAGGACCTGTACTTGGACTGATCGTTATCTCGATCGCTTCCGGTGCAACAGTTCTGTCTCATGTAAACGACTCCGGTTTCTGGCTGGTGAACCGATACTTCGGTCTTGATGTAAAAGACACATTGAAGTCCTGGACTATGATGGAAACCATCATCGGGCTTGTCGGCTTTGCAGTAGCGGTAACTCTTGGTATATTTATAGGATAAGTTAAAGCAGGGTCAAGGAAGCCAATTTTCCTTGGCCCGTTGTGATTTTGAATCAAGGAGGAAGACATCATGACCAAATACATGCTAGGCGTTGACATAGGAACAACGAGTACGAAGGCGGTGCTTTTTACAAAGGACGGAAAAGTACAGAGCCAATTTGCGGTCGAATATCCGCTATACACTCCAGAAATGGGAGCTGCCGAGCAGGATCCCGATGAAATCCTGGAAGCTGCGGCACTTTCAATAAGGGAAGCAACACTTCTTGGCGGCATTGATCCCACAGAGCTTTCACATATCAGCTTCAGTGCAGCCATGCACAGCCTGATTGCAGTGGATGAAGCAGGAATTCCGCTGACGAAAAGCATCACTTGGGCCGACCAGCGCAGTGAGAAATGGGCGAAAAAAATCAAGAATGAATGGAATGGTCATGAGATTTATCGGAGAACGGGAACCCCGATTCATCCTATGTCCCCTTTAGCTAAGCTTGTCTGGCTGCGGAACGAACATCCCGAAACTTTTGAAAAGGCATCTAAGTTCATCTCCATAAAAGAGTACGTGTTCCATAAGCTGTTTGGTGAATATATTGTGGACCATTCCATTGCGTCGGCAACTGGAATGCTGAACCTGGAAAAATTGGAGTGGGATGCCGGTGCACTTGGAGTTGCTGGTGTGACACCAAGCAAGCTCTCCCGCCTGGTTCCGACAACGGAAATCATTACAGGACTTAAAGCAGAGTGGGTTTTGAAGTTGGGCTTGCCTGCTGATGTGAAATTTGTGATAGGTGCAAACGATGGCGTACTGTCCAACCTAGGGGTCAACGCGGTCCAGCCAGGCGTGGTGGCATTGACTATCGGAACAAGCGGGGCCATCCGAACAGTAGCGGACAAGCCTGTAACCGATCCGAAAGGCAGAACATTTTGCTATGCACTGACAGAAGACCACTGGGTCATTGGCGGTCCGGTCAACAATGGAGGCATGATAATGCGCTGGTTGCGAGATGAATTTTGCCAAACGGAAGTGGAAGAAGCGAAAGCACTCGGAGTCGATCCCTATGACGTGATGACAGCAAAAATTGCTCAAGTGAAACCAGGTGCGGAAGGGGTTCTTTTCCATCCTTACCTGACAGGCGAACGTGCACCATTATGGAACGGAAATGCACGCGGGTCCTTTTACGGACTTGGCATCCATCATAAAAGAGAGCATATGATGCGCTCGGTATTAGAGGGCATCAATCTTAACCTTTACACGGTGTTGCTTGCATTGGAAGAGATTATCGGGATTCCTGAAAAAATTCATGCAACAGGTGGATTTGCCCGATCAGAAGTTTGGTGTCAGATGCTTTCTAACATTTTCAACCAGGAAGTAAGCATCCCGGAAAGCGTGGAAAGTTCTTGCCTTGGTGCTGCGGTTCTTGGATTGTATGCGCTAGGTGAAATTGACTCGTTTGATGTAATGAATGAGATGGTGGGGACTACGAATGGATATGTACCTAACCAAGAGGAAGTGGAAGTGTATAAAGAGCTGACACCATTGTTCATACGATTGAGCCGTTTGTATGAGCAAGAGTTTGATGCGGCGGTGGCGTTTCAGCAGAGGAAATAAGGTGTTTGGCTTGAACGGTTGATTTCCGTTGCAGGCGCTTCGCTTGTCTGCGGGCGGTCCGGGAGCCTCCTCACAACGCTTCAGGGGTCTCCCCTGTCCCTTCCTCCCGCGGGCGTCTGCGCGCCTTCCACTGCAATCAACTGGAAACAACGTTGAATGAAAAACCTCCATGCCATTTTTATAAAAGATAGGCTCTGTAAAAGCATTCTGTTAATTATTGCAGCAACCTAGCTGTTGATTGGAGCGAAAGGCTGAGACTCCTGCGGGAGGTAGCGGTAGCTTGAGACCCTATAGCGCAGCGAGGAAGCTCAAGCACACGCCCCGCGGAAAGCGAAGCCTGGCGCGGAAATCAACAGCGGTGTTAATGGATTACAAAAATAAAGAACGACATTCTCCCGGTCACCACCATAGCGAGATTGTCGTTCTTTTTTGTACAGCTGATTCAATTTTTCTTTCTTAGTCTTGGTGGTTTTTGAACCGAGGTTCGCAAGTGCGTAAGTGCCGCGGCCATTTTCTGGATTGCGTTTGCCTTCGCGGACTTGCTTGTCGCGCAGTTTCTTCGCTTTACTTTTTGCCAAAATGATCACTCCTAACATATATTTACAAAGAGTATATCCGAGAATAGGAAGAATGGAAATAGGTTTTCGTTGGATTGCTATATTTTTCTCACACTGATTTCTGTTATAATAGCACTATTGTGTAATTTTTGAGAGGTAGGTACGGAAACTGTGAAAAATGAACTTTTAAATAAAGAGATAGACCGCCGCAGGACCTTTGCGATTATATCCCACCCGGATGCCGGGAAAACGACATTGACGGAGAAGCTTCTTTTATTCGGTAACGTTATTCGTTCAGCAGGTACGGTAAAGGGTAAGAAATCAGGGAAGTTTGCGACATCTGACTGGATGGAGATTGAAAAGAAGCGTGGAATTTCTGTAACGTCCAGTGTTATGAGTTTTGAATACATGGATAAGCATATCAACATTTTGGACACTCCAGGACATGAAGATTTCAGTGAAGATACGTATCGTACGTTGACTGCCGTGGACAGCGCCGTGATGATCATCGACTGTACAAAAGGGGTCGAGCCGCAGACCATCAAACTTTTCAAGGTTTGTCGTATGCGTGGCATTCCAATTTTCACGTTCATCAACAAATTGGACCGTGAAGGGAAAGAGCCGCTTGCGCTTTTGGAAGAGATCGAAGAAGTACTTGGCATCGAGTCCTATGCGATGAACTGGCCGGTTGGAATGGGGAAACGCTTCTTGGGTGTGTACGACCGTTACAATGAAGTGTTCATCCGCTATCAAGGAAAAGATGAAGAGGACCGCATTCCGTTTAAGGAACTGGATGGTGTGGAGGAAATCGCTACTCATCCAACTTTTATCCAGGCAAAAGAGGACTTTGAACTGTTGGAAGAGGCCGGTAATGACTTTGACATCAACAAAGTGAAAAATGGTTTGCAGACGCCTGTATTCTTCGGGAGTGCCATCTCCAACTTTGGTGTGGAAATGTTCTTCCGTACGTTCTTGGATTTAGCAAGTGAGCCCCAACCCCGTCAGACAGAGTTGGAAAAGATTGAACCGAAGTCTACTGAGTTCTCCGGATTCATTTTCAAAATCCAGGCGAACATGAACCCTGCTCACCGCGACCGTCTTGCGTTTTTACGCATCTGTTCCGGTGTGTTCGAGCGTGGAATGACAGTAACGGTAAGCAGAACAGGTAAGTCCATTAAATTGACACAGTCCCAACAATTCTTGGCATCTGACCGTGAAACGGTGGATCATGCGTATCCAGGCGATATCATCGGAATCTATGATCCTGGCGTATATCAAATTGGAGATTCCCTGTTCAGCGGCGGCAATCAAAAGGTTGAATTCGACGAGATTCCGACGTTTGCTCCTGAGCTTTTCGTAAGAGTGGAAGCGAAGAACGTCATGAAAGGGAAGCAGTTCGGTAAAGGAATCACCCAGCTTGTGCAGGAAGGTGCGATCCAGTTGTTCCGTCAATACGGTACAGAGGCTTACATCCTTGGAGCGGTCGGTCAGCTTCAATTGGACGTATTCGAGTACCGCATGAAAGGCGAGTACAATGTAGAAGTCGTCTATAACATGATTGGTTCAAAAATCCCGCGTTGGTTGGAGAGCCAGGATGTGGATACAACCTTGTTTGACTCACGTAATATTTTGGTCAAGGATCGAAATGATCAGTATGTTGCATTGTTTGACAATGACTTCTCCCTACGATGGTTCCAGGATAAAAATCCGAAAATCGGCTTGATCGATATCATGGCGGAAGAAGAATAAGTCTTGAGTGCACGATTTGATATAAGCTCAGAATACCCTTTTTGAAAGGGTGTTTTGGGCCTTTTTTGTTTTGAATTTGAGATAAAAACCCTTAAGAATCCTGGTATACTGTCGATATTAAACAAAAAGGACGGCAGTAGGGGGATTGTAGGTGAACGATCAGAAGGATAAATTGATGTGGCTTGGCCTTTATAGAACAAGACATTTTGTAGTCGGCGGAATGACGATTTTACAGGTGAACGGTCGTGAGGTAACCACTGGCAGCACAAAGATATATATGGAAGAGCTTAATATGGAAAAATTGCGCTTTATAACCAGGGTGGAAATTCCGGAGAACAGTAATGTTTTGTTAGGGCTGAAATTCACGATTTCCAACAAGGTGCTTGAATTTAAGGCCAATATACTTGGAGTGCAGTCAAACGTCAAGAAAAGAAGGTACACCTATCTGGTCGAATTTGTAATTGATAATGACGACGACAGGCAATCAATTCTTACTTTGGTAAACAAGATCCAGCTTGCCAATAAGCAGAAGAAATTGAGAAGCATAACGGAAATAGCTGTGGAAGTGGAATAAGTGTAATGAAAGAAGTCGCCTGTGGATGGTGGCTTTTCTTTTATATAAGGAACTTTTCCTGAAAATAGTTGCTACTCAAGTGAAAAGTCGACAGTTGGACATTTCAAAGCTCGTTAAAGGAACAAATTTAACAAAAATAGACTTTTTTAAATAAAAATGAAACCTATTTTCTTAATAGAACGTCAAACAGGAAACAAATAAGAAGGAGGGGGCGGATGGCTAGGGAGAATGAGTTGTCAGAGGAAAAGCGGGAGGAAATGGTGGTGTGGGCTATGGATCACCATGGGGAAGAAATAAAGCGGCTGATTTACACGTATGTACGGAATTACGCAGTGGTGGACGACCTCTCCCAGGAAGTGTTCGTGAAAGTCTATAAAAACTTGCATGTTTTCAGGGGGGACAGTGAGTTTAAAACGTGGATTTACCGGATTGCCATCAATAGCTGCAAGGATTATCTTAGAAGCTTTAAGCATAAGGTCCAGCAGCTCGTACAACCTCTTCTCGCAAGTGGAGAACAGACGGAAGCAATGGTATTGATGTCGGAAGAGCGGCAAGAGCTTGCATCCATTGTGATGAATCTACCTTTAAAATATAGAGAAGCTATCATTCTCCATTATTACCGGGACTTTTCAGTGGAAGAGATTTCAGAGCTGCTTGAAGTGAATAAGAATACTGTGAAGACACGTCTTAAACGTGGCAGGGATAAGGTGAGAGATTACATAATGGAAGGAAGCGGTGAATATGGGCAGGAATCCTCGACTAGAAAGCGATCACTTTAAAAAAGAGATGGACCATTTCATTTCGCCGAACTCTTTATTTACCAGCGTGGACCGAGAACGAGTGTTGGAAAGAATCGATGGAGCGAAAAAGCGAAAACGGTGGTGGGGGAAGCCTGGGCTTGTATTGAGTTTGTTGCTCCTTTTCATTGTTTCCGGGACGCTTTATGGGGTAGTGCAAACAACGGTTGATAGGGAGAGCATCTCTGCTAAATATGTGATGAGCCATCTCGCTATCGGGATGAGCAAGGTGGAGGTCCACAGCATTCTTGGCACGAATTTTACCGAGGTTGAACAGGCAATGGACAGCGGTCCCATCTATACTTGGAATCGCTATGACTTTCCGGACGAGAAAGGCTATGTCTTTGAATCGACAATGGATGACTTTGATACTGAGGGGGTGCGGAGCGGTAAGATGGGGATGCAGGTAATGGTTCATTATGACGGTGAGAGATTGAATGGGTATTCCCTTATTTATCAAGAGGAAAATGGAAAAACGGTGATACGCAGTGTAAGAGGGGATGATATTCAAGTAATTCCTGTAGATTAATTATTATTTTATATGAAGATAGGAAAACTGCTATACTAACAATAGAAGAATTTCGGATGAGATAGAAAAGAGGTTTTCAGATTGTTGGTAAAGCTGATTTTGGCATTGATTATCCCTGCGCTGCTTGTGGTCCTTTTTACAAGAGTGACATACAACTTATATGTGGGGACTGGTTTGGCGATTGTCCTGATCCTCGTCTCCATAATGAAGGGACATGGAAATGAGTGGTACATAATGTTGGTGGACATAGTGTCACTCACAATCGGTTTTTTATATGCGAAGCAAATGGTAGGGAAGTTTAAATAAGACTATTTTCGTAAATCAATACTAATTTTGAGGTATCTAAGGAGTCAAAAGTCCAACCGACTTTATAGTATTGATTTTTTGTGAAAAAAAGCCATAAATAAAAAAGAGGGAGCGGCATATCCGGATTACGGAAGGTCTGCTCTCTCTTTTGCTTGTTGTGCTGCTTGTTGGTAGGAACTTAAGGCCTCACGCTCGGATGTGGTAGTGGCTTCAAGTCTAGCGGGTCTGACAACCCAAAGCGGATCTTTTCCAAAGGTCTCCCCGTATCCGGTAAGGACGCCCGTGAAGGTGAGGATGTCACCTACTTGCGGGGGAGATTCTAGTTCGTCTGCGAAAGTGACAAGGATGGCAGGGAGATACGGTTCTTGCAGCTCATATGTCGAGATGTTCTCCACGCGGGTGACCGTCGCAGTCCATCGTATGGATTTGTCTTTATTTGCTTTGATAAAATCATGGACATATACTCCATCCACATCACTGTATGTCAGTTCTTCCTCGGGATTGTCCAATGCGCGTTCATCCAGATAAGGAAAATCCAACGTATCTTCGGGAATATCGTAGAACGAGCAGCCCGCCATCAACATAATCAGCATTGCTAGGCTGAAAATATAGGAAATTGACCTCATTTTTGTATTTCACCCCTGCCCAAAAAACTTTTTCATCATAAATCTTCGAAAAACAGTTTCCGATTCTAATTACTTGATAATGATAAGAATATAGAAAACACTATTGAAACGCAACATAGACGGGTATAGAGAAAAAGGACATTTTTATCGAAAAGCGAATATCAGTTCGTATTTTTGTTGTTTTAGACGTAAATTGTGGTAGAATATTGGTAGAGTTAGCTGAACGGAAATGGAGGCTTTTGTGGATGGAACAGTTTGAGTTAGTTTCTGGATATAAGCCGGATGGAGATCAACCGACTGCGATCGCAGAGATCGTGGAAGGTCTCAAAAACGGAAAAAAACATCAGACGCTTCTTGGTGCAACAGGTACCGGGAAGACGTTTACCGTCTCAAATGTGATACAGGCGGTAAACAAACCGACGTTGATTATCGCCCACAACAAAACGTTGGCAGGGCAATTATATAGTGAATTCAAGGAATTTTTTCCTAACAATGCAGTTGAATATTTTGTCAGTTATTATGATTATTACCAACCGGAAGCATATGTGCCTTCTACGGATACATTCATAGAGAAGGACGCAAGTATCAATGATGAGATAGACAAGCTGCGTCACTCGGCAACGGCCTCGCTTTTTGAGCGGAACGACGTCATCATCATCGCCAGTGTTTCATGTATCTATGGCTTGGGTTCACCGGAAGAGTATCGCGATCTGGTTGTCTCTTTGAGAACAGGCATGGAAAAGGAACGAAATGTCCTGTTGCGGGATTTAGTAGACATCCAGTACAGCAGGAATGATATCGACTTCAAACGCGGAACGTTCCGGGTCCGTGGAGACGTGGTGGAGATTTTCCCCGCATCCCGTGACGAACACTGCATTCGTGTGGAATTTTTCGGCGACGAAATCGACCGCATCCGGGAAGTGGACGCATTAACGGGTGAAATTCTTGGAGACCGTAATCATGTTTCCATTTTCCCGGCTTCCCACTTCGTAACCCGTGAAGAGAAAATGAAGAAAGCTATCGTCAATATTCAGGCGGAATTGGAAGAACGCCTTGAAGAGCTTCGTGAAGCAGGCAAACTGCTGGAAGCACAACGTCTTGAGCAACGCACACGTTATGACTTGGAAATGATGGCAGAGATGGGCTTTTGTTCAGGGATCGAAAACTATTCACGCCACCTGACACTTCGTCCTGCAGGCTCGACCCCATACACCTTAATGGATTTCTTCCCGGAAGATTTCCTTTTGGTGATAGATGAGTCACACGTCACCCTTCCACAGGTCAGGGGAATGTTCAATGGGGACCAGGCAAGAAAGCAAGTCCTTGTCGACCATGGCTTCCGCCTTCCTTCGGCAAAGGACAACCGACCGTTAAGGTTTGAGGAATTCGAAAAGAAAACAGCACAGCTTGTCTATGTTTCGGCTACGCCTGGACCATACGAGCTTGAGCATACACCAAAAATGATCGAGCAGATCATCCGTCCTACCGGGCTTCTTGATCCGATCATCGAAGTGCGGCCGATTAAAGGACAGATTGACGACCTTATTGGTCAAATCCATCAGCGTGTAGAAAAGAACGAAAGGGTCCTTGTCACCACCTTGACGAAAAAGATGTCCGAGGATCTCACCGCCTATCTGAAAGAGATGGGCATTAAAGTTGCGTACTTGCATTCCGAAATCAAAACGCTTGAGCGGATTGAGATTATACGGGAATTGAGAATGGGTAAACATGATGTTCTGATCGGGATCAACCTATTGAGGGAAGGCCTCGATATCCCGGAAGTTTCGCTTGTAACCATTCTTGATGCAGATAAGGAAGGCTTCCTCCGTTCTGAACGGTCCTTGATTCAGACAATCGGCCGTGCAGCCCGGAACTCGAACGGGAAGGTCATCATGTATGCCGACAAAATCACGAAATCAATGGATATTGCAATAAATGAGACAAGGCGCCGCCGTGAGATCCAAGAAGCATATAATCTGGAGCATGGCATCACGCCAACGACCATCAAGAAGAAAGTGCCTGAGCTTATCCGGGCAACTTTTGTCGCAGAAGAAGATGGAAATTACGACGGTAAAGCACCGACGCTCAGACCAAAAAACAAAAAAGAAAGACAAAAGCTCATAGAAAGCATGGAGCAGGAAATGAAAGATGCGGCAAAAGCGCTTGATTTCGAGCGGGCGGCCGAGCTTCGTGACCTCATCTTGGAGCTTAAAGCGGAAGGATGACATAAGGATGGCAATGGATAAAATCGTAGTAAAAGGGGCCAGGGCCCATAACCTGAAAAATATAGATGTGACCATTCCCCGCGATAAATTGGTGGTGCTGACTGGGCTTTCTGGATCGGGAAAATCCTCTTTAGCCTTTGACACCATCTATGCGGAAGGTCAGCGCCGGTATGTGGAATCACTATCGGCATATGCCCGTCAGTTCCTTGGACAGATGGACAAACCGGATGTGGACGCGATCGAGGGCCTTTCACCGGCAATTTCGATTGACCAAAAAACGACGAGCCGTAATCCCCGTTCAACGGTGGGAACGGTAACGGAAATCTATGATTATCTCCGTCTACTTTTTGCACGGGTAGGAAGACCGACATGTCCTAAGCACGGCATCGAAATCTCCTCTCAGACGATCGAACAGATGGTGGACCGGATCATGGAGTATCCAGAACGGACAAAGCTGCAAATACTTGCACCTGTCATCCAAGGACGCAAAGGGACACATGTCAAGACCTTGGAGGATATCAAAAAGCAAGGATATGTGCGTGTACGAATAAATGGCGAGATGATGGAAGTTTCTGACGAAATCGAGCTTGAAAAGAACAAGAAGCATTCCATTGAAGTGGTAATTGACCGGATTGTTGTAAAAGAAGGTGTGGAAACTCGTCTATCCGATTCATTGGAAACGGCACTTCGACTTGGTGAAGGAAAAGTGATTGTGGATATCATTGGGGAAGAAGAGCTTTTGTTCAGTGAGCATCATGCTTGTCCACAATGTGGATTTTCCATTGGTGAACTGGAGCCGAGAATGTTCTCCTTCAACAGCCCTTATGGCGCCTGTCAGAAATGTGATGGGCTGGGGACGAAGCTTGAAGTGGATATTGATTTGGTGATGCCAAATAAAAATCTCAGTTTAAAAGAACATGCCCTGGCGCCATGGGAGCCGACTAGTTCGCAATATTATCCACAGATGCTGCAGGCTGTATGCAATCATTACGGGATCGATATGGATATGCCTGTAAAGGATATCCCCAAAAATCTTTTGGATAAAGTCCTTTATGGCAGCGGCCGAGAGGAAATTTATTTTCGCTATCAAAATGATTTCGGTCAGGTACGGGAGAGTTACATCCTTTTTGAAGGTGTCATCCACAATGTGGAAAGACGTTATAAAGAAACAAGTTCCGACTACATCCGGGAGCAGATGGAAAAATACATGGCCCAGCAGCCATGCCCTGCATGTAAAGGGAACCGCTTGAAAATTGAAAGCTTGTCTGTATTGATAAATGAGAAACATATAGGTAATGTCACGAATTTTTCCATCGTGGAAGCGTTGGATTTTTTCAATGGACTCGAGTTGACGGAAAAAGAGAGGAAAATCGCCAATCTTATATTACGGGAAATAGAGGAGCGACTCGGTTTTCTCAATAATGTTGGGTTGGATTACCTGACGATGAGCCGCTCTGCAGGGACGCTTTCTGGTGGGGAAGCCCAGCGTATCCGTCTGGCTACACAAATCGGTTCGCGATTGACCGGGGTTCTTTATATTTTGGATGAACCATCCATCGGGCTTCATCAACGCGATAACGACCGTCTTATCCAAACACTGAAGAGCATGAGGGATATAGGGAATACCTTGATTGTGGTGGAACATGATGAGGATACGATGATGGCTGCCGATTATCTTCTTGATATCGGACCTGGTGCAGGTGTGCACGGAGGACAGGTGATCTCTGCTGGAACACCTGAGGAAGTGATGAACGACGATGCATCCTTGACAGGTCAATACCTATCAGGGAAGAGATTCATCCCGCTTCCTACTGAGCGGAAGGTTGTAAAAGACCGTTTCCTAGAAGTGATCGGAGCAAATGAAAACAACCTGAGCAATGTAAATGTAAAGATTCCGCTAGGTTGCTTTGTGGCAGTTACGGGTGTATCCGGTTCAGGTAAAAGTACTCTAATCAACGAGATTTTACACAAAGCATTGGCGCAGCGCCTGCACAATGCGAAGACCAAACCTGGACAGCATAAAGAAATCAAGGGAATTGATCACCTGGATAAGGTAATTGATATCGACCAGTCACCGATCGGGAGAACTCCGCGTTCGAATCCGGCTACTTATACAGGTGTATTTGATGATATCCGGGATGTGTTTGCCTCTACGAACGAAGCGAAAGTGCGCGGCTATAAGAAAGGCCGTTTCAGCTTCAATGTGAAGGGCGGCCGTTGTGAAGCCTGCCGTGGCGACGGAATCATCAAGATCGAAATGCATTTCCTTCCAGATGTATATGTTCCTTGTGAAGTGTGTCATGGGAAGCGTTATAACCGTGAGACACTGGAAGTTCAATACAAAGGGAAAAACATCGATGATATCTTGAAAATGACTGTAGAGGATGCTGTTAGCTTTTTTGAAAACATCCCTAAAATCAAGAGAAAGCTGCAAACCATTTATGATGTTGGTCTGGGTTATATCACATTGGGGCAACCTGCTACCACCCTTTCTGGTGGGGAAGCACAACGTGTGAAACTCGCATCAGAGCTTCATCGCAGGTCAACAGGCCGCTCTCTTTATATTCTTGATGAGCCTACAACAGGACTTCATGTAGATGATATTGCGAGATTGTTGAAGGTTCTTCAGCGCCTTGTGGAAAATGGGGATACGGTACTTGTGATCGAGCATAACCTTGATGTCATCAAAGCTGTTGATTATATGGTGGACCTTGGTCCTGAAGGTGGGGACAAAGGGGGTAGCATCATTGCTACAGGTACTCCCGAAGAGATTATTGAGGTGGAAGCATCCTATACTGGCCAATATTTACGCCCAGTCTTGTTACGTGACCGCGATCGCATGGAACAGCGAGTAAAAGAAGTGGAGACCGTAAGCAAGGGTTGAATCGGAGTTTGTAATAGATGAACAGAAAAAGGATGATGGCAGCCGGCATGGCGTGTCCATCATCCTTTTTATTGTTAGTTATTGGTTTGTCTCTTGTTCTTTAACTTTCTGGTTGATAATATCCTTTAGGAAGCGAACATCCATCTCATAGGTTTTTTCTCTGAAACGGATCTCCCCTTTGTTTTCATTCAGCTTTCCTTTCAGGTGAAAGGAAGCACTTTGAATCAAGTATTCCTTAGTATCTTCGTTATAATCGAAATTCGCTTTATCTATTTCTTCCGTCACTACAGGACGAATCGTATTTTCGACATAGTTTGAGGATGATTCGGTAAAATCAGGTCCAAGAATTCCAAAGAAAATCAGTCCGGCCAGAACAAGCCCGACGATGATAAGTTTGGACAATATGCTCTTCAAAAAGGGTATAACCACAAACAGAACGACTAACACAATAATGATAGTCAGCAAATGATCCATAATAAAATCCATCAAAATTAACTCCTTCCACACAATCTATACCCAAACACTAAGTCAATTATACCATGGCAGCCACCCGCACCCAAAAATAATGCGGCAACGCAATACCTACTAAGCCTTGAGGCGTACGACATAGTTTCAAAAAATCCTGCGGGGGTCTGACCCCTTTTCGAACTTTTTATGCAACAATAAGAGTATAAAGCAAGAAGTGAAACTTTTAAGGTGGTTCAGTCGTAGAAGTGTTATAGATTTTTTTTGGTTTAGGGTAGAGTAGTTTAAAAGGAGGATGTTAAGTTTATGGAAGAGCGTAAGCGTATTTTAAAGTTGGTTGAGGAAGGTAAGTTGACGGCGGAAGAGGCTATCATTTTATTGGAGAGTTTGGAGAAGAATAGTGAAGAGAAGAATTTGAGGCAGGATGAGATTGTTTCGGAGCTTACCAAGGATGCTAAAGGTTCTGAGGAAGCGGAAGAGAATATCTTTCAAGCATTATCTACGAAGGTCTTTTCGAATTCAAACTCAGGTTCGCATTCTAAAACTGGGTCTGGCTCTTATGACAAATCAAAGTTCGATTCCTACAGTAAGCAGGCTTCCTCTTTTAAAAATAACATCTTGGATTTTGTCGGAAGTGCCCTTCAAAAGATCAAGGATCTGGATTTGGATTTCAACTTTGGACCTTCGATTTCACTTCAACATATTTTCCAGCAATCGGATGTTCACTTGCAACACATCGATTTGGATGTGGCCAATGGGGCGGTCAAGGTGGTCCCTTGGAAAGAGAACGATGTGAAGATTGAGTGCGAGGCGAAGGTGTATGAGGAGAAGTCCCAGGACGATGCCCGCAAAGCCTTCTTGAATGAGGTGCTATTTTCCATAGAAGCAGGAAAACTGAGATTTTCCGTTCAGAAGAAGCACATAAAAGTGAATGCGACGGTATATGTACCGGAAGAAAAATACGATAACCTGAATATCCGTATGTTTAATGGACCGATTTCAGGGGAAGGTTTACATGTAAAGTCGATGAAGCTGAAGTCGGCAAATGGCTCGATTACATGGAATAACCTGGAGAGTGACTATATTGAAGCGGAAACGGCAAACGGCCATATCAAGCTGACAGATTGCGATGCGAAAGAAATTGAAGCGGAAACCATCAACGGTATGTTGGAGGTGCGTGGAAATATTGAAAAGCTTGATGTTCAGAGCTTTAATGGAAGTGTTGTCGGAGAACTTACAGGATCTGCAGCACGATCCATCATGGCAAAAACGAAAACAGGCAGTGTCGACCTGTTCATTCCGACGGTCAATTCTTTGGAGGCAGAGCTGAAAACTAACCTGGGCAGCTTCACTTGTGAAGTACCAGGCATGGATGTAGTGGAAGAAAAGAATGAAGTTGTCCAAAAGGCGCTTCATTTTAAAGCAAAGAAAGAAGATGCACCGTTGACTTACATCCTGGCTGAAACGACAACAGGATCGATATTAATCAAACCATATGAGGTGAAATGAACATGAAACGACTTATACGTTCCAAGTATGACCGTAAGCTAGCCGGTGTACTTGGTGGACTTGCAAAATATTTAGGAGTGGATTCAAACCTCCTGCGTGTCATCTTTGTCATCCTTCTATTCCCGACAGGTGTCATGCCGTTAATTCTCACATACATTGTGCTGACATTCTTACTCCCTAATGAGGAGAATGAGGTACGCTGATGAGATGGGCAATCAGTATACTCGTCAATGCATTAGTATTAATAGTGGTGGCAGGTTATTTTGACTCGTTCCAGCTGAGCGGAGTCGGAGCTGCCATCATCGCCAGTCTGATTTTGGCGGTACTGAATACCATCGTAAGGCCGGTTTTGGTCATTCTGACATTGCCGGTCACACTGCTCAGCCTAGGGTTATTCCTTTTCGTCATTAACGCCATCACGTTGATGTTGACGGCCTTCCTGATGGGAGATGCCTTTAATATCGATGGATTTGGAACTGCAATCCTTGCGGCGATTGTCATTGCATTGCTTAACCTGCTTATTCAAAAGGCCATTGTCGAGCCTTTGCAAAAAAAGAACTAGAACGATGCGCGAACCAATTATATGGTTCGCGTCAGACTGTTGACAAACTAAAAATCAGTTGTGTTATCTGTTGGAACGGTTGATCTCCGTTGCAGGAGCTTCGCTTTCCAGCGGGCGGTCCGTAAGCCTCCTCACTCCGTTGCGGGGTCTTACCTGTCCCTTCCTCCCGCAGGAGTCTACGCTCCTTCCACTATGATCAACTGGGATTTTATAACTCGAAAAGAGCTTTGTCTACACACTGGCGCGAACCAATTATATGGTTCGCGTTTTTTGTACTATTCCCCAGAGCACTTCACCACAAATTCCACTCCCCCAATCCTCCCACTTAATAAAAAAGTCAAATAGTGCTAAAATGAGAAAAGGTTGTTTCTACATAGGAAAAGAACACTAAAGGTGTTTTTATATTGAAGGAGGTTTTGGCTTTGCCAAAGGTTCGCACGAAGGATTTGATTGAAAAGTTTAGTTTTGAATTGATTGGTGGGGAAGAGGGTGTTAATCGTCCGATTGCGACGAGTGATATTTCCCGCCCTGGTATAGAGATAGCCGGTTATTTCACCTATTATCCTGCAGAGCGTATTCAGTTGCTCGGGAAAACGGAGTTATCTTTTTTTGAAAGGCTTACGCCAAAGGAAAAAAGAGAGAGGATGAATCAGCTTTGTACGGACATCACTCCCGGCATCATTGTTTCAAGGGACATGGAAGTGCCGGCGGAGCTTGTAGAAGCTGCAGAGAAAGAAAGTGTGCCGCTTATGCGGTCGCCGATGAAGACAACGAGACTTTCCTCGCATCTTACCAACTATTTAGAAGGAAAGCTTGCGCCGACTACAGCTGTCCACGGTGTGCTTGTGGATATCTATGGGGTGGGAGTGCTTATCACCGGTAAGAGCGGCGTTGGTAAAAGTGAGACGGCCTTGGAGCTTGTAAAGCGTGGTCACCGTCTTGTTGCGGATGATTGTGTGGAAATCAGACAGGAGGATACCGATACTTTGATCGGGAATTCACCGGAATTGATTGAGCATTTGCTTGAGATCAGGGGTCTAGGAATCATAAATGTTATGACTTTATTCGGAGCGGGAGCGGTCCGCAGTTATAAGCGGATCACACTTGTCATCAATCTTGAGCTTTGGGATAAAAACAAGCAGTATGACCGGGTAGGTTTGGATGAAGAGAAGATGAAGATCATCGATACAGAAATCACAAGGCTGACGGTGCCGGTTCGTCCAGGGCGAAATTTGGCCGTTATCATTGAAGTGGCGGCGATGAATTTCCGTCTTAAGCGAATGGGGATGAATGCAGCCGAGCAGTTCTCCAACCGGTTGTCCGGTGTGATTAACAGTGAAAATGAGAATGAAGACATTTAATAGATAATGGAGTGTGGGGAAGATGTTATTAGGAAGCATCGAGCCGTTGAATCCTATAATGATCAGCTGGCCGATTACGGTTTACTGGTATGGTGCCATCATCGGTACAGGAGCGTTGCTTGGATTATGGATTGCGACAAGGGAGTCGGAAAGGCGCGGACTGAATAAAGATGTGTTTGTCGATCTTGTGCTTTTTGCCATCCCGATTGCCATCCTTTGTGCACGGCTTTATTATGTTATTTTCCAATGGGATCATTATTCCCAGAACCCGGGAGACATCCTGAAAATATGGGAAGGTGGACTTGCGATACATGGTGGATTGATTGGTGCCATCACCACGGGGGTCATTTTTGCTAGAATCAGGGGTATATCGTTCTGGAAGCTTGCGGATATAGGTGCCCCAAGTATACTTTTAGGTCAGGCCATCGGGCGCTGGGGCAACTTCATGAACCAGGAGGCGCATGGAGGAGAGGTCACAAGAGAGTTCCTGGAAGGCTTGTACCTGCCTGACTTCATCGTCAACCAAATGTATATTGACGGAGCTTACTATCATCCGACTTTCCTATATGAATCGATTTGGAATTTTGTCGGAGTCGCATTGTTGCTCTTGCTTAGAAAAGCGAATTTTAGACGCGGTGAGCTCTTCTTGAGCTATGTAATCTGGTATTCTGTCGGACGTTATTTTATAGAAGGTCTCCGAACGGACAGCCTGATGCTGACGGAAACCTTGAGAGTTGCGCAAGTAATCTCCATAGGACTTGTCATCCTTGCGATTGTGCTTATTATTGTGCGAAGAATGCTTGGCATGGCGAACAAGCGCTACTTGGATCCAGAGAAAAAAGAGCGCTATATGGATTCCAAAAATAGATCGGAATCTAAAAAGTAATCGAAAGCCTCCACTACACAAAGAAAGATGGATAGGCTACTTCAGGGGAGGGGCATCATGTTTCAAACATTCAAACGGGGGCTGAAGGTGGGGCTTGGGACAACCTGGACGCTTGGGAAAGTGATTTTCCCTGTCACCATTTTAGTCGGTATCCTGCAGCATACACCTTTGTTACAGTATTTGATAAATGCAATTGCGCCGGTTATGGGGATATTCGGTTTGTCGGGAGAAGCGGCCATTCCCCTTGTTATCGGCAATTTTTTGAATCTCTATGCCGGGATCGGGGCGATACTCACCCTTGATTTGACAGTGAAAGAAGTATTTATTTTGGCAGTGATGTTGTCTTTTTCCCATAACCTTTTGGTGGAATCGACGGTCGCTGCAAAAGTGGGATTGAAAATATGGGTCATCCTTGTCGTCAGATTGGGGCTGGCATTTTTCTCCGGAATCATCATCAACCTTGCTTGGAATGGCGGGGGCGAGCTTGCCCAGTATGGGATGGTGGCAAGGTCGGAGGAGGCGGTTACAGGCTTCTTCCCTATCCTGCTTGATGCTACCCAACGCGGATTGATGGGAATCGTGCAGCTTGCAATCATCGTCATCCCTCTCATGATCCTTGTGCAGTACATGAAAGAGCTTGGCTGGCTTGGGGTCTTTTCAAAAAAAATGGGTCCCTTCACCAGAATGCTTGGCATGAAGGAGAACACCTCCACCACCATGGCTGCGGGACTGTTAATCGGCCTTGCTTATGGTGCTGGAGTCATGATACAGGCGGTAAAAGAGGATAATGTAAGTAAGAAGGATCTTACGCTCGCATTCATCTTCCTTGTTGCCTGCCATGCCGTTGTGGAGGATACGCTGATCTTCATCCCGCTTGGAATACCAGTCTGGCCGTTGCTTTTAATAAGGATAGTCACAGCCATCCTGCTTACAATAGCCGTAGCCTACATCTGGAAGCGAATTGAACTTGAGAAAAGAAAGGAAGCATCTTATGACCATTAACACGCTGCTTTTTGATTTAGACGGAACACTGATTGATACAAACGACCTGATTATCGAATCGTTTCTTCATACGCTGAACCACTATTATCCGGAACAATACGGCCGTGAAGACGTCCTTACTTTTCTCGGCCCCCCTCTTTACGATACCTTTGTTAAAATGGATGAATCCCGAGTGGATGAAATGGTCACACATTACCGCGGCTTCAATATGACCAACCATGACAGGTTAGTAAAAGAATTTGACGGGGTATATGAAACGGTGAAGATCCTTCATGAAAAGGGGTTGAAGCTTGGTATCGTAACGACGAAAATGCGTCAGACCGTCGTGATGGGCCTGAAGCTTACAGGGCTCGACCAGTTCTTTGATGTGGTCGTTTGTCTAGACGATGTCACCAATGCGAAACCAGATCCGGAACCTGTCCAACTTGCCCTCCGGCAGCTTGGCGCAAGCCCTGAGGAAGCCATCATGGTGGGAGATAACTATCATGATATTTTAGCAGGCAAAAACGCCGGCACAAAAACGGCCGCTGTAAGCTGGACCATCAAGGGAGTAGAATACCTGCAATCCTTTGAGCCGGATTATATGTTGACACATATGGAAGACATCCTGCCCCTTGTCGGAGTGAATAAGGGTGAGTAGACGGACGACGCGTTACCCTGTGGAAGGCGCAAATTCCCTTTGGCATGTCTACAAAACGGTCCCTTTTTTAAAAGTTGTCAAAAATTTCGCTGTCATTCAGCTTGCAAGGTATACTCCGTTCCTCGGGATGAAAAACTGGCTGTACCGTACCTTTCTCCGCATGAAGGTAGGAGACCAGACATCCTTCGCCCTGATGGTGATGCTTGATGTCATGTTCCCGGAAAGAATCAGTGTGGGCCGTAATACGGTCATCGGCTATAACACGACGATTCTTGCCCACGAATACCTGGTCAAGGAATACCGCCTCGGCGATGTGGAGATAGGCAGCGAAGTCATGATCGGTGCGAACACCACCATCCTGCCAGGCGTTATCATCGGTGACGGCGCAATCGTCTCCGCAGGCACGCTTGTACATAAAGATGTCCCAGAAGGCGCCTTCGTCGGGGGCAATCCAATGCGCATCATCTACACCAAGGAAGAGATGCAGGAGCGGATGAAGTTTTAGGCTAGAAATTGGGAGGGTGAACTGAGGATTGAGCCCTTATAATAGGATGTTCGAGCTGGAGAGATCCTCTAGGAGGAATGAAGACAATCTTACTGTGAAATTGGAAAGAAGAATGTCATTATAAGAGTGATGAAGACAATCTCACAGTGAAAATCAGTTCAAGATTGTCATTATAAGGCTGATGAAGACAATCTCACAGTGAAGGTCAGTTCAAGATTGTCATTATAAGGCTGATGAAGACAATCTCACAGTGAAAACCAGTTCAAGAATGTCATTATAAGAGTGATGAAGACAATCTCACAGTGAAAACCAGTTCAAGATTGTCATTATAAGTGTAATGAAGACAATCTCTCAGTGAAAATCAGTTCAAGATTGTCATTATAAGTGTAATGAAGACAATCTCACAGTGAAAATCAGTTCAAGATTGTCATTATAAGGCTGATGAAGACAATCTCACAGTGAAAACCAGTTCAAGATTGTCATTATAAGTGTGATGAAGACAATCTCACAGTGAAAATCAGTTCAAGATTGTCATTATAAGAGTGATGAAGACAATCTCACTGTGAAAACCAGCTCAAGAATGTCATTATAAGCGTATAAAGACAATCTCACAGAAAAATCGTAATCAAGATTGTCTTCATAAGCGGTAGGAAGACATTCTCTCGGAGAAAAATTCGTCTCAGGATTGTTCAGTATTGTCATCACAACCAAATATGAAGACAATCTAAGATTCGCCCTTCTCGTCAAAGTAGTCTTCATAATAATATAATTTAGTCTTCACAATAATACAATCACCACTTCCAACACAACAAGCACTTTGTCTACAAGGATAAAGTGCCTTTTTTTACCCAAAATATAGAAGACCACAACTCCAACCACTAACACTTGACCAATAAGCTTCATTTTGTTAGTATGTTACCATATTAGCGAACTAAAGGATTTCAGATTATTTTAAAATGATCTTTTCGCAAAGATTATTGCTATTCACTAGTGAAAAGTCGGCAATTGGACTTTTCACAGCTTAGAAACAGTAAAATAGGCATGCAGTCTATTACTTTTAACCAAGAAAAGAGCACGACAGCAAGCAAAATAACGGCTAGTTTGAGTATTCGAACCAGCAACAAAGTTTACGAAAACAGCCCTTTAAAAAGGTGGATATCCACATGTCAAAACCATTCATGTTTGAAAAACCACTAGGAATGCGGGATACGCTTCCTTCCTTATATGAAGCAAAACAACGAGTGAAAAACATTATGACAGCCGAAATCAATAAATGGGGCTATCAATTCATGGAAACACCGACCCTTGAATACTACGAAACGGTAGGGGATGCGTCCGCGATTTTAGATCAGCAGCTTTTCAAGCTTCTAGATCAGCAGGGACATACACTTGTCTTAAGACCAGACATGACGGCACCGATTGCAAGGGTGGCGGCTTCCAGGCTCGTAAATGAAGGCTATCCACAGCGACTTGCCTACTCTGCAAATGTGTTCCGTGCCCAGCAAAATGAAGCGGGAAGACCGGCGGAGTTTGAGCAGATCGGGGTCGAGTGCATCGGAGACCGCTCCATCAGTGCAGATGCTGAGATGATTGCTTTGCTTGTCGATCTGTTGAAAAAAGCTGGACTTTCCATGTTCACTGTCGCAATCGGACATATCGGCTTCCTTCAAGAAATTTTCCTCGACATAGTCGGAAATGAAGAGCGCGCAGCAACATTAAGAAGATACTTATATGAAAAAAATTACGTGGGATACCGAGAGCATGTGAAAAGCCTGCCGCTATCCTCCATCGATAAGAAACGCCTGTTAAGTTTATTAACATTAAGAGGGGATTCCTCCAATATCGAATTGGCAAAAGAAGTACTTGATGGGGAAGCAGGCAAGAAGGCAATCCAGGAACTTGAGCAGCTTTGGACGATGCTTGAGGCATATGGAGTCACCGATTTTGTGAAGCTGGATTTGAACATTGTCAGTCATATGAGCTATTACACAGGAATCGTTTTTGAGGCTTATGCCGGGAATATCGGCTTCCCTATAGGTAACGGCGGGCGTTATGATAAGCTGTTTGAAAAATTCAACCGCGAGAAATCGGCCACAGGTTTTGGCATTCATTTGGATCGAGTGTTAGAAGCGCAAAACATCCAAAAGGTAGAGGTCGATATCCATGGTGTCCTCTTCAGTCAGGAAAGAAGAGGCGAAGCCATTGCTTTTGCCAACGAGAAAAGACAGAAAGGGAAAAAGGTCGTCCTTCAGGATATTGCGGGCGTGGAAAATGTGGACGCATGCACCGCGTCATTTAGCGATGTGACCTTTTTCCTTGGAAAAGCAAGAAAGGAGAGAGAATCATGAGCGTACTGACTATCGCGATGCCAAAAGGAAGAATTTTTGAAGAAGCGGCACAGCTGCTGGTGAAGGCGGGGTACCGGATTCCTCCCGATCTTGAAGATACGAGAAAATTGATCATTGATGTACCGGACGAAAACATGCGGTTTATTTTAGCCAAACCGATGGATGTCACGACGTATGTAGAGCATGGTGTGGCGGATGTCGGGATTGCAGGCAAAGATGTGATGCTGGAGGAAGAGCGTGATGTCTATGAGGTTCTGGATCTTAAAATAAGTGATTGCTATCTTGCGGTTGCCGGATTGCCTGGAACGGAAATGAAGGATGTTGCTCCTAAAATAGCGACTAAATATCCGGGAATTGCGTCAAGCTATTACCGCGAGCAGGGGGAGCAGGTGGAGATTGTTAAACTGAACGGCTCCATCGAACTTGCCCCATTGATCGGTCTGTCTGATCGAATTGTGGATATCGTATCCACAGGACGGACGTTGAAGGAGAACGGACTAGTGGAATTTGAAAGGGTTGTGGATATCACATCCAGACTGATTGTGAATCCTGTGAGTTACAGGTTAAAAGATAAACAGATAGATGAACTTGTGGATAGATTAGCTGAGGTAGTCGGGGAGGTGTAATGTGATGAGGATAAAAAAAGTGGGAGAAACAGTATCATTGCGCCGCTCGATCGACCAGGGAACAGAAGAACAGCGAGTGGCTGTCCTTCAGGTGCTTCAAGCAGTCAAAGAAAAAGGTGACAAGGCACTATATGAATACACAGAAAAATGGGATGGAGCCAAGCTGTCCACATTGAAGGTAACAAAAGGGGAGATAAAGGAAGCTTATCAACAAGTTTCTCCACAGGTTATCAACATAATCCACAGTGCGGCTGAAAACATCCGTGATTTTCATCAAAAGCAGGTAAAACAGTCGTGGTTATCCACAAAACCGGATGGCTCGATACTCGGGCAGCAGGTAACGGCCCTTGATGCGGTGGGCGTCTATGTTCCTGGCGGGAAGGCTGCCTATCCATCCTCTGTGCTAATGAATGTCATTCCGGCGCAGGTGGCAGGAGTGAAACGGATTGCTATGGTTAGTCCTCCATCCGATGATGGTACTTTGCCTGCTGGTGTACTTGTGGCAGCAGATATCCTTGGTGTGGATGAAATCTATAAAGTCGGCGGAGCGCAGGCAGTTGCAGCTCTTGCATACGGGACGGAAAGCATTGAAGCTGTGGATAAGATCGTAGGGCCTGGGAATATCTTTGTCGCTCTAGCGAAGAAAGAAGTATATGGGCTTGTGGATATCGACAGCATTGCCGGACCAAGTGAAATAGTGGTGCTGGCGGATGAGACGGCAAGGGCAAATGAGATTGCAGCGGACCTATTGTCTCAGGCAGAGCATGATGAATTGGCCTCAAGCGTTCTTGTCACCACTTCACACTCTCTTGCCGATGAAGTTGTACAGGAAGTGGAACAGCAGCTTTCAACCCTCCCGCGTGAAGCGATAGCACGTGCTTCCATAGAAGCTTATGGCACTATTTTTGTGACAGAAACGATCGAAGAAGCGCTTCGTGTCGTTAACGAGCTGGCACCGGAACATTTGGAAGTGATGACGGATGAAGCGATGAACCTTCTGCCTTATATTAAGCATGCTGGTGCGATTTTCTTGGGAAGATTCAGCTCAGAACCGGTTGGGGATTATTTTGCAGGGCCGAATCATGTGTTACCTACTAATGGGACTGCCCGCTTTTCCAGTGGATTGTCTGTGGATGAATTTGTGAAAAAGTCCAGTGTGATTATGTATAGTGAACAGGCTTTGAAAGAGAATGTGGATAAAATTGCAGCGTTTGCACGACTAGAGGGTTTAGAAGCGCATGCCCGTGCAGTGGAATCCCGATTTACTAACAAGGAAAAGTGAGGAGACATTCTGATGACACGAACAGCTAGTTTGGAAAGAAATACGAAAGAAACGCAGATTCAGCTTGCTTTTACAATAGATGGCGAAGGAGCGGCAAAGCTTGAGACGCCGGTTCCGTTTATGACCCATATGCTTGACCTTTTTACAAAGCACGGTCAGTTCAACCTGGATCTTAAGGCGACTGGGGATGTGGATATCGATGATCATCATACAACGGAGGATATCGGGATCTGCCTTGGTCAGGCGTTAAAAGATGCACTTGGGGATAAAGTGGGGATAAAAAGATATGGAAATGCTTTTGTCCCAATGGATGAGGCGCTTGCACAGGTGGTTGTCGATCTTAGTAATCGGCCCCACCTTGAAATAAGAGCGGAATTCCCAAGTCAGAAAGTCGGTACATTTGACACGGAACTTGTGCATGAGTTTTTATGGAAGCTTGCCTTGGAGGCGCGCATGAATCTACACGTGATTGTTCATTACGGAACGAACACGCATCACATCATCGAAGCCATTTTCAAGGCGCTTGGACGTGCATTGGATGAAGCGACGACAATTGATCCGCGTATTAAAGGAGTACCATCGACGAAGGGAATGTTATAGACGATGATCGGCATCATTGATTACGGAATGGGGAATTTATATAGCGTATCAAAGGCGCTCGAGCGGATGGATGCTGAGTACGTCATCACTAATGACCGCGATGTGCTATTTGAGGCGGAAGGGCTCATCCTTCCAGGGGTTGGCTCGTTCTGCGATGCCATGTCCATTTTGCAGGAAACGGCTCTGGATTCTTTTATAAAAGAGGAAGTGGCCCGCGGGAAAAAGTTGCTTGGGATCTGCCTTGGTATGCAGCTGTTGTTTGAGGAAAGTGAAGAAAACGGGGTGACAGGTGGCTTGTCCCTGTTAAAAGGCAAGGTCGAGCGCTTTCCTGGAGTAACAGCAGAAGGGGCTTCATACAAGGTGCCGCATATGGGCTGGAACAAACTTGATTTTAAGCAAGCCTCACCGCTTCTTGACGGTGTTCCTGAGGATTATGTTTATTTTGTCCATTCCTATTATGTGAAGGATTTTTATGAAGCGGAATTATTGGCAAGCAGCACATATGATGTTCAGGTACCTGCAGTGGTCGGGAGTGCAAATGTTTTCGGGACCCAGTTCCACCCTGAAAAAAGCAGCAATGTGGGTTTGGCTATCTTAGAGAACTTTGTAAAACTTGTGAAGGAAGAGGAGCGATAATATGAGTTTTACCATCTATCCTGCGATTGATATGCGCGGTGGAAAATGTGTACGCCTGCTCCAGGGCGACTATAGTAAGGAAACGGTATACGGAGACTCCCCGTTTGATATGGCGAAAACATTCGTTGACCAAGGGGCAGAGTGGATCCATATGGTGGACCTTGACGGCGCGAAGGCGGGTTCCCCGGTGAATGACCGCTTTGTGCTGCAGGTTGCCCGTGAGCTTCCTGCAAAAGTCCAGATCGGCGGAGGGATCCGCACGGCTGCGGACGTGGAGCACTATTTATCAAATGGTGTGGACAGGGTCATTTTGGGCAGTGCGGCGATAAAAGATCCGTCCTTTGTCCGTGAAATGCTTGCCAAACATGGTGGTTCAAGGATTGCGATCGGCCTTGACGCCAAGGATGGGTATGTGGCAACGGAAGGCTGGATAGAAACGTCGACGGTAAAGGCGACTGTCCTTGGAAAAGAACTTGCAGATGCCGGAGCGGAAACATTTATTTTCACAGACATCGCGACAGACGGCATGCTCTCCGGGCCGAATGTGGAGGCGACGGTTGAGCTTGCCCGCGTGACGGGAGCATCTGTCATTGCTTCAGGTGGCGTAAGTTCTGTTGAAGATTTACTGGCTTTAAGGAATTTTGCAGGTGAAGGTGTGTCAGGTTCCATTGTCGGAAAAGCAATTTATACGGAGAAAATAAATCTTGCCCGCGCCTTGGAAGAGGTGAAATAGATGCTGACGAAACGAATCATCCCTTGTTTGGATGTAAAAGAAGGCCGTGTGGTGAAGGGTGTTCAGTTTGTGGAGCTTCGTGATGCAGGAGATCCGGTAGAACTAGCCGCTTTTTATGATGAAGAGGGTGCAGATGAACTGGTATTCCTGGATATCTCGGCATCCCATGAAGGCCGGGAGACGATGGTGGATGTGGTCGAACAGGTGGCTGCGAAATTGGCGATCCCTTTTACAGTCGGAGGGGGGATCAACACGATTGAGGACATGAAGCGGCTGCTGCGGGCTGGTGCTGATAAAGTATCCTTGAACACTGCTGCATTATTGAACCCCTATTTGATTCAGGCTGGTTCGGACTATTTCGGATCCCAGTGCATTGTGGTTGCCATCGATGCAAAATACGATGAGACCCTTGGCTCTTGGAGGGTGTACACCCATGGAGGCCGCCGCGAAACCGACAAGGAAGTGGTGGACTGGGCAATGGAAGCGGTCAAGCTTGGGGCTGGCGAAATTTTATTGACGAGCATGGACAGTGACGGTGAGAAGAAAGGCTTCAATCTGGCATTGACCAAAGCCGTGAGTGAAGCTGTTTCAGTACCTGTCATTGCTTCCGGCGGTGCCGGTGAAGCATCGCATTTCCTTTCGGCATTTGAAGAGGGAGCCGCAGATGCAGCCTTGGCCGCCTCCATTTTTCATTATAAAGAAACAAGTGTCAAAGAAGTGAAAAGCTACTTAAAGGAGAAAGGGGTGCAGGTTCGATGATCAATCTTGAAGCAATAAGATTTGATGAAAGGGGCCTTGTCCCGGCCATTGTCCAGGATGCTGCCAGTAAGGAAGTGCTGACACTTGCCTATATGAACGGGGAATCGCTCGTAAAAACGATAGAAACCCGGGAGACCTGGTTTTGGAGCAGATCACGTTCTGAGCTTTGGCATAAAGGGGCGACATCCGGAAACACACAGCATGTGGTGGAGATGCGTTATGACTGTGATCAGGATGCGGTGCTCGTACTGGTGAAGCCTAATGGACCGGCTTGTCATAAAGGGGAAGCGACCTGTTTTCATGAAGTGGTGCTTTCTGAGGCGGGAGCAGAGATTGAGGATTCCGCTTCTGCATCCTCCATTTTGGCCGATCTCGAGACTTTGATTGCCTCGCGTGCTGTGGAAAAACCTGAAGGATCTTATACGACCTATCTATTTGAAGAGGGTGTGGATAAGATTTTGAAAAAGGTTGGCGAGGAAGCGGCAGAAGTGATCATTGCTGCGAAGAATCGTGACCGTGGGGAACTGACCTGGGAGGTTGCTGACCTCTTTTTCCATGTGATGGTCCTCTTGCGTGAGCAGGACGTAAGCTTGGCCGAGGTATTGGCAGTACTGGAAGAACGTCATGCGAAAAAGACTGGCGGAACAAAATAATGGACCGGGCGGTTTTGCCCGGTTTTTCCTATTTAGTAGTTTCAGGCTATACAATAGGAAGTTACTAATCGCTTGAACACTGGAAACTTGTATACATTCAAAAATTCCCACCTATTCTTCCAAACCCCTGTTGTGTTATACTACGAACGGTAAGTAAGTTTGTATGGAGGCTATAATGGGAAAAAATCCGAATATGAAACAAGTTGCGAAGATCATCCCATTTGCGCAGAATGGCGATTATTTTTTTCAAAAGGGGATCCGCGCTTACCGTAAGCGGGATTTATATAAGGCTAGAAAATGGCTACAGCGTGCTGAAGCAATGAAACCAAGTGATGCTTCGATCATGTGTCAGCTGGCGATTGTTTTGACTGAGCTTGGAGACTATCAACGTTCTAATGAAATTTTAGAAGATATAATAGAAAATTTGGCTCCGGATATGCACGATTGCCATTACTTTTTGGCGAACAATTATGCGTATATGGGATTATTCCAGGAGGCTAGGAAGCATGCCGAGGAATATTTGACAATGGAGCCGGACGGGGAGTTCGTGGAGGATACGGAAGACCTGATTGATCTTCTTGAGATTGAAACGGATGAAGCCGAGGATTATGCGGAAGGTCAGGACCATCTCATTGTGATGCAGGAAAACGCGAGGGGTCTTTTAGAGAAAGGCGAGCTGGATGAAGCTTTAGCTTTACTTGAGGAAATCATCGAGGAATATCCACAATTTTGGTCGGCATATAATAATTTGGCATTGGCCTACTTTTACAAGGGGAACCTAATGAAGGCAAGGGACGTGCTGGAGGAAGTGCTGGAAAAGAATCCAGGTAACCTGCATGCGCTCTGCAACCTGCTTGTGTTTTTCCATTACGAGAACAATGTAAAGGAAATGAACGAGCTTGCGAACCGTCTTGAAAAGGTGACGCCTATTTTGGTAGAGCACCGATATAAGCTTGGTGCAACTTTCGGGTTGATCGGTCGGCACGAAATGTCCTTCAAGTGGTTGCGTTCCTTGCAGAAGAACGGTTTCCAGGGCGATGGTACGTTTTATTTTTGGCTGGCTAATGCTGCCTACCAAACGGAGCGATACACCTTTGCCGAGCAATCTTGGTCCAAAGTGCTGGAAATGAACCCTGAGAAAGCGGGTACAGAACCGTGGAAAAATGTCGATGATATGACGGTTGAGGAAGAAGAAGCGGAACAGCTTTACCATATTTTCCAATCAAGCTTCTCAAGTAAGACAACAGTAAAAAATGTCCTTGAACAATCTTTCGTCACATCAACAGTCCGCGAGTTTGCCATGTTTGCCTTATTAAATCGCAAGGATGTACCAGCGAACGTCGTCAATGGATTTGAGATTGCAACTTTATTGAAAAAGAAACAGCTTGATTCCATCGTAAAAGAATGGTTTGACCTTTATGTACGTGCTTCAAAAGAAGCCATCACTTTCACAAATGCACCTGCTTGGGCGGGCGCCTTTGCCTACGTTTGGAGCAAGGGTAACGGCTATGCGGTCACACAGAAAGAACTGATGGAAGCGTATGAGGTATCAGCAAGTACTTTAAGAAAATACATCAAAAGAGTAGAGGAATTGGTTGCTACCCTTTCATAAAAACCGGGCCTTAATGGGGTTCGGTTTTTTGGGCTGTCTCCCATGAGCAAAAAGTTGGACGGACAACCCTCCTGTTATATAGGATAGTAACTGGGAATACTTTAAAAGAGTGTTCCGTAAATATATATATAAATTTGGATGAAAATAGGGTTATCATAAAAAGCAACATACGAGTCAAAGGAGTGGGCAACATGACAGAGGAAAAAATTTATGATGTGATCATTATCGGAGCGGGACCTGCGGGCATGACTTCTGCAGTCTACACATCCCGTGCGAATTTAAGTACATTGATGATCGAGCGCGGTATGCCGGGCGGACAGATGGCAAACACGGAGGAAGTAGAAAACTATCCCGGATTTGACCATATTCTCGGACCTGAACTCTCCACCAAAATGTTTGAGCATGCGAAAAAGTTCGGTGCCGAGTATGCATATGGTGATGTAAAAGAAATAATCGATGGAAAAGAATATAAAACAGTGAATGCTGGAAGCAAATCCTATAAAGCGCGCTCGGTTATCATCTCAAGTGGCGCCGAGTATAAGAAAATCGGTGCACCAGGTGAAAAAGAGCTTGGGGGCCGCGGGGTTTCCTACTGTGCCGTCTGTGACGGTGCATTCTTTAAGAATAAAGAATTGGTGGTTGTCGGCGGAGGGGACTCTGCAGTGGAAGAGGGAGTTTACCTGACTCGCTTTGCATCCAAAGTGACGATTGTTCACCGTCGTGATGAGCTTCGTGCACAAAAAATCCTTCAACAGCGTGCATTTGATAATGACAAGATCGACTTCATCTGGAGTCATACCATCAAAGAAATTAACGAAAAGGACGGAAAGGTTGGCAGTGTGACACTTGTCAGCACTAAAGACGGGGAAGAAGAGCGGGAATTCCAGACAGACGGTGTCTTCGTATATGTGGGAATGCTTCCTCTGACTAAGCCTTTCTTGAATCTTGGTATCACAAATGACATGGGTTACATCGAAACAAACGAACGCATGGAAACAAGAATCCCTGGAATTTTCGCAGCAGGCGATATCCGCGAGAAAACATTGCGCCAAATTGTAACGGCAACGGGCGACGGAAGTATCGCTGCTCAAAGTGCCCAGCACTACATCGAAGAGTTAGCTGAGGAGTTAAAGGCCAACGCAACGAAGTAATGGGCTAAAGGATGGGTAAACTAGGCATGTCGAACCATGTCGAAACATTCCCTTAACCAAAACGTAACTGGGCTTTAACGCATCTGTAACAGCATTGAAACAATAATCGGTTATTATATAAATAGTAATTGACCCCCTTTTATAAATATAGTTGATGGCACGGGTTCCCTTTTTCCCGTGTCCTTTTTTTATGCCTTTTTTGGGAGGGAGATTTAGAAGGATCTTATAAGCTCGAAGCGGGTTGTTTTCCAGTGGAAAGGTCAGATAGAAGACGAACGAAGCAAGTGATAGTGATCCCCAGTAATAAGGCCGAATAAAAGCACTTCACCACCACTCAGCAAGAGCGCCATATATACAACCCCCAATCCCACTCCTACATTCCCACCTAAACCGCCTTGAATACTTTATCCAAGAAAGCTATGATATACTTAGTAAATAAAACGTTTTCAAACTCCACTTCCAAACTGGAATCGATACCTGTCAGAAACCCTTACATAGAGTTCGTTAAATTGTAGAACTTTCTAGTGTCTTAATAGATGCATTTGCTGTAAAATAAAAAATGATACACTTGGCTAGTTTTATTTTTAATAAAAAGGCTCTGTTAAACATCGCTGTTGATTTCCGCACTAGGCTTCGCTTTCCTAGGGGCGTTAGGGGAGCCTCCTCGGCTTTAGCCTGCGGGGTCTCCCCTAAAACGCTATCTCTCTCAGGAGTCTTCGCCTATTGCTTCAATCAACAGCTAGGTTACTGCAAAAAGTAACAGTATGCTTTAACAGAGCCAATGAAAAAGAAAATCTAAAATTAGTCAGCTAAGATTAAAAGGGGTTGTAACCATGCAAAGAGTAACAAATTGTGTGCTAGTAAAAGATGACCAAGTGCTACTATTGCAAAAGCCGCGTCGCGGATGGTGGGTTGCACCTGGTGGAAAAATGGAGCACGGAGAATCGGTAAAAGATACGGTCGTGCGTGAATATCGTGAAGAAACTGGTATCTATTTAAAAAATCCTGCCCTTAAGGGTGTTTTTACATTTGTGATAAAAGAAGGAAAGGACATCGTATCCGAATGGATGATGTTCACTTTCCTTGCAACTGAGTATGATGGACAAAATGTGAAGGAATCAGAGGAAGGGAAAATCGAATGGCATAAGCAGGAGGATATAGCAGCACTTCCAATGGCGCCAGGGGATTTTCACATTCTTGATTACCTCATCAAAGGATCTGGCATGATTTTCGGCACATTTACGTATACCCCGGACTTCGAGTTGCTGTCTTATCGTTTGGATCCAAACTAAGCAGCGCTAATCCTTGTAGGAATAAAAGGAGTGAATAGAGTATGAGTACAGGTACGAGCAGCGATGTAGAATTAGTGATTATCACCGGGATGAGCGGAGCGGGTAAGACCGTTGCTATCCAAAGCCTGGAGGATCTCGGGTTTTTCTGTGTCGATAATTTACCTCCGACCTTGCTTCCTAAGTTTTTGGAGTTGATGGAGGAGTCGGGCAATAAAATGAATAAAGTGGCGTTGGTGATGGATCTACGTGGCCGTGAATTTTTCGACAGCCTGTTTGAAGCGCTTGATGACATATCGGAATTATCGTGGGTGACTCCGCAGATTCTATTCCTTGATGCGAAGGATTCTGTTTTAGTATCGCGTTATAAGGAAACGAGAAGATCACATCCGTTGGCAAAGTCAGGTCTGCCCCTTGAAGGAATCGAGCATGAGCGTGAGCTGCTTGAAGAATTGAAAGGCCGTGCACAACTGATTTTAGATACTTCCAATTTAAAACCGCGTGAGCTTAGAGAGAAAATCCTCAAACAATTTGCTACCCACTCCAAACAGACTTTCAAATTGAATGTTGTTTCCTTCGGGTTCAAGTACGGACTTCCTATTGATGCAGACTTAGTGTTTGATGTGCGTTTCTTGCCGAATCCACATTATATCGACCATATGAGACCGATGACGGGACTTGATGAGGAGGTTTCCTCTTATGTTCTGAAATGGACGGAAACACAGAAATTTGTAGAAAAGCTAAGTGATTTATTGAGCTTTATGCTTCCGTATTATAAGCGGGAGGGGAAGAGCCAGC
This sequence comes from Sutcliffiella horikoshii DSM 8719, assembly GCA_001648575.1. Lineage (GTDB taxonomy): Bacteria > Bacillota > Bacilli > Bacillales > Bacillaceae_I > Sutcliffiella_A > Sutcliffiella_A horikoshii. Next base: position 214,227 of record LQXN01000060.1, on the reverse strand, counting down.
TTGTGCTCGCAATAGGATGTACAGGAGGGCAACACCGTTCTGTAACGTTGGCGGAGTATTTTGCGAAGCATTATAAAGATGAGTATGATACACTCCTTACACATCGAGATATTGAAAAGCGGAAGGGTAAACGTTGATGAAACATCAAAGAGTACCCAAAATTGTCATTATCGGGGGAGGGACGGGACTTCCTGTCCTGCTCCGCGGATTAAAACACTATGATGTGGATATAACTGCGGTTGTAACGGTCGCGGACGATGGTGGCAGCTCTGGAAGGTTACGTGACGAGCTTCATATTCCTCCTCCGGGGGATGTGCGCAATGTCTTGGCGGCGCTGTCTGATGTGGAACCGTTGATTGAAGACCTTTTCCAACACCGTTTTGCCACAGGGAACGGGTTATCCGGTCACTCGCTTGGGAATCTGCTCCTGGCAGCCATGACCACTATCACAGGTGATTTTGTCCACGCGATCCGTGAAATGAGTAAAGTGTTGAATGTACGTGGAAAGGTTTTGCCGGCTGCCAATCAAAGCGTTATTTTACATGCGGAGATGGTGGATGGTTCCATCGTGACTGGGGAATCGAAAATCCCTGCACATGGTGAAAAAATAAAGCGTGTGTTCCTTACACCGGAGAACGTCGAGCCATTGCAGGAATCGGTGGAGGAAATTGAAAAGGCGGATCTAATCATCGTTGGGCCTGGAAGCCTTTACACCAGTATCCTGCCGAACCTACTTGTTCCCAAAATCGGTGAGGCGGTATGCAGAGCGCATGCGAAGAAAGTGTATATCTGCAATGTCATGACACAGGCAGGAGAGACATTGGAGTACACGGCAAGCGACCATGTCAAGGCATTGTATGATCATCTTGGCTGCCGATTTATGGATACGATCCTTGTAAATGAAGAAGATATCCCTGAGGAGATTGCCGTCCGCTATAAGAAAGAAATGGCAACACCGGTTGTGTACGATATTGCAGCTTTATCAAAATTAGGACTGGAGATCGTACATGACAAAATAATCCGTTATGAGGATGGAGTCATCCGTCATGACACTCAAAAAGTGGCATCACTTTTATATTCAATGATAAAAATGGACAAATAGATAATTGCAAACGGATGCAAGTAATCTCACATTGGGGGTGAACACCGATGTCCTACGCTTCTGAAACAAAAAAAGAACTGACAACCATAGAAACGAAAGACTGCTGCGTAAAATCAGAGCTTGCGGCACTGATCAGGATGAATGGATCTCTTTCCTTTTCCAATCGGAAACTGATTTTGGATATCCAAACAGAAAACGCCGCAATCGCCCGCAGAATCTATACACTTACAAAAAGGATATACGATGTGCGTGTCGAATTGCTTGTACGTAAGAAGATGAGATTGAAAAAAAATAACGTCTATATCGTACGTTATGCCGAGCAGGCCCATTACATCTTGGATGAATTGAAGATTTTGAAGGACGGTTTTACTTTTGTCCGCGATATTTCTGAAGAGCTGATTTCAAAGAAATGTTGCAAGCGCTCCTATTTGCGTGGTGCCTTTTTGGCAGGGGGATCTGTTAATAATCCCGAGACGTCTTCCTATCATCTGGAAATCTTTTCGCTCTATCATGAACACAATGAATCATTATGTGAGCTCATGAATGTATTTCAATTAAACAGTAAAACGCTGGAGCGCAAAAAAGGTTATATAACCTACCTGAAAGAAGCTGAAAAGATAGCAGAGTTCCTCAGTATCATCGGTGCCCATCAGGCATTGCTGAAATTCGAGGATATCCGGATTGTCCGGGACATGCGAAACTCGGTAAATAGATTGGTGAACTGTGAAACAGCCAATCTTAATAAAACAATCGGTGCCGCTATCAGGCAGGTGGAAAACATTCGCTTCATCGACAGCACGGTCGGGCTTGGCGTTCTGCCGAACAAGCTTCGCGAAATCGCCGAGCTGCGTGTCACTTATCAAGATGTCACATTGAAAGAGCTTGGGGAAATGGTATCGACCGGGGCGATCAGTAAATCCGGCATCAATCACCGGCTTAGAAAAATAGATGAAATTGCCGATAAATTACGTGCAGGGGAATCTGTTAAATAAAACTGTGAAGGTCTAATCTCGATTGAAGACTTGAAGTAGTCAACATAAATTGGATAGAGGAGGAATACACATGGTACAAAAACAAGTGGATGTACGTTTGAAAACGGGCTTGCAAGCTCGTCCGGCTGCCCTTTTCGTACAGGAAGCTAATCGCTTCTCTTGCGAAGTTTTCCTAGAAAAAGACGGTAAAAAAGTAAATGCTAAAAGCATCATGGGCCTGATGAGCCTTGCCATCAGCTCCGGTACGACAATTACATTGATCGCTGACGGTCATGACGAACAAGAGGCGATCGCTGCCTTGACGGAATACGTACAAAAAGAGAACTAAAAAACCGGGTCTCCCCTTGAAGGGAAGCCCGGTTTTTTATTATAGGTTGTTCTTTTTCATTACTTTATCAATCAATCCATATTCCAATGCGCGTTCGGCAGTCATGAAGTTGTCGCGGTCTGTGTCGCGGGAGATCACTTCGATTGGTTGACCTGTTTGCTCGGATAGGATTGTGTTCAGTTTTTCGCGTAGGAACAAGATGCGTTTTGCAGCGATCTCGATTTCCGTTGCTTGACCTTGTGCTCCACCAAGTGGTTGGTGAATCATGACTTCACTGTTTGGAAGCGCGAAACGTTTGCCTTTTTCACCAGCTGCAAGTAGGAATGCTCCCATGGAAGCGGCCATACCCACACATATTGTGCTGACATTTGGTTTAATGAAGTTCATTGTATCGTAGATGGCCATACCAGCTGTAATGGAGCCACCCGGGCTGTTGATATAAAGGGAGATATCCTTATCAGGATCTTCCGCTGCCAAGAATAGAAGCTGAGACACAATGGAGTTTGCCACATTGTCATCAATCGCACTTCCAAGCATAATGATACGGTCTTTTAATAAGCGGGAGTATATGTCATACGCGCGCTCCCCACGGCTTGTTTGTTCAATAACTGTAGGAATTAAGTTCATCTCACTTTTCCTCCTTGAAATTTAAGTTTTCTATCGACATAGGCTCTTATGTAAAATGGGAAAACACTTTGGTGAACCTATACCAATCAGTAAGTATTACTTAATCTTTATGTACTTTAATCATACATACAAGGTCAAGAATGGTCAAATAAAAACCATCGCAAATACCCCCATTTTTCCCCATGTAAATAATCATATCCAGTCTGGGGAGGAATTAAACTTCAAAGGGGGTTTTGTATGCTTTTCAAATGGCTCATATCTTGTATTCTTCACTAAATGACTTGATTAATTTATAATAGGCATGTAATTATTGTCCGCCTCTCGACAACTGGTGTAAAATTTGGTATATTAATAAAGTTCCATTTGCAGCGTGCGCTCGTAGCTCAGGGGATAGAGCGGTGGTTTCCGGTACCGCGTCATGCGGGGGTTCGAATCCCTCCGAGCGCGCCATTTGGATTTTATTTTGGAAAAACTTACTTTTGATAACCAATCGAAAAACATGCTATAGTATAACTTGTAGCGGACAAGCGCCGTTATCCCATATTATCAATCCACCCAGTGTCGGCACACTGGGTTTTTATTTTGTCTATTTCAGAAAAAATCTTTGGATATCTGATAGCAGTTACTCTCCGTTGCAGGCGCTTCGCTTTTCGCGGGCTGTCCGGAAGCCTCCTCGGCAAAGCCAAGGCCACTGAAAAAGTTCATTATTTTAATAATCTGGTTCATGCCGCTGTTGATTTCCGCAACCGGCTTCGCTTTCCTCGGGGCGACCTTGAGCCTCCTCGGGCTATGCCCTGCGGGGTCTCAAGAATGTCGCTATCCCCCCGCAGGAGTCTTCGCCTTTTGCTCCAATCAACAACTAGAAGTTTAAAAACATTTTAGTTACTGGGTTTTTCAGTGGCCACGCAAAGCCTGCGGGGTCTTCCTTGTCCCTTCCTCCCGCAGAAGTCTACGCACCTTTCACTACGAGCAACATGGTTATTTCAGTTAAGATAATGGCTTATATAAGTCAGAAAGCTGAGGCCTCCTTTCATCTATCAGGGATGTTTTTTTACATAGATTAAATTTTTTTAAAAAAAGTGATCCAAGATAAAACCCTCTCCGTTAGGTAGATAAGAAAGACAAAACGGGGCAAGACCCCACAAAAAGGAGAGGAAGAGAAAATGATGAAGAAATTGATGGCTTTAGTGATGGCATTTACTTTACTTGTACCAACATTTGCGTTTGCGAATGAGGTGAAGACTCCGGCAGCAGACTTACGAGCGACGTTGGATCATCTTCTATCCGAGCATTTTGTTTTAGCAGTAGCATCCATGCAAAAAGCATATGATGGAGATGAGGATACAGAAGCAGTCTTAGCGGCACTCGATCAGAACGCGGCTGACATGCAAGTGGCAGTGGAATCGGTATATGGTGCGGAAGGCGCTCAACAATTCAACGATATTTTTGCAAGTCATAATGATTACACAGATGATTTAGTAAATGCGGCAAAGAACAACGATGAAGAAGCTCGTAACGCGGCTGAAGCGGAAATCGAAGAATTTGTCGTAGAATTTTCCACATTCCTAGATGCAGCTACAGAAGGTAATCTTCCTCAAGCGGCAGCAGAAGAAGCTATCCGTGCACATGAAGCGGATGTTTTAAAAGTATTTGATAACTATGTAGCTGGTGAATACGAAGCGGCTTACATGGCGTATAGAGAAGGATATGCACGTATGTTTGATATCGGTAAGGCTTTATCCGGCGCGATCGTTACACAAATGCCTGATAAGTTTGAAGGTTCCACAGTTGATACAGCTGCAGCAGACTTAAGAGCTACTTTAAATAAATTGGCAGCAGAGCATACAACTTACGCAACAATCGGCATGCAAAAAGGTTTTGATCAAAAAGAAGATGTAGATTTCATTAACTGGGCGGAAGATGCTCATACAGCTGACTTTAAAGCGGCAATCGCGTCCATCTATGGAGACGAGGGTGCAGCACAGTTTGAAAAAGTATGGCAAGCAAACCACATTGATGCACAAAGCATGATCGTAGCAGCAGCTTTGGAGGAAGACGAAGCGGCTAGAACGGAAGCGGAAGAGCATTTACAGACTTTTGCTAAAGACTTTGGTGGATTCCTTGGTGCGGCAACAGAAGAAAACTTACCATCTGACGCAGCAACAGAAGCAGTATGGGCACATGAAGAGTTGGTGTTAACTTCTTTCGATCAGTATGTAGCTGGTGATTATGAGGCGGCATATGAAACATTCCGTGAGAGCTATGCATTCATGTTCGGTATTGGCGAAACGCTTGGTGGAGCGATCGTTACACAACATCCTGATAAGTTCGGTGGAGAAAAAATGCCAAGTGAAATGCCGAATACAGGAATGGGTGGAGGAAGCACAAACAATACTTCCATGACGTTGATTGCAACAGTTCTTGGAGCAATGTTCGCTATCACTGCATTCGTGATGGTTCGTCACAAAAAAGCTTCTGAACAAGCATAATAGATAAACGAAACTATCATTATAAAAACCTTTGGCAGGTAAAAGAAGAGGGCGTTTCTCTCTTCTTTTTGCCGTAAATAGGAGTGTGTGGTGATGTACAAAAAAACAATAGCAACTGTCGGAGTAACCGGGGTTTTATTATTCGGAATAGGCTGTCAGGCAGGATTTATTGGGTCGAAGTATCAAGAGAAAGTGATGGTCAATTCTGAGGTTGCATCTGTGGAAGAGGTCGGGGCCATCGACCTTGGTAATGAATTTGTCCAATTGAATGATGTGGAAGAGGAAAAGGAAGTGGAGGAGCAGGAGATCGGTATCATTCCTGCCAATCTCAGAATCCCAGCCATCAAGGTGGATGCTTCAGTCCAAAACGTCGGGCTATTGGAAAATGGCCAAATGGGTGTCCCTGATAACGAAGAGGATGTTGCCTGGTTTGAACCTGGGACAAAGCCTGGGAATAAAGGGAACTCCGTTATCGCTGCCCACGTTGATTCACGGGAAGGGCCGGCCGTCTTCTGGGATCTGAAAAAACTTGAAACTGGGGATGAGATCGTCGTTACTGATGATGAAGGAAGCGAATTGACCTTTGTGGTCAATAGAGTTGAAAGATACAAGCGGGATGAAGCACCGATTGAAGAGATTTTTGGGAATGCGGACTCCAAAAGCTTGAACCTGATTACATGTACAGGAACGTTCGACCGTGCAACTGGTGGTCATGAGGAGCGTCTCGTTGTTTATTCAGAGTTAAAAGAATCCGAAGTTGTCGTGGAAATCGAACAACCTGCTTCGCCAACCAATGTAGTCGTGCATGAAGGTCATATAACATTCCATGCAGTCCGGGAAGAAGGGATTGTAGGATACCGTGTATATCGTGCGGGGGAAGACGGAGAGTTCGAACACGTCACAAGCATTTCCTCCCATCAACGTAAGAGTTACACAGACCCTGACGCACCGAACTATTCCTATTACGTAACAGCCATCAATGCTCAAGGCGGGGAATCGGAGCCTTCTGAAGTGGCAGTGTTGGATAGGACGGAAAATGATGATGTAGATTGAGGTCTGGGATTGTGGATATGTTGAGACTTTGGCATTAGGGAAGCAGGAAGGGAACCGAGTGGGGTTCCCTTCCTGCTTTTTCTTAGGTTCATTTGGCTATTCACTAGTGAAAAGTTGCAAATTTTGGCCTTTTTGCTCCGTAAATCCTCTAAATTTGCTGGTTGTATATTTATTGGTCCCGTAATGATGGTAATAAATATGGAAATTACGAAGCTTGGAGAGTTTTATTTTCCAAACAAGCTAATTTATTTTCCATTCAGCGAATATATTTTCCAAACAGGCAATTTTATTTTCCGTTCGCAAAATTTACGAGCCATAACTCACAAAATACTTTCCATTCGACAAATTCAATGTAAAACACAGTGAACGTAACACAGCCCCCTTCGACATAAGTGGCGAAAATCCTTTAGGGGTCTGACCCCTAAAGGGTTATTTATAGGAATATTTTTAAAGCTTACAAGATCCCGAAAGTCATGTAAAATAAGGGGAGATACCGGGAACGGGCGACGGATGGAGAGTGGCCGAAGGAGGAGTGGTAGTATGAAGCAGTCTGTTGGGTTGTATCAGGAGCAGTCGTTGAGGCTTGCGATGACGCAGGAGTTGAAGCAGGCGATTACGTTGTTGCAGTATTCGACGCTTGAGATGGTTGATTTCCTGAAAGAGCGTTCGCTGGAGAACCCGCTATTGGAGCTGAAAATGCCTGCGACACAAAGGGAACTTGCCTCTTCAAGGGTGCAGCGACTAAAGCCAAGGAAAATCGGAACCACAACTTCACAAACCTTTTCCATCGAAAACTTCAGCAAGCACGGAGAAACACTTCAGCAGTATGTTGAGCAGCAATTGGTCGACAGCCCCCTATCTCAAGAAGAGCGGCTAGTAGCAAAACGCGTCATCCACTACATGGATCCGAACGGCTACATACAAGAGGAGCCAGCAACGATTGCCGGGCAGTTGAAGACAACAACCGAAACTATCGAGGATTTGCTTACCCACATCAAACAGCTGGAACCAGCCGGAGTTGGTGCGAGAGATCTTCAGGAATGCCTGCTGCTTCAGTTGAGACGCAAGGAACTGCCAAACCGGAACGAAATGGCAGAGGCGATCCTTGAGAACGACTTTACAATTTTTGCAGAAAAAGCGTGGAAGACGCTTGCTAAAAAGTATGCCAGCAGCCTAAAAGAGATACAGGGAATTCACGATGAGATTGTTAAATTGAATCCGCGTCCAGGGAATAAATTTGAAACAACCGAAAGACCGAAATATATCATACCGGACCTGGTTGTCCAAAAGCATCAAAAGCAATTCGTCGTATCGTTGAACGAAGAAATCATTCCACAAATAACAATAAACAAACAAAACGAGGCAGCCCTAAAAAGTAAAAACGAACTGGAATCCTACCTGCAGGAAAAGCTGCAGCAATGCCAGTGGATCGTCAAAAGCATGGAGCACCGCAAACATACCCTTGTGAAAGTGATGGAAGAGATTCTTCAAGCCCAACAGTCTTTCTTTTTCAATGGACCGGCATTTTTGAAACCGCTAACATTGAAGGATATCGCAATAAGGCTTGATATTCATGAGTCCACCGTCAGCCGTGCGACAAAAGAAAAATACGTACAGACACCTTACGGGCTTTTCGAATTGAAGTATTTTTTCAGCCAGGGGCTTACTGGTCAATATGAGGAAGAAAAGTCGACAAAGCAGGTTCAGCAGCTAGTCGAAGAACTTGTGAAAAATGAAAACAAACAGAAGCCTTTGTCGGACCAGCAGCTGACAAACATCCTGCAAAAGCAGTATCATATAACTATCTCGCGGAGAACAGTGGCAAAGTACAGAGATCTTCTGAACATTCCTAGCTCTTCCATGAGAAAAAGGTATGACTAGAGAAAGGCAGATGCAAAATGAACATTCAATTTTATACAAAAGTCGATTGCCCGCTTTGCGATAAAGCAAAATCAAGGCTAAAAGAGCTGCAATCCGAACTCAATTTTACGATAGAAGAATTTGATATCTATAAAGATGACGCTCTTTTAGAAAAATATCAGCTGATGATACCGGTAGTGGAGCATGAAGGAGAAATGCTTGCATATGGGCAAGTGCACAAAGAAGAGGTAAGAAAGCGTTTACTTGAAAAAATCCGCTAAACCCTAGTTGCATAAGGGTTTCACCTTTGTTACAATCAACTTGTAGCAAGGGTGATTTTTTTTACCGCTACTGGGACATAATATGTCATAGCGGGACAATAAAGGTCCATCAGACGGCATTCTTTGTCCATCAGGTAAAATACGCACTCTAAAGGGGAAGCTATAATGAAGCAGATTATCGAAGTTCAAAAGAAATTGTTGCCTGATCTTCTTTCCATTATGCAGAAACGATACGAAATCCTTAGATACATAAGGTTAATGCAGCCGATTGGGAGAAGGAGTTTATCAGGCAGTCTGGGTTTGAGTGAGCGGGTGCTGAGAAGTGAAGTTGATTTTCTAAAAGCGCAAAACCTGATTCATGTCAGTGTTGCCGGCATGACGCTGACAAGTGAAGGGGAGTATCTCATCAAGGACCTAGAAGAGATCATGAAAGAGGTTTCTGGTTTAAAGCTGCTTGAAGCGGGAATAGAAGAAAAGTTAGGGATTACAAAAGTTGTCGTGGTTCCGGGTGACAGTGACCAATCCCCTTGGGTGAAAAAAGAACTCGGTCGTGCGAGTGTGGCAACCATGCGAGAACGATTCCATGATGACAATGTCATTGCGGTTGCGGGCGGAACGACAGTTTCATCAGTAGCAGAAATGATGACACCTGACACGAAAAATCGTAATCTTCTATTTGTCCCAGCACGGGGCGGACTTGGCGAAAAGGTGCAAAACCAGTCGAACACCATCTGTGCCACCATGGCAGAGAAGGCATCTGGCGACTACAGGCTCTTGCATATACCTGATTCACTAAGCCATGAATCCTACCAGTCGATGATTGTGGAACCTTCTATAAAAGAAGTAATCTCGCTCATCAAAAATTCTAGTATGGTTATTCATGGAATTGGAGACGCTAAAACAATGGCAGAACGCCGTAAAACAGCGCCGGAAAATATGCGCAAGATCGAACAAACCAATGCGGTGGCTGAAGCTTTCGGGTACTATTTCAACGAAGCCGGAGAAGTGGTTCATAAAGTTCAGACAGTTGGAATGCAACTCGCAGATTTGGAAAAGATAGAATGTGTGATTGCAGTAGCCGGCGGCGCATCCAAGGCAAAAGCGATTCAAGCGTATTTAAAAAAAGCTCCACATACCATCCTAATTACGGATGAAGGAGCAGCAAAAGAGTTAATTAGGGACTAAACATCCCTTCTATAAAGGCTGTGTTAACAAAGAATGCTTAACGCGTTCTCAGCATTAGATCGGAACAGAAGGCGTAGACTCCTGCGGGAGGAAGGGACATGGGAGACCCCACAGGCGAAGCCGAGGAGGCTCCCGGACCGCCCGCGGAAAGCGGAGCCTTTTGTGGAAATCAAATGCGTGTTCAGCACAGCCACCACACCAAAAAAATTCTTAGAAAAACTAAGGAGGAAATTAACATGGCAGTAAAGATTGGTATTAACGGATTTGGACGTATTGGACGTAACGTATTCCGCGCAGCACTTAACAACTCTGAGGTAGAAGTAGTAGCAGTTAACGATTTAACAGATGCTAACATGCTTGCTCACCTATTAAAATATGACAGCGTACACGGCAGACTTGCTGCGGACGTGAAAGTAGACGGCGACAACTTGGTTGTTGACGGTCAAACAATCAAAGTAACAGCTGAGCGCGACCCAGCGAAATTATCTTGGGGTGAGCTTGGAGTAGAAGTAGTAGTAGAATCTACTGGTTTCTTCACAAAGCGTGCAGACGCTGCTAAACACATAGAAGCTGGAGCGAAGAAAGTAATCATCTCCGCACCTGCATCTGATGAAGATATCACAATCGTAATGGGTGTTAACGAAGACAAGTACGATGCAGCTAACCACAACGTTATCTCCAACGCATCTTGTACTACTAACTGCTTGGCGCCATTCGCGAAAGTATTGAACGACAAGTTCGGTATCAAACGTGGAATGATGACAACTGTTCACTCTTACACAAATGACCAACAAATCTTAGACCTGCCACACAAAGACTACCGTCGTGCGCGTGCAGCAGCTGAGAACATCATCCCTACAACTACTGGAGCTGCAAAAGCAGTATCTCTAGTGTTACCTGAACTTAAAGGTAAATTGAATGGTGGAGCAATGCGTGTTCCAACTCCAAACGTTTCTCTAGTTGACCTTGTAGCTGAGCTTGACAAAGATGTAACGGCTGAAGAAGTAAACGCAGCGTTCAAAGAAGCAGCAGAAGGCGATCTAAAAGGAATCTTAGGCTACTCTGAAGAGCCACTAGTATCTGGTGACTACAATGGTAACCCTGATTCTTCCACAATCGACGCATTATCTACAATGGTAATGGAAGGCAACATGGTTAAAGTAATCTCTTGGTACGACAACGAGAGCGGATACTCTCACCGTGTAGTAGACTTAGCGAAATACATCGCTGCTAAAGGACTATAATTTTTCATAGCAATAGATATTGCTTGGATAAACCTTATCAGCATTCTATAATAAGACATGTGAAGTAGAGGGGGATTGGGGAACACACCCCTCCCTCTTTTCATGTTTTTAAAAACAATATTGACGTGATTGAAGCGAAATCACTCAGTACCAAACAAAATTCCTTTCAAGGGAGGCCGTTCAAGATGAACAAGAAAAGTATTCGTGACATCGACGTCAAAGGCAAACGTGTATTTTGCCGCGTGGACTTTAACGTACCGATGAAGGACGGACAAGTAACAGACGAAACCCGTATCCGTGCAGCATTGCCAACAATCAAGCACCTAGTGGATAACGGCGCGAAAGTCTTGCTTGCAAGCCATTTAGGACGTCCAAAAGGGCAAGTGGTAGAAGAGCTTCGCTTAAATGCGGTTGCAGCCCGACTACAAGAGCTTCTTGGAAAAGATGTGAAAAAAGCGGATGAAGCTTACGGAGATTCCGTAAAAGCCATCGTAAACGACATGAGCGAGGGAGACGTACTTTTACTTGAAAACGTTCGTTTCTACCCTGGTGAAGAGAAAAACGATCCAGAACTTGCAAAGGCGTTTGCTGAGCTTGCAGATGTGTATGTAAACGACGCATTCGGCGCTGCTCACCGTGCACATGCTTCCACAGAAGGTATTGCCCAGCACTTACCGGCAGTTGCAGGCCTCTTAATGGAAAAAGAATTAGAAGTACTAGGAAAAGCCCTTTCCAACCCTGAGCGTCCTTTCACGGCGATCATCGGTGGAGCAAAGGTTAAAGATAAAATCGGTGTCATCGAAAATCTTCTGAACAAAGTGGACAACCTGATCATTGGCGGTGGACTTGCTTACACGTTCATCAAGGCAAAAGGCTATGATGTTGGAAAATCCCTATTAGAAGAAGACAAAATCGATCTTGCCAAATCCTTCATAGATCAAGCAAAAGAAAAAGGCGTGAACATGTACATGCCTGTGGATGTAATTGTTGCAGATGATTTCTCAAACGACGCAAACACACAAATCGTACCTATCGAAGAAATTCCAAGCGACTGGGAAGGCCTTGATTGCGGACCGAAATCCCGTGAAATCTACGCGGATGTCATCAAGAACTCCAAGCTTGTCATCTGGAATGGACCAATGGGAGTATTCGAACTAGACGCATTTGCCGGCGGAACAAAAGCAGTAGGTGAAGCCCTGGCAGAAGCTACCGATACATACTCTGTCATCGGTGGAGGAGACTCTGCGGCTGCCGTTGAAAAATTCAACCTTGCAGACAAAATGAGCCATATCTCAACCGGCGGCGGCGCATCCCTGGAATTCATGGAAGGCAAAGAACTTCCAGGAGTAGTAGCGCTGAACGATAAGTAATTTAAGTATTACTCTATAGTAGAAAGAGTTCCTAGCTGGTGATTGGAGCAAATGGCGAAGACTCCAGCGGGAGAGTAGCGACAATCTTGAGACCCCGCAGGCGAAGCCGAGGAGGCTCAAGGTCGCCCCGCGGAAAGCGAAGCCATTTGCGGAAATCAACAGCGGTGTAGAACAGAAACGTTAATTACCCCAACCCCGAAAGGATGGATACCATGCGTAAACCAATTATTGCTGGTAACTGGAAAATGCACAAAACACTCTCCGAAGCAACAAGCTTCGTAGAAGAAGTAAAAGGACTAGTCCCTGCTGCCGATAAAATCGACGCAGTAGTATGTGCACCAGCTCTTTTCCTAGAGCGACTTGTTACAAACGTAGAAGGCCGCGACCTTCAAATCGGTGCCCAAAACATGCACTTCGAAGACAACGGAGCATACACAGGGGAAGTCAGCCCTGTTGCACTAAAAGACATCGGTGTATCTTACGTTGTTCTTGGTCACTCAGAGCGTCGTGAAATGTTTGCTGAAACAGACGAAACGGTAAACAAAAAAACTCTAGCAGCATTCAAACATGGTTTGACTCCTATCGTATGCTGCGGTGAAACATTGGAAGAACGCGAATCAGGTAAAACAAATGACATCGTCGGGAACCAAGTGAAGAAAGCTCTGACAGGCTTAACTTCCGACCAAGTAAAAACTACTGTCGTTGCATACGAACCAATCTGGGCGATCGGAACCGGCAAATCTTCCACGGCGGAAGATGCTAACGAAGTATGTGCACACATACGCAGCGTAATCGCTTCTGAATTCGATCAAGCTGCAGCTGATGCTGTGCGCATCCAGTACGGCGGATCTGTAAAACCGACGAACATTGCTGAATACATGGCGCAATCCGATATCGACGGGGCACTTGTAGGTGGAGCAAGCCTTGAGCACCAATCTTTCTTACAGCTTTTGGAGGCAGGTAAGAATGACTAAGAAACCAGTAGCATTGATCATCTTAGATGGTTTTGCGATACGCGGCGAATCAAGCGGAAACGCTGTTGCGCAAGCAAACAAACCAAACTTTGATAAGTTTTGGAGTACGTATCCACATGCACAATTGACGGCAAGCGGAGAAGCAGTGGGACTGCCTGATGGACAAATGGGTAACTCTGAAGTTGGCCATTTAAACATCGGAGCCGGCCGTATTGTGTACCAAAGCTTGACCCGTGTGAATGTGTCGATACGTGAAGGGGACTTTTATGAAAATGAAACGTTCCTGAATGCAATCAACCATGCAAAAGAAAAAGGTACTAATCTTCACCTTTTCGGCTTGCTTTCAGATGGAGGCGTTCATAGTCACATCCAACATCTATTTGCACTTTTAAAGCTTGCAAAAAGAGAAGGCTTGGACCGAGTTTATATCCATGGTTTTCTAGACGGTCGCGATGTTGCACCTAAGTCCGCACCAGAGTTCCTTGAGCAACTGAACGAAAAGCTTCTGGACCTTGGAGTGGGTGAAATTGCAACCATCTCTGGCCGCTACTACTCCATGGACCGTGACAAGCGCTGGGATCGTGTAGAGAAGTCCTACCGCGCCATGGTGTACGGAGACGGCCCTACTTACAATGATGCCATGGAATGTATCAATGATTCCTATAACAATGGAATCTTTGACGAGTTCGTCCTTCCATCTGTTATGACAAAAGAAGATGGCAGTCCTGTGGCAACTATCCAAGACGAAGATGCTGTTATTTTCTATAACTTCCGTCCGGATCGTGCCATCCAAATCTCCAACACGTTCACAAACAAAGACTTCCGCGCATTTGATCGTGGGCCAAAGCATCCGAACAACCTTCAGTTCGTATGTTTGACTCACTTCAGTGAAACGGTGGACGGATATGTAGCATTCAAACCTGTAGGGATGGACAACACTTTGGGCGAAGTGTTAGCCCAAAACGGCATGAAACAGCTTCGTATCGCGGAGACGGAAAAATACCCGCACGTCACGTTCTTCATGAGTGGTGGACGTGAGGATGCTTACCCTGGAGAAGAGCGAATATTAATCGATTCTCCAAAAGTGGCAACTTATGATTTACAACCGGAAATGAGTGCTTATGAAGTAACCGACGCACTTTTAGCCGAAATAGCAGCCGATAAACATGACGCAATCATCCTGAACTTCGCAAACCCTGATATGGTCGGGCACTCCGGAATGCTTGAGCCAACGATAAAGGCTGTCGAAGTGACAGATGAATGTCTAGGGAAGGTAGTCAACGCCATTTTGGAAAAAGACGGTGTTGCCATCATCACGGCAGACCACGGGAACGCTGACGAAGTCGTTACGACAGAAGGCAACCCAATGACTGCCCACACAACCAACCCTGTTCCTGTCATCGTTACGAAAAACGGCGTGGAACTCCGCAGCGACGGAATCCTTGGTGACCTGGCCCCAACTGTGCTAGACTTACTAAGAGTACAAAAACCTAAAGAAATGACAGGAAGTTCTTTAATAAAGAAATTCAGTGATGTATAACGTTTGATGGAAGTGTAAGGTGTGAGAATCCAGTGTGAGGCTTGAGCTCCCGTGTAGAGGTTCTTCTACCGACCGCGGAAAGCAAGCGTCTGAAGCGAAAATCAACCGTACAAGCAATATAAAAAATAACAACCTAAAAGGAGAGTTACAAACATGCCAATTATCTCTGACGTTTACGCACGCGAAGTCCTAGACTCCCGTGGTAACCCAACAATCGAAGTAGAAGTATACACAGAATCCGGAGCTTTCGGACGCGCACTAGTACCAAGTGGAGCATCCACAGGTGAATACGAAGCAGTAGAACTACGCGACGGCGACAAGTCCCGCTACCTTGGAAAAGGTGTTCAACAAGCAGTAGAAAACGTGAACGAAATCATCGCTCCTGAGCTAGTAGGTCTTTTCGACGTACTTGAGCAAGTAGCAATCGACGAAGCGTTAATCGACCTTGACGGTACAGAAAACAAAGGAAAATTAGGTGCAAACGCAATCCTTGGTGTTTCCATGGCAGTAGCGCGTGCAGCAGCTGACTTCCTGCAAATTCCTTTATACCAACATCTTGGTGGATTCAACTCCAAAACTCTTCCAGTACCAATGATGAACATCATCAACGGTGGAGAGCATGCGGACAACAACGTTGATATCCAAGAATTCATGGTAATGCCTGTTGGAGCTGAAAACTTCAAAGAAGCTCTACGTATGGGCGCTGAAATCTTCCACGCTCTTAAATCAGTACTAAGCGCTAAAGGCTTAAACACTGCTGTAGGTGACGAAGGTGGATTCGCTCCTAACCTAGGATCTAACGAAGAAGCGCTTCAAACAATCATCGAAGCGATCGAAAAAGCTGGCTACAAACCAGGCGAGCAAGTTATGCTGGCTATGGACTCTGCAGCTTCTGAGTTCTACAACAAAGAAGACGGCAAATATCACCTTAAAGGAGAAGGCGTTGTTTACACTTCTGCTGAAATGGTGGACTTCTACGAGAAGATGGCGGACAAGTATCCAATCATCTCTATCGAAGACGGCCTAGACGAAAACGACTGGGAAGGATTCAAACTATTAACTGAGCGCATCGGAAACAAAGTTCAATTAGTAGGAGACGATCTTTTCGTAACAAACACAAAGAAATTAGCTGAAGGTATCGAGCGCAAAATCGGTAACTCCATCCTGATCAAAGTGAACCAAATCGGTACACTTACTGAAACTTTTGAAGCAATCGAAATGGCAAAGCGCGCAGGCTACACTGCAGTGATCTCTCACCGTTCTGGTGAAACAGAAGACAGCACAATCGCTGACATCGCAGTAGCAACAAACGCTGGCCAAATCAAAACAGGTGCACCATCCCGTACAGACCGCGTAGCTAAATACAACCAACTTCTTCGCATCGAAGATCAACTTGGTGACACAGCTCGCTACGACGGCCTGCGTTCTTTCTATAACTTGAAGAAGTAATTTCTTCACTCGGAACCCGACTTCGGTGGGGTTCTTTTTTTTTACAAAAATATAATTGGGAATTCGTAAGACTGTTGATTTCCGTTCCAGGAGCTTCGCTTTCCTGCGGGCGGTCCGGGAGCCTCCTCGCTGCGTTGCGGGGTCTCCCCTGTCCCTTTCTCCCGCGCTCCTTCCACTGCAATCAACTGGGATAACAATCAGTTAGGGGTGTACGAACTTCTGTTCATCAAAAGAAAGGATAATATAGACCCCAGCTGTTGATTGGAGCACAAGGCGAAGACTCCGAAGGGAGATAGCGGTAGCTTGAGACCCCCGAGCGTTGTGAGGAGGCTCAAGCACCGCCCCTTGAAAGCGAAGCCTAGTGCGTAAATCAACAGCGGTGGCAAAAGGGATACCCTACCTCTCATTTCCTCTTGTCCGCCTTGTCATAATGTGGTACATTTAATATAATCAGATATGTGCGTTCCGCAGGAGGTGTAGTTTACATGACGTTATTTCTTACTATTTTACTTATTATCGTAGCAATCTCTTTGATCACAGTAGTACTACTTCAATCAGGTAAAAGTGCAGGTCTTTCAGGAGCAATCTCCGGTGGAGCAGAAACACTTTTCGGAAAGCAAAAAGCACGCGGCCTAGACCTTGTTCTACACCGTGCGACAGTTGTTCTTTCTGTACTATTCTTTATCTTGACACTGTCTATTGCATACTTCGCATAATCATATAAATTCACACAAAAAAAAGAGTTGGGATTCTCCCGGCTCTTTTTTTATTTCTTTTGTTCTTTATCGAAAAATAAAATAAAGCTTTATGTTTTCTATTAAGAACAAATGATTGTATACTAGTAAAAAACAATAGTTAAATGAGGTATATGCTATATGAAAAAAATTCTTATTATTGGAATTTTAATTGTGATTGTTTTCCTTGCTAGAAATGTATTAACCGAAAATGATCAAGCTTTAATGGAAACCGTATTGCACTCCAGTAAGCAAGTAAATGCTTCTGAGAGATTATGGAACCTAAAGGGACTTGATTTTAGAGACGATTTTGATGCGGATAGTCTAAATGATGGTATATGGGATGTATTGGTCAGAGAACAAAATTATAACAACGAACTTCAATATTATCATGAAGAGAACGTCCTAATGGAGGATGGATTATTAAAAATAATAGCTAGAAATGAAAAGAAAGGGTCAAAAGATTATACTTCCGGATCCATTCATACAAAAGAAGTATTTCCTATTTTATTTGGAAATATAAAAGTGAAAGCTAAGTTTCCCAAAGGAAAGGGCTTGTTTCCTGCTATATGGCTGACACCGATTGATAACAGTAAATACCTGCCTGAAATTGATATTATGGAGGTTATCGGAAGTGAACCAGAGATCATCTATTTTGTTAGCCATAGAGAAGATGAGCTTGGAAATCTCCAGTCTGTTCATGACAGTTTTGTCATTGATAATCCCACTGAATACCATGTCTATGAATTGAACTGGACAGAAGAAAAGATAGAGTGGTTGATTGATGGGGGAGTGGTGTTCGTTATTAAGGACAATATTCCCGTTGAACCAATGAAATTGATGATTAATTTGGCGGTTGGAGGGAATTGGCCAGGCAGCCCATCTGATGATTCTATTTTTCCGGCTGACTTTATTATAGATTATGTTGAAATAACAAATTGAGAGGAGAATCTATTGATGGAAACCTTTATTTTAATCCTTCTTATTTGCAGTGTTCTATTTCCTGTTTACCACATGATTAATTCGAGTTTGATAATGAGAAATTCACCTTCTTACTTAAATGAGACTTGTGATAAAGAAAAAGGGATATCTGTCTTAATACCCTGCTATAATGAAGCTTCTATTTTAAAAACAACGATAGAATCACTTAACGCTTTAAAATACGATCGGGCAGAATTTATTTTTATTAATGATGGATCCACTGATGAGACATTGAAGGTATTAGATGATTTGTTGGAACTTAAGCCGATTTCAAAAAAGTATTCCTTAACCAAATTGGAATTTATGCCTATTAAAAAGGTATATCAGTCCAAGAAATATCCCAATATGATAGTCCTGGATAAAGTTAATGGGGGAAAAGCAGATGCCTTAAACGCCGGAATTATTGTATCCTCAAATAATATTATCGTAACACTTGACGCAGACAGCATACTCGATAATCAATCCTTATCCATCATCAATAATACCTTCGAAGACAAAAGTATCATTGCTGCCGGAGGAATGGTCCATGTGTTGCAAGGAAGAAAAATGGTGGACGACAAGCTGGTTCCCAGTTTAAAAAGCAAGTTTATCGTACGGTTACAATTAATTGAGTACCTCAGAGGTTTTTATGTGTACAAAGCATCACTGGCAAAATCGAATGCCCTTTCAATTATCTCAGGAGCATTCGGGATTTTCAGAAGAGATGTGCTCCTAGAAGTGAATGGATACAGAAGAACAGTAGGAGAAGATATTGATATCACAATGAAAATTCAAAAATATCTTGGTAAAGTACCTGGAAGTAGGATAGTGTTTATCCCTGAAGCATGTTGTTATACAGAAGTGCCAGAAAGCTGGAAAGACCTTTATAAACAACGAATAAGGTGGCAAAAGGCCTATACAGATTGTCTCGTTTTGTATTTCCGTGATCTTTGTAAAACAGTACTGTCCAAGCGGCTCTCTTTCTTTTTCTTAGTAGATTCTTTCTTTACAGGAATCATTTGCACTTATGTTATTGTAGTTAGTTTTTTCATATTGTTATTTTTCATCAACCCTCTCAGTTTAAATAAAATATTCATCTACCTTATATTTTCTAGTTTTTGCAGCTTCATCTACAATTTGATTTCTTTAAGAATAGCGAGAAAATATGCGTTTCGGCTATCATCAAAGGAATACAAAAGACTTCTCCATACGTTAATAGGTGATTTATTGATATTAAGGTTCTTCAACATTGCCGTAGTGTGCATAGGTACAATCGCATACTTTATTCGAAAAGAAGGCTGGAATAAAGTCTCAAGAACAGGTAGGGACTACACATTGGAACAAGCAAGCTAAAGAAAAGGGAAACTATTTGCATTTCCGTTCTTTATTAAGAAAAGTAGTGGTTTTTATAAAGTGCTAGTATCACTATTCGTGTAAAGGGAAATGGTTTTATCTTCAAATTAAAAAGTCTTGGTCACTTGACGACCAAGACTCAGACTGTTGACAAATCCTAATCATCTTTAAAAGGGCATTTTCTTGTTGATCTTCGTTGCAGGAGCTTCGCTTTCCGGCTGGCGGTCCGTAAGCCTCCTCACTCCGTTGCGGGGTCTTACCTGTCCCTTCCTCCCGCAGGAGTCTTCGCTCCTTCCACTACGATCAACAGGGAATTTATAACTCGAAAATAACTTTTTCTACACACTGAAGTGAAATTTATTAAGTACTAAATATCACTTCTCGTGTAAAGGGGAGTGGTTTTTTTCTTAAAATAAAAAAGTCTTGGTCATTTGACGACCAAGACTTTCTTGTTCTGTTCATTTGTCTCATGGAGGAAGGCTTTCACCTCTTCGATAGAAATTCCATACGCTCTTGCCAATGTGATCAGCTCCACCCATTCCAAATCAATCTCCTTGTTCAAGCCTATTCCTCCCCCTTTTTGTTTATTGCCTTTTTTGCACCCTGCCACTTCTGGAATTCCATATACTCCTTGAAGTGAATAAAGTCCTCCTTGCTCATGCCCTCCGCAATTGCCCGCTGCACCAACCGTCTCCATTCCTCATCCAGCACCAGAATATCAGGATTATCGTCCTCCGACTCTCCGTTCAACAAAAATTCCAAGTCTGTTTCAAGCGTCACGGCAATCTTATTCAAAAACTGGAGAGAGGGATTCGTTTGGATATTTCTCTCCAAATAACTCAAATAAGACTTCGACACACCAGCCAGTTCCGAGAGTTCACTCAATGAATAGCCCTTACTCTTCCTCAACCTCTTTAAGCGCTCACCAAGCATACTCGTCCCCTTAACATTTTATGACATATGTTCATTATATAGTACGATTATTTCTTAATAAAAAACGAAATATTGAGAATTATTAAGTAAATGGAAGAAAACACCACAAAAACGTTCTTTATTAAGAAAATTTGAACTAATTTGCGGTTTTTCAGATATGAATTAGGTGTTTTATACTACGTATTGTAAGGTTCGTTACTAAGAACGAATCAAATATAACATGGGGAACGGGAGGAATTAAAATGAGTTTGAAAAAGAAACTTGGATTAAGTGTCGCTTCAGCTGCATTAGGACTTTCATTAATTGGTGGGGGTACATATGCATACTTTAACGATTTTGCAGAAACTACAAGCACCTTTGCTGCAGGTACATTGGATTTAAATGCTAATCCTACCACAATTGTGAATGTGAATAATATCAAACCAGGGGATACAATGCTACGCACTTTCAAACTGGAAAATGCCGGCAGCTTAGATATTGCTGAAATTCTATTAGCGACTTCTTATAACGAGTCTGTCGAAGGTTTTGGAGAACACATTAGAGTAAACTTTTTATGGAATGTAGATAAAGTTGATGAACCAATTTATTCAACTACATTAGCAGATTTAGTAAATGCTTCCCCAGATGTAATTGAAGGTAACATTTTCTCTAGATGGCTAGGTGAAAGAGGAGGAAGGTTGGCTGCTGGAACACACGATACATTTGTTGTACAATTTGAATTTGTTGACAACAATCAAGATCAAAACGAATTCCAAGGTGCTAATCTAACACTGAATTGGACATTTGAAGGTAAACAAGGCGCAGGTCAAGCTCGTTAAAACTTTCTTTGTAAAGAAAGGTGGGGAAACTCACCTTTCTATTGAATTTAAAATATTTGAAATTTTTATTGTGTAATTACTAAAAATTATAGAATAAAGATTTTAAAGCTACTTCAAAAATTTTGGAGGTGAGTAAAATAAGACATTCTAGAATAAATAAATATAGAAAGCAAAATTGGAAAGCTATCATATTAGGGAAAGTGTTTGGAATATGGATTCTGTTTTCATTCACATTAATGTATCTTACAGGAAACACTGCTGCATATTTCAATGATCATTCTACAGTATCGGGTATTTTTACGGCGGGTTTTTGGGAAGAGGTAATTGAGAAGTGGGATAAAAGCTCTTTGAAATTTATTGAGCCTAAAAAAGAAGTAACAATAACTAGTTGTGAACCAACAATTATCACCGCCACAATAAAAAATACAGGTAATGATATGCAAGGAACTAGTGAGTATTTTATTTATCATACACCAAAAGGTAATCCAAAACATGGTGAAAAAATATTTGAGGGATTAGTCAATCCGATTTACAAGAATAATACAACAATTTTAGAATTTGAAGCTTCTATAGCTGGAAACTTTAAATTTAAATCATTACAACGTCCAGGTCATGGAAACAAATATGATTCTAGGCATGAACTATGGAGCGAGACTATAAAAGTAGAATGCAAAAAAGATAATTCAATAAAGTCTATAACTGATGAAAAGGAAAAAAAATCCAATGTTAACAAGGATACACTTCCTAACGAAAACACCAAAGAAGACATCAACGAAGAAAATACGGAAGGAGATAGCAGTGTAAACTCTGAATTTGAAAGTAATGGTGATACTCCAGAAGAAGAATCCGAACCTAACCAAAAGGATCAAATCGACACTGATGTAAGTACTAATAATGTTGAAACAATAGAGGAAACGGAAACTCAAGACCCAAATGAGAATGAAAGCTCGAATGAAGAAGATTAATTTTTAGTGGAGGTGAAGGGGATTGAAACCAACAAAAATAAAAAAATGGATTAGCAATATAACAACAGCCTTGTTATTGATAGTGTTTATGTTTATGTTATTTATTGTTATTTCAACCAAGGCTTCTGGTGGTGAACCTCAAATATTTGGCTACCAGATAAAAACTGTATTATCCGGGTCTATGGAGCCGGAAATAAAAACTGGTTCTATAATCAGTGTAAAGCCTGGTGGAGATATGGAACGCTTTGAGGTGGGAGATATCATTACGTTTTTCCAAGAGAAAGATGTTTTGGTAACTCACAGAATCACAGAGGTTATAAATAGTGGAGAAAATGTAATGTACAGGACGAAAGGTGATAATAATATAAAGGAAGATTTAAACCCTGTCCTTTCAGAAAACGTGGTAGCAGTTTATGCGGACTTTACCGTTCCCTACCTGGGCTACTTTATCGAGTTTGCAAAATCAAAAAATGGTAGCGCGGTATTGATGATTCTTCCTGGAATATTGTTATTCAGTTATTCCATATTCACTATATTGACAACAATAAGCCGCTTAGAGAAGCAAGTGAAACAATCAAAAGATATAGAAGAACCAAAATCTGCTAGTTGATTTGTGTGATTAAACGTTGTTTGTTTTCTACTAGCAAATAAATGGAGGAGTATGATGAAAATATTAAAGTGGATAAGCATAGCTTCCATATACTATTTGCTCCTATTCATGTTAATCTTTATTCCATTTGGTACCACTGCTGCATCAGAAGATATAAAGGAAATCGATATTATCACAACTCCAGAGAAGGTGTTGTTTGATGTTGATAATATGAAACCGGGGGATTGGTCGGAAAGAGTGCTTGAAATCAGCAACGGAGGGAAAGAGGATTTCAAATACATCATTTCTTCCAAGCTTAAATCGGGGGACAAGAAACTTTATAATGAACTGAAATTAAAGATTACATCAGAAGATACTAAAGAGCTATTTAGTGGAACGCTTGGTCAATTCGATAAGTTGGATCCACGTGAGATTAAAACGACTGATAAGGAGAAGCTCACCTTCCAAGTGGATTTTCCCGCTGAGCTAGGAAATGAATTCCAAGGGCTAACATGTGAGGTGGAATTTAAGATATATGCAGAAGGCACTTTTGGTGGCCTGATTCCAGCTGAAAACGGAATTAAACTACCAAATACAGCGACGGACACTATGAATCTTATTGTAATTGGTGGGGCGTTGTTATTAATCGGATTACTCGTACTGATTATGCATAGAGTTAGAAGAGCAAATCTAAATAGCTAATAAAATTTAGCGGGAGAAATTGACCCGCTATTTTTTATGGTTACGATCGTTCTTTATATTGAATTGATAATTTCTTTATACAAAACAAAAAACTGCGAATTCAAGAGATATCAGGAGCTTTAAGTAGAAAATTGTTCTTAATTACGCAAAAATGGAGTATTTTGAATATTTAAAAAGAACAGTTAGTACTCTATACTCAAGGTATAGTTCATTATAAAGAACTTAAAAGTTAGGATGGAAGTTGGTGAGGTGTTCTTGATCCAGAGGTGTTTAGTTGTTTTAGTATCGTTTTTTTTGCTTGCTTTAGCTACCACACCAATATCATCGGAGGCAGCAGAAAAAGAGAAACTCTACATAGAGCAAGGGGAAAAGGTTACATTGTTTCATCCGTTGAAAATGGCTCCTTCAAGAAAAATGGATGAAAAAGTTATCACCATAACGAACAAAAATAAAAGTTCTGTTCAAATAGCGACTAGCTTTGAGTTTCACTTGAAGAAGGAAGGGCTAGATTATCAAAGACTACAAGAAATGCTTAAGTATTATGAAATGAAGGCGGAAGTTCAACATTTAGGAAAAGTCCATAGGATTGATTGGACAAGCCTGACAGAATGGGATGACGAAATTCAGGCATTGCAGATAGATCAACTTCCAGCAAATGAATCTTTGGCAATCATTTATTCTATCCGACTTTTAGAAACCGCCCATAATGATTTTCAGGCTGTTACCTTGCATGGGGAATTGTTGATTGATTCTTTGACTGATAAAAGCCAAGTAGAAACAATTGTGAAAGATAAGGAAGAGAAGAGTGGAAATTCACTTCCAAAAACCGCTACAGAAACATGGACATATATGTACATAGGAATATTGTTGTCTATTGGAGGAGCGGCTCTATTGATCTATTACTCTATTAGAGGGGTTCAGAGGAAAAGAGGGAATGTTTATGGGGGATAAGCATAAAATTAATCGATTTTTTCTGTCACTGTTAGTTGTTTTCACCATGATCTTTTCGGCTAGCTTTCTCATTGCCGATAGCTACTCCTACTTCACTACTGAAGTATTAGTTACGGGCGAGCTTGTTACCGAGGAGGATTTTGGGATTCCCCTTCCTTTACAAGCTGAAGAAGAACAGGTAGAAGAAGCAGTAGAAAAAGATCAGCATGAAAAGCAGGAATCAGCAGAGGAAAAAGAAAAACCTGCTGACGATAATAAGGAAACAACTGAGCAGTCTGAAACGGTTAAGGAAGAGAAGGAAGAGGATGAATCCGGCTCGGAATCCGAAGAGGAAGATAGCAAAGTGGAACAAGAGACTTCTGAAGATAAAGAACCAGAAGGGGATAACTCTGGCGATGAAACTGGCGAAGGTGAAGATGGTGAGGAATAAGCGCTGATATTATTCAGCTTTTATTTTCATATGACTGTTCTTAATAAATAACAAAAGTATTCTTTTAAAAAAAGGAGTGGTAGCAGTGTTCAAGCGAATAATGAAAGTCCTCTCCACCCTTGTCCTTATTTTTCTTGCAGTAGCTGCAGGATTAGTAATTTACTTTGTTTCTCAATCAAAGGGAGATATCGAAAAGGTACCAAGTGTTTTTGGGTACAAGCCTCTTACCATTCTTTCAAACAGTATGCAGCCGGTTTTTGAGGCGGGGGATGTCATTTTGATAAAGCCCGATCAACAAGCTGCAGTTAATGATGTGATTACCTTCAAACATCCTGAAGGGATTTTGGTTACACATAGAATCATCGATACAACGATAGAAGATGGAAAGACCTACTACATTACTAAAGGTGATAACAATAACATTGCCGATGACGGGAAAGTGTCACCTGAAAGTATCCTTGGTGTTCAAACGAATATCATTCCAGGTGCTGGCCATATTGCCAAATTCGTCTCGGGACCTGTTGGGTTCATATTATTAATTGGGATACCGATCTTCCTGTATCTGATGATTGAAGTTTTCCAAAGAACAGGAATCATCAGATCCGAACAAGAAAAAGAAGTGTCTAACTTAGGGATCAACAAATAGAGTCATACTCTATTTGCCATCATATAACCAAATTAGCAAAGGGGATGTTTTTTAAATGGCAAACATGAAGAATGTCAAGAAAGCGTTAATCGGGACAGCACTTGCTGGAACATTAGCAGTTGGGGCAGGGTTTGGTACATACTCTTGGTTTACTAGCCATGCAGCAGTTACAGGAGAGGTCCAAAACTCTCAGTTGAAAATTGAAGGCAGTGGATTCAGCGAATTCACATTCGAAAGAGACGCATTCACTCGCCTTGCTCCATCCCGTACTGTTATGACGGATTTCACTATCTCAAACGACCATGGTGGGGATATGACATTTGAAGATGTCATGTTGCGTGGTCAACTGAAATTTGCAGTTAATAACAAGGGAGATCTTTTAACTTCACAAAATATGCACAGAGCTTTCCCGCGAAATGGAACATATAAAGGGTTGGAAGCATACTCCCTACAGGAAGCGTTAGAACAGTATCACTTCACATTCACTTGGGGTAGCACTACTAAAACAATGTCCGGTTGGGACTGGTACAACAATGGCGAGGATTTCCTAGAGGAAATGACGCTTGCCAATGGCGAAGAACTTGAAGTGGACGTAGAAGTGAAGCTTCATGAGGACGCGAACAACAACCTTCAAGGGGCTACTCTAAGACCGGTTGTTATGGTTGATGCGAAACAAATCGACTTTGGTGCGTTGTATGAGGACGAAATCAACAACGACTGATTTAACTATATTACCAAATGGTAGCAATCAAAATTGTTGGGGGAGGAATTAAGGTAATGACAAAGATTAAAAGTGTGAAGAAAGCTGTTCTTGGTACAGCTTTGGCAGGGGTATTGGTGGCAGGAGCGGGATTTGGAACGTATTCATGGTTTACAGATAGCACTAAAGCACAAGGTCAAGTGAAAAATGCGATTGTGGAGATTGTCGGTGGAGGACAAGCTAGTTTCGATTACTCCTCTGGCTACCTTGCTCCAAGTAGGTCTCAGATTGCTGAAGAATGGAAGACAATTGAAAATAACAGTACAGATCGCCGCATTAGCTTAAGTGCAAGTTTTACAGGAAAGCTGTATGGAGATTCATCTGATATTGACTTCTCCCAATATAAATCTACAGCACTTTTTGTGTTCAATAAGGATGCAGGTGGTGTGCAAGATGCAGAGTTTATTGATTCTTCTCTCAGAGCATACTTAGAAGAAGATGATATGAGTGAACTTGAATTTGAGAAAATGTTGCAAGAATTATACGGCGCTAAAATGGAGATAGTGGTGATAGAAGGGGAAGCAGATGTAGAGCAACTTGAAGCAACTCTAGAAGCAGCAGCGGATACTCCTGTTGCCGCTATTGTAAGCGCGCAATATATTGAAGCTCAGCTAGAGAAAGCTAGTGCAGCTTCAGTAGGGACATTGTCCCATGATCCGGTTAAAGTGATGGAAAAAGGTATTCTGTTTGGTGAAACCATTTCCCGTCAACATTATGTACATGTCCTTTTCGGAACTAGCCTTAAGGAAACTGCAGGCAACGAATATCAAAACGCAAAAATGGACTTTAAGATCCATGTAGAAGCAAATCAGGTAGATCGCGTAGCTGGAACCAATTAATAAGTTATTGATTTAAAAAATCCGTTCATTTACCACTACACACACACTAAATGAACAGAAGGGAGGGCTCTTATGTACACGAAAATATGTCCGACTTGCAGTCAAAAGTCTTATAGCAGCTGTTCGACATTTAATTGGGAATGCCCTGTCTGTGCGACGGATCTTACGCCACAGTATGCAACAGTAGCTAAAGGGGCAGTTGTGAAAAGAGTCCTCCCCTTAACAAAGCAATTAACGTTTGTTATTAAATCATCCAAAATCAATTATCAAATATAGCGGGTATAAAAATATCGCCGACCATCCTTGGTCGGCGATTCAAATTGTTGACAAACCTAAATACTTTAATATCAGATAGTTACGGTTGATCTTCGTTGCAGGAGCTTCGCTTTCCAGCGGGCGGTCCGTAAGCCTCCTCACTCCGTTGCGGGGTCTTACCTGTCCCTTCCTCCCGCAGGAGTCTACGCTCCTTCCACTACGATCAACAGAGAATTTATAATTCCAAAATTACTCTGTCTACACAATGTATCGCCGACCAGTTCTGGTCGGCGATTATTTATTTTCTTGATTTATTTTCCATTTATTAAATTCTAAGAATTCTTTGAATTGTTCCTTGGTTACACCGGAGTCCATGGCCTCTCTCACAAGGGTTGACCACTCCCGGTCAAGGTTTTCTTTTGCCTGTTCTTCGTCTTCATCATGTAACAGAGTATTCATGGATACTCCAAGTACTGATGAGACTTTTTCAAGAAACTGAACAGAAGGGTTAGATTGCAGGTTCCG
This sequence comes from Sutcliffiella horikoshii DSM 8719, assembly GCA_001648575.1. GTDB lineage: Bacteria > Bacillota > Bacilli > Bacillales > Bacillaceae_I > Sutcliffiella_A > Sutcliffiella_A horikoshii. The sequence continues at coordinate 186,273 of LQXN01000060.1, read as the reverse complement.
TTCAATTGAGCTTAGGTATGATTTGGCCACGCCGGCGCGTTCTGCTAATTCTGACATGGACATTTTGCGTTGTTCTCTATATTTTTTAATTCGTTCACCAATCATGACTTTCACCTTCCTATCATGCTTATTATAGCATATAACGAAGGAATTGTTAGATATTTAGAACGAAAATACGTAAATATTCACAAAATTAGAGTTTAAATGATTTATGATTCCGATAATTATGTAAGAAATCTCTAATTTCTGCAGAGGAAATACCCATTTCTAGTGCATTATTAATAAGATCTACCCACTCCTTATCTAAATTTTCAGTCATTTCTAATGTCACATTCTCCATTGTCCTTTTCCCTCCTAAAATACTTTGGTATTTCAGGCAGCCCAGCCATCATAATCTGTAAAAGCTTTTTCTTAATTTACAAATTTTAGATCTGTAGACTTTGCGTCCTTGCCTTTCAGCAAGTTTGCCTTTGACTGTTGTTTCGAATCATTCGATATACAACTTTGGTATTGCTACCATTGTCCTTCCTATACCCTGAACTTATTATAAAATAACTAATATTGGAATGTTGCTGATAAATGTCGAATGTCCTATATTATTTTTAAAAAATGCTTTGAGGAATAAAAGGTCTTTAAAATCAGTGTTCTTCCCTTTTGTAGCGTTTTTTTGAATAGTAAAATGACTAATTTAGGGTAAAAAATTAAAAAAAGAAAAACATTATTTTTGTCGATTTTCTCCTACTAAACATTCATTTAACCAAGATCCTTAAAAAGACCCCCTTAAACGTCAACCTTCCTGCGAATAGTAGTTAACCCAACCCTTGCAAAAGCTATTCCAACTCTGTTATGGTAAAATGTTCTTTTCGGACTATTCATATCTGATATTTGATTAAAAGTTGGATACTATAAATACATGTGAATGAAAGGGTGTTCTGACGTGATGAAAGTGAAGTTGCCAAAGCCTTTTACGTTTGAAGGCGGTAATCGTGCGGTATTGATGTTACATGGGTTTACAGGGAATTCAGCCGATGTAAGGATGATGGGCCGCTTTCTGGAAAAAAGAGGGTACACCTGTCATGCTCCGCAATATAAGGGGCATGGTGTCCCACCGGAGGAATTGGTGCACACTGGTCCTGAAGACTGGTGGGAGGACGTGATGGAGGCGTATCAGTATCTGAAGGATAAAGGGTTTGAAAGCATTGCGGTTGTCGGCCTGTCATTGGGCGGTGTTTTCTCATTAAAATTAGGTTATACGCTGCCTGTGAAGGGTATTGTGCCTATGTGTGCTCCGATGTACATCAAGAGTGAGGAGATTATGTATCAAGGTGTCTTGGAATACGCGCGCGAGTTTAAGCGCCGTGAAGGAAAAAGTACGGAGCAGATTGAACAAGAAATGAAGGAATTTGAGAAAGCACCTATGGGTACATTGAAGGCGTTGCAGGAATTGATTGCAGACGTGAGGAATAATGTAGACATGATCTATTCGCCGACATTTGTTGTACAAGCCCGACACGATAACATGATTAACACAGACAGTGCCAACATTATTTACAATGAAGTGGAATCAGACGATAAGAAAATTAAATGGTACGAAGAATCCGGTCACGTCATCACGCTCGATAAAGAACGCGAGCAACTTCACGAAGACGTATACGAGTTTTTAGAATCGCTGGATTGGTAATACTAAATAAAAGAGTATTAATTATTATTGAAGTAACCTAGCTGGTGATTGGAGCAATAGGCGTAGACTCCGAAGGGAGGTAGTGGTAGGTTGAGACCCCGCAATAAAGTGAGGAGGCTCAAGCACCCCCCTCGGAAAGCGAAGCCAGTTGCGTAGATCACCAGCAAGTACTGCAGTAATTTATAACCCGAAAAGAGGAGGGATATATAATGGAAGAAATAATTCAACAACACGTAGATAAATTACTTTCCTATATGAAAGAAGAAGCCTACAAACCACTGACCACACAAGAACTGGAACAAGCATTTGGAATTAAAGACTCAGAAGAATTCAAAGACTTCGTTAAAGCATTAGTGTTCATGGAAGACCAGGGTCTCATTGTGAGAACACGAAGCAACCGCTATGGCCTACCAGAAAAAATGAACCTCATCAAAGGAAAAGTAATCGGTCACTCCAAAGGCTTTGCATTTGTAATGCCGGAAGAAGCGGATATGGACGATGTGTTCATTCCACCGAACGAGCTGAACAATGCCATGCACGGAGATATCGTTCTTGTTCGCGTAAGCAGAAAGGCTGCGGGTGATTCGAGACAAGAAGGAACCGTTATCCGTATAGTCGAGCGTGGCGTCAAAGAGATAGTTGGTACATATACTGAAAGTAAAAGCTTTGGTTTTGTTATTGCAGATGACAAGAAGATAGCCAATGATATTTTCATTCCGAATAGTGCAAGCAATGGAGCCGTTGAAGGACATAAGGTAGTTGTAAAACTAGTTACTTATCCGGAAGGCCGACTTAGTGCCGAGGGTGAAGTCATCCGCATACTAGGTCATAAAAATGACCCAGGTGTAGATATCTTGTCTGTCATTCATAAGCATGGCCTGCCGCAGGAGTTCCCAAGAGAGGTCCTCGATCAGGCGAACGCAACACCGGATGAGATTGACGAAAAAGATCTAGGTGATCGTCGTGACCTTCGCGATCAGGTTATAGTTACGATCGATGGAGCGGACGCGAAAGACCTAGATGACGCGGTAACCGTGACAAAACTAGACAATGGTAACTATAAGCTTGGGGTCCATATAGCGGATGTCACACATTATGTGACAGAAGGCTCACCGATTGATTTGGAGGCGCAAGACCGGGGAACAAGTATTTACCTTGTGGACCGTGTAATCCCAATGATTCCTCATCGTCTGTCTAATGGAATTTGCTCGTTAAATCCTAAAGTGAACCGCCTCACCATTTCTTGTGAGATGGAGATAAATGATGCCGGTGAAGTAGTGAAACACGAAATTTTCCATAGTGTAATCAAGACAACAGAACGAATGACTTATACAGATGTCAAAAAGATTCTAGTGGATAAGGACGAAGAAGTAACTTCTCGTTATGAATCATTGGTTCCGATGTTCCAGTTGATGGAGGAGCTAGCTGCTGTCCTTCGCAAAAAGCGGATGGGGCGTGGTGCCATTGATTTCGATTTCAAAGAGTCGAAAGTAATCGTGGATGAAGAGGGCGCACCTAAGGATGTTGTTCTTCGTGAGCGTTCGGTTGCCGAGCGTCTGATTGAGGAATTCATGCTTGTTGCCAATGAAACGGTTGCCGAACATTTCCACTGGATGAATGTGCCGTTCATCTACCGTGTCCATGAGGATCCAAAAGAGGAAAAATTGCAGCGCTTCTTCGAATTCATCACAAACTTCGGTTATGTGGTAAAAGGAAAGGGGAACGAAATCCATCCCCGCGCACTTCAAGAAGTAATCGAGGCAGTTCAAGGAAAACCGGAAGAAATGGTGGTATCCACCGTCATGCTTCGTTCCATGAAGCAGGCGAAATATGATGAAGAAAGCTTAGGACATTTTGGTTTATCCACAGAGTTCTATACACACTTCACATCACCGATCCGTCGTTATCCGGATTTAATTGTGCATCGCTTGATCCGAACGTATCTCATTCAGAAAAAATTGGATGCGAAAACCCAAGAAAAATGGAGCGACAAGCTGCCGGAAATCGCAGAGCATTCCTCCAACATGGAACGTCGTGCCGTTGATGCCGAGCGTGAAACAGATGAACTGAAGAAATCCGAATACATGCTTGATAAGATTGGCGAAGAGTACGATGGCATCATCAGCTCTGTTACAAACTTCGGGATGTTCGTCGAGCTGCCGAATACGATTGAAGGTCTTGTGCATGTGAGTTATCTAACTGATGACTATTACCGCTACGATGAGCGTCACTATGCGATGATCGGAGAGCGAACTGGGAAAGTGTACCGTATTGGAGACGAGATTACCGTTCGTGTTATTAACGTAAACAAAGATGAGCGCTCCATTGACTTTGAGGTAGTTGGCATGAAAGGGACACGTCGCCCTGATACGAAGAGTGCACCGCGTGTCATTCAGAGCGCACGCAAGAAGCCAGCCAAAGGCCGCAGTCAGAAGCGTAAAGATGAAAGCAATATCGATGATTACACGTTTGAGATTGGTTGGACGACTAAGGGGCCAGGTACCGATAAGCCTGGCACTGGTAAAAAGAAAAAGAAAAACAAAAAATTCTTTGAAAATGCGCCAAAACAAAAACGTAAAAAGAAGAAGTGATAATCTTTGATTGGGAAGAAGGGTCTTTTTCACAAAGGAAGACCCTTCTTTCTTGTCGCGGGATAGTGGATTTGGTAAAATATTCACTACACCTTATAAAGAAAGAGAGGGGGAACATTAATGCCAAAAGGGTCAGGTAAGGTCATCAGTACCAACAAAAAAGCCAATCACGACTATTTCATCGAACAGACTTATGAAACAGGAATGGTCCTGCAGGGGACGGAAATCAAGTCCATGCGTGCCGGCCGGGTAAACTTGAAGGATTCCTTTGCACGCGTTCAGAACGGGGAAGTGTTTTTACACAATCTGCACATCAGTCCGTATGAGCAAGGAAACCGTTACAACCATGATCCGCTTCGTACACGCAAACTGCTTCTTCACCGAAAACAGATCAATCAACTGATCGGTCTTACAAAAGAAGAAGGTTACGCCCTTGTTCCCTTGAAAATCTATCTGAAAAATGGCTACGCCAAGCTGTTAATAGGACTGGGTAAAGGGAAAAAGAAATACGACAAGCGTGATGACCTGAAAAAGAAAGAAGCGAAACGCGATATTGAGAGAGCGTTCCGTGAACGTCAAAAGGAATAGTGTGGTGCATTTTACAGTAACTTACAATTGCAAAGTTATGTGAGTGTGCTATAATAAGGATGTCGCTAAGATAACAGCGGCGCTTTGATAATTGAATAGCCAACTAATTGGCTTGATTATCTTTCCCGTAGAACCTCGTATATTGCTCTTTGTTGATTTAAACTTCAACAGGGACATTTTAATCGAGGGGACGTTACGGATTCGACAGGGATAGTTCGAGCTTGGGTTGCGAGTCGGGGGGATCGTCCTCGTCATCAACGTCAACGCCAATATAACTGGCAAAGAAAACAACAACTTCGCTTTAGCTGCTTAATAACAGACTATAGCGGTTCCTCCCTCCATCGCCCATGTGGTAGGATCAGGGACTCACTCTAAGTGGGCTACGCCGGAGATCACCGTCTGAGGTCAAAGGAAGAGAATAACCAGACTAGCTGCCAGGATGCCAGTCAATAGGCGGAACGGTCAGCGAAATACTAATATATTGACTACACTCGTAGATGCTTAAGTGGCGATGTTTCTGGACGAGGGTTCGACTCCCTCCGTCTCCATTTTAATGTAAGAAGACCACACTGTACTCAAGTGTGGTCTTTTATTATGCCTAAAAACACCATGAACCACCTTAAATGCTTTCTTCCAGTCTTTCATCGTTTCATCTCCCCTCTCAGTAGTATATACTTTTTAGTATGAGCAAATTTAAAGTCTCAAAGGATGATAGAATGCTAGAAGAATATATGAAAAAGATGCGTGAGCGTTGTTATATAAATAAATTAGATCCCCATGTAATCCCCACATTCGATAGTTTGTCGGATGAGGAATTGTCCGGGATTCAAAATGATTACAAGGATACATTGGATATTATCAGATTGTTTATGAATACATTTTTGGAAAAGTGTAAAGGTATTCCGATACTAGTTTCTGTTACCGACCGAAAAGGGAATATTATTGAGTATCTTGGCGATCCAAGCATGGAGGATACGGTTGTTAATCAGGTCGGTCTGAAGAAAGGTGTACAATTCACTGAAGCGCAAGCAGGGGTCAACTCTCCTTTAGCGGCGCTGGAGCTTGGGATTCCCGTTCAAGTTATAGGAGAAGAACACTTTTATCACTTTTTACATCAAACTGCTTGCTACAGTGCACCGTTATTTCATAAAAACCAAGTGGTCGGCACGATTTCCATGATGACTTTTGTCGAGGTGGCCAATCCGCTTATCATGGCTTCTTTGGAAACCGTTGTGGATTCGATTCAGAGGGAATTGGACCTTTTGGAAAAAAACCGCTACTTGGATCAAATGAACCATATGGTGCTGGAGCAATCCAATACCGGTTATATTGTGGTAGAGAAAAGCAGGGAAATTATCAGGATTAACCCTAAAGCTAGGGATATTTTAGGCTTGAAGCAGAAAGATGAGCCATTAACTATCAATGAATTAAAACTGTTGAGTAATGTCCTTGACCAATACGGTAAAGGCGAAGTCATCCAAGATTACAAGATTATTTTTCAAAATAAACATGAAACAAGAACGTGCCTTGTAGATTTTTTTCCATTTCAAGAAGGAACATTGATTCAGCTTCATGATATTACTGAATATATGAAGACAGAATCTTATATTCAAAATGCCGAGAAGCTTGCAATTGTAGGGCAGATGGCAGCAGGAGTGGCGCATGAAATAAAGAATCCACTTACTACTTTAAAAGGCTTTGTACAGTTGTTTAAAGAAGGTGGAACAAGTAATGCCTTTCCGGAAATCATGTTGAAGGAAATTGAAAGAATCGATCAGATCACCAATGAGTTCCTTGTTCTTTCCAGACCGACCGTCCAGAAAAAGGATTGGCATGATGTTCGTGATCTTATCAGTGAAATAGAAGTATTGCTGACGAGCTTCGCTATTATAAAAAATGTGGATATTCAATATGATTTTCATGATGTGATGCCTGTTTACTGTGATGGTAATCAGATGAAGCAGGTGTTTATCAATCTGGTGAAAAATAGCGTGGAGTCGGTTGGGCAGAATGGAAAACTCATCATCAGTGTAAGGTCCCGGGGGAATGATCAACTCTTGATAAGCTTTAGTGATGATGGGAATGGTTTTCCAGACCAGATATTGCAGCGGATGGGACAACCATTTCTCACTACCAAAAAAGACGGCAACGGGCTTGGGCTGATGATATGCAAACGTGTTGTAGAAGAGATTCATAATGGTGAAATTTGTATCCGGAATAACAGCCTTGGTGGTGCGGCAGTGGATGTTTTCCTGCCTTATGACGGCTAAAATACCTATTAAAAGGAGGCAATATTCATGAATCTCCAAAACAAAACTGTCATCATTACTGGTGCGGCAAATGGAATTGGCAAGGGGATAGCAACGGCATACATCAATGCAGGTGCACACGTGGTGCTAGCGGACATGGATGAAAAAGCAGGACATGCCCTTCAACAGGAGCTTGGGGTAAAATCCCTTTTCGTTAATACGGATGTCAGAAAAGAAGAAGACATTCGACATATGATGACCAAAACCATGGAACACTTCCACCAGATTGATATCCTTATCAATAATGCGGGAGTATCCAGGTTCACTCCACTTCATGACCTGACTGTTGAAGCTTGGGACGATGTGATCAACACGAATTTGCGCAGTGTATTCATTGCCTCCAAAGAAGCATCTAAATATATGAAAAACGGTGGCTCTATCGTGAATATAGCTTCCACGAGGGCATCCATGTCTGAACCAAACTCAGAAGCCTATGCAGCAACAAAGGGCGGTATCGTGGCGTTGACACATGCACTGGCAGCTTCTTTAAGTGAGCGGGATATTACCGTGAATTCTATTTCGCCAGGGTGGATCCAGAATGAAAATTATGAAGAGCTCAGAGAAAAAGATCATGCACAACATCTGTCCAATCGTGTCGGAAGACCGTCCGATATTGCAAGAGCTTGCTTGTATTTGACAGACAGTGAAAACAACTTTGTCAATGGCGAAAACATTACGGTTGATGGGGGCATGACTAGAAAGATGATTTACGAAGGTTAACATGGTATGAAAGACAAGGTTATGAATGATTTGATCTTATATCAAAAAGCACATGCTAACAAATGGAATCAGCTTTTGCACTATTTTGCTTTCTTGTTTGCTTTCCTAGCATGGATTTTTATATTCATAAATTGGCGGGTGACTATAGTGCTCGCTTTATTGCACTATGTTTTTTCATGGGTTGGCCACTTTTGTTTTGAAAAGAATAAACCGGCATCTTTTAGATATCCACTGATTGGCTTTTATGCAGGTTTCAGTTGGTTCTTCATAAGGACCATTGAGCTGATTTTAAGGAAAAGGATCCTCCCCAAATGACCTAAACGCTTCGAGAGTCTCATGGATCTCGAAGCGTTTTTATCCTTATTGCGGCTTCGTATAATTTAATTCCCACTTCACGCCAAAGGAATCTTGAACACTGCCGTAACGTGCCCCCCAGAAGGTATCTTGCAGCTCCATCAATACCTTTCCGTTCTCGCTAAGGCGCGCATAAAGGGTGTCAACCTGTTCTTCGCTTTCCATCTCAAGCATTAGGGAGACGTTGCCACCAACCTCAACTGGTTGCCCTGGGAATGTGTCGGATGCCATCAGTGTCAGGTTCCCTTTTACGAACCGCGCGTGCATAACAAGGTTGTCAGCTTCAGGTGGTGTCGGGAAGTCCGCTTCGCCAAAGGTCATGATGCCTGCGATTTCACCTTCGAATACTTCTTTGTAAAACTCAAGTGCCTGTCTTGCATTGCCGTTGAATGATAAATAAGGTACAGCTTGATGTTTCATTTTCAACACTCCTTTTCAATGGGTATGTAATTACTCCCTCATTATATTTAGATTTAAATGAAAAGTAAAGAACATACGTTCGACAAAATAGAATTTTCTAACAAATATATTGAAAGCGGATTCACCACCTCGTATAATGGTTTAAGTCGAAACGTTTCAATTAATTAGAATGGGAAGTGAGAATCATGGCTAGAATTACTTGCGATTTTTTCTCGGAGGCTTTGCAATGTTCAACATCGATGACTGTTCTGTTGCCACAGCCGAACTCACAAATCGGGGTATCAACTAAAATTAAACAAAAGAAACATCCTACACTCTATTTACTGCATGGCTTGTCAGATGACCATACGATCTGGACAAGATTTACGTCCATCGAACGATATGCTTCTGCCATGGGATGGGCAATCGTGATGCCTGCTGCGGGGAGAAGTTTTTATACGGATATGGAGCATGGATATGATTTTTACAAGTTTGTCAGCGAAGAGGTTCCCGCCCTTGCCCAAAGTTTTTTTCCACTATCTGATAAAAGAGAAGAAAACTTTATAGCGGGACTTTCCATGGGTGGTTATGGGGCTTTTAAAGTAGCGCTTAGAAATCCGGAAAAATTTGCAGCGGCGGCAAGCATGTCAGGCTCGGTGGATATCAATGAACGATTGCCGGCATTCCCAAGGGATTTTAAGTACATATTCGGTGACCGCCCTATATTGGGAAGTGGGGATGACCTTTATCATCTTGCAACAACAATTGGAGAAAAGGCTCCAAAGCTCTATCAGTGCTGCGGCACGGAAGATCATAACTATGAAGCGAATATTCGTTTCAGAGATCATGCCGTACAAGCTGGATTAGATCTTACTTTCTCTGATGGTCCTGGTGGCCATGATTGGGGATATTGGGATAAGCACATCCAGGATGTATTGGGATTTTTTGAAAAACAGCTTTAACAGGGGGACTATATGTCGTTTATTGAATCGTGTCACTTTCAGATACATATAGATGGAGAGTTATTATATTTGGCAAAGACAGATATGGATGTTGATGGCCAGTTTGGAGACAGCTGGCTGGCACTTTCTGATAAGGTGATCCAACTGTATTCAAACAGTGGGGAGATGAAGAAGAAAGTAGAGTTAGACAGCATTCGTTCCGTAAAGATGGAACGATTCATCGGAGCCGGGGCGTTCATCATTACTCGCGGGGATGAAGAAGTGAATGAGGTCCTCTTGCGGTGCTCCTCATCTTATATGCAAAAATTCTCGATCGCGGAAAAGTTCATCAATTGTTTAATCAAAAATGAACCAATCCCGCAATTATCAAGAACAGAGCAGCCAAGGATTTGCCAAAAGTGTCAGCGACCTTTTGAAGACGGGACAGAGATTTGTTCTGTTTGTGTGGATAAGAAAAAGGTATTGGGAAGAATAATGGATTTCACTAAGCCCTATCGTGGAAAGATATCGCTTGCAGTGGTGTTCTTGTTGGTTGCAACGCTTTTGGAACTGGCACCGCCTTACTTGACGAAAATAATCGTGGATGATGTGTTGGAGCCAAAAGATCTGGGAAGCTCTTTATTCATCCTTGTTTTACTTTTAGGAGCCACTGGTATGGTCCTAGCGCTCATGCAATTCTTAAAAGGAGTATTGGGTGTTTGGATCGGAAGCAAGATTATGGGGGATATGAGAAAAGAAATCTATCAATCTCTCATGCGCCTTTCTGTGAGTTATTTCGATCGCAGGCAAACATCTCAATTTATCGGGAGGGTTAATAGTGATGCGGAGTCCATCAGACAGTTTCTGACGGATGGAGTCTTGTATATAATCGGACAAGTGATGCTCTTACTTGCCATTATTGTCATGATGTTCAGCTTGGATTGGAAGCTTGCGTTGTTCGCTCTTTTACCTTCGCCTATTGTATTGATTTTCTCTGTTTTCATTTGGCCGAGAGTCCAGCACCTTTGGTATAAGCAATGGCAATCCATCAATAAGCTGAATATGATTGTCGGAGATACGCTTCAGGGTATCCGGGTGGTGAAAGCATTTGGTCAGGAAGGACAGGAGCAGGATCGCTATATGCAAGGCAATCAGGCAGTGGTCAGTCAGACCATGAAGACGGATGGACTCTGGCAAGGGGTGTTCCCGCTATTTTCCTTCATTACTGGTTCAGGGATGCTTTTGGTTTGGTACTTTGGAGGTTTGTCCGTCATAAGTGATGATATCACCCTTGGAACCTTGCTTGCATTCGTTGCTTATCTTGGCATGTTCTTTGGGCCGTTGCAGTGGTTCAATCAGATGATCAGCTGGGTGACCAGGGCGATTTCATCAGCCAACCGTATATTTGAAATCATTGATGCGCCTTCTGAAGTCCCGGACAATAAGGATGCCGTCGTATTGGATAACATTAAAGGCCGTGTTCAAATAGAAAAGGTGACATTTGGGTATGAGAAGCATCAACCTGTCATCAAAAATATTGACCTTGATGTTAAGGCTGGTGAAATGATCGGGCTTGTCGGTCATTCCGGTGCAGGGAAATCCACTTTAATCAACTTGATCACCCGCTTTTATGATCCGAATGAGGGGAAAATTTTACTTGATGGTGTCGATTTAAGGAAATTAAAGCAAGAACAGCTCCACCAAAATATTGGTGTGGTCTTGCAGGAGACTTTTTTATTTGATGGGACGATATCGGAAAATATTGCTTATTCCAAGGAAGATGCTACACCCGAGGAAATCATGCGGGCGGCCAAGATCGCCAATGCCCATGAATTCGTGGTGAAGATGTCTGATGGCTATGATACAAAAGTCGGGGAGCGGGGGCACCGTTTATCCGGCGGACAAAAGCAGAGAATAGCGATCGCAAGGGCCATACTGCATGATCCGCGGATACTTATTTTGGATGAGGCTACCGCGTCTGTTGATACAGAAACCGAGAAAAAGATTCAAGAAGCCATCTCAAGGCTTGTAAAAGGAAGGACCACTTTTGCGATTGCCCACAGATTATCCACCCTCCGCAATGCTGATCGCCTTGTAGTTGTGGACAAGGGTGTCATTGCCGAGATGGGAACTCATGAGGAATTGCTAGAAAAAGAGGGAATTTATTATAAGCTTGTGGAAGCGCAAAAAGAGATGTCACAAATTAAAGGAGTAGAGGTTGGATGAGTGAATTATTCGATATCACATACTTTGATCCGGGAAAAATACAATTTTCCTACGGCACGGGTACAACCGTACACTTTAAAAATATGGACAAGGTTTATCACAATATCGGTATCTTCCGGACCTTTCCCTTTTCCAAGCCCTACGAGTATATCTCCATCTGGGACGGGGATACAGAGCTTGGTGTCATAAAAGATGTGGAGCAGTTAGAGGCCGGGAGTAAAGATGTAATCAAGAGGGAACTGCACGTTCGTTATGTGGTTCCTGAAGTTAAAAAGATCCGATCGATTAAAGAAGAACCGGGACTTTGGGTATTTGAACTCGACACAGACAGAGGCCCATTAAAGCTGATGATGCGGAACATTCACGAGCATCTTGACTTACTTCCGCCAAACCGGATCATCATCACCGACATGGACGGCAAGAGATGTGAGATCACAAGCTACAAAGAACTGGATATGCACAGCAGAAAAGAGTTATCCAAAGTGATATAGGCTAGATAGGAGCAAATTACCCAGATTCCAGCGCGAGTTGGCGGTTGTTTATGCCCTTTAAGTGTTGGTGGCCACTGAAACACCTATAACTTAACTTCTTATGATTCCTAGCTGTAGATTGGAGCAAAAGGCGAAGACTCCTTGAAAATGCAAGCATTTTCTGCGTGCGATGTATCGCTGTCGCAGCCTTCCTTGTCCTGCGGGGGGATAGCGACAATCTTGAGACCCCGCAGGGCGCAGCCCGAGGAGGCTCAAGGTCGCCCCGCGGAAAGCGCAGCCGTTTGCGGAAATCAACAGCGGTATGAAACAGATAACTAAAATATTGTACTTTTTCAGTGGCCTTGACGAAGCCGAGGAGGCTCTCGTCAGCCCCTAGGAAAGCGAAGCCATTTGCGGAAATCAACAGCGGTGTCTTACGTAAATATTCAATAAATCGAATCGATTCTACTCCAAAGAATCGGTTCTTTTTTCTATTTTTCATAAACCTAGAAACATAGGTAATACCTACCAAACCCTTATGTATTATGACTTTTCGAACAATTATATCAAACTACGAAAATATTTTGAAAATGATATTGTAATCGTTTTCAAGAGGGAGTATAATTACGATAGTGAAACGTATCAATTGCAGTTAGACAGGTATAAAAGGCTGAGTAATCGTCCTTTTTATTTTTACGAACAAATTGAAACGTTTCGATAAAAGCAAGGAAATTATAAAAAAGGGGTGTTTGGTTCATGAAGTGGATGAAATCTAGTATTGCTATTGTTGCTTCGTTCATGCTTGTGGTTGGTTGCAGTAATTCAGATAACGCATCAAACGATAATAAGAACAATGAAGCAAATAATGAGGATCAAGTAACAATTAAGTTTGCAAGCTGGGCGCTTGGAACGGAAGAGGATCAAAATATCGAGCGCTTGATGATTGATGAGTTTGAGGAGAAATACCCGAACATCAATGTTGAGATTGATGAGTCAATTGCGACGGATGACTGGAATAACTCCCTTTCTTCTGCAGCAAGTGCAAATGCAATGCCTGATGTTTTCATGGTATCTCAAGTACCGACTGGACTTGCGAATGACTGGTTGCTAGATGTAACAGAGCTTGCGGGTGAAGATGAGGATTTTGCAAATATCCCTGAAGTAGTAACAGATTCTGTTACATACAATGATTCTGTTTATGCAATTCCTAGTGCGCAGCATTTCCTTGGTTATTTTGTAAATAAAGATTTATTCAACCAGGCAAACCTGGATGTGCCTGAATATGGCTTCTCCATTGATGATTTCACAGACTCTGTACGCTCTGTGACAAATGTGAACAGTGGAGTGGTTGGTTTAAATAATCCATTTGCAATTGTGGATTGGTATCCATCTTCAGTAAACGAAGAGATTGGCTGGTATACATTCAGTGATGAAGAGTACCACTTGAACAGCAACGAATTCATTTCCGGTGTTAACCTTACAAGTAACTTTGTAACAAACGGTTATTCTTATGAAAATTTATCTGATGAGCAAAAAGCTAACTTCAATGGTGAGAATGCCGGTGAAGTATTTGCTGGAGGCGGAATCGGACTTAACTGGGATGGTTCATGGGCAGTTGAGAACTTCTCTACTAATCTTGATTTTGACTGGGATTTCGTCGGAACGCCTGGCGGAAGAACGGTAATCGTAAATGATTTCATGGGAATCTCTAAATCTACTAAGCACCAAGAGGAAGCATTCCTTTTTGCGAAGTGGATGAGCTTTGGTAAAGAAGGTTACTTAAAGCGTATCGATTTAGCGGTTGAAAATGACAAGGCATTGAACAACCTGCCTGTAACACAAGATGAAGAAGTTCTGGATGCATTCTTTGAAGTGCAGGATGTACCTGGTTTACGTACTGCATATGACAACTTAGAAAACGGTATTGTTGAACCTGTAAAAACAGTTCCAGGTTTCGTTCAGTCCAGATGGGAAGCGCCAACTGGTGTAGCGGTAGGCGACAATCCTAACGCAAACATTGCTGGATTAATCGATGCAAGTGTCAGAGGCGAAATCAAGATCGAAGACTATGCGGCACAAATCAACGAATTAGCGAATCAAAAGTACCAAGAAGGCAAAGAAGCGATTGGTCAATAAGGTGTGTGACTGTTTCGCATCAATATTTTAGAAAAGAGCTCAACTGTGAAGGGGATGGGGATTAGATATGAAACGTAAAATGATGTTCTGGTCATTAATACTGCTATTGCTAGTACCAGGCCAATTCGCATTTGCTGATGAAGAGAAGAGCCTAGAGCAGGTGGCAGAACAAGTCATTGAGCCACGCTATCTATCAATCCTTAAGCAGTGGAATGAAGTGGGACAAGACGACGCGCAAGATTTCGAGCGCGTTGTCACTCCCGCTGATTTTTTGTCCATTGATGAGAATAGCCTCCTTTCTGGCGGAGAAAGCAAGGATTATGGCAATCAGGTATACCGTTGGGGGAACCGTAATGCTCTCACAATAGAAGTGGAAGTAGAGGAAGAGGGCTTATATGAGCTTGGCTTTGACTATTACCCTTTAGGTGAAGGGATTGTTCCGATCGAAGGTTCCATCGAAGTGAATGGCGAATATCCGTATTTTGAAAGTCGCAGGATCCTTTTTCCGAAGGACTGGAGAAGTGCGACAAATGAATTTGAGCAGGACCGTTTTGGGGATGAAATCATTCCTGGGCAGCTGCCGATCGAGCAGTGGCATTTTATCAAAGCGGAGGATTCCAGCTATCTGCAAGCAAGACCATTGAAGTATCAATTAAATGAAGGAAAGAACACTATCACCTTGACGAATATCCGGGGAGAAATGCTTCTTGGAAATATCTATGTGAGCGGTGTGGGAACGATCCCTTCATATGAAGAATATCGAAATATCCAACCTGGAGATCTCACTGAAACAAACACAGTAACAATAGAAGCGGAGCACCCGCTTAAGAAGAACAGCTCTTTTATTAGACCTGTGAATAGACAGGATGCTTCTGTTGTTCCTTATGAACGCGATAAGCGCCTGTTGAATGCAATCGGCGGAGAATCATGGGAAACAAGCGGCCAGACTGCCACATGGGAAGTGGAAGTGGAGGAAGCAGGCTACTACCAAATTTCCTTAAAGGTTTTACAAGAGAAACAATCAGGCTTTCCGGTGTTCCGGACAGTCATGATCAATGGGGAAGTACCTTTTGAAGAAGTGGAAAGCTACTCTTTCGAACAGAAAAAAAGCTGGATAAATGAAACACTAGGCAATGAAGACGGGGAACCGTATTATTTTTATTTTGAAAAGGGGAAAAACACCCTGACACTAAAAGGTGACGCGTCACCTGTTAATCGCACGTTATTCGAAATGGATGAAGTGATGAAGGGCATTGAACAGCTCTCCTTATCCATTAAACGTTTAACCGGAAACAACCAAGATCGCTCCCGCGGTTGGAGAATCACGGAGTACATGCCAGAGATTGAAGGGGAACTTACTTCCTGGGCGGATAAGCTTGAAGGAGAAAGTGAGTACCTGCTTGGGTTAAGTGGTGGGAGAGAATCAGTGGAAATTGTATCGCTCAACATTGCCGTCGAACGGTTAAGGGAGCTTGCAGCAGATCCTGATAAAATCCCGGCGCGACTGACACAACTTTCAGAAGGCTCTAGCTCTGTCGCACAGCTTCTTGGAAATGCAACACTTGAATTGAAAAAACAGCCATTAATAATGGATCGAATATATATTCACGGTGACGAAAAGTTACCAAAACCGGAACTTGGATTTTTCGCGAAAACAAAAGAATCTGTCTTGCAATTCTTCCACTCCTTCCAATCCAATACACTTGCTACGGAAAAAGTGGATGATGATGTCGTGAATGTTTGGGTGAACAGACCACGACAATATGTTGAATTGATGCAGAATATGGTGGATCAGAATTTCACCCCGCAAACAGGAATAAAGGTAAGATTTTCTATCATGCCTTCCGAGCAAAAGTTGATTTTGGCCAATGCTGCTAACAGCCAGCCGGATCTGGCGCTTGGAATCAGCAGCTGGCTGCCATATGAGCTTGCTATCCGTGGAGCTGCATATGACTTAAGACAATTTGACGACTTCAATGAAACACTTGGCAATTTCTCACCTGGTGCGTTCTTGCCAATGATGATTGAAGATGAGGTATATGGTTTACCTGAAACACAGGATTTCTTTGTACAGTATTATAGAAAAGATATTTTAAGTGCCCTGGATGTCCCTGTTCCTGATACATGGGAGGAAGTGGTAGATGTCTTGCCGGAGCTGCAACGCTTTGGGCTGAACTACTATACACCGATCGCAGGGGCAGTTGCGTTCAAGCCGTTCCAGGCAACGTCACCTTTCATCTATCAACATCAAGGGGACTTGTATAAAGAGAATGGCATGGGTACCACGATCGACAGTGATGAAACGGTTCGAGGCATTCAGCTTATGACGGATTTAAACACTATTTACAGCACTCCGTTACAAGTGCCGAATTTCTATAACCATTTCCGTTACTCCACATTGCCGATTGGCGTTTCCAACTTCCAGACATATGTGGAGCTGACATCTGCAGCACCGGAAATCTCCGGCTGGTGGGATATCTCCCTACATCCTGGTGTGGAAAATGAGAATGGAGACGTGGAAAGATGGGCAACGGGATCTGGGCAGGCAGGAATGATTTTCAACGGCAGTAAAAATAAGGACGAGGCATGGCAGGCGCTGAAATGGTGGATGTCAACGGAAACACAAACAGACTTTGCCACCACCTTGCAAATCATGTACGGTCCATCCTATATGTGGAATACTGCCAATCTTGATGCCTTTAAACAATTGCCATGGCCAGAGGAACATAAAGAAGTGATCCTGGAGCAATGGGAATATTTAAGGGAAGTACCGAAAACTCCTTACACCTATATGGTGGAACGTGAAATAAGTAATATCTGGAATAAGGTTGTCTTTGACGGGGCGAATACCCGTTCAGCCGTAGACGATGCCGTGGTGACCATCGACCGTGAAATGAGACGGAAGATGGAGGAATTCGGATATATGAAAAACGGAAAGATCGTTAAGAACTATCCAATTCCAACGATTGAACAAGTAGAAAGCTGGGTGGAAGAAAATGAGGAGTAGCCTTCAAAAGCATGCAAGTACATCGATCTTTCTTGCACCATATTTAATCTTTTTCTTTACCTTTATCATCATCCCGGTGGTAGTGGCAATCCTCTTATCGTTCACTTACTTCAATGCGATTGAGATGCCCGGCTTCATCGGGCTTGCCAACTATGTCAGTGTGCTTACACAGGATGAAGTCTTCATGCAGCGAGTCTTGCCGAATACATTGATGTTTGCTGTAATCGTCGGGCCGGGAGGGTATATTTTATCCTTCCTGCTTGCATGGATGCTGGCACAAATTTCAAAAGTCCCAAGAACGGTTCTGGCACTGATCATCTATTCTCCATCCATGACAGCCGGGATCGCGATGGCTGTGGTATGGACGATCATATTCAGTGGGGATCAAACAGGTTACTTGAACAGTCTATTGATAACGATTGGTGTCATCCTTGAGCCTGTTCAATGGCTGCAATCACCAGATCATCTAATGACCATCATGATCGTCGTTACACTTTGGGGAAGCATGGGGGTAGGATTTCTTGCCATGCTATCAGGTGTCTTGAATATCAATAGGGAAATCTATGAAGCTGGTTATATCGACGGCATCAAAAATAGATTCCAAGAAATCATTTATATCACCATTCCATCGATGAAGCCGCAAATGCTGTTCGGGGCCGTGATGGCCGTGGTCGGGACATTCCAGGCAGGCGCCATCGGGGTGGCACTATCCGGTGCCAACCCGACGCCTCAATATGCAGGTCAGTTAATGGTCAACCACTTAGAAGACTATGGTTTCATCCGTTACGAAATGGGATATGCAGCAGCAATATCCGTTCTATTACTATTATTCGTATATATCTTCTCAAAAATCGCCTGGCGTTTATTCGGTGAAAAAGACTAAAGAGATGGCTGTTTTCTAGGGAAAAGTGAATGAGTGGATTAAAGCGGAAGGTACTCGACTCCTGCGGGAGGTAGAGGGAAACGGGAGACCCCGCAACGAAGTGAGGGGGCTCCCGGCCCTCCCCGCGGAAAGCGAGTACCTGCAGCGAAAAGCAACGGTCAATCTACCAATCGATTCACTAGTTGGAAACAGTTTAGCTATAAAACTACTAATAATGTAGGGAGTGAATGATGTGTCGGCATTCCATGGAACGAAAATCAATCCAGACCGTTTTCACAAAAGCCAATTAAAGTTCTATGCATTTTTATTACCGCTCGCCATCTTTATGGCTATGCCCATCGTCTTTGTCTTTTCTCACGCCTTTAAGCCGATCGATGAGCTTTTCGCTTATCCGCCGCGCTTCTTTGTGCAAAAGCCGACGATGCAAAACTTCATAGACTTGATGAACAATACAAGTACATCGGGTGTCCCGATGTCACGATATTTATTCAATAGTATTTCCATTACCCTGATCGTCGTATTTGTAACCGTATTGATAAGTACGATGGCAGGGTACGCTTTATCGAAAAAACGCTTCAGATTAAAGAAAACCATCTTTGAAATCAACACGCTTGCTTTAATGTTCGTTTCGGCGGCAGTGGTGATCCCACGGTATTTATTAATTGAAAAGGTAGGGTTACTGGACACATTCCTTGTTCATATATTCCCGCTGATTGCCATGCCGATCGGGCTTTTCTTGGTAAAACAATTCATTGATCAAATACCGAACGAATTAATAGAAGCCGCACAGATGGACGGGGCAACAGATTATCAGATTTTCAGGAAAATCATCATACCGCTGGTCAAACCAGCGATTGCGACAATTGCCATCTTGTCGTTCCAGCTTGTATGGAACAACACAGAGACTTCGACCTTGTTCGTCGATAATGAAAATCTGAAAACCTTTGCCTTTTATATGTCGACATTATCTTCAGCCACAAGCGGAAACACAGTTGCAGGTCAAGGGATGGCGGCAGCGGCTTCATTGATTATGTTCATTCCAAACTTAATCATCTTTATCATCTTACAAAGTCAAGTAATGAATACGATGGCACATTCGGGCATCAAGTAGAAGGGGGAGAAAAAGAGTATGAAGCGCATTTTCATTGGCTTATTGACTGTATGGTTGATCCTCCTTTCTCCTTTGCAATCTTTTGCAGCCCTGTCTGTTCCATATACTACAGAGACGGTATCAACAGAAGGGGATATCATTGAGACACAGACCGCATATATCCCGGTGGGGCTTTTCGGAAGTACAAGTGAATTGGTCAGCCCAGAAGATGTCTATATCGACAAGAACAACGATGTATATGTAGCTGATTCCGGTACGAAGAAAATCACCAAGTTTGATGAGAATGGCAGAAAGCTGTTAGAGGTCGGAGAAGGAATCCTGCAAATGCCAACTGGTGTATTTGTGGATGAAGAACAGCAAATTTATGTGGCGGATTATACAAATGAAAAAGTCTATCGTTTTTCTGAAGAAGGCGAAATGCTTCAAGAATACGGAAGACCGGATTCGCCGCTGTTTGGGACAAGGACTCCATATAAACCGCAAAAAATCACTGTCGACAAACGTGGCAACCTCTATATTATTGGAGAGGGTTCGACAAATGGGATCATCCAGGTTGGCCAGGATGGTACATTTCTCGGATTCTTCGGGGTTAACCGTACAAGGCCGTCGTTAATGTCTGTTATCCAGGATGCCCTGACAACAGATCAGCAGCGCTCAAGCATGTTCTTGAAAGTGCCGCCAGCGCCGACGAATATCACGATTGATGAAAAAGGGCTTGTGTACACCATTACGGCGGGTACAAGCTTTGAAACCATTAGAAAGTTAAATATTGCTGGTGGAAACATTCTTCCCTCAGGAATCTTGGACTCTTCTAATTTAAGCGATATTACTATTGGTCCGATAGGCAATTTCTTTGTCATCGACAATAGCGGCAGAATTATTGAATTTGATAGTTTTGGAAACATGCTCTTCTTATTTGGCGGAAAAGATGATGGTACAAACCGTCTGGGATTGTTCATGGATCCATCGGGAATTGCAACAGATAATCTTGGTCGGATTTTTGTGACAGACAGGGAGCGGGGAACGATTCAACTGTTGGAGCCGACAGCTTTTGCAGAAATGCTCCATGGCGGGATCTCACTTTATGCCCAAGGTTTATATATCGAGAGTGAGCAATACTGGAGTGAAGTATTGCGCATGAACTCTTCCATCGGTCTTGCACATAATGCAATGGGGGAAGCTTATTATAAGCAGCAGGAGTATGAAGATGCCCTCCAATCCTTTGAGTTGGTCGGAAATGTGGCAGGGTATTCAGATTCCTTCTGGGAAATCAGGAACCAATGGATGAATGAAAACCTCGGAGTTGTTTTCACCATTCTCATTGGATTATTCGCTATCAGGGCGACCTTGCTTTTTGCAGATAAGAAAAAAGGGATCTTAGCGCCGGTACGGAAAAGGTGGCAGGCATTCAAAAGCAGAAAGCTATTGAGCGAGCTGTTTTTCCTAGGCAAGTTTTTACGTAATCCAATAGACAGCTTTTATTATATTAAAAGACAGAGAAGGGTGTCCGTTTTATCGGCGACCATCCTTTATATCATACTTTATTTAGAATTCCTGTTCATGAAATACTTCACAGGCTTCATTTTCAGGGGCGGTATCACACTTGAGCAAATAAATTTCGGTATGGAGTTCATCCTTTTATTCCTGCCAATCATCCTCTTCATTGTTTCTAACTATCTAGTGAGTACAATCAATGATGGAGAAGGGAAGTTCTCAGATATCTATATCGGAACCATTTATTCGTTGGCACCGATTATTGTGCTTTTAGTACCGATTACTCTGATGTCCAATGTACTTACGCTGAATGAATACTTTTTATATGTCTTCTTTATGCAAGTGATGGTGGGATGGTCGTTTGTTATCCTGTTCATCATGATTAAAGAAATCCATGCATTTGAGTTCTGGGGAACGATAAGAAATATTTTCACCACGATTTTCTGCATGATCATCATCGTATTGGTTTGCTTCATTATTTATGTATTGATGGATCAAGTAATGGACTTTGTAACAGCAATCATCCAGGAGGTGATTCTCCGTGTATAAAAAAATTCTGCTAGCGATGCTGATAGCCATACTTCCGGTGTCCGTTTTTGCTGAATCACTTACATCAAAAGAAGAATTGGAAGAAATCGAAGTGGAAACAGAGATCGGGGAAGAAACCCTCCGCTTTGATTCCAATCAGTTCACACAGCCAGAGGGTGAAAATAAACCGCTGCCGGATGTAAGCCTTGATGGTTTTACAAAGGTAACGGAAAATGACAAGCTTGCGCTTTACGTGCAAGAAGAATCGTTGGCAATTAAAATCCAGAACAAAGAAACAGGTTATGTCTGGCACTCTGGTGTCGACAATGCTGAGAACTACCGCTTGAATAACACCTGGACAGATATGGTCCAATCCGCCATCACGATTGATTATTTGGATCGACGCGGGAATATCAAGACGGAAAGCATTCTGACGGAAGATACGGTCCCAAGCATTCAAATGAATGAAAACGGCTTTAAAGCAGAGGTCGACTTCCGCGGATCGAGCATTGAAATAGAGCTGAACGTTACGCTTGAGGAAGACAGCATTGTCATTGACATTCCAAACGAGGGAGTCCAGGATGGCACCTACAATAGAATTGTAAATATGAAGGTTTACCCGTTTCTTGGGGCGGCGCATATGGATGATATCACCGGATATTTGTTCATTCCGGACGGAAGCGGTGCGCTGATGAGATTTGAAAAAAGTGCCTTTCGCTCAGATACTCCATTCATCGGTTCCATTTATGGGGAAGATGAAGGGTTTTCAAGACCGAAAAGCACAGAAAATGTATATACTTACCCGGCACAGACAATTTCCATACCTGTATACGGAGCTGTACATGGTGTAAAGCAAAATGCCTTCATCACTTCCGTCGAGGAAGGGCAAAGCTACGGGCGGGTTCTTGCTTACCCATCCGGTGCATCTACTGATTTCTTTTGGGTAACATCCGATTATCAGTATCGTTTTAATTATTTTCAGCCTACAAGTAAGAGCATGGGTGGATTTAATGTCTATCAAGACGAAAAGAACAACTTCAACATCAAACAGAAAGTCATGTTCTTATCCGATGAAGAAGCGGATTATGTTGGGATGGCCAACAGATATCAGCAGCATTTAGAGGACAAAGGCACCCTTTCTAGTACAAATGAAGACAAGGTTGATCTTCGCCTGGAGCTTCTTGGTGGGGAAACTAAAAAAGGATTGATTTGGAATTCTGTTGAGCAAATGACAGAAATTCAGGACATTCCCCGTTTTGTAGAAGAGTTAGAGCAAAACGATGTAGATAATTTCCACGTTGTCTTAAGAGGTTGGACAAAAGGCGGTCTGACAGGAACGTTGCCGCAGAAGTTTCCGATAGAAAAAAAAGTTGGCAGCAAGGGAGACTTGGAGGAAACCATCCAAACGTTAGAGGAAAAAGAAATTCCTTTCTACCTGCATACAGACTTCACGACTGCTTTTGACGGAGCTTCTGGTTTTTCCGGAAGCAAGGACGTTTCCAAGAAAATAAACGGACAGCCTATGATTAAAAGTCAGTATGGCTATAGCAGCTACTATCTCAGTCCGGAAAAATCACTTGAAATGGCCCAAAAAGATGCGGCTGATTTCAAGGATCATGGAGTAAAAAACATTGCGATTGAAACGACTGGAAGCAAACTGTTCTCTGATTTCAACAAGGGGATGTCGTCTTCAAGAGCAGAAATGATCGACCTGAATCAGGAGTTATTTGCTCATTATCAAGAACAAAATATCAATCTATCTTTATACAGACCGAACGACTATGCTTGGGGCTATATGGACAAGTACTTGGATATGCCGATGTACTCTTCAAACTATATGTTTGTGACAGACACGGTACCATTCTTACAGATCGTCTTGAAGGGATACACGCCGTACTATGCAACCTTCTCCAACTTCTCCCATAATCCGATGGAAGAAGTGTTGAGAATGATCGAGTTTGGTGCTTACCCATCCTTTTATCTGACAAGGGAGTCCGCACAACTATTGATGAAGACTCCTTCAAGAGGTTTATATACTTCCGAGTTTGATAGTTGGAAGGAAGAAGTGATCAGTCAATACAGTCAAATCAAAGAAAGTCTCGGTAAAGTAGAGAACAGCTCCATCGTTGACCGGATTGTCCATCAACAAGGGGTGTCGGAAGTCATTTATGAAAATGGTGTCTCCATCATCGTCAATTACACGGGATCTGACATCAACATTGACGGAACAACTGTTGCTGCAACGTCATTTACCTTAAAAGAAGGGGGGAATTAAGCATGAAACAGCTATCCATGCGCTCTAAGAATACGCTGACTGGTTTAATGTTCATCTCACCATGGATTCTAGGTTTTCTCTTATTCACAGCTTATCCCCTTTTCTATTCGTTGTATTTAAGCTTTCAAAAGGTGCGGATCACAACAGAGGGAATTCAGACAACCTTTGTGAAATTTGATAATTATAAAGATGCTTTTACAGTGGACGCTTTGTTTACACAAAAGCTATTGACGTTTGTACAGGAACTAGTATTGTCCGTACCGATCATCATTGTCTTTTCACTAATAATCGCCATTCTTTTGAATCAGCCGATCCGCTTCCGCAATTTCTTCCGGATGATTTTCTTTCTTCCGGTTATCATTGCAAGTGGCCCGGTTATCAATGAGCTGATCTCTCAAGGTGTGACATCCATCCCGTCCATCAAGGATTATGCGGTTTTTGAAACGATGCTTTCAGCGGATTCAATATTCAGCAGCGTGCTCTTGTATTTGATGGATAACCTGATCATCATTTTATGGTTTTCAGGAGTGCAGTTCTTGATTTTCCTGGCAGCCTTGCAAAAAATAGATACACAGGTCTATGAAGCTGCCAAAATTGATGGCGCCTCCAATTGGGAATGCTTCTGGAAGGTCACACTTCCAAGCATCTTCCCAATGATCGTCGTCAATACGGTGTATACGATTGTGACATTTTCGATTTTCTCATTGAATCCAGTCATCGATCATATCCAAACAAATATGTTTCAAATTAATACAGGCTTTGGCTATGCCTCAGCCCTATCTTGGATCTACTTCTTATTGATTGCAGCTGCTTTGGCAATTTCCGTAGCACTGTTAACAGTAAGAGGTAAGAAAAATTATGCTTAAAGGAGGCCGTTATCATGGCAAGCGAATCGCTGACTAACCGCAAACCAAAAGGGACAGGCATCGTAACCAGGTTGAAAAAGCTCGCTTTCGGAATGAAAGGGAATGACGGCCTTCTTTATAAGTTATTTATTTACGGCTTGTTGATCGGGATCGGCTTTGTATACTTATTCCCGTTGCTTTATATGATTTCTTATAGTTTGAAAAGCTTAGATGACATACTGAATCCACTTGTAAACTGGATACCTACTCAAGTTTATCTCGATAACTATCAATCTGCTTATGCGGTGTTGAAGTTTCTTCCTACATTGGTGGAATCCTTATATGTAACAGCCATTCCGGCTATTGTTCAAACGGCGGTATGTGCAGTTGTTGGTTATGGTTTTGCGCGCTTTGACTTTCCATTCAAACGAACCATGTTTGTACTGGTATTGGCAACGTTCATCATTCCACCTCAAGTTACGGTCATCCCTCGTTATGTATTTTTTAACGAGATTGGAATTTTGGGAAGCATTCAAGCTTTCTTGTTTCCAGCATTGCTTGGACAAGGAATCAACAGTGCGATCTTCATTCTGATTTTCTACCAATTCTTTAAAATGATGCCTAAAGCACTTGAGGAAGCAGCCCAGCTTGATGGAGCGGGATATTTACGCATATTCTTGACGCTTGCGCTTCCGATGGCTGCGCCTGCGATCATCATTTCATTTTTATTCTCATTTGTCTGGTATTGGAATGAAACATATCTTGCAGCGATCTATTTTGGTAACTCGCTAACAACCTTACCGCTTGAACTGCAAAAGTTCGTAGCGACCTATCAACAGATGTATCCGCAAAGTGGAGGAGACACTTCTGAAATCAATGAAGGCATAAATATGGCAGGTACGGTGATGACAATCTTGCCGATGCTTCTTGTTTACGCCATTACGCAACGCTGGTTTGTCGAAGGTGTCGACCGCTCTGGTATTGCGGGTGAATAAAGGATAAAGAGTGCCGATTTGGCCTCTTTATCGAATAAAATAGAAACGTTTCGACAAAAGATGTCGATTACATTATATAAACACTTATATTTATTCATGATTTTTCATAAAAACGTTTCACAAACTGGTAACTCGATCAGGGAGGTAGTCAAGGATGGTTAAAAACATGGAAAGCCTTTTAGAACAAATGACGTTAGAGGAAAAAATATCCCAGCTCATGCAGCTGGCAACATTTTTCTATAAAGGTGCAGCAGGAGATGGAGAAATTACCGGTCCCCTTGAGGATATGGGGATCTCGAATGATGTGGTTCAAAACAGCGGATCCGTTTTAGGTGCATCAGGAGCTTGGGAGGTTGCAAATATTCAACGAGAGCACCTTGCGGATAACCGTCTGGGTATTCCATTACTGATGATGGCAGATATTGTCCACGGTTTTAAAACCATCTTTCCGGTGCCTCTTGCGATCGGGTGCTCATGGGATGCAGAACTTGCAGAAAAAAGTGCAGAGATAGCGGCAAAAGAAGCAGCTGTTTCAGGCGTGCATGTCACTTTCGCTCCGATGGTCGACTTGGTGCGTGATCCAAGATGGGGCCGTGTGATGGAATCAACCGGTGAAGATCCTTATCTGAACAGTGTCTTTGCCAAGGCCTTTGTACGGGGCTTTCAAGGAGAGGACTTGACCAATGACACTCACCGTGTTGCAGCATGTGTGAAGCATTTTGCAGCATACGGCGCACCAGAAGGCGGCCGCGACTATAACACGGTCAACATGTCGGAAAGACAGCTACGCGAGTCTTATCTGCCAGCGTACAAAGCGGCGCTTGATGAAGGCTGTGAGATGGTGATGACAGCTTTTAATACTGTCGACGGCATTCCTGCATCAGGAAACAAAAAGCTGATGCGAGACCTTCTACGTGATGAATGGGGCTTTGACGGCGTCATGATCTCTGATTGGGGAGCAGTGAAAGAACTCATCCCTCACGGTGTTGCCGAGGACGAACGGGAAGCAGCCCTTAAGGGACTTGAAGCAGGGGTGGATATTGAAATGATGACCGCCTGCTACACGAAGAATCTTCAAGACCTTGTAGAGAGCGGCGAGCTTTCAGAAGAACTTGTCGATGAATCGGTATTACGTATCTTAAACCTGAAAAACAAGCTTGGACTTTTCGAAAATCCATATCGCGGGACAAGCGAGGAATTAGAAAAAGAAATCATCATGTCTACTGAACATCGTCAAGCTGCAAAGGAACTTGCCGTCAAATCTAGCGTTCTTTTAAAGAATGATGAGATTCTCCCCTTGCAAAAAGAGCAAAAAATCGCATTGATTGGTCCATTTGCGAAAAATGGGGACGTGCTTGGCCCTTGGTCCTGGCAAGGATCCAAGGAAGCGGCCGTACAAGTATTTGACGGCATGCTAGCTAAAACATCCGGTGACAACCTCTTGTTTGCACAAGGATCTGATATTGAAACGGTGACAGAAGAGCAACTCTCACAAGCTGTGGAAGCAGCCAAGGCAGCAGATGTCCTTGTCCTTGCACTTGGGGAAGCCTCCGAAATGAGCGGGGAAGGCGGCTGCCGCGCAGATATCCGCCTGCCGGAAGCTCAATTAAAGCTTGTCGCGAAAATGAAGGAGCTTGGAAAACCTGTAGTGACAGTACTTTTCAATGGACGACCATTAGATCTTCATGGAGTAATCGATCAATCCGATGCATTACTTGAAGCCTGGTATCCGGGTACAGAAGCTGGATCAGCCATTGCAGACTTGTTGTTTGGAGAAGCGAACCCATCCGGACGACTTACGATGAGCTTCCCATATTCCGTCGGACAGGTGCCGGTCTACTATAACTGCTTCAATACTGGACGCCCGCAAGGCGAAAACAAGCAGGAACGCTATGTGACCCATTACCTTGATATCCCAAATGAACCTTTATTGCAGTTTGGATTCGGATTGAGTTATACAACATTCGATTACAGCGAGGTTAGCCTGTCAGCAGACAGCTTAACAGAAGACTCCAGTATCGAGGTTTCCCTTAATGTATCGAACACAGGTGAACGTGCCGGTGAAGAAACGGTTCAATTCTATATCCGTGACCTTTCAGGGGAAATTGTCCGCCCGCTAAAAGAATTAAAGGGTTATGAAAAAGTATGGCTAACACCTGGTGAATCAAAACAAGTGACCTTCACCATCACAGAAGATCAACTGCGTTACTACCATTCTGACCTGTCCTTCAAAAGCGACAAAGGCAAATTCCATGCCATGGTCGGGCCGAACAGCAACGAACTGATGATAAAAGAGTTCATTTTAAATAAGTGATAATGAACGCAAGCGCAGTGTAAGCAGGAGGGTAAAGAAAATTGCCCCGTATACAAAGTTAAGCCACTGAAACACTCAATAACTAATCATATTTTAGATTTCTAGCTGTAGATTGGAGCAAAAGGCGAAGACTCCTGAGGGAGATAGCGCTAGGTGGAGACCCCTTGGCGTAGCCGAGGAGGCTCCAGCGGCGCCCCTAGGAAAGCGAAGCCATTTGCGGAAATCAACAGCGGTCCCAAAACAACACCTTAAATTAAAGACTTTTTCAGTGGCTTCGAAAAAAGGGACGAAGCTCCAGCACATCGCGCGTAAGCGAAGTCTATTTCGGAAATCACTGCCTAGTATAAGCAGCCCATACATTAAAGGAGGACCATAATCATGCAAACAACAACACCCAATCAAAAGATTAATATAGAAGCCGGAAACGTCCGCTTTACTTTCCTGAACAGCGGTGACCTCTTCGAAGCAACACACAAAGAAATCATGATCAACCAATGGATGTCCAACCCGATCGACGGTGCATTGAATAATCTATACCTTCGCGTTCACGGCGAAAGCGGCATCAAAGCTTACCCATTACTAGGCGTAAAATCAACCAGCAACACAAGCCATTCTCAAAACGAGATCAAATGGGAAGGAACAGTTGCTGACATCGACTATTCCGTGAACTTCCGTCTATCTGATAAAGGCATCTGGTTCTGGGATGTAAACGTAAACGGCGCTGGCCAAACAATCGATATCGTTTACGGCCAAGACGTTGGAATCGGAAGCAAAGGACTTGTCCGTACTAACGAATCTTATCTGTCTCAATACATCGACCACACAGTATTTGAAGACGGGCAGAATGGATATGTAGTCTGCTCCCGTCAAAATCAGCCACAGCCGGGAGGTTTCCCTTACCTGCAACAAGGTTCCCTGACAAATGCAGTTGGCTACTCAACGGATGGCTTCCAATTCTTTGGTCTTTCATACAAAGAAACAAACCAACCAGAAGTTCTCTCAAAAGAAACACTTGCAAATGAAATCTATCAATATGAATTTGCCTTTACAGGGCTACAATCCGAAAAGATCTTGCTTGATGGACAAGGAAACTTCGTATTCTACGGCCTGTTCAAAGAAAACCATCAGGAAGCAGTAACAGAGCTTGAGTTCACTGCCGAAGTCGCACAGGCTTGGGAAGAAGTGAAGGGGTTAACATCTGACTCAACTGATGAGCTGGAGAAAGTTACGGCAAATGCCAACCTATCCGGTGTGCTTTCCGGAGCTTCTTTTACAAAAGACGAATTAGATAAGTACTTCCCCGTTCGCCAGCAAGAGGAATGGGAAGGAGATACTTTGCTATCCTTCTTCACTGATACGTATGAACATATCGTGTTAAAAGAAAAAGAGCTTGTTGTGGAGCGTCCACATGGCCATATCATCATGTCAGGCAATAATGACAAAATGACAGAGAACATCATCACCTCCACTTCTTATATGTACGGGATCTTCAACTCGCAGCTTGTGGTAGGGAACACTTCTTTCCATAAGATGATGACAAATGCCCGTAACGCATTGAATGTCATGAAAACTTCCGGACAGCGCATCTTTGTGGAAGTGGAAGGTCAGTACAAGCTTTTAACAATGCCTACATTGTTCGAGATCGGATTTAACTATTCCCGTTGGTATTACAAAACAGCGGACGATGTCATTGTAGTCACAAACTATACAGTACTCGATTCTCCTGATATTAACTTAGAGGTAGCTTCTGAGAGCGGCAAGAACTACCGTTTCCTTGTTACAAACCAAATCTGCATGAATAACAATGAGTTGATTGTTGCCTATGACATGAAAGAGGATGGCAAGGTGCTGACATTTACAGCAGTGGAAGGATCAGACAGTAAGCACGTATATCCGGACCTTGCATACAAACTGACTTTGGAAGGCACAGACTTTACTGTAAGCGACGAAACGAAGCTTGCAGAAGGAATGGCACCTGGTTCTGCTTCCCTTGTGGTATTGGAAACAGAAGCAACAGCAAGCTGGACGATGACGGTTCAAGGGTTATTGCATGGTGAAGATAGAGAATTTACCGTTCGTGATTTTAAAGCGGAAACAGAGCGTTACCGTGAATTTTTTGAAAAAGTAATGAACGGATTCAAGCTGACATTGGGCGGTGAAAGCAAGGAAGAGTTAGAAAAAATGAATGCCACTGCATGGTGGTATACGCACAACATGCTTGTTCACTACTCTGTTCCACATGGCCTTGAGCAGTACGGTGGAGCGGCATGGGGAACGCGCGATGTTTGCCAGGGGCCGACCGAATATTTCATGGCAACACAAAACTACGAAGGCGTGAAGGAAATCATCAAAAAGGTGTACACTCATCAATATGAGGATACTGGGAACTGGCCGCAATGGTTCATGTTCGATAAATACTTCCGCATTCAAAGTGAAGAAAGTCATGGAGATATCATCGTATGGCCACTTAAAGTGTTAAGTGATTACCTTACGATCACAAAGGATTACTCCATTTTAGAAGAAAAGGTTCCGTACACTGTTCGTGGTGCCTTCCACTTCACAGAAGAAAAAGCAACTGTGTTGGAGCATGCGAAAAAAGAAATTCAATTCATAAAGGATCACTTCCTGCATGATACATTCTTATCTTCCTACGGGGACGGGGACTGGGATGATACACTGCAACCGGCAAATGCCCAGCTAAAACAATTCATGGTATCGAGTTGGACAGTGTCCTTGACATATCAAGTATTGAATACTCTTTCCAAAGCGCTTGAAGGTGTATTAACAGAAGAAGCAGATGAATTGAAAGCTTTGGCAAAAGGAATTGAAATCGACTTTAATAAATACATGCTTGGATCAGAAGTAATTCCTGGTTTCGTCTACATGGAAGATCAGGATAAGCCGGAATTGATGGTTCACCCAGAAGATACGAAAACAGGCATTCATTATCGTTTGCTGCCTATGACCCGCAGCATGATCAGTGAACTATTAACACCTGAACAAGCGAAAGCACACTTTGATCTGATCAAGAAGGAGTTGTACTGCCCGGACGGCGTACGCCTCATGAACCGCCCGGCAAACTATGCAGGCGGGGTCAGCACTCACTTCAAACGTGCAGAACAGGCGGCAAACTTCGGCCGTGAAATCGGTCTTCAATATGTGCACGCACATATCCGCTATGTGGAAGCAATGGCCAAGCTTGGGAAGACAGATGAAGTTTGGAAAGGGTTAAATACAATCAATCCGATCAATATCCAGCAGGCAGTGCCAAACGCAGAGCGCCGACAAAGCAATGCCTACTTCAGTTCTTCTGACGGACAATTTAACGACCGTTACGAGGCACAAGAACAGTTCGGTAAGCTGCGCGATGGTTCAGTAAAAGTAAAAGGCGGCTGGAGAATCTATTCTAGCGGACCTGGAATCTACATGAACCAGCTGATTTCCAATTGCCTTGGCATCCGCTTCCAAGCCGGAGACCTTGTAATGGACCCTGTACTTCCAGCAGAGTTTGACGGGCTGCACTTCACCTATAAAGTGAACGGACATGATGTTCAATTTGTCTATCACTTAGGCAAAGAGCAAAAGCAAGTCCGTGTAAATGGGAAAGCAGTGGCGGGAGCAGAGGTTTCCAACCGCTATCGTAATGGAGGTTTAGTCATCAGCAAAGAAGATCTGAACCAGCACTTGGTTGATGGTGTAAATAAAATTGAGGTATATTTATAATCATTTTTACCACTATAAGGTAAAATAGGAAGATACCAATTTAAATAAGAATGCGGCGTGGATTTATTTACGCCGTATTTCTTTATGAGGAGAGAATATCGTGAAAAAAGTTAAAGTGGGAGTTATCGGAACAGGCACCATCAGTGGAATCTATTTAGAAGCACCATCTAAATTTTCGATTTTGGATATTGTCGCAGTAGCAGACTTAAATCTGGAACGCGCGAAAGAGAAGGCTGCTGAATATAACGTGGGGAAAGTCTATACAGTTGAGGAATTGTTAGCAGATCCTGAAATTGAAATGGTCATTAACCTGACCATCCCTAAAGCACATTATGAAGTGACCCTTGCCGCACTTGAGGCAGGCAAGCACGTTTTTGTGGAAAAACCATTGACGATAGAGGTCGAGGAAGGAAGAAAACTTTTAGAACTAGCTGAGCAAAAAGGACTCCGTGTTGGTTGTGCCCCGGATACCTTCCTTGGCGGAGCTCTGCAAACCTGTCGCAAACTAATCGATGAAGGAGTTATCGGCAAACCTGTTGCCGCAACAGGTTTCATGCTTGGTGCTGGTCCGGAAGGCTGGCATCCTGCTCCAGATTTCTACTACCAGAAAGGTGGCGGACCAATGTTTGACATGGGTCCGTATTACTTGACTGCTTTCATTCACCTGCTGGGTCCGATCAAACGGGTGACAGGTTCTACTCAATCAGCCTTTGAGAAACGGACCGTGACAAGAAAAGAAGATTATGGACGAAAAATTCAAGTGAACACACCCACACATGTGACCGGATTGCTTAATTTTGAAAATGGAGCGGTAGGAACGCTTATCACAAGTTTTGATGTGATGGGTGGAACGCAGCTGCCTTGCATGGAAATCTACGGAACAAAGGGAACGCTAAGTGTCCCGGATCCCAACAATTTTGGCGGTGCAATCGGGGTGAGAGGTGTAGGGGAAAACAACTTTAAGGATGTGCCGATGGAGTATGGCTACACAGATAACAGCCGAGGAATCGGTGCGGCAGATATGGCACATGCCATTAGGGCGGACAGACCCCACAGGGCCAATGGACATATGGCTCTACAGGTCCTAGAGGTAATGCATGCAATCCACGAGTCTTCAAAAGAAGGAAAGCATCTTCCAATAAAAAATGGCTGTGCACGTCCTGAAATCCTCCCTTTTGGCTTGAGTCAGGAAAATCAGGTATTGTTTAAAAACTGAGGAGGGCACATTTAAGAATCCCCTCATTGGAAGTCATAAACTATTGAATAATAATAACGTTTACATTATGCTATAGATAGGAGATTGAAACGTTTCGAACAGGGGCAGGCCAATATGTCATTTTTGACAACTGGCCTGTCTTTCTAAGGGGGATATGCAAGGTGGCAACAATCAAAGATGTGGCAAAGCTGGCAGGAGTGGCTGTCTCAACGGCATCCTACGCGCTGAACAATGTAAATAAAGTAAGTCCTGCGACCATGAAAAAGGTGCAGGAAGCTGCAAGGGAATTGAACTACTTCAAAAATGGCTTCGCATCCGATTTAAAAAGAACAAAGACAAATACGATTGCACTCATATTAAGGGATCTTTCCGGTCCTTTCTATTCTGAACTCATCAAAGGGGTACAGGAAGTTTCCATGACAAATGGCTACGACCTGATAGCATGCAGTTCCGTAGGAGGAGCGCAGTCGACGGCAGCGAAATTTTTAAAAGAAAAACGGGTGGATGGAGCGATCATCCTTGCCCATAATATAACAAACGATATAATATTGGACTCGGCCAGAGAAGGCTTCCCGATCGTCCTCCTCGACAGAAAGCTCAATCACGAGTTTGTCTATCAAGTCGAAGTGGACAACATTCATGGCGGCTACTTGGCAACTGAATATTTAATAACCAAAGGCCACCGTGAAATAGGTTATGTGAGCGGACCTTTAAATTCCCATGATAACCAAATGCGCTATGAAGGATATATGAGCGCCTTAAAGGAACACGGCATCAAGTTTCAAAATAAATGGAAGGTGTTCGGGGACTTTACGCGTGAAGGTGGTTACCGTGCAACAAAAATGCTGATCGCCCAGCCTCAGCTTCCTGAAGCGATTTTCTATGCAAACGATGAGATGGCCGTCGGTGGATTGCAAGCATTCAAAGAAAACAAAATCAGTGTGCCTGATGATATTTCCATCATCGGTTACGATGATATCCAGCTGGCTGAATATGTGAACCCTCCGCTTACTACGGTAAGACAGCCTAAGTATGAGGTCGGTGCGCTGGCGGTGCATGTCGTATTCCAGGCGTTGGCCAAAGAAGAGACTGTGGAGAACTATTACAAGCTATCCACAGAAATCGTGGAGCGCAAGTCAGTAAAGTGAAATGAGGATGGAGCCTTTCCTGTAGTTATGACAGGAAGGGCTTTGTTTTGTTTATAACTTATTCTTCACTCCAAGGGGGAGTTTAGGGCATCCATATAGAACTCTTACATATAGTATGTCTAAAAAATATAGGATGGGTGGGAGCTCTTAAATGAAAACGCTATTTCAGTATAACTGGCAGGTTAGGGATGATTGGTTTTTATGGTGTCAAGATATACCAGAGGAAGAATTACTTAAAGAACGCGTGGGTGGGGTCGGTAACATCCTGTATACCCTATTCCATATTATCGATGTGGAACAGAGCTGGATCCACTTTATGAAAACACAACAAGATCTCGGAGAACCGCCGTTTGAGGAATACTCCAGCCTGGAAAAGGTGAAAGCCTTATCCGCCCGATTCCATGAAGAGGTCGAGCCGTTCGTTTTGTCTTGGACAGATGAAATGGAACTGCGGACCAATACAGTTATCAATTCCGATGGCCAAAGCACCACTTTGAAGCACGGTGAAATAATGCGCCATATATTAGCCCACGAAATACACCACATTGGCCAATTGTCTATATGGGCAAGGGAAATGGGACGGAAGCCCGTAACCGCAAATCTTATTTTTAGAGGACTATATAAATAAAAAAGCAGAAACAACCTGCAAGAGGATAGAAATTAAGACTTGTCCTGTTAAGCAAATCCCACACTTTCAATCATCAAGTCGGAATTTTACTATATAGTTCGGACTTTAACATTGAAAACGCTTTATTGACCCTTTATAATGTAATAGAGTTGTATCGAAACGTTATATGCACCGCAATATGGAAACGTTCCCATACGACTAACCACAATAAATCAATAGAGTTAGAGATTTTACAAAAATAGAAGTAGATCAGAGGTAACCTGACTGGTGAGTAAGGGTGAGGCAAAGCCTGGTAAGAAAGCTGACACATAATATTGCAAGCAAAGAAAGGGGAAACAAACAATGATCAGAGTAACAGTATGGAATGAAAACCGTCATGAACAAACAAACGAAAAAGTGAAAGAAGTATATCCAGAAGGTATCCACGGAGCCATTGCTTCCTTCCTGAAAGAAGAAGACTACGAAGTAAGGACTGCAACATTGGACGAGCCTGAGCACGGACTTACGGAAGAAGTACTTAACAGCACCGATGTCCTATTATGGTGGGGCCATTTAGCACATGACGATGTAAGCGATGAAATCGTCACTCGCGTGAAAAATAGAGTACTAGACGGAATGGGATTGATCGTTCTTCACTCTGGTCATTTCTCCAAAATCTTCAAAACATTGATGGGTACGACATGTGACCTGAAATGGAGAGAAGCGGACGAGAAAGAACGCATCTGGGTAGTATCACCGGGCCATCCAATCGCAGAAGGAATCGGGGAGCACATCGATATCGAGCGCGAGGAAATGTATGGCGAGCACTTCGATATTCCAGATCCGGACGAGCTGGTTTTTGTCAGTTGGTTTGAAGGCGGAGAGGTTTTCCGAAGCGGCTGCACGTATAAACGCGGCAAAGGAAAAGTGTTTTATTTCCGTCCAGGTCATGAGACATATCCGACTTACTATCATGAAAAAGTACAAAAAGTCATCAAGAATGCCGTTAATTGGGCAAAGCCGACGACGATCGGCGACGTTTATTATGGAAATGCAAAACCATTAGAAGAGATCAAAAGCAAATAGGGGGTTAATATAATGAAGAAATTACGAGTTGGAGTAGTAGGGTGCGGAAGTATCGCAAAACACCGCCATTTACCGGAGTACCATGCAAACCAAAATGTAGAGCTTGTGGCATTATGTGATGTCGTGAGGGAACGCGCGGAGCAAGCTGTTGAAACATACGGCGGGAAAGCATATGAAAGCTATCAAGAAATGATCGACAGTGAAGAACTGGATGTTGTGAGTGTATGCACGCCTAACTACCTGCATGCCCCTGTATCCATTTATGCTTCCAAAGCTGGAGCGCACGTTTTATGTGAAAAACCGATGGCAACGTCAAAAGAAGAAGCAGATGAAATGATCGCTGCAGCAAAAGCATCTGGCAAAAAGCTGATGATCGCGCACAACCAACGCTTTGTTCCATCCCACCAAAAAGCGAAACAACTGATCGAAAGCGGCGAAATCGGGAAGATTTACAGCTTCCGTACGGCATTCGGACACCCTGGGCCAGAAGGCTGGAGCGTGGACGGAAAAGACAGCTGGTTCTTCCGTAAAGAAGAAGCATTCATCGGTGCGATGGGGGATCTAGGTGTCCACAAGTCCGACTTGATGCGTTATCTTTTAGGAGAAGAAATCGTGGAAGTGGGAGCATTCATCGAAACTTCTGCAAAAGAAAACACAGATGTGGACGACACGGCAGTTTGCGCGTTAAGAACAGAAAGCGGTATCGTTGGTACGTTAGCTGCAAGCTGGTCTTACAAGCGGGAGGATAATTCCACGATCATCTATGCGGAAAAAGCGGTTCTTCGCCTTGAAGACGATCCGACTCACTCTTTAGTCGTACAATATGCAACTGGTGAAACCGTACGCTACGAATTAGGCAGAATTCAAAGCAATGATGCAGGCGGACAAACAGGTTCCCATGTTGTCGACCACTTCGTAGCAAGCATTTTAGAAGACAAAGAAGTGCTTATAGACGGAAACGAAGGAAAGAACTCCTTGATGGTTATTTTAGGAGCCCTTGAATCCAACGAAACGAAGAAGATTGTCAACATCAAAAACGAATTGAATTAAGGAGCGTGAACACTAATGAAACTAGGCGTATTTACAGTCCTTTTTGCAAATAAATCTTTTACCGAAATGCTTGATCATGTCAAAGCGGCAGGGCTTGAGGCAGTCGAGATCGGTACAGGCTGCTACCCTGGCAACAACCATTGTCCTATAGATACTCTTTTAGAAGACGAAGGGGCACGCAATGCCTATATGGAGGAAATCCATTCCCGCGGGTTGCAGATCAGTGCATTCAGCTGCCACGGTAACCCAATTTCACCGGATGAGGCTTTTGCAAAAGAGTCCCATGAGACATTGTTGAAAACGATTGACCTTGCTGCTTTGACAGGAGTGGAAGTGGTTAACTGTTTCTCCGGCGTCCCTGGTGACAGTGAAACGGCAAAAGCGCCGAACTGGCCTGTTGCTCCATGGCCAAATGAGTATGGCGACGTATTAACATGGCAGTGGGAAACAAAGCTTGTTCCTTACTGGAAAGAAGTAGGGAAGTATGCAGAAGAACGTAACATCAAAATCGGTCTTGAGCTGCACGGCGGATTCCTGGTACATACACCGCACACGATGCTGAAACTTCGTGAGTTGACATCCCCTGCAATCGGTGCAAACTTAGATCCAAGCCATCTTTGGTGGCAAGGAATCGACCCTGTTGCAGCAATCAAAATCTTAGGAAAAGCTGGAGCAATCCATCATTTCCACGCAAAAGACACATACATCGATCAGGACAATGTGAACATGTACGGCTTGACAGACATGCAGCCATACGGCGAAGTACAGACTCGTGCATGGAGCTTCCGTTCTGTCGGCTGCGGCCATAGTGTCCAAGAGTGGTCGGATATGATGAGTGCACTTCGTACTTATGGCTACGATTATGTAGTCAGCATCGAGCACGAAGATCCGATCATGTCGATTGAAGAGGGCTTTGCCCGTGCGGTATCAAATCTTCAGTCTGTATTGATCAAAGAACAACCTGCTGATATGTGGTGGGTGTAAGGATATAACAGAAGCAGCAACCAAGGCTCTTGGTTGCTTGTTTTTTATAAAGCTTTTTTCTCAACTATTGGAGTTATTCCTTAGTAAAAAGTCGGCAATTGGACTTTTTACAGATTAAACAATCTAGAAATTCCAAGTAGTATGCTACGTAAAATAGAGAAAAGAGCACGACAGTAAGTAACATAAACGCTAAATTGAGTTAACAAAACATCGAAAACAACCTTTTATAAAATTGGAGGCGGATAGAAGATGAAACATAAAATTGCTGCACAACTTTATACAGTGCGTGATTTATTAGAGAAAGATTTTATCGGCGTACTTAAAGAATTAAAAGACATGGGCTTTTCAGGAGTGGAAATGGCAGGACTTTACGGCCATGACCCAAAGGAAATCGCCGCTGCCTTGAACGAATTGGAATTATCGGTTGCCGGTATGCACGTGGGGGTAGATCGATTACGCAATGAGCTTCCTGCCGTGTTGGATGAAGCAGAGTTGTTTGGCACAAAGCATCTTGTCATGCCATATGTGGTGGAAGAGGACCGTACAGAGGATTATTATGTTTCTCTTAAGGCAGAGTTGAACGAACTTGCTGCTGTGTTGAAAAAAGACGGCTACACCATCAGCTATCATAACCATGATTTCGAGTTTCATAAGGAAATAGATGGGAAGGTAGTTTTGGAATATCTATTAGAGCCAAGTTCTGATAACTTGTTGCATGCCGAACTGGACGTTTATTGGGTAACCAAAGCTGGTCACGATGTACTGGAATTTTTGTCACCTTTAGCTGGCCGTGTTCCAACGCTACATGTGAAGGATATGGCTCCTGGTGAAGAAGGAAGCTTTGCGGAGGTAGGAACTGGTGTCATCGACTTTGAACCGGTATTGCGCTGGGGAGAAGAGAACGGCGTTGATTGGTACATCATTGAGCAGGACATATGTCCAGGCAATCCTTTGGACAGTTTGCGTGTGAGTATTGGGAATCTCAAAGGGATGATGGAGAAGATATAATATTTTGTGTAACAGGTGGCCGCCGTGGTATGGGGGCTTCCTGTTTTTTTTATGGATATTGGGAATCGGCATCAACTTGATGGGTTTTGTCACGAACTCACCTCGTTTTGGCACGAACTTGGGGTGTTTCCGCACGAACTCACCTTGTTTCCGCACGAACTCAGTTACATCACTATAAAAATGCCCAGATACCGGACTCGTTTTGAAGAGAGAGGGCATCTGGACAGCTCTTATTTAAATTTGATCACCAAATGATCATCAATTTTCCCATGTTTCTTAGAAGTAATCAAAACTTTTGAGGAATCAACCTCTTCCACTTGATAATCTGCATCCACCAGCACAACCCTGTTTGTTACCAAGAGAATGCTGTCACTGCTTTGAGTTAGTCGGAAGGCAATGGAGTCAACAGATACCTCCATAATTTCAGCAGTAGAATAAACTACTTTCACTCCCGTTTTTTCCAATGTTACATTCACAGGAAGCATCACACCGTCTTTACTTTGAAGGGTGAATGGGCGGCCTCCCAAGAGTTTTTCATCGTCTAAACGAACCTGAATTTCCTTTTCAAAACCGTCCAAATTCAATAGATGAACGAAACGCTCATCGCCACTTGAAACAGAAGTCGAGAATATTCCATGGTACTCGCAATCATGAGTCAGTCCCGCCACCGCACCAAGTCGCTCCAGCGCAGTTTTGAATAAGTCGATATCACAGCGATAAGCTGTTGCAAGCACAATCGCACGCCCTTCGCCAACCTTCGCGTCAAAACCACATATATCCTCCGATTCCGTGACACGCATGATGGCTTCAACATTGGAGGTAGAACCAAGCTCAAAAGTTTGTGTAAAATAAGTGCGAATTTCAGGTCGCTCTGCTGCCCAACCGTCAGCCGTTAATGACATAAAGTGACCATGTTCATTGAATGTTACGCCTAAAGGCTTCACACCAAGCGCATTAGCTAAAGCAGTGAAAGGTTTCCCTTCCATATCAAAGGTCGGTACCTCTCCGTACAAAAGAATTCCTCCACCACTCTGCAAATATCGCACCAATTTCAACTGTATCTCTCTATCCATGTAGCGGGCAGAGGGGAGAACAAGAGCCTTGGTCACTTTCGGATCCAATTCTTTGTTTTGTACATCGACGGAACTGAAACGGTAGCTAGCAAGTAACATGGCTCTTGCAACAATTTCCCATGCGCCTGCCCCACGATGCATCGTGATATTGTCTACGATCTCCCGCATTTTCGTACTATCGGGATAGCGGTATTCAGTCATATAATAGTCCGGGATGAATGCAAATGCTACAGAATCTCGGTCCTCATCCATTGCGGCGAGCTTGTCCCCGACTGCCATCATCGTTTTGATGGAGCGGGCCATGCGTGGGAATGTGTAGTTGAGCTTGCCCTCGGGATTCACGGGTGCGGCGAAACCGTGACGTTCTCCCGTAGATGCGATTCGTCCATTTCCGTCGCCTGTTGCCTCATCCATTTTATAGTTATACCCACCAGTAAACAGGTAATAGTTGATCAGGCGATTTCCTTGTGCGACACACATTCTTGTTTTGAAATCGGCTGCGGAAACATCATAGCGACCCCCGTATGTTTCCCCAAAGTTGCCGTCTCCACAGTTGAACTCGACGCTAGTCAAAGGCTGATCTGGGTTGTGGACCGCGTCCATAAAACCATTGATCAAGTATAAATCTTGGAAGGATTCCATATCCAGATCCCCAAAATAGATGTCAGACCCGGACAAGTATCCATCGTCTTGTGTGTAGGATTCATAAAGCTGAGAGATACCGATTGGATATGTCAATCCGCGGCCACCGCCTGTGCCATGGATATTGACGATGAAAGGGATGTCCTTTATACCAAACTCTTCAGCAAACTCGCGCAAAATGGCGACATAGCGGGTAAAACGGTCCCGCATGTAATGACCAAGATCCCGCAATAGTTCCGCTGCATACTCTTCTTTTGGAGAACGAATTCCGGCGATTCTTTCGGCTGCATTATGCAGGTTAAATGGATAACGTTGTTTTAGCTCAGCTTCTGTATATTTTTTTTGTAACCAAAGAGAAAAGTCTTCTAATAATTGCTCTGTTAAATCAGGACAATTGCTGACCCATGATAACATGCCGATTTCATTATCCAGTTGAACGCCGATGATATTCCCGCCATTTGTATGCAAGCGTGGAGCGATTACTGCCATTACTGCCTCATACCACTTTTTTGTTTCTTTTAAGAAGTTTGGAGCCAAGTAATCAAGTGTAGGCGTTGTTGCTGCATTTCCATCCCAACCGACTGGAACAACTTCCGGGTGCTTTTCAGATACCCAATGAGGTATCCCTTCATTTTTCATTTCGGCCATGA
This sequence comes from Sutcliffiella horikoshii DSM 8719, assembly GCA_001648575.1. Classification (GTDB taxonomy): domain Bacteria; phylum Bacillota; class Bacilli; order Bacillales; family Bacillaceae_I; genus Sutcliffiella_A; species Sutcliffiella_A horikoshii. Next base: position 145,219 of record LQXN01000060.1, on the reverse strand, counting down.
TGAACGGGCCGGGTCTGGCAAAGAAATATAAGTCATTTTCGGCACAAAGGTCGATAAATGCACCCAAGTCCAATTCAGGTCGAGTGTGGCCATCTAGATCCATCTGACCTTCCGCAGGTTCATGGCATAGCCATGGGATATAAGTTGCCACGGCATTACAGCCCGCATCCTTCAATTTATCGATGCGATCCTGCCAGTCTTTTCGTTCCAATCGGTAATAATGTATCTCTCCGCACATAATAAGTACTGGTTTTCCATCTATGAGTATCTGTTTATTTTTTATTTCAATCATGTCTTTTCATCCCTTCAATAATAAAATAGAAAAGCGCTTACAATAAAGTGAATTCGAAACGTTTCGTTAGTTGTTATACTAAAATAATCCTATCATAAATAGCATTTTGTTGAAACGTTTTTATTTGCTTGAACTGAATTTATTATTGATAATTTTAATGGTTGACAATATACCCTTAGGGGTATAATATAATGTGCATAGACAAGTAACTACTTGATTTACAGAGGAGGTGCGAGCCAGTATGGAATATACCAACCAAGTGAAGAACCGTTTGAAACGTGCTGAAGGGCAAATTCGCGGAGTACTTCATATGATGGAGCAAGGGGAAGATTGCCGAGACGTTGTCGCACAGTTGAATGCAGCAACCACTGCAATTGAACGTGCCATTGGTGTCATCGTAAGTACCAACCTAGAACAGTGTGTAAGGGAAAGCGTGGAAAAAGGCGAAGATTCCAGTGAAATGGTCAAACAAGCTGTCGATCTTCTTATTAAAAGCAGGTAGTCAAAAAAGTTCTTGATAATATACCCCAAGTGGTATATTATAAGCATATTGATACCCTCTAGGGTATTTAAATAGCGGGTTGCATTATATTTTTTTGCATGTTAGTATACCCCTATGGGTATTTAAGAGTTGTATATTTTTTTAAAGTAAAAAATACCCTACCAGGTATAAGGGATTTTTTTAATTGACAAAATACCCCTGGGGGTAAAAACAGGAGGAATTACAAATGAATGTAAACAAAGTATTAGACGCTAAAGGATTAGCTTGCCCAATGCCATTGGTGAAAACGAAGAAAGCTTTAGGTGAAGTAAACAGCGGTGAGATTTTAGAGGTTATCTCCACAGACAAAGGTGCTAAGACTGACCTTACTGCATGGTGCAAAGCAACTGGCAATGAGTTATTGGACATGAAAGAAGAAAACGGCGTATATACTTTCTATATTAAAAAAGCGTAAGGAGAGGATTGATGATGACAATGGAAAAGAAGAAAACAACGATTGTACTTTTCAGCGGTGATTATGACAAAGCGATGGCAGCCTATATTATTGCGAACGGTGCTGCAGCATATGATCACGAAGTAACGATTTTCCACACATTCTGGGGCTTGAATGCACTTCGTAAAGAGGAGCTTGTTCCAGTTAAGAAAAACTTTATTGAAAAAATGTTTGGCAAAATGATGCCACGCGGGGCCAACAAGTTGCCATTATCTACGATGAACATGGCTGGCATGGGCCCGAAAATGATTAAAGGAATTATGAAAAAGCATAATGTACAGTCTTTACCGAGCTTGATCGAAATGGCAAAAGAGCAGGATGTTAAACTTGTCGGCTGCCAAATGACGGTAGACTTACTTGGCCTGAAGCACGAAGAGATGATCGACGGAATTGAGTATGCAGGGGTTGGCGCATATTTAGGCGATGCTTCTGAAGGTAATGTGAACTTATTCATCTAAAAGGGGTGTGGCTAGATGGAGTTTCTTCCTTATATTTTAATGGGGCTGGCGGTGGTATTTCTGATCAGCAGAATGAAGCCGACTGCCGGCGTCCGTCAGATAACAACAGCTGAATTAAAACAGGAATTAAACGACAAGAACAAACAATTCATTGATGTTCGTACACCGATGGAATACAAAGGGAATCACATTCGACAGTTTCAGAATATCCCTTTGAACACTATTGGAAACAACGTCGATAAACTTTCTAAAGACAAAGAGACTATTGTGATTTGTCAAAGCGGTATGCGCAGTAATGCAGCAGTGAAGCAATTGAAGAAAGCAGGATTCACGAAGCTTGTAAATGTAAAAGGCGGCATGAACGCCTGGTAATTTTAAATAGAAAAGGAGCTGTCAAACATGAAAGAGATTACACCACAGGAATTAGAAGCAAAGCTTGCAGCTGGCGAGCAGGTATCGATTATTGATGTACGTGAAGCAGAGGAAGTTGCTGCAGGGAAGATCCCGCAAGCGGTGAACATCCCGTTAAGTTTATTAGAGTTCCGCACGCAAGATATTGATAAATCCAAAACACATTTCATGGTATGCCGTTCAGGTGGAAGAAGTGGGAAGGCCTCCATGTTCTTGGCAGCCCAAGGTTTTGACGTTATCAATATGGTTGGCGGAATGCTTGAGTGGGAAGGTAACGTAGAATAATTATTTTTCATAAAAGGAGATGACCTACTGATGAATGTAAACTTGACATTAGACGCAAAAGGGTTGGCATGTCCGATGCCAATCGTGCGTACGAAAAAGGCGATTGATCAGATTGAATCTGGAGAAGTATTGGAAGTATTAGCAACAGATAAAGGTTCAAAGGCGGATATTAAAGCATGGGCAGATAAAATCGGCCATCAATATTTAGGAACGCTTGAAGAAGGCGATGTACTGAAACATTATATCCGTAAAGCAAGATCAGAAGAGGAAAAAGAAGAGCAAAACTATCCTTATGTAGCAACGAACGAAGAGTTGGCTGCGAAATTGGAAGCAGGCATAACCGTATTGGATGTCCGTGAACCAGCCGAGTACTTATTCGGACACATTCCTGGTGCAGTATCCGTTCCATTAGGTGACTTAGAAGGCGGAATTGCTGAATTAGACAAAGAAAAAGAAACATATGTCGTTTGCCGTACAGGAAGCCGCAGTGATATGGCCGCACAGAAATTGACTGAACTAGGTTTTACAAATGTAGTGAATGTTGTACCTGGAATGAGCAAGTGGGAAGGTCCTACGGCTTAACAATTATATAAATTTTTTTAAAATAAATTATACCATAGGGGGTATTTATTCATGTTAAACGCAATGACTGCAAAAGATGTAACGAAAAAGATTTTGGCTAATGAATCATTATTTATTTTAGATGTGCGAAACGAAGATGCATTTGCTGATTGGAAAATTGAAGGCGCATCTGTGGAGCATAAGAATGTACCTTACTTTGATTTGATGGATGGCGTAGAAGAAATCTTAGGTCAAATTCCATCTGAAAATGTGTTAGTTGTATGTGCGAAAGAGGGTTCTTCTATCTTTGTTGGTGAGATGTTAGTGGAAGCCGGCGTGAAAAATGTTTCTTACTTGCAAGGTGGAATGAAGGCTTGGAGTGAGTACCTGGAGCCAGTTAAGGTAGCAGATCTTAAGGATGGCGGTACACTGTGGCAGTTCGTTCGTATCGGAAAAGGCTGTTTGAGTTACCTAGTTGAATCTGATGGCTCTGCGATGATCATCGATTCCACACGTATGGTAGATCAATACATTTCATTTGCTGAGGCGAAAGGTTTGAAAGTCGTACATGTGGCGGACACGCACTTGCATGCCGACCACATCTCCGGTGGACGCATGCTTCGTGAAGCAACAAATGCGACGTACTGGTTACCTCCAAAGGATGCAGAAGAAGTAACGTTTGATTATGCAGCACTTGAAGATGGAGTGGAAATCACGGTTGGTACGACGAAGGTTGCTGTGCAGGCGATTTACTCTCCTGGTCACACAATCGGAAGTACGTCATTTGTCGTGGATAACCGCTTCTTGTTAAGTGGTGACATCTTGTTCGTAGAATCCATTGGTCGACCTGACCTAGCAGGAAAAGCAGAGGACTGGGTAGCAGATTTACGCGAAACACTTTACTCCCGCTACAAAGAATTGTCTGAAGATCTGGTTGTACTTCCGGCTCACTTCGGTACGATGTCCGAAGTTGGTGAAGGTGGACTAGTGGCAGCACGCCTTGGTGACCTGTTTAAAAATAACGCAGGGTTGAACATCGAAGACGAAGCGGAATTCCGCAAACTCGTCTCCGAAAACCTGCCACCACAACCAAACGCATACCAAGAAATCCGCCAACTAAACATGGGCCAAATCAACCCAACCGACGACGAACAACGCGACATGGAAATCGGTCCCAACCGTTGCGCGGTGCACGGATAAAAAATATTTGTGAAGAGGGGTCAGACCCTTAAAGGAATTCCGCCCTTCGTGTCGAAGGGCGGAAAAATTCATTAAAGGGCAGTTATCCATAAATAATGGTCCCCCAGTTAATTGTAGTGCAGGATGTGAGACTCCGGCGGGAGGTAGCGGTAGCTTGAGACCCCTGAAGCGTTGTGAGGAGGCTCAAGCATCGCCCCGCGGAAAGCGAACATCCGGAACGGAAATTAACTGAGTAATATGTTACACCGTACTAGTTAGACCTAGAAGGAGGGATGCTTTATGGAATTTGATATTATGTGGCTTGTAGCTTTGTTTGCGATAGGTTTCATTGGTTCGTTTGTGTCGGGGATGGTTGGTATTGGTGGTTCGATCATCAAGTATCCGATGCTTTTGTATATTCCACCGATGCTCGGTCTTACCGCACTCACGGCGCATGAGGTGTCCGGTGTCAGTGCAGTTCAGGTGTTTTTCGCCACCATCTCAGGTGTATGGGCCTATCGCAAAGGCGGCTATTTAAATAAAGATCTTATCATTTATATGGGAGTAAGTATCCTGATTGGTAGTTTTATTGGAGGATATGGTTCCCGCCTTATGAGCGCTGATGGTATTAATATGGTTTACGGTATTCTTGCTCTTATAGCTGTTATTATGATGTTCGTTCCTAAAAAAGGCATTGATGAAATACCGCTCGATCAAGTTACCTTTAATAAGGTGCTGGCTGCTGTGCTAGCGTTCATTGTGGGTATCGGCTCCGGCATTGTCGGAGCGGCTGGGGCATTCCTGCTCGTACCGATCATGCTTGTTGTATTGAAAATCCCGACACGAATGACGATCGCAACTTCACTTGCCATCACATTCATCTCCTCTATCGGCAGTACCGTCGGGAAGATCACGACTGGCCAAGTGTTATTGATACCTGCTATCGTCATGGTCATCGCCAGCATCATCGCTGCACCAATTGGAGCAAAGCTTGGACAGAAGATGAATACGAAAGTACTGCAGTGGATACTAGCACTCTTAATACTAGCAACCACTATAAAAATATGGCTCGATATCATCTGATGATGACTTAACATTATTGTATTCTAGATAAATAGTAAAACTCCTGTCGGGGTCTGACCCCGACAGGAGTTTTTTTCTTATTGCTCATGTATAATAAAACCAACGACTAAAAAAGAAGGTTGCCTTGTATGCTTGATACTTTGATGTTTTTTTATTTGGTGGTTCCGCTTGTGCATCTGATTCATGAGGCTGGTCATGTGGGTGTGGCAAAATTGTATAAGGTGAAAAACACGGTGATTGGGATTGGGGTGGGTCCAAAGGTATTGGATTTCTGTTTTATAGGGACGCGCATTCAGGTCAACATCATCCCGTTTTTGGGAGGATACTCTAGCAATGACCATGAAGGCAAGTTATCTGCCAAAGAGACAGCGTTAATATCTTTTGGTGGCCCTGTATTTAACCTACTGTCCATCTTGCTGGTTTTACCCTTTTGGACGCCATTCCATTTTTCCTTTTCCGCCTTATTTGTCTATTTCAGCCTTTGGATCGGTATCGTAAATCTTATTCCTTTTAAACTGGGAGAAAAACGTTCGGACGGTTGGCAGATTGTGTCTTCGCTGATCGGTATAGTAAAAAACAGATAGATTGGGAGTGAGATAATGAACTATTTTATTGTCACAGGTTCATCTAAAGGGCTTGGAGAAGCTACTGTAAAACTACTATTAAAAGAAAAACACCATTTAATATGCATTGCCAGAAATGAAAATAAAGATTTAGAACTTGCAGCAAAAGAGAGCGGAGCAGAAATCACCTTTTTGAAAGAAGATTTAAGCAAGCATGAACGGGTGACCGGGATTATGCAATATCTTTTGTCCAAAATCGAGGAGGATGATGAGGCAGCAGAGGTTTACCTGATCAATAATGCTGGAATGGTGGATCCGATTAAGCCTGCCGGTAAAGCGGATGAGTCAGAAATGACCAAAGCTGTTCACCTAAATCTTCTTACACCGATGCTGATGACAAATGAATTTATTCGGCTGACGGAAGACTGGGCTTGCAAAAAGGTCATTGTTAATATCAGTTCCGGTGCAGCGAATCACCCAATCCATGGTTGGAACACCTATTGCACAACAAAGGCTGGGCTGGATATGTTCACGAAAACGGTGGGACTTGAGCAAAGCCAAGCAGAACATCCGACAACCATTCTCTCTTTTTCACCAGGGGTAATGGATACAGGCATGCAAGGAGTCATCCGCAGCTCTGACAAAGAGGATTTCACTAATGTGGAAACATTCAAATCCTACCATGAAGAAGGGCAATTAAGAAGTCCGTCGTTTGTAGCCGAGAAAATGATAGAGCTTATCTTATCCGACCAAGTGGAAAACGGGACAGTCTACGATATAAAGGAATTTCTTTGAGAAGCGCACTAATCAGTGTGCTTTTTTTTATGTTGTCGTTTCTAGTTGTTGGTAAAAGGGAAAAGGTTACAATAGTTATAAAAAATGGAATGGGGGAACGGTTGTTGAGAGTGAAATTTGTAGCAGTTTTCGGAATTGTGATACTTACCTTTGTCTTATCAGGTTGTCAGGTGGTGGAAGATTTTAGGGAGGGCTTTAAAGAGGGCTATGAACGTGCAGCAGCTGATGCAGAAGAGAAAGCCTCTGCAGAAGATCCGGTGGAAGTGAACATGATGGACAAAGAAGAGTATGAGGTAGCGATAACAGAAAAGACACAGGAATTCATCGAGAGGCTTGCCAAGACAATAAATGATATGAATCAAGCGGGTGTGATTGATCAACAAATGAAAAATGAATGGTATGACGAGATTGACAGCATGGAGCAGTTAACCAAGGAAATTGTGGCAATGGAATCTAAAGAAACATATGCCGAGGTAGATGGGGTCTATGAGCAATCGATGGAAGAGTTTCAAGTGTTTCTTGTCCACATGAGGGACGCCCTCGATAAAGAGGATCTTAGTATTATTGCCTCCGGTGCAGGTCATCTGGAAATGGGGGAGCTATTATGGAACCGGGCCAATTCATTACTTTCCCTGACTTATGATCGTCCGGTGGGAGATGGAACGACTACTACGGCGGACCTCAAAGCATTAGATAAGAATGCAGGGATCGACCGTGACAGTGTACTACTTAATGTTTCGGTGGAAGGACCTGAACTTGTCGGAAAGTGGGGGAGGCATGAGGAAGATGGTAGCTTCCAGATGGGGATAATATTGAATGATGATGGAACTTATCAAGGTTTTGCGAATGGGGAATCTACTCCAAGCGTAGATGGGATTTGGTCATACGATTATCTAAGGGAGATACTCACATTTGAACATGAAGGAGGACTCCGTACCATCACAATGGATCTTCAGGCTTTCCATGAAGATACGTTGCAAATGATGGACCTAGATACATTAAGTACGTTTCGTTATGTAAAAGAAGGAACCGAGATTTCTGACCAGACTTCTGAGGAAGAGTCCTAACCTGCTGAAGATGGGCGCCCTGGGGAACTCAAAGAATTATGGAACATCGTCTCCGGAAAAGGGCATTAAGATCTTGCTCATTATTTTAAAAAAGAGCCGGCGCATCACTCGCGCCGGCTCCCTTCAAATTATTCTTCCCCTAAAAATACTTCCTCGATATCATCCAGCATGATGTTTGCCGCAAGGACGCCACCGGCAGTGTTCCATACTGCGTCACTAACTTCATGGATATTTCCAGCCTTGGCAACTTCAAGGTTATTGAACAATGGATCCTCTAGCCACTCATCTTTGATTTTTGTCGCTTCCCCGTCTCCAGTTTCAAAGGAGAAGTGGAATAGAATATCTCCGTCCATTGCAGGGATTCTTTCTTTTGTTGCATTCATTTCTGCAAAGTCATCTACGTCCTGGGATTCAGGACGTGCAAAGCCAAGCTGATTCAGGATGATTCCAGAGAAGGAATCTTTGTGATAGATACGAACGTCCCCAGCGGTGAAACGGACAATCGATACTTCCTGCTCTTTCTTTTCGCCAAGCTGCTCGCTCATTTCTGCCACGCGTGCATCAAAGTCGTCCATCACTTTCTTGCCTTCTTCTTCTTTGTTCAATGCTTTTGCATATAACTCGAAGTTTTCTTTCCAGTCACCTTTTAACGTCTCAGCAAAAACCGTTGGAGCAATCGCATTCAGTTGCTCATACACGTCTTCTTGACGAAGTTTGTTTCCAATAATCAGATCAGGCTTTAGAGCAGCAATCGCCTCAAGGTTTACTGCACTTTCTGTCCCGACAACTTCAACGCCATCCATGTCTGCTTTGATATGATCATACCAAGTGTCGCCTAACCAAGATTGAACAGCTCCGACAGGTTTTACACCCATTGCAAGCAATGCTTCTGTTCCTTCATTTGTTAAAATAACAACTCGCTCAGGAGTTTTATCGATAGGCGTTGTTCCCATTGCATGCTCTATTTCATAAGAAGTGTCTTCTGTTGGCGTATCTCCAGAGCCAGAAGCACCCTCATCTTGATTCCCGTTATTGCCGTTGTTTCCGGAACAAGCAGCTAAAACGAGTGAAGTAACTATACTAAGTAGAAATAATGTAAAAAGTTTTTTGTTGTTCAACATGATATGTAGCCCCCGTAAATTAATGATAATGATTTTCATTCACAAGATAAATAGTACTCCTGATGAGAAATGATGTCAATAACTTTTGTGAGAATGATTTTCAAAGTCATTGACACTTCCTTCTAATTCTCCTAAACTTATAGTTGGATAAAAGTTATAAATAGATAGAAGGTACAATTATGTTACTCCGGAAAAATAGCCATAAAGTACTGGGATTGATTATAGGAGTAATTCTATTATTCTTCAGTTTTGTGGCAAGTATCATATATGGATATACAAATACGAGCCTGTCCCTTGCGATTGATGCATTCCGCAATTTTGACGGATCCAATGAACATATCATCATTCAATCTGTTCGCCTTCCAAGGGCGATCATTGCAGCTTTGGTAGGTGGAAGTTTGGCCATTGCCGGCCTCTGGATGCAGGCGTTAACCAAGAATCCGTTGGCATCACCAGGTATCTTCGGTATTAACGCAGGTGCAAGCTTCTTTATAGTCGTGGCGGTTTCTTTTTTCTCGGTCACCTCTTTGCAAACATACACCTGGCTTGCATTTGCCGGAGCAGCGGTTGCAGCTTTTGCCGTTTATTTCATCGGCTCCATTGGACGTGAGGGTCTGACTCCTATGAAGCTGACGCTTGCGGGAGCAGCTTTTGCAGCCATGTTCTCTTCTCTTACACAGGGGTTGCTAGTTGTAAATGAGACTGCTTTGGATCAAGTGCTTTTCTGGCTTGCCGGTTCTGTACAGGGGAGAAGCCTCAATATGGTTTACGCAGTTCTTCCTTATATAACGGTTGCCTGGATTGCCTCCTTTTTTATAGGGAAAAAGATCAACCTGCTAGCAATGGGGGATGATGTGGCAACAAGCCTTGGAGTGAAAACAGGTTTTGTGAAATTGATCACAGCGGTCATCATCATTCTCTTGGCTGGAGGTGCGGTTGCGATTGCAGGGCCGATCGTCTTCATCGGCATTGTCATTCCGCATGTTGCCCGTTACTTTGTCGGGAATGACCACCGCTGGCTTGCTCCATACTGCGGAATTCTAGGGGGTATCCTCCTGTTGACGGCTGATATTGGAGCACGTTATATCATCATGCCCCAAGAGATCCCTGTCGGTGTCATGACGGCAATCATTGGAACTCCATTCTTCATTTATATTGCTCGAAGGGGGTTCCATGGAAAATGAAAAATTATAAAACATTTAGAACCGGGGATGGCCGCTTATCCTTTTTTATGGATAAGAAAGCGATTCTCACCATCGTTGGTTTAGCGTTGGCGGTAGCTTCCCTTTTCATCCTTAGTACAGGGATGGGGGACATGAAGATCTCGCCTTGGAATGTCATAAAGGTATTCTTTGGTCAAGGAGACTCCATGGAAACGCTTGTTGTCCAATCATTCAGATTGCCACGGATCATCATTGCGCTGCTTGTCGGCATTTCGCTGGCGGTTGCCGGGGCCATTTTACAGGGAATAATTCGGAATCCACTCGCATCTCCTGATATTATAGGATTGACTGGCGGTGCTTCGACAGCGGTTGTCCTGTTTCTGGCGCTTTTCAGTGATAGCAACAACTCTTTGACTGTCAGCATCCAATGGCTTCCATTAAGTGCATTTGTCGGTGCGACTGCCATCGCGATCATCGTTTACTCCCTTGCCTGGAAAAATGGATTATCGCCAATAAGGCTGGTGCTGATAGGCATCGGGATTTCAACATTGATGCAGGCGCTGACAACATTATTCATGTTGCTTGGACCGATCTATCGTGCAAGCCAAGCAAACATTTGGATTACCGGGACAGTATATGGGTCAAATTGGAGTCATGTAAAAATTTTATTGCCTTGGACCATCTTGCTGATCATTGTCAGCTTTATGGCAGTAAGGCAGCTGAATATACAAGAACTTGGGGACGAGGTAGCAACAGGTGTTGGCGGAGCCGTCAACAAACATCGGATGGGTCTGCTATTCCTGAGCACGGCATTGACAGGCGGCGCCGTCGCTTTTGCAGGGGGCATCGGATTTGTCGGCTTGATGGCTCCACACATAGCCCGCCGGCTTGTCGGTTCTTCCTTCGGGGTTCTGATACCCACATCGGCATTTATTGGAGGATTCCTGGTCATGCTCGCTGATTTGATCGGCCGGACCCTGTTCTCCCCACTTGAAATTCCAGCAGGTGTGTTTACCGCTTCAATCGGAGCGCCATACTTTATTTATTTGCTTTACAAAACGAGAAATTCTTAACGAGAGGTGGAAGTAACATGCATGCATTAGAAACCCGGTCACTTACATTATCATATGGTGAATCCATCATTATAGAGGAACTGGATCTGCAAATCCCTAAAGGGGAGATAACAGTCTTTATCGGTGGAAATGGCTGTGGGAAATCCACCCTTCTTCGTTCGTTAGCTCGTTTGTTAAAGCCAAGGCAAGGTAATGTACTCCTTGAGGGAAAAGCGATTTCCGGACAATCCACAAAAGAGATTGCCAAACAGCTTGCCATCCTTCCACAAGGCCCGACTGCACCGGAAGGATTATCCGTGCTCCAGCTTGTTAAACAGGGGCGATACCCATATCAATCATGGTTAAAGCAATGGTCTGAGCATGATGAAAAAGTGGTCTGGGATTCCCTTCGTGCAACAGGCATGGAAGAGTTGGCTGAGAGAACGGTCGATTCCTTGTCCGGTGGCCAGCGTCAGCGCGCATGGATTGCCATGACGCTAGCGCAAGAAACGGATGTGATTTTGTTGGATGAGCCGACAACATATCTTGATCTTACACATCAAATAGAAATACTTGATTTGCTTTTCGAACTGAATGAAAAAGAAAACCGTACCATCATCATGGTCCTGCATGATCTTAATCTTGCCTGCCGTTATGCTCACCACTTAGTTGCCATCCGTGACAAACAGATTTTTGCTCAAGGCAAGCCTGAGGAAGTAATTAACTGTGATCTTGTGAAAAATGTGTTTGATATGAATTGCCAGGTGACCACTGATCCGCTTTTTGGCACACCACTATGCATTCCGCACGGTCGCGGTAGATGTCTGGTGCCAAATCTGGAGGGACTGAGAGCATGATGAGTACACTGACCCAACAAGAATTTCGTTTTCTGGAAGAAAGCTGTCGCTTTGTAGCAGGGGAGGCGAAAGTGGAAGATACGATTTCCCTTTATTCTCTTATCCATGATGGAACGGAAGAGTATTTGTTGAAGGTTCAGGATGCTTTGGGTACGGATGAAATGGACGTTGCCGCATCACTTCTCATGAAAAGACTCGGATTTCTTGCCGTTAATTGCCTGCTTTCGATGTCTGCATTTAATAAAACCTTGAAGGTGGACCCATCGACCATCTGGATCGACTCCTGTATAGAAAATGACATCTGGCTTCCAAAACTTCGCTATACGAAGGTGCAGGCTCTTGAAGCGGGAACATTTGAGAATCGGGAGGCATGGCGACAACATCATTTCGAGGAGCTTTTCGGAGGTATCTTTTCGCCACTTATCAATCGGATGGCAAAAGAAGCGAAGGTATCCCGTCAAACATTATGGGAAAATGTCGTGCTTTATGTTTATTGGATGTATGAGTCTATCTTGCCAAACCTGGAGATGGATATGCCTTACCAAGAAGAGGATTTTTCAAGCCTTCTGGAGGCTGATCCGGCTTATTTTGGGATGAGAAGAAATCCTGCAGCAACATTTTACAAACCAAAAACGTTTGTAGAGAAGCATCAGGCTGAAATGAGAGTGCGAACAACCTGCTGCTACTATTATAAAACCAATATCGAGGGCTCTCGATGCTCGACCTGTCCATTGAATTGTAATATGTGATTGACTTCACTATAATGGAACAAAAGCTTAAGGGGAGGTTCGGCATATGAACGAAAAACTCGAACAGCAGTTAGATGGATTACTGGAGAAATACACAGAGCTTCTTTTAGGAGAAGCGAATGAGGAGCACAAGGAAAATGTGAAAGCATGGGTGCTCTATACATACATCGCCAAATCAATGCCGCCACTTGTGAAGCATTGGAATGAGCAATATCCTGACGCCAAGCAGGAAATGATGACATTGATTAAAGAAATCAAAGAACTGAATGATGCCCACCGTGCCAAGAGCGGGAAATGAAAGAGAGCCTTGACTTGCAATCATGCAAATCAGGGCTCCATTACTTTTCAGGTGGGAAAATCCCCACCTATGTCGGTCGGTTATCCATTATAAAAGAGATTTATCCATACTACTCGTACGTTTTATCCATGGAAAAGGCCAACTTATCCATTGTAACTCGATATATCCATGGGACAGGCCAACTTATCCATTCTAAATTCTATATATCCATCCTAAAAGGCCATATATCCATTGTTTGCATCTTCACTGCCCATTTCAATGCCTACAAACAGAGGTCTTCATCCTCACTAACATTTCTTGAGCACCTGTCACGAATTTCTGCTCTATCTATGTACCAAAAGTCACTTTCCTTCAGCATGGTTAATCTAATATCGCTTCCAGAAACTGAGTCTTCGCGCATTCCATAGCTCATGATATATCCTTCCGCCTTCACCTCATCAGAATAAGCAATCCTTGTGTTGATTTCCCATACATACATACCTAGTCCTTTACTTATCTCTACATCCAACATCCATGCATTCATTCAACAACCCCGGATCTTCCCAAATCTTATTGGCAGTACCAAGTGCCTGATCATATCCCCCATCCCACTCCCGCCAATTTGTAACTCCTCTTTTCCAGCCATTCTCTTCAGCTAATGAAAAATCTAATAAGTACTCCCAAAGTTGGGCATCTGCATCTTGCCATAAACGGGGTACTTCATCTTTAGGAATTGTGAAGAACTCTCCAGCCTCCTCTTCCACCGGCTTTTGAGAAAGCGTCTTTATCTCCGAATCTTTATCCTCTAACTGCGCATATACTTCAGCTATTTCTTTTTCTAATTCTGTTACTTTTTCTTGGTGAATTTCTGAATCAGAACAACCGCTGAACAACACTCCGATCATAAGTACTAAAAATACACGTCTCACCAACATCCCCTCCATATAATGGCACTATTTGTATAATATTACCACAAAATTCCTGTAAAAATATACTTTAAGAAGGAATATTGTGTTTTGGAAATGATGCTAAAGGGTAGAGTGGAAGATACGTTTTATACATACCTTATGGAACAAAAAAAAACAACGGACGCCGTATTTACCGGCTATTCCGTCGTTTCACCCTTTATTGCGTCATCCCGTTAGCTCTGTAGGGAAACTGGTTCGTGTAGCCTTGAAACTGTTGATATTCCTGTTGCAGTTTCATCTGATCGGCAGGTTCTAGACTATACCAGCCTTTCTGAAACATCATATTGTATAGCTCACGCTGACAGTTCTGCGTTTCATTAAAGATGGCAAGCAGGTCGTTATATATATGCTGGTTGCTTGCTTCATTAAGTGCCGTGCTGTAAGAAGCAGTCATGTATTTCTCCGTCGAGAGCATATCGTTAATGAAATCGCGCTCATTCATTTGAGGCGTCTTGGCAACCTGTGTTTCGGGATTCTGGATTTTTTGTTGGCTCATGTAGGTTTTCCCCCTTCCTATTGTAGTGGTTGCTGTTGCTGCATTTGATTTTGACCTTGTACATGGGTCAGGATCTTTTGATAATGCCTTTGATGCATTTGGCCAGCTTTTTCGATGGCACTCACGACGTCTTGATCCTGGCATTGGCTTGCAAAGAAATGGGCTTTTTTCATCGCAAGCAAGTTCCATGAAAGCATATCTGCAAAATATAAGGAATCTTTTGTCGTCACGACATTTGGCGGCTGCGGGTAGTAGCTTTGCTTGCTGTTAGTATTTTGCTGTGGTTGTTGCTGTTGCATACAACGACCTCCTATCATAATCTATCAAATGTAGAGTAACCTTTTAGCTGAAAATTATGTATGAATCGGGAAAAATAGTCTAGCTCTATTTAGCACAAAAAACGACAGCAAACAACACTATTTCCCGACAAATAATTTGTATTCAAATATTTGAAAAGATGATAAAATGAGGTTGTAATTCAATTTTTGCACTCAATGAAAGCGTTTACTATACAAGCTTTTTTCAACAATGCTTGTGCTGATGATGAGTAACAAGTCGGCATTCAGAATTAATGTGAAAAAAGCAGTGAAATTTTCAGAAAAATAGCACAAGCAATCGGAGAGGGACACCAAGAAAAGCGGGAGGAAAAAGAACATGGAACAAGTAATGCGCAATACATTTTTATATCTATCAAAGAATAAGGCATTAACAAAAATGGCAAGAAAATACGGTTTGCGCTTTGGGGCAGGAAGGTTTGTGGCAGGGGAAAGAATTGATCAAGCGGTAAAATGCATCCAGGAGCTCAACCAAAAAGACCTTTGTGTCACCATTGATTATTTGGGTGAGTTCATTGATACCGTAGAAGAAGCAAATGAAATGGCAGACAACTCCATCGAAGCCATTCGTGCAATCGGAATCGAAAACCTGGATTCTCAATTATCTTTGAAAATGACTTCCATGGGACTGGATATCTCAGAAGAAGTGGTTATGCGAAACATGCGCAGAATCCTTGATGCTGCAAAGGAGTATGGTGTATTTGTCACAATTGACATGGAGGATTACTCCCGCTGTGGAAAAACAATTGATATCTTCAAAAAGCTAAGAGAGGATTATGACAATGTTGGAACAGTCATCCAGTCCTATTTATACCGTACGATTAAGGACATGGAAGATCTTAACCAATACAGTCCGAATCTCCGTCTTGTAAAAGGTGCTTACAAGGAATCGCCAGAAGTTGCGTTTCCCGAGAAAAAAGATGTGGATGACAATTTCAAGAAAATTATCGAGATGCACCTATTGAACGGGAACTACACAGCAGTTGCCACCCATGATGATACCATGATTGAATATACAAAAGATCTAGTGAAGAAGCACGGCATCTCAAAGGACCAATTCGAATTCCAAATGCTATACGGAATCCGTCCGGAACGCCAGTTAGAACTGGTGAAAGAAGGCTACAGAATGCGTGTTTACGTTCCATACGGCACAGACTGGTATGGTTACTTCATGCGCCGCCTGGCTGAACGTCCTGCAAATGTCGCGTTTGTTCTAAAGGGAATCATCAAGAAATAAGTGAGAGCGTGCGAATTGCACGCCCTTAGACTGTTGAAGAACCCTAATCAACTTAAGATTTGCATTTTCTTGTTGATCTTCGTTCCAGGCGCTTCGCTTTCCTGCGGGCGGTCCGTAAGCCTCCTCACTCCGTTGCGGGGTCTTACCTGTCCCTTCCTCCCGCTGGAGTCTGCGCGCCTTCCACTACGATCAACATGAGAATCGCATCATTTTGAAGAGTAACTATCTTTGTCTACATAATGTAAGAGCGTGCGAAATGCACGCTCTTATTTTTATAGCAATCCCTAATACGGAGATCAGCAGTTATAAGGAAATTTAGTCTTGCATGTTTTGTTTCCCGTACTGTTGATTGTTGCTCGTCTTTTTTCCGCTATAGTCCATTTCAATGGTAGGACCTGCATTTCCTTTTACACTAGCTGCACTTTTTGCAGCCTGAGAAGGTTGTTTTTTCATTTTTGCCATGATGTATCACCTCCACCTTTTCATTTTTCCCACACCAAAAAGCAACATGCAGCCGTCCTTAGAAAATAATATGGTAAATTCCTATTTATTTATTGCGAAAATTTTCAAAATACTTTATAGTTAAAACCAAGGAAACTCTTGTAAAGGAGATATTTTTTTGCGGTAAAAATGAATGAGCATTCATTCAAAAAAACTATCACTTACCATTAAAACCAACTATCAAGGGGGAGGAAGAATGAAACAAAGTATTAAAAAGGCTGCTGTAATCGGATCTGGAGTTATGGGATCCGGAATCGCCGCACACTTAGCAAACGTTGGCATTCCTACAATCTTGTTAGATATCGTTCCTAACAAATTAACGAGTGAAGAAGAACAAAAGGGCTTAACACTCTCTGATAAAGCAATCCGCAACAAATTCACAGATACAGCTTTGCAAAAATTATTAAAGCAAAAACCAGCTCCACTTACATCAAAATCTAATCTTGCTCTTATTGAAGCAGGAAACCTTGAAGACGATTTGGAAAAGATTGCAGATTGTGACTGGGTAATTGAAGTAATCGTAGAAAATCTGGAAATCAAAAAGCAGCTTTTTGAAAAGGTGGATGCACACCGCAAACCAGGAAGCATCATCAGCTCCAACACTTCAGGAATATCCATTGAAGCGATGGCGGAAGGACGTTCTGAAGATTTCCAAAAGAATTTCCTTGGCACACACTTCTTCAATCCACCACGTTACTTGAAATTGCTAGAAGTGATACCGACAAAAGCTACGAACCCGGAAGTTGTAAACTTCATTAAAGCTTTTGGAGAAGATGTACTAGGAAAAGGAATCGTACTTGCAAAAGATACGCCAAACTTCATTGCCAACCGTATCGGAACATATGGATTACTTGTTACAGTAAATGAAATGCTTGAAGGCGGATATAGTGTTGGGGAAGTGGACTCCGTAACAGGTCCTGCAATTGGCAGACCAAAAAGTGCAACCTTCCGTACCCTGGATGTAGTTGGGTTGGACACATTCATCCATGTAGCAAACAATGTTTATGAAAAAGTGGAAGGAAAGGAACAAGAAGTATTCCGAATTCCAGACTTCATGAACAAGATGAAGGAAAAAGGTTGGTTGGGCTCCAAGTCTGGTCAAGGCTTCTTCCTGAAACAAGGAAAAGAAATCAAGGAACTTAACCCAGAAACATTGGAATATACAGAACGTAAAAAGTTGAAAACTCCAGCGCTGGAAATGAGCAAACAAGCTAAGGGCTACAGCAACAAAATGAAAGCGCTTGTATATGCTGATGATCGAGCAGGGAATCTTATCTGGAGCATTCTTGCATCGGTATTAAGCTATTCTGCTGAGTTACTTGGTGAAATCGCCGATGACATCGTGGCGATTGACCAAGCAATGAAATGGGGGTTCGGCTGGGACCATGGACCATTTGAAACATGGGATGCCATAGGACTAGAAGAGTCGGTCATGAAGATGAAAGAAGACGGAATTACTGTGCCAAAATGGGTAGACGAAATGTTGGCGAATGGTCACCGATCCTTCTACAAAAAAGATGGCGGAACAACACTCTTTTACGACAATGGTACTTACAAGTCACTAGAGGTTAACCCCAAAGTAGTTCACTTGAAAACACTTAAAGAAACAAATGGTGTGATCAAGAAAAATTCAGGGGCAAGCTTAATCGACCTCGGGGACGATGTAGCCTTACTTGAATTCCAATCTCCGAACAATGCCATTGGGCTCGATATCATTCAAATGGTGAACTACGCATTGGAGGAAGTGGATAAAAACTACAAAGGGCTTGTGATCGGAAACCAAGGCAAGAACTTCTGTGTTGGTGCAAACCTTGCCATGATCCTGATGGAAGCGCAAGATGACAATTATTTTGAAATAGACATGGTTGTAAAGCACTTCCAACAAGCCATGATGAAAATAAAATACAACTCAAAGCCTGTTGTGGCAGCACCATTTGGCATGACCCTAGGTGGAGGAACAGAAATCTGCCTACCGACAAGCCAACTGCAGGCATCCAGTGAAACCTATATGGGTCTTGTAGAAGTAGGAGTCGGCTTGATTCCTGGTGGAGGCGGAAACAAAGAGCTTTACATCAAACACTTGAACAGCATGCCACAAGGTCTCGAGTACGATCTGCAAAAAGTCGCGAATAAAGTATTTGAACAAATTGCGACTGCAAAAGTATCCACCTCCGCCGCTGAAGCAAGAGACCTGCACATGTTAAACAATAAAGATCAAATCAGTTTCAACGGTGACCACTTGATTCATGACGCGAAACAGGCAGTAACAAGCCTTTATGATGCAGGTTACACAGCACCTGTCCGCAAAAAAATACCTGTGGTTGGCGAAACAGGCTATGCAACTCTAATGCTTGGAGCACACAACATGCAGTATTCCGGATTCATATCCGAACACGACTTAAAGATTGCCAAAAAGCTTGCCCATGTCATCGCAGGCGGAAATGTACCGTACGGAACAGAAGTCGATGAACAGTACCTGCTGGATCTTGAACGTGAAGCATTCCTGAGCCTAGTTGGAGAAGCAAAATCCCAACAACGCATGCAACACATGCTAGTAAAAGGAAAACCATTGCGTAACTAAACCAACTCATAATGTTAGATAAAATTCTTAGCTGTTGATTGGAGCAAAAGGCGTAGACTCCTGAGGGAGATAGCGCTAGCTGGAGACCCCGCAGGCGAAGCCGAGGAGGCTCCAGCAGCGCCCCTAGGAAAGCGAAGCCATTTGTGGAAATCAACAGCGGTGTTAAAAGCAGAATTAATTCTACTAAACTACTAGAAAAGCGAGGGGAGCATTTTGAAAGAAGCCGTTATTGTTGCTGGTGCAAGAACACCAGTCGGAAGATCAAGAAAAGGATCACTAGCTACAGTTCGACCAGATGATCTAGGGGCATTAGTAGTTAAAGAAACACTGAAAAGAGCAGGCAATTATGATGGTCCAATCGATGACCTGATTTTCGGATGTGCGATGCCGGAAGCGGAACAAGGACTGAACATGGCAAGAAACATCGGAGGATTGGCTGGACTTCCATCAAGCGTACCTGCGATTACCATCAATAGATATTGTTCTTCAGGCTTGCAAACTATCGCCTATGCGGCTGAACGAATCATGCTTGGACACTCTGAATCCATCATCGCAGGCGGAGCGGAATCCATGAGCATGGTGCCGATGACAGGTCATACAGTCCGTCCGAATGCACGACTTGTCGACTCAGCTCCTGAATATTACATGGGAATGGGACACACGGCAGAACAGGTTGCAACAAAATACGGTGTAAGCCGTGAAGACCAGGACGCATTCGCAGTTCGCAGTCATGAACGTGCTGCAAGAGCGATCCAAGAAGGTAAATTTGTGGATGAGATCGTGCCTGTGGATGTAACGATGCGCAAGGTTGGAGCCAACCACAAATTGCAAGAGTCCACTTTCACTTTCAGCCAGGATGAAGGAGTAAGAGCGGGCACTTCCATGGAAATATTGAGCAAACTGCGCCCGGCATTTAATGTCAAAGGCTCCGTAACAGCAGGAAACTCTTCTCAAACAAGTGACGGGGCAGCATCTGTACTTGTGATGGAAAGAGAGAGAGCGGAAGCACTTGGTCTAAAACCAATCGCTAAATTCCGATCCTTCGCAGTAGGCGGCGTACCACCGGAAGTAATGGGAATCGGCCCGGTAGTAGCCATTCCAAAAGCACTTAAACTGGCAGGCTTGGAACTTTCCGATATCGGCTTACTGGAGTTGAACGAAGCCTTCGCATCCCAAGCAATCCAAGTCATGCGCGAACTTGGTCTTGATGAAGACAAAGTAAACGTAAACGGCGGGGCAATCGCACTCGGACACCCACTTGGATGCACAGGTTCCAAACTGACCCTGACCCTCCTACACGAAATGCAACGCCGCAACGAACAGTTTGGCATAGTCAGCATGTGTATCGGCGGCGGAATGGGAGCCGCAGGCGTATTCGAACTACTGGCATAAATAGATTGTTTATAAAATAACTTAGCTGTTGATTGGAGCACAGGGCGAAGACTCCTGAGGGAGATAGCGTTAGGTGGAGACCCCGCAACGAAGTGAGGAGGCTCTCGTCAGCCCCTAGGAAAGCGAAGCCCGGTGCGGAAATCAACAGCGGTGTAAAAGTTACCCTAATTTAGTAACCAAACGGGAGGAAAACAAAATGTCAAACACATTAGAAAACATAATCAAAGGCGGAAGCTTCCTACTTGACGACATCGCCGCAGAAAAAGTCTTCACACCAGAGGACTTCTCAGACGAACACAAACTAATTGCCAAAACAACAGAAGAATTCGTCCTAAATGAAGTAGTACCCAACCTGGAAGAAATCGAACACCACAACTTCGACATCTCCGTAAAACTATTAAAAGAAGCAGGCGAACTAGGCCTCTTAGGAGCAGACGTACAAGAAGAGTACGGCGGATTCGGCCTTGATAAAATCAGCTCATCCCTGATCACAGAAAAATTCTCAAGAGCTGGCGGCTTCTCCTTATCCTACGGAGCACACGTTGGAATCGGATCCCTTCCAATCGTTCTTTTCGGTAATGAAGACCAAAAGCAAAAATACCTTCCAAAACTCTCTTCCGGTGAATTGCTTGCAGCGTACGCCTTAACAGAGCCAGGTTCCGGATCTGATGCACTTGGTGCGAAAACGACTGCAAAATTGAATGTCGAAGGCACCCACTATGTATTGAATGGAGAAAAGCAATGGATCACAAATGCTGGATTTGCTGACGTATTCGTTGTTTATGCAAAAATTGATGGCGAGCACTTCTCCGCATTCATCGTAGAGCGCGATTTTGGTGGGGTCTCCACAGGACCGGAAGAAAAGAAAATGGGAATCAAGGGATCTTCTACACGTACTTTGATCTTGGAAGATGCACTTGTACCGAAAGAAAACCTTTTAGGGGAAATAGGGCGTGGCCACGTTATCGCCTTCAATATCTTGAATATCGGACGCTACAAGTTGGCTGTTGGGACAGTCGGAGGATCCAAGCGTGGAATCGAGCTTGCAGCAACATATGCAAATCAACGCCAGCAATTCAAAACTCCAATCGCAAAATTCTCCCTTATCCAAGAGAAGCTTGCAAACATGGCAGTTAAAACATATGCAACAGAAAGCTCTGTATACCGTACAGTCGGACTTTTTGAAGACAGCATGGGCCGCTTGACTAAAGAAGAAGAGAAGGATCCTAATGCAGTGGCAAAAGCTGTTGCTGAATATGCAATCGAGTGTTCTTTAAATAAAGTATTCGGTTCTGAAACGCTTGACTATGTAGTTGATGAGGCGGTTCAAATTCATGGTGGATACGGCTTTATGGCAGAGTACGAAGTAGAAAGAATGTACCGCGACTCCCGTATCAACCGAATCTTTGAAGGAACAAACGAAATCAACCGCTTATTGGTTCCAGGAACATATCTGCGTAAAGCATTAAAAGGCGAACTTCCACTTATCCAAAAAGCACAAAGTCTGCAAGAAGAGTTAATGATGCTTATGCCGGAGGAAGTTGGAGACGGAGTATTGGAGCAAGAGAAATATCTTGTGAAAAATGCTAAGAAAATCGCTATCCTAATGACTGGGCTTGTTGCTCAAAAGTACGGAAAAGCATTGGAAAAAGAGCAAGAATTGCTTGTTAACATCGCTGACATCATCAGTAACGTCTATGCTATGGAGTCTGCAGTACTACGTACGGAAAAAGCGATCGCAAAATCCGGCGAAGACAAAAACAAACAAAAAGTTCTTTATACTCAAGTGTTCTGTCAAGAAGCGTTCAACCAAATTGAAGCAGATGCCAGAGAAACATTGGTGGCTGCTGAGAGTGGAGATACGCTTCGCATGATGATTTCTGCGCTTCGTAAATTCACTCGCCACACACCGATCAATGTAGTTGCGAAGAAGCGCGAAATTGCAGCTGTTGTATTGGACGCTCAAAAATACACTGTTTAATATTGAAAAACCAGGCTTCCCTTTGGAGGAGCCTGGTTTTTGATTGTTATAAATCAAGGGTTCGGGAATATAATCTAATCAATTCTGCACAACTCATCTGGACAATTTTCACAATGAATCTGAAGCTTTAAATAATTTAGGTCATGTATGGTAATCCAGCCCTTGTCTACGGAAATAACCCCATTCTTTTTTAAATCGGAAAGCATCCTGTTCGCCACTTCCCGTGATGTACCACAATAGTTAGCTAGTTCCTGGTTGGTTAAAGGAAGATCGATTAAAATGCCTTTTTCTTTTAAAATTCCATAGCTATTTGACATTCGGATTAAAGTAGAATACAAGGCGCCTTTTCTCCCGTTCAGCACGAGATCCCTGAATTTAGTCTGCGTTTTTCGGAAGTGCAGGCTCATCCATTTCATAAACTCTAAAGCAAGCTTCCCATCTTCCGCAAGCTTTCGTTCTAGCTTCTCCTTAGGAATCACTAAAACTTCCCCTTTGTCATCCATGGATTTAGCGCTAAGCATGTAAATAGCCCCTGCGCAAAATAAGGTGAGTTCACCGATTAGGTCATTTTCGCTGCAAAGTCTTAAAGTGAGTTCCTGTCCATCAGGTGTCACCTTGCTTATTTTAAAATTTCCATTCAAAACTAAATAAATATCCGAGGCAACCATGCCCTCTTGAAATAAATAAGCTCCCTTTTTGACAGATATTTTCTTTTCAAAAGAAGTAAACAAAAATGCATTAAGTTCTTTTGACAACTTTTCCGTCATTGGGCTCATCCTTTCACTTTTTGATATTCGGCATTATAGGTCTATTTTAATGGTTAAACCATCTAAAATCTATTGTATATAGAAATTGTTTGAAGTTATGAAGGAAATCATAGAAATACGTCGAATTATTAGAGTTGATAATTAGGCTCATGCTTTCTGTTATGCTACAATATATGAGTAAAATCATCTATTGTAAGGTGGTGCAAAAAGGTTATGGCAGTTACGTTTTATTGGTATCCTAAATGTGGGACATGCCGCAATGCTAAAAAGTGGTTGGAAGCGAATGGTGTAGCAGTAGAAGAAGTACATATTGTCGAAAATCCGCCATCACGCGAAACATTGGAGGACCTTTACAAGAAAAGTGGCCTCGAATTGAAAAAATTCTTTAATACAAGCGGCATGAAATATCGTGAGCTTGGATTGAAGGATAAAGTGAAAACAGCCTCTGAAGATGAATTGCTTGATATTCTTGCAACAGACGGCATGCTGATCAAGCGTCCCATTACAACGGATGGCAGCAAAGTAACAGTTGGATTTAATGAAGGCCAGTTTGAGGAAACATGGAAATAGGACAGGCTCTCTTTTTAATTGGGAAAGTCCCTATTGAAAGAGGTGAAATAAACTAGTTTGATGGAGGGAATTATTGATGAGCACACCTAAAGATTTACGTTATTCCGAAGAGCATGAATGGGTAAAAGTTGAAGGAGAAACAGTTCGAGTGGGGATTACACATTTTGCACAATCCGAACTTGGAGATATTGTGTTTGTAGAGCTTCCTGAAGTTGGAGACGAAATTTCTGCAGACGAGCCTTTCGGAAGTGTAGAATCCGTTAAAACAGTATCCGAACTTTACGCTCCAATCAGCGGTAAAGTAGTGGAAGTTAATGAAGATTTAAATGACAGCCCTGAGTTTGTGAACGAATCTCCATATGAAAAAGCTTGGATGATTGTGGTTGAACCTACAGATGCTGGTGAAGTAGACAAATTAATGACTGCTGAACAATATGAGGAAATGACAAAAGAAGATTAATTATCATACTGAGGGGCAACCTAATTTTAGTTAACATTACTAAAGAAGGTGACCTTAGATGACACTGGAAAACAAAAGGTTGGATATTACCGACCGGGTAAACGGGAAGTTGACGGAACAAGGATTTGAACTTTTTGTGGAGCGCGAATCCATTGGTCAGGTGCTGTTTACTGAACAAGGCAACCAATACAATTTAAAAAATGGTTATGAACAGGAAGGAAGTAAGATCTTTCAACAGGTTCAGGTGCCTTCTGAAAAAGATGCGAAATATGTAGATTGCGACTACGAAAATGGATGGTGCTAACCATCGGTGGGGTTGGGACTTTCATTAGTTCCGCCCCTTTTTATTATTAACGCCCTTATTTCTGATTATATGTGAACATTACCGCTATACGGAATAGTTATAGTATAAAGCAACATATCTTTATACATTTTTATAGAACAGGTGATGGGATATGGATTTTATTCATGAGGAAAAGATCATTATAGTTGAAGGGAAATCTGATAAAAAACGCATTCAGGAAGTCATCAATGAACCAGTTCATATTATTTGCACAAATGGGACCATCAGCGTTACCAAATTGGATGAATTGATGGAAGATATCATGGATAAAGAAGTTTATATCCTGGTGGATGCCGATAATTCTGGTGAAAAACTGCGAAAGCTTTTTAAAAGGGAATTCCCTGAAGCGGAGCATCTTTATATTGATAAAATGTATCGAGAAGTGGCCTCTGCGCCACATCAACATATCGCCACGGTATTGCTAAGTGCCAACATAGATATTCATGCACAATATTTGTAATAACGGATTCATGAAGGATGAGATAATGAAGGATTGGACGAAGAATCAACTAATACAGGAAATCAACACAGATAAACTTACTGTTGTTTATTTCTACACGCCGATGTGCGGTACATGTCAGGTTGCTAAGCGGATGATGGACGTGACTAAAGAACTCTTTCCCCATTTTACGTTCGGCATGCTGGATGTGAATTATATTCAGGATCTTGCCATGCAGTGGGAAATCGAGAGTGTCCCTTGTTTGATGATTTTCAAAAATGGCGAAATCAAAGAAAAGATATATGCTTTCCGTTCTGTGGAGTATTTGTACAGTCTCTTTAAGGAGTACGACGGGAAGTGATGAGAAAACACCATTCAGTGGTTTTTTTTGACTGTTGACAAACTAAAAATTAGTTAGCTTAACTGTTGGAACCGTTGATCTTCGTTCCAGGCGCTTCGCTTTCCTGCGGGCGGTCCGTAAGCCTCCTCGGCTACGCCTGCGGGGTCTTACATGTCCCTTCCTCCCGCGGGAGTCTGCGCGCCTTCCACTACGATCAACTAAGGTTTTCTATCAAATATAAACTTTGTCTACACACTAAAGACACCATTCAATGGTGTTTTTTATTTTGTTTTCGACACAATCACCTATTGCCATTTTTCTGAAAAAGGAGTAAATTTGTTTAGGGATGCGAAATATTCACCTATACAGACAAGGGGTTACTTACTTTGAAAAATGCAAATTGGCTTCAATCTTTCAAGAGCTATAATCACAACATCAAGCAACTATTCATCGTTAATATCCTGACCCAAATAGGGCTTGGGATCTTCATGATTGTTTATAATTTTTATATCAGAGAGCTCGGGTTTGCAGAAACAGTGAATGGAAATGTTATCGCAATGTCATCACTGGCTGCAGCGATCATTTTAATACCAGCGGGAATTTTGAGCGATAAAATTGGACGCAGGAAAATGATGATCTATGGTGTGTTTTTTAGTGGGATTTTTATGTTTTTGCGAAGTATATTTGAATTGGAATCCTTACTTCTCGTCAGTGCATTTATAGCAGGTATTGCAATGGCTTTCATTCAGGTAACGGCAGTTCCTTGGCTTGCGGAAAGTTCTACAAAAGAGCAGCGGGTAAAGCTTTTCAGTTATCATTTTGCGGTCATGATGGGCGCGAATGTAGTCGGGAACCTTCTTGGCGGTACATTGACAGACTTATTTTTACACTTGATTGGTCTTAGTCCAGTTTGGAGCATAAGACTTACACTGCTTATCGGTAGTGTCATCTTCATCGTCGGAATCTTTCCTTTGCTTAAAACGACAGAAGTTCCACGAAAACAAGAAAACAAGGCTTTTTCGATTAAAGGCTTTAGGTCCTCCATCCCTAAAGGACAGTGGAAATTAATTTTTGCTTTTTCCTTTGCCTCCATTTTGGTCGGATTTGGGTCGGGCTTGGTTATACCATATTTGAACATGTACTTTGCAGACCGTTTTGGGACTTCCAACTCGACTATCGGTATCGTCCTTTCACTCGGTCAGGCGGTGACCGCTGTCGCCATGATTATCGGACCTGCAGTTGTACGTAGAGTGGGGGAAATGAGGGCGGTGGTCATTTTGCAGCTTCTTTCCCTGCCTTTTATGCTTTTAACTGCCTTCACCCAAGTTTTTTGGTTGGCAGCACTTGGATTCCTTTTCAGACAGGCGCTCATGAATGCCGCAAACCCGATTATTTCCTCCATGATGATGGAACGGGTGGATAATTCTCTGAAGGGCTTTGCCAATTCCATTAATCAGATGGTGTTCTCGCTGGGATGGGCGAGCATGGGTCCGGTGTCGATGACTATCGTGCTTTTGTACGGGGAATATTGGGGATATTCGATTGTATTCTCCATTACGGCAGTGCTTTATCTGACAAGTTCTATTTTCTTTTACTTGATGTTTAGGGAAAAATCGACGGCAACCTTACAAAAGACTATGGTTAAGACATCATAGTCTGACATATTTCTTGGGAAATGAAGAATAATTACCGGAAAGACGCGGTATTTGTTCTTTTTATTTTGCAGGGATTCCCCTAGCTGATAAGGAATTACTAGGAAAAGGGGGCGGGTTTGTATGGTGAAAGATAGCTTGGAAGTATTTATCGCAAAAGCAAAAAATAAACTACATGTGATGGAAATTTTGCCTTACTATAGTCTGCGCTGCTGCTTGATCGCCTATGGAGAAAAAACAATCTTTTCTCTCTGTAAATCAGATTTGCAGGTGGAAGTGGAAGAAAATATGGTTGATATTGTAATCGAGGGTTCGACGGAAGAAATCATCCAACTATTGAAAGGAACGAAAATGAGGGAAATTAAAGGATTATCATTCAAGGGATCTTTCAGGCATTATTTACTATTAGATTCGATTTTCACCCTGGTAAACCATTCAGAAAGAAAAGTGGTCTCATAAAGGAATTTTGCACGCCTGTAACGAATTAAGGTTAGATAGAGAGAGAATCATATAGGCGGTGTAAGAAAGTGTATTATTTTATAGTCAATAAAACAGCAGGCAACGGAAAAGGATTTCGAGTATGGAATAAAACTGAAAGATTATTACAGGATAGAAAAGTGTTGTTCAAGTTTTCCTTTACTGAATATAAAGGTCATGCCAATAAATTAATAGAGAATATAAATGATAAGGCGATAATTGCAATAATAGTGATTGGTGGAGATGGCACCGTTCATGAGGTGGTTAGTGGTCTTGTTCAAAAAGAGGTGGCTCTTGGGATTATTCCTGCCGGATCTGGAAACGACTTGGCGAGAAGTCTCGGGGTCCCTTTTGATGTGGAAATGGCAGTGGAACGCATTCTATCTGGGGATGTCCGTCCCATCGATGTGCCAAAGGTAGGGGGGAGGCATTATATTTCCATTGCGGGCCTCGGTTTTGATGGGATGGTCGCACAAGCAACCAATCAGTCGAAATCTAAGCGCTACTTAAACAAACTGGGTCTTGGCGGGATGTCATATGTCATGAATATATTTAAAGTTCTCTTAACATATAAGCCGTCGACTGCTTCTATCGTAGTAGATGGAAAGATGCGTGAATTTAAGGATGTTTGGTTGATAGCTGTAGCCAATATGCCTTACTATGGCGGTGGAATCAAGATATGTCCAAGTGCTGAAGGAGATGATGGCCAGCTTGATATTTGTGTGGTTTCGGGGATTGGAAGATGGGAGTTGTTATTTGTCTTTCCATTAGCATTCAATGGTAGACACGTCGCACACAGGAACGTGACGATGCTTAGAGGATGCGCTGTTCAAATCCACTCAAAAAAACCTTTGGTCATGCAGTGTGACGGAGAAATTATTGAGAATGAGAAAGCGGATTTCAAAGTGGAGAAGAAAGCCCTAAAGGTTTTATAAAGGCTGTTTTCGTATGTTTTGTTGCTTTTTCGTAGTTTTCTATCGACCTGTCACATTACTTCCTGGCGTGCTCTTTTCCCTATTATGCCAAGAATACTACTTGCGATTGCAAGACTATGTAAGAAGTGAAAAGTCCAATTGCCGACTTTTCACTTGTGAATAACAACAATCTTTGTGAAAAGAGTCTTTATAAAAGTTTTTAATTGACATGCTATTTGTACCCATGATACGATAACACTCGTTAATTCAAATTACCCAAATACTTAAATCCAATTTAATATATTTATCTCTTATCGAGAGAGGTGGAGGGATGTGCCCTATGAAACCCGGCAACCGTCAACAATTCATTGTTGAAATTGGTGCCAATTCACACAAAGCAGAGGTTTGTGCTTTGATAGATGAGAGAAAGGACTTTTTTCATTCAATCCTTTCTGCTCATTATTGCAGAAGGGATTTTTTTATTTTCTAGATGGAAACAAAAGATGGATTAATCTTAATTGGGTAAGCTAAAACGAGGAAATGTAAGAAGGTAGGTGCAGGCATGATTTCACTTCAAGGTGTAAAAAAAATCTTTAAAACAAAAAATGGATTAGTGACAGCAGTTGATAATATAGATTTATCCATCAACCAAGGGGAGATATTCGGTGTCATCGGTTATAGCGGAGCGGGGAAAAGCACCCTGATCAGGATGTTGAATGGACTTGAAACCCCAACTGAAGGGGTGGTGGATGTAGCAGGAAAGAATCTTGCGAAAGTTAAAGGTAAGGAACTGAGAGAAGCGCGCCAAGAAATAAGTATGATCTTTCAGCACTTCAATCTGTTATGGTCGAGGACGGTAAAGGAAAACATCTCATTTCCTCTTGAGATTGCTGGAGTCAGCAGAACAGAACGCAATGAGCGGGTGGAAGAACTTATTAAGCTGGTGGGATTAGAAGGAAGAGAAGACTCTTACCCGTCACAGTTAAGTGGAGGACAAAAGCAAAGGGTTGGAATTGCCAGAGCATTAGCTAATAATCCAAAGGTCCTTTTATGTGATGAGGCAACTTCCGCTTTGGACCCTCAGACGACGGACTCTATACTTGATCTTTTGGTGGACATTAACAAGCGTTTATCCCTGACCATTGTCCTGATCACTCACGAAATGCATGTCATCCGTAAAATCTGTCATCGTGTTGCGGTCATGGAGAATGGAAGGGTTGTCGAGCAAGGAGATGTTCTAAATGTATTCCGTAAGCCGGAACAGCCGATCACTAAACGATTTGTAAAACAGGTGACAGAACCAGATGATACACAAGAAACAGTGGAACATCTGTTATCAGAATATCCGCAAGGTAAAGTGATTCAGCTAACATTTGTAGGCACGTCGGCGGAACAGCCTTTGATCACAAATTTAATACGAAAATTCCCAATTGATGTGAACATCCTTCAAGGTAAAATCTCACAGACTCAAAATGGCGCATATGGCACTCTTTTCGTCCATCTTGATGGAGAAGAGGCCCAAATACAAGCGGCGCTGGCATTTATCCGTGAGCAGCAAGTGGAGTTGGAGGTGATGACACATGCTTGAACGCGTTAATTGGGACAAAATGTGGGATGCTACCCTAGAAACCCTTTATATGAGCAGTATATCTGTTGTTGCTACTTTCATTTTAGGTATCATCTTAGGATTGTTACTATTCTTGACGGCAAAGGGAAACATTTGGGAAAGTCGTGTCGTTAATGGGATTGTAGCGGCATTTGTAAATATATTTAGATCCATACCGTTTGTCATTCTGATATTTTTACTCATACCTTTTACGAGATTTATCATGGATACCATCATCGGGTCAAATGCAGCACTCCCTGCCCTAATTATTGGGGCTGCACCATTCTACGCACGTATGGTAGAGATTGCTTTACGTGAAATTGATAAAGGTGTAATTGAGGCAGCACGGTCCATGGGCGCAAAAACTTCAGAAATCATATGGAAAGTGTTGATTCCGGAATCGATGCCAGCATTGGTATCAGGTATAACTGTAACAGCAATTGCCATTGTAAGTTACACTGCCATGGCGGGAATCATCGGTGCAGGCGGATTGGGTAACCTTGCTTTCCTTGACGGTTTCCAACGCAATAACTGGGAAGTAACCCTTGTGTGTACTGTCATCATTTTAATCATTGTATTTATCATCCAATTTATTGGAGATTTAATAACCAACAAACTAGACAAACGATAAGAAAGCGGGGACTCAAGATATGAAAAGAGTATTAGGCTTAGCAGTTGTATCATTATTAGTGCTGATTCTTGCAGCATGCGGTGGAGAAAAAGGCATTGAGGAAGGGAAGCTAGTAATCGGAGCTTCAAATGTACCACATGCTGAAATATTAGAAGAAGCTAAACCCATTTTAGAAGAACAAGGCATTGAATTAGATATTCAAACTTATACAGACTATATTATTCCAAACCAAGCACTCCGTGATAAAGACATTGATGCAAACTTTTTCCAACATGAACCATACTTGAAAACGCAGATTGCGGAAAATGATTACGAATTTGTGAGTGCTGGTGGCGTTCACATTGAGCCAATCGGAGTTTATTCTCAAGAGTATGACAGTCTAGAAGAATTACCTGAAGGTGCAGAAATCCTGATGAGTAATTCTGTTGCCGATCATGGACGTATCCTTGCGATGCTTGAAGAAAAAGGACTTATCACATTAAAAGAAGGTGTGGAAACTACATCTGCATCTATTGATGATATCGAAGACAATCCAAAAAACTTGGAGTTCAATACACAATTTGAAGCTGCATTCTTACCTCAAGCATACTTGAATGGTGATGGAGATGCTGTCCTGATTAATGGAAATTATGCACTAGGGGCAGAAATCAATCCTGAAGAGGAAGCAATTGCGCTTGAGTCCAAAGATGACAACCCTTATGTAAACTTGATTGTTGTACGTGAGGAAGACAAAGATAACGAACAAATCAAGAAGTTGATTGAAGTGCTACAATCTGACGAAATCAAAGCTTTCATTGATGAGAAATATAAAGGATCTGTTCTTCCAGCGAAAGCTGCTGATGAAGAGTAAGGGTTATGTGACTCCGCACTTTTAAGGTGCGGGGTCTTTTTTATGCAATGAAAATAAGGATTTAAAATATTATATTTACGACTCATGAATACTTACCTCCCACCTGAACAAATACTAACCTTGTGAAAAATAAGGATGGGAGTTGTCTTCATGGAACAACAGTATGAGCCAAAAAACTATGCAGAAGCAGCGATTCATGATTATAAAGCAGGGCTTGGTGTATTCACCGAAAAAATGCCTGAATTAGCACATCATTATAACGAATTCACGGAAGCTTGTTTTAAAGAGGGAGTTCTTGATAAGAAGCAGAAACAGTTGATCGCTCTAGGTGTAAGTGTTTATTCCCAAGATGAATATTGCATCGTTTACCACACAAAAGGCTGCTTGGATCAAGGTGCGACAGAGCAGGAGATTTTGGAAGTTTGTGGCGTTACAGCCGCATTCGGTGGAGGGGCAGCTATGAGCCAATCTGTAACATTGGTGCAGTCCTGTATCAGTGATTTTAATGAACTTAAACACTGATTTTGAAAGCTCTTTTCTCAAAGAATCAATGTAAAGGGTTGATTGGAAAATACGAAAAAGCAATAAAGTATGCAATGAAAGCCTTTTGAAAGTCTGACCTTTTTGGTTGGGCTTTTTAAGTTTGTTGAGTGTTGTATTAGTTAGGACACTTTTCCACCATTCATCATTATTTGGTACTTTTATCAGGACAACCAGAACGGCTAAGCAAAACAGAGAAATACTATGTCTCCTGCCAACCATTTCTTCTAATAACTCGACAACCCTAAATATCCTTAGTAATCACTCCATACTTCGTTTGGTTAAATTAACCACCACTGCTATGATTATAAATGTGTTTATTATAAATAATTCGAGGGTATCAAGAAACTGATACTAAAAATAAACACTTATAAATAGGAAGGGAATGGTTTATTATCCATCAGGTACAAGTAAAGTACACAAGTGAAATGGAGAAAGCAATGTTTCAAGCTTATGGTTTTGGTTATGAGGAGTATTCAAATAAGCTCTCCAAACTTCTGGAAGTTGAGCAAAAACGAGAAGAGGATTACCAAAAAAGCTTGCAGATTGTTAATAATGTAGACCGTAATCACCACCCCTAAAACCACTATTTGATAAACTAACAGATTGAACACATATATTATAGAAGAAAAAGGGTTAGTGCCATTCTCTTTAAGCTGAGAATGACACAGACCCTTTTTGTTGTTTGAATTTCTTTTTCCAGTGGATGGCAACAATCTAAGTGAAAGGGCCTTATAAAAAAATCCCCCCGAAAATTCGACTTTCATCCCTTATATTCGTTATAATTTGAGGGTATCTTACACAAGGCGGAAAAGGTTGCTATCACTTTCTATTTGTTATAAGATTGTAATGAGAATAAAATGAGAATTAAAACAAGAATGTGTTTTCATATAGGAACACAAGAACATTGGAGGTTACAGTTATGGGTTCAACGTTAACGATTAAAGATTTACATGTATCCATTAATGATAAAGAAATTTTAAAGGGTGTAAATCTTGAAGTAAAAGGCGGAGAGATTCACGCAATCATGGGTCCTAACGGAACAGGAAAGTCTACGCTTTCTTCCGCTATCATGGGTCACCCGAAATATGAAGTAACGAGCGGAAGCATCACATTTGATGGTGAAGATGTTCTTGAGATGGAAGTGGATGAGCGCGCACAAGTAGGCTTATTCCTTGCAATGCAATATCCAAGTGAGATCAGCGGTGTAACAAACGCAGACTTCTTGCGTTCTGCTATCAACGCTCGCCGTGAAGAGGGCGATGAGATTTCCCTGATGAAGTTCATCCGTAAAATGGATAAGAATATGGACTTCTTGGAAATGGATCAAGCAATGGCACAGCGTTACCTGAACGAAGGTTTCTCCGGTGGGGAAAAGAAGCGTAACGAAATTCTTCAATTGATGATGATCGAGCCTAAAATCGCTATCCTTGATGAGATTGACTCTGGTCTTGATATTGATGCATTGAAGGTTGTTTCTAAAGGAATCAATCAAATGCGCGGAGATGACTTCGGTTGTCTTATCATCACTCACTACCAACGTTTATTGAACTACATCACCCCTGACCACGTTCACGTAATGATGCAAGGCCGCATCGTGAAGTCCGGCGGCAAGGAATTAGCACAACGTTTAGAGGCAGAAGGTTACGATTGGATTAAGCAAGAATTGGGTATCGAAGACGAAACAGTCGGTCAAGAAGCGTAAGCAAGGAGGATTATCATGACGTTAGAGACGAAATTACCGTTTGATCAAGACTATCTCACTAACTACTCCAAAGAATCTGGAGAGCCTCAGTGGCTGTTAGATCTTCGCTTACAAGCTTATTCCTTGGCAGAAGAACTGCCATTACCGAAGCCGGATAAGACGAAGATTACAAACTGGAATTTTACAAACTTCCAGAAGCACACTGTAGAAACTTCCATTACTTCTTTGGACCAATTACCCCAAGAGGTAAAGGCGTTAGTAGATGGAGAAAATATATATGTTCAAGTGGATAACACATCAGTTGTATCCACAGTAAATGAAGAATTAAAAGCACAAGGGGTCATCTTCACAGATATCATCACTGCTGCAAAAGAGCACAGTGATCTTGTGAAAAAATATTTCATGCAAGATGGTGTAAAAGTAGATGAGCATAAACTGTCCGCTTTACACGCTGCATTACTTAACGGAGGAGCATTCCTTTATGTTCCGAAGAACGTTGTCATTGAAGAACCGATCCAAGCGATCTACCTTCAAGACAAAGCAGAAGCAGTTTTCAACCACGTACTGATTGTGGCAGAAGACAACAGTGCTGTCACTTATGTAGAAAACTATCTATCAAATAATGATGGTGAAGGTTCCATTTTCAACATCGTGACAGAAGTTATCGTTAACGGAAACTCTAAAGTGCAATACGGTGCTGTAGACAACCTTGGAAAAGGTGTGACAACTTACGTTAACCGCCGCGGAGTAGTTGGACGCGATGCTACACTAGAGTGGGCACTGGGCCTGATGAATGATGGAGATACTATCTCTGAAAACGTAACAAACCTAATGGGTGACGGATCTGTTGGAGACACGAAGACAGTGGTGGTCGGACGTGGAGAGCAAAAGCAAAACTTTACAACGAAGGTTGTACATTTTGGCAAAAACTCTGACGGACAAATCCTTAAGCACGGTGTAATGAAGGATAGCGCAAGCTCTGTTTTCAATGGTATCGGTAAAATTGAGCACGGTGCATCTAAATCTAATGCCGAGCAGGAATCACGCGTATTAATGCTAAGTGAAAAAGCCCGTGGAGATGCTAACCCGATTCTTCTTATCGATGAAGATGATGTAACGGCAGGTCACGCAGCTTCAGCGGGTCGCATCGATCCACTTCAGCTTTACTATTTGATGAGCCGCGGAATTTCCAAGAAAGAAGCGGAGCGCTTAGTAATCCACGGATTCTTGGCACCAGTAGTAAATCAATTGCCAATCGAGTCGGTTAAAAACCAATTGATTGACGTAATTGAAAGGAAAGTGAAGTAATGAATATCCAGGAGATACGTCAGCAGTTTCCGATTTTGCATCAAGAGGTCAATGGAAATCCGCTTGTGTATCTGGATAGTGCTGCTACATCTCAAAAGCCGCTTGCGGTAATTGAGGCGTTGGAGAAGTACTATAAAGGGTATAATTCCAATGTACACCGTGGAGTTCATACACTTGGTACAAGAGCGACAGACGGTTATGAAGGAGCCCGTGATAAAGTTAAGAACTTTATCAATGCTGCCCACAGGGAAGAGATTGTCTTCACCCGTGGTACTACGACCGCTCTGAACCTTGTAGCTGGAAGCTATGCCCGTCCCAACCTTAAGGAAGGCGACGAAATAGTTATCACTTACATGGAGCACCATAGTAATATCATTCCGTGGCAGCAGGCTGCAAAAGCAACTGGCGCCACTTTGAAATATATCCCTTTGACAGAGGACGGCAGTCTTTCCTTGGCAGATGTGGAAGCTACCATCACAGAAAACACGAAAGTTGTCTCTATCATGCAGGTTTCTAACGTATTGGGGACCATCAATCCGATCAAAGAGATCGCCGAAATTGCCCATCGAAATGGCGCAATCATGGTGGTTGACGGTGCCCAGAGTACTCCACACATGAAAGTGGATGTACAGGATATGGATTGCGATTTCTTCGCGTTATCCGGTCATAAAATGGGTGGTCCAACCGGAATTGGTGCCCTTTACGGGAAAAAGCACTTGCTTGAGAACATGGAGCCGATTGAATTTGGCGGAGAAATGATCGACTTTGTAGGACTGCAGGAATCCACTTGGAAGGAGCTGCCTTGGAAGTTTGAAGGAGGTACCCCGATCATTGCGGGTGCGATCGGACTTGGAGCAGCAATTGACTTCCTCGAGCAGGTGGGGATGGACAATGTCCTTGCCCATGAGCATAAGCTTGCAGAATATGCGATGAACCGCATGTCTGAAATTGAAGGTATCACGATTTACGGTCCACAAAACAGAGCGGGACTTGTTACATTCAATATAGAAGACGTACATCCCCATGATGTAGCTACAGTGTTGGATGCAGAAGGAATCGCTGTTCGTGCAGGACATCACTGTGCACAGCCATTAATGAAGTATCTGAATGTTTCTTCCACCGCACGTGCTAGTTTTTACCTGTATAACACAGAGGAAGAAATTGATAAGCTAGTAGCATCATTAGTGAAAACAAAGGAGTACTTTAGCAATGTCTTTTAACAATTTAGATACTCTCTATCGTCAAGTGATTATGGATCATTATAAAAATCCGCGCAACAAAGGGACAATCGAGTCTGACAGCATTACCGTCGACATGAATAACCCTACATGCGGTGACCGTATCCATTTGACACTTCAAGTAGAAGATGGAAAAGTGGCGGATGCAAAGTTCGATGGCGAGGGATGTTCCATTTCCATGGCCTCTGCATCCATGATGACCCAAGCGGTAAAAGGGGTAGAAGTGGAAAAAGCGCTGGAGCTATCGCAAATCTTTTATGATATGATGTTAGGCAAAGAATATGACGACGAAACGATGGACTTAGGGGATATCGAAGCACTCCAAGGTGTAGCGAAGTTCCCGGCGCGTATCAAATGTGCCACTCTTGCATGGAAAGCCATGGAAAAGGGAGTCAAATCGGAATAAGCAAGGCAAGATAGGGAGTGATAGTGGGCTCATGCAGCCCAACTGTTGCTCACCTCTTGAATGGAGGGAATAAAATGGCTAAAAAAATGCCTGAAATCGGCGATTACAAGTATGGTTTTAAGGACAAAGACGTTTCCATTTTCCGTTCCGGCCGTGGTCTTACGAAAGAGATCGTTGAAGAAATCTCTCGTATGAAGGAAGAGCCTCAATGGATGCTGGATTTCCGTCTTAAATCATTAGAACATTTCTATAACATGCCAATGCCACAATGGGGCGGCGACTTGAACAGCTTGAACTTTGATGAAATTACGTACTACGTAAAGCCATCTGAGAAGTCTGAGCGTTCTTGGGATGAAGTACCTGAAGAGATCAAGCAGACGTTTGACAAATTAGGTATCCCTGAAGCGGAACAAAAATATCTTGCAGGTGTATCTGCTCAGTATGAATCTGAAGTTGTATACCACAACATGCAAGAAGACTTAGAAGATCTGGGTGTCGTGTTTAAAGACACGGATACAGCCTTAAAAGAAAACGAAGACATCTTCCGTGAGCATTTCGCGAAAGTAATACCACCTACTGACAACAAGTTCTCTGCACTGAACTCAGCAGTATGGTCTGGTGGATCTTTCATCTACGTTCCTAAAGGTGTAAAAGTGGAAACTCCACTACAGGCATACTTCCGAATCAACTCTGAGAACATGGGTCAATTCGAGCGTACGCTTATCATCGTAGACGAAGGCGCACATGTACACTATGTAGAAGGCTGTACAGCACCTGTTTACACAACAAACTCCCTTCACAGTGCGGTAGTAGAAATCATCATCAAGAAAGATGCTTACTGCCGTTACACGACAATTCAAAACTGGGCGAACAACGTATACAACCTAGTTACGAAGCGTGCAGTGTGTGAAGCGAATGCAACAATGGAATGGATTGATGGTAACATCGGTTCCAAATTAACGATGAAATACCCAGCGGTCATCCTTAAAGGTGAAGGAGCTCGTGGTATGACTCTTTCCATCGCATTAGCTGGTAAAGGCCAACACCAGGATGCAGGTGCGAAGATGATCCACCTTGCACCAAACACGTCTTCCACAATCGTTTCTAAATCCATCTCCAAGCAAGGTGGTAAAGTAACATACCGTGGAATCGTACACTTTGGTAAAAAAGCTTCCGGCGCGCGCTCCAACATCGAGTGTGACACGTTAATCATGGATAACCAGTCTACTTCTGATACAATTCCTTATAACGAAGTGTTCAATGACAACGTTTCTCTTGAGCATGAAGCAAAGGTATCCAAAGTATCTGAAGAGCAACTGTTCTATCTGATGAGCCGTGGCCTTTCTGAAGAAGAAGCAACAGAAATGATCGTAATGGGCTTCATCGAGCCATTCACAAAAGAACTACCAATGGAATACGCAGTAGAAATGAACCGTCTGATCAAGTTCGAGATGGAAGGTTCTATTGGGTAAATCCCATTTATAATTGATATAGCTTTACAAAAAAGCAGAAGGTGAACTCAAAAAGTTCACCTTCTGTTTTTTTTCTATGTGTAGACAAAGATATTTTCGAGTTATACCATAAACCGGATTTTTTATTCCGGAATTTCAGCAATCTTAGATAAATCCTCTCGGTAAAACTCTTCACTGACTTGCACGGCTTATCAGGAAAAAGTAGATATTGTAAAATATTTCATATCATTATGGGGAAGATAAATAGAAAGGGATTTATAAAGGGGGTAAGTCACATGTTAACACTTCTAAAAAGATTTGTATTAATGACGCTCTTTTTATTATTTACTTCTATTCTTTTACAAGTAACTGCATTTGCAGAAACTAAAACAAGAAGTGAATATGAGAAAACTGGTCAGGTATTATGGGAAGTCAATACACAGGAGAAAATTGTGGCGCTAACCTTTGATGATGGGCCACACCCAGTCTATACTCCTATACTTCTGGATATTCTAGAAAAGTATGATGCAAAAGCGACATTTTTTGTGGTTGGAAGCAATGTAGAGAAAAATCCTGATATTATCAAAAATATTGTCATGGGTTCTCATGAAATCGGAAATCATACGTTTTCTCATTCCTATGATACTACTATTAAACCTGAAAGAATGGTGGAGGAAATTGAAAAAACAAATAACATTCTTTTATTAGAAACAGGGAATAGACCTAGATTCTTTCGTCCGGTGGGGGGATATTTCTCTCAAGATATTATTGATTCGGCCGTCGGTTTGGAGCACAAGGTACTATTATGGTCATGGCACCAGGATCCCAGGGATTGGGATAGTAAAAGTGCTTCCAATATAGCAAATCACATTATGAAAAATATACACCCAGGAGATGTCATACTTTTACATGATGGTGGTGGAAACAGGATGGAAACAATAGAAGCAGTGGAAATCTTGATTCCGAAACTGCAGAGTGAAGGATATCGTTTTGTAACGGTTAGTGAACTATGGTCAGATTAATGATGTTTTGCTTTATAATATTTCAATTTACAAATTGTAGTTGTAGGGTCGCAATAGTTTGAACTAATGTTACTGTCAGCTAAAATAATAAAAGCCTTGGTATCAGTCTGTACCAAAGCTCTTTTCACCTATAATGTTTATTTCCATACTCCTTAAAACTTCTTCCCCTTAACCCTTTTCAACGTCGCAACAATGAGAAAGCTTACGATCACCAATAAAAGCCAGGAACTTACCTTTCCTAAATGGACTAGGCTCCATGCTTCTGTTTGATTCGGATATTCCCAAGCACCGAAAAATGTGGCGATATTCTCTGCAACCCAGATGAAAAAACCAATGAGCACAAAGGAAAGTGCGATAGGCATACGATAACGAATCCCGCCAACCTCATAAATGACCCAAGATTTCCAAAACAGGATAATGACTAATGCAGATAACCACCATCTTATATCAATCAAATAATGATGGGTGAAGAAATTAAGATAGATGGCCGTAGCAAGCGAAACCACTGCCCAAAATGGTGGCCAATCGATTAATTCGACATTCATTCTTCTCCATGCCTGACAAAGATAACTTGCAACACTTGCATACATGAATCCGCTATATAAAGGAACTCCAAACACCTTGGAGTAACCTTCCTCTGGATAAGACCATGATCCCATGTGCACCTTGAAGATTTCAAGAGCCAGGCCAATAAGGTGGAACAAGGTGATGACTTTTAGTTCATCACGGGTTTCAAGTCCAGATCGTAACATCCACCATTGCATCAAAATACAGATGAGCAAAAGCCAATCATATCGTGGTAAAAAGGGAAGGGGGATTACTTGTGTCAAAGCCAGAGAGGCAAATATGACGACAGGAAACACACAGGAAAGTGCTTGTTGCCAGCCAAACCGTACAAGTTGTTTAAAAGCATCAACCATGGAAGATTCCTTCTTTTTTATCCCTGACTCAAGCTCCATGCCCCTAGCCATTTTGAATTTCCTCATCATCGCTACTATATTCTAGAATGTCTCCGGGCTGGCAATCCAACGCCTTACATATGCCCTCTAAAGTCGAGAAACGAATGGCCTTTGCTTTCCCATTTTTTAAAATAGACAGATTTGCCATCGTGATGCCTACTCTATCAGATAGTTCGGTAACACTCATTTTCCGTTTTGCTAACATTACATCAACATTTATTATAATCGCCATGTTTTCACCTCAGACCGTTAAATCATTTTCTGATTTTATTTCAATGGCATTTTTCAAAAGCTTTTGGAGAACCGCTGCAAAGACGGCAATCACTGCAGAAGCAAAAATAATGACCAAGCCAAGTACGATGATACCAGGGGCATCGTCGATCTCACCGATGAAGTAGAAGAGCGGGAGAAATACAACGTATAAGCCACTGATGATTATTGCACAATATTTGATTGTTTTTAACGCTTTTACAGACAGATCGGAAAATGCATTGTTTTTATCAATATAGCTTAACAGCTTCAATGCTTGATATAGAGCCATGAAAAACGCAATGGCGGTTATATAAACACCAATTAAAAACGGATATTGCAAAAATGCCAGTTTTGGATATTGTTCTGCTGCTTCCCGAGAAAACCAGGGGAGCCAGAATATGCATAAAGCAAGGACAGGGGTCCCGATAAGTAAAACAGCAAGCTTTAAAAAAATTGTTTCACGGAGCATAGTCGCACCTCACTTAATTTATTAATTTACTGCACAGATCACTGTGGCTATTTATTGAATTTAACATAAAATATATTGATAAACAATAAATTTTTAATGTATTAAAGATATTTATTACTTTTCATGAGAAACGATCCTTCTACATATTTTAATCCGCCAGGGTAACACTAATAAGATAAAAAAATGTAATTCTAAATAATCATATAGATGAAAGGAAGCATTGATATGGGCTCTCTATTAAGCTCCTTAAAGGATAAATTAGGTGATAATGACGATTTCTTTATTATTGAAGAAAAATTCGACCAGATTCGTTTTGGGGTTATCGGTGTACGGAGTTTAATTGACACAGCGAAATCAATGGAATTAATTGAAAAACATGTGACAACTGCAGCACTCATGCAAAAGGAAGTGCTGGATTACTTGGTCAGTAATGGGAAAAGGATGACAAAGGAGCATGAAATCATCACAACAATTTTAGAAGGTGAATTAATCTTATTTTTTGAGGATTATCAAGATTTCATGCTTAGTATTGAACCGATCAGAATGCCGTTGAGCAGATCGGTTGAACAGCCTACGAATGGCAGTGTTTTGCAAGGTCCGTTAAATTCTTTCAATGAAGAAAGGCTCGTGAACATTGGTATTCTCAGAAAAAGATTAGTATCTGATCAACTGCGTGTGAAAGATTTTTTGATAGGAAAGAGACAGAAGAAGAATGTTTCCATAAGCTATGATGCCGCAAGTGTAGATGAAAAACTTTTACATAAGACAGTAGAATTGCTGGGGAATGGATCTGATACGGATTTGCATTCTATCCAGGATTTAATGAAAGTTTTGAAGCTATCGCCTTGGAGTACAGTAGGTAGGATTCATGCAACAGAAATACCCCAACAAGCGGCTAGTTGTGTGTTGAAGGGGAGAGTGGTTGTTTTTGTCGATGGTTTTCCGTTTGCTTATATTTTGCCCAGTACTTTTTGGGATATTTTTATTCTGGAAAATGATAATAACTTCCCTATGCCGATTACGATTTCCATTCGATTATTAAGATTTATCGGTGTGATGATTGCCTTGATTGCACCTGGATTATATGTTGCTCTGGTTGCAGTCAATCCGGAGGTCTTAAGGATAGAATTGGCTTTATCTATTGCCGAAAGCCGAAATGGTGTTCCATATCCTGCTTTAGTGGAAATTATCCTCATGCTGATAATTTTAGAGTTAATCGTAGAAGCAAGTATCCGCCTGCCCAAAAGTATCGGTCCTACCATTACCATGGTAGGTGGAATCATCCTTGGTCAAGCTGCAGTGGATGCAAAGTTGGTGAGCAATCTTCTTATCATTGTGTTAGCGGCAACGACCATTGCGAATGCAACCGTTATCGGTTATCAAAACTTAATTACCATCAGGATGTTGAAGTATACGATCTTGATCTTGGCATCTATATTCGGTGTTTTTGGTATCATGGCAGGAGTGTTCCTTATTTGTGGATACTTTGCAAGTATAAAAACACTCGGGGTGCCCTACTTTAATATGAATTTTTCAAAGGGTGGTACAAGCAGTGGATAAAAGCTGGCAAGTAGTTTGTATTTATTTGTTGACTCATATGGGGTTGATCTTCTTTCTTTACCCTGCAAATATCATAAGTAGTACGGATGAGGCGCATTGGATACCAATCTTTACAGGAGTATTGTTTCATATCTTGGTTGTCTGTCTGTACTTGAAGGGGCTATCATTTTTTCCTGGCAAGGATATCATCCAGATTTATACGAAAGCAAAAGCAGGCACATTATTAAAGATATTCTTCCTTCTCCCGATTTTTGCATATTTCATAATGGCAATCATCATTTCGATCCGCGCCTATTCTGAAATCATCACCATTGTATTTTTATCTAATACCCCGCTCTGGGCCATCATGCTTTTACTATTGGTCATCACATGTTATATGGCCATTAAAGGAGTAGAAACGATCTTTAGGACTGGGATTGTGATTGCCTATCTATTTTTACCTCTTATAATCTTTGTCATGGTGTTCTCCTTTCAAAATGTTGATTGGAATTACATCTATCCTGTTTGGAATTCTGACTTTTCCTTCATCAAAAAGCAGGATTTTCTCAATAGTTTTTTTGCCATTGGAGGTGGCTACTTGTTCCTCGGTTTTGTACAACCCTACTTCTCTTATCAGAAAAAGAAAGTTTTTCTGGCAATAGCTTTAGTTGTCCCTAGCTTCTTCCTATCTGTCTATGTTCCGATC
This sequence comes from Sutcliffiella horikoshii DSM 8719, assembly GCA_001648575.1. Classification (GTDB taxonomy): domain Bacteria; phylum Bacillota; class Bacilli; order Bacillales; family Bacillaceae_I; genus Sutcliffiella_A; species Sutcliffiella_A horikoshii. The sequence goes on along the minus strand of LQXN01000060.1, from coordinate 102,176 downwards.
CTGACTTATGGGCAGGCTACTTCATCGACTTTTTTCTTTCCTTTTGTAATGACTTTGGATGCTATAAACATAACTTGGTTAATGTTTGATCGTGTCACGATTTTTTTCTTATTGAGTTTAATAACGTTCATCATGTTGTTCCTTTCTTTAGTAATGTGGAAAGCTGTAAGAATCGCCCATACCTTTATTCCTGTTGCAAGGCCATCTTTCCTTGTTATCTTTTTTACGTGTTCCATTTTTATAACCTGCCTGTTCATTCCTAACTGGAGTGATGTTGAAATGCTTTTTAGCTGGAATACCTTTTTGAGATTTTATGTCCTTATAACTGTACCTATATCATTGTTGTGCATTGGGTTGCTGTCAAAAAAAGGGGGGGAGCATGGTGTCTAGAAAGTTGGGACTTTGTTTATCGCTAGTGTTTATTCTTGGCCTGACCGGTTGCTGGGATAATAAGGATATAAACCATAGGATGATGCCAGTGGTTTTAGGTATCACCAAGAATCAAGAGGATTATAAGTTGTTTTTGCAGATACCAAAAACAACAGGGGGAGTAATGCAAACGACTATCGTGAGTGAGACTGGCAGCACAATCAACCAAATTATTGATAAAATGAGTGCAAATTTGGAGAGCGACATCGACCTTTTGCATACAAAAGTAATCGTTGTCGATAGAAAATTGGCTGAGGAAGGAATGAAAGATTTAATTTCCGGTTTCATGAGGTCAAGGGATGTTCCTTCCAAAGCGCTGCTTGCTATAAGTCAGAATGATATAGAAAATTTCTTTTCTGCTTTGGAGAACCAGGAACATGCTGAAGAAACGGTGCTCTTGGATTTTTTTGAAAAGAATGCCGGGTGGAATCCGCAAATCCCGCTTACAAGGGTATGGCAAGTCTATCATAGCATCCATTCCTATACGAAAGACGTTTCCATTGCCATGATAAGCAAAGATAATGATTCTATCTGTGAATTTGTCGGTGGGGCAGTCATAAAGAACGGTAAAATGGTGGATGTGTTAGACACCAATGAAACATTGCTATACAACGCATTTAATGATGAAAGCAATCAAGGGAAAATTGAAGTGTTGGATGAAGGAAGTGTCATGATTTTAGGAAACAGAATGAATCATGAGAGTAAAATGGTAAACGGCAGGCCATATTTTCATTCCACACTACAGTTGAATGTTATGGTATTGGAAACAAGGGAAGAGGCTTCAAGTGAAGAAATAAAGAAGTCATTGACTGCTTTACTACAGGAAAGGTACGAAATAATGTTTTCGAAAATCCAGTCCAGGGAAGCGGATATCCTTGGAATCGGTCAATTCTTCAGGAAAGAGATATCCAGAAAGGAACTAAAAGGATGGCGGTCGAAGTATTATCCAGAATTAGTCTTTAAACAAGATATTAAAATTAATATACAGAATGAAGGGAATCTAAAGATGCCTTCTGGTAAGGAGTCATGACAATAGTTAATGTTTTGTGCCTTTTAAGAATGCCTGCACCGATGGAATCCACTGCAGGCATTTTTACATTCCAATGTTTTAAACGTATTTACCCTGCAACATTGTTATCCTTTGTATCCACAATTTTCGTGCTCTCCAGATGCTCATTGATTTTCAAACTGGAATAAATGAAACCTGCAGCAATCAATGCACCAAACACCCAGCCATTCACCTTCATGAAGAACAGGATCCTGTCATACCCCTGCACTCCATAAACTCCTATGAGATAGTACTTCAACCCTGCACCGAAAAGTCCCCGGAGGGCAAATATGGCAGTAATGAAATAAAAGGCAGGAAGAATGTTCTTTTGACGATAAAGCTTTAAACTGTCCTCGCGCTTTTGCCCCTGCAAATAGGCAATATCAGCTCCAAAGTATAATGCCAATGGCTTCCTTACAAGCATGGTTCCCAGTATAAATAAACCGAATCCAGCTGACACATATACCGAGTTTTGCAGCATGGTGAATGCATCACCTGAGAGGATATCCACCAAAGTACTTATGAAGAGGGAAACCATGATGAACATGCCGGTCACATTAAATTGCCTCTCTACCGCAAATCGGATAATAGTGTAAATGAATCCAGGAGCTGTGGAGAGCAGGATGGCGTAATAGTCCCCTAATGGCTCCTGTCCAAATTTCCAGATCAGATAAGGCAAAGCCAAGTAAAATAGTAAATCGAATACAACAATTTTGTTTTTCATAAGTCCTCCGCATAAATTAAATTCTATATTTATCATACCAATTACTCCCATAACCTGCACTACAAACATGAGATATTCCAGGCAGTTATGATAAAATGAAAAAAATGAGGTGAAACGAATGATTTATGTTGGTGTGACAGGCTGGGGAGATCATGATTCGTTATATACTGCGGGAGTGGCAGCAAAAGATAAGTTACAGGAATATGGGGCGCATTTCCCTTCAGTGGAAGTAGATGCTTCCTTTTACGCCATCCAGCCGACGAGGAACGTCGAAAAGTGGGTGGCGAGTACCCCTGACAGCTTCCGATTCATAGTGAAAGCATATCAAGGAATGACTGGACATCAACGGGGGGAGATTCCTTTTGACTCGAAAGAATTGATGTTCACAGCCTTTAAGGAATCTCTAATGCCATACGAAAATGCAGGGAAGTTGGCAATGGTCCTATTTCAATTCCCCCCATGGTTTGAATGCAAAAAGGAGAATGTCGACTATTTAAGATGGTGCAAGGAACAGATGGGTGATACAAAGGTAGCACTGGAATTTCGCAACCAGAGCTGGTTTCAGCCGGCCTACCATGACAGGACACTCACGTTTATGGAAGAGGAAGGCTGGATCCATAGCATCTGTGATGAGCCGCAAGCAGGAACTGGTTCAATTCCGACTGTATTGCACCCGACAGATCCGGACAATACCCTTGTACGCCTGCACGGCCGCAACATTCATGGCTGGACAAAGTCTGTAACAGGGAAGGACTGGCGGGAGGTCCGCTATCTGTATGACTATAACAAGGAAGAGCTGTTGGGATGGAAAAAGAACTTGGAGAAACTTACCTCGTCATCCCAAAATGTGTTTATGCTATTCAACAATAATTCTGGTGGCCATGCTGCTGGGAATGCCAAGCAGATGATCGACCTGTTGGGACTAGAGTATACGGGCTTGGCCCCGAAGCAATTAGATTTATTTTAGAGGAGAGAACCGGTGTGCAGCAAATTAGAATTTTACATACAAACGATATACACAGTCATTTTGACGCCTACCCAAAGTTGGCCGCTTTTTTGAAGGAACAGGCTTCCACACATCCCTCGGCACTTGTCGATATAGGTGATAATATGGACCGTTTCCATCCGATTACGGAAGCTACCGGTGGTAAAGCAAATACGGCATTATTAAACAAGCTTCGCTATGACTTTGTCACTTTTGGAAATAATGAAGGGATTACACTTGACCATCAAGGACTATCGGAGCTCTATGAAGAAGCGGAATTCCCTGTGCTGGCAGCCAATCTATTTGAAGAGGATGGTGGCTATCCTCAATGGGTGAAGCCTTATGAAGTGAAAGACATGGATGGTATCAATGTTGCTTTTTTCGGTGTGACAGTATTCTATCAGCATTTCTACTCTTTGCTCGGCTGGAAAATAGAAGATCCTTATACTATTTTGGAAAAATATCTTCCGGAATTAAAAGAAAAGGCTGACATTATCGTGGTCCTCTCTCATCTTGGTATATCGGATGATGAGGAGCTTGCAAGGAGGTTTCCAGAAATAGATGTGATTCTTGGGGGACATACCCATCATGTGTTACCTGATGGAAGATTCATAGGTGATACGCTCATTTGCGGAGCAGGGAAATATGGACAATATATCGGTCAGGTAGACCTTATATATGATAGAGAAGCAAGGTCACTTGTTGAAGCCACTGCAAAACTTCATAAGTTGGAACTCTATGAACCAGCTAAGGAAATTGTCGATTTGATAAAAGAAATGCAGCAAACTGCAGAACAGACGCTGAATAAGAGGATCGGTAGAATTGAACAACCATTACCGGTAGAATGGTTTGCGCCTTCTGCTTTTCCCGATTTCCTTGCGGCTAGGTTGCGGAAATGGTGCCAGGCCGATATCGGGATGGTCAATTCTGGGGTTCTATTGGACGGTCTTGAAGAAGGGGATGTTACACATGAAGTGCTACATCGAATCTGCCCCCATCCTATAAATCCTTGCCGAGTCGCCTTGACGGGTGAGGAACTCAGAGAGGTGGTACAACAAGCCCTCCATCCGGAAATGGAGCAGCTGCGGGTCAAAGGACTTGGTTTCCGGGGGGAAGTCATGGGCAAGATGGCATTCAACGGTGTCCACTTCGATCAAGAACATATCTCTGACGGCACAGTGCAGATCACAGCTATTTATATAGGAGATAGACTTTTGAAATCCTCCGATATGGTTACAGTCGGAACCATTGATATGTTTACATTTGGCAGGATGTATCCAAGCATCATCCGGGCAAAGGAGAAGAAATTCTTTTTACCAGAACTCCTCCGGGATGTACTGGCACATTCCTTTTCGGGAAAATAACCTATTTTTCACACCCTTTCCATTACATCACATAAATTGTTATGGGAAGGGAGCGTGACAAAAATCTATGATTGAAATGACACCAATTACAATCGAAGGCCATACGTTTACTGCGATTACAGTGCGATTACCGAAAACAAATTTTATGGCAGTCACCAGTGACAAGGGTTACATCATGTGTGGTGCCCTGGATGTTGGCTTGTTGAATGCCAAGCTGAAGGAACGTAAAATTATTGCAGGGCGGGCAGTTGGAGTGCGAACCATTGAGCAATTGATAGAGGCCCCTTTGGAATCCATTACGTATGAGGCAGAGAATTTAGGTATTACGGTAGGCATGGCGGGGAAGGATGCATTATTGAAAATGTTGTAAAAGAGGATAAAGCGGCTGCTTTAACTGCTAGACTTACCCTTTCATATAGTCTGTAAGTATCCATACAAGCCGACTTTGATAAAAGTACCACCGTAAAGGGTGGTACTTCAGACTGTTGACAAACTATAAATTAGTTAGGTTATTTGTTAAAACAGTTGATCTCCATTGCAGGAGCTTCGCTTTCCAGCGGGCGGTCCGTAAGCCTCCTCACTCCGTTGCGGGGTCTTACCTGTCCCTTCCTCCCGCAGGAGTCTTCGCTCCTTCCACTGCGATCAACAGGGAATTTATAACTCGAAAAGAGCTTTGTCTACACACTGAAGTACCACCGCAAAGGGTGGTACTTTTGTCTTTCTATCCGGTTTATTATCCTTGTTTAAAAATTCTTCATAACTTTTTTCAAAATTACCAAGCTTTATTAATAAATTTTTACTATAATAGGAAATATATAGATTTTGTCGAAATGTGAAGATAGGAGAAGTTATGAGACTATTACCTACAAGATCAATGAAACCGGGAATGGAATTAGCCAGGTCAATATATAATGATTCCGGCAGGGTGCTGTTGAGCGAGGGGATTTCTGTCACTTCACGAATGATTTCACGCCTGCAACAATTAAATGTTACGTATGTATATATAAAAGATGCCCGGACAAACGGGATGGAAGTTCCGACTATCATATCGGATAAAGTCCGGAATGAGGCAGTAAAAACCATCACTGATATGTTCAGATCAGTGGAGCATGAAAAAGCATTAAGTAAATGGTTTGTGATGGATGAATCATCCAAAGATTTAAAATCACTAATTCAACATCTGCTTACAGATATGAAATCCAACGATGAAGTTTCCGCCTTGTTGACGGATGTCTATGTACATGATAATTATGTATTTACCCATTCTCTTAATGTGACTCTTTATGCGCTGTCCATTGGACTGAAGCTAGGATTGTCACAGAAGGATTTGGAAACCTTGGGGCTAGGCGGTATTCTCCACGATATTGGAAAGATGCTTGTTCCAAATAATATCTTATTCAAGCCTGGTAAACTTTCTAGCGATGAGTTTGCAGAGATGAAAAGACATGCCACATACGGCTACGACATTCTCCGCAACATGCAATCCATTCCGCTTATGGTCGCCCATTGTGCATTTCAACATCATGAGCGTCTTAATGGCAGTGGTTATCCGAGGGGGATCAAGACGGATGACATCCATCTTTTCGGGAAAATACTTGCTGTAGCGGATGTTTTCGATGCAGTTACTTCCCATCGAGTCTATCGCAGTGCAATGTTGCCGCATGAAGGTTTAGAGATACTTTATGCAGGCTCAGGAACACTTTATGAACCTGAAATAATTGAAGCTTTCCGAAAATCCGTTGCTATCTATCCGTACGGTCTGATGCTTACCTTAAATGATGGCAGAAAAGGACTTGTAATCGGGCAAAATAAAGATTTGACGGAACGACCTATTCTTAGAATTGTAGAAGAAGAAGGAGAGGAATTAGAAAAGCCGTATGATATCAATCTAAAGGATCACCTTAATCTGGCGATTGTGGATTGTGACAGGCAAGATAATATAGCTGCTGTAAGTTGATAGGCAGCGAGAAATATTTCCTTTGTCCTAAAATAGGAAATATGATATAGTATATTCATAAATTAATATACTTCCCTTATCATACGATGAGGTAGAGGCTGCATAGCATAAGAGTAATACTACTGGAGGGTGACACCAAAGATGGTAGGAGAAAGGATGCTGTGCCGAAGTGATGTAAGCTGTCGAACTTATATCGCTGGGGTTATCTTGAATAAGGATAACACTGCCATTATGACCGGTACGGACGGTTTTATAGTGGAGGGCTACTGATCGGATGGAGGATAACACATTACACAGGTAATGATAGTTATTTTCTATCATTACTTTTTATTTTGTTTTCTTTCAGCGCCTTCCATTGTTGTAACCCGTTTGATCCGGTCAAGCATATTACAACTAATGGGGGTTTTTTTGTTATGGAAGGAACAATTTATTCTTTGATTCCTCCAGTGCTTGCAATCTTGATGGTTATATTGACCAGGAGAGTATTGCTTTCACTTGGAGTAGGTATTCTTGCTGCAGCTTTAATGTTGGCTGACTTCAATCCGGTGACAATGTTTGTGCTGATTTGGGATATGGTACTAGGTCTTTTTTATTCGGTAGACGATAAAGAGTTGAACTTATGGAATATTTATATCCTTGTGTTCTTAATTATCTTAGGAATCATTACTGCATTCATTTCTATCACTGGTGGCAGCAGGGCCTTTGCTGACTGGGCACAGACAAAAATCAAGACAAGAAGAGGTTCGAAATTTTTAACTGCTGTTTTAGGTATCGTTATTTTTATCGATGATTATTTCAACGCATTGGCAGTGGGTCAAATCAGTAGACCGATAACGGACCGCTACAAGGTATCACGTGCCAAATTAGCGTACTTGATCGATTCCACATCTGCACCGATTTGTGTCATCTCACCTGTTTCAAGTTGGGGTGCAGTTATTATCGGTATTATAGGGGCAGATGTAATTGTAAGACAAAATATTAGTGATTTAACAGCATTTAGTGCATTCATGCAAATCATTCCGATGAATTTATACGTATTCTCAGCAATTATCATGGTTTTCCTTGTAAGTTATTTCAACTTCAATATCGGTCCAATGAGAAAGCACGAGCAACGTGCAATGGAGACTGGGGAATTATACGATTCAGAAAAAGAAGTGCCAGGAGAGCTATCAGACGAACTTCCTACTAGCACTAAAGGAACAATTGGCAATCTTGTTTGGCCGATTGTCGCACTTTTTGTCGGTGTGATTGGAGCGATGCTTTGGACCGGTGCTTCTGCAATTGAAGGAGATATCACTGTCTTAGGTATTTTTGAAAACACAGATCCATCTGCAGCATTATTCTATGGTGGTTTGTTTGCTTTGGTAGTTTCCTTAGTCTTACTTTTCACTCAAATTTCAAAAGGTGGAGTATCAAGTAATGTAGTGGGGCAAGGGTTGAAAGAAGGAACAAAATCGATGCTGCCTGCCATCTATATTCTATTATTTGCATGGACCATTGCCGGATTGATTGATGGTTTGGGTACTGGAACGTACATTGCCGAACAAGTGGAAAACTCTAATATAAATATTGCTTTCTTGCCAGCAATCATTTTTGTCATTGCAGGTTTTACAGCACTTGCGACAGGAACTTCATGGGGTACTTTCACGCTGTTGCTTCCTATAGCAGGTCAAATAGCAGTGGCAACAGATGTAACCATTTTATTACCTGTACTTGCAGCAGTATTGGCCGGGGCGGTATTCGGAGATCATTGTTCACCAATTTCCGATACAACAATCCTTTCCTCCACTGGTGCAGGATGTAATCATATTGACCATGTATTGACACAGCTTCCATATGCGCTAATTAGTGCAGGTGTCGCGATTGCAGGTTTCATTGTGCTTGGTCTGACTGGAAGCGCATTACTTGGACTGTTAGTAGTATTAGTTGCTTTTGTTGTTATTGGTTTTAGTTTTAAAACGTTGAAAACAGCTGAATAATCTCATAATACTTTTCAAATAAAGTAATGAACACCTCCTTTTTATCTACTTTTTATTAAGTGATAAAAAGAGAGGTGTTTTTATTTTGAAAAACAAAATGAATAAATATTCATAATGAAACTCTCATGTATCAGTGCATTTAGCCTGTTGGGTGATGTTGATAGAATAAAAATGCATTGTCGAGAATTGTCACGTAATGTCGACTAATATAGTGTAAAAGTTTGTTTTGACATAGTCATAAAGTCTAGTTATACTATGTATAAATTATATTAAATAATCAGAAAAAATAAAACATTTGGACTCTTTAATCTATTTTTTGGTAATAAAAAGAGTCTAAATAGGGGGAGAGAGAGAATGGATAATCGGCCGCAATGGGGGACAAGAGCAGGATTTATTTTGGCAGCGGTTGGATCGGCCATCGGTTTAGGGAACATATGGCGTTTTCCGGCAACTGCTTATGAAAATGGAGGAGGGGCTTTCTTCGTTCCATATTTATTCGCCCTTCTGACAGCGGGTATTCCGCTATTGATCCTTGAATTCACAATGGGTCATAAGTACCGCGGTTCTGCACCACTTTCTTATGCAAGAATGAACAAAAAGTATGAATGGCTTGGCTGGTGGCAAGTTGGTATCGCATTCGTAATTTCTACTTATTATGCCGTCATCATCGCTTGGGCCATGTCTTACTCTGTGTTCTCACTGAATTTGAAGTGGGGGGACGACACAGGTGGATTCCTTATTGGAGAATATCTTCAGGTATCAGCACCTGGTGAATTCGGAAGTATGGTTCCTTCTGTATTATTGCCATTAATCATCGTTTGGGTGGTAACGCTAGGCGTATTATTCAAGGGTGTTAAAAAGGGTGTAGAGGTTGCAAACAAAATATTCATCCCTGCACTAGTTGTACTTTTCTTGATCATCGTAGTCCGTGCCCTGACTTTAGAAGGTGCAGGCACTGGTCTTAATGCATTCTTTAAACCTGACTGGAGCACTATAGCTAACGGTAAGGTTTGGGTAGCGGCATATGGACAAATATTCTTCAGTCTATCAATCGCATTTGCGATCATGATTACGTATTCAAGTTATCTGCCAAAGAAATCTGATATCACAAATAATGCATTCATCACAGGGTTCAGTAACTCCGGTTTTGAATTACTGGCTGGTATCGGGGTATTCAGTATCCTAGGTTTCATGGCTGTTCAACAAGGGGTTGGAGTAGATGAAGTGGTAGCAGGGGGCGTCGGTCTGGCATTCGTTGTATTCCCGCAAATCATCAATGAATTTCCGGCTTTCAACCAGCTGTTTGGCTTCCTCTTCTTTGGATCGCTAGTCCTGGCAGGATTATCTTCCTTGATATCGATTGTGGAGACTTTTGTAGCTGGAGTACAGGATAAGTTCAAGGTTTCCCGTACTAAAGCAGTAGCATTCGGTGGAGGCTTATCTGCAATTATTTCATTGGTTTTTGCCACTCAAGGCGGGTTGAACTTCCTTGATGTAGCTGACTACTTCATCAACCAATTCGGTGTGGCACTTGCTGGTCTGGTTCAAGTAATCGTTGTCGTATACTTTGCAAGACAGCTAAAATCATTACGAAACCACGCGAATGAGATTTCCGATATTAAATTAACAGGGTTCTTAGGACATTGGTGGACCTGGTCATTGGCTGTTATCACACCGCTTGTACTTGGATATATGATGATTGATTTGATCCGTACAAACATCGCGGAGGTTTACGAAGGTTACCCTCGTATCTTCACCATCCAATATGGTGTAGTTGTGGCAGTCCTTGCATTGCTCGTAGGTATTGCCTTCTCCCTAATAAAATGGAAAAAAGATACCTTGGATCTTCCATCCTCATCAAAGGAGGTCAATAAATAATGGATACAAGCGCGATTATCATGATGGTTGTCGGTATTGCCATCATTTGGGGCGGCCTTGCGGGAAGCATCGCATGGGCGATCAAAAAAAGTAAGGAAGCTTAAATAGAGGAAGCTGTTGGCTTGGAGAAATTCCAGGCCAACAGCTTTTTTAGCGTTTTTTGCGATCTATACGTTCCCATGATTTAAGGTGTGGAAATGGATCATAAGACCATTCTGTATATCCATTGTCCTTATACATCCCATAGTGAAGATGTGGGGGGAACTTTCCAGCTGTTCCGGGAGGGCCATATCCTGAACTGCCAACAGATCCGACTATCTGTCCGGGCTCTACTACCTGCCCTACTTCTAGATCTTTGGCAAAGCCGTTCAGGTGGGCAAAATAATGATACGTATTATTGATATCACGGATCCCAAGTCTCCATCCGCCAAACTTATTCCACCCCTTGATTTCAATGATGCCATAACAAGTGGAGCGGACAGGGACACCATAGCTTGCAAAAATATCGGTCCCTTCATGCATTCTGCGGCCACCCCATCCCCTTGCATCACCCCATGTGTTGCGGTAGCTGAAATTAGAACGTATTGGCAGAGGAAATGCATGCGAATCAAGTTTTAAAGTGTCATATGTGCTATAAAGTTTTAAATGCCCCATGATCAGGCCGACTGTTTTATCCCGTTGATAATAATCCCAAAGGGCAATTTTTAGATTTTCCTTACTGGTCCCATAGTTCTTAAGATAAGACGCAAATGTAAAAAGCACATCTTCATCATTCGTGGAATCAGCTATCCCGTCACCGTTGCCATCAAGTCCCAAGCCGCCAAAGAATTGGATGCTAGACGGATTGGTATCCTGTGCATCAGGGTTCAGTGGACCTGCCCATAACTCTGGCTTATAGTAGATCCCGATTACCCCTTTTGCTTTCGGTATATCCCTTCTGACTCTTCGGACGTTTCTTTCGTATTGATCGACTGCTGCAAAGTAATGCCACGGAATTTGCGTAAAAGATTGCATTCTCGTATATAGCTCCTGCCTTTTTGCATAAATCTGCTCATCGGTTAAACTTTTCTCGGCAGCAGAGGCATCATCTGGTATAGTAGCAAATAGAATTATGACGCATAAGAATAGTCGTATCAAGACCTCTCTCCTTTCTTTACTTTCATTTCCTACTGTTTAGTTTGGTGAGTTTTTTCTATTTCATTTATACTAATTCATGGAAGATTGACGGACATCTTACCGTGGAAGGTTTTGGACTTGTTTCTTCCTTGGATGTTTGGTAAAGTGACAGATGAAACATGTCATTTTTCCCTATAAGATTAGTGAGAATAGTAAAAACATATAGATAATTATTCTTTGAAATAAGACAAGTTGGAGTTGAGCATATGGCTAAAAAAGAAGAGTACATACGTAAACCTGATTGGTTGAAAATCAAGCTGAATACAAACGAAAACTATACTGGTCTCAAGAAATTGATGAGAGAGAATAATTTGAATACTGTCTGTGAAGAAGCAAAGTGCCCAAATATTCATGAATGCTGGGCTGTGAGACGTACTGCAACATTTATGATCCTTGGAGCAGTCTGTACTAGAGCCTGTCGTTTCTGTGCGGTCAAAACAGGGCTTCCAACCGAACTTGATACGCAAGAGCCGGAACGTGTAGCTGAATCCGTGAAATTGATGAACCTGAAACACGCTGTAATCACAGCAGTCGCCCGTGACGATTTAAAAGATGGCGGTGCCCGGATCTTTGCTGAAACCATCAGAGCGGTACGCCGTGAAAATCCTTTCACTACCATAGAGGTCCTTCCATCTGATATGGGCGGGGTATATGAGAATATTGAAATGTTGATGGCAGCAAGACCGGATATCCTTAACCACAACATCGAAACGGTCCGCTCCCTGACGCCTAGAGTCCGTGCAAGAGCGACATATGACCGTTCCCTTGAACTTTTACGTCGTGCAAAAGAATTGCAACCTGATATCCCCACAAAATCAAGCATCATGATCGGACTCGGGGAAACAAAAGAGGAAATCATTGAAACAATGGAGGACCTACGTGCAAATAATGTGGACATCATGGCAATTGGCCAATATCTGCAACCATCCAAGAAGCACATCAAGGTACAGAAGTATTATCACCCGGATGAATTTGCCGAACTGAAGGAAATCGCGATGACTAAAGGCTTCAGCCATTGTGAAGCAGGTCCGCTTGTCCGTTCTTCCTACCATGCGGATGAACAAGTAAACGAAGCATCTAAAGCAAGACAAGCACAAGCATAAATGGGAAAGGTACAGATATTTGCATCTGTACCTTTTTTAATCATTTATTCGTTTCTCATTTGTTTACCGTATTCACTTTTTTCGGTTTCTTCGTTCATTTCGCCTTCTGCTTCCCCATTTGCATTTTCACCATTGTTCAACTTTTTCCCTTGAGGGGACTTAAGCATTTCTTTGATGGTTGTTTCTAATATCTGATCCACTCTTGGGCTTGAAACGCCAAGTGAACGGAAGCGTTCGATGTCATGTATCATCTCCGGGTTATCGGAAATATAAACATGATAATAACGCGGAACGATAGATAAACCTGTTTTGCTTACTTGGTCTGCCGTCATTTCACGGTCATCACTGTTTGAGTCATATGCAATCAGGACCTCTTCATCTGTCACAAGAGTTGCGGAGTCCTCAATATTTGGCAATTGTACAACCATTTTATTGATGATGTTCGCAATTTCTCCATAGTCCACAGCAGCAATATTTTCATTATATCGCTGTGAGTTTCTTACAGGTTCTGCTTGATCACGCATATAGCCAAATCGAGTTCGATCATGATTGTTGTCAGTTCTTGCATCATACATATTGTAACGGTGACCGGTGTTGGTGTTCATCGGCTGGCCGTCTCGCCCGTAAACCATATTTCTGGACTGACGTTCCTGTGGTGTTGGATCAAAGTTACATGCCGTCATAGATGCTGTAACCAAACTGCAAAGTGCTAGAATTTTTATTGTTTTCCTCAATGGAAACACCCCCTTGATGATAGGGTTTCCCATTGAAAAAAATTTTGACTTAGAAATTGATGGAGAATGGTCTATAATGTAAATAAGAGCAGAAATGGAGGATCGAATCATGATTTGTATTGGAAACCATTGCTACGAACTTTTGGAAGAAAACCGGGATGGTTTTAACGAAGAAACCTTCCGAGCAAGATATATCGATGTATTAAATAAATATGATTACATAGTGGGTGATTGGGGCTACAATCAACTGCGTTTGCGTGGTTTTTTTGAGGATCAAAACCACAAGTCCACTCATGACACAAAAATCAGTACGTTACCTGATTACATTTTGGAGTATTGCAATTTTGGTTGTGCCTACTTTGTATTGAAAAAAGTGAAGAAACCTGCTGCAGAAGCGAAGTGAGTTAGCATACTAAAATCCCATTGACCTAATGGTAAAGGTTGATGGGATTTTTTTTATTAGGCTCGTTTCTCCAATCACTAAATGCGAACACTCAACAAAGTTTTATGAAACCTGGATTATCCACCATAAGGCGGTTCCTCATTTCGATTTTCATCATCATGGGTGGGATGGGCCCCAGGGTCTTGCCTTGGTATATTTTGGTGGAGGTTTTTATTTTCATAATTAAAGGCGCTATAATAACGCTGGCCATCTCGCCAAGGAGTGCTTTTGTTTTCTACGGGTGTGTCTTTTCCTCTTGGAGACCCATATGGACCTTCTGGGAGAGTTTCTGGAATCAGATAATTTTGTTGGGTTTCCACGTTGGAAAAATCCGTATACTGTTCTTCTTCTTTATCTTTTTCTCTATCATACATAAAAAAACATCCCCTCAGTCTAGTAATACAATTAGTTTTACCTAGACAATCGGGGATTATTTATAAAAATTGTGATTTACACTACCTCATATAAAAATGAACGCAATTCGGCTGCATCCTCTTCTGATAATTGGTATGCATGTTCAATGTAACCAGGCTCGTCTAGGTCATCGCTTCCGATAATAGCAAAGCGATTTCCTTGAATATCCAATACAAGGCTTTTGCCATAATAACGGTCTGATTTCACGATAGCCAAGTCAAATCGGCTGTTTTCACCCATAAAACTGACAAAGCGGGTTTTTGTTTCTACAGTATCATCATATAAAAAGAATTTTTCTCCCATTTTGGACAACCTCCTCCGTGCATCTTTTCCTAGTATAACAAATTCGATTGGTTTCTTGTTAGCAGATATTTTTTTCCGACAATATATGGTGCGTTTTTTTGTGATAAAATAATGGTAAGCAAAAAGAAGTAGCAACAAAGAAAGCGAAACAAAGGAGTTAGGGATATGTACTTTGTGGATAGGGAAAAAATCGGGCAAACTTTGGATTATATTGAAAAAAATATCACGATATACAAAGAGCAACAAACATGGAGCTCCCCTATTGAAAAGGTGGCCCTTGAGAGGATTGCGGTAGCAGTCATTGAAGGGATTCTGGATGTGGGGAATGCAATGATTGACGGCTTTATCATGCGCGATCCAGGTAGCTATGAGGACATCATAGATATTTTAGAGGATGAGAAAGTGGTAACCGATGATTTGGCCAAGCAATTAAAAGTGCTTGTACGCCTTCGGAAAACACTAGTTCAGGAATATCTTCTGATTGATCACATTGAAGTGGAAAAGTGCCTGGAAGAAGTAAGGGAACCGGTAATGGAATTTTGTGAGGCTGTTCGCAGTTATTTAGAAAATGAGTTAGGGCCTGTTTCCGCATTCAGGAACTGATATGAGAACGCTTTCTTATTAGGAGGCGTTCTTTTGCTTTGTCTTATAGGTTGGTGGAAGTATGTTGTGCTCAGAATGAATTTGACGAGGTGTCTCTAACCCAGCCAATCGGGAAGCGGTCCTGCCAAGGGGGATACCTGCTCGTATACGATGTTTTTTCCTTTTAATGCGTTAGCAAATTGTGCTAACATGAACTGGTTGGATAAGGCTTAAACTAATTGAAGTGATGATACAGTAGTGGAGTGTGAAGATAGATGAAAAAGTACCAAGGGTATTTAATTGATTTAGATGGAACAATGTATCGTGGAAAAGAAAAGATTGAAGAAGCAAGCCATTTTGTAAAGGCATTATTTGATAAAAAAATACCATACTTATTTGTAACCAATAATTCCTCACGCACACCCTTGCAGGTGGCACAGAAGTTGAGGGATTTTGACATACCTACTTTGGATGAGCAAGTGTTCACGACAAGTAATGCAACAGCAAATTATATTTATGAATATAAACCTGAAGCGAAAATTTATGTAATTGGTGAAGAAGGAATTAGAACGGCCCTGATCGAAAAAGGGTTTGAACTTGTAGAAGAAGGGGCAGACGTGGTCGTAAGCGGAATTGATCGTTCTATCAATTATGAGAAGCTTGCACTTGGGACCATCAACATCCGCAATGGAGCCCGGTTTATTTCTACCAACGGTGACATCGCCATTCCGACTGAGCGTGGACTTTTGCCTGGGAACGGTTCTTTGACGTCCGTATTGACAGTTTCCACTGAAACTCAACCTACTTTCATAGGGAAGCCGGAAAAGGTGATCATGGAGCAGGCTTTGAAGGTGTTAGGTATTCCCCGTGAAGAGGTACTGATGGTTGGGGATAACTATAATACAGATATCAAGGCAGGCATGAATGCCGGGATGGATACGTTGCTTGTGCATACAGGAGTGACAACAAAGGCCCATCTTGAAACATATGGAGTACAGCCTACGTATACGGCTGAGTCCCTTTCTGAGTGGATCGGTAAAATATAAGCGTTACTTTTATATTCATATAAAAAACCAGGCTTTTGCTATCAAGTGTTTTAGCAAGAGCCTGGTTTTTATTGTTGCTTATTCTGTATTTGCCGCTCTGTGAGCCAAGCGGCTTGATGCTGCAGCGGCAATCGCCCCTACGATATCATCAAGGAATGTGTGCACCTTCCCGGAGCTTTTGTCGTTCAGGCTTTCAAGTATTCCAGGTTTAAGCTTGTCAATATACCCGTAATTGGTGAAGCCGATGGAGCCATATACATTTACAATAGATAATGCCAATACCTCATCCACTCCATACAAGCCTTCATCATCACGCAGTATCCGCAGCAGCGGCTCTTGAATCTTTCCTTCTTCAGCTAATATGTCCAACTCTATCGCCGTAAGAACGGTATTCTGAACCTCTCTTTTAGAAAGGACGCGATCCACATTTTCCAAACACTCAGAACGCTCAAGGGCAGGATGGTACTTCGACTGCAAAAAATACACCAACTCCGCAATATCATCCATCGTCACCCCGCGCTCCTCCAACAAAGCTCTAGCCTTTCTCTCTACCTCATCCATACTCTCGAAATTCTTCATCCGGCTCACCCATCTTCTATAATATAGTTGAGGGGTCAGACCCCTCTTTAACGCTTTAGAGCGGAGAGGGTCAGACCCCTCTTTATTGCTTTAGAGCAATGAGGATATCCCCCATATCTCCCTCTTTCTTTATCCTTTATTCCCTTTTTTGTTAGAAATAATAGCTTTTGTTTAGGTTTGTTCATTTGCTTGTTCTTTTCTAACAAGTTTTCTTTGTTTTCTTCATATAGTTGGTACTAGGGAATAGGAGGGGATGTTTGTTGAAGCAGAATATTTATGAACATTTTGATTTAAGGGTGGAAAGAAAACAAAGGGTGCGGCAGTTTGATGCTTTCTGGGCTAATCGGGTACTGTACATCATGGTACCTGTTGGTCACTTGGAGGAGGAGGAAATAGATGAACTTCAAAAGATAAGTGACTATATGATACGCACGCACCAGGATATATATGTTAGTTCTTTCGTCAAAAATAAAAGTGATTCCTATATAACTGATATAGAAGGGAAAAAAATAGCACTTTTCAGGATGCCTTATAACAATAACTCTCACCAACTTTTCGTCGGTAAAGAATTGGCAACCTTCCATTACCATGCCAGAAGCTTCCCGTCAAAAGTGACAGCCATAAACCGTATCGGACAGTGGAAGGACTTATGGGTGAAAAGGATCGACCAGATGGAGAGCTTTTACAGGGAAAAAGTAAGAAGCAATCCGGTAGATGTTTTTGATACCCAATTTGTAGAATCTTTCCCTTATTACTTAGGGTTAACGGAAAATGCAATTCAGTATCTAGTGGATACTGAACTTGATGACAGTCCGATGATAAATGATGCGGCAACACTATGTCATCATCGCTTTACAGACCTCACTTGGCAACAGAACCAATGGATGAAGCTTCCGACAGATTGGATATTTGATCATGCCAGCAGAGACTTGTCTGAATGGATCAGGGCTGAATGTCGAAAAGGCAGTGACATGAATCCCGGAAAAATACAAACTTTCTTGCAGGATTATGAAAAGGTCTCCCCGCTTTCTAGTTTCTCATGGCGACTTCTATACGCGCGTCTTGTTTTCCCGGTCCACTATTTAGAATGTGTGGAGGATTATTATACAAGCGGACCTGTAGCGGATAAAAAATGGCATGAAGACAGAATGAGAGGGGTCTTGCGATCATCCAGTTATTATGAACAGCTCCTAGGAAATTTTTATGATCTAGCAGGTGTGCCTGCCAAAACATATGGCATACCAATCCTGGACTGGGTGAAAAAATAAGCGATTCCCCTATATAGGTATGTATCGGAAGTGCCATGAGTGATAAAATGACAATAATTGAACTAGCAATCATTCCAGTCAACATGAAGCAGGGAGAGAAGAAAATGACAAGGCCTTATGTATTTATTACAAGAAAACTATCAGAAGAAATTTTGGCTCCATTAAAGGAGATTGCCGATGTGCAAATGTGGAACAGCGAGAGTGAAGCGGTACCCCGTGAAGTGCTTCTAGAGGAAGCGCAAAAAGCGGATGCGCTGCTGACGATGCTTTCGGATAAAGTGGATAGAGAGTTGTTATCACATTCGCGAAATCTCAAGGTGGTGGCAAACCTTGCAGTGGGCTATGACAATATAGATTTGGAAGCAGCATCTGAAACAGGTGTTATTGTGTGCAACACCCCGGATGTGCTGACGGAAACAACCGCAGACCTGACCTTTGCTTTATTGCTAGCTACTGCAAGAAGGATTACAGAAGCGCAGGAATATGTAAAGGAGGGGCAATGGCAAAGCTGGAGCCCTTATTTGCTTGCTGGGGCAGATGTTCACCACAAGAGTATTGGAATTATTGGCATGGGCAAGATTGGGCAGGCAGTGGCAAGGCGTGCAAATGGCTTTGGCATGGAAGTGCTTTACCATAATAGAAATCGCCATTTGGAAGCGGAAAGGGAGTTAGGTGCATCTTATCGTAGCTTTGAACAATTGCTTGAGCAGTCTGATTTTGTCGTTTGCCTGACACCATTAACGGAAGCAACAAGACATCTGTTTGACCGGGATGCTTTCAAACTGATGAAGAAGTCAGCCTTTTTTATCAATGTTGGAAGGGGACAGGTGGTAGACGAGGAGGAATTGATCGAGGCGTTGCAGCAAAACGAAATTGCCGGAGCCGGGCTTGATGTATTTTACCAAGAACCGATTGGCTCTGAGCATCCCCTGTTGAAAATGCCACAAGTCGTGGCCATCCCGCACATTGGAAGTGCAAGTGTGGAAACGAGAACGACAATGATGAAATTATGCTGTGATAATATTATGGCTGTTCTGCATGGGAAAGAGCCGAAAACGAAAGTGAGATAACTAGAAACAAGCCGGATTTTAGTCCACCTGGAAGTGGTGGCTGAAATCCGGCTTTTGTCGTTTAAGGGTATGTTCTTCTAGGGTGAACTGACATGTGGGGTTATCTCTTTGTTTCTAGGAAAAGCTGCAAGATACCATGCAGCATTTGCTAGACAATATATAGCGCACATGCCTAAAAGCGGGTAGAAGGCGGACATAGCTCCATACGTTAAACCGATGATGGTTGCAGTGATCATGATGGCCACCATTGTGAATAGTCCAAGGAAGCATAGAACTGCCATCAAGTATTTCATCCATCCTACTCCTGTACGATAGATGACTAAAGGGACAGCATATAAAAATACAATCATGGCAATCGAAAGCCACATTCCCGATGAGTTAAATTGATTTGCGTTGGGACCAAACTCCGACAAGGGTGAGAGGGAAACAAAGACAATCACCGTACTAAACAAAAATGCAGAGATTAAGGTCACTATCGTCATTATGTTCTTATTATTCATTAGTAGCTCCTTTCAGTATGTAATTGCAAGAATCGTGATTTTACCACCCATCACTCTTCTAGTACGAAAACAGATGGAAAAAGTTTCATAAAAGAACACAATATCTTAATCATCTAATTAAAAGAAATAAATTTCCTTTACTCCCCCAGAGTAGTAAACGCTTACAACCCAAAAACCTCATAAATCCCCCCTTGTCAAGCGTCCAAAACCCCACTATAATGTCCATTATATAAATACAAATGTGCATATAGAAAAGACAAAACAAAAAAGGGGTCAGACCCCTCTTTAATGCTTTAGAGTGGTGAGGGTCAGACCCCCCTTTAGGAGAGTGAAGTGTAGTGAAGGTGATTTCGGTTGGTTTGTTGGGGTTGGGTACGGTTGGTTGTGGGGTTGTGAAGATTGTGGAGAGTCATCAGGATAAGTTGATGCATCAGGTGGGGTGTCCGGTGAGGGTGAAGAAGGCGCTTGTGAAGGATTTGCATAAGGAGCGGCTGGTGGATTTGAATCCTGAATTGTTGACGCTGCATGCGGAGGAAGTATTGGATGATCCTGAGATTGACGTGGTGATCGAAGTGATGGGTGGGGTCGAAGAGACTCGCCATCATATTTTAAGGGCGCTTCATAATAAGAAGCATGTAGTCACTGCCAATAAAGACCTGATGGCTGTCTATGGCTCAGAATTGCTGGCAGCGGCAGCGGAAAATAATTGTGATTTATTCTATGAAGCAAGTGTGGCAGGGGGAATCCCGATTTTACGTGGCCTTGTCGACGGGCTTGCATCTGATAGAATCACGAAAATGATGGGGATTGTGAATGGGACGACTAATTTCATCCTTACAAAGATGAACAATGAAGGCTCCTCCTATGAAGAAGTGTTAAAAGAGGCACAAGAGCTAGGGTTTGCAGAAGCAGATCCGACTGCTGACGTAGAAGGTATCGACGCAGCACGGAAAATGGCGATCCTCTCAACTCTGGGTTTTTCCATGAATATAGAGCTCAAGGATGTCGAGGTGAAAGGAATCAGCGCCGTTTCCGAGGATGACTTAAACTATAGCAAGAAGCTTGGTTACACAATGAAGCTAATCGGTATTGCCCATCGTGAAAAGGAAAAGGTGGAGGTCAGCGTTCAACCGACCCTTCTTCCACAGGCACACCCATTGGCAAGTGTCCAGAATGAATATAATGCCGTATATGTCTACGGGGAAGCAGTAGGGGAAACGATGTTCTATGGACCTGGTGCAGGGAGCCTGCCAACTGCAACAGCGGTCGTGTCGGACCTGGTTGGCGTGATGAAGAATATGAGACTTGGTGTGAACGGAAAGAGCATGGTATCCCCTCAATTCCAGAAGACATTAAAGAATAAAGAAGAAGTTCAAGCAAAGCATTTCCTTCGGGTCCATGTAGAAGATGAGGTAGGGGTACTCTCCCATATTACCAATCTATTTTCACAAAAAGGTGTCAGCTTCGAGAAAATCTTGCAGCTTCCATTAAAGGAAGAAGCGTTAGCAGAAGTGGTGGTCGTCACGCATCATGCCTCCCTTCAGCGTTATGAAGACTTGCTGGTAGAGCTTGCCGATATGAAGTATGTAAAAGAAATCAAGAGCAGCTACCGGGTGGAAGGAGAAGTGGCCGTATGATGTGGAGAGGTCTAGTAAAGGAATACAGCAACTACCTGCCAGTAAATGAACATACACCTAACGTATCCCTTCAAGAAGGGAACACACCATTGCTTTTTCTAGAAAAGCTATCCGATAAGCTGGGGCTTGAGCTACATGTAAAAGTGGAAGGGGCAAATCCGACCGGTTCCTTTAAGGACCGGGGCATGGCCCTTGCTGTAGCAAAGGCGAAAGAGGAAGGAAGTACGACGGTCGTATGTGCCTCAACCGGCAACACTTCGGCATCTGCTGCGGCCTATGCGGCAAGAGCCGGGATGAAATGCATCGTGGTCATCCCGGACGGGAAAATCGCACAAGGCAAGCTTGCTCAGGCAGTCATGTACGGTGCTGAAATTTACTCCTTGGACGGAAATTTTGATGAGGCCCTGCAAATGGTACGCCAATTATCACAAGAGCTACCAATCACATTGGTCAACTCTCTGAATCCCTATCGCATCGAAGGACAGAAGACCGCTGCGTTTGAAGTGTGCGACCAGCTTGGCAAGGCACCGGATGTCCTGGCTCTTCCTGTTGGAAATGCAGGGAATATCACTGCATATTGGAAAGGGTTTCAAGAATATCATCTGGAAAAGTCTTCAGGTTTGCCTCAAATGAGAGGATTTGAGGCGGAGGGAGCAGCGGCGATTGTCCAAAAACGGGTCATTCCGGATCCGGAAACCATCGCCACTGCCATTCGGATCGGAAATCCCGCGAGTTGGGAATATGCCGTCGAGGCAGAGCGAGATTCTAACGGGAAAATCGATTTTGTGACAGACGAAGAAATACTGTATGCCTATAAACTCCTTGCGCAAACGGAAGGTGTCTTTGCCGAACCTGCTTCAAGCGCGTCTGTTGCCGGAGTAATCAAACAGTTGAAATCAGGTGAAATTCCCAAAGGGAAACAGGTGGTATGTGTCCTGACAGGGAACGGATTGAAAGATCCTGTCACAGCAACTAACCATGCAAATGTCACCGTGAAACAGATCCCGAACGACTATTCACTACTTGTAAAATCGTTTGAAGGTGTCACAGTATGAAAGAATACAGAGACGGCTTTGTCATAAAAGTCCCTGGGAGCTCCGCCAATTTAGGACCTGGTTTTGATTCAATCGGAATGGCGGTGAATAAGTATGTCACCCTCTTCGTCAACCATGCAGAAGAATGGAAGTTTACTAGTGTACCACCACTTTCTATAAAAAAAGAGGATAACATCCTTTGGACAGTCTGTCAGGAGTTGCAAAAGCTTTGGGGAGTGAAGGCTCCACCTGTACATGTCCTGACCATGAGTGATATTCCTTTAGCAAGAGGCCTTGGCAGCAGTGCAGCGGCAATTGTAGGTGCAATAGAGATTATGAATGTCCTTTGCAACAAAAATCTGTGCCCTGACGAAAAGCTGCAGCTTGCAGCAAGATTTGAGGGGCATGCAGATAATGTTGCTGCCTCCCTTTATGGTGGGCTGGTTGTCTCCACCTATCAAAACGAAAAATGGGAATATGTGAAGCTGCCGGTGGAGGATCTGGAAATGGTCGCGGTCATCCCGGATTTTGAGGCGAAAACTAAGGACTCCCGGGGTTTGTTGCCCGAAAGACTTGCATTTGGTGATGCGGTTGCCGGAAGCAGCCATGCAAATGTCATGCTCGGTGCCTTAATGTTGAAGAAATGGGATCTTGTCGGTAAGATGATGGAAAGCGATATCTTCCATGAGCCGTATCGTCAAAAGCTGTTCCCGGAATTTCAAAAATTGAAGGAAGTGGCAGCGGAGGCTGGAGCGTTTGGTGTAACCATAAGCGGGGCAGGACCCACTGTCATTTGCTTTTGTGAAAAAGGGAAGGCAAGAAAGGTAGTCAGTACGCTTACGGCTGATTTTCCGCAACATAAAGTGGAGCTGCTGCAGGTAAGTAAAGGAGGCAGCGAGGTACATTCCAATCATTTATGTAAAGTGTCCTCCATATAACTAAAGGCTGTTTTCGCATACTTTGTTGCTTTTCGTATTTTCCAATCAACCCGTTATATTATTTACTATCGTGCTATGAATACTGCTTGCAAATTCAAGATATGTAAGCAATGAAAAGTCCAATTGTCGACTTTTCATCCGTAAATAGCAACAATCTTTGAAAAAAGAGCCAAAAAACCGGCAAGCTGACTATAATAGCCGCTTGCCGGTTTTCTTAACTTATATTAGAATACTTGCTCTACTTCGATGATGCCTGGTACTTCTTCAAGTAATGCACGTTCGATACCAGCTTTTAATGTGATAGTGGAACTTGGGCAAGAACCGCATGCACCTAAAAGACGCAATTTTACAATTCCATCTTCCACATCTACTAATTCACAGTCCCCTCCGTCACGAAGAAGAAATGGACGTAATTTATCTAGTACTTCCTGAACTTGCGCATTGATTTCCGGGTTAGACATAAGTTATCGCTCCTTTCCTTACATAATTCTATTATAAAGAAAACCTAAAAAAAAATCTATGACTCTGCACTGGGTCTTTTTAGGAAATCGAAATAAATTTCATGAAAAAGTAAGCGTTTTACGTTAAAATGAAGAAAAAGCTGTAATAGTTGGGGGAGTCGCCTTATGAAGAAAACGGTAGAAATTTGTGTTTATGGTGCAGAGGTGCTTTGCCCAAGCTGTGTCAACCTGCCATCATCGAAAGAAACATGTGAATGGTTGGAAGCTGCCGTGGCCAGGAAATTCCCAGAACAGGAATTCACCATCTCCTATATAGATATTTTCAACACAGAAGAATGTGACGAAGAAAAGAAAGAATTCGCCACAAGAGTCGTGGAAGAGGATATGTTCTATCCGGTTGTTGTAATTGAAGACGAGATAGTGGGAGAAGGAAATCCGAAATTGAAAACTATTTATATTGAAATGGAAAAGCATGGATATGTGGCAAAATAAAACGAACCCCGAAAGTCATAAGACTCTCGGGGATTTTTTTTAGCCGTTATGGTATTTATACATCCAAAGGATACCGGATTTCAATAGCCTTGCAACGCGGCCTGTAAGCGGACGGTCGTTAACAAGTCCGAAGCCGTGTTTTTTTCCAAGTGAACCAAGTACACCTTTTAGCTTGATGGCAGGGAATTCTTCAGGGGGCGTTTCGCCGTTCCAGCGCTTTAATAACACCTGGACAATCTGTTCTGCTTGTCCTTCCGCCAACTGCGCGCTTGGAGCATGAGGAAGGCTTGCACAGTCTCCGACAACATAGACGTTCTCATGCCCTGGAATGTTATGCTGCTTTGTAAGTACGACACGTCCTTGTCCATCTTTCTCTACTTCAAGGTCTCGGACTACTTTATTCGGCTGGATTCCAGCTGTCCAGACGATAACATCGCAATGAACCGGTTCGTCGTGGTTATAGAGGGTGTTTTCCTCCACGCGTGTGATGTTAGATCCGTTCACTACTTCGACGCCATGTGTTTCAAACCAGTTTTGCACATATTTGCTAAGTCTTTCAGGGAAGCTTGATAGGATGATTTTCCCGCGGTCAAATAATTTGATGGTTAGATCTGGCCGGCTTTCACGAAGCTCACTTGCGATTTCCACTCCGCTTAAGCCTCCCCCAACGATGGCTACCACTTTGTTGGCGGCTAAATCATTTAATGCCTGATATGCTTTTCGGGATTTGTTGATGGTCTGGATGCTGTAAGTGTATTCTTCAGCACCAGGGATGTCATGATATTTATCCTCACAGCCAAGGCCGATAATCAAATCATCAAAGGAAAGGGTACTCTGATCTTCAAAGTGAACCACTTTCTCTTCCATATCCACATTTTTAACTTCCCCATATTTTACGGAAAGCCTTTCATGTTCCGGAAAAGTGACGCGTACATGATGGTCTGAAATCGTTCCCGCAGCCAACGCATAAAATTCCGTTTTTAAACTATGATAGGGAGCCCTATCTACTAGTACAATTTCAGTATCTGATGGTAATTGATTAGGAAGCAGACGGTGTAAAATACGCATTCCACCATACCCTGCGCCAAGCACAACAAGTTTTTTCATAGCAGCTAAAACCCCTTTTTAAGCTAGTAAAGTCAAAAGAATATAATTAACGCTTACCTATTGGAAGGCGTTTTTGGAATATAATAGTAGGAATCTAGTAATCTTTATAAGATATATGTGAAGTAACATGCATATTATGATACAATTGCGCTTTCATTTGACAAAATGTATAACACGATTAAATAAAATAACATTAAAAGTATATCGAAATTATGACAAAATAACAACATTCTTTCAGAAAATTGTTCAGGGCCTCCTATCATTACACAAGCTGGATTTGCTACAAATGAGAGACTTGAAAATTGACGTTTTAAGGAAAAAAAGGTAGCATGGAAGTGCAATAGAGGGGTGAATGATGTGAAACCGATTATCGAATTTTGTATAAGCAATCTGGCCAGTGGTTCTCAAGAGGCGAGAGTGGTGTTGGAGAAGGATCCAAATCTGGATATTGTGGAATATGGCTGTCTGGGTTATTGTGGAAAATGCTTTAATACGCTTTTTGCTCTTGTAAACGGTGATGTCGTCTCAGGTGAAACACCAGAACAGCTGGTAGACAACATATATATTTACTTGGAAGAAAATCCAATGTTTTAACATTAAATGAGCAAGGGACCTTTTTTAGGTTCCTTGCTCATTTTAGACTGTTGACAAACTATTAATTAGTTAAGTTATCTGGTGGAACAGTTGATCTCCGTTGCAGGCGCTTCGCTTTCCTGCGGGCGGTCCGTAAGCCTCCTCGGCTACGCCTGCGGGGTCTTACTTGTCCCTTCCTCCCGCGCTGGAGTCTGCGCGCCTTCCACTGCGATCAACAGGGAATTTATTACTCGAAAAAAATTTGTCTACACACTGAAATGAGCAAGGGACCTTTTTTAGGTTCCTTGCTCATTTTTTTCAAGGTTGTTATGAATACTTTTTTGCATTGTCGTGCTTTTTTTCCTGTTGAGCTAAGAATGCTGCTTGCAATTTCAAGACTATGGAACCAAGGAAAAGCCCAATTGCTCACTTTTCAGCCATATATAGCAATTTGAGAAGTTTTAGCTTGTTGCCTGCAGCTTGGAAGCGGCACGAATTTCATACCAGCGGTCTCTTGCTTTATCGACAAGCAGTTTTTCTTTTTCTTTCTTCTTATGCTGTATGACCAGTTGAAAATAGCGAATGGCCTGTCTCTCATTGCCAAGCCTGCTGTGGATGTCTCCTATTAAGTAGAGAAGCTTTATTTCAGACATAGCTTTGTCTTCAAAATCCCCTGTCGAATAGGAGAGTTCAAATTGTTCCACTGCCAGTTTTAGAAATCGCTTTTCCTGGGTTGCATTCTTTTCGACGGTGCGATAAATCCAGGCAAGTCGAAGGTATAGGCCAGCCATGACAACTGCCGCTTCTTTTTTTATTATCCCAGAATATATCGCGAGCTTATAAGCATTAATGGCGGTATTTACAGATCTGATCATACCATAGTCTTTATACTGCCAATGTTTTTGAATCTTCGTTCTGATTGCTGAATGCGATTCTGCTGTTAATTTGTTGCTGAATTCGTCCGTGACGGCATATCCACATTGTGGGCAGACGGATACATAGTAGAGAAGAGGGTTTGTCTCCTCAGAATGATAGGTGGAACAAAAATCCGTATCGTGTGTCAAGGGGCGGATAAAGCGGGATTTAATTTTTATTGTATTATATGCATGATTGCAATTATCACAAGTTATTTCGCGACTATAATATTGATCCATCTAAACACCCTTTCTCGACAATTTAATACAAAAGTACCATAAAATAATGTTTGTAACAACTTTAATGAATCAATATACCCATTTATAAAGATAGTTTTTTCCTTGTCTATACATTATTTTGAAAAAGTTGGGGAATATATCTTAAAGTAAATAGTTAAGTGAACAGTATTGTAAACGTTGTAACATTTTAACAGAAAAAAGTTCTTTCAAACGCTTTCATTTCGTAGTAAAGTGTTAATGTGATAGTTAGATGTCTGACGACAAACAACTTGCAGAAATTTCTAATAGAGGTGAATTTTATGAATAATATCCTTTGGGGGTTAATGGGAATTGCCGTTATTTTTGTAATCGCATTCCTTCTTTCAGAAAACAAAAGAAAGATCAAGGTCCGCACTATTGTGGGCGGTTTAGCAATTCAATTGTTATTCGCTTTTATCGTGTTGAAGTGGGAGTTTGGTCGAAAAATGTTCCTTGGTTTGACTGAACTGGTTCAAAATATCATCAACTACGCTAACGAAGGAATCGGATTCCTTTTTGGCCCTGTACTAGGTAACCCGGGGTCAGAGGCTACAGGGTTTGTTTTCGCGTTCCACGTATTGACGATTATCATTTTCTTCTCTGCTTTAATTTCTGTTCTTTATTATCTTGGTATTATGCAAATAGTCATCAAATTCCTTGGTGGCGGACTTGCAAAACTTTTAGGGACAAGCAAGACAGAATCCCTGTCAGCTTCAGCCAACATTTTCGTTGGACAAACAGAAGCACCATTAGTAATTCGTCCTTACATTGCGGGAATGACAAAGTCTGAGTTATTCGCCGTCATGACAGGGGGACTTGCATCTGTTGCAGGTTCTGTATTGTTCGGTTATGCAGCACTTGGAATTCCTTTGGAGTATCTGTTGGCAGCAAGTTTCATGGCTGCTCCTGGTGGATTGATCATGGCAAAAATGCTTATTCCTGAAACAGAGGAACCAAAAACAGATCCAAATGCACAGATCGGTGAATCAGAAGATGAAAGAGCGACTAACGTCATCGATGCTGCTGCACGCGGGGCATCTGATGGTTTAAAACTTGCATTGAACGTCGGTGCGATGCTACTTGCGTTTATCGCGTTAATTGCACTTATCAACGGTATTCTTGGTGGAGTAGGTGGATGGTTCGGTGCCGAAAACTTCTCCTTAGACTTTATCCTTGGTTATCTATTCGCACCACTTGCGTTCGTTATCGGTATTCCTTGGAGTGAAGCGGTAGCGGCAGGTAACTTGATCGGTCAAAAACTTGTACTGAACGAGTTCGTTGCATACTCTACATTCTCTGCACAACTAGATATATTCAGTGGTAAGTCCATTGCGGTCATCTCTTTCGCACTTTGTGGATTCGCGAACCTTTCTTCCTTGGCAATTTTACTTGGTGGTCTTGGGAACTTAGCTCCTAACCGCCGTCCTGACATTGCAAGATTAGGTTTCCGTGCAATTATCGCAGGTACACTTTCCAACTTGTTGAGTGCTGCGATTGCAGGTATGTTCTTGTTCTAAAATGTAAGATGCTAGCCACCCGTGCTTACTGGCCGGGTGGTTTTTTTAAAGATAAACAAGAAAAACCCATGTTATCGTGCTTCCAATAGAAGCAATCGATACATGGGTTTTTCATATAAAACGGGGGATATTTCTATTGTGTTCACTCCTTTATGTATTTATACTTGAATAAATAATTTATTTTTGGAGGAATAGGAAAAGATGCGCTCCTTTGAATTCACCAAGATGCACGGTTTGGGTAACAATTATATATATGTAAATATGTTTGAGGAAAAATTAAAAGAAGAAGAGTTGGAAGGACTTGCCGTCAAGGTAGCCAACATCCATACAGGCATCGGATCAGATGGGATGATTTTGATTTGCCCATCGGACTCGGCACCAGTAAAAATGCGAATCTTTAATAATGACGGATCGGAAGGGAAAAACTGTGGTAATGGGCTTCGCTGTGTTGCAAAATATGCATATGAGCATGGAATTGTCCACACAGATATTTTTAAAATCGAAACACTTTCTGGTCTGGTAGAAGCTGTAGTAGAAGTGGAAGAGGGGGAGGTTACCTCTGTAACAGTCGACATGGGAGAACCGAAACTCTCCACAAGAGAAATACCGATACTTGTAGAGGAAAAGGGATTTTTAATTGCCGAACCTTTTGAAGTGGACGGAGCAACCTACGAAATAACGACAGTGTCCATGGGGAATCCACACGTCATTTTTTATCTGGATGATATAAAGGATGCTCCTCTGACTTCCCTTGGTCCTGTAGTGGAAAAGGACCCTCGCTTTCCTGAAGGGGTTAATGTAGAATTTGTCGAGGTTGTCTCAGATGATGAGCTGCATTTCAGGGTATGGGAGAGAGGGTCTGGGATCACGCAGGCTTGCGGCACAGGGGCTTGTGCGGCAGTGGTGTCATCCGTACTTAATGAAAGAACTGCACGTGACAAGGAAACAATTGTTCACCTCGCAGGAGG
The DNA here is from genome assembly GCA_001648575.1 of Sutcliffiella horikoshii DSM 8719. Classification (GTDB taxonomy): domain Bacteria; phylum Bacillota; class Bacilli; order Bacillales; family Bacillaceae_I; genus Sutcliffiella_A; species Sutcliffiella_A horikoshii. The sequence continues at coordinate 72,696 of LQXN01000060.1, read as the reverse complement.
AGACCTCTTTATCACATGGACGAAGGAAGGTTCAGTGAAAATGCGCGGACCTGCCGAAGTTATCTGTACAGGGACTTTCTACTATTAAGCACAATCGCTTGTTCCACTTGCATATACTATAAAAGCAGTAAGTTTGAGCAGTCATCCGATTCGCGATATAATAAAAATAGTGGAACAGGGAATACATTGGGAGGTGTAATGCATGAGTGATATTATTACAATTACAGAAGCAGCAGCTTTTCAAATAAAAGATATGATGAAGGAACACGGTGATGAATCCGTCTTTTTACGTGTAGGCGTTAAAGGTGGAGGATGTAGCGGTCTTTCTTATGGTATGGGCTTTGAAGAAGAAAAAGGCGAAAAGGACATCGAATTAGAAATGCACGGTATTAAGGTTTTAATCGATGCTGAAAGCAAGCCGATTCTTCAGGATGTAAAAATTGATTTTAAACAATCCATGATGGGCGGCGGGTTTACCATCGACAACCCGAATGCCATCGCCAACTGTGGGTGTGGTTCTTCCTTCCGTACAGCGACGGAAGCAGGGAAGCCGGAAGAATGTTAAATAAGAATAGTTAAAGAAAAGCCTCGGATAACCTTAGGGAACCCGAGGTTTTTCTTTGTAAATATGTCTAGTATATGAAACAAATCCCTTCTTTTTACGTCTATATAAGTAGGTGAAAAAGAGGGAGTGGTAACAGTGAGAGGAAAAAGGGGCATGGCAGCTGTTCTGTTTATTGCAATAGGATTTGCAAGTATAGGCATATCTTGTCAAGGAGTTGAAACAAAAGCAAGTGAGTCATTTCAACTTCATTCAATAAAGCCTTTCAGTCAACCTGTCCGAATGTCAATTCCAATCAATGCGCCTCATACAGAAACAATGGTTGATAAAGAAGAAGACCTAACAACAGAAATAAATGTGAAATCTAATGAAGATATTACTCAAGAGCCTGCAGAGGCTGAAACAATAGAGAATAAAGAAGTCATGGAACAATCAGTTGAAACAGTAACTATTGGTGACTATACCTACCATAAGATCGATGACGAAAAGTTTACAAGTCACATAGAAGTTGCAGGCAAGTATGGTGCCAAGCTTTACGGAATCCCAGAATCAGACGGTTTTATGATCTACCATGATTCAGATGGTATTTTACTTTCCATGAGTACAGGGGTTGCTGTGACAGAACTTGCTCATATGGATGTGTTAGTTGATTATTTCTCTACAGAATATTGGGCGCAGTATCCTGGTATAGTGGAAGGGATTAATCAGGTGGTAGAGACTGGCGAAGAAGTTAGAGTGGAACTTGGTGATAACAATGGCTTTCTCATCAAACTTGATGACGGTAATTTGGTTGTCTTGTGGTAATGTGGCGAGAACGGAAAAAAGCACCTTTCAAAATGAACGGTGCTTTTCTACTGGCATTTTATTTTGTAACTTTCCATCTGTAGAAGAAACATGTCCCTAGCACAACCACTAAACCTAGAGTTCCGATTAAAGCATTTTCTTTGGCGAAGGAAGTAGAATCTTGGGCAGTTTCTGCTGGTACAGTGCCTTTGCCAAGTTCCTTCAAGTCACCTTGAGCATTTGTGAGCCCTGCTGTTCTCGAGCAAAGATATGTCGTATATTTTCCTTCCTCCAAGTGGGCATAGACCAAGTATTCCTTGTCTTTTTCAAAGTAAACGCCACATGCCGCCGAGTCCATAGCCGTGTAAATAACTACTTCCTTCGTGTTCACTCCTTTCCATGTTTCAGACACACTAAATTTTACTTCTGTTGTACTATTGAATTTCCCTTTACCTTCTAACACTTTCCCTGTGAAAACGGCATCCATCTTCCCCAACTCTTCTTGTGGAGTGCCGGGTGGAAGGCAGGAACAAGCTAAGCCTGTTGAAGAATAGAAAGGCAGCGATAAGATATAGAGGAGAATGGAAAGGAAAGCAACCTTAAAGAGTTTCATATGGCTGATCACCTCATTAGATTTTGTTATAAATTTAGACGTAGAACTGGTGAAGGAGGTTACAGATTTCATAGAAATAGGCTGTTTTCGTATACTTTGTTGCTTTTCGTATTTTCCAATCAGCCCGTTATATTACTTACTATCGTGCTCTTTTCCCTGTTATGCTATGAATACTGCTTGCAAATTCAAGACTATATAAGCAATGAAAAGTCCACTTGCCGACTTTTCATCCATAAATAGCAACAATCTTTGAGAAAAGAGCCTGGAAATTAGAAGAACGAGAAAAAATAACACAAAAAAACCAACCCCCGTTTCCCAAGGGTTGGCTGCACATTCATATACAATTTAGAATAGACTAGTACTGTGAAGTGGTTGTACTTTTGCTTTTGGATCGATATATGATTTGGCATTGTTTACGGCAGTCGGTGCTTCCCCAAAGCCGCAGGCAATCAGCTTAACTTTGCCCTCGTATGTGCAAATATCGCCAGCTGCATAGATACCGGAAATGTTTGTTTCCATTTTGGAATTGACCACAATGGAATTCTTTTCGATTTCAAGTCCCCAATCCTTGATAGGACCGAGAGAGGATACAAAGCCGTAGTTGACAATGACATCATCCACTTCCAACACTTCACGTTCTTCGGATTTTACTTTCTCAAGGACAACCTGGTTGATCGCATGGTCGTCTCCGATCAGTTCAGCAGGTACGTATGGTGTTTTTATTTCAACCTTAGAATTCATCAAGTTTTCTACACTGTGCTCATGAGCCCGGAACTTATCACGGCGGTGTATAAGTGTCACTTTTTCTGCAATCGGTTCTAGCATAAGCGCCCAGTCAACTGCAGAATCACCGCCGCCGAATACGACAACCTTTTTACCGGCAAACTTGTTCATATCATCTACAAAGTAGTGTATGTTCTTGTTTTCGTAGTCCATGGCATTTTCAAGCTCTAATCGACGTGGTTGGAATGCACCGTTCCCTGCGGTGATGATGACCGCTTTAGAGTAATGGGTTTCTTTGTCGGTCACAATTTTAAAAGTGCCGTCCCCCATTTTTTCGAGCGTTTGTACAGATTGCTCCAGTGAGACAGTTGGCTCGAATTTAGCCATTTGCTCTTTGAGATTGTTGATTAATTCTTGTGCACGGATCTTTGGGAACCCGGCGATATCATATATGTACTTTTCAGGGTATAACGCGGATAATTGACCACCTAATTGCGGTAGACTTTCAATGATTTTGACGCTAGCCTGCCTCATACCACCGTAAAATGCAGTGAATAATCCTGTTGGTCCCCCACCAATAATGGTGATGTCAAATACTTTTTGTTCTTCGCTCATTTGTACCTATCCCCCTAAAACGATTGTTTACTTTCTTTCTTTATCATAGCATAATTTTCTCACAATTTCTGTTTTCAACCTTGGAAAAAAGGGAACATAAACTGAAAGCGGAAAGTTTTCCGTTGATGTAAGGGCTACCATCCTGATTGAAACCTTATTATTCCGAATATTTTAAAGCTTTTTAAACTACGATTTTGTCTTGAAAAAATATCAGAAAAAGAATATGATGTTAAATAGGTTAAGTTTCTTTGTGACAAATTTCGCACTTTTTTGCCGTCCGTGTTAGTGAAGTATTTCACAATCATAAATTTTCATATTTTTATCTTTATAGTGGATAGTAAGAATAGGTAAAGTGAGATTTGTTTCATGTCTTCATATTTATTTTATAAAAAATCTCAATATAAAAGGTGTGATTCGTTTGAAAAAGCCAAGTATAGTTATTTTAGGTGCAGGTTACGGTGGTCTTGTAACAGCTGTGCGTCTTCAGAAAATGATTGGTGTCAATGAAGCTGATATTACTTTAGTTAACAAAAACGACTATCATTATGAGTCAACATGGTTACATGAAGCGTCTGCAGGTACATTGCCGGCTGACCGCACTCGTTACAAAATTTCCGATGTGATCGACCGCAGCAAGGTACACTTCCTTCATGATACGGTTACAGGAATTAACCGTGAAGCAAAGACGGTTGCATTAACCAAGGGCGGAGAAGTTTCTTATGACTACCTTGTAGTCGGTCTTGGTTATGAAGCAGAGACTTTCGGTATCAAAGGCTTGAAAGAGCACGCATTCACTATCGCAAACTTGAATGTTGCACGTAAAATCCGTGAGCATATCGAGTATCAATTTGCTACTTACAACACGGAAGCACACCGTCGCGACGACCGCTTGACAATTGTTGTAGGCGGAGCTGGTTTCACTGGTATCGAGTTCCTTGGAGAGCTTGTCAACCGCGTTCCTGAGCTATGCCAAGAATTTGATATTCCGAAAGAAAAAGTTCGCATTGTGTGTGTAGAAGCAGCACCGACTGTTCTTCCTGGATTTGATCCTGAACTAGTTGAATACGCGGTAAATACGTTAGAACGTAAAGGCGTGGAATTCAAAATTGGTACAGCGATCAAAGAAGCGACAGAAGAGGGAATCATTGTTTCAAAGGAAGAAGAAGTGGAAGAAATCAAAGCTGGTACAGTCGTTTGGGCTGCTGGTGTCCGAGGAAACCACTTAGTGGAAGATTCCGGGTTTGAAAACATGCGTGGACGTGTGAAAGTAGATCCTTACTTGCGCGCACCTGGACATGAGGATGTATTCATCGTTGGAGACTGTTCTCTTATCATCAACGAAGAAATCAACCGTCCATACCCTCCAACTGCACAAATCGCAATGCAGCAAGGGGAAGTATGTGCGAAGAACTTGGCTGTATTGGTTCGTGGCCAAGGCGAATTACAAACTTTCACTCCAGACCTTAAAGGAACAGTTTGTTCTCTAGGTGAAGACGATGCAATCGGTGTAGTGTTCGGTCGCAAAATCTGGGGATCCAAAGCTTCCTTCATGAAGAAAATGGTTGATAACCGTGCTCTTTACATGATTGGTGGAGCAGGACTGGTGATGAAAAAGGGCAAATTTAACGTTTTATAAAATAATATTGGAAAAGCTGCACGTTTATCAGCGTGTGGCTTTTCTTTTTGTCTTTTTTCCTGATACCATTACATTATAAAAGGTTATTTTCGTAACTTTATTGCTGTTTCGCCTTTAATAACTAACCAAAATGGGGGATGGTCATATGAAAAAAAGAGAAAATGTCTGGCTGGCTGTTGCAGGCATTGTAGTAGATGAGGATGGTAAATGGCTTGTAGTTAAGAAAAGCTATGGTGGGCTGAAAGGAAAATGGTCCTTCCCTGCAGGGTTTGTTGAGTCCAATGAAACAGCCGATGAGGCAGTAAAGAGAGAAGTATTGGAGGAGACAGGGATAAAAGTGGTGGTAGAAGGACTTGTTGGAGTAAGAAGTGGTGTCATTGACGAACAGATAAGTGACAATATGCTATTATTTCTTTGTACGCCACTTACCAATAGTGTGAAATATCAGGAAGGGGAGCTTCTTGATGCTGCCTTTAAATCGATAGAGGAACTTGAAAGTGATCCGGCATCTTCTTTGCTGATTAACTATTGTGCAAAGCTTACAAACCTGTCTCTATTGAAAGAAACGAATGCCATGGATCCAGGGCAGATCTTCAACTATAGCTCTTATAAGTTATTTTTCTAATAATTCTGTAAATTTAAGAAAATACAAGATATAAATAGATTGGATAAGATGTATTCGCTTACATCGTTCTTTTCAGCCGAATTCGTCCCTTTCCTTTTCCTCTTAAAAGATGATATATTATCAGAAAATTAAATTAAATCTGTTTTTAGAAAAATCATCTGGAGGGATCAGGAATGAAAAATCAACTGCAAACAGAGAAAAAGGATTGTCCGTATTGTTCTGGTAAAGGATATTTTCAATTGCTGCTTGGCGGATCGGAAACATGTTCATGCTGTGGAGGAAGCGGTAGAAAATAAAGAGTAGATCAAACACAATTGCGCTGGTTCTATGATAGGTCAATTATGACGTATTTAGGACAATTGCCTTTGTGTTTTTGTTTGTGCCATAAAAGTAATTGACTCGTATCAGCGCTTTCAGTACACTAAGAAAAGATGTGTTATGGAGGTGCTTGGTATTGAACATACCAATTTTACTTATATCAGTAGTTTTGTTTTTTGTACTTTTCTTCGGAATTGGTTTCCTTTTAAATATGCTATTGCGCATGTCTTGGATTATGGCCATCATTTACCCGTTGGTTTGTGTGTGGATCATCGCCCAGGATGATGTTAGGCTGATTGATTATTTTAGGCAGCCTGGTACGGCTTTTTCAACACTTGGTTCTGAAATTGCATCATTACAGGTTGCAGATGTCACTATTCTTATCAGCGGCTTTTTGGGGGCTTTGTGCTCCGGGGTCGTCATTAGGATGCTTCGTAGAAATGGATATCAAATGTTTTAATCAGGACCGGGCGGTTTTTGCCCGGTTTTTCTTATTTCCTAAGCTTTGATTTTACTGTTAAACTCACGATTTTCAAGGGGTTTATCCGCTATTCTCACAAAAAAGGAATACTTTTTCTGAAAAGAGGGAAGGAATATCTTGTGAGAGGAGTGTGAGTGAATCACATGAAAATGATAAAAATGGTATGCCGAAGGTCTGCTATGGCGGTACTTTTTGTACTGGCTTTGTCAGTCACCTTTCAATCCATATCAGGGGTTGAAGCATCAACCATTCACAATTGGCTAAAAGAGAATAATATATATGCCACTAATGGACAAGAAGCCGAAGAAGAAGATGGCCTGCTTAAGAAAATGGGGCTGGATTTCAAACAACTGAATTTCTTATCTGCAACGCCTACATTGGTTTCAGCAGAGGAAGCGATAGAGAGGCCGTTAACACTTGAGGAACTGGATTGGGATCAATATCCTACACATACGGTTCACGCAACGGGTTATACAGCAGGATATGAATCAACAGGTAAAAATCCTGGAGATCCAAGCTATGGGATTACATACTCAGGACTTAAAGTCAAAAGGGATCTTTATTCCACCATTGCGGCGGATATCAATGTTTTTCCGATAGGGACCATTCTTTTCATTCCTGGATATGGGTATGGGGTGGTCGCTGACATTGGCGGTGCAATCAAAGGGAATAAAATAGACCTCTATTATGATACAGTAGATGAAGTTTTCAATGATTGGGGTAAGCAGACCATTGATGTTTACGTTATCAAAGAAGGTGATGGAACATTAACCGAGGAAGAATTAGTACAATTGAATGAAGAGGAAAGCATGCAGGTGTTCCGACAGCAATACAGGGGCAACGAAGAATAGTATGGAAAAAGCCGTACCTTCAGGAGTTATCTGAGAGGTACGGCTTAGCCTGTTGATAAACTATAGATTAATTTTAGGTTATTTGTTGGAACAGTTGATCTCCGTTGCAGGAGCTTCGCTTTCCAGCGGGCGGTCCGTAAGCCTCCTCACTCCGTTGCGGGGTCTTACCTGTCCCTTCCTCCCGCGGGAGTCTACGCTCCTTCCACTATGATCAACAGGGGATTTATTACTCGAAAATAATTTTGTCTATACACTAAGCCGTACCTTCAGGAGTTATCTGAGAGGTACGGCTTTTTTAGTTCTTCGTTTCATTTCGTGAAGGTGCTATTTCAGTAAAGGGTCATCCCCTGTATATTGGGGATAGATAGTGGGATGAAGAAGGGAACCGAGTTTTTGCAAACCCATGATAAGCCTAGGGGAAGGTCTGCAGTAGAGACTTTCCTCCAGTACATGGATTTTGGAGTTCTGAACGGCAAACATAGTGTCTGCACCTTCCCGCTTCATCACATGCTTGGGGTTCATTTTTGACTCTTTCACCCCGACCCAGATCATACATATCTCATCAGGGTTCTTCTCCACCACTTCTGGCCATTCTGTCTGGTAACTTGCCACATCTTTATCGGAAAAGATATTATATGCGCCTGCCAAATCGCTTATCTCTGTCAGCCAATTGACCTTGCCGGGAGTGAAGATAGGTTTAGGCCACCATTCCCAGTATAATGAAGGTCTACCATCACAAGCTGCTGCACATTGTCTGTATGTATCGATTGTTTCCCTCATAGAGGAAGCAACCTTGTTTGCCTTAGATAAAGAATGGGTCTGTTCACCTACTATCAACAAGTCATTTGCTATATCCTCGAGTGATTGTGGATCTAAGACGACATGGGGAATCGAGCGCTTTTCCAATTCACGAACGTTCCTCTCCATTCCCGGGACACTTAAGCTTGCCAAAACTAAGTCAGGCTCCAAGGCTTCCAGTTTGTCCATATCGATATTCAAGTCAGGCCCTAGCTTGGGCAGTGTTGAAATTTCTTCAGGCCAATCGGAAAAATCGTCCACTCCAACAAGGTTGCTTGTCAATCCGAGATAATGGAGCAACTCCGTGTTGCTTGGGCAAATAGATATGAGCCTCATCCACTGCTACCTCCTTTAAAAGACATGAACAAGGTAATGCAATAATAGGGTAAGTAAGATCCCAGTAATGGCTCCGAAAAATACTTCTATCGGCTTATGTCCAAGCAGTTCCTTTAAATCTTTTACTTTTTCCTGCTCATCCATATTAGGCCATTTCTTGGTTTCTTCCACAAAACGATTAAAATCAACAACAAGTTTATTCAATACGATAGCCTGCTCGCCCGCATGCCTTCTTACCCCGGTTGCATCGAACATGACAATGATGGCAAATACCGTGGCCACGGCAAAAATGGGAGAGTCCATTCCGGTTTCAAACGCAACCCCTGTTGCCAATGCGGTTACGGCGGCAGAATGGGAGCTTGGCATCCCGCCTGTACTTGTAATAAGGGACCAGTCAATCCTTCTTGTGGCAATATATTGTATTGGTACCTTTACGAATTGTGCAAATCCGATTGCTGCCAACGCAGCCCATAAAGGAAAATTAGAAAATAACTCCATCTGATAGCATCGCCCTTTCTCTGCGGTTGTTTCTATTACTATACCCTTTCTTCCAGGTTGTAGCACGTAAGAAAGGAGGATAGATAATTTTCTTATTATTATGAATCATAATATCGTATTTGTTAAGATGAATATAGGACAAATTGATTAAAGGGGCAGAAAAAATGGTGATATACCCGGAAGAATACTATGAATTCTTTATTTCCTTCAATGAAGGAGATTATTATACCTGCCACGATTTACTTGAAGAAATATGGATGACAGATAAAGAGAATTATTTTCTTAAAGGATTGTTGCAAATGACCGTGGCAATCTATCATTATGAATATGGGAACGTAAAAGGAGCCCGCTTAATGATGGAAGCAGGTAGGGTGTATATTCAAAAATATAGACCAAGATACTGGGGAGTAGATCTCGAAAAGGTTCATTCCTTCATTCTTCGTTGTTTAGAGGTGATGCCGAAAGATATAGATCATGTCCCTTATGAAAAGGTATCCACCTTGCCTTTATTGCCTTCTCTTGTCCTTTTTTTAGAAGATGATTAGATAGTCGAAATATTTATGTTTATCCGATATAATGGAATTAGACTAAGCTGGAGGTGCAGGAACATGTTTGTTGTACATAATGAAAAAGAATTTACAGAGCAACAGGAGGCCCTTGTTGTAGGCCTATCGGAAAAACATAGTACATTGACTGGATTTATGGAAGAACTCGATCAGCAATTGGAAGGTCACCTGACACAATTATTGAAGGATGGAGATATCTCCGCCAAAAAAGGAAGGCTTTCAAGAATACATACTCTAGGCAAAACTTCCTTTAAAAGAATTTTCATTGTTGGGATTGGCCGTGAAGAAAAGCTGACTTTTGTGGAACTACGCAAGATTTTTGGTAAAGTGGGAAAAACACTTCAAGAATCTAAGCTTGCTAGTGTTGCAGTGGCACTGGAATCGTTTGTCACGGAAGATGTGGATATATTGGATGCAGCCCATGCATTGGGGGAATCCATTCCTTTAGCTACTTATAAATACGATGGGTATAAACAAAAATCCAATGAACCAGAAGTGAAACTTGAGCAGGTCTTCCTTTTGACCGAGCATGATAAGGGGGAAGTGGAAGCGAGCGCGCATGTAGGATATGTGTATGCAAAGGGGACAAACAGTGCCCGTACACTCGTGAATCTTCCAGGCAATATGTTGACTGCCACTGATTTGGCGAACCATGCTGCAGGCTTGGCGGAAAAGTACAACTTCGAACTGGAAGTCTTGGAAAAAGAAGAGATGGAGAAGCTAGGTATGGGAGCTTTGCTTGCCGTGAATAAAGGCTCCGTTGAACCGCCTAAGATGATTGTCCTGAAGTATCAAGGGAAAGATGAGTGGACAGATGTCATCGGATTGGTTGGAAAGGGAATCACCTTTGATACTGGTGGTTATTCCATTAAACCGAAAGACGGCATTGTCGGCATGAAAACAGATATGGGTGGAGCGGCGACTGTGCTTGGTGCGATGGAAGCAATAGGTGAGTTGAAGCCTGAACAAAACGTGGTGGCGGTTATTGCCTCAACAGATAATATGATCAGTGGAAACGCCTTTAAGCCTGATGATGTCATCACTTCCATGAGTGGTAAAACTATTGAAATCCTAAACACGGATGCTGAAGGGCGACTTGTACTGGCAGATGCCGTCACTTATGCTAAACAGCATGGTGCAAACTATCTTGTTGACGTTGCCACACTTACAGGAGGAGTCGTCATTGCACTTGGCCACCACACAACAGGGGCGATGACAAATGATGAGTCCTGGTTTGAGGAAGTATTGGAGGCATCTCATGAAGCTGGGGAGGAAATGTGGCGTTTACCTATTTTCGACCATGCTAAAGAACGTGTGCGCAGCAGTAAAGTGGCGGACTTGAACAACTCCCCGGGGCGCGATGGCCATGCGATTTTTGCAGGAGCATTTATCGGAGAGTTTGCTGAGGGTACACCATGGGTGCATTTGGATATAGCCGGTACAGCAACCGCAAAATCAGCTCATGACCTTGGACCGAGCGGCGGAACCGGTGCGATGGTAAGGACTCTTGTAACCCTGGTGGAGCGTTTTGGCCAAGAGGAAGAAGAGTAAAGAGTAATAACAAAATAAATATGTCATTCGTATAATGCGCATCCTTATGATAGGGTGCGCATTATTTTTATGTAAAAATTTTGGCAGGAAGTCACCGTAAAGCCACACTAGCTACTTCTTCATGCTTCCTTTCTTTTCCGTTGACAGCCATTAATGGTCTATGTTAATTTAATTTTATGCTTTTTCACTCTAATTCTCTAATGATTTAATTAGATAAAGTATATGAACTTATATGATACACATAATTGAAAGGAAGTCTTTAATATGAATGCAGTCATCATTGCTGTTTTAGTTATGCTTATACTGAGCTTACTTAGAATAAATGTAGTATTGGCTCTCGTTGCTGGTGCTTTCATCGGTGGCATGGTTGGTGGTTTGGGGGTGGAGACCACCATCAATACATTTACAGATGGTTTGGGAGGAAATGCGGCAGTTGCCCTCAGCTATGCGCTTTTAGGAGCCTTTGCAGTAGCTTTATCCAAAACAGGTCTTCCAGACGCACTTGTTGAAGGAGCCATTAGGCTTGTTGGGACAAAAGAAGATACACGAAGAAAAGCGTTATCCAAAGTATTGATATTACTTATTCTTTTAGCGGTTTCCATTATGTCGCAGAACATCATTCCTGTTCATATTGCGTTCATCCCGATTCTTATTCCACCGTTACTTAAAATCTTGAATGAGTTGAATATTGACAGAAGGCTGACAGCAACCATTATTACTTTTGGATTAACGGCACCATACATTCTCCTACCTGTTGGTTTTGGAGGTATATTCCATGATACCTTAAGGACGAATATGGGTGAGAGTGGATTGGATATCAGCCTATCCTCCATTCCATCAGCCATGATTATTCCGGTTTCAGGTATGGTAGTGGGGCTGTTGGTCGCAGTGTTCTTCAGCTATAGAAAGCCCAGAATCTATGAACAAAAGGCTATTGCAGATCAGGAGACGGCTGCCTATTCGTTTAAATCCATAGCTTTTGCATTGTTGGCCGTAGTGGTTTCACTTGCAACTCAAGTCTATTTAACAGAAGTGGTTGAAGTGCAGGGGATGATTTTCGGTTCCCTTATCGGTATCATCATTCTGTATGCAGGTGGGGCCATGAGGTTTAATGAAACGGATGTCATCCTTACTTCAGGTATGCGCATGATGGCATTCATCGGATTTGTGATGATTGCTGCTTCTGGATTTGCAAGTGTGTTAAGAGAGACAGGCCATATTGAAACATTAGTGGCATCCTCAGCAGATTGGATTGGTTCCAATCACATTTTAGCAGCGCTTGCCATGTTGACAGTAGGGCTTCTTATCACAATGGGAATTGGATCTTCATTCTCTACCATCCCGATTATTGCTGCAGTATTTGTTCCGTTGTGTGCAGAACTTGGTTTTAGCGCCATGGCTACGATTGCGATCGTTGGAACAGCTGCTGCGCTGGGGGATGCCGGATCTCCCGCTTCAGACAGCACACTTGGACCGACGGCCGGTTTGAATGCAGACGGTCAGCACAATCACATATGGGATACATGTGTACCTACTTTTCTTCACTACAACATCCCATTAATAATATTTGGCTGTATCGCCGCAGTGATTTTATAAGAAATTCTAAACAAAAAAGCCAGGCTGCTTATCGTTGCAGCCTGGCTTCATTCAGTTTATTTACGCAGCTTTTTGCCTATAAGGGGCTTTAGTTGTTTTATTCACAACATAATATAATTTTGTGGCAATAACGCCGCAGAAGATCGTGAAAACAAAGTCTTTGACAGCAAACCATGCCATTGTCATCCATGCTGTTGAATAAGCCATGTCAGCCTCTAGCACATAATTGATTATCATGTACATATAGTTTGTGCCAATGAAATAGATAAGAACGATACCAATGAAAGATGCAAACATAAAAGTTCCAGCTTTAGGTTGAGCTTTCTTCTCCACAATCAATCCGGCAACAAAGGCAGCGATGATATAGGATAAAATGAATCCGCCTGTCGGGCCGATGATAGGAGCGAATCCAGATCCGAAGCCTGCAAAAACAGGAGCACCTGCAACCCCAACCAATAAATAAACGATCATGGAGATGGCACCAAGGCGTGAGCCGAGGAGTATCCCTGCAAGTACACAGAAGAATGGCTGCATGGATAATGGAACATTACCGATTTGGAGAAATGGAATCCATGATACGATGTTAGCCCCAATCGCCATCAATGCAACAAACATTGCTGCGTATGTGATATCCAACGTTGATAGTGAACGCTTCATAATGTAAACCCCTTTGTTGTATGTAGTTGACAATAAAATGATAATCTAAAAGACTAATAGATGTCAACAATATTTTAAAAGTGGTTGACATTAAACAAACCATGAAACGGAACGGCTTGATAATTTCTATTAGCCTGTATAAAATGATTGTATTAGAAAATGGGAGGATTGCTGACTATGAAAATTAGGAAAGCTAACTTGCAAGCAGATACGTTTAGTGTGTATATTCATGAAAACAAAAAAGAGGAACAAACGTTGATTGCCATCCCATTTATAAAATGGTCGACAGTTATATTGTATAAAGAGGATAATACTTCTTTAACGAAAAGATTGGAGGATGAGCTTCAATCCGCTTTAGACAGCGAAGATGCAACTCACCTTTCTTTAAAGATTGTGCAATGGGTTCGAGAGATGTAATATTAAAAAACACTTTTCCGCAATTGGGAAAAGTGTTTCAGACTGTTGACAAACTAAAATTAGTTCGGTTATCAGTTGGAACGGTTGACCTCCGTTGCAGGAGCTTCGCTTTCCAGCGGGCGGTCCGTAAGCCTCCTCACTCCGTTGGTGGCCACTGAAAAACCCAGTAACTAAAATGTTTTTAAACTTCTAGTTGTTGATTGGAGCAAAAGGCGAAGACTCCTGCGGGGGGATAGCGACATTCTTGAGACCCCGCAGGGCATAGCCCGAGGAGGCTCAAGGTCGCCCCGCGGAAAGCGAAGCCGGTTGCGGAAATCAACAGCGGCATGAACCAGATTATTAAAATAATGTACTTTTTCAGTGGCCTTCTCCGTTGCGGGGTCTTACCTGTCCCTTCCTCCCGCAGGAGTCTACGCTCCTTCCACTACGATCAACAGGGTATTTATAACTCAAAAAGAGCTTTCTTTGTTTACACACTAAAACACTTTTCCGCAATCGGAAAAGTGTTTTTTAAAATATTAGTTAAACATAAATTTCTTTGTTCGGTATTTGACGCTCATCACAATACCCATGGCTATCATATTAGTTAAGAGGGCGCTACCGCCGTAACTCATAAATGGAAGTGCAAGACCGGTAATCGGCATAAGGCCGATGGTCATGGCTATATTCTGGAATATTTGGAATGCCAAGAGTCCGATAACCCCTGTTACCAAGTACGTTCCATAAGGATTGTCACAGCTGATTGCTATGATGATCAATCGATAGATCATGATAAAGTAAATGGAGATTACTAGAGTAGCTCCAACGAATCCAAATTCCTCGCCGATCAGTGCGAAGATAAAGTCGGTCTGTACCTCTGGTATCCGCCCGCTCTGTGATTGAACCCCTTCAAGCAATCCGCGTCCTGCGACTTGGCCGGAGCCAATCCCCTTTAAGGCTTCTGTCAGCTGAAAACCGAAGGAAGACGCATATTCCTCACGACTCAACCAACCATAAATCCTCTCTAATTGGTGAGGCTTGATGAACTTTGAAAATAGCTCAAAATGGTTATTATGCAGATAAACCAGCAATGCCAATCCTGCTGTTGCACTGCCGGCCAAAAGTGTCAGTATTCGCCAGGAAGCACCACTGATGAATATCATTGTCACCATGATGGCTCCAATAACCAAAGCAGTACCCAAATCGGGTTGAAGCAGGATCAATCCAAAAGGCGGTAAGGAATAAACCAGGATTTTCACAACGACACTGATCGGTGTAATAACTTCCAACTCATGTTTTTCCTTTGCCCATTTATATATGACCCCGGCGAGCACCATGATCAAAAATATTTTCATGAATTCCGAGGGCTGTAAGAGGAAGCCCCCTAGGTTAATCCAACGTTGTGATCCATTTCTAACTGTACCGACAAAATGGACGGCTATCAGTAGAATAAGCCCAAGAAAGTAAAAGGGTAAGGCCAGGTTTTCCAGTAGTTCATAATCAAAGAACATAATGGCAAACATAATCCCCAACCCGATGATATACCAAACGATCTGCCGTTTCACAAAATAATACGGGTCATTAACAAAGTATTGACCCGATGCACTATAAACAGCTACTAAACTGATAATAAATAGTAAAAACAGCAGAAATAACAACGTATAATCAATACGACTATACTCTAGCTTGTTATTTTCTGTCCCCATGTAGATTCTGTCTCCTCTCTAGCTTCTCTCGCAATGGTGGCGTGTTTCGATAAGTGGACCAGAATACCTGCTGCATAAATGGTGATGAGCAGGGAAGACCCCCCGTAACTGATAAAGGGCAGGGTAATACCCGTTATTGGCAATAAGCCGCTTACTGCCCCTGCATTAAAGAATACTTGGCTGCTGATTTGGAAGGTGATCCCAAAGGCCAGTAATTTTCCAAATGGATCTTTCAAGGCAACTCCGATTCTTACCCCGCGTATTAAAACGATCAGGTAGAGCAGGAAAAGAAAGAGTACGCCGAAGATTCCAAGTTCTTCGGAAATGACTGCAAGGATGAAATCCGTATGGGCCTCAGGGAGGTAACCGAGCTTATGTATCCCTTGTCCCAGGCCTCTGCCTGTCAATCCGGCATCCCCAATGGCAATAAAGGAGTTCACCAATTGGAAACCGGTATCAGATTCATTGCCGAATGGATCAATGAAGGAGGTAATCCTTTGTAATCGATATGTGGCAGTCGTAGCCAAGATGATGACAGCACCAGCAGCAACCGTTCCGAGCATTAATATATGTTTCAATTTTGCTCCTGAGCAAATTAATATAGCCCCGCAAGCAATCAATATGGATGTTCCGGTTCCTAAATCCGGTTGAAGTAAAATAAGGAAGAAAACAAGTACCAATACTGCCAAAGGAGGTGCTACACCTTGTTTGAATTGGTGGATGTATGGTTGTTTTCTGGCATAAACCCGTGCAAAATAAATGACCATCACCAATTTAGCGATTTCAGAAGGCTGTATGCGGAATCCTAAGTCAATCCATCTTCTGGAACCATTCACATCCACTCCAATGAAGGGAATCAAAACGGCCAATAACATCAGTATGATCACTCCTACAAATAAAGGAGTAAATTTATCATAGAATTTATACTTGAGCATGGTTGCCCCGATAAATACAGGTATTCCTAAAATGAGCCAGTCTTTTTGTTTGTTGAAGAAATAGGCATAATCTTCGTATTGTTCATATCCAAGCAGCATGCCTGCACTATAAACCATGATCAACCCGTATGTACATAACAGGACGATAGCTGTTATCAATATCCAATCAAGTTTTTTGAAATGTATCATTTACTAGTACTCCTTTAAAGAAAGGCTGGTTTTGCATTTAATTACCGTGAGAAGAAAAGATTCTCCCAAGTTAATTATACAATACAATGGCATTACAAAGATATTGGGAATATGTGAAACTTATGTAACATCGGGTGAGTTCCCCATATATCCCCCTTAGCCTTTTGTTTCAAAGGAAAAGAAGTTATTTATACGCTAGTTAAGTTATCTGGTGAAACAGATGATTTTCATAGCAGGCGCATCGCTTTCCAGTGGGGTCCGTAAGCCTTCTCGGCTAGGCATGCAGGGATCTTTCCCTGTCCCTTCCTCCCACAGGAGTCTGCGCGCCTTCCACTGCGATCAACATGGGTTTGCTAATTTTTTAAGACTTTATCTATACAAAGAAAGAAGCTAGTTAGCTTCTTTCAGACTGTTGACAAACTAAAAATCAGTTGAGTTATCTGTTGGAACGGTTGTTCTCCGTTGCAGGAGCTACGCTTTCCAGCGGGCGGTCCGTAAGCCTCCTCACTCCGTTGCGGGGTCTTACCTGTCCCTTCCTCCCGCAGGAGTCTACGCTCCTTCCACTACGATCAACTAGGGAATTTCATTATTTTAAGCTTTGTCTACACACTGAAAGAAGCTAGTTAGCTTCTTTTGAGTGTTTTCTTATAAAGAATGTGTCTTCCATGGTGGGAGCGGTTTCTTCAAAGCCCACTGAAGGTTTTGTTTTGCTGGCACATCGCACGATGAGTCTATCTTTCATCCTGCCGGCAAATACAATTAAATTGTGTTGGGAGAAATCTTCATAAAATGTGTCTAGGATTTCACCGGTCCAGACTGTTAGGGGAAGGCTATGCTTCCACATAGTTTTGCTTCCGAAGAAAAGGACCTTTCCTTGGTGCATCCATAATACATCATGGCAAACCGGTCCCCATTCATTTAATTCATGGGTGGCAACGAGAATGACACAGTGTGGAGCTAATTTCGCTATATAGTTCAACAAACTTTTCCGTTCATGGATATCCAAGAAGTTCAGGGGTTCATCCAGAAAAATGTAGGTGGGCTTCCCGAGAAATGCCTGTGCCAATGCCAATCGTTGTTGCATTCCTTGGGACAGCTTTTTAATTTTTGTTTTCTGTACATCTTCCAAGTGAAAAACCTTTAGCAATTCTTGGGTTTGTCTTTTTGAAAATTCTTTTCTCAACCCTTTTAGTTGAGACATGTACATAAGTAGTTTTACGGGCGTGAAATCCGGATAAAGCTCGATGCCTGTCGGGACAAAACCTATTCTGCTTCGCACAGCTACAAGGTTTGAATCCATTGTATCCTTGTTATAAGATATGGTTCCTTTTGATGCCTTGTTTGCGGTGGCCAAAAGGTGAAGGAGGGTCGACTTTCCCGACCCGTTATTCCCTACAAGGATGGTGATTCCATTTTTGAGTGTTAATTCATCAATAGTTAAAGAGAAGTTTTTATATTTCCAGACTATATCTTGGATGTGTAACATATTCTCGCCTCAATCTAACGAAACATGGTTTGTAATTCTAAGCTTTTTTTATAAGAGAGGAATAGGAGTAATGCTCCAATTATGACAAATGCTCCCTGAATGCCGGCTACTTTGGTATAAGTTAATTGGATGAATGTGCCCGGAGACGCTTGATAAACAAAAGCAGCCATCATCAATCCAATCCAGCAAGCCATACCAAGGGCAAGACCTTTCTTTACGCCCTTTTGCATCATGACATAGGCAATGATCCCGTAAATCAACAATGCAGGTGCAATCCAGTGCAATAAAAACGGAAGCAGTTTGAAGTGATCCATACTAAAGCTTAAATAAATTGAACTGACAATCCCCATGATTATATTCATGATCAAGATGATTACCATGCGACTGAGCAACAGCAAGGCAGGCGGGAAGGGGGTGATCCCTTCTATTGTACGCATTTGCTTGTTCCAGGTCTGATACGTATAGAAAACCCCAACGAGCATGGATAAAGGAATGGCAAACTGATAAATCAGAATGGCGTCATTTAATAGATAAGTTGATGAAAAAAGTGTCAGCATTACGAAAATCAGTGTGCTTGCAATCCAAAAATGCCATTGATAAAAAGAAACCTGTGCTTTGAGCTGGGAAAGAAAGCTCGGTGCTTTAATCATTTCATGAACAGGCTCTTCTGCGGGTTCCTTTCCAATTTCATCAAAAGCTGGCTGCAAAGCGGCAAGTAGCGCTTTTGTATCCTGGCTGGATGGAGTTTTCACCACATATGAAGTAAACGTATCTTTCATTTCATCTTCTAGTTGATAAAGCTCTTTATCTTGATTGTGTTGTTCCTTCATGTCTTTCCGCCTCCTTTTCCGCTTCTTTCGATAATACCCCTTTTAACCTCTTTAAAGCATGAAACAGGTTTGACTTGACTGTCCCTAGTGGTAAATCGAGGATTTCAGCGATCTCTTTCAGTTTCATATCTTGATAAAATCGTAAAGTGACGATCTGTTGTTGCGTTTCCGATAAATTTTTCAATGATGCCAATATTTCTTTTCTAGTCTCTTGTCGTTCATAAATTTCAATGACGGAAGCCTGTTGGTCCACTGTTACAGGCATTTCCTCTTTTGCGGTATCCTCGGAACGATATTGAGCACTCCGCCAGTAATCTTTACAGATATTAGATGCCACTCTGTACATCCATGCTTTTGGATAGGTTGGTATCTGTTTGTTCTTCAACTGTTTTAAAAGGCGGATAAATGTTTCTTGTACTACATCTTCGGCTTTTTTTGAATCTTTTAAAAGTCGCTCGACATATTGATATATGGCTACATGGTAACGGTGCACAAATGCTTCAAAGGCGGCCTGGTCTCCATCAGCCATCTGTTCAAGGAGCTTTTCATCACTTATCATCGCATTCCCCCACTTTCAAACGTGCGATTCCAATTGGTCATCCACTCTTTATAAGTGAATGGTTTTTTGTTATTAATTTTAATTTCCTGATAGACATCTTTCAGCAATTCCTTTATTTCTTTCATATTGCCTTTCTCAATCTCTTTTGCAACCATCAATACCACTAGGTCATTATATTGAAGGTGATGGGAATCAATAAGTTCCTCGAATTTATCCAATGTTGTCATTTCACTGGATGATGACATCCAGTTTATATGGGAGACCGTGGAAAGGTAATAGAATTGGGTGCCGTTAAATTGATCGAACTCTTCCCAGTCAACCCCGTAAAAATCCTTATACAGTACAAGAAGATATGCTTGGGCAACAGCGTCCACCACAGAGTCCTCTGAATAGTAGGAGAAATCGGCTATGCGATGTCCAAACAACATAAAAGACAGCAGTCGTGCTTTTAAATCTGTCATTGTGTTATTCATCAAGTTTCCATCGGTTAGATGAACATATGTCTGTACACTGTCATCAAAAAACACTGCTTCATCAAAATGATTTAAAAAATAATTGTCAGCCCCGACTATGGTAAGGGAAGGGATATATGCTAGTTTCATATTATATTGAATAGTTTCACCTAACCAATCATTGAAATAGTCTTCAACCTCTGAAATATCATCAAGTTGTTGTTGTAGGATCGGGATGTTTTTTTCATGGGCTATAATGGGAAAAGGAGAATTCTCTTTGCTTTCTACAAGCCCTGTATTGGAAAATAGCGTAATTCCTTTTGCATCCTGGCTATTAAAGAATTGGGAACCGTCTGCTTCAATGGAGCTTTCGTGACCAGTACTGAATACCTCTTGACCGAAATTTTTCAATGTCACTTCAAAGTCTGAAAGTGGTAACTTCTGGTTCAATTCAATAGGGCGGTTGTATTGAATGGTATTTATATAAGTCTCCATTTGACCTTGCATGGAAGTAAATACGGGATAATCTCCTGGCAGCGGGTACCATCCGATATAAGATGGGAAATACATATCCCCTTTATCCAAGAAAGCAAAATACTTCTCATCTCCATAAACAAGCCCCCATTCATGAAGGGTTCCTGTATAGTGCACTTCCAAGGTATTTACTTCCTGCCCCTCTATCTGAGGAAGCGTAATGAGGTGACCTTCTTTTACAAAGGCCGTTTCCACACCATTCCATATCACCGATTCGACTTCAAAAGTGGGATATAGGGTAAAGTGAACGGGAAGTACTTCCTCATTCTCAGTTGAAGGAATCTTCATCGTTGAATGAACGGCTATTTTGGAATTGCCCTGCCGCTCCATCACCAGCGAGTAGCTATCAACATCATAAAATTCTCCCACTGTATTCAAAGTTTCTCCTGTATCCTCGTCCCAATGATTGACGGCACTGGATTTTAATTGTTCATAGTGGTTCACACGGTCGAACCAGAAAGCACCGTATGGAACAAAGGAGGCCAAGGTCAGGATGGTCACCACCCCAAAGAATGCCCATTTCCGTTTTTCAAAGGAAGATATCCTGTCAGTGGAAGACTTGATTATCGTTATGGCCAGTAAGAAAAGACTGAAAAAGAAGACAAACAACTGAGAATAGATAGTTTCCTTTCTTGCTAATCTGCTGCCCCAATCACTGGAGTATGATGCATCAAGAAAAAATTGATTTAAATGGAAAGTCTTTAAGAAAAATAAACTATATCTTTGAATAATATATCCTTCCATAAAAAAGGTGCCGAACATCCATGCACAAAAGACGATGATGTAAACAATCCTATTAGAGATCAAGACGGCAAGCACCATTCCCAAGGCAATGGAAACCCCATAAGATAACTGACTTTGAATGGCAAGGAGTAAACCGTGTTCCATCAAATTGTTGAAGCTTTCTCCATATGTGTACCCTTGCCATATGAAAGTAATATAGAAAAAAAGTGTAAAAATACTACTGTAAAGAAATAGGGATAAATACTTTGCTAGGATAATGGATAGAAAGGAATTTGGAAGGGAATTCGTCCAATCCATTAACACGGTCTGTTTATCCCTGCGTATTGCAAGCACACTTGCCAAGAATATTACCCCAAGTGAAAGGGTATGCCCAATCGCAAGAAATTCATTATTCGCTCTATAGAAGCTCACAATATATTGGCTGTAATAATGAATGCCGCCTTGCTTCTCATTGGACAACCAGAAGGCCATTCCCGCCCAATATATAAATGGTGCTATAAGGAAGAACCAATTCTTAAAGATGAATCTGCCTTCCATTTGCAGTTGTTTGAGAAATTTCATGAGGAAGTCCCTCCTAGAAGCGCAAGGTAGCCATCCTCCAAATTGGGATCTAGCATTACTGCTCCATTAAAAGGTTTTTCTTCCGCTAGTACACGTGCATGAATGGTGGTGCCCCGATGCTCGGAGGATAAAATGGTATCCTCTGCAAGGTTTTCCAGATATCCCGGTGGCACGATTCCCTCCCAAACTTTTCCGCATGCCCTTTCTTTTAATTGATCCACTGTAGCATCCAATATGAGCTCGCCTTTTTTTAAAACTGCAAGTTCATAGCAGCTGCTTTCGATGTCTGTCACAACATGGGTAGAAAGAAGAATGCTTTTGTTCAATGCTTCCTTAGAAAGGAGATTGCGAAAACGGAGGCGCTCCTCTGGGTCAAGTCCTACGGTTGGTTCATCCAATACGATAAGTTTTGGATTTCCCATGAATGCCTGGGCAATTCCGACACGTTGCTTCATCCCGTGAGAGAATGTTTTCAATTTATCATTTGCTTTGGAGGTCAGATTCACCTCGTGCAACCAATGAAGAATCTGTTCCTTCCGTTCTTGCTTGTTTGTCAGGCCTTTCATCACCCCGACATAATCAAGGATTTCAATAGGTGTTAATTGGGGGTAGACATGGAAGTGTTGAGGCAGGTACCCGATCATTCTGCGCACTTTTTCTGGGTGAGCATTTATGGAAAGGGAGTCGATAAAGACATCCCCTGTAGAAGGCTTCATTAATGTCGCCATAATTCGCATAAGTGTGGATTTCCCTGCACCATTTGGTCCAAGTAGTCCAAAAATGCCTGTGGAAATTCGCAGATTGACAGAAGATAGCGCTTGATGTTGGTTATAAGTTTTTGATAGGTTGCGAATTTCAATCATGGTGAAACCTTCTTTCTTTTTATCTGATAATGATTGTGCCGTATAACATCTGTAGATTTTGTGTTCACTAATTTAGAAAGATGATGATCCCTTTTACAAACGCTGATCTACAGGTGGTTTCTTAATCCTTCACTAATTATAACGAAATAGAGGAAAAAAGGTTTAATGATTTTGTAGGAATATTTAAGGAGGGGAGATTTACCAATCGCACGATGGTAAGATTCTGAATTTTCTTTAGAAAAGTGATTGACGACTATTCTATTATATTTTATAATTATTTTCGAAAGCGCTTTCGGTTCGAGAGAGGGAGAACAATGACAACTATTTATGATATTGCTAAGAAGACAGGGTTTTCAATCACAACTGTTTCAAAAGTGTTGAATAACTATACAGATGTTAGTGAGAAAACCAAAAAGAAGATACTAAAAGCTGTAGAAGAAATGGGGTATTACCCTAATTCCCATGCACGTTCACTGATGACCAAGAAGTCTTGGACAATCGGAGTGGTTTTCATGGAAAACTTGGGCGTGGGAATCAAACATCCCTTTTTCAATGCCGTTATTGAAAGCTTTAAACAAAGAGCAGAACAATTTGGCTATGATATGCTTTTTGTCTCCCGGAACATCATTAATGAGAGAAAAAGTTATTTGGATCACTTTCAGCATAGGGGAGTAGATGGTGTTGTAGTAGTCTGTTCTATCTCTGATGATCCAGAAGTGAAAAAGTTGATGGAATCACCACTGCCTACCGTCATTATTGATATGCACAGTTCCAAATCAAGTGTCGTCTATAGTGATAATAGTTATGGAAGTGTGTTGGCTGTAGACTATCTTCACTCACTTGGTCACAGAAAGATTGCACATATCTATGGACATCAGGAAACATATGCAGGTACTGAAAGATTGAAAGGTTTCATTAAGGCTTTGAAAAAACATGGTCTTGATTTACCAAAATCATATTTTGTGAATGGCGGCTTCTTTTCATTAGAAAGTGGAGAACAAGCTATGAAGGAGTTATTATCGCTTGAGGATCCTCCAACGGCAGTCTATGCTGCAGGGGACAATATGGCGATCGGTGCCATGAAAGCAATTAGGGAACAAGGGTTATCCGTACCGGAAGATATATCAGTTATTGGATTTGACGATATTGAGATTGCCAAGCATATTGCACCGCCATTAACTACCGTCAAACAGGATATGGACCAAATCGGATCCAATGCTGCCGATCTGTTGCTAGAACAGATCAATGAAAAAAAGAAGATTAGCAAAGCAATAACGATTCCAGTGCAACTAATGATAAGAGAATCATGTGGTGCAGTAAAAATTGATGTATGAAGAGGGGACTATAAATAAAAGGTCTTCTTTTTATCCATAAAACGAAAGCGCTTTAGTTAATATTATGCATTTTCGAAAGCGCTTTAGTAATTTTTAACAACAAAACAGGGGGGTATTTTTTGTGAGAAAGAAGCTTTTGATTTTTATTACTGCAGTAATGACGTTTAGCCTACTATCGGCTTGCAGCAGCTCGTCTTCATCCAAGAAGGCAGATTTGACTGTATGGTCTTTTACGGATGAGCTGCAAGAACCAATCAATTTGTTTAAAGAAGAAAATGGGGTTACGGTTGATTTGACGATTATCCCGATTGAAGATTATCCAACACGCCTGCGTCCGGTATTGGAAAGTGGTCAAGGGGCTCCGGATGTATTTACTGGAGAATTGGCATTCATTAAGGATTGGGTGGAGCAGGACTATTGGGAGGATCTTTCACAAGAGCCTTATAACGTTCAAGAGTGGGAAGAAGACTATATCCCTTATGTATTTGACTTAGGGAAAGATTCAGAAGGCAAGATCAAAGCTGTTTCTTGGCAGACGACTCCTGGTGGGATTTTCTATAGAAGAAGCATTGCAAATGAAGTATTGGGCACGGAAGATCCAGCTGAAATCGGCGCGATGTTCAGTGATATGGATGGTTTATTCGAAGTTGGAGAAAAAATGAAAGCAGCTGGATATCGTTTATTCCCAGATGAAGGTGCTGTTCGTTGGTTTGCACAAGGTCAAGATCCACAACCTTGGGTAGATGAGAATAATGAACTTGTACTTACAGAAGGAAGAATCAATTATTTCGACTATGCGAAAGATTTACGTGATAAAGACTTGACTTCATTTGCACCAGAATGGTCTCCTGCATGGTTCGCTGCAATGGATGAGCCAATCAACTACAATGCAGGCTGGGAAGAAGTAGACGAAAATACTTCCGACCAGACAGAAGTGTTTGCTTATTCATTGCCGACTTGGGGTCTTCACAGTGTTTTGAAAACGAATACAAAAGAGACAGTGGGAGACTGGGCAGTAACAAACGGTCCAAACCCTTACTTCTGGGGCGGAACTTGGTTAGGAATTTACAAAGGTTCTGATAACAAAGAACTTGCATGGGAATTTGTTCAAATGATGTCACATGATGAAGACTTCTTGACTGATTGGGCAACAGAAACAGGAGATGTTTTATCTTACTTGCCGGTTACAGAAAAAATCAAGGGTGAGTTCCAAGAGCCATTCTTAGGCGGACAAAATAACTATACGTTCTTCTTGGAAGAAGCACAAAACATCAACCCAGGTACTGTAACAAGGTATGACCAACAGATCGATAGTTTCTTTGGTTCCATGGTTGGGGAGTATGTAGAAGGAACGAAAACGAAAGAAGAAGCAATTGAAGAGTTCTATCGTTTAGTGAAGAATGCATACCCGGATATCAAGACACCTGAATAACGCAGCAAAGGATGTGGTGGGAGCTGAAAACTTAGCTCCCACCCATCATTTAAAGAAAGAAGGCGGTTGATTTGAAGAAAAAAGATCATTATGGATACCTGTTCATCCTCCCATTTTTCATCGTCTTTGCGATTTTTAGCATTTATCCAATATTATTAACCTTCTATTATAGTTTTACCAGCTACTCCGGTATGGGGGTTCCTGAAGTTGTTGGATTGGCTAATTATACAAGACTACTGACTGACAGCTACTTTTTACAGGCATTTTTCAATACTTGGTACATATGGGGAGTCAATTTCTTCTTTCAGATCCTAATTGCATTGGGGCTTGCCATATTGTTTTCCGATATTCGCTTAAAGATGCAAGGCCTTGGCTTTTTCCGGGCGGTACTTTATCTTCCAAACCTTATCACGATTGCTTCAGTAGCTTTGTTGTTCGGTATTTTACTAGGATGGCATCATGGTACATTGAATCACTTGCTGATGGACCTGGGAATCATCTCTAAACCTATCAATTGGTTGAACGACCCGACTACGGCAAGATGGTCGGTAGCACTTATTGGAGCATGGATGTGGTTCGGTCATACATTTATCGTCTTAATGGCAGGAATTTCGGGGATCTCGAAGGATTATTATGAAGCGGCACTCATCGATGGAGCCAACCGCTGGAAAACATTGTTCCATATCACCTTGCCATTGCTGAAGCCAATCATGTTATACATCATGATCACATCTTTGATCGGCGGCTTGCAGATTTTCGAACTGCCGATGTTGTTGACAGATGGCATGGGGGCACCTCAAGGATCTTTAAACACAATGGTTTTATATATGTATAATCAGGCATTTAAATTCAACAACTATGGATACGCCGCAGCGGTCGCATACGGATTATTCTTGATAACGTTGATTTTCTCGTTTGCAACATTTAAAGCTATGTACCGCAAAAGCATGGATTAGGAGTGAGGTAGTGTGAATAAAAGGATTTTTGTCAAAAGCATCCTATACGGGCTTTTAATATTGCTTGCGATTATTAGCTTTATCCCTTTTTATATGATGATCATCAATGCAACCAGGTCCAATTCGGAGATCCTGCGTCAAGGATTTACGATGCTTCCTGGGACTTCCATTATGGAAAACTATGAACGGTTAATAAGCTTCGTCAATATATGGCAAGGTTTCGGAAATAGTGTATTTATCGCAATTTGTGTCACGTTATTAAGTTCATACTTTTCCGCGCTGACAGCGTATGGGTTTGCTATCTATAACTTCAAAGGAAGGAATTTTCTTTTCGTTTCCGTTTTGATCTTGATGATGGTACCAGGCCAATTAGGTCTGATCGGATTCTATGACCTTAACAAAACTTTAGGTACATTGGACAGCTATATTCCATTAATCATACCGGCAATAGCGAGTCCTTTCGTTGTTTTCTTCCTACGACAATTTCTTGTTTCCACCCTGCATCCGACGTTGTTGGAAGCAGCCAGGATGGATGGAGCAAGTGAAATAAGAATATTCCATACGATAGGCTTACCGATTATGATGCCTGCAGTCGCCACAATGGGTATCTTCACCTTTATCGGTTCATGGAACAACTACATTGTTCCATTAGTAGTTCTTTTCAGTCCGGAAAAGTACACGTTACCTGTCATGATGGGCTTCTTGAGAGGATCAAAGGTAGCAGAAAATCTCGGTTCCATGTACTTGGGAATTGCGATATCGGTCGTACCGATCATGATCATCTTCTTGTTCCTATCCAAATATATCATTAGCAGTATTTCGGCAGGTTCCGTAAAAGAATAGGTGTTTTCAAATTACAACTAGATTAATAGAAGAGGTGAACGGCATGTTGAATTTTTCAAAGGATTTTATTTTTGGGACAGCAACATCTTCCTACCAAATAGAAGGTGCACATGATGAAGGAGGTCGTACTCCTTCCATTTGGGATGCTTTTTCAAGAACACCGGGAAAAGTGTGGAATGGTGACACAGGAGATGTGGCTTGTGACCATTACCACCGCTATGAAGAGGATATCAAAATAATCAAAAACCTTGGTGTAGATTCCTATCGTCTATCTATCGCTTGGCCAAGAATTTTCCCAGTACAAGGAGTCTATAACCAAGAAGGAATGGACTTTTATAAAAAGTTGATTCAAGGGCTGTTGGATGCAGGCATCAAGCCAATGGTAACGTTATACCACTGGGATCTTCCGATGTGGGCGCATGAACAGGGCGGATGGATAAACCGAGAGTCCGTTTCATGGTTCCTTGAGTTTGCAGAGAAGTGTTATGAAGAGTTAGATGACTTGGTTCACTCTTGGATCACGCACAATGAGCCATGGTGTGCGAGTTTCTTGAGCTACCACCTTGGACATCATGCCCCTGGACATACCAACCTAGAAGAAGGTGTAAAGGCAGCCCATCATATACTGCTTTCGCATGGTGAAGCGGTGAAATTGTTAAAGGGTAAATTCGGCTCTTCCACACCGATCGGAATCACCCTTAACCTGGCACCGGCGTACGCTCCTACAGATTCCATCAATGACCAGATTGCAAAAAATAATTCTGACGGCTATGCCAACAGATGGTTCTTAGATCCAATTTTTAAAGGTTCTTACCCGATGGATATGATCAATCTGTTCTCCAAATTGATCCATAACTTTGATTTCATCAAAGAAGGAGATTTACAATCTATCTCCACTGAATGTGATTTCTTCGGAATTAATTATTACAGCAGGTCTTTAGTGGAATTTGATCCAAGTTCCCCAATGCTAAGTAAAGGTGCATATTCTGATTATCCGAAAACAGGAATGGGCTGGGATATCTCTCCAAAAGAGTTCAAGGAATTAATCAGAGGGCTTCGTGAGAACTATACGGACCTACCAATCTACATCACTGAAAATGGTGCGGCGTATGACGATGTAGTGGTAGACGGGTGTGTACATGACAATGAGCGTAAGGATTATGTGGAAAAGCATATCACCGCTGTTGCGGAATTGAATGAAGAAGGGATGAATATCGCAGGTTATTTCCTTTGGTCTTTATTTGATAATTTTGAATGGGCGTTTGGTTATGACAAACGTTTCGGCATGGTATATGTGGATTTTGAAACGCAGGAGAGAATTTTGAAGGACAGTGCAAAGAGGTATCAGGAGATTATTAATTCAAGAAGTATATGACCACTCAGGATTGAGTGGTTTTTTTGAAAGGTGAAAATTGGTTTTGGCACGAACTCGGGGGATTTCGGCACGAACTCGTGTGGTTTCAGCACGAACTCGGAACGTTTCGGAACGAACTTGTATGATTCCGGCATCAACTCTTCTCGATTGGGAGATTGAAGGTGATTACTTTAGGGAGGTGATGAGCTAACTCTAAGGAAGGAAAATACAGAAGGGTGAAGGAGGAGGAAATGTGTTAAAAAAAGGATTCACGGTCATGTTGGCAGCTTGCTTACTTACAACGGGGTACTCTCCGGCATATTCCAATGATGCAACAGGGAAAGGAGAAGGCAATAAGTCGATGGCAGAGGGAGAAAAGGATTGGCAGTTAGTATGGGAGGACAATTTTGAAGGCTCTGAATTGGATCAATCCAAGTGGTCTTTTGATACTGGAAATGGGTTTGTACAGCCCGATGGCAACTATGTACCTGGCTGGGGAAATGAAGAGCTTCAGTATTATTCCGAAGATAATGTGATAATTGAGGATGGAAAGCTTGTCCTTACTGGAAAAAATGAGGCTGCATCAGATGAGCATGGCACATACAATTACACGTCAGGGAAAGTGCACACACAAGGGAAATTCAGTCAAAAGTACGGAAAGTTTGAGGCGAAAATCAAACTTCCCGGCGGACAAGGGTATTGGCCCGCATTCTGGATGATGCCAGAAGAAGACAAATATGGCGGCTGGGCTGCATCAGGTGAAATCGACATCATGGAGGCGGCAGGTGCGCACCTTGATAAAGTAGGCGGAGCGATACACTATGGCGGACAATGGCCCAACAATACTTATACAGCGAAGGATTACCATTTTGCTCAAGGATCAGACATCACAGATTATAATATCTATTCTGTAGAATGGGAGCCTGGAGAAATTAGATGGTATGTGAATGGTGAACTGTACCAAACCTTAAATAATTGGAGCAGTGTGAATGGGGACAATGCAACCAAGTATTCCTATCCAGCCCCTTTTGATCAAGAATTTTATTTGATACTCAACCTGGCAATCGGTGGCTGGTATGGAGGAAATCCAGATGGATCCACTGAATTTCCGGGAAAAATGGAAATAGATTATGTAAAAGTGTATGAACTTGATGAAGAGCAATACCGGGAGCCAGTGGAGCCTGTTTTTGAAAAAGAAGAGCTTCCGGAAGGATCAAAAGACCCGATGGATGGTAACTATATTTATGATCCTGGTTTTGAAAACGGATTCACGGAAATCAAGGATGGGACAGAAACGTTCAGTGAGGATGAGTGGAACTTTGTTCATTTAAATCAGTTTGGCGGAAATGGGAATGCTTCGGTGGAGGGAGGATTTGCAAAGATTGATATCAGTCAAGCTGGCTCACAGCCGCACTCCATTCAGCTCATACAGCAAGTCCCGGCAGGAGTAGGTCGAACTTACAAAATTAGCTTTGATGCAAAAGCTGCTTCAAACAGGAATATGAACCTTAAAGTAAGCGGCGGAGAAGAGAGGGGATGGTCTCTGTATTCACCAAATTATGAGGTAGGGCTGACACCTGATCTAAAGAGCTATGAATACACGTACCAGATGCAAGCGGAATCTGATGCGAAAGCACGTCTGGAATTTAATATGGGGTTGAATAATAGTTCTGTCTGGATCGGTAATGTAAAGGTTGAGGAAGTGGATGCCACCGATCCATACAATGAAGACGCAACGAAGCCACCGCTACGTAACGGTAACCATATTTATAATGGGACCTTTGACCAGGGTCGAATGGATCGGATGACATATTGGGATTTTATCCTAAATGGTGCGAATGCACAAGCAAATGTTCCAGAGGATACGAGAATACTCACTGTGGAATTAAAAGATAACGGAGCACCTGATTCCGTTAAACTCATCCAAAAAGGGATTTCCATTAAAAGCAACAATGAATACTCCCTCACCTTTGATGCACATGCAGGAGAAGAAAGGGAAATAAGAGTTGCGATTGTAAGTAAAGATGGCAGTGAAAACTATTCGGGGTGGGAGACAATATCCCTCTCTACAACCGGAGAAAGCAAAAGCAAAACATTTACTTTTCAGCCCGGAACTGTAGATGATCCGGAGGCTCAGTTAATATTTTTATTAGGTGGAGATCCAGGGTCGATAACATTGGATAACGTATCGATGTTTGGAAAGAAATTAATAGCCGATAACTTGTCTTATGAAGAGATCTTTCCTTTGAAAAATGGTCGCTTTAACTATGGGCTAGAAGATTGGAACAGCCATGTTCAGGGGATATATGATGGTCCTTCTGATGCTGACTTTGATTCTTTGGATGGGAAAGCTGTAGCAACGATAAGAAATGTGGGATGGAACCCATGGGATGTCATTTTTATGCAGGAAGGCCTGCAGTTGAAGGGTGGATACACTTATCTTGTTTCTTTCGAAGCTTCTTCAAGCTTAGGACGGGATATGGAAGTTGTGTTGGAGGACAGTTCGTATCAACGCACTTTGTCAGAGGTGATTTCCCTTACTTCGGAAACGACTACCCACACATTTGAAGTAACTGTAGATGAAGATAAACAGCTCGGCCTCAAATATCTGCTCGGAAACATTGCAGGTCAAGATATCTCAGGTGAAGAGCACCAAGTTTTCTTAGATAATGTGAGAGTAGAGGTTTCAGGGGAAAGAGAGAAGCTGTTCCCCCTTAAAAATGGTGAGCTTGCTTCTAGCTTGGAAAATTGGAATCTGCATGTCCAAGGAGAGTTTGAAGGTACCTCCAAGGCAAAAGTAAAAGCAAAGGGCCAACACGCAACAGTTAGCGTGGAAGACTTAGGTGCCAACCCATGGGATATTATATTTTTCCAGGAGAATCTTGAGCTATCAGGAGGCAAAACCTATGAACTTGAGGTGGAAACAAGATCAAATCACCCTAGAAATATCGAGGTTGTAGTGGATAACGGGGACCCATCCTTCCACAGATTTTTTGAAGAAAAAGTGAAAATTGGTCCAAAACCGCAAAATTATTACTTCGAATGGGAACAACCAGATGACGCCCAGGTGGGAGTCAAGTTCTTGTTAGGCAAGATGGATGGCGTTTCTAAGAAAAAACATCACATCGACTTTCGTGAAGTGAAGCTTGAAGCAAAAGGTGCCAGAGCCTTTCTTGCACAACTCGAAGGTACAGATCAATAATAGATGACAAGCTAAGGATTACAGTCTCCCTTGTAATCCTTTAAGCGCAATTCCTAAGTTAATCGTAGTGGAAGGCGCGCAGACTCCTGCGGGAGGAAGGGACAGGTAAGACCCCGCAACGGAGTGAGGAGGCTTACGGACCGCCCGCTGGAAAGCGAAGCGCCTGTAACGAAGATTAACTGTTCCCGCAGAAAACCTAACCAATTTATCGTTTGTGATAAGTCTGAAAGGATTACAGATTCCCCTGTAATCCTTTTTTTCATCCCCACCTTAAGGTGATGGTAAGGTGGCAACAATCTTTTCCCTGAACTTCCGATGACATATCCAGATGAATGCCATCTGGATTAAAACTCACTTCTATCCCCGAATGCACTCCAGTTGATTTTAGCAGCTGAGAAACTTTTTCTTTATTTCCTTCCTGTGCCGCGCTCATTACTTCTGAAGCGAACTCTTTCGAATCTGATAGTTTTTGAAGAATGATGCTGGCCTCTTTCATCAACTGTTGCATGGATTCGGCTGACTCCGTGAGTACTGTCGGGTCTACCGGGGGATAAACACGAACATATGACCTTGGCGGGATGGGAGTGTAGACTGGAAAATAAACATGTCTGGGATAATAGACCGGCTGGTGATAGGTGGATGGATAATAATACATGACAAACCCTCCAT
Source organism: Sutcliffiella horikoshii DSM 8719 (assembly GCA_001648575.1). Taxonomy (GTDB): domain Bacteria; phylum Bacillota; class Bacilli; order Bacillales; family Bacillaceae_I; genus Sutcliffiella_A; species Sutcliffiella_A horikoshii. Next base: position 40,442 of record LQXN01000060.1, on the reverse strand, counting down.
TTTTCTTCGGTAATGTACCATATGTACATTATTCGAAAATGGAGAGTTGTCATGGAAGATTTATTCTTTTTTGCGGAGTTGGTTTAAGACGATTCTTTCCCAAGCTTTCCAAGGTAGAAGTTTTTTTGCCAATAGGGAGAGCTTTACACCGTTTCCGACGGTATAACGAAGAGTCGGGGACTTCTTCCTTACGGCTATCTTTACAACTAAATCTGCGACCTCTTTCGGATCTCCATATGTTTCTTGATCCTTTTGAAGTCTTTTATTCATATTAGTAAAAAGCTCATGATAGGGGGAGTCATCCTTTCCCGCCTTCTCAGACATATAAGTGCCAGTCGACCAGATATTTGTCTGGAAGGATCCCGGTTCAACTAAGGTCACATCTATGCCGGACTCCCTCAGTTCCAGCCTGAGGCTCTCACTATACCCTTCTAATGCATATTTAGAGGAGGCATAGGGGGAAAGGCCAGGGAAACCGATTAACCCACTGATCGAGCTTATATTGATGATCCTTCCCTCTTTTTGATTCCTCATTATTGGCAGGACCAAGTTAGTGACCCTCATTACTCCGAAAAAGTTTGTTTCAAACTGGTACAAATATTCTTCATCAGTCAATTCTTCGGCAAAACCCGCAACAGCAAAACCCGCATTATTGATGAGCACATCCACCCGCTCCAGGGCAAGGAGGTATCTGCCGAATCCAGTCACAGACTCTTTGTCTGCAACATCCAATAGAGCAATAGATACATGCTCCGCCTCCTCTGGGGATAATCCTTCCAACACGACAGGCTTCTTTGCTTCATTTCTAACGGTCGCGACAACATGATACCCTGCTTCTATAAATCTTTTTGTAAATTCCTTCCCGAAACCACCGGATGCACCTGTAATAATGACAATTTTTTTCTCCATTTACTCAGCCTCCTGTTCATTTGCATTTATTGGCAGCTAGTTTGTTAGTTTATCTTTTTGAAAAAAAAGGAATAAAACCAGTACATTGAGAATCTAATTGTAAGGTTGTTTTCGATTATTTTGCAGCTATTACGTATTTTTCGATCAACTCGTTAAACTACTTACTATCGTGCTCTTTCCCTGTAGTTCAATGGATACTACTTGCAAATTCAAGAGTATGTAAGTAGTGAAAAGTCCAATTTCCGACTTTTCACCTGTGAATAGCAACAAACTTTGAGAAAAGAGCCAATAACAAAATTCTTTTCGATGGGCATATGGGAGCAAGTAGGGCTCTATGCAGAAAGAAGGGATCATATGGACCTGAGCATCATTTTGGACATAATGAAGGACTACGGATATATAGGGTTATTTCTATGGTTATGGTTAGGTATGTTCGGGATACCTGTACCTAACGAAGTTTTAGTAAGTTCCATAGGCATCATCACACAAAAAGGTATCCTTCAGACGACGCCTGCATTGTTCACCATCTACTTAGGGGTGATCGCCAGCCTGACCACCTGTTACTTATTGGGCCGTTGCCTTGGGGAAGGGGTTTACTCAACACTTGAGAAAAGCGAAAAGATAGAAGCATCTTTGGCAAAAGGTGAAGAGCTATTAAATAAATATCATGTATTTGCCTTATGTATCTCCTATTTCCTCCCCGGAGTCCGGAATGTGGTTCCTTTTTTGGCGGGATTTATGAAACTGCCATACTATCAGTTTGCCATAGCTGCTTATACCTCCGCAATTGTGTGGGTGACGACTTTCTTCTTTACAGGGAGCCTTGTATGGAATCATATTCAACTTATCGTCTTGTATAAAATGGAATTGCTCTTGGGGGCGGCTGTTTTCATTGTCTTATATTTTGCCTATGACTGGTATAAGAAACAGAACGATCCAACCTTCATCTTCCAGAAATATCGTTGATGTATATGTGTGGAGGTCTCCTCATAGACTATGAGTAAAAAAGTATGGGGGATGGTGGTCATCTTGCAACGAACGCTGATAGTCCAGGGCAGTGCCAAAAAGGAAGTCCAACCGGATATTGCCTATCTTCAATTGGGAGTGGTCACCACCAATCCTGATGTCCAACGTGCACAGGAAGAAAATAGATTAATAGCGAACAGAATGATCCAAGCTTTACTTGCAGCAGGTATTCCTCAGGCAGACATTGAAACATCCTCTTACACTTCTTTTCCTCGTTACGAAACAGATCCATCAGGTAATTCCGTCCTATCAGCTTATGAGGTCCGGCATATTTTCCGCATTACTGTCAGAGATGTTACAAAAGCAGGTGCCATTGTGGATGTTGCCTTTGAAAATGGGGCTAATATTTCTGAGAACATATCCTTTGAAGTTTCCAACTACAATGAAATCTACCGGCATGTCCTGCAACTTGCGGTGGTTGATGGAGCAAAGAAAGCCCAGGCAATGGCTGTAACACTTCAAGTGTGCCTCTCTTCTGTACCGATCAAGGTGGAAGAGGTGAATCAACAAGTTTTTGCCGGGCCACGCTATGCCTCCTTTGCTGTGCAGGAAAAAACAAGCACGCCGATTGAACCTCAGGAAATTACCATAACAGCTTCCGTTAACCTTGAATATATCTATTAAAGAAACAGACCGTTTCGACTTCCATATTGGGAGTGGCGGTCTGTTTTTTACACACTGCAAAGAGTCATTTGCAATTGAAGTGTATTTAAGCAAAAAAAGTCCAGATATCGACTTTTTGAAAGTGATAAAAGAGTTCTGTAAAAAGGAGGGGTGTTGATGATCAATTGGTCAGCAATGATTCCCATTTTAGTATTATTCTCTGTGTATTTTCTCTTTGCAATAGTATTATTAAAGAATAAGCAATGATCAAAGGAGGAAATGAGATTGGAACTAAAAGACACACTAATAGACCAACTAGGAATTGAGATTGTGGAGCTCTCAGAGAAGAGGGCGGTAGCCACGATGCCTGTGGATAAAAGGACACACCAACCATTTGGTTTACTTCATGGCGGGGCTTCGGTTGCCTTGGCAGAAACGATCGCAAGCATCGGCACCTTCAACCTGATTGATAAAGAGACAGAAATCTGTGTAGGATTGGAAATTAACGCCAACCATCTGAAGGGAAAAAAGGAAGGAGTCGTGAAAGCGATCGGAACTCCGTTGCACCGCGGAAAATCGACGATGGTCTGGGATATTAAGATAGTTGATGAAGACGATGCATTGATATGTATTTCACGTTGCACGATGGCAATTTTGAAGAAGAGGTAGTTTGGCGCCCGGATTTGTTTTCCTTCCAAATCCGGGAGTCATAGTTGTTCGAAAATACAATGTTCTAACACGATTTCATACGTTCCAAATGTTTCAATCCCTCACGTTTACTGAGAGATGCCAAACCTTCCGTTTTGTTAATGAAATGTAGCACATCCTCTGGAGCTGTTTTGGAATACTCTCTTAATGCCCAGCCAATCCCCTTCTGAACGAAAAATTCCTTAGATGCTTTTGTCGCCTCTATATATGAAAACAATTTCTCAGCATCAGTTTTCCCTTTATACTTTAATTGAAAGAGTATGGCCGATCTTTGAAGCCAGAAATTATCCGACCCAATCCACCTCTCAGGAAAATCCACAATGCCCTTCTTATCCCTCAGCAGGATCGCCCCAGCATGATGTGGTGCAAGATGATCCACTGTATCCCACCAGGAATTTGTAACGATCAATTCTTCAACAAAGGGAAGCCATTCAGCGTCAAGTTCTTTTATATGAACATCAATCATCGCAAGGGCAGCATAATGGAATTCCCTTTCAGGCTGCGCATATAAAAATGTCACAAGCTGTTTGATCCATTCGATTTCTGGTTTGCCATGTTCCACGAGAAATCCTTTTAATAAGGTTTTTCGCTCCGGGGACTTTATCCCCAAAAATGAAAATTGATTGCGCATATAGTTTTCCATGGCTTCTCTCTTTGATGGATCACCATTTGAGTGGAACAGATCCACTAACTCTTTTTGGTACTTTTCAATTGTGATGGCTGACATATAAAAAAACCTCCCATATTTCCTGTCCTTCTACTTGTAGAATACAGGAAATTGGAAGGCGATGAAACCATGCCTTTTTTATGATTCTGCCGTTTTTTTCGCGCTCTCCGCATGAAGGATGCTGTAAAGGAGCAGAACTCCCGAGCAGAGAAAAATAAAACTAGTGAAATAGAAAACGGTAGAGATTCCGTAAAATCCAGCTATGACTCCACCCATGACCGGCCCGATGACATTGCCTAGGAAGCGGAAGCTGACATTGTAGCCAAGTACTTCTCCCTGCATGGATAGCGGAGCAACATTACGGATGTATGCGGTCATGCATGGAATCAGTCCACCCACCACCATTCCGAACAAGAACCGGAATAGGACAAGCTGCCAGAGCGAAGTGGCGAGTGCCTGTGGAATAAAGAGAATGGAGCTTGCCAGCATAAGGATCACGATGACCTTATCATGGCCGATATTATCCCCAAGTTTTCCCCAGTTACGTGAAGCCAACAGACTTCCAAAGCCTGTCGCAGAAAAGGCGAATCCTGCAAGCAAGGCAATATTTGCCGCTGTACCGCCAGTCAACTCATTGACATATAAAGCCAGCAATGGCTGGATGCTGAAATTGGCGGCTTGAATGAACATGGATAAGAACATGATTTTCAGCAACATAGGTTTTTGAATAATATATTGCAGTACTTCTTTTCGAGTATATTGTTTTTCTTTATTATCTGTAGAACTCTTCTTCTTTTCTTTAATGCCGAATGCCACTAGAATCACTGCCAGATAAATAAGTGCAGAAGTCAGGAAAAATGTATAGGCAAAGCCGAATGAGTCTGCAAGCATCCCGCCGATCAATGGGCCAAGGAGACCCCCTGATACCGTACCAGTCTGCAAGGTTCCTAAAGTTTTACCTGCTATCTCCTTTGGTGCCTGTGAAGAAATCAGTGCCATGGAAGTGGGAATGAAGCCGGTTGCTAAACCCATCACCATCCTTAAAATAAACAGTCCATGGACAGAGTCCACCACACTCATCAAAAGAATACTGGTTGCTATTCCTGTACCTGTTAATAACAGGATAAGCTTATAGCCATATTTATCCCCAATTCTTCCCCAAATCGGTGAAACGAAGAACGCGGTAAGAAAGGTAATTCCAAAAATAAAGCCGGACCAGCGCTGTACATAGGAATCAGAGTAATTCCCGAACGTTTCGATGAATAAAGATAAGAAAGGGAGAATCATGGTAGCACTAGCAGCAACGAAAAAGTTCGCAATCCACATAATGAACAGGTTTCGTCCTGATGTTGAAATGATCGTCACCTTCTTTAAAAGTTTCGGTTTTTAAATATTTCGTATAACTAAATAATAACCTATCCACTAAAAAAATCAACAGAACAGGCTTTATTTTTCAAAAACCCAGAAAATTGCGTGCTAAAAATAATATTCATCATGATATAATATAGTAATAAAATTCTGAAAATTAAAATGATGAAAGGAGGGGAACGATGAAGCAAACTCCTATACATTTATTTATCGATTTTGAATTTACCATGCCGGAGAACAGAAATTATCCTAATAATTTCTTTCCGGAAATTATTGAAGCTGGGATAGTGGTGGTGGAAAAGGATAAGATCATCGACCAATATTCAAACTATATATGTCCCAAAGCGTTCCCAATGTTAACAAGCAGATGTAAATCCTTTTTGAACATCAGCCAAAAGGATGTGCAGGGAGGAGCGTGCTTCACCGAACTGATTGCGGTTTTGAACTCCTACTGCGCGCACGAAAGGGGAACGGTTGTCACGTGGGGGAATATGGACATGAAGGTGCTGAAGAACAACTGCAAGTATCATGGGATACCCTTCCCCTTGCCTTGTAAGCATGTAGACCTTTCCATGGAGTATAAAAAGTTTTTCGGTGATCAAAATCAGACTGGGCTGTGGAAAGCTGTTCAGGAATACGGCAAGGAAGGAACCGGCAAACATCATCGGGCATTGGACGATGCCTTGACGACTTATAACATTTTCCGGCTGGTGGAAAAGGATAAAAGCTATTTGGAAAGGCCTGAACCGACGACAATCGGTGACCGTATCGATCTCTCCAAGATAATGAATAAATATGCCCTATAAAAAGCCAAATCCCGATTAAGGAGATTTGGCTTTTCGTTTGCTATCAGGTAAGTTTATAGTCTTTTTTCAAGGTTGAGAAGTTTTCGAGGCTCTTTTTCGCCCACAGGCTGTCGTCTTTCTTTAAAGCCTCAGTGGCTGCATCTATGGCTATTTTTAAGGATTCATGATAGTCAATGACTTCTCCTTCTCCATATGATTTCACCATATTTTTGGGGATGTTTGTCTGTTCATGAAGGGCAAGTGCACGGCGTTCATGAAAGAGCGGGACATCCACGTCCTTTGGTGAGTGAAGGTCACCTTGTTGCGGGTGTTTCAATACTGCTTTGATTTTCACTAAATAATGCATGGGACGAACATCTGTCACTTCCCCAATGTATTTCCCTGTTTTATAGATTCCGGTCACAGTGGTTCCGACTTTAATTTCCTCCATCATTTGACCCCTTTCTTCATTAATTAATGATTTTTTTTGTTATTTTTAGTAATATCTTGTTAAGCAAATAAAATAGTGGGATGTGAAACAGTTGAAAAAGATTATGGTATTGATGATTGCGCTACTTCTTATTGTAGCAGGTTGTGGGACAAGTACAAACGATGAGAATGCAAGCAGTGGAAATAATGCTGGAAATGAAGGGCAGTCAAATGATAGCAATACGGAACAAGATAATGAGGAAATAGAGGTTGGTGAATTCCAACAATTCACCAACACAAGCGAAACAATCAGAACGGTAGAAATGGAAACGACAAAAGGGAAGATTGTCATAAATCTTTATCCGGAAGCTGCGCCAAAAGCGGTAGAGAATTTCATCACGCATGCAGAAAACGGTTATTATGATGGGTTGATCTTCCACCGTGTTATTGAAGATTTCATGATTCAGGGCGGCGACCCGCAAGGAACCGGCATGGGTGGAGAAAGTATCTGGGGGCAACCTTTTGAAGATGAATTCAGCCGTGAGATGCTTCATTTTCGGGGAGCTCTTTCCATGGCCAACTCAGGGCCAAGTACTAACGGAAGTCAATTTTTCATTGTACATGCAAAAGAGGTAGATGAGGGAACAATGGAAAGAATGATTAAAGCGGAATACCCGGAAGAGGTAATCGAATTGTATGAAGAACACGGCGGAACGCCAGGTCTAGACTTTAAACACACCGTTTTTGGACAAGTGGTAGAAGGAATGGAAATAGTTGATTCCATCGCTTCTGTAGAAACAGGCGAAGCGGACAAGCCCGTTGAGGACGTTGTCATTGAAAATATAACTGTAGTAAAATAAGGAAACGTACGTAAGTATTGGTCTGTGTCATGAACTTTTGTTATAATGGACAGGTTCATAACATGCGAAAGGTCGTGTGATAACGATGCTTACATCCTTTATGCTACAATTATTCTTGTATTTTCCTGAGGATAAAACAGAATATATTCCAGCTGGTATTACTTTTGCGATTTTCTTCATTGCGGCGATTTTTGTTTTTCGATATATTATTAAAATATCTAAAAGAGAAAGCCAAAAGGCTAAGGAGCTTGAAGAACAGTTAAAAAGAGACAAGGTTATTGAAGATTGATCTATTTGATTTATTAAAAGGTTTGCTTGCCATTGGTGGCTGGCAGGCCTTTTTTATATGATAGACCATATTAAAAATAACATATTCCCTTTCATTTTCGGAGAAACTTAAGAAAACGATTATAAGGGAGGAGTATGAATAGATGCAATTTCTGAAATATATTTCTTTTGTGAGCATTTGTAGCTGCCTTATGCTTTCAGGTTGCTTGGAAAAGGAGATCACAGGGTTAGATGTGGAAATATTCAATTCTACAGGTGATAGCCTTGGAGTTGCTAAGGTCTCTGAAGAACCTGATGGAGTAATGATTAAGTTGAACCTTGAGGGACTTCCGCCTGGAGAGCATGGAATACATATTCATGAAAAAGGGGTATGTGATGCACCTGATTTCAAAACTGCGGGAAATCATTACAATCCTGATGACAAGCAACATGGATTGATGCATCCGGAGGGGGCGCATGTCGGGGACTTGCCAAATATCATTGTGGAGGATGATGGGACCGTCATTGCGGAATTAATGGCACCTCAGGCAACGCTAGATGATGGCAAAACGTCACTGTTCGGTAAAGACGGGACGGCAATAATCATTACAGAGAATCTAGATGACGGAATGACCCAGCCTGCAGGTGATTCTGGAGAAAGAATCGCATGCGGTGCGATTACAAAGAAGGTTGCGGAAAAGGGAAAAGTGGTAGAAGAGCCTGTTGATGAGGAAGAAAAAGAATAGGAATTATACTTGAGGAGAAGCTGTCCAGCTGAATGTTGGACGGCTTCTTTTTATATACTTTAGAAAGTCTGGTTTTGTATACTTTACAGCTTTTTCGAATAACAATGATTCTAGAGGGAAAATCATTTTAAAAAAATGTATTATTTTAGAAATATTCGTAATCATATTGACATAGTTCGTACTTTTAAGATAATTTTAAATTTATAGATAAAAAGGGGGTTGCATCTTTGGAGATACTATTAATACGACATGGCCAGTCTGAAGCGGATATTCTTGGCGTCCATGAAGGGAGAGCGGACTATCCTTTGACAGAGCTTGGAAAAAAGCAGGCGAAAAGGTTGGCTTGTCGGTTGAACGAACAATGTCCTCCGGATATCATTTGGACGAGTACATTAAAAAGAGCGTCCGAAACGGCAACGATTTTAGCGGATGAGGTTGGGTGCATGCTGATGAAGGAGCCGAATTTGATGGAATTCAATAATGGCGTATTGGCCGGGCTTCCAAGGGAGATAGCAGCGACAAAGTATCCATTGCCACCAGGAGGAAGAAAGCCACATGAAAGAATTCAAAACGGTGAATCGGAAATCGAGTTCCGGATGCGGGTGGAAATGGCATTCTCCAAGATATTAGCGGAAAGTTCAGCGGTTCTCCGAATTGCGATTGTATCCCATAGTGGAACGATATCCAATCTCTTGAGGTCTATCTTACATTTGCCTGTTTCCACAAGTGTGAAGTTTGCGACCGGGGACACAGGTATACACTTAATTAAGAAAGAAGATGAAGGGCTGCAAATTGTCACATTGAATAATACTGAGCACTTATATAATTATTGATACCTTATTAATAGGGCTATGCACCAATTGAATGCATAACCCTTATTTTTTATGATTCCAGGGCCTGTTTCAGCCGTTCTAGACCATCCAGTAAAGTGGATCTAGTACAGGCGACATTCATACGGATGAAACCATCCGCTTCATTCCCGAACTTCTTCCCCGCGTCAAGGGCAAGTTTGCCTTTATGGACAAGGAGTCTTGTCAACTCATCATCCTTCAATCCAAGTGACGTGCAATCAATCCAGAGCAGGTATGTTCCCTCGGGTTTGGCAGCAGAGACCCCGGGGATTTCTTTTTGGATGAAGGAAACGGCGAGGTCCATGTTCTCTTCTATATATTCCATCACTTCCTCTAACCATTCAGCCCCATGACGATAGGCCGCTTCCATAGCCACGATGCCAAAAATATTTAATGTGAAGTGTCCCTGTTTTTTCATAAACACCTCTAATTTTTCGCGCATTGCCTGATTGGGAGTCACCATGAGGGATGCCTGTAATCCGGCAATATTAAATGTTTTGGTAGGAGCGATACAGGTGACGGTCTGCAAGGCGATTTCTTCTGAAATGGATGCGAAAGGCGTGTAGGCATGCCCTTTGAAAACCAAATCTGCATGGATTTCATCTGTCACCACAACTATACCGTGTTTAACACAGATTTCGCTAAGCTGTTTCAACTCTTCATATGTCCAGACCGTTCCACCAGGATTATGTGGATTGCATAAAAGCAGCATCTTGACTGAACCATCAAGCTGGGATTCAAAATGTTCCAAGTCCATATGGTAGCGCCCTTCCTTATAATTCATCGGGCTTGTAAGCAGCTTACGGCCATTATTAATGATCATGTCATAAAAAGGATAATAGACTGGTGAAAAGAGGATAATCTTGTCTTCAGGATCAGAAAAGGCTTGAATGGTTGCACTCAGTGCCGGTACCACTCCTGATATATAGGTAAACCATTTGGGATTCAGGCTCCATCCATGACGATCCTGAAACCAGCCTTTTACTGCATCATGAACAGAAGGTGAAATTGTCGTATAACCGTAGACTCCATGGTTTGCCTTTTCCATGATGGCTTTAGATACTTCAAGTGGGGCTTGAAAATCCATATCCGCCACCCACATAGGTAAAACATCCCCTCTGCCAAAAATGCGGACATTTTCATCCCATTTTACACTTGAAGTGTCTTTTCTGTTAATGAGATTATCCAAATCATATTTTTTCATATGTAAACCACTCCTCTAAAAAAGTATTCCCTTACATTGCTAAACAATTGTGTTGAAACAAGGTATAATATGCAGTAATAGTTTTGAAAGCAAGGTGATTTTACAATGATAAAAGCCAGTGTGAATGTCAGGTTGATGGAAAATCTATTGCATTGGGACCCATTAGGGTATGGGATTGACGCATATGAAACGGAATGTGTCGATGTAGTGCAAGCTGTACATGAACTTGATGATATAAATAAGCTGGCCAGAAGAATTCAGGATATCTATGAGTTTTCTTTTGAGGAATTCATTCCACTTTCCAATTGTAAAGAGAAAGCCCTGGAGCTTATGGTCATAAAAAATGAAGAAGATTCTTGTTCTTTATAATAAGCTTCTTTGGCAAAAATGTCATGATGGAAGCACATAAGAAAAGAGAAAAGCCAACGTCGGCTTTTCTCTTTTCTTATGGTGATGTCTGCAGAAAGTCTAGGATGTTGTCATATACATGCTGGGGCTTTTCCTCAGGTAGAAGGTGTCCCGTATTCTTGTAAGTAATAAGATTGGAGTTAGGCAGGTCCTTATGAAGGCGGCGACCTATCTCGACAGGTACCACTTTGTCCTCTTCTCCCCATATCAAAAGGCTTGGTGTTTCAATCTGCCTCAATATCTCGGTTGCCAAGTCACCTTCCCGATCACGGATCATCCTTGTTAATGCAACAAAAATTTGATCATCGTAGAATGGCTCGGTATAGCCTGCAATCATTTCATCATCAATTAAAGAATGATCATATACGACATTCAATAAATTCTTTATTGGTCCCTGTCTTGCAAGCCAATACTTCAGCCACAGATAAAAATATGGAATTCTCGAAGAATAGATGATGGACCGGTGCATTCTTTTTAAATACCCTGAACTGCACAACAGTACCACTTTTTCGACCAGCTCGGGTTTTTGGTGGCTGATATTTAAGGAAATTTGGCCACCCATGGAATGGCCGATAAGGACAGTCCGTTTAATGCCAAGCTTTTCTAAAAGGGATATCACAACTTTTGCCATGTTTTCATAAGAATAGACAAATTTCTTTGATTTTTCGCTTTTACCAAAGGGTGGTAGATCAACCGCCAGTACAGTGTATTCTTTAGTAAGCAAAGGAATTAGTCTCCGGAAGCTGAATGAGGATGAAAGAAATCCGTGAATGAGAACAAGTGTCGGTTTATTGACAAACGGAGAATGAGAGTCATGATGAAATTCATAAAACACATTGATTCCTGCTATGTTGGCTGTGTATTGATTGGTTTTCATCTGTGACTTCTCCTCCTTTTTTTAGGCTCTCTTCTAAAAGATAGCTGCTGTCCACTAGCAAAAAATCGGCATTTGGACTTTTTGTCCTCTTACCTGCTCTAAAATGACCAAGTTAACTTTACAAAAATAAAAGTGAAATAGCACGACAGTAAGTATTATAACGGTTAGTTGGTTAATACGAAAAAGCAACAAAGTTTACAAAAACAGCCTTTTTTTATTGGATATAGGTATTTTATCCTCTCTCGGTCATTTCAAACCTGTGAATTTTTTTAAATATGTTCTGTAAAATAATCGTAATACTTTTCGTAAGAATTTTTGCTATAATGAGTCAATGTTTATATTGAAGGAGTTGGCAGAAAGCAATGCAATTAACTGAAAAAGAATTGGACTTGCTACAGATCATTGAAGAAAACGGTAGAATGGCGATAGATGTGCTCTCTAAAATGGTGGAACTTTCCGATTCGGAAACAGAAAGGATCCTACAACAGCTAGAGGAACAAAGAATTATAGTGGAATACGGAGCGGTCATTGATTGGCGCAAGGTCGACAATTTTGAAGGCGTGACGGCTATGATTGATGTTAAAGTGACACCAAAGCGGGAAGTTGGATTTGATGAAATTGCAAAGAACATCTATAGATTCCCGGAGGTTAAATCTGTATATCTCATGTCAGGAGCCTATGATTTATCTGTCGTAGTGGAAGGAAGGTCGCTATCACAAGTGGCAAACTTTGTTTCTGAAAAGCTGTCCACCTTGGATTCGGTCATATCAACCACCACACACTTCATCATGAAAAAATACAAGCATGACGGCACCATATTTGATCAGGGAGAAGATGATCGCCGTATTGTGGTGTCACCATGAGAAACAGAGTCGCAGATCATGTACAGAGGCTTCAGCCTTCCGGTATTCGCCGATTCTTTGATTTGGCGGCAAATATGGAAGGGGTCATTTCCCTTGGTGTGGGAGAACCGGATTTTGTTACCTCATGGGGGGTCAGGGAAGCTTGCATAGCCTCTTTGCATAACGGATATACCTCTTATACCGCTAACGCAGGACTGATGGAACTACGGACAGAAATCAGTAAATACATGAAGAAGGAGTTTGAGGTCGAGTATAATCCTTCAAGTGATATTATCGTTACAGTTGGAGCAAGTCAGGCGCTTGATCTTGCTATCCGGGCCATCGTTGACCCAGGCGATGAAGTGATCGTAATAGAACCGAGTTTTGTTTCCTATGCCCCATTAATTGAGTTGGCAGGAGGCACTGCGGTCAGAGTGGGGGCGGACGCGGAAAATGGTTTCCGTATTGACTTTGAAAATCTGGAGTCGGCAATTACTCATAAGACGAAAGCAATTCTTCTTTGTTTCCCGAACAATCCGACTGGGACGATGCTTACTCGCGATGAACTTATCCAGGTAAGCAGATTGGTCGACAAATATAATCTATTAGTATTGTCAGATGAAATTTATGCAGAGCTTTCCTTTGACGGAAAATTCACCAGTTTTTCGACCCTCCCTAATATGAAAGACCGAACCATATTGATATCCGGATTTTCTAAAAGCTTTGCCATGACCGGCTGGAGGTTGGGATTTGTTGCTGGACCGACTGATATTGTGGAGGCAATGCTGAAGATCCATCAATATGCGATGATGTGTGCATCGACCATGGCACAATACGGTGCAATAGAAGCCTTGAAAAACGGTCGGCAGGATATTGAAACCATGAAGAAAAGCTATCGCAGACGCCGTAATTATTTTGTTGCCTCCCTTAATGAAATAGGGTTGCCCTGTCATAATCCTGGAGGAGCCTTTTACGCTTTTCCATCTGTTAAGCTTACCGGCCTAACTTCTCAAGAATTTGCGGAAAGGTTATTGTTGGAGGAAAAAGTGGCAGTCGTACCGGGGGATGTCTTTGGTGAATCAGGTGAAGGGTATGTAAGATGTTCCTATGCATCTTCACTTGAGCAACTGCAGGATGCTATTAAGCGTATGGAGAGGTTTGTTAAGCAGTTTAGGTGATAAAAACTCCTTTATAAAGTTTCGCAAAAAAAGAGGACCAAATCCACGTGGATTTGATCCTAACAAAAGGGGGAATACTAGAAAGCCTTGATGGTATTAGTATTCCCCCTTTTATATTTTTGAAACCTAATATTATTAAATTCTTTTTATTGTGCGCTATATTTTTTTTCGTACAATATTTGCATTACATTCAGGAAGTCTTCATCAGTATATTCTTTTGCTTTACGAAGGATCAATTTTGCCCGTTTTACCCCGACTTCTTCAATTAATAGCTCAAGTTCAGGATCAAGCCCTCTTGCATTGCTTGAAGAAGAGATAGATTCCAATAGCTCTGACGCCGGTACATCCAAAACAGTTGAGATTTTAAGGATGGTCTGCATGTCAGGCTTATGAGATCCTGACTCATATTTTTCAATCGTACCTGTACCAACGCGGATTTTTAAAGCAAGCTCAGCAGCGGTAAGTTTTGCCCGTTCCCGGTAAAAGCGAATGTTTTCCCCGATTTCTCTCATCCTAATAACCTCCAATGTAAGCATTTTCTTATTATCATCATATCATGATTAATTAAGATAAAGTTTGAACATATTTTTACTTTTTCCTTCACTTTCCCAAGAATGTTTATTTTTCTCTCATTGGGATATAAACGTTAAAAAGCACAAATAATACTTGGGACATAGGGTGGTAAAAAAGTATTTTTGATTTAATGCTGAATTTGTGGTATAATTTTTTATTGCGTTCAATGTGTATAAAAATTATATTAATTAGGAGTGTTTTCATGTCTGATAAATTCGAAATCGGAAGTGTATTAACTGGGAAAGTCACTGGTATCCAACCTTACGGAGCGTTCGTTGCTCTTGACGAAGAAACTCAAGGTCTTGTTCATATTTCTGAAATTACGCACGGTTATGTGAAAGATGTAAACGAACATTTGAAAATGGGAGATGAGGTTCAAGTAAAGGTTCTTTCTGTTGACCAAAAGTCCAACAAAATCAGCTTGTCCATCAAAGCTACTCAAGAAGCTCCTGCTGAAGCTCCAGCGGCTGCACCAAGAAAGCCTAAGAAGCGTCAAGCTACTGTAGTGAAAAACCACACAGAAGCTGCTCCTGGCGGATTCAACACACTTAAAGACAAATTAGAAGAGTGGATCGAGCAATCCAACCGTAACGACCTAATCAAGAAGTAATCTTCTTTTGTAGAGACATCCTATGCAGGGTGTCTTTTTTTAGGCTTTTTCTCAAAGATTGTTGCTATTTATGGATGAAAAATTGTTACTGAAAGCGGAGTTGTTTGCGGATTAATCGAACAACTTTCGGTTATTTTTGTACCTTTTAATTATTTCGATTTCAGAAATATCACAATAACCTACTTAAAAGTCACAATAAATGCCGAATTAGTCACAATCCTCAATAAAAAAGTCACAATCAACCTCCGAAAAGTCACAATCATCTCTGCTTTGCCACAATTCTCCCGAAAAATAAAAACCGCCTCTGTATAGGAAGCGGCTCTCAGTTCAGTTATCGAGTTGTTCTTGGTTCTACTTCTCTTTCATGCTGTTCAGATGGTACAAAAAGAAGGCCAAGGTTGATTAGACCGGCAATTCCTACAAGACCGTAGATGATACGGGATAATGCAGCGCTTTGGCCGCCAAATATAGCTGCTACAAGATCAAATTGGAAGAAACCAATCAATCCCCAGTTGATAGCTCCGACAATAGTCAATACTAAAGCAATACGTTGTATAGTACTCATAACATTCCCTCCTTGAGAATATAAGTGCTTTCCTCCATATAATTTGTAACAAAACGAAAAATATTCATCGGTAAAAAAATTTTAAAGACGCATGATAAAAGAGTGACAAAGTTCAACCAAGCTAATTCTTTGCAAGCAATCAAAAAATGATCCATAATCGAGGCAAAAGGGAGGTAATAGAAAATGGACAATTTTACATTCTATAATCCAACGAAGTTGATTTTTGGTAAAGGCCAGCTTGAAACTCTGCCACAGGAGTTGGAGGCATATGGTAAGAATGTGCTTCTTGTATATGGTGGAGGAAGCATCAAGAGAAGTGGGCTATATGATGATGTGTTGAATACCTTACATAAAGCAGGTGCCAAGGTTACCGAGCTTGCAGGGGTAGAACCGAATCCAAGGTTGACCACTGTAAGAAAAGGAGTCGAACTTTGCAAGGAAAATGATATTGATTTCCTGCTGGCTGTTGGTGGAGGGAGTGTCATTGACTGTACGAAAGCAATTGCTGCCGGTGCAAAATATGATGGTGATGTTTGGGATATCGTTCTCAGGAAGCATATTGCTTCAGAAGCTTTGCCATTCGGAACTGTGTTGACCCTTGCGGCAACAGGGTCTGAGATGAATTCCGGCTCTGTTATTACCAATTGGGAGACTCAGGAGAAGTATGGTTGGGGAAGCCCGGTGACATTCCCTAAATTCTCAATCCTTGACCCAGTGAACACCTTTACTGTTCCAAAAGATCATACGGTCTATGGGATTGTCGACATGATGTCACATGTGCTGGAACAGTACTTTCATCAAACGAGCAATACACCGCTTCAGGATCGTATGTGCGAGGCTGTCCTTTTAACAGTGATGGAAACGGCGCCTCAGCTATTGGAAGATCTGGAGAATCATGAGCATCGCGAGACAATCCTTTACAATGGTACGATTGCACTCAACGGCATGTTGCAGATGGGTTATCGTGGCGATTGGGCGACACATGGCATCGAACATGCTGTTTCTGCGATCTATGATATTCCACATGCAGGTGGATTGGCAATTTTGTTCCCTAATTGGATGGAGCATGTCCTGGATGCGAATGTTGAACGTTTCAAACAGCTTGCAGTCCGTGTATTCGGTGTGCAGGATAATGGTTCATCTGACAAGGAAGTTGCGCTTGAAGGAATTCGCAGGCTTCGCGAATTCTGGTCCAGCCTCGGGGCACCGACACGTCTAGCTGATTATGAAATTGATGGCAAGAATATCGATAAAATGGCAGAGCATGTCATGTCACGAGGGGCGGTAGGAAACTTTAAGTCTCTTTCCTATGACGATTTCGTCTCCATTTTAAAGGCATCATTATAAATTCGATTTTATAAATAAGGATTTACTCCTGTTCTAAGCCTCCTTGTGGTGGCTCTGGTGAAATCAAAAAAACAGCTGACGGATTAATTTCCGTCAGCTGTTTCAGACTGTTGACAAACTAGAACTTAGTTAGGTTATTGATGGTAAAGTTGATCTTCGTAGCAGGAGCTTCGCTTTTCCAGCGGGCGGTCCGTAAGCCTCCTCATTCTGTTGAAGGCCACTGAAAAAGTGCATGAGTGTAGTAATCTGTTTAAACACCGCTGTTGATTTCCGCAACCGGCTTCGCTTTCCGCGGGGCGACCTTGAGCCTCCTCGGGCTAAGCCCTCCGGGGTCTCAAGAATGTCGCTACTCCCCTGCAGGAGTCTTCGCCTATTGCTCCAATCTACAGCTAGAAATCATGTTATTAAAAAGTTACTGGGTTTATCAGTGGCCTCTTCTGTTGCGTGGTCTTACCTGCCCATCCTCCCGCAGGAGTCTAGACTCCTTCCACTACGATCAACAGGGAATTTATAACTCGAAAATAATTTTTTCTGCAAATTGAAACAGCTGACGGATTAATTTCCGTCAGCTGTTTTTCATTTCGCTAACCGTTTCGGGTTTTTCTTTTGTTTTCAAATCATCCTGTACGGAGTTTTCCCATAAAGGCACATTTGTATAATAAGCTGCACGTGTTATGAGATGACCTGCGACGGGAGCAGTTACGAATACGAAAATGATTCCAAGGACCAATCTGGCACTGAAATACCCATCTTCAAACCAAAAATGCATCAGTGCTGCAATCAGTATGAACAATACACCCAATGTGGCGCTCTTAGAGGCCGCGTGACTGCGGCAGTATACGTCAGGAAGCCTGATTAACCCGATGGTCGTTACTAAGCTTAGAAGAGAACCTAGCAAGACGACAACGCCGATGAAAATACTAATTGTCTCTGTCATACTCGATTATCTCTCCTTTTTGCAGAAACTTGGAAAATGCGACTGTACCTACAAAAGCTATGACCCCGATTAAAAGTATTACCTCCAGAAAAGCATCTGTTCTCAAGATGATAGAGGTGATCGCGGTTATAGCAATCAAGTTGATTCCGATCGAATCAAGTGCCATTACCCTATCAGGAACAGAGGGACCTTTAATAACACGATAGACAAGCCCAAGTGTAGAAATGGATATGATAAGCAAACTTATAGCCAACAAGGCATCGAAGGTACTCTCAAACTCCAACATGTTATCTGGTCACCTCCATGATCGCTTTTTCAAAGGTATTCTTAATTTCCGCTACTGCCTGGTCTGAATCAGGGATGTTCATGGCATGGATATAAAGCACTTTGTTGTCATCTGAAACATCCATGACAAGTGTCCCGGGAGTCAAACTGATGAGAAGGGAGAGTAAAGTGATCTCCCACTCACTCTTCAGTTCGGTAGGCATGGCGAAAATACCGGGTTCTATTTTAAGTTTTGGACGAAGGATGTCACGAATCACTTGGACATTAGCTAATACCAACTCTCTTAGGAAAAGGAATAGCAGCTTTCCGGCAGCAAGTACCCTTTCAAAATAGAAGCGTCCGGGAATAAAGCGGCGCATGGTGAAAATGATCACAAGTCCCCAGAAATACCCGATAAAAAAGTCGGCAAAGGCCCATTCGTTCTTCAGAAACATCCAGCTGAATGCAATGATTAAGTTAATTAATATTTGAAAAGCCATAAGAAACTACTCCTTTAAAACTGCTTGGATATAGATGGATGGGTCCATCAATGTTTCTGCCGCCTCATATATATACGGATATACGAATTCTGCCCCTAAACCTAGGAATGCAGAAATGGCGATAAGTACGACGCTTGGATATACCAACCCTTTAGTGGACCCTTTTTCTTCTTTCGCTGTTAATACCTCTTCTCTAAAGAAGCAATTCATGAAAATTTTCATGACGGAATACAGTACCAGCAAGCTTGAAAAAAGCATAACCCCGACAAAGACATAATGTCCAGTTTCGAGACCACCCTGAACCAGAAGAACTTTCCCGACAAATCCACTTAGTGGAGGAATTCCGGCTAAGGCAAGACATGCTGCAAAGAACATCCAACCAAGTAGTGGATGGCGTTTGATCAGTCCGCCCATTTTCTTGATGTTATCAGTTCCGGTAATCGCGAACATTGCACCTGCCAGCAGGAATAATGCCCCTTTGATAACCATATCGTGAACTAGATAATAAATTCCACCGGCATAACCAGTTTCATTAGCGATTGCCACTCCGTAAATGATGACACCCACTGCAGTGACAATATTATAAATCAAGATTTTCTTAACATCCCAGTAAGCTATCGCACCGATAGCCCCGATCAGGATGGTGATACCGGCAAGTACCGCAATGATCTGATGTGTAATCTGTGGCTCATGATAGAAAATGAGACTGAATGTGCGATAGATGGCATAGATACCTACTTTGGTCAACAATGCACCGAATAGCGCTGTTACCGCATAAGGAGGTGCCTGGTAAGAGCCAGGAAGCCAAAAGTATAGTGGGAAAATCCCGCCTTTCAGACCAAATACCACTAGAAACAGGATGGCAACAACTGTTACAATTGCTGGTTGTCCAGCTTGTGCGACTTTATTAGATACATCCGCCATATTCAAAGTTCCGACCAATCCGTATAAATAGGCTAAAGCAATAACGAATAAACCAGAAGAAATGACATTGACTAATACGTACTTTAAGGATTCACGCAGTTGCACTTTTGTACCGCCGATCACAATCAAAACGTAAGAAGCCATTAGGAAAACCTCAAAGAATACAAATAGATTAAACAGGTCTCCTGTTAAAAATGCCCCCATTACCCCAGTGATAAGAAACTGGGTAAAAGCATAAAAGTAATAGTTTTCCCGTTCCCTACCAATTGAACGGAATGCAAATAGTACACAAGTGAAGCTGACGATGACTCCCGTAAGAACAAGGAGTGCTGCAAACATATCAGCAACAAGCACAATCCCAAATGGAGGACGCCAATTTCCAACCTCCAATGTTTGGATTCCTTGTGTGTAAACTACTTGTACAAGCACAGCGGAGGCAATTGTTGTAAGAGTCAAACTGATGACACTAATCACTTTCTGAAGCTTTATCTTCTTTGGTATCAATAATAAAAGTGTAGCTGCAATTAAAGGGATCAGTATCGGTAATATAACTAGGTTATTCATGATTTTCATTTCCCCTTAATTTATCCATATCGTCTGTCTTCAGCTCCTGATATGCGCGATAAGCGAGTACCAGGAAGAAGGATGTGACACCGAAACTGATAACTATGGCTGTCAAAATCAGTGCCTGTGGAAGTGGATCTGTATAAGCTTCCGCTTCTTGACCAAGCAACGGGGCCATCCCTCTCTTCAATCCACCCATTGTCAGAAGAAGTAGATGGGCACCGTGTGCCAAGAGACCTGTTCCGACAATGATACGCAAAATACTTTTAGATAAGATTAAGTAAGTAGCCGTGGCAATAAGCACACCCGCCACTATCGTCATAATTATTTCCATTATTCACTCTCTCCTATCGTTTGAATAATGGTCATCGCAATACCGACAACAACTAGGTAAACACCTAAATCAAAAATCAATGTGGATGCAAGGGCGGTTTCACCCAGAATCGGCAGTTCTACATAACCAAACGTATGGGTCAAATATGGAACATCGAAGAACATTGCCGCTACTCCAGTAAGAATGGAAATCAGCAGCCCTGCAGCCGCGACCGTCATGAAATTGAACGGAAAAATCTTTCTGATTGTCTTAATATCAAACGCAAGCAATAAAAGTACAAGAGCTGCGGAAGTCATCAGTCCACCGATAAAACCTCCACCGGGCGTATAATGCCCGGCAAAGAAGAGGTATACGGAAAAGATGATGATGAT
Organism: Sutcliffiella horikoshii DSM 8719; assembly: GCA_001648575.1. Classification (GTDB taxonomy): domain Bacteria; phylum Bacillota; class Bacilli; order Bacillales; family Bacillaceae_I; genus Sutcliffiella_A; species Sutcliffiella_A horikoshii. The sequence continues at coordinate 19,725 of LQXN01000060.1, read as the reverse complement.
AAAAGATAAAAGGGTCGTCACAGTCTGTAAGATTAAATCATTAACTTTCACCTTTTACCCCTCCCTTCTTATCGGTCAGGCGTAGCTTGATCATCGTATAGATGCCAAATGCTGCGATGGTCAATACAGCAATTTCAAACATGGTATCGAGTCCTCGGAAGTCGACCAGTATCACGTTAACCATGTTCTTACCGCCAGCTTCCTCATAAGTTACTGCTTCAAAATAACTTGAAATGGATTCGAACAATCGTGAGCTATTTACCGAAAGTCCGATAAAGATGACAATGAGTCCTACCCCAACCGAGATGATAAAGTTCGTCAAACGGAATCGTAATTTGCCGATTTCTTTTGACAACTCCGGCAAGTGATAGAAGCATAAAAGGAACAATGACACCGAAACAGTCTCTACAACCAACTGTGTAAGGGCAAGATCTGGAGCCCTGAATAAGACGAAGAACAATGCCATGGAATACCCGACAACACCAAGAGATATAATGGCTGTAAGTCTGGATTTTGTAAACAGGATGGTAATGGCGGAAATCACCATCACCAATGCAAGGATGACTTCATACACTCCTACTTCTTCCACATTTGTCAAATTGACATGGAAAGCACCGGTCGAGAACAATACCACCCCGAGTAATACAATCATAAATGCGAATATCATTACAAGATAGTCGCGGATGAAACCAGTCATATGAGACTTTGTGAACGCAGAAGAACCACGATCCAATGCCACAAGCCCACCATCATACAATTTGTTAAGCGTAAGTCTTTGAGGGAACCAACTGTAGATCTTCCCCCATTTTGCCAGTGTAAGGTAAAGCAATACCCCGACAAGGATGACCCCGATAGTCATAAATAACTCTGTATTAAACCCGTGCCAGTGATAAATATCCACCTCTACAGAAAGAACATTTGTAGGAAGAATGGAATACACGGCTGGTTCAATAATTCCTTTTAATAGCATTGGGAAGAAACCAAAAATGACAACCAAAGAAGCAAGGATGATTGGCGGTATTAGCATGCCGATCGGTGCTTCATGCGGTTTCTTGTCAAGTTTTTCAGGTTGGTATTTCCCGGTAAAAGTCTTAAAGACTAAAACCATGCTGTAGATAAATGTGAACACACTTGCCACCCAAGCAAGAACAGGGAATATCATCCCGAGTGTTTCCATATTCCATGCGCTTATCTCTGTTGCCTGCAACATCCCGGTAAAGAACATTTCCTTACTCAAGAACCCATTGAATGGAGGTAGACCGGCCATAGAGAAAGCCCCAATTATTGCTAGTGTGAACGTAATCGGCATTAGGTTCATCAGACCGCCGAGCTTTCTGATATCCCTTGTCCCGGTTTCGTGATCCACTATCCCGACTACCATGAACAAGCTTCCTTTGAAAGTTGCATGGTTAATCAGGTGGAACACTGCCGCAAGTGTTGCAATCGTATAAGCATTTTCACCAATGTAATCATAATATGCCGCAGCACTGCCCACACCGAGAAGGGTCATGATTAATCCCAACTGACTGACGGTGGAAAAGGCCAGTATTGCTTTGAGGTCCGTTTGTTTGACGGCAGAGAATGAACCCCAGAACAGTGTCACGATACCAAATCCAGATATTAGCCAGAACCATTCTGGTGCACCTGCAAAAACGGGACTCATCCGGGCTACAAGATAGATACCTGCCTTAACCATCGTAGCGGAATGCAGATAAGCACTGACAGGTGTCGGTGCTTCCATTGCATCCGGTAACCAGATATGGAAAGGGAATTGTGCAGATTTTGTAAAAGCACCAAGCAAGAATAAAAGAAGTGCCGGCACAAAAAACTCATGACTTGTTATAAGATCCACATTTGCAATGTTTTCTCGAACACTGAATGTACCAGTGATCAAGTATAGGAGAATGATACCGGCAAGCATCGCCAATCCGCCGAACACTGTTATCAACATCGACTTCTGGGCACCATAACGAGATTTCTCACGGTGGTACCAATAACTGATCAACAGGAAGGAGGAGATACTAGTTAACTCCCAGAATGAATACATCACAAGTAGGTTGTCCGAAAGAACAACCCCTAGCATCGCACCCATAAACATAAGTAAATAAACATAGAACGTATTTAGAGCTTCTTTCTCTTTAGATAGATAATAAATGGAGTAAAGAACGACCAATGCACCAATTCCTGTTATCAACAGAGCAAAAAGCAAGCCTAACCCATCCAGGAAAACGACAAAATCTATTCCGATGGAAGGAATCCATTTCATGGTGCTGATATACGTTTCCCCGTTCATGGTGGTGCTTAAGAATTGGAGAAAGTAAACGAACAAAGCGAGTGGCAATACAAAAACAAACCACCCTGTATGTATGCTTTTGAAATACTTATGCGCAAAAGGCACAAGAATCGCCAACAAGAAAGGCGATAAAATCACTAAATGAATCAGTGACAAGACACAAACCTCCTCTGTTTCTTCTATAAATAATAGTATTCCCTTATAAACATAAGAAAACAACGCCAAATACCGTTTTTTCTAGTCGATTTTACTCTACTAGAACGGTACCTGCCTTGCTGGATGTAAGAAGGAATAATTATTTGTAAAGAAAAATACTAATCCAAATTATATACTAAATCATAACCGCTTGCATCCTTGCTGATTGTTAGTATGGGCCGATTTTAATCTGCATATTAAATATGATAGAAACTAGTCAAAAAGTACTCAAAAAATTTTTTTCCAATTGCATAAAATGTCGATTTTTTTGCCATCCTAGACTTAGGTGGTGGTAAATATGGTGAAAAGAAAAGCAGCGGTTGCCCTTTCGATATTTTCTACTTTATTTGCTGGAGCATGGTGGTTTAATGCGGAGCAAAAAAGGGATTATGTGGAGCATTATCATAATGAGGATTCTTCCATTGTGCTAATCGGTTCTAATCAAGAAGGCAACTTGAGTGTCATCCAGCCATTTAAGCCACGTGAGTATATACGAATTGTAGTGGCGAAAAAGGAAAAAGAAGAAGTGGAACCGACCTGATGATGGTGTTCCCGAAAAAGAAAACGGTTATACACTCTGTATAGCCGTTTTCTTGATGAAGTAAGCACAATTTAATTATTTTTAACAAGAATACGCTTTCATCAAGGGGCTCTCCTTGAATTATCGGACAGGATTCTGTAAAGTGAAAATTGGCATGCAAATATGTTTTTGGAGGTAATCACATGACACATATTCGCTTCGATTATAGCAAAGCATTATCATTTTTCGGCGAACATGAAATTACATACTTACAGGATGCGGTAAAAGTTGCCCATCATTCTTTACATGAAAAAACCGGCGCAGGAAACGACTACCTTGGTTGGATCGACCTGCCTATTGATTATGACAAAGAAGAATTTGCACGAATTGTAAAAAGTGCAGATAAAATCAAGAACGATTCAGACATCCTTTTAGTAGTAGGAATCGGTGGTTCCTACCTAGGTGCCCGTGCAGCCCTAGAAATGTTGAACCACTCCTTTTACAATGCATTAACAAAAGAACAGCGTAAAACCCCTCAAGTCGTTTTTGTTGGTAACAATATCAGTTCTACGTACATGAGGGATTTAATGGATCTTTTAGAAGGTAAAGATTTCTCTATCAACGTGATTTCAAAATCAGGTACAACTACAGAACCTGCTCTTGCATTCCGTATTTTCCGTAAGCTTCTAGAAGAAAAGTATGGTAAAGAAGAAGCGCGCAAGCGTATTTATGCTACAACAGATAAAGCTCGTGGCGCATTAAAAACGTTGGCTTCAGAAGAAGGCTATGAGTCCTTTGTCATCCCTGATGATGTCGGTGGCCGTTATTCTGTCCTTACAGCGGTAGGATTATTGCCGATTGCTGTATCAGGGGCAGATATTGAAGCGATGATGAAGGGTGCGGCAGATGCAAGCCGTGACTTCTCTAAGTCAGAACTGGAAGAAAATCCGGCATACCAATATGCGGCAGTCCGTAATCTCCTTTATAACAAAGGAAAAACGATTGAAATGTTGATCAACTACGAACCAGGACTTCAATACTTCTCTGAATGGTGGAAGCAGTTATTCGGTGAAAGTGAAGGGAAAGACCAAAAGGGTATCTTCCCGGCGTCTGCTAATTTCTCAACAGATTTACATTCCATGGGTCAATATGTCCAAGAAGGACGACGTGATCTGTTTGAAACGATCATCAAAGTTGAAAATCCTCGCCATGAACTGAAAGTGGAAGAGGAAGCGTCCGATCTTGATGGGTTAAACTATCTTGCAGGTGAGACAGTGGACTTCGTCAACACGAAAGCGTACGAAGGAACACTTCTTGCACATACAGACGGAGGGGTGCCAAACCTTGTAGTCAACATTCCTGCAATGGATGCATACACGTTCGGATACCTTGTGTACTTCTTTGAAAAAGCGTGTGCGATGAGTGGATACTTACTTGGTGTCAATCCATTCGACCAACCTGGAGTGGAGGCATACAAAGTGAACATGTTCGCTCTGCTTGGCAAGCCGGGATTTGAAGAAGTTAAAGCAGAATTGGAAAAACGCTTGAAATAAGAGAGGTTTTTTTGAAAACGCAACGAGCGGTTTGCGAAGATTCACAACGTTGTCTTCAGAGTCCAAACATACTAGGGGATAGTTCCTTCCATCATAAGGTGGAGTGAACTATCCCTGTTTCATTATGCATTGAAAACTCCTCCTCGGGGAAACCTACCCATATAAAAGAAGGCCACTGAAAACCAAATAACTAATCTTATTTTAAATTTCTAGCTGTTGATTGGAGCAATAGGCGAAGACTCCTGCGGGGGGATAGCGACATTCTTGAGACCCCGCAGGGCGTAGCCCGAGGAGGCTCAAGGTCGCCCCGTGGAAAGCGAAGCCGATTGCTGAAATCAACAGCGGTATGATACAGAATACTAAAATACTGTACTTTTTCAGTGGTCTCTATAAAAGGAGGGATTGATATGATTCCTATTCCTTCAAAAATCGAAGGTGCGGAGTTTCAGTTATATAAACTAGAGCAAGATCTTAAAGCAGTCGGTTATTCCATTGGAGGGAACTGGGACTATGACCACGGCTATTTTGATTATAAAATAGATGACAAAGTGGGCTACCAATTCTTAAGGGTGCCATTTCAAGCTGTGGACGGCCAATTGGATTCGCAAGGGACTACGGTTGAGCTGGGGAGGCCATTCCTGTTATCACATAAATATCAGGTCGGGATCGACGACAATGTCCATGTATGGAACAGAACTGCATCCATAAATCAGTTCTCGGAACCTGAAGACCCGGATGCCTCTTTCCCGAAAGAATACATGGAGCTTGGACGTACCCTTGTGCATGAACTCGAAGCAATACTGGGTAGGGATTAGTCTTTAATAACAAGGAGACAGTCATCTTCTTGTATAAGTGTATATAGGGGAGGGTTGACCATTGTGTCCCCTCTCCTTTTCACTCCAATTAAAAGGGTTTTATTTTGCAAAAGCTGATTACTGATCTTTTCAAATGTTTCTCCTACAAATCCTTTTTCGGCTTCCAAATACTTCAATTTACTTCCCTTCAATTGGTCCAGCATGCTCAACAATGTATTCGACATCCCGTTTGACATCATGCTATTAGTCATCACATAGCTTGTAAACATGTTGGTCTGGATGACTTCATCAGCACCTGCCCGCTTTGCATTTTTCACTTGCAAGGAAGTAAGAATCTCTACAATCGTATATACGTCAGGATTCAAGCCTTTTACAGCGAGTAAAGTCAGAACCGAATTCATATCGGCCTGGACTTCCGTTTTACTTTGATCTGCGGAAACAACTACAAATGCCGCTACCTTCACATTTGCTGCCAATAACGTTTGATCATAACACGGGTTCCCTTTAATAAAATGAACGTTCTGATCATGAAGCGGATTCTTTTCCAGTGTTTGGTCAATTAAAACGATGGATAAAGGTTTATTGCTCATGGAATTAATCTGTCTGAGCGTTTCCCTGACACGCTCATTCCAGCCGATTACAATGATATGTTCTGATCCTTTATAATCCACTTTGCCCTCCAAGTAGTTATTTTGTGTTGCGATGGCGCTTGCTGCCAATGACACAAAATATGTAGTAACAAATCCTGTACCAAATAAAATTAATAAAATGCCCAATGACCTTCCAGTTACAGTAACAGGAACATAATCACCATAACCCAAGGTTGCTGTAGTAACGATAGCCCACCACACACCATCAAAGAATGTAGGAAACTCATCTGGTTCAATAAAATGTATCAGAACACCAAAAGTAAAATTAATAATGAAAATGATGATGAGGATCCTGGCAATCAAAGGCCAGTGCACAAACTTGAAGATGAGGGAAGTCTGTTCTTTAATCTTTTCCATTTACTTTTCATCCTCAGCTGAAATGAATGTAAGCACTTCTTTTACAATGGCGTTTATTTTAGTATTCAACGCTTCTTCCCCATATTTTTGTTTTCCGGTTTCTATTAGTTTGATTACCTCATCATTGAATGAAATGATGGGCTTGTCATCCTCTGACTCATTGTAAAATTCAATAAAACGATCCAAGCTTTCGTTCATACGATCGATTGCTTCACTCAGTTGTTCTTTTTCTTCCTGCCTTAGCTTCATGTCGTTCACCTCTTCTCTCATTGTTGACAAAATAGTATAAAGATTAAACTTCCAGGGGGATAAAATGCCTTTAATATGGAAAAATAAGTGCGAATGTTTTAGTAGAATCTGATAGGAGCGGGAGTGAAAGATATGGATGAAAGACGAGCAAGGCAAATACTATCTTCACCAGCAACAATAGAGGTCACCTTTGAAGGAACAAAAGTGTGGATTGATTCGTTAAGTGAGGATGGACAAACTGCAATAGTTCATCTTCGTGGACCTGGGGAAGAACGTACGCAAGTAGCTGTTTCAGATTTAGTGGAAGCGGGAGAATAGATTATATAGAAGAGAAGAAGGCTCATTGATGAGTCTTCTTCTTTTAAATTGGCTGTTTTGGTAAAATAAGTTTGAATGTGCTTTATCTAGTTTGCACCGAAGTAATGGCGGGTATCACCTACTAATGATAAGTGAGGTGATAGAAATGACGTCCTTTAATGAAAGTGCCATTATTTCTTATGTAGAGTCCAGAATTAAAGAGTACTGTGACGAAATGGAGAAAGTGACTTCAGGGAGCTTGGAGCATGATATTTTGTTAGGCAAAATAGAGGGCTTTAATGAGTTCCTGGAACATTTCGGATATGATAGTGTACATTGCACAAACAAATAAAAGGTGGCCATAAAGGCCACCTCAGACTGTTGACAAAGCCCTAAAAATTTTTAAATTTGCATCCTGCTGTTGATCTTCGTTCCAGGCGCTTCGCTTTTCGCGGGCGGTCCGGAAGCCTCCTCGGGCTTACGCCCTGCGGGGTCTTCCCTGTCCCTTCCTCCCGCAGAAGTCTGCGCGCCTTCCACTACGATCAACACAGGTTTTGCATATCTCAAAGATAAAACTCTACTTTAGTTAGAGTATCTGCTGGGACAATTGATCTTCGTTGCAGGAGCTTCTCTTTCCGCGGGCAGTCCGGAAGCCTCCTCGGGCTTACGCCCTGCGGGGTCTTCCATGTCCTTTCCTCCCGCAGGAGTCTCCGCTCCTTCCACTACGATCAACTAGGGATTTTTTTATTACTGTACTTTGTCTACACACTGAGGCCATAAAGGCCACCTTATAATTTCGGTTGAGTGAGTTTGTCGACTGCATTTGCAATGGCGCCATCACCGGTAACATTACACGCAGTACCGAAGCTGTCTTGTGCAAGATACAATGCGATCATTAATGAAACCATCGTAGAATCAAAATCAAGCATGGTTTGTAAAAGGCCGATAGCAGCCATCACTGCCCCACCTGGTACACCAGGAGCGGCAATCATCGTCACCCCAAGCATCATGATGAATGGCAGGACGATAACGAAGGAATAATCCATACCATTGATAAACATGATAGCCATCGCGCAGGAAACGATTGTAATAGTACTACCAGATAAATGAATATTAGCAAGTAATGGTACAGTAAAGTCCGCGGTTTTCTCCCTGACCCCCATATTTTTTGTCCGTTGAAGTGTTACAGGGATGGTAGAAGCCGATGATTGTGTCCCAAGAGCTGTAAAGTATGCAGCCATCATAGACTTAAGCATGGCAAACGGGTTCTTTTTCGATAAAGCGCCACTTGCAGAGTACTGTAATAGTAACATAGTAAAATGCAAAAGAATGATAAGAACAAATACCTTAGCAAAAACGCTGATGATTGTTTGCACTTGTCCACCGTATGTCATATTCGCAAAAATCCCCAAAATATGAATAGGCAAGAGTGGGATGATGACTTTTGAAATAACCAGCTCAATGATACTCCTAAACTCTATCATGGCTGTTTTTAAGGCTTCCCCTTTAATTGCCGACATTCCAAGACCTAATGTAAAGGCAATAATCAGTGCGGTCATCACTTCAAATGGGGCAGGGATTTCTAACTCCAGAAAAGGTTTGAGCAGAGATTCCTCCGGATTTTCCATTGCCCCTGAGAGGCTGGCATTTTTTAATAGAGATGGATAGAGGGAGCTTGCTGCGAAATATGCCAGCGCGCCTGCTGCAATCGTTGAAATATATGCAATAGAGGCGGTAAGACCTAAAAATTTCCCTGCCCCTTTCCCGATCTCCCCTATACCCGGTGCAATGAATGCGATAATGATAAGCGGAATGGCAAAGCCTAAGAAGTTGCCGAAAATTTCATTAAATGTAACAAATATTCTTACAAACCATTCAGGTGCAAAGGTCCCAATGGCAACACCTAATAGAATGGCTAGAATAATTCTTGGTAAAAGTCCGAATTTCCTCATGGTGTCCTCCCTATAAATACATATGTCTATGCTGAATATTTTACTATCTTACATAATCCTCTACTAAAAAGAAAGGTTAAAATGTCCTCTTTCCGAAAAACTTTTTTCCAATAATATTTTCAACAAAATATTAAAGGAGAGCAATTGTTTGTTTACTTATGTATAAAATGGTGTAAGTTGGGCACAATACTACAGGAAATCACCATAGTTGCAGCAAATCTTGTAAGTCTTCACCCGTAACAAGTATGACTTTTTAAATGGAAGTTACTAGTAAAACCAAATAAAACTTGATTTTTCATTACATAACCTCTATGATTAAGTTAATTGTTTTTGTTCGGTAAGGCTGATAGAAGGAATTTACTTCAATGTTTTTCGTCTTGAAAGATTATGCAGAGCAAGAATGGTAATACAATTGTGGAAAAGTTCCACTGTAGGAGGAAACATAATGTTAGAAGGTAAAGTAAAATGGTTCAACGCTGAAAAAGGATTCGGTTTCATCGAAGTAGACGGACAAGACGATGTATTCGTACATTTCTCCGCTATTCAAGGCGAAGGTTTCAAATCTTTAGAAGAAGGTCAAACAGTAACTTTCGAAATCGAGCAAGGCGCTCGTGGACCTCAAGCAACTAACGTTCAAAAGTAATTTTGACGTCAGGTAAAGGCCCTCCATCTGGAGGGCCTTTTTTTGGTGTTTTTTTAATGATGAGGAATATCGACCAACTCTGATATCTAGCACAAATACCCCCTCCATCCGGAAAAGAATTTCCGCCTCCACTATTTCACTAATTTACACACATCTGTAATGCTTCCCTACTATACTATAAGGAATCTATTAAATAATACTAGTTTTGCAATGGGAAATAACGCAAACATAAGAGGGGGAACGATTTTGGAGGTAAAGGACTTATTTAATCTGGAAAATAAAACGGCCATTGTGACAGGTGGAGGCAAGGGGCTTGGAGCGCAGATTGCGACGGCACTTGCCGAAGCAGGTGCTAATGTCATTGTTTGCTCACGCGATTTAGCCTCATGTCAAAAAGTTAGCGAGGAGTTAAAACAAAAGGGTGTTAAATCGAAGGCTATGACCTGCGATGTGACCAAAGAAGAAGAGATTCAACACGTGATTGACGAAGTCGTAAAAGAATTCGGTTCATTGGATATCCTTGTGAACAATAGTGGTACATCATGGATGGCGCCGACTTTGGACCTGCCTGCCGACAAATGGGATAAGGTCATGGATGTAAATCTGAAGGGATTATTTCTGTTCAGCCAAAAGGCCGCAAGAGTAATGGTGAAACAGGGAAGTGGCAAAATTGTCAATATCGCTTCTGTTTCCGGTCTTGGAGGGACAGATCCAACTTTCATGGACACCATTGCATACAATACGAGCAAAGGTGGAGTCATTACTTTTACAAAAGACCTTGGAGTGAAACTTGCTCGGCATAACATTCAAGTTAATGCAATTGCCCCTGGGATGTTCCCGACAAAAATTACAAAAAGCATACTCGAGCATTCGGCTCCTGCATTGAAGGGTCAGATCCCAGCAAAGAGGTTTGGCACAGAGCATGATTTAAAGGGGGCAGCTGTCTTCCTATCCTCAAGAGCATCGGATTACTGTGTCGGCCATGTTTTGGTTATAGATGGCGGTATGACTTCCTTGATCTAATTGATAACGATGAAAGGGTGAACAATGTTGACTTCAGGTGACAAAAGCAAAGAAAGGAACAAAAAAATAAAAGTTAAGGCTGTTCAAGTGGAAGATGAGTTGAATAGTGTGATTAAAGAAGTTCTGAACCGCGAGTCTATCTTTCAGATGGTGGGGATGGAAAGTGAACTGAGGGCTGATGTGTTGCGGAGGCTGAGGGAAGAAGTCGAGGTCCTCTCCTTGCAATATAATTTTCCTACAAAAAATGACGTAGCGAATATCGCCAGGCTTCTGATTCAAGTAGAAGAAAAAATAGATCGAATGGAAGAACAGATGAGTGATCAATCAGGAGCACTTAAAAGAGATAGGGTGAAGGTGATCATGGAAGACCTCGCCCGTCATCAAGCGATAGTGTCACAGCAACCGGGTAGCGAATCAAAGGTTGTTCGGACTGAAACTGGTGAGCACGGTGAATGACGAACAGTTGGAAACCTGGAAGAAAAACATGCAACATTACAATGAAACGCCATTTAAGGATGGAGTGACACCTAGGGAACCCATTTGGAAAAAAAATAAAGCAACCCTTTGGTATTACAGGGCATCTGAAAAAAAATACAATGTCCCCATCTTTATCATTTATTCCTTGATCAATCAGCCGTTCATTTTAGATTTGCAAACCGGCGGCAGTACGATTGAAGCACTTGTTCAAAAAGGTTTTGAAGTGTATTTGATTGATTTCGGAAAACCTGGTTTGGAAGATAGTGATATGGATGTGAGTGATGTAATAACTAGCTACATTCAACCAGGGATGAAAGCGGCAATTAATCACTCCGGAACAACTGAAATTACAATAATGGGCTATTGCTTAGGGGGAACCATGGCAGCCATCTATGCAGCTGTTGCTGAAGAACCCATTAAAAACCTAGTCTTATTTGTTACACCGATCGATTTTCAGAGTCCTGCATATTTTGACAAATGGGTCAAAGCTCTTCGGGAAGGAGAAATTGATAGATTCAGATATTTAGAAGAACTCGGAATCATCCCTTCCTCCCATGTAGAAGCGGGAATTCGAATGGTCACCTCCCCTTTATATTTCACACCATACCTTTCTCTCCTTTTAAATCGGCACAAAAAAGATTACGTCGAAAAATGGCATCGCTTTAACACATGGACAAAAGGGCATATTCCCCTAACAAGCGGGGTTGCCAAACAGATTACCAAGGATCTGACAAAGGAAAATAAAGTGATCAATAACCGTTTCGAAGTGAATGGGAAGAGGGCTGAGCTTTCTAATATCAAAGCTAACCTATTGGTGGTCGGCACAGAGGGAGATCGGCTTGTCCCACTTGATCACATCCTTCCGATTATAAATAAAGTATCAAGCATTGATAAACAAACCCACATCCTAAAAGGGGGGCATACTGGGACGTCTGTGCAGAATGGCAAACTGCCAGCCTATCTGGATAGTTGGCTGGATGAGCGTTCAAATCCAATTGAAAAACAGTAAGGGGGATATATATGTCTTTTTTCTATCAAAATACAAAAATAGAGTTCGATCCACATATGGATTACATGGGTGTTGGAGCAATAGTTTATAAAATGTTCCTGACATATCTAAAAGAAGAATGCTAGAGAGGCTCCCGGAGCTTCTTTTTTTAGTTTGTCATATTCTTTTAACAAGGTAAATAATGTTAAGTTTGGGACATGGAGTTATTATTTCAGAAAAGAAGTAAGGTTCTTTCGCTTTATCATTAAAAAGTAGTAAAAAGCTTGTGAAATAAGGGGGTTTTGGTTTGAAAAGGGGGTATTTGCTACATGAAAAGTGTTTAATATGAGTGGTTGTTGGATAGTGTTTAGTTGTAAAATAGCAAAGCATACATAAGAAATATTAAGAAACAGATGGTTCAAATAACGGATTATACAAGCTATAATGCTTATAGGGCAAGTTTTAATGTACTATTAGAATCTAAAGTTTAGGCATGTACGACCATGCAACACCTACCTTTAACTTTCTTATTATGAGGTATGTCATGCTAATTAGATGAGGAAATCACATGTATCTATCTTATATGATTAATCATCCTTTAATAAGAAATGGAAGGGGTTGAAGAGAATCGGCATCAATAGTTTGTCTACATTGAAAACTGAATCTGAAATAACACAAGCGGATACATCCAAAGGATATATCCTATTTGACTCTGATTTGAAAGTCTTCTCAATGGATGAGGGAGCCAGGGAAATGCTAGGACTTACCAATCAAACTGTCACAGGCTGTTTTCTACCTAATCTATTGAAAAAAGATGCATATAAAATATTACTTAATTATATATACAGTGTAATACAAGAAGATCTATTTGTACAAGAAGATATTAAGGTCTCAGAACATCCGGTTCAATGGTATAACATGATCATTCATCCTATCGGAAAAAACAGCTATTCTTTGCTATTGGTAGATATCAATCAGCAAAAGAAGTTGATAGAAACAAAAAGAAAACTCCAAGATATTTTCGAAGGGTCTCATGTTGGAATTATCATTATTGATAATAAAGGAAAAATCATAGAACTGAACCCTGCTGCTGGATGTATTTTCGGAGTCAAAAGTGAAAAGCTTAATGGGGAAAATATCAATAATTTTGTCAGTAAAACGAATGAAGTTCCTTTGAAAGAGCATTGGATTCACCTGCTTAAATATGGAAAAGCTAAAGATAATGAATACATAATAATCAGGCCGGATAAGTCAAAACGGATTATCAGTTTTTCAGCATCCAAGAATATATATGAGGGCCATCACCTTATTATATTTCATGATTTAACGCTTCAGAAAAATATTCAAGACTCCCTTATCATTGAGAGGAATGAAGCTGAGAGGGCCAGTAAGACGAAGACTAACTTCCTCGCAATGATCGGTCATGAATTAAGAACGCCACTGAATTCCATTATAGGATACAGTCAAGTGCTTGAAGAAGATAAAAGAGAGCCCTTGACAGATAAACAAAAAACCAGGCTTGCGAAAATCTTGTCCTCCAGCAGGCATCTGATGCAATTGATTAATAATATCCTAGAATTGATCAGAATAGATACAAAGACTGAAACAATCAATGCAAATATAAAAACGGTGCGAATCAAGAGTGCTATTTCTGAAAGCTTACAGGCTGTTAAAAGTAATGCAGACGATTCAGATATATCTCTTCATATCGAGAAGGATGTCGAGGATATATCCATAAATATTGATCCAATCCGTTTACAACAGGTATTGGTGAATCTTTTGAACAATGCCATTAAATATAATAAGAATAAAGGAACCGTCACGCTCTATTGGAGAGTGGATGGCAGATACTTGGCCATATTTGTCAAGGATACAGGTCTGGGTATTCCTTTTGAGCACCAAGAAAACATCTTTGAGCCATTTTACCGCATAAACCATCCTTCCTACAACATTGAAGGTACAGGGATAGGCTTGACTCTTGTTAAGCAGAATGTACTTGAAATGAAAGGGACTGTCGGCGTTTCAAGTATAGAGGGAACAGGAAGTACCTTCTGGATCAAGGTACCTATATAATACATCGGAAGAAAGGGGTTTTCTTCGATTGAAACCAATAAACATAGTAATTGTTGATGACAATCAAGATTCTCTTGAAATATTGGAAATTTTTATTAGAGAACTAAAAGAATTTAAGATATTAGATACATGCAGGACCGGAGAGGAACTGATTGATAGTGTGATGAAGAACCAAGTGGACCTTGTGATTGCTGACATAAACATGCCTAAAAAAAATGGGATTGTCGCAATCAAAGAGTGCCTTGTGTTCTCTCCTGACTTACGATTCATCTTTGTTACCGGATATAATGAATTTGCTGTTGAGGCTTTCGCTATTTCAGCGGTTGATTATATTGTGAAGCCAATCGAGAAAATCAGATTATACAAAGCTTTAGAACGAGCAAAGAACCAATTGCTCACTGAGAGGGATTCCGAGGAGAAAGCTTCAAATAAGAGATTATCTGTCCGCTCGAACAGTTCTTTTTATTATATCCCCTTTGAGGATATAATCTTCATTGAAAAATCAGCGAAGAAGTGCATCATTTATACAACCAGCCAGGCTGTCGAGACCTATGAGAATATAAGCGATATATATAAACAACTAGACCAGAGATTTTATCGCACACACCGCTCGTACATAGTGAATTTACGGATGATATCCCATATCACTCCAAAAAATGAAACCTATTTCGCATATTTTACTAACCTTGAAAAATATGCTCATATTTCCAAGCTGAAAATAAATGAAGTACAAGAACTATTAGCTCAAATCACAAGATCTTGAAAAAGTTTTTTGTTTTGAGTTTTAAAAATATAGATTTAAAAAGACTAGGTAGATTTATCCATTTTCTGAATGTTTCATAGGAATTTATGCTTTTTCATAATAATTCCATCGATGTTCCAAAATGCTGATTAATAGCGGTTGAAATGACATTGTTGAGCATTGAAATGCATTAAAATTCAGCTAAAAGGTCTTAGTATCATTGGACAAAGGCTGGAGATGTTCGTTAGAATAATATAAAGAGAGATTGTATTAAAATAACTTCAAATGAATCCATTCACTTCACATGAAATAGTATGGAAATTTTTTAAAAGATAAGGCTATCTTATTTGGAATTTTCACAAGCAAGCATTGCACTTTTGGTAAAAAGCTTTTTGAAAATTAAATAAGTTGCCGATTTGATTAAGGGATTTCTGTTATATGGGAGGGGATAAAATGGATTCATTAAGTGATGATTCACTAGTGGAAGTATATGAAGTTGCAAAGAGCAATGAACTAAATGACGATTTTTTAAAGTTAATATCAGATGAGTTAAAGAGAAGGAACATTGAGATTCCTGTCTCTCAAACATAATAAGATAACTTTTCAAGAAAAGATGTAACGGAAAACCGGCATCTTTTTTCTTTAGGTTTATTTCTCAAACTATATAAAAATGTATTTCCACACCCAGAAAGGGGTCGCATAAGATGTATATTGTTCATTCAACATTCCAAGTACCGGTGGAAAAGGCAGACGAAGTTATTTCCATTTATCATAATCGATCCAGGTTGGTTGAAAAGGCAACAGGATTTCAACGGTTTCTCCTCCTTCAAAATGAGAAGAAAGCTGGTGAACTCACTGTTTTTATGGAGTGGGATTCCAAAGAAGATTTCCTTGTATGGGTAAGCAGTGAAGATTATAAGCGCATCCATGAGCTGGAGAAGAAGTATCCTGACCAAGATCTGGCTGCTATAATTCCCACCATCACAAGATACAAGGTTGTATCAACATGACCAATCTATTATTCACACCTACCGTTCAAAAAATAAAGGCAGATATAGGCGATTTGGATGTAACTCCAATCGTAGAAAAAGTGGTAATTACCATGTATAAAGACTATCCTTACCTAGAAGAAAAATTTGGAGATAAAGGAAAAGAACGAACCATTGAAGATAACTTCTATCATTTTCTTTATCTGAATACAGCATATAAGCTGAAGGACACCCAAACTTTTCTCGAATACGCATTGTGGCTAAACAGTATACTTGTAAGCAGGGGCATGAAAACGGACTTGATCATCTACAATTTTGAGAAAATTAAAGAAAATATGTCAGGAATGTTGGATAAAGAGATAGAAGAAAGCTTTTTATCCTATCTGGACGGGGGCATTCAGGCCCTCAAGGAATATAAACAAAATAGCGGGATTGAATAATATCAAAAGACAGTGTTGATTGGCACTGTCTTTCCTTTGATTGGAGGTGCTGTGATGTGAAACGGTATAAAGTTTTCTTCTATGGAGTTTGTATTGGTTTCACCTTTTGCTCTCTATATTCACTATATATTTACCTTTCGGATCCAGCATGGGGAGATCTTACTTCCATTGCATCTTTCGTGGTTCTTTTTCCAACTTCGATCCTAGTTTCATTGATTACACAGATTGCAGTACTGTCTTATTCCAAAAGAAAAAACGACCCTTGAATTCACAGGATTGTCATTGGTAAGTGGCAGGCACAAGAAAAAAGTGTTTTATAATAGAGGGAAATCAAAGTATGGTAAAGGCAGGCTGATAGACAATGGCACACACTACAATTAATAGATTTCGAATGATGGGATTGATAGAAGGGGGATCACTGCTCATCCTTCTCTTCATAGCAATGCCCTTAAAATATGGATTTGACATCCCTCAAGCAGTAAGTGTCGTCGGAGCGTTACACGGTTTTTTATTCGTGACTTATGTTCTTTTTATTGCATACATCACATTGAAAATCAGATGGTCCTTTAAATGGGCTGCAGGTGCAGTGGCTGTCGCCTTCATTCCGTTCGGGAATTTTGTGTTTGATAAATATTTGAAGAAATCTTCTTTTGTCAACTGACTCCGCTATGTGGGTCAGTTTTTTTCGTTTGGTCAGTCAGAAAGAAGGGTCTTAGGTGAACTAAGATCTTCAAATTTCACATTGGATATAAAAATTAGCTATAATGAGTAGAAAATATTTATCCTATTAAAGGAGTAGTTGTTTACGTGAAAGTTGGTCGGGTATTATCGATCGTTGCATTTTTCTCTATATATAATATCTTGATGTTTTATCTTGGTTGGAATGGTTTGGTATGGTTAAAGGCAATGTTTTCATTCCAACAAGAAATACTTTATTGGATTACTGTTACTGTACTCTCTTATGCCTATATACTAGGCAGAATGGTAAAACCCCTATCCGCGCTATCTGTTGTGGGGTCGATCTGGTTTGGGTTTATCCAGTACGGCTTGCTTTTCTTTCCGTTAGCTAACTTTGCAGTCTGGATACTTGGTGTATCTGGGGTTCCAGGTGACACTGCAGTTGTGTGGGTTGGGACGGTCACCGCTATCATGCTTGCTGGTGTTTTCGCATTCGGTACATATAACGCCTATAGCCCTGTTATCAGAAAATATGAAGTGAGCATACCAAAGAAAAATAAAATGGGAAAGCTTCATATAGCTGTTGCCTCTGACATGCATTTTGGCAAGTTGTCCGGTGTTGCCCATGCCAAAAGGCTTGTTAAAACGATGGAACGCATCAAGGCCGATCTTATTTTGCTTCCCGGTGATATCATTGATGACGACCCGAAACATTTTCAAAAAAAGAATATGGGAGCTATCCTGAAGCAACTCCACGCTCCACTGGGTATATACGGGGTCCTGGGGAACCATGAATATTACGGCAGAGAAATCCCGGCGTTTTTAAATGAGATGAAGAACGTGGATATCCGCATATTGATGGATGAGGTAATTCAGATAGGAGAAAGTTTTTATCTGCTCGGACGAAAAGATAAAACGGATATAAGAAGAAAGACGTTTAATCAACTTGTGAAAGATATGAAATTAGATGGCTCTTTGCCTCTGATTGCAATGGATCACCAACCTGCAGAGTTGAAGGAAGCACAGGAGAATGGTGTAGACCTCATCGTTTCCGGACACACTCACAAGGGACAGATGGCTCCGAATCACTTCATTACCAGAAGACTTTTCGAACTGGATTGGGGCTATTTGAAAAAAGGGCAGTTGCATGCCTTTGTTTCATCCGGATTCGGCTTTTGGGGTCCGCCATTGCGTATAGGCAGCAGGTCCGAAGTAATGGAGATTCTCGTAAAATTTGAAGGTAAAGAAGGGCGCTTAAACCATGAATAGAACTTTTCAGAAATTTATGCTTGGAGAAGACATCATAAAAGCATTAACAAGCCTTAACTATATAGAGCCTACTAATGTTCAGAAAGAAGTAATTCCCTTGGCACTGAAGAAAAAGGATATTATTGTAAAATCACAGACAGGGAGCGGAAAAACAGCTTCTTTTTCTGTGCCTCTCTGTGAGCTTGTTGAATGGGAAGAAAACAAGCCACAGGCCTTGGTGCTTACACCAACAAGGGAGCTTGCCGCCCAAGTGAAGGACGATATAACCAATATCGGGCGATACAAGCGGATCAAAGCTACCGCCATTTTTGGAAAACAATCTTTTCAGAAGCAACAGCTTGAGTTGAAGCAAAAGTCTCATATAGTCGTAGGTACCCCTGGCAGGGTGCTGGATCATCTTGAAAAAGGGACATTTGATGTGGATAAGTTGGCATTTCTGGTTATTGATGAAGCAGACGAGATGTTAAACATGGGGTTTATCGATCAGGTGGAGGCAATCATTCAAATGCTGCCCACAGAAAGAATGACCATGTTATTCTCTGCCACATTGCCGGAAGACATCGCACACTTATCCAAAGAATATATGAAAGACCCGGCCTTCATTGATATAAAGGCCGAGGGTATTACAACGGATAGGATCAAGCATATTGTGTATAAGGTGGAAGTGGAGGAGAAATTCTCCATTCTAAAAGACATCACAATAGTAGAAAATCCTGATAGTTGTATTGTTTTCTGCGCTACCCAAGAAGAAGTGGAGAGGGTTCACCGGAAACTTCATCGCGCCGGATATCCTTGTGGTAAATTGCATGGCGGTTTGGTTCAGGAAGACAGATTCTCTGTTATGAATGCTTTCAAACGGGGAGAATTTCGCTACCTTATTGCAACAGATGTGGCTTCAAGAGGAATAGATGTTGAAGATATAAGCCTTGTCATAAACTTTGATATTCCCTCAGATAAGGAGCGATATGTACATCGTATCGGCCGAACGGCAAGAGCAGGTAAAACAGGCAAGGCCATCACGTTAGTGACGGAGCGGGAAACTAATCAGCTGGTTGATATAGAGGGTTATCTTGGTTATACACTTTCCGTAGCTGTGGCCCCAAATCGGGAGACAGTTTTAAGGGCTGAAAAATCTTTTGTGAAGAAAATTGAAAATAGACCATCTAAAAAACTAGAAAGAAACGCCAAATTAGAGCAGGATATCATGAAGCTCTATTTTAACGGCGGTAAGAAAAAGAAAATCAGGGCTGTGGATTTTGTAGGTACCATCTGCCAAATAGATGGCCTGACATCAGAAGATATTGGAATCATATCCATTCAAGACAATCAGACATATGTGGATATCCTCAATGGCAAGGGACCTTTGGTAATGAAAGAGATGAAAAACCGCACCGTCAAAGGAAAACAATTGAAAGTGCATGAGGCACGGACTAAATGAATTTTCTAACACAAATAAGCTCGCCAATCCCTTTAAGGGATAGTGGCGAGCTTATTTGTAGTTGGCTGTTTTCGTATACTTTGT
>LQXN01000059.1 GCA_001648575.1 Sutcliffiella horikoshii DSM 8719 | reverse complement strand
CATGAGATCGGAATACGCACGCATTTTGATATCAAATTCCGGATATGATTCCCAATGATCTAATTGAGCTGTGATAAAAAGCTTTACCAATTGTTCTACAGATAGCTTTTTCATCTCATAATTTAGGAGGGGACAAGCTAAATCTTCTGTAGGTAATAAAGATAAACATTGACTTATAACTGATTTATGAGCTATCATAATATTGCTTTTGTGCTCCTTTGTAGGTGGATTGTTTATGGGAACAAACATCCAACATACCTACAATAGGAGCTTTTTTTGTATTTGTCTAGAAATAATATGGATAATTTTACATATATAGGAACTCATGCAAAGCTAGTGGGTCTTACCTGTCCCTTCCTCCCGCAGGAGTCTACGCTCCTTCCACTGCGATCAACTAGGGAATTTCATTATTTTACGCTTTGTCTACACACTGAAAGGTGCTGGTTTTTTCCAGCACCTTTGTTAGTTATTTGACTTCCAATTCTTCCATTTGGTGTTCGTGAAGTTCATCTTTTTCCACGTGTATTTGTACATAATACAAACCACTTTCGTTCATGGTCGCTTTGGCTTCATATTTACCGTCACTTACTTCTTCCGCCTCTATAAATTCGTGCTTTTCAGAATCCTCATGCCAGATTTCAAAACGTACCTCTGCACCTGTAAATGAAGTTTCTCCTTGCTTTAATTCAGTGGATAGGGTGGTTTCTTGATTGGCCGTCACGGTGTCAGCATGTTGTAACGTCATGTGTAAAGTATTTTCATGTTCATGGCCATGACTGTGATGATCGTCATGATCGGTTTCTTCATGTGTTTCATGATCGTGATGGTGACCCTCATCACTATGTTCGTGACTGTTTGCCGCTTCCTCTTTTTCGGAAGGGTCAGGGTTTCCAACGGTCACTTCCACACGGGGCATTACATGCATCTCTCTTGCAGTGGTATGTGCCACCACATAATAGTAGCCTTCTTCATCAAACGTTTTCGTTATGGAGTAAATTCCATCTCCATCATGGTCTGCTTCTAACATTTCATGATCCGCTTCTTGCCCTTGTTTCCATACTTCAAATGTCACTTCGTTTGCATCTTCCACATTTTCATCACCTTGTGTGACCAATGCTTGGATTTTTACTTCTTCATTCGGCTCTATCGTTTCCGGAAGCTTAATTTCTACTTCCACTATGCTAGGAACCCCATCACTTCCACCATTCGATTCTTGATTGTTATCAGATGATCCACACGCTGCCAACATCAACAGTGAAAGCAGGCAAATCAATAAAGTTAATTTTTTCAACTAGAGCACTCCTCTCGTTCAATGGTTTCATTATATCTAGAAACTTAATGAAAAATATTCGAAAAAAGATCAATCTTGTGAACAAAAATAGTACTATATTGGTAATGACCATATTTAATGGGTTTTATACATAAGGGAGGTATAAGAATATGATCAAACACCTGCAGACAATCGAAGAGCTGTTACAGGGGTTTACTGTATTAAAAGAGTTAAGGCCTCATTTGTCAGAAGAGTCCTTTCTTGGAATTTATGAAACAATGCACCGTGAGGGCTATGAAGTCCATGCTTTATTTGATGGTGAAGAAGTAGTGGCGGTCACGGGAATCATCACATTGACAAATTTCTATGATGGACGCCATATTTATGTATATGATCTTGTGACAAAAAGTACTTCAAGGTCGAAGGGGTACGGTGAAAAGTTGCTCGAGTATATAGAGGAACTGGGAAAAGAAAAGGGATGCGTGAAAGTGACACTTTCATCCGGTTTATCGAGGGTGGATGCCCACAGGTTTTATGAAGAAAAGATGGATTATGAGAAAGCAAGTTATGTATTTAGGAAGACGCTGTAGCTAGAATGCTACAGCTCTTCAAAGTTTAAGTTAGTTGGCCCGAATCCATTGGGGATCGGCGCATATACCTTAATAGTTTCATCTGTGAAGGGATGTGGGACGACTAGCTTCCAGGCATGAAGGCTGTGGCGTATGTGTCTTTTTTTTGCGCCATAGAGCTTATCCCCATACAAAGGGTGTCCGAGGCTGCTCATATGTACACGGATTTGATGGGTCCTTCCTGTATCTAGCATCAATTCCACAAGTGTCAATCCTTCGGTTGGAAACTTCTTTATGACTTTGTAATGAGTGACAGCTTTTTGGCCGTTAGGGGAAATACGCCTCCTGGAAGAATGGTGGCGGTCTTTACCGATTGCTTTATCGACAATTCCGCTTTTTGTTTGCATATCCCCTTCAACAAGGGCAAGATAGGTCCTCTTTACTTTCCTTTCCTCGAGTAATCTGTCAAGTATAGCACCAGAAATAGCATGTTTAGCAAATAATATGGCTCCGCTGGTGTCCTTATCCAATCGGTGGATATGACGTACTTTGGAATGTATTCCATTTACTTGGAAATAATGGGCGACACCATTAGCAAGAGAGTTGGAAACATTCTCCGAAGAAGGATGTGTATCGATTCCTGCCTCCTTGTTAACTATCATAAAATGTTCATTTTCGTAAACTACTTCAATTTCAAGGTCCATTGCAGGAAGCGATAACTCTTCAGCTAGAATGGGGAGGGAGAGCACGGCACCATCCTGAAGCTGTGATGTCCAGTTAGGGGTATCTCCATTTATCAAGACTTGCTTGGACATCCTTAAATCATGCAAGAGTCCCTTGGGAATGCCAATTATTTCTTTCAAATAGCTTTGCAAGGAATGTGGTTTTTGTTGTTTTACAACGAATTTCAGTGTGTGATTGTTCATGAAAAGCCTCCTAAACTTAAATTTATGTCACGGCATTTCTTTTAATGTTGTTTGTCGTAATAAGTCTATGGATTCCAGTAACTACCTACTCAATTAAAGATGCATTTATGTTACTCTTTTGTTATAGAGAAGTTACAAGGGTGGTTTTAATACGTGAAAGTAGTGTACGCTTCAACTCCAGAGCAGGAGGACCATATCGGTGAATTGGTCCAACACCTCTTGACGAACATTCTTCCTTATTATTTGACAGATAAAGAGATAGAAAACCTTGCTAAACAATTATCCCTTCATACTGGAGAAGTCCATGATACTTTTTCCGATTACAACGGAACATTGAAAGAAGCCTTTCATATCATTTCATGCCTTCAAGCAATCATTGCCGTAATTGAAGCAATTCAGGAAGAGGATCTGCTTAACAAGCATCGTGAAATCTTTAAAAGGAATGTCATCATGTTAAGGGAGTTCGGTTTTTCTTTCCCATTTTCAATTGATCAATTTGCACAAAAACCAAGCAAATCAGATTTTTTCAGTAAATTTATCCGTCCTTCTAATCATTTTCTGATTTAAATTAGGAAATAGAAGAAACCCCTGGCGATTTATTCGCTAGGAGTCAGACTGTTAACAAACCTAATATTTTTTAGATTTGGAAAGTAACTGTTGATCTTCGTTCCAGGCGCTTCGCTTTCCTGCGGGCGGTCCGGGAGCCTCCTCGGGCTACGCCCTGCGGGGTCTCCCATGTCCCTTCCTCCCGCGGGAGTCTACGCGCCTTCCACTACGATCAACATGGGTTTTGCATATTCCTAAAGATTAAAGACTTTGTCTACACACTGACTCCTGGCGATTATTCGCTAGGAGTTTCTTTTACTTTTTCAAGCCATTCCGAGTACACACTACTGTCTTGATGGTAGTTCTCCAGTCGTTCCACTTCTTGTCCGTCTACGAAATGTATAAAGGTTGGTGTGGATCTGATTCCATAGTCATTCCAGCCTTCGTTAAATTCTTCTAGGTTGTAAAGCTCCATGTCGATATTCATATCTTCTGCCATAGGCACTACCACAGGGCTTGTCTGTTTACAAGCCGGACATGTGGAGCTGTAAAAATAGATGGTTTTCGTTTCACCGGCTGCAAGGTCTTTCTTCAATTGGTCAGGTGTAATGATGTTTTGATAAAGGGGGTCATTCAATTGTTTTTGTGTTTCGCTGTGAAGTTTTTCTTTTCCAAAAGGATTGCCTTCTACATTTTGCTTCTGCTGAATATTTGTGATGACAACCAGTGCTATAAAAATAACCATGATGGATGCCATAATGATAATGAGCTTCTTCACGATTCGCTACCTGCTTTCTTTGAAAGGTATCTTACATAAAATAAGGTTACTGTAATGGATGTAAAACCGATAAGTGCTAAAAAAGGGATAGTGATAAAACCCAGCCAGTTTATATATTGGCCAGTACACGGCACCACTCCACAAGAAACGGAGTTCTCACCGAAAAACGCAACCTTCTGGACTAAATAGTGATAGAAAGAAATGCTAGCCCCGATAATGGAGAGAGGAAGTACATATGTTGCAATTGCTGCATCTTTTTTAACTGCCGCAATACCTAACAGGACAACTAAAGGGTACATCAATATTCGTTGATACCAGCAAAGCTCACACGGAATATACATTAACACTTCCGAAAAGTATAAGCTCCCCAGTGTTGAGACAAGGGCGATGATTGTTGCTGCAAGCAACAGATTCTCCACTTTCTTGGAATGATCCACAATGATTCTCCTCTTTTGAATTCAAGATACTTTTCTAAAATTATAGACCTTACTCTCCATTATTGCAAAGCTATTCCTTACTTATATATGTGAACAATGATTGACTAGGTGTGGGATATTGATAAGTCTGTAGAAGAATATGAAGGTATTATCATTATTAAACATTTTATAAACGACGAGAAATTAGTAAATGTGACATATTTCCCGAGAAATAATTAGTGATTCGACAGTAAGTCTGTCCTTTATGATTCAGTGTTTTGATATGTTAAAATTGGGGAATAAGTAATATTGGGCTATTCTCCGTAATTTCAGTCAGAAACAGCCCTGCATGATTTTTACATAAGGACAGGAGATGGTGGCATTGTCTAAAATCGATTTATCTAAATTTGAAAAAAAAATGAATATCAGAAACATAGAAATGAAAGATATAGATGATATTATCGCACTTCAACATTTGTGCTTTCCCGGCATGCAGCCATGGAAGCGGGAACATTTAGAAAGTCATTTGAATATGTTTCCCGAGGGACAATTGTGCGCAGAATATGATGGGGAAATTATTGGTTCATGTTCAAGCTTACTAATCAACTTTGATGAGTACGATGACCGTCATACATGGGATGATATTACAGATGAAGGTTATATCACGAATCATAATCCGGATGGCTACAACTTGTATGGGATTGAAGTAATGGTGCATCCTGGCTATCGACGTATGAAGGTAGGACACCGTCTCTATGAGGCGCGGAAAGACCTCGCGCGAAGACTGAATCTGAAAAGTATCATCATTGGCGGCCGAATCCCGAATTATCACAAATATGCAGAAGAGATGGCACCTCGCGAATACGTCAGGCAGGTGATGCGTCATAAAGTTTATGATCCTGTGCTTTCTTTCCAGCTTCTAAATGAGTTTACTCTGATGCGTATCAATCCAGGCTATTTACCTGATGATGTAGCTTCCAATAAATTTGCAACATTGATGGAATGGAATAACGTCGAGTACATTCCTCAGACGAAGCGCCACTTTAAGACTTCCTTCCCTGTTCGGGTATGTGTTGTCCAATACATGATGAAACCCATCAGCTCATTTGAAGAATTTGCAACACAGGTCGAGTACTACACGGACGTTGCCTCGGATGCAGGCGCTGACTTTGCAGTGTTTCCAGAGATTTTCACTACTCAATTAATGAGCTTTTTACATGAGAAGGTACCTAGTAAAGCTGTTCAACGATTAACGAAGTACACGGAGCGATATATCCAGTTATTCACTGACCTTGCCGTTAAATATAATGTAAATATAATAGGGGGATCGCATTTCGTTGAGGAGGATGAAAAGGTCTACAATATTGCCTATCTTTTCCGTCGTGATGGAACCATTGAAAAGCAGTACAAATTGCACATTACACCGAATGAGCGTAAATGGTGGGGAATCAGCCGTGGAGAGAGCGTTCGGGTATTCGATACAGATTGCGGAAAGATCGCCATTCAGATCTGCTATGATATCGAGTTTCCAGAACTGGCACGAATTGCGACAGAAAAAGGAGCCAACATCATTTTCTGTCCATTCAATACAGAGGACCGCCAAGGCTACTTGCGTGTTCGCTACTGTGCTCAAGCACGTGCTGTGGAAAATCAAATATATACGGTTATCGCAGGAACTTGCGGAAACCTCCCTCAGGTGGAGAACATGGATATCCAGTACTCTCAGTCAGCTATCTTCGCTCCTTCTGATTTTGAGTTTGCGCGGGATGGTATCGTCGGAGAGTGTAATCCGAATATTGAAATGGTTATCATCGGGGATGTGGACTTGGAAATCCTCCGTCGCCAACGACAGTCTGGAACTGTTCGTCAACTGAAGGACCGTCGCAAGGATGTTTATGAAATCAAATATAAAAAATAGCACACTAAAAGCGACCCTGACTTCCAGGGTCGCTTCAGTGTGTAGACAAAGCTCTTTTCGAGTTATACATTCCCTGTTGATCTAGTGGAAGGAGCGTAGACTCCTGCGGGAGGAAGGAACAGGTAAGACCCCTCAGGCGGAGTGAGGAGGCTTACGGACCGCCCGCTGGAAAGCGAAGCTCCTGCAACGGAGATCAACCGTTCCAACAGATAACTCAACTGATTTTTAGTTTGTCAACAGTCAAAAGCGACCCTAACTTCCAGGATCGCTTTTCAAATGGTGCTTAAGAGTAGACAAGATCATCAGTTGGTACGACGATACCTATATTGCTGCCACTGAAACCGGATAAAACAACCTACACAAAACCCCATTAAAGCAACCGCAGATGCTACTCCTACCATTATGGCAAACACATAACCAATAATGGCATATCCAGAATAAAATCCAATCAAGGATAGTGCCAAGCAGGCAACAGCAATCGTTTGGTTGAATTGAAGTTGAGCAAAATCCTCTTGAGGGTAAGATCCTGCTGGTTTGGAAAGGAACTTCCTTGCAATACTGATGGCTGGATTCCGCTTCAACAGTAATCCCATCAATCCTGTAAATAAAGGCAATGCCATCAGAAAATATAAACCTGTTGCAAGCGATAAGATAATAGAGATCAGTATAAACCATTGATTGAAAGTTACTAATGGCTTGGGTAACGTATTATTATTCATATATAATTAATCCCACCTGTA
The DNA here is from genome assembly GCA_001648575.1 of Sutcliffiella horikoshii DSM 8719. GTDB lineage: Bacteria > Bacillota > Bacilli > Bacillales > Bacillaceae_I > Sutcliffiella_A > Sutcliffiella_A horikoshii. The sequence goes on along the minus strand of LQXN01000059.1, from coordinate 160,454 downwards.
TAATCGGATATTTGTTAGTTCTATCATACTCGACATGGTTAAAGAAGTGCAACAATTAAAAACTGATGAGAAGAAATTTATGATAAGGTTTGGTAGTATAGGAGTTACAAAACTGACACAGCATAATTTAAACAGAGATTTGAGGAGAACAGATTGATATTTTTTGAGGTAATCTTACCGGTTTTTATGATATTTGCAATTGGTTTTATCGGACAGAAGACGATTGGTTTTGATGTGAAAGCTCTATCCAAAATGGCCATGTATCTTTTGTCCCCTGTTCTTGTTTTTCGGACATTCTATGTAAACGAATTTTCCAGCGATCATCTTTATATCATTATTTATTGTTGTTTATTATGTTTTTCTTTAATCATTTTTACATATCTGATTGCATGGGTGAAGAAGTATTCCAAGTCTGAAACGTGCGGGCTGATTTTATCGTCCAGTTTTATGAATAATGGAAATTATGGAACTCCTGTGGCATTGCTTCTTTTTGGTGCGGCTGGATTTGAATATGCAATTGTTTTGATGGTTATTCAATCGTTGCTGATGGCTACAGTAGGAGTGTATTATGCGGCTAAGGGAAGCCCTGACAATGACGGAATTCGTTCAGCACTTATGTCGGTTGTGAAAATGCCAATTATGTATGGAGCACTCATCGGCCTGTTTTTTCAAGGGTTATCTGTACCTGTCTCAGAATCGATAATGCAGGCTGTACACCTAGTGGCAGATGCAACTATACCGCTCATCATGGTCATTCTGGGCATACAGCTAGCCAAGATATCCATTCGAACGACTGCAAGAGAAAAGCTTATCTACGCTCTATCTATTAAATTGGTGGTTTCACCATTTATTGCATATCTATTTACCCTCATGCTTCCGGTTGATCCTATGGTGAAGCAGTTAATGATTATAATGGCAGCAATGCCGGCAGCTGCAAACACCACCATGTATGCATTGGAATTCAATACGGAGCCTGATTTTGTTTCAAGTACTACACTTGTCAGTACATTACTGACACTCGTTACATTACCTGTAATGTTTTGGTTAGTTTTGTAAATTAAGTTGTTCCATCCGGCTCTACATATAATAATTCATTAAAAATGAGGTGTCCGATGACATTCAAAAATCAAACCATACTCCCGGCAGTGAAAAACGGTAAAACACTTGAAAGATTTCTACAAAGCAACTATGAATATGGTGTTATATTAGACAGTCACCTCGCACAAATACCAAATTATATGAAAGCAGCTAGAAAAGAAAAGAAGAAACTGTTTGTCCATGTGGATCTTATACAAGGCATTAAAAATGATGAGCATGCAGCAGAGTTCTTATGTCAATCATTAAAGCCCGCTGGACTGGTCTCCACCAGGGCTGCGGTGATCGCCAAAGCCAAACAAAGGGGCATCTATGCCATCCAACGCCTTTTCTTACTCGATTCTAATGCAGTGGAAAAAAGCTATCAGGTCATTGAAAAAGTGCAGCCGGACTTTATTGAAGTATTACCAGGTGTTGTTCCACATATGATTAGGGAAGTAAAAGAAAAAACAGGCATCCCTGTATTTGCAGGAGGTTTGATACGTTCCGTTGAAGATGTAGAACGTGCCATTATTGCCGGGGCGACAGCGGTTACCACTTCTAAACAGGATCTGTGGGAACATTATTCGAAAAAAGGAAAAGGAGAGTGCTAGATTTGGAAAAATATATTCTATCGTTAGACCAGGGAACAACAAGCTCACGAGCGATCCTCTTCAATAAAAAAGGAGAGCCTGTGTACACGGCGCAAAAAGAATTTCAACAATTTTTTCCAAAGTCAGGATGGGTTGAGCATAATGCTAACGAAATTTGGAGTTCCATACTCTCTGTTATTGCTTCTTGTCTGTCAGAGTCCGGCATTAAACCTGAGCAGATTGCCGGCATAGGAATTACCAATCAGCGTGAAACAACGGTTGTATGGGATAAAGAGACAGGACAGCCGATACATAATGCGATAGTTTGGCAGTCCAGGCAGACAGCAGCGATCTGTGACAAATTAAAAGAAGCAGGCCATGAACAAGTATTCCGAGATAAAACCGGTCTTTTGATCGATGCATATTTTTCTGGAACAAAAGTGAAGTGGCTGTTAGATCATGTTGACGGTGCCCGCGAGCGTGCAGAAAAGGGAGAGTTGCTATTTGGCACCATTGATACATGGTTAATTTGGAAGCTTTCAGGCGGAAAGGCGCATGTGACCGATTATTCGAATGCTTCAAGAACGCTACTTTATAATATTCATGAATTAAAGTGGGATCAAGAATTACTGGATATACTGGATGTTCCTGCGGCTATGCTTCCAGAAGTGAAAGCCTCATCAGAAATTTACGCACACACTGTGGACTATCATTTCTTTGGCCATGAGATCCCGATTGCAGGTGCAGCAGGTGATCAGCAAGCAGCACTATTTGGACAGGCATGCTATGAAGAAGGAATGGCAAAAAGCACTTACGGAACCGGCTGCTTTATGCTCATGAATACAGGTAGCAAGCCGATTAAGTCAGAAAAAGGGCTTCTAACTACCATTGCATGGGGAATGGATGGAAAAGTGACTTACGCTTTGGAAGGTAGTATTTTTGTAGCAGGGTCAGCTATTCAGTGGCTGCGTGATGGACTACGGATGTTCAAAGATGCAAGCCAAAGTGAAGATTATGCCAGAAAAGTAGACTCAAGTGATGGGGTTTATGTAGTTCCGGCATTTGTTGGTTTGGGTACTCCATATTGGGATAGTGAAGTTCGTGGAGCGGTGTTTGGTTTGACGAGAGCTACTTCTAAAGAGCATTTCATTCGGGCAACATTGGAATCATTGGCTTATCAGACGAAAGATGTATTGACTGCGATGGAGCACGATTCAGGAATATCATTAAAAACACTCCGGGTGGATGGCGGAGCGGTGAAGAATAATTTCCTGATGCAATTCCAAAGTGATATGTTGCGGGTTGGGGTTGAACGACCATCTGTCAATGAAACGACCGCACTTGGAGCAGCATATCTAGCTGGACTAGCGGTAGGATATTGGAGTGATAAAGAAGAAATTGCATCCCAATGGCAGGTTGAATCAACCTTTAATGTTCAAATGGATGAAGAGGAACAACAAAATCTATATGATGGTTGGAAGAAGGCAGTAAATGCAACTATCGCTTTTAAGTAAGTGATGCATATGCTATACTTAAGATAAGTTAATATTTCGGTTGGAGATTAGGAGAGACCACAGAACATATTCAGAGCAAAAGCTTTGTCTATGTTTTCTGTGGTCTCTTTTTGTATATATACCTACTAAGAGGGATGGTGGCAACTATTATGAAGAAATTAAACTTTGCGAGCTATAACAGAAGCCTTATTTTAAATAGAATGTCAGAAGAGACGTATGATGTTTTAGTAATAGGTGGCGGTATAACAGGTAGCGGGATAACCTTGGATGCTGCAACTCGGGGGTTGAAAATAGCTGTGGTGGAAATGCAGGATTTTGCTGCCGGCACATCCAGCCGATCAACTAAGCTTGTACATGGCGGATTGCGCTACTTAAAAAATTTAGAAGTGAAGATGGTGGCAGAAGTTGGAAAGGAACGTGCCGTCGTTTATGAGAATGGTCCACATGTTACGACCCCTGAATGGATGTTATTGCCTATCCAACAAGGAGGAACTTTCGGAAAGTTCTCCACTTCCTTAGGACTAAGAGTATATGACTTTCTGGCAAATGTAAAAAAGTCGGAACGCCGTAGAATGTTGAATACCGAAGAAACATTAAAACGTGAACCGCTCTTGAACAGCAAAGGTTTAAAAGGCGGGGGCGTATATGTGGAATACCGTACAGATGATGCCCGCCTAACCATTGAAGTGATGAAGGAAGCTGTCAAGCAAGGTGCAGAAGCGGTCAACTATGCAAAAGTTGAAAAGCTTCTATATGAAGGGGGAAAAGTGGTTGGAGCAAAGGTTACTGATCAACTAACAAAAAATGTATATAATATTCGTGCCAAAAAAATAGTAAATGCTGCAGGACCTTGGGTTGATACATTACGTGAAATGGACGGCTCCAAAAAAGGCAAGCATTTGCAACTTACTAAGGGAATTCATTTAGTATTTGATCAAAAGATATTCCCGTTAAAGCAGGCCATCTATTTTGACACACAAGATAAAAGAATGATTTTTGCCATTCCGCGTGATGGGAAAACTTATGTTGGGACAACAGATACTGTTTATAAAGAAGATATGGTTCATCCACGAATGACTAAAGAGGATAAGACATATGTATTTGAAGCTATATCATACATGTTTCCATCAATAAAACTAAAGGAATCTGATATTGAATCAAGTTGGAGCGGACTGAGGCCGTTAATTCATGAAGAAGGGAAATCAGCATCTGAAATTTCCAGAAAAGATGAAGTATGGATTTCCGACTCAGGTTTAATCACTATTGCAGGTGGCAAGCTGACTGGTTATCGTAAAATGGCAGAGATGGTTGTAGACTTAATCAATAAGCAGTTAATAAAAGATACCGGTAAAAACTACGGAAAATCCAAGACGAAACACATGCCCATCTCAGGTGGTGATGTTGGAGGTTCCATGAACTTCCCTTCCTATGTAAAAAAGAAAGTGAAGGAAGGGATGATGTTAGGATTTACGGAAGAAGAAGCAACAAAGCTTGCCTCTATGTATGGCTCTAATGTAGATAAACTTTATGCCATTGCAAAAACAGATGCCAGTCAAGCCAAGAAGACAGGTTTACCATTAGATCTCTACGTACGGTTATTGTATTCAATCAGAGAAGAAATGACCGCTACTCCAGATGACTTTTTCATCCGCAGAACGGGAGCTTTGTTTTTCAATATTGCATGGGTAGAAAAATGGAAAGCAAGAGTATTAGACATAATGGGCAAGGAATTGACTTGGAGCATTGAACAAAAAGAGCAATATCACAAGCTATTGAATCGTCATTTACATGAAGCTATAAATGCGGTTGAAATAACACAAGATGTGAATCAGGAGGTATCTAATAGAATAAGTTAGGATTTTCATTTTAAAGGAATTGCATAAGGCAATTCTTTTTCTTTTTTAGTATAATAATGAGTGAAAACGTTCACGAACGCGTAAATTGTCATAATTCGACGTATTTTTTTTGCAGGAAGATCTAGTATGTAAGTAGAAGTCTTACTATATATCCTGATAAACGCAAGGAGGAAAAGACAGATGAAATGGATGGAAAAATTCGATCTTTGGGAATCCAACACAAACCTTGATGAAGAAATGGTCAAGCTTATTCGAGAAATGAAGAATGATGAAAAGGCAAAAGAAGAAAGCTTTTATAAAGAATTGGAATTTGGAACAGGTGGTATGCGCGGGGAAATTGGCGCTGGTACAAACCGAATGAATATATATACCGTTCGAAAGGCGTCTGAAGGATTGGCACGTTATATCGAATCCTTCGGAGAAGAAGCGAAAAAAGGCGGAGTTGCGATCGCTTATGATTGCCGTCATAAATCTCCGGAATTTGCAATGGAAGCTGCTAAAACATTGGCAAGCCATGGCATACAAACGTATGTATTTGAAAGCCTGCGTCCGACGCCGGTGTTATCGTTTGCTGTTCGATATTTAAAAGCATTTTCCGGAATCGTCGTTACAGCGAGCCATAACCCGCCTGAATATAACGGATACAAAGTATATGGTCCAGATGGAGGACAATTGCCATTATTAGAAGCAGATCAAGTCATTTCCAAAGTGAAAGAAGTGGAAAATGAGTTGGAAATTCAAGTTTCTTCTGAAGAAGAATTGAAAAATAATGGCTTGATCAAAATCATTGGAGAAGAAGTGGACAAGGAATACTTGAAGCATCTTACGACCATCAGTGTGCACCCTGAATTAGGGGAAGAGATGGGTGAGGATGTAAAGGTGGTATTCACTCCATTACATGGAACAGCGAACCTTCCAGTACGGGAAGGTCTTGCAGCACTTGGGTACAAAAATGTGAAAGTGGTAGCTGAACAAGAACAGCCAGATCCAAATTTCTCAACTGTATCCTCTCCAAACCCGGAGGAGCATGCAGCATTTGAATTGGCGATCCGTGACGGGAAGGCAATGGATGCCGATATCTTAATTGCAACAGACCCGGATGCAGACCGTCTTGGAGTAGCAGTTAAAGATGCGGACGGGGAATATGTCGTATTGACTGGAAACCAGACAGGAGCTCTATTCCTGCACTATTTATTGTCAGAGAAAAAGGCAACAGGCACCCTTCCTTCAAACGGTGTGATGTTGAAAACGATTGTAACATCTGAATTTGGTCGAGTGATCGCAGACAGCTACGGAGTAGCAACTGTAGATACGTTAACAGGATTCAAGTTCATCGGGGAGAAGATCAAGCAGTATGAAGAGAGCGGGGAATACACCTTCTTATTCGGTTACGAAGAGAGTTATGGTTCCTTGATCGCTGATTTCGCCCGTGATAAGGATGCGGTTCAAGCATGCATTATGGCCGTTGAAATCTGCGCATTCTACAAGAGACTTGGCAAAACAATGTATCAGGGATTAATGGAGTTGTATGAAGAGTATGGTTACTACCTTGAAGGCATGAAGTCCTTGACGTTGAAAGGAAAAGAAGGCGCAGAGCAGATTGCCAGCCTTTTGACAGCGTTCCGTGACACTCCTCCTGCTGAAGTGGCAGGATATGCTGTAACAGCAGTTGAGGATTATTCTACACAAGAACGCTTGGTGGTGGAAACAAAAGCTATAGAAAAAATCGAACTTCCAAAGTCAAATGTACTTAAGTACTTCCTAGAAGACGGCACATGGGTATGTGTACGCCCATCAGGTACAGAGCCAAAGATTAAATTCTACTTTGGAACTCAATCCGAGACCATGGAAGCCAGTAAAGAGAAACTGGACACTATCTCCCTTTCATTGATGGAAAAAGTGGATGTGTTGCTGAATAGCTTGAGTTCTGTAGGAAAAGCTTAGAATTATAGATCATGGTGGAGAGGGAAAGGCGGGGTTAGCTGCCTTTCCCTTTTTTATGGAAATGAGGCGTTTGGCACGAACTCATCTGGTTTTGGCACGAACTTGCCTCAAAACCGCACGAACTTGTCCACTTTTGGCACGAACTTGCCTTAAAACGGCACGAACTCTGATGGTGGGGTAAATTTTACTCCCTGTTTTAATGGTAAAGCTCTTTTCAAAAGGCGCTTTTCTCAAAAATTGTTACTATTCACTGGTTAAAAGTCGGCAATCGGACTTTTTACTGCTTACATATGAAAACAGCTAAGGGTAAATGCAGCCATGAACCGAATAAAAACAAATTCAATATCATTCATTTACATGTTAAGTTGTTTCAAGCTGATTATTTGAACTTAAAACGGCTTTTTCCAGACTGCAGACTGCCCAGTCTACGACCAAAGTCGCATGAAAATACCGGACTATTTCCGAAAGCCAAAAGGAATTCCCACTGGTACAATAGAAAGATAAAATGTAAAGACAAGGGGGAACGGTAAAGTGACCCAGGAAAATCAAAGAATACAAGAACTGAGAGCACTGAAAATCATTGCAGAATCACTCAACAAAGCAATTGATTTGCCGACAATGCTAGGTAGTGTACTAAAAGAACTCATTCAAGTGACTGGCCTCCAAACAGGTTGGATTTTTCTTATAGATGAAAAAGGGAACTATACTTTGGCAGCGGAGCACCAGTTACCGGATGCACTAAGAAGCAACAATAAAAAACCTATGTGTGAGGGCGGGTGTTGGTGCATTGATCGTTATCAAGACGGACGTCTTAAGCGCGCCTCTAATATCATTGCCTGTAAGAGACTTGAGGATGCAGTGAAATTTGAGTGGGGGGAGACGGAGGATATCACTCACCATGCAACAGTACCATTACATGCAGGAGAGGAAAAGTTTGGTCTGTTGAATGTAGCGGCTCCGTCCAAAACACATTTTTCGGATGCTGAGCTGGCACTTTTAGAGTCTGTTGCCTATCAAATTGGAACTGCAATTAAACGTATTAGGCTTTCTGAAAATGAACAGCATTTATCTATATTGGCGGAAAGAAATCGCTTGGCAAGGGATTTGCATGATTCCGTCAACCAGCTTCTGTTTTCATTAACGCTGACTGCAAGAGGTACAAAAGAGCTTACAACGGATCCACAAGTTCTTGAAATGCTTACCTATATGCAGGATCTTTCCCAGGAAGCTTTAAGTGAAATGAGGGCTCTTATTTGGCAGCTGAGGCCTGAAGGGTTGGAAAATGGGGTAGTCAGTGCCCTTCTTAATTATGGAAAAGTGCTAGGTTTAATCATTCACTCTGAAGTAAAGGGGGTCATTGATCTTCCTAATCATATGGAGGAATGCTTATGGAGGATAGGGCAAGAGGCATTAAATAATTGCAAAAAGCATTCAGGAAATAAAGAGGCGTGCATTTTGATTGAAGTGAAAAACAAAAGGGTTTCCATGGAGATAAAAGACACGGGGACAGGGTTTTCTTTTATTCAAACTGAAGAGTTACCATCTCTAGGCTTAAGAAGCATGAAAGAGAGAACGGAAGCAATCGGAGGAAGATTCATCCTTTTAAGTGAACTTGGAAAAGGAACGATGGTACGGGTTGAAATGCCATTGGCAAAGGGGGAGAATTCATGATCAGGATTGTAATTGCTGATGACCATCATATAGTGAGGAGGGGCTTGCTTTTCTTTTTAAAAACACAAAAGGATATTGAAATAGTCGGTGAGGCAAAAAATGGGAAGGAAGCAGTGGAACTTGCGGAGACCTTGAGACCAGATGTTATTCTGATGGACTTAGTGATGCCGGAGATGGACGGAATTGAAGCAACCAAACAAATCGTGGGGAGAAATATTCCATCAAAGGTGTTGATTTTGACCAGTTTCTCTGACCAGGATCATGTCATACCCGCAATACGTGCAGGGGCGACGGGCTATCAACTGAAGGATGTAGAGCCCGACCAATTGATTGAATCGATTCGTTCTGTATATCGGGGGGAAAGTCAATTGCATCCTAAAGTCACTTCACATGTCATGTCCCATTTTACTAATGGTCATGGAAGCCGAAACTTACATGAAGAACTGACAAAACGGGAGCTAGAGGTACTATCTGAAATTGCTAAAGGAAAAAGCAATAAAGAAATAGCCTCGACCCTTTTTATTACCGAAAAAACAGTGAAAACTCACGTTTCCAATATCTTAGCAAAACTCGAATTGGCAGATCGTACACAGGCAGCATTGTATGCAGTGAAACACGGGATTGCCTGAGCTACATCTTTAGTCGTAGAAAAAATGATTCGTTTTTCGTAGGAAAAGTTAGCTATTTCTTCCGATTTGCCATAGCACAATGTAGAATATACTGATACTATAAGGAAAGTTGGAGGGAGTAAATAATATGAAAATTTTAGCAATAAGCGGTAGTCCGAGGAAAAGTGGACGTACAGGAATAGCAGCAAGATATTTACAAAAAAAATATGGTGTTGAATTGATTGATCTAAGCAAAGGAGAAATTCCTCTATATAATGGAGAGTCCTATCAGGGAGAACTGGATCATATCAAATCTTTAAAGGAAAAAGTTAAGAAGGCAGATGCCGTTCTATTATTATCTCCTGAATATCACAGCGGTATGAGTGGCGCATTAAAGAATGCTTTGGATTTCCTAGGCAGCGAGCAATTTCACAGCAAACCTGTTGGATTGTTGGTGGTGGCTGGCGGAGGAAAAGGTGGGATCAATGCCTTGAACAATATGCGAATTGTGGGACGCGGTGTTTATGCAAATGTGATCCCAAGACAGTTAGTATTGGATCCTCACTGCTTTGATTATGATAATGACTCTTTGAATGAACAGAGTGCAGATTTGGTTGATGCGCTTTATAAAGAGCTTGTATTATATGTGAAGATGCGTGAATATATGCTTGAAAACGAAGAAGCCTGATTGTAGGGCTTCTTTTTTTAGCACCTACCCAAGGATTGTTCCTGTTTATCATTCCCTAAACCATGAAAAACAGTGATCCAAGGTTTGTCGCACTTTGGACCACTGTTCTGTTCGCCCAAGAAATTTATACCATATAACCGTGACTAAGTTCATCCAAATGATCTTCTGTGCTCCTTGTTACAGCGTGATCAATATATCGAAGCAGTTGATAAAGATTCTTTTCGATTTCCTTATAATCCTTTGAAAAATTGTAGGAGTGAAGGAAGTGCTCGATATTTTTGGAGAGGAAGTCATCTTTTGTACGCACCATGAGGATTAGCAGGTTATCCCATTCAGAACGATGCGTGTAATATAACGCGCGGTCATAATCAACTGTGTTCATCTAGATCCTCGCCTCCCTTGTTAAGGAGTGCTATTATTTTGTGTCAAACTGGCTGGTTTTCATCGTTGAAAATGTTGGTCGTATCTCCATTCGAAAATTACACAAAATAAATGAAACGCAATATAGAGGTGTATAAATGAAGATATGTAAAACGGGTATTTTGTTTTTTATTTTGATACAATTCCATCCGCAAATTATACATGCAGAAAAGATAGTCAATGCACAAGAATGGTACACATATGACAGGATGCGTGAAGATTTGAAGCTGTTAAAAAGAAAATATCGGGAAGAGATGGAAATTGAATTGGTTGGGAAGTCTGAGTTTGGCCAAAATATTTGGGCAGCTAAAATAGGGCAAGGTAGGGAAAATATCATCATTCTTGGTGGGCACCATGGTCGAGAATGGCTTACGACAAGTCTTGTCATGACTAAGCTGGAATATTATCTAAAGGCATATAAAAAAAATCAGAAATTATTCGGTTATGATCCAAAACTTTTGGATGAGGTTTCCATTTGGTTTATACCGATGGTGAACCCTGATGGGGTTCGAATTCAGCAAGAAGGAATAGGATTCTTGCCCGAGCAGTCTCAGAGGCGATTATTAAGAATGAATAATAATAATCCTGATTTTGACAGGTGGAAAGCAAATGGGCTGGGAATAGACTTGAACAGGCAATACCCTACAGGCTGGGAACATATCAAAGAAAAGACTTCGGTTCCGTCCTATCAATACTATAAAGGTACTTTCCCGCTGCAGGCTAAAGAGGTGAAAGCGGTAGTCTCTTTTACAAGAGAAAGAAAGCCGCTCATGGCAGTCACCTATCACTCATCTGGACGGGTTCTTTATTGGTATTTCAAAAACGATGAGGCAGCGGTGAAGCGGGATAAGAAGATAGCAGATCAGCTATCCAAAATAACAGGCTATCCCCTTGATCAACCTGAGGAGCATGCGGTGGGAGGCGGATTTTCAGATTGGTTTGTTGCGGAGTTCAAAAGACCGTCATTTACTCCTGAGATCTCCTATTTTGTAGAGGATACGAATCCGCCTTTATCTGTCTTTGAAGAAGAATGGAATCGTAATAAAAAGGTGGGTATTTATCTGGTTGCCAAATCCAAAAAACTATTTCTCAACAGTAATGGTTCTGATGAAAAAGAGGTAGAATAACTTTATGAAGGCATTATAAAGAGTGAAGAAGTTTGTATTGTTGATGATAAGGGTATTTTACAGAGAAACCTACGTATATAATGATTTATAAATCATGTTGTAACGCTTACATTGCAACGTGAAATAAATAGCTTGAAAATTATTGTCATTAAAGAGAAAAAGAGTAGCTGAAAAAGGTTGACACAGTCCGTTTTCCCCTTGTAGAGTAGTAATTGTGATAAGAATAAACTCATTTACCTTCGTTAGGTGAGGCTCCTGTGTGGAGATATGCTGCTGCCCAGAAACGTCCAAAGACGCCAATGGGTCAACAGAGACCATCGAGATAAGGTGGTATTTAATGCAGCTGGAATTTTCCTATGCCATACAGTGCTAAAGCTCTACGAATGAGGGAAATCATAAGGATCAACCATGCCTTTATGCGCCTTCATTTGTTTGGATGACAGGTGCTTTTTTTAGTTGCATAACTGAGAAAAACCTTATGAATCCCCTAAAGAAGTAATACAAATCAATAAAATATATTTCAAGGTGGTGGTAACGAAAATGGATAGTAGTCCAAGTCCGAGGACGAATTTTATAAGAAGTACAAGTGAATACATATCATTTTTGTTACCGCCCATTGGTAAAATATCGGTGTGAATCCTTGTACTCCTTAGGAAGTAGAGGAGGCAGAGCTCATGGTGAAGAACATGACAGAGGATCAAATCATCCTAAACATCATAAATTTCTTAAAAGAAGGAAAAAGAAAGGCATTTCAAGATATTATTGAAGAATTACAACCTTATGATACGGGGGTCATTTATCAACAACTTCCTGAAAAACATAAGGTAAGGTTTCTGACATACCTGACAATTGAGCAGTTAACGGCGTTGATTCAAGAGTTGAATCAGGAGCTACAATTGGAAGTACTTCAAAAGATCGGTGTCGAAAAATCTGCAAAAGTCATGGACCGGATGGATAATGATGACTTAGCCTCATTATTCGATGAAATGGATCCTGAGGTTAAAAACAGATTTCTAGCAAAAATGAACAAAGCAGAATCCACCGCCGTACAGGACTTAATGAAATATGAAGCGGAAACGGCCGGTCGATTGATGACAAACCGTTACGTTTGGATCCCACAGGAATACACAGTCAGGGAAGTGGTCGATAAGCTTAAATCATTTGCGGAATTGGCTGAGACCATCAACTATTTATATGTCATTGACGAAGAGAAAAGGCTTGTGGGCGTTGTCTCCTATCGTGATCTTATATTGGCAGACGCCCATGAAAAGATACTGGAAATAATGTTTTCAAGGGTCATTTCCGTTCATGTTGATACAGACCAAGAAGAAGTAGCAAGTATCATTGAACGGTATGACTTCTTGGCCGTACCTGTTGTAGACGATGAGAAAACATTAATTGGTATCATTACGGTCGATGATGTCATTGACGTCGTAATTCAAGAAGCTAATGAGGATATTGAAAGACTGTCTGCATCCGGTAAAGATATTGACTTTGATACACCTGCCCTTGTGGCTTCTGCGAGACGATTGCCTTGGTTGATCTTATTATTATTTATTGGACTTATATCAGGTAGTATTATAAGCGGATTTGAAGATACCCTGGGAACGGTAGTGGCGCTGGCATTCTTTATGCCGATGATTGCGGGTATGACCGGTAACACTGGGACGCAGTCACTTGCAGTGATCGTTCGTGGTCTCATTTCCCGAGATTTAGATAAGAAGCTGGTTACAAAGGTGGTTCTCCGGGAATTAGGTGTAGGGATTATAATAGGTATTACGTGCGCTATACTAATTGCAATCATTGCGTTTGTATGGCGGGGCGATCTGATTTTAGGTCTGGTTGTAGGGGGTTCCTTATTTTTCACACTTATCATCGGAACCCTTGCAGGTACTATAATCCCGTTAATCCTTTATAAATTGAACGTTGACCCGGCAATCGCCTCAGGTCCACTGATTACAACAGTGAATGATATACTCTCTTTATTAATTTATTTTGGAATTGCAACAGCATTTCTCTCCTATTTGGCTCCATAAATTTAGTAGATATAAAAAGTCCATCCTTTTAACGGTTTTCTGTTAAAAGGATGGACTTTTTTGTTTATTGGGATGGCTGTACTTTCTTCTTTAAAAGTCTTGTCAGCAAGAAGATGTTAATGAATATGGTATAAGATCCTAAAGCCACCAAACCGAATGTAGACAGTTCCGCCATCTCTAAAATGAGACTAAACACAGTAACGATATAAAGGAAACCCAATAATTTCTGAATACTTCTGTTCTTAAAGAATGAGGTTGCCCTTGCGCCTAATTGAGCGCCAATGATGGCTCCGGCAATCAATAACAATCCCACCTTAAAGTTAATCGGATTGTTTACAGCATATGTAATGAATCCTGCACTTACAATCAAAATGACTCCTGCAAGGCTTGTTGCTACTGCCTGTTTAGAAGAGAAAGCATAGTAAGCGATCAATAACGGGACGATGATAAATCCGCCACCAACTCCTAAGGTAGTAGAAAGAAACCCCGCGATGATGCCGATTAAAATGAACTTCCAGAAGCTTTGTCTGTTGGAAGAGGAATCATAAGCAACTGCAGAATCATTCCCTTTACCCTTCTTTAACATTTTATAAGCAAAATAAGAAAGTAAGGCAAGATACAGAATCGGAACCACAGTGGAGTCATAGCCATTTGACTCAAGCCAGCTTACCACAGGGTAGGCAACCTGGGTGGCAAGTACTCCACTTGCTCCAATAATGATTGCTGCCTTCCATTGGATGTTTTTCATTTTAAAGTGTGCATACACACCGGCCATGGATGTTCCGATGGTATAAAGAAGACTTGTGGAAATCGCCTCAATAGGTGTGTAACCAATAAGAAGCAATACAGGCGTGAGTACAAGGCCGCCTCCTATCCCAAAAAAACCGGAAAGCATACTGATTGAAAATCCTAATAGTATAAATAATAAAAATTCCATATATGTATTCTCCTTCATAAACGCTTATCTTCAGTATAACATTGCGCCAAAGCCAGGTGGTTTGTATTTAGAAAAATGCCGCAATGGAACAATCCCTTCTCATGTTATTGTCACCTTGTTCATACATTGTGATAAGAGGAAAAGGGAGGTAGTTTTGATGAGAGCAAATGATGAAAAGGCCTTATTCCATGCCATAGATGAAATTACCGAGATTGCCAAAGGCTTTGGACTGGACTTTTATCCAATGCGTTATGAAATTTGTCCAGCTGATATCATCTATACTTTTGGAGCATATGGAATGCCGACACGCTTTTCCCATTGGAGTTTTGGGAAACAATTTCACAAGATGAAACTGCACTATGATCTGGGACTCAGTAAGATATATGAATTGGTAATTAACTCGAATCCTTGTTACGCCTTTCTCCTAGATACCAATTCACTGATTCAGAATAAACTGATTGTTGCGCATGTGCTTGCCCATTGTGATTTCTTTAAGAATAATTGCCGGTTCCAAAATACCAACAGGGATATGGTGGAGAGTATGGCGGCGACAGCGGAAAGAATTAAACAATATGAACACGATTATGGAAAAAAAGAAGTAGAGGACTTTTTGAATGCGGTCCTTGCGATACAGGAACATATCGATCCTTCTCTCATTCGTTCCAAGCTCGCATGGAGTATGGAGGATATGGAGGAAGAGGAAGAAGCACCGAAGAAAGTAAGCCAATACGATGACTTATGGAATTTGGATAACCGTAATAAGCCAAAAGCGGTGCCGAAGAAACGAAAAAAGAAATTCCCTCCTCAACCCGAAAAGGATATTCTTCTTTTTATTGAACAATACAGCAGTGAGCTTGAGGATTGGCAGCGGGATATCCTGACTATGATGCGAGAGGAAATGCTCTATTTTTGGCCCCAAATGGAAACGAAAATCATGAACGAAGGCTGGGCTTCCTACTGGCATCAGAGGATTCTCCGTGAAATGGACCTCTCAAGCGATGAGGCATTGGAATATGCCAAATTGAACGCAGGTGTTGTGCAGCCTTCCAAAACAAGCATCAATCCATACTATCTTGGCATTAAGATTTTTGAAGATATCGAAGAACGTTACAATAACCCAACAGAAGCGATGAAACGTGATGGAGTGGTGCCAGGCTCAGGAAGAGAGAAAATGTTTGAGGTGAGGGAAGTGGAATCGGACATTTCTTTCCTTCGTAACTACTTGAACAAAGACCTTGTCATGCGGGAGGATATGTACCTTTTTCAAAAGCAGGGTAAAGATTATAAAATTGTCGACAAGGCTTGGGAACAAGTACGCGATCAATTGGTGAACATGCGCGTTAACGGTGGTTTCCCTTATATAACGGTAAATGATGGAGATTATTTACGGGCAGGGGAGCTTTACTTGAAGCATTGGTTTGAGGGGATCGAATTAGATCTTAAATACCTGGAGAAAGTGATGCCTTATATCTTTCAAATTTGGGGCAGGCCAGTCCATATGGAATCGGTGATTGAGACGAAAAATGTACTGTTTACTTATGACGGGAAAAGTGTTCACCGAAAGTATATATAAAGTTAAATATCAAAAAAAACATGAGGGTGTTTACCCTCATGTCAGACTGTTGACAAACTAAAAATTAGGTTAGGTTATCTGTTGGAACGGTTGATCTTCGTTCCAGGCGCTTCGCTTTCCTGCGGGCGGTCCGTAAGCCTCCTCGGCTACGCCTGCGGGGTCTTACATGTCCCTTCCTCCCGCGGGAGTCTGCGCGCCTTCCACTACGATCAACTAAGGTTTTCTATCAAATTTGAGCTTTGTCTACACACTGACATGAGGGTGTTTGCCCTCATGTTTTTTTATATAGGCTTGAAACAGAAAAGCTGTCATCGGTCATTACATAATTATGTAACTGTTTTAATGTTGTGTCTAACAAAGGAGTAATTGAATTATAGGCGTAGGCACAAACTGATAACATTTGTTCGTCAAGTACGAAATCGTCAATGGTTGACTCATAGAGTTTTAACTGTTCAGGGTCTGGATCATCAGAAGCCCATTCCACATTGGCCCATGTACGAATTGAATCATTCTCCTTATTGAATAGTATTGCATCTTTAGCAAAATGAGCTAGCATTGCCTTTGTATTAAAGTCCCCGCTTGCGAAATAGTAATCAAAATTATTTACTATTCTGATATTGGCTTTCTGTTCGTCACTGAAATGTTTTTCTAGTTCAACATTTATCTTTGGTATATTTTTCATACTCTCAATGATAAGTACATTATCTCCATTTTTTATTCCCGCATATACAAATGACATCAGGTTTTCCAGGTAGACCTCTTCATCGTGATAAGAATAATAAACATGGCCTATTGTTATACTCTCTAGGTTTTGGGTTGAAGAAATAGTAATGGGTATCACCTCTATATACATTTATTGATTTCTAAAGTAATAAGCAATCATTCAAATTTATTTGCCTGATATTATTTCTAGTATAACACTAATACGAGCAAATGTTTGTAAAGTTGCTTGATTATAGATCCAAAAAAATAGTGGGGATTTTGAGAGAGAAATCATGAATGTATTTGATTGATTATGATTATTATTGATTGTTTTTGATTGATTTTTGAAAGAGCTTACATTACAATATAACTACATACTAACGAACTAAGGAAAAGGTGATTTCCGTGTTAACACCAGAACGACAGCAAATAATACTTGAGTTAGTCCAAAAGAATGATGTAGTAAAACTACAGGACTTTGTCGATGTTACGGGGGCATCAGAATCAACAATCCGAAGAGATCTCAGTCAGCTGGAAGAAATGAATAAATTGAAACGTGTACACGGGGGAGCTGCAAGAATCCATCAAAAGGGGAAGGAACCAAGCATACTGGAGAAGGCTTCCGTATATTTGGCTGAAAAGAAAAGGATAGCCAAGATGGCAGCGGACCTTGTCAATGATGGTGATTGTATCTTCCTGGATGCGGGTACCACTACATTTCAAATGATTCCTTATCTTGAGAACAAACAGATAACCGTTGTAACCAATGGATTTGCTCATATTCAATCCTTGATGGAAAAGGGACTCGCCACCTATATTGTGGGAGGCTTCATGAAAAATAAAACGGGTGCCATCATTGGAAGCAAAGCTATTCAATCTTTGTTGGAATACAATTTTGATAAAGCATTCATTGGAGCAAACGGTGTTCATCATAAGAGCGGTTATACCACTCCCGATCCTGAAGAGGCCAATGTAAAGAAATTAGCCATTAAACTTGCCAATGAGTCATTCATTCTCGCCGATTCTTCCAAAATCAATGAAGTGACCTTTGCAAAGATCGCCCCTCTTCAATCAGGAACGATCATAACCAACCAATGTGAAGAAGAAATTGCAGCAGCCTATAGAGATATAACAACAGTGATAGAGGTGTAAATTCATGATATATACAATTACATTAAATCCTTCGATAGATTATGTAATAGAAGTGGAATCATTTGAAGAAGGCACTATCAATAGAGCCTCCAAGACAAATTATTACCCTGGTGGGAAAGGAATCAATGTTTCAAGGGTTCTAAAAAGGCTAGGTGCAGATACGATGGTACTTGGCTATGCCGCAGGGTTTACCGGTAATTTTATAAAAGAGAAGTTGATAGAGGACCAAGTCGCGGTTAGGCTTCTGGAAGTCGAAGGTCATTCTCGGATCAATGTAAAACTGAAAGCGGAGATGGAAACCGAAATCAACGGCACCGGGCCAATAGTTGATGAAGATGGGGTTAAACGATTGCTTCAACAGCTCAATCAGCTGACAAGTGAAGATATTGTCGTTCTGGCCGGAAGCATCCCGGGAACAGTGCCACCTGAAATTTATGAAACGCTTATTCAAAAGTGTCGTCAGCATGAAGCAAAAGTAGTTCTGGATACTGGGGGGCAAACATTAAAGTCACTTCTAGTGTACAAACCTTTTTTCATTAAACCTAACCACCATGAACTTGGAGATCTATTTGGCGTCCCCATTGAATCGCAAGAAGAAGCCATCCATTACGCTGGGAAGATTCATGAGCAAGGTGTCCAAAATGTAGTAGTATCCATGGCTGGGGAAGGAGCAATACTTTACACAGGTTCTGGAGTTTACTTGGCAAAGGCTCCCCGAGGGCAAGTTAAGAATTCCGTAGGTGCGGGGGATTCTCTTGTCGCAGGTTTCCTGGCTGGGTATGAAAAATCAAATAAGAGTGAAGAAGCGTTGCGTTTGGGTATTGCATCCGGAAGCGCCACGGCATTCTCTGATGACCTATGTCAAAAAGCAGATGTTTATAGGCTGATAAATCAAGTGCAAATAGAAAAGTTATAAAGGGGGAAAAGACAATGAAAATTACAGATTTACTGACGAAAGAAACCGTTACACTCCAATTGAGAGCAAGTAACAAATCGGATGTCATTAAGGAATTGATTGATTCACTGGATCGTGCCGGAAAGCTTGCAGACAAACAGAAGTATGAAGAAGCGATCCTTGCGAGGGAGGCACAGAGTACGACCGGGATCGGTGAAGGAATAGCGATTCCCCATGCGAAAACGAATGCGGTGAAAACTCCTGCGATTGCCTTTGGTTTGGCAAAGGATGGAATTGATTATGAGTCTTTGGATGGTCAGCCAAGCCAGCTGTTTTTCATGATTGCAGCTAGTGAAGGGGCCAATAACGAACACTTGGAAACTTTATCCCGTTTATCTTCGATGTTGATGGATACTGTATTCCGCAAATCCCTATTAGATGCTTCTACAAAGGAAGAAATCATCAAATTAATAGATAGTAAGGAAAAGGAATTGTTTGAAGAGGAAGAAGTGGAAGCAGCTTCTACTCCAGATAACCAAGGATTGATTCTTGCTGTCACTGCCTGTCCCACTGGAATTGCACACACCTACATGGCTGCGGATGCTTTAAAGCAAAAGGCAAAGGAATTAGGTTTAGAATTAAAGGTGGAGACGAATGGCTCAAGTGGGGTCAAAAACCAACTGACCCAAGAAGAGATTGAAAATGCGTCTGGAATTATCGTCGCTGCCGACAAGCAGGTAGAAATGGAACGTTTTAATGGCAAAAAAATCATTCAGGTGCCTGTTGCCCAAGCAATCCGCAAGCCTGAGGAGCTTTTGACAAAGGCAGGCCGTGGAGAAGGGGAAACATACAAGGGATCAGGCAGCTCAAGTTCAGAAGGGAGAAAGGGACGATCAGGTTTCTATAAGCACCTGATGAGCGGTGTTTCCAATATGCTGCCGTTTGTTGTGGGTGGTGGAATACTGATTGCAATATCCTTCATGTTTGGGATCAATTCAGCCGATCCGAATGATCCAAGTTATCATTGGTTTGCAGAGGCCCTTAACACAATTGGTGGTGGGAATGCCTTTTATCTAATGATACCTGTCCTGGCCGGATTCATTGCCATGAGTATCGCCGATCGACCTGGATTTGCAGCAGGGATGGTCGGTGGATTGATTGCTTTTACTGGTGAAGCTGGTTTCTTAGGTGGTTTGATCGCCGGTTTCCTTGCGGGATATCTGGTAGTGGGTTTGAAGATATTATTTAGTCGATTGCCGGCATCACTTGAAGGCATAAAGCCAGTCCTGCTTTATCCACTGTTCGGTATCTTTTTTACAGGAATGATCATGCTGCAACTGGTGACTCCACTTAAAGCGTTTAATCAGGGATTGACCTCTTGGCTGGGTGGTTTAGGCTCAGGGAATCTGGTGGTTTTAGGGATTATTTTAGGTGCGATGATGGCCATAGACATGGGTGGGCCAATCAACAAAGCGGCATTCACTTTCGGTATTGCAATGATTGATGCAGGAAACTATGCACCTCATGCAGCTATCATGGCAGCAGGTATGGTACCGCCTCTTGGATTGGCGATCGCTACTACTATTTTCAAGAATAAGTTCAACAAGCAAGAGCGAGAAGCAGGAAAAACTTGTTATATCATGGGAGCTTCCTTTATTACAGAAGGTGCCATTCCGTTTGCTGCAGCAGATCCGTTACGCGTCATACCTTCTGCAGTCGTAGGTTCAGCAGTTGCCGGTGCGCTTGCCATGTTATTTGGTATTGGCCTTCCGGCGCCACATGGTGGTATCTTTGTTATTCCGATTGTGACCGGCGGTATTTTCATGTATGTGTTGGCTATTTTGATTGGAGCCATTGTGACAGCAGTGATGGTCGGTTTGCTGAAGAAGAGAGTAGCTGTCTGATTTTAGTGAAAAAGCGATGGGAAAACCCATCGCTTTTTTTTCGATATTCTTCCTTGTTAATGGAAAGACACCAAGACCTAGGCGTGTGAAGGCGTGATCATGTTGAGGAGAGCGCTTCATATTCCACCACTCCATCTTTCACTTTCAGAACCTTATGTTCCTCTCCTTGATGAATGACGAAAAAACCATTCAGAAAATCGGTGGAAGACTGCTTGAAGAATACTCCTTTTATGGCATTCTCACAAGGAGTATCGAAAGCGAGCTCATATTCGTTGTTTTTGGGTACCAAGTGGGCGTGCAGTCCACGGTCATAAGCTTCCGGCTGCGGGATGTTTTCACGTCCGACTTCTACGACATGAATATCAACGCCCTTAACCTTTATGAAAATTTCATTGATTAAGGCATGCTTAACAAACATTTCCAACTTACTTTGAATGGGCTGACCCAGAATGATTTGTGTGATTCCATGCTTAATAGATGTTTCGGCAATGATAGCCGAAACTTTTTTGCCCTTGGAATATTCAATCAGCATCGGCACATCATATTTTGCAGCCTGGCTTTTGAAGAATTGCTTAGTACGGATTTGATTGAGATCCAAATCGTCATAAGGAATTGTGTAGACAAACAAAACAAAGCAGTCTCCTCCAAATGTTTCCGCAATGATCTTTCCCCGTTGGATCAACTTTTCCACATGTTTTGGATTGCTTACGCAAACCAAGATATTTTCTTTCATCAAGATCCCCCTTTGTCCAAAGTCAGAAGTAGTTCTTAGTATCATAATATACTAATTTTTTGATTAAATGGTTAATGATTCAAAAAAAGAAGTCATTCCTTGTCCACTGGGGAGGAAATGACATCATTGTAGTAATCTAGGTAAAGAAATCCGTTTGAAGAAAGTACCGCATACATCACATCAGCCAATTTGACATTGCGTCTCCTTAACTCTACATCGAGCCATTGTTCGGAAAGATTATGGTCTTCTAAATTTTTCTTAATTATCTTAGCATCCATGATTAGTTCTATCGGAAGCCTTTGTTCTTTAGGTGCTTTAAGTTGCAAGTCCTTTATTGTGGGATTTCGGAATGCAGGCTTTTTCAATACGCTTAACGTCCCATTAGGTTCGACCATTGCATGGGATACCTCTTCAATATTAAATACATCCTTTTCCCGTAATTGCTGATTTAAATAATCGAGTGTATAACGCATCTTTTTCATATTGCCTTCTAGAATTTTGCCTTCTTCAATGATGACGGTCGGCTCTCCAGCTAGAAACTTTCTTGCTTTTCTGCTCTTCATAGAAAGGTAAGCAGTTATGAAAATAATTACCACGAAAATAAAATAAGATAGGACTAGATGATGGATATCAATAGCTAAGTTAAATGCCAGGTTTGCAGTTATGGCTCCTAAAGATATCCCTGCAATGAAATCAAATAGAGTCATTTGTGAAATGGTCTGTTTTCCTAAAACTCTCGTTCCTATTAAAAGTATACCGAAAGCTATAATGGATCGAATGATTACTTCAAAGTGTTCTGGCATGAATCTATCTCCTTAGCGCATGTATTAGAGCTTAGTTTTAATAGTTTAGCCATTATCAGGAATGTTTAAAAGCATTGCAACATAAAGTGTTAACAAAGAAAGATTAAAAAGGGGGATACATGTGAATGTGAATGGGTATTACTTTCCTTATTATACGAGGGCACCTCAGGATGATGCCCTAATAGAAAATATATCAAAAGCTATTAATGGAGAGTATAGCGCTATTGCTTGTTACGAAAAACTGGCCAAAATGGCAACTGATGAGGAAACTCAGAAAAAGATAGCTGAAATAAGGGAAGACGAAATCAAACACTATAATACATTTAGTCAAATCTATCAATCTTTAACTGGAAAATCAGCCACTCCTGAAATTTCTGAAGAGTGCTCGGATGATTATCAGGAAGCATTAGTAGCATCCTTGAAAGATGAACAGGAAACGGTAGACTTTTATTTGGATATTGCGGATTCTACTCAAAACCCTTTCATCCGGAGGGTATTTAAGAGGGCTGCAGCTGATGAACAGAACCATGCGGTGTGGTTCCTGTATTTCTATACGGAAAGTAAGGGATAGAAAACAACCGACTTCTCTTGAGGTCGGTTGTTTTAGTTAAAGGAATAATCCTATCAAAGTCCCACCGATGGCACCTGTCAATACAACCATCCAAGGCGGAAGCTTCCAATAGACAAGCATGCTGAATAATACCGCAGCAAAAGCAAAATCTATAGGGGCTAAGATAGAACTTGTCCAGATTGGAAAATAAAATGCGGAAATCAATATTCCAACTACGGCAGCATTGACTCCCATTAATGCTGCTTTTACTTTGGAATTACGACGCAGAGAATCCCAAAACGGCAATGTACCAAGAATTAATAGGAAGGCAGGGAGGAAGATAGCGAATGTTGCTAACACTCCGCCTTTCCAGCCATCAATGACAGCACCGATATACGCGGCGAATGTAAACAATGGTCCAGGAACTGCCTGGGCAGCTCCATATCCTGCAAGAAATGCTTCCTCACTGATCCATCCTGTTGGAACAAACTCCCGCTCAAGTAATGGAAGGACAACATGGCCTCCGCCAAATACAAGAGATCCCGAACGATAGAAACTATCAAACAATGCCACCCAATTAAGCGAAGTAGCTTCTCTTAGTATTGGTAATAAAATAAGCAATCCGAAAAATAGCGTTAAACAAATTACTGCCAACCGTTTGGAGATTGGAAACGCCAGGCGTGAATCGTCTTCTGTGACATTTTGCTTAAATAAAAGAAAGCCAATGACGGCTGCAATTAGGATCACACCAACCTGGGAAAAAGCAGTCTGCCACATTAAAGTTGCAACCAATGCAAACAAAGCGATGGCCTTCCGTTTTAAATCAGGTGTCAAATTGTTCGCCATTCCCATTATTGCATGAGCTACAACAGCAACCGCTACAATCTTCAACCCGTGGATCCAGCCGGCATTACCGACATCAAAGCCTTGCAAGATAATGGCAAAGATAATAAGTGCTATGACAGAGGGAAGCGTAAATCCAAGAAAGGATATGATACCTCCAAGAACCCCTGCTCGCATGACGCCAATCCCAATACCGACCTGACTGCTTGCAGGTCCGGGCAAGAACTGACAAAGGGCAACAAGGTCTGCATAGCTTTTCTCATCCATCCACTTTCTGCGCCGTACATATTCTGTGTGGAAATAGCCTAGATGGGCTACAGGTCCGCCAAAGGAAGTAAGTCCTAGTCTTGTTGAAACGATAAGGATTTCCAATAATGATTTCAATCCTCTATTCTTTTTCATGATTGTCACCTTCCTTGATTTCTTTAAATAGTTCATAAGCTTTGTTTCTAGCTTCCTTTAAAATGATGTTGCCTTTTTCTGTGATGGTATAATTCTTTCTGATTTTCCCATCAACATTCATCTCCTCTTTTGTAAGGAGCCCATCCTTTTCCATAGAATGGAGGATGGGGTAGAGGGTACCGGCACTGATTGAGTAACCGTGCTCTCGAAGCTCCTCCAGCATCCAGGCTCCATAGACAGGATGTTCTTTTGCATGATGTAAAATATGAATTTGAATGAATCCAAGGAATAGTTTTCTCAGTACTTTTTCTTCCAAATAATCCCCTCCCATTCTTTTTACCAAAAACGCATATCGATATCGGTTTCCGATATTAATATAACATATGTAATAGTATCTCCAAACCTATTTGAAAAAACTTTACAATACCTTTACAAACTCATGTATGGTTGACCTTTTGGGGAATCTGGGCTATTATTAAATTACAATTTCAAACGTTCATCCCAAAGGGGAGTAGCTCACGCAACAAAGTCGTCATTACGGGACTCATAGTCCTCGGCTTTGTTGGCAACAATCAGTTGTTAGCGAGACCTTTGTCAGTACCATTAGTCTGGCAAAGGTCTCTTTCTATTAAAAGACCTTTCGCCATTCTGGTGAAAGGTCTTTTCTTTATGGGTTGAAAAATATATGGAGGTATTCATTATGATAAAAAAATTGGTCAAGGCATTCATTCTTAAAAAAGGTGTCACTGTTGCCAAGAATAAAGTCTTACCGGTTGTGATGAAAGAAATCAAAAAAAGAATGAAGAAGTAGGAGGAATTTATATGCGGAAAATACTACTGGTTACAACATTGCTTACATCGATTTTATTGAGTGGTTGTTCCGTTCTGGAGGAAGTCAATAATTCGTTGGCTTATGTAAATAAAGCAACGGAACACATTAATACATGGCAGGATTTTGGGCAGGAAGCACCTCAAATGATACAGGAGGCAGCTACAGATGCCAAAGCAAAAGAAGATCTGGAAGCTGAGTTAAGTACGCTTCTTAATGAGATAGATGATTTTAATAATACAGAAGCACCGGCCATTGCAGAAGGAGTGCATAACCAAATCGTCGAAAAAAATGAGGCACTCAAAGGGATAATCGAAAGTTCCATGGTGAACGGGGAGCTAGCATTGGATAAACTTGAGCAGTCAGAATTCTTTACTCTAATTAATGAAGTCACAACCATGATGAACCTGCTTGAAGATCTTGGTGGCTAAGGCAGAAGAGTATTTTTTACGGGAGTAGGAGATGACGGATGAAGGGAACTGCATGCAAAGAAAAAACACTATATGAACACCTTGTTCAATCTGTCGTTTTTAAGCATTACAATAAAGAAGTGCATGTGCAATCATTTGATAAGGCGTATCTTTCTATAATCGGTTCTGGAAGAAGTGCATATGTATTTAAATTGGAGGGGACAAATAAAGCCTTAAAAATTTTCTACCCCCCCTATGAACATCTTGCTAAAAAAGAGGCCGGAATCTATGACTTGCTGAAAGGCATTCCATCCTTTCCTGAACTATATGATTCAGGTGAGAATTACATTATTATCGACTTTATTGAAGGGCATACAATTTTTGAGTGCCTCGTTAAAGGGATACACATAAATGAATCAGTTTTGGAAGAAGTGGACCGGAACATCGAGGCTGCTAGACAAAGAGGTCTGAACCCATCCGATATCCACCTGCACAATATCCTTCTCACAACTGATGGTTCGGTGAAAATAATAGATGTAGTAAGATTTGATCAAATCAAACATTGTACCCAATGGGAAGATTTGAAAAAGGGTTATCATAAATTTTATAGAAAACGGCTTTTTCCAAAGAAACTGCCTCACAAGCTATTGTTATTAATTGCATTCTTTTATAAAAAAAACTTATTAAGCAGATTTATCACTTGAGAACCACTCCTTATAAGGAAGTGGTTCAGTGTGTAGACAAAGCTTAAAATAATGAAATTCCCCAGTTGATCGCAGTGGAAGGCGCGTAGACTCCCGCGGGAGGAAGGGACATGTAAGACCCCGCAGGCGAAGCCGAGGAGGCTTACGGACCGCCCGCAGGAAAGCGAAGCGCCTGTAACGGAGATCAAACTGTTCCAACAGATAACCTAATTAATTTATAGTTTGTCAACAGTCTGAACCACTCCATATTAGGAAGTGGTTTTTTTGTGCATAATTTTAAATTAATTCAAAGAAACTGCGATAAAATGGAAAAAGTATCGTCTAAATTAATGGAAACTGCAACAAACGGGGGAAAAGGATGTCAAACAAACAAGTCATTTCGAAATGGTTTTATTTATATAGCGATGATATCTATCAATTTTTATTTTACAGGCTTAGTTCCAAACATCATGATGTAGAGGATCTCGTACAGGAGGTTTTTATAAGGGCATTAAGAAACCTGGACCGATTTAAGGGGGAGGCATCCCCAAAAACTTGGCTTTACAGTATAGCTAAAAATGTAGCAATTGATGCCATTAGGAAAAGTAAGCGTGATAAGTGGAAGTGGCTATTGCTGATTGAAAGCGAAAAAGTACCTGAGAACGTGACAATGGAAACACCTGAGGAACTCTACTTTATTTCAGAGGAGCAGAAGGACCTGTTGAACGCAATAAGGAGTTTAAAAGAAGCGTATCAAGAGGTTCTTATCATGAGAGTAATCAAGGAGTTGACTGTTCAGGAAACTTCCGCGGCCCTGGGTTGGACAGAGAATAAAGTACGCTCCACGCTTCATCGAGCTAGATTGGCCCTGCAGGCGAAACTGGGAGGGGATGACCATGAGTAAACACTTGGATAAGAAGTTGCAATCATTGCCAAAACCGAAATTAAGGGAAGATATGAAAGATTCCATGCACCAAGCAATAATGGAGCAAAAGGAAAAGGAGCGTGATGGCTGGATGAAGAATCTTAAACAAATAGCATTGTTATCAGCTAGTGCCATAGCGGTTGCGTTATTTTCGTTTATTTTGTTCATCGGAACTGAAGATGGAGCACCAAGATCCTCTGTACCAGAAGAAAAGTACCATGAGAACTATATTTCATATTTAAGGGATACCGAAGTTCATGATCAGATAGAGGAAAATAGAGCTTATATCGGGAATAACGGGGCACTTGGAAAGTACCATGGGCAGGTTTTACCCGGAAAATACTATGCGAATGGTATGGAACTGCAGACATCTGAAGACCCGATGGGAATAAACATGTACTACAAGGTTACCGATCAAACTTCAGCTACTGCATTTGAGAAGGATGCTTTTCACGTTTCCAACCTACCATTGACTTTGATATTTAACGCAACCACCTATTTTGCTTTTTTCAAAAATGGGGAATATGTGACTTTCCATATTGATTACCTTGGAGATATGCAGACATACACGATAAGAAGATTGCAAATAGAGGAATTGTATGGACGAAATGTCCGGGAGTTTCATCCGGATAAAGAGTTGTGGGAGGAAGAGGTCATCAATAACATTTTAACCGACGAAAGAAAAGTGGAAGAGTTTATGAAGAGTATAGAGGAATAAATGGAGGTATGATGGAGAATAATTTAACATCCTTGCATACTTATTAGTGAAATTCTGTACGTATAGAAAAGCCGAGGAGCGGTTATCTTTCCACTCCTTGTAAGTTTAGTGGGTTATTTTTCTTAATATCCCAAAAAAATCTATTAACAAATAGAATAAAATAGTACAATGGATGTATAAACTAATCCTACTATTGATGGGGGTGTAGCATAATGGAAGGGAAGCCGAATCATTATGATGGTAGTGTTCATGCCGATTTGAAAGGAATTGTAGGAGTAGAAAACGAGTCTTTTGTATTGACTGATGAAATGAGAAAAAGTATCGGTGGTAATCCATTTAACCTAGATAATGAAGAATAGAACATTCTTATGAGGATTTGTCGAGCAGAAAACTTGGCAGATCTTTTTTTATGCTCTTTTCTTAAAGGTTGAGAATATTAACTTGTGCATAGCAACTATCATTGATAAAATAGCCTTTTTATTGAAGGCTGTTTTCGTAATCTTTGTTCGTCTTTCGTATTAACCATCTAACCGTTATATTCTTTACTGTCGTGCTCTTTTCACTCTAATTATGTAAAGTTTACTTGATCATTTTAAAGCATTGTAAGATGACAAAAAGTCCAAATGACAACTTTTTGCTAGTGGACAGCAACAATCTTTTAAAAAAGAGCCTTATTGAAAGCAACTTACTTGCAAAAATTTTGAAGGTCATATATTATTATCTCGAATTAAAAATAATTTAATTCGAGACGATTGGTAAGATATGTATTTTTGTACCAAACTAAAAAGAATTTCAAACAAGAGAGGAAAGATACAACATGGCAAAAGTTTTATACATTACTGCTCATCCACATGATGACACACAATCCTACAGTATGGCAGTAGGGAGAGCATTTATCGATACTTACAAGGAAGCTAATCCAACTGATGAAATTGTTCATGTGGATCTTTACAAAGAACACATCCCCCATATTGATGCTGATGTATTCAGTGGTTGGGGCAAATTGCAAACAGGTAAAGGTTTTGAAGAACTTTCTGATGAAGAGAAAGGGAAGGTAAGCCGTCTTTCTGAACTGACGGAGCAATTTATCGGAGCAGACAAATATGTGTTTGTCACACCGCTTTGGAATTTCTCTTTTCCACCGGTAATGAAGGCATACCTTGACTCAGTAGCTGTTGCAGGAAAAACATTTAAGTACACAGCAGAAGGTCCAATTGGGTTATTGACCGATAAAAAAGCACTTCATATTCAAGCACGTGGAGGAATCTATTCTGAAGGTCCTGCTGCTGGAATGGAAATGGGTCATAGATATCTTTCTGTGCTTATGCAATTCTTCGGGGTCCCATCCTTTGACGGTTTGTTTGTGGAAGGTCATAATGCAATGCCAGATAAAGCAGAAGAAATCAAAGCAAATGCCATCGCCCGTGCGAAAGATGTTGCCCACACATTCTAAGTATTGGAATAAAGGAGCTGTCCCATTATAGGGACAGCTCCTTTTCTTCATAGTGATGGAATGCTATAATGTAGCAATAATACAATTACATAAATGTGGAGGCAATATGCTAACTTTTGAACAAAAACTTGAAATAATAGAATCTTTTCCCCAATTGAAAAGAAAAGATGTATCCCTTAAACGAGTCAATTTTCAATACGAAGAAAGTCTAAGTGATAAAAAGAATGTTGTGTACCATCTTCATCCTAATGGAAATGGATTTGTTTACGCAAAAGGAATTAAAGGTTATAAAACGGATGATAAAGGAATGGTAAATATCCGTGATATGGGAGCGGATGAATTACAGGACCTAATTGGAAAATCCATCGATAATTTGAGCAAAGATTATGAAGTGGAAACTAATGAAGAATCGTTTGAAGAAGAGAAATGGGCAAATGATGATGGACATACATTACATGTTGTATTAGAAGATGACATGTGGAATGTTTATGCAGGGAAGAATTTAGATGGAACGTTCCTTTCCTATAATGAAGCAAAGCAGTATTTAATGGAGGAAGGCTTCCGTAAACGTTACTATTAGATAATAAAGCTCCCATCTATATTTAAATGGGAGCTCCAGTGTGTAGACAAAGTTCAAATTTGATAGAAAACCTTAGTTGATCGTAGTGGAAGGCGCGCAGACTCCAGCGGGAGGAAGGGACATGTAAGACCCCGCAGGCGTAGCCGAGGAGGCTTACGGACCGCCCTTCGGATAAGCGAAGCGCCTGGAACGAAGATCAACGGTTCCAACAGTTAAGCTAACTAATTTTTAGTTTGTCAACAGTCTGAAGCTCCCATCTATATTTAAATGGGAGCTCTATTTGTTATCCAGTCAGAAGATCCTCGTTTGGATAACGGACTTTTGCTTGGCGCGGTTTAGCAAGGGAATATGCCAGTGTGAGTGGACCAAGTTTCCCGAGTAGCATAATGAAGATGATGACCCCTTTTCCGATATCAGTTAATTCAGGTGTAATACCCATGGATAAACCTACTGTACCGAAGGCGGAAATTACCTCAAAAAGGAGTACAATAAGCTCTGTTTGTTCTGTAATTGATAAAATAAATAAAGAAACAAAGATGAATAGTATACTGATGGTTGATATAGCAAGCGCTTTGAGTACATATTTTTGATGAATGGACCTCTTGAACACGACGATCTCCTGCTTGCCTTTAATAAAAGTATTTACAGCTAGAATGATAATGATAAATGTCGTTAATTTGATTCCCCCACCAGTTGAAGTACTTCCTGCTCCGATGAACATCAATAGCAGCATCCATATGATTGATCCAGTCTCCATAGAGCCGATATCTATCGAATTAAATCCAGCAGTCCTAGTTGTGACAGCTTGAAAATAGGAGGCCCACAACTTTTCCACCAAACTGAGGTTTGCTAGAGTGTTAGGGTTGGAATATTCAAGGACAAAAAGGACAAACATGGCTAACATATTTATTGCTAACGTACCGAATAACATCATTTTTGTGTGTAAGTTCAGTTTTCGGAATTTCTTAGTGTACCAAAGGTCAGTCAAAACAGTGAATCCAATGCCGCCAATTATAAAAAGGAAAGAGATTACGATGTTCACAACAGGATCTCCTACATACTGCATTAAACTGTCTGACCAGATTGAGAACCCTGCATTATTGAATGATGAAATGGCATGAAAAACACTATAATAAAATCCCTCCATCCAACCGTATTCCGGAATCCATCGATAAGATAGAAGCAAAACGGCTATACCTTCAATGATAAACGCAAAGGTAACTATCCTTTTGACTAATAAGACAATCCCCCCTACGGTTGATTGGTTCAGTGCATGTTGCAAGACCAATCTTTCCTGAAAACCGATTTTTTTTCCGAGCATGATAAAAATAAGTACAGCGAAAGTCATAATACCGATTCCGCCGACTTGAATCAAGAGCAGAATGATTATCTGTCCGAATAAGGTGAATGCCGTCCCTGTATCAACCACGATAAGCCCCGTGACTGTCATGGCAGATGTAGCAGTAAACAGGGAGTCAACTAATGTAATGGAATCAGTAGTCGAAATCGGTAGCTTTAATAACAGTGTCCCAAGTAGCGCGAAAAAGATAAAAATCAAAATAAGTAATTGAGGCGGGTTCAATTTATTGAAAGAACGGCCTCTCATAATTATATACCAACATCTTCAAAACGATGGATATCTTCATTCCGCCCAAGAATGATGAGCAAATCTCCTTCTAAGATAATCTCATCAGCTGCCGGGGAAATAATGATATCACCATCTCGCTGTATGCCTATTAATGTACAACCAAATTTTGCACGCAAGTCCAGATCTGTGAGGCTTTTGTTGCTGACCTTTTTAGAAGCGAATAGTTCAGCGATACTATGGTTATCTGATAGCTCGATATAATCAAATATTTTATCGGATACCACGTGATGGGCAACCCTTTTTGCCATATCCCGTTCTGGCTGAATAATGCGGTCCACGCCGATCTTCTCTAATACTTTTTGATGATATTTATTGGTAGCCTTTACCCATACCTGTTTAATTCCCATTTCCTTTAACAGCAAGCTTGTTAGTATGCTTGATTCAATATCGTCACCCATTGATACTATAGCGTGATCGAAGTTGCGGATTCCTAGTGAGTTCAGCGTTGCTTCGTCTGTTGCGTTTGCTTGGACGGCATGTGTGGCGTATTTACTTATATTGTTGATGTTGTCTTCGTTTTTGTCTATTGCCAGAACTTCAACTCCAAGTGTGGAGAATTCTTCAACGATGCTACCTCCGAAGCGGCCAAGTCCTATGACAACGAATTGCTTTTTCATGGTTATTCCTTCTCTCTTGAAAAATAGGTGAGGTGTTGAATTAAATACCCTGTATTCACTCATGCAAATCAGAAGGCTCTTTTCTCAAAGGTTGCTGCTATTGACTAGTGAAAAGTCGAAAAGTGGACTTTTCATAGCTTAGAAATATTAAAATAGGTACACAGCATATTCCTATCAGCCATGAAAAGAGCACGACAACAAGTAATATGACGGCTGGTTTGAGTATTCAAAGCCCAACAATTTTTTATGATAACAGCCAATTGAAAGAGACCAATCTTTGCAACTCAAAGAATGGTCTCCATTTTAGAAAATAGACCTTTCTCTCAATACGCTTACGAGGTTAGCTGTCGGATTAGAGGATGAGAGTCCCCTTCGCAGTGTATACGATTCACCCCAAGATATTCCGGAAAAGCCGGATATCATTATGGTTCCCCCGCTCTGTATAGATTAAGCAATAGGTTAAATGTATAGAATGATGATACTTAATTTACTCCCCTTTTCTCACTTCGTCAATAGAAAAATTATAAATAATATGTAAAGCGCTTTCTTGGATTTTGTTAATCTTTTGTTAATAAAGTCTTGGTATAATAGAGGGACATACATGAGTTTTTAGGAAATCCATCAATGATATGGCGATTCAATCGTACTCAATTTGTGTTCATATTCACATAGTACCTTGTATATGTTAGAAGTCAGGGCTGCAGTTTGATTGAACACTCGGTAGAGATAGGAGGGGGCTTTCATTACCAGGCGAAAAATTTGGAAGATACTTTCCTTTTCAGTAGTAGTGATTTCTTTAGTGTTGTTGGTTCAAACAGAATGGTTTGCCCTTTTTAAAAATGGAGATATGGAAGAGATAAGGCTTCTTCTTAAAGAAGAGATTTTTTCGACACTTCTAATTACATTTCTGCTTATGCTCGTTCAAAATCTATTTACCTTAATCCCCATTGTCGGTATCATCGTTATTAATATCGCTCTGTTCGGTTTCGTCAACGGTTACTTATGGAGTCTTGCTACTAGTACTGTTGCTGCAATGATGGGATTTATAGTTTTTCGATATTGGTTTCAATCTTTATTGATCTCCAAAGTGAAAAAAGGCTATCTAAAAAAGGTTGAACAAAATAGCTTTTTGTTTGTCTTGCTTCTACGAGTGATACCATTCATTCCCTCTAGTTTCATCAATCTAACCGGCGGTGTCAGTTCCGTGCGTTGGACACCCTTTCTTTTAGCTACCTTTTTAGGAAATGGACTTTATTTACTTTTTTTAAGTTTTATAGCAAATGGACTTTTGTCTTCAGAAATAGAGGGATACCTCCTTTTCGCCTTATTGCTTGCCTTGATTCCAAGCTTTTATTTATATCGTTATGTAAAAAGAAAGACAGAGCTTATAGAGAATCAAAAAAGAAAGGTAAGAGGAGACTAGTTCTCTAAGCAGCTTAGTCTGATGAAATAAATTAAAATAGGTCACTTAATATCCTTGCAGGAATGCAAGGATATTAGGTGACCTTAAATCTATCTATTCGTTTCTCCTAACCTTTCTTTGATAAAAAATAAAGATAGGAAGCGGGATTATAATCCACCCGAAGCTTTTTATTAAGCTGTTCCATGCCATTTCTCTGTTACGTTCCTTTTCCTGAGCAACCACCGCATTGTATTCGTCAAGCAGTTCATCCTCATCTATTTCCGGTCCCGAGATTGGCTTTCCAGATTCGTCAAATTTAGTCTTATTAGCTATTTTCATTTCCTTATAGTCGCTGTATGTCTGATGATAACTGGAAGGGGAAACGATATCAGCGATGGCCATGAAGGCTGCGACACTTCCTCCAATGGTCATCATCAATGTCATAAACAGTATTAGATAATAATAAACTACTCTTATCATACCGGCACTCCTTTTCTCTTCGAATGTGATGGAGCCTTTACTGATCAGAAAACCGATTAATAAAAATACGAGAAGCAAAATTACGACAGGTATCAGGATGATCATTAAATTCATTTGTGTAAAAATCACCTCCAAGGTCTGTTTACTTATTGATGCTTTTGTACACTGCTGTTGATTTGCCCACCTTCTTCTTGCTTCGCTATCCATGTGGCGTTTGCTGAGCCACCTTTGCTTTGCCTGCAATGTCTTTACTGAGCGCTACCTAATGTAGGACAAGGAGTGTCTGCGCTCTAGATTCCAATCAACAGAAATGAAACATAATGAATTACCCTTTACTCTATCACAAAGCTTATTTATAATGTATTTTCTTTTTGAAACTTATAGACGTAGAATTACGTAGGAGTAGAAAAGATAAAGGTGGAAGGGGAAGATGATATGTGGTTATTGTTTTTTATTGAACTTTCAGTGGTGCTTATTTTCTTGATAATTGGCTGGGCTATCCTTAAGAAAGAGGCTTACGGGTTGATTTCAGGCTTCCGGTCACGTCCTGAGTCTGAACAAGAAGAACTTATTAGAAATGGTTATCCTCAAAATATAGGAAAAATGTTGTTGGTGACAGGGCTTGTGTTGCTTGCATTGTTACCATTGCTGCTCACCACTTTTCCTTATGCATTAGAAGTGCATGTCGGGGTAATGGTAATAATGTTATTGGGTGGATTCATTTATGTTTCCAAATATGATTTGCCCAGCAAACGAAAAAGAAGTTATATTATTAGTATTGTTATAACGGTGATCACAGCTGGTACATTAGCAGTTGTATTCTTTCTGGGTTTTCAAGAGCCGGAGATGTCTTTTCAGCAAAACTCTTTCGAAATCAGCGGTGTGTATGGAGATGAATGGGAGTAC
This sequence comes from Sutcliffiella horikoshii DSM 8719, assembly GCA_001648575.1. Lineage (GTDB taxonomy): Bacteria > Bacillota > Bacilli > Bacillales > Bacillaceae_I > Sutcliffiella_A > Sutcliffiella_A horikoshii. The sequence continues at coordinate 125,778 of LQXN01000059.1, read as the reverse complement.
AGTGAAATCCTTAATGTAGAACTATTAGATGAAATGCCAGAAGTCACTCTTAGAACGAATGGCTATGGTACTCCTACTATCTCCAAGGGAAATTTTAAGGTCAAGGACCTAGGGAAAAGCTTACTTTTCATCCATAAAGGAAAATCTCCCTATTTATATATCGAAACGGAACATGATAAAATCTTTATTAACTCAAAAAGTGCAGAACAAACAAAAGCTTGGTATGATCATTTGGAAGAACAGGGTAGAAAATCTGAATAAAGAATTATTATTTTCCTAAAGAAGGGAATACGCTCATGAGTTACATATTGCTGGTTGTCGGATTTGCATTGCTTATTAAAGGGGCAGACTGGTTTGTAGATGGAGCATCAAAGATCGCAAAAATTCTTCGCATATCTCCTTTGCTTATCGGCCTGACAATCGTTGCATTCGGAACCAGTTCACCCGAGGCGACGGTAAGTATCTTAGCTGCACTAGATGGAAGTGCAGAAGTATCACTTGGTAATGTCATTGGAAGTAATATTTTTAATATTACGCTCGTAGTAGGTCTAACCGCCCTAATTAACCCTTTGAAAGTGGAAAGCGAGACAATCAGAAAGGAAATCCCTTTCACACTACTTGGCAGTACAGTTCTTCTGATTCTAATTAGTGATGTAGTCCTTCAAAGTCTCACAGAAAATCTGATTACAAGAAGCGATGGATTGATATTTCTGTTGTTTTTCAGTATCTTCATGTATTATATTTTTGAGGTTGCAAGAAATAGCAGAGACAAGTTGGAAGTACAAGATGAGTCAGAAAAAGCCAAATGGGGGAAAAATAGCATCCGGACAGTAATCGGGTTAGGTGCAATTATCTTCGGTGGAGAACTTGTTGTAAGAAACAGTACAGAAATTGCGGTATCTCTTGGGATGAGTGAGACTTTAGTGGGTTTGACCATCATTGCAATAGGTACTTCTTTGCCTGAGCTAGTGACATCCATTATGGCAGCGATTAAGAAGCAAAGTGAAATAGCTCTAGGGAATATAGTCGGAAGCAATATTTTTAATATCTTTTTCGTTCTAGGTACTTCCTCATTGATCACTCCTTTACCTGTAAACGGAAAAGTCTTTGTGGATATAGCTTTGATGTTGATACTTACTGTTATTCTGTTAATATTCTCAAGAACCAACTACCGGATTGGAAAAAAAGAAGGCAGCTTTTTGGCTGTTGCATATGTGTTATACTTAGTATTCATTATTATTAGAAATTGAGGTTCAGTTATATGGAAGATATTTTAAATTTACTGAAGTATATTTTCCTTGGGATATTCCAAGGTATTACAGAGCCGATTCCAGTTTCATCGAGCGGCCATGTCATGATTCTGCAAGAGCTAATGGGAATGAGACTTGAAGGTTTAACATTTGAAATTGTGGTAAATGCTGCATCCCTGATAGCAATTCTTATTATCTATCGCGAATCAATTTCAAGGCTTTTCTTTGGAGCGTTGAGGTTTATCGCGAAGAAGGATCAAGATGATAAAGCTGATTTCATGTTTGTCATTTATCTGATCATAGGAACCATTCCCGCTGGAATTATCGGAGTTGTTTATGGTGATGCCATCTCAGGGGCATTGGAGAACATTAAAGTGATTGGTTTTACACTTATTGCCACTGGTATCGCTCTTTGGCTGATCCGTAACCTTAGAGGAAGAAAAAATGATGCAGAGCTATCCACCTTGGATGCTATCATTGTAGGATTTGCTCAAGCGGTAGCATTGATTCCTGGCGTCAGCAGATCTGGTGCCACCATTGTTGCGGCAATGGCACGTGGAATGAAACAAGAAACTGCATTGAGATTTTCCTTCTTGCTTTTCATCCCTGTAAGTGTAGGGAGCATCCTGCTTGCAATAAAAGATATACTTGGAATGGATAACCTGAATGAAATTATTCTTCCATATTCACTTGCTTTTATTGCGTCATTGATTGCATCCTATTTTTCATTAAAATGGTTTATGGGGATAATGGCTAAAGGAAACCTGATTTACTTCTCTATCTATTGTTTCATTGTGGGAACGCTTGTAGTTCTATTTTTATAAGTACGAAAACGACAAAACCTATATCGAATGCATACTGTAAAAGCACCGCTGACGAGCGGTGCTCAGACTGTTGACAAAGCCCTAAATATTTTTAAATTTGCATCCTGCTGTTGATCTTCGTTCCAGGCGCTTCGCTTTTCGCGGGCGGTCCGGAAGCCTCCTCGGGCTTACGCCCTGCGGGGTCTTCCCTGTCCCTTCCTCCCGCAGAAGTCTGCGCGCCTTCCACTACGATCAACACAGGTTTTGCATTTCTCAAAGATAATATAACTTTGTCTACACATTGAGCACCGCTGACGAGCGGTGCTTTTTTGTGTGTAAATCATTTGTGCATTAAAATCTATTTTTTCTGAAGCATTTTATTAAAATGTGACATATATATATGTTATAATGAAGTTAAGTAACATTAGGGGGAAGTTATTATGGAATATGTTGAAGCATTGAAAGATCGTAAATATATCCAACAAATAAAACAACATTTAAAGAGCAACTCCTTAAGAGATTACTTGTTTTTTGTTATGGGAATTAATATGGGCCTTCGTTTAAGTGAACTTCTGCATGTAAAAGTAGAAGATGTATCAGAGGACGGCAAGATTAAAGATTTTTATGGAAATAACCCTTTTATCTATATGAATAAACACGTCAAACAGGCAATAATTGAATATCTTCATAAGAGACAGCTTGACTCCACAGACTATTTATTCAAGTCACAGAAATGCGCATCCCCTATTACAAGGCAACAAGCCTACCGCATCATCAATAAAGCTGCAAAAGATGTAGGAGTTCCCGGAAAAGTGGGAACGCACACTTTGCGCAAAACTTTTGGCTATCATGCATACAGAAGCGGGGTAGCTGTCTCGTTGCTTCAAAAACACTTTCACCATGCTACACCTTCTGAAACACTCCGTTACTTGGGTATAAACAAACAAGAAAAAATACCAGTCAAAATCGACGTCAATTTATAAGGGAGGGATAAAATGCTCCAAGGTGCATTTAATGTTGATCATTTTATTTTGTTAACCGCATTTCTATTAATTGTTGGAGTCATTACCACTAAGTTTTCTTCAAGACTTGGTGTGCCTGCACTTGTTCTGTTTATCATCGTCGGTATGATGGCTGGAAGCGATGGATTAGGGTTTATTTACTTTGATAATGTGAAATACGCTCAGTTGATCGGTATTTTCGCTCTTGTCATCATTCTATTTGAAGGTGGTCTTCAAACTAAATGGACGACGGTTCGAAAAGTTGTTAAACCTTCCCTTTCATTAGCAACAGTCGGTGTTATTCTAACCTCTGCATTGGTAGCAGCAGCAGCTAAACTGATACTTGATGTCTCATGGTTAGAAGCATTTCTATTTGGTGCAATTGTAGGTTCAACAGATGCTGCTGCAGTTTTTGCTGTACTTAAAGGTCAGAATATTAAAGCGCGGATGGGCGCAACTCTTGAGGCGGAGTCAGGTACGAATGATCCGATGGCAGTGTTTTTGACATTATCCTTTATTGAATTAATTAATGCCTCTAATCCTAGCTACATAGGGTTCATCGGAAGCTTTTTCTGGCAAATGGGAATAGGGCTTATATTGGGGCTAGGGTTTGGGAAACTAGCTTCTCTCTCCATAAATAAAATCAACCTGGATTCTTCAGGTCTATATCCTGTCTTTGCAATGGCATTCGCGCTTTTAACTTATAGCATCGCTGCATTGATGGGGGCGAGCGGTTTATTAGCTGTGTATGTTGCAGCTTTGATCATAGGTAACAATGAATTAACTTATCGACAATCTATCTTCCGCTTTAATGAAGGGTTTGCATGGATGATGCAGATTCTAATGTTTATCATATTAGGACTACTTGTCTTTCCGGGACAGTTATTCCAATTGGATATAATGCTCAAGGGCTTATTGCTTTCAGTGATATTAATTGTCATAGCACGACCTGTTGCTGTTTTCCTTTCGACAATTGGAATGAATTTCAGTATAAAGGAGAAAGTGTTTTTATCGTGGGCCGGTCTTCGGGGGGCAGTGCCAATCGTACTTGCGACATTTCCGATGATTGCAGGAATTCCAAATGCTCAAGTGTTCTTTAATGTTGTGTTCTTCGTCGTATTGACATCTACCCTTGTCCAAGGCTCAACGATAACGATGCTTGCTAAAAAGTTGAATCTCACAGGTCCAAAGAAAATAGCTCCGATCCATTCTTTAGAGCTGGTATCAATTGGTAAAGCAAATGCAGAAATCATCGAGTTTCAAGTAGAAGAAGATTTAGATATGGTTGGAAAAAATCTTGCAGAACTTGAATTTCCAGAGAAAACATTAATTAATGCTATTATAAGATCGGGCATACTTGTAACGCCTTCTGGTGATACAGAAATCAGGGATAAGGATTTCTTGTATATTCTTACATCTAGAAAGAGCAAGCTTGCACTAGAGGAATTTTTAAAGAAGAAGAAAGAAGATAACGATGAAAACAATGACCATGATGATCAATATGACACCACTGAAGAAGAAACAAACAATGAGGAAATAAAAGAAACTGTATAAAAAAGGATGCCTTCCTAGGCATCCTTTCAGTGTGTAGACAAAGTTATTTTCGAGATAGAAATTCCCTGTTGATTGTAGTGGAAGGAGCGTAGACTCCTGCGGGAGGAAGGGACAGGTAAGACCCCGCAACGGAGTGAGGAGGCTTACGGACCGCCCGCTGGAAAGCGAAGCTCCTGCAACGGAGAACAACCGTTCCAACAGATAACTCAACTGATTTTTAGTTTGTCAACAGTCTGAGGATGCCTGAGTAGGCATCCTTTCAGTGTGTAGACAAAGCTTAAAATAATGAAATTCCCTAGTTGATCGTAGTGGAAGGAGCGAAGACTCCTGCGGGAGGAAGGGACAGGTAAGACCCCGCAACGGAGTGAGGAGGCTTACGGACCGCCCGCTGGAAAGCGAAGCTCCTGCAACGGAGAACAACCGTTCCAACAGATAACTCAACTGATTCTTAGTTTGTCAACAGTCTGAAAGGATGCCTGACTAGGCATCCTTTTCCTATCTTATAGATTGACATATTTTTTCTGTGAAGAATTTCAGTATATAGGAAATTATGATATAGAGCGGTATAGAAATTAATATGTTCCAATTAAAAGGAGTGTACAAACCTACCTTTTCCGCTATTGGTTCAGCAATCAAGGACGCTCCTAGTGCCAACACCACATTTGAATAGAGGAACTTCTTACCACTGGGAAAGTATTGATATATAAGCATATATGTAATGGGGATCAAGCAGTAATCAAAAACATAGGATTTAGGCAGGAATGGACTAAGGTTGTATGTATATCCCCATAGACCTAGTTCATACCCCAACCCGTCAAGGTTTGAGGCAACAATTATCCATAATAGCCCGAAGATGGTTATCCTCGGCAGTTCCTCGATTTTTTTAAGCTTCCAAAATAAAACCCATAAGAGGATGAATATTCCCACCATCACCCACCATTGCCATGAAAATAAAACATATTCTAGCCAGAAGTTAAAATGGGATTGGACAGAGGATTGATTTTTTTCAAAAACTTCAATGTATTGTTGTTCAATGAACATGATCTGTGCCTGCTCTCATTATTAAAGATATCAGTAGTTTTTCTAGAATTTTAAAAAAAGATACATCCAATGCTTAAGAACCTGGTATGAATACAAGTGGTGGGGGCGGGATAGTCTGCAGTTCTCTCTTGACTGCCTCAGTAGCGCTTGTGGCTTCAATTCCTGAACCGAATGTTTGAATCCAAAGACCCTGAGTGGCAACAATCTGGGCTTGTAAATCTGTTTGTGGATCTTCTGACAGTACCTCAGCAGTCGTCCCGATAGCCCCTACTATATCTCCAATGACCTGTACCCATGCCCCTGTAAGAATCCCTTTCTCTACATCCGATAATGGATTATTCGTCAAATTATATAACTTACACAAGTTTATTGCCTCCAAAACTTGCCCTATCACTTGAAGCCATACTGCGAAAGCTATGTTCTCCTGTAGCCGTTGTTCCAATTCTTTTATTTCATTATCTTTTTCCAAACCTACCAGTCCTGTCATTCAATAGTTTAGGAAGGCCCTTATAATAAATTATAAGGACCATTTGTTAATTAAAAGTTACCTTGAAAGCCTGTGGACCCAGACCCTCCGCCAACACCAGGAGTACCGCTGAATCCCGGTCCACCGCTAAAACCTGGAGCACCACCGAATCCCGGTCCACCGCCGAAACCAGGAGCACCACCGAATCCCGGTCCACCACCGAAACCTGGAGCACCACCGAATCCCGGTCCACCACCGAAACCTGGAGCACCACCGAATCCCGGTCCACCACCGAAACCTGGAGCACCACCGAATCCCGGTCCACCACCGAAACCAGCAGCACCACCGAATCCCGGTCCACCGCCGAAACCAGGAGCACCGCCAAATCCCGGTCCACCAAATCCGCCACCATAACCAAAATTATTAAATAGAGCGCTACCCAACAATCCACCGGCAAGCCCGCCTAAAAGTGGAAAGCCAAAGCTTCCAAAGCCGAGCCCCCCATATCCAGGGCCAGGTCTTCTTCCATATCCTATGCCAATAGAACGCTGTCCAGGTTGAAATTTTCCGTACATATTATTTTGTAAATACATTTGTTCTCCTCCTCACTCTGCCTACTTTGTATTGTATGTGCATTCGTCCAAAACTCGTGGGCGTTAGCCTTATTAAGAGAAAAATTATGTCTGTTCTTTTTGTAAATAAGAAATATAGCTTGCATTATAAGGTGGTAGTTTTATACAGAAATAAAAAAAGCCGAGAGAAGAACTCTCGGCTTCAGACTGTTGACAAACTAAGAAATAGTTAAGTTATCTGTTGGAACAGTTGATTTTAGTTCCAGGCGCTTCGCTTATCCGAAGGGCGGTCCGTAAGCCTCCTCGGCTTACGCCTGCGGGGTCATACATGTCCCTTCCTCCCGCGGGAGTCTTCGCGCCTTCCACTGCAATCAACTAAGGATTTTTATCATATTTGAACTTTGTCTACACACTGAAGCCGAGAGAAGAACTCTCGGCTTGAAATTAACTTATGAAGCTGCCTGCTGTTTAACAGAAACCTTCCGTTCGGTTTGTTTGACTATGTTTGTTGCCTGTTGGTACGAACAATAAACCAAGAATACAGCTACTAGGACATAGCCTACCGCAAAGTCAGGAGCTGCATTGAATGCAAGTTTTGGTGCATGCATAAAACCAACGAAGGACAGAAATGCTCCAATTAGTGCAAAATAGGAAGCTCGACGATAATCCTGGTCGATGATATAAACGGTAATAGCACCAAGGACAATGGCTGTAAACATGGCACCTTGACCTAGAGGGACAATACCCTCGGAGATGCCGGAGACGACTTCACCTGCACTGTTGTTAAAGCGTGTCATGACATAGTTTGCGAAGTAAGGAAGCATCGCTATCGCAACTGCAGGGAAATACTTCTTGTCATTGGATTGGAATGCAGTAGCTACCATGGAGATTCCGACGAATACTAAGATTGGCGCAACCGCCGCAAGAGGGATGATGGCAGCGAGGGCCGCTATTACACCTGTCATGGCTGCCATTCCAAAAACGATGGCATTTAAGATGCTATATCCTCTTCCGGCACCCATCCATTTCGATCCAACTGTCGCAATATAAACAGTAGTGGGAAAAAGGCCACCAAAAACTGCTCCGAGCATCGTGCCGACCCCATCCACTGCCTGACATTCCCGAACATCATAGGAATCGCCTTCTGCTGACATCGCATCCACATTGTTCATGGTCTCAATCGCATTATAAAGTGTGATTGGTAATATGATAGCCAGTAGTCCGATAAGTGCTCCAAATAGATATGTCATACCTTCAAAAGCAGCCAGAGTAGGTAAAATAGGGTAAAAACCGATGTGAGCAAGCCCTTCAGAAATTTGTGATGGGGATTGATAGCCCAATGCGAAAGCAAGTACCGTACCGATGATGACAGCAAACAAGGAAGCTGGAATCTTGAATGGCATGGCCATTTTCCCAACTACCCCGACTATGATGATAATCAGGGCGACTAACCCTACAACCGGGATGGAAAAAGTGTTGAATAACATTTCTCCGGCAATGAAGGTAAGAGCTACCCCTGCAAGTGCGCCAAGCATAGCTGCACGAGGCAGGTGGTTTCGCACCCAGTTTCCTGTGAAGCTGACCAAGGTTTCAATCAGTCCACTTAAAAAGGCAGCAGCAACAGCAATTTTCCATGCTAGCTCTGGATCACCAGTCAAAGCGTTAGCAGGCGCTAATACCCCGAATAAAAAAACGAACATGACTGGAGTGCTGATCCCATAGGAGAGGGCAGTGACATCTGTCCGTCCCTCTTTTTGAGCCAGGCGTTTTGCCATGAATGCATAATAAAGGTTACCGACCATTACGGCAACCGCCGCTCCAGGAATCACTTTTCCGAATACAATGCTTGCAGGAAAGCCCATTCCAAGCATTGTTACTGCAATGATGACAAAGTTCGCTAAATTATTTTGAAAGAGTGCGAAGAATGCATCAGTGTCTTCTTTTTTATACCATGGATAGTGAACAGTAGTTGCTTTCATAAGATGACCTCCATTTTTTCTTAGTTTGTAATCGTAACAGCTTCTTCCACAAAGGTTATTTTTTCGTTTTGAAGGGACTGGATTCTTGCGAGCGACTCCACACGATATCCTTTATCTTCTAATAGTTGCCTTCCTGGCTGGAAGGTTTTCTCTATTACAATCCCTATTCCGGCAACGGTTGCACCGGCTTGTTTCACTACATCAATCAAACCTTGTGCAGCCTGTCCGTTTGCCAAGAAGTCATCAATGATAAGCACTCTATCATTTTCCTTTAAAAATTCTTTTGCAACTGTAATTTCACTTGTTTCTTGTTTGGTAAAAGAGAACACTTCACTTGTAAAAACATTGTCATTCAATGTCACTGACTTTTTCTTTCTTGCAAAAATAAGTGGAACACTTAAAGTGTGTGCTGCAAAAAAGCTTGGAGCAATACCGGAAGATTCTATCGTGATCACTTTATTGATGTGTTCGTCTGCAAAGCGATCTGCAAATTCCTTACCTATTTCAATCATTAATCCTGTATCCACTTGGTGATTCAAAAAAGTGTTAACCTTTAATACTCCGTTTGGTAAAACAGTACCTTTATCAAGAATGGTTTGTTGTAATAGTTTCATAGTTGATGTCCTCCTCCTGAAAATAAAAAATCCCGAAAGTCGAAATGGCACCAGGACTACAAGTGACCATCTCTAACTTCCGGGAATGTAAAATACTACTCAGACGAATCTGAGTACAGGAAAATTAAAGTATCACCCGTAGTCAAGCCATTTACGGTAGCTTGGTAGAGACTTGTAGGCCATATTCCTACTATTATACGAGTTGTTGATTATTGAGTTGTTTGGATTATGAAGTGATTATATAGGAAAATATTGAATTTGAAAAGGTTTTTTGTCCAAAAAGCCGAATAAAGTTAAGAAAATGTAGAATGAAGTTCGGAAATTGTAAAAAAGCAATCCAAAAAATCCAAGATAATCCAAAATAAAAAATATTTGGTTTAGGAAAGTAATCCACTGAAAAATTGAATTAAATCAATAAATGAGGGTTCACTTTCCCAATAGCCGCCACAGAATAATTGCATTAAGATTAAAGGTAGGGCTATAGAACTATATTTAGTTTTTTTCCTAGGAGGTAGAAATGGAACAAGGGGGTAACGGTGTTGAAAAGGTTATTTATAATCATGTCAATATCCAGTCTGATAATTGCGGGAGTTTATTCGATTTATGAGTATACGAGTTACACCTTGAAACACTCCGAAAGGGAAATTACCAGCCTCATCCAAGAGCAACTGGAGTTAGCGGAGGATGAGCCATTGTTATTGGAAGTTTTCCAGATAGATGATACTAATAAAGTGGTTGCCACGTTTGAATATAATCAAAATGAGTTGGGGGCTGTCATTTTCCAAAAAGGTATATATGGTAAATTGAAGCTTGAAAAATTCTTACTCGACCATCCTTTTTATTCGGAAATAATCAAAACCAAGTCAAATACCCGTGTCCTTTTTATAGGGGAAAACTTGCATTCTTCAGTCAAGACAATTGAGACGGATATTGAGAGTCAGGGAGAAAGAGTAAAGATAGCTGTTCCTCCACAAAAATATTTCACTCACATAGGAAAAGTAGAGGATGCAAAGAAAGTAAACATAGAACCCACTTATATTTACAGAAGTTTAAACGGAGCACTTTCCGGTACAGGTCATGGAGAAGAATTGGAAGGTATGGAATTAATGTTTGTAGATGAAAGCAATCAATCATTCCTCATATATTCTGAGAAAGATTCCGTATTAAAAACTGTTTTAGGTGGTTATCGACAGAATGAAGATGGATTTGTGATTGCGGGTTACGAGGAGCCGGACTATTACTCTATGACGGAAGAAAAAGCTTTCTGTTTCGAAGAGAAAAAGGTGAAGGCTCATCTTACTGAGCAAACATATCTTCATGGTTTGGTACCAAAAGGTGAGCAGGTTCAGAAAGTAGTGCTTGAAGTAGAAAGGAAAGAAGAAGTGATATTTCAGTTTTCTGGCAACGTAATAGCGAATCAGTTCCTGATTTACATATCTCATCCAGAAGTTTTGGAAACAGATGATAACGTAATCAAGAAATTCCATTTTTATGATAAGGATGGAAATTATATACGCACAGAAATGAAGAGCTAGCAATTTGCTGGCTTTTTGTCATTGAGTTTATTTTAACTCCGGGAGGTGGAGTGTTTTGGGGTATAAGACCGCTTAAAGTGTATGTACAGGAAGCGGTCTAGCCTTTAACAGGTTCATCAGAGGTAGAAATATGTTTATATACTGAAATATTTTGAAGGATGCTAACAACCATTAGAGCGAACATTATCCAGAAATATCCGATATCATGAATGACAAATGCTATAACAGATGCAACAAGCATGAGGAAGCTAGCCATGATACTAACGACAAAAATAACTTTACTTAAACTCAATGGTACATCTCCTCCTTAATTATAGAAGTATAACATAATTATGGCTTTCGGTATCTATATACCCATGATTAGGGAATGATATGTGTGTAATTATACTACATTTATGGTTTTCTCTTCATTACAGTTATGTAAAATATTCGTAGAGCGAAGTATCTATTACTAAGACGGCTTTTTTTAGAAAAAGGTTCCGTTATAGAATGATTTAAAATAAAAAAGAAAGATAAGTGATTATTATCTTTCACAGACTGTCACAAACTTAAATAAGATGAGTTATCTGTTGGAACAGTTGATCTTCGTTGCAGGAGCTTCGCTTTCCAGCGGGCGGTCCGTAAGCCTCCTCGGCTTACGCCTGCGGGGTCTTACCTGTCCCTTCCTCCCGCAGGAGTCTACGCTCCCTCCACTGCGATCAACTAGGGAATTTCATTATTTTAAAGCTTTGTCTACACACTGAGAAAGATAAGTGATTATTATCTTTCATTTATCTTTATTAACTTATGAACATCTTTTAATACTTCTTCTTTGATTTCATGACGAATCCATCCGAATTGCGGTGCAAAAACCGAGCTTCCTTTACGTAAAGTATTTCCTTCCTGATCCATTTCTTCAAAATCAATAATGATACAGTCCTTGAATGTATCTGCAGGCGTTTCAATTTCAGCGTCTATTGATCTGATATGATAAGTTATATCCAGGTTGAAATCCTCTATAGTTTCTGTCCATTCCTTACTTTCTTCCAGTGGAAAGGCGATTATTTTTGTTTTTGGAAACTTCTTAATATCATCAGCACTCCAATCAGAAGGAAAATCTTCAGAAACAACAATATATCCAAATATCCCATCTTGTTTTTCTTCGTAGAAGTTGATCGTTTCAGAAGTGTCTTGTGAAGAAGAATCTGAATCGAGTTCCACTACCGTTTTCACCTGTACTATATTGCTGTCAGGAACCTTGCTGTAGAGCACTCTGTATTCTGTATGTTCTTTTTCTTCAATAAAGCGCTGAAAGGTATAGTCACCACTGGATGGCAGCAAGGGAGGTGATTTTTGCATTGTTCCGGGTACACCTTCTTTTGCTGAACCACAACCTGCAGTAATTACTGAAAGGATCATGCCTATAAAAAGAATAATGAGTACATTTTTCAAATAAAACCCCTCCTAAAAAAGGTTCAAGTTGATGATAGTGTACCCATTATTCCATTTTTTAAGTGAATAATCCTATCTTTTTATACCCAGCATCTCGAGAAACTCTGTGAAATCTTCACTGAAATAGTAGAACATAGGCTGTTCTTTTTCATTGAAGATGAGTAAATAAGGCTTTTCTCCTTCAGGGAAAATGAAGATCACCTGCTTGACGGTTTGCTTTAAAACAATGGTGTCGATATTTTCCTCGGGTTCCAAAGGCACTTTGAGCATGAACCCTGTCTTTGGAGTGGGGTTCAGCTTTGGATAGAGGGCATTTGTACTTTTAACAAGCTTTAGGGCCTCCGACTTCGTTTTCTCGTCCAATGGAACCGTTTTGACCACTTTGCTTTGTGTGACATCAAATACTTCTATTTGAAGGGGCTGGGCCGTTACAGTGACAGCCATAACTCCCCAAGAAAGGAGCAGAAAAAAGAAGACTTTCCTCATTTTAATCACCTCTTTGTTAGTATTAGCAAAAGAAGCGAAATCATGAGATCAGTCTTCATGTCCAAGAAAACGGTAGCCGATGTATAGAACCAATAGGCATCCCAACGTGATAAAAATCAAATCATAACCAACACATGATGCTTGCAGACATAGTTCCCCCATATATGCCCTCCATTAAATATTATATTAATAATGTTCTCAAAAATTGTTGTTATTCACAGATGGAAAGTCAGCAATTGGACTTTTCATGGTTTACATAGTATTGAATTTGCAAAAATCACCAAAGTATTCGAAAACAGTCTAATAATATGATGAATACTATTCATTTATTCCTTAAGGTAAGCGGTTTCAAAAAAGGATATTAAGAAAGCCGGACCGTGGTTTATGCTAAAAATATTCCCACGGCTCGACTAAGGTTATTCCGCTCTTTCTTTCTCGTCTTGAATTTTTTCTTTCAATAACGATACAGCCTCTTCCTTGTCATAGGTGAATAATATCATATCGTCTGTGAGATACCCTGTATATTCAAACACTATATAAGCAGGAGATTTTTCAATTTTGTAATTGGGGTAATTCTCGGTTGCCTCATCCAAACCGACTATTACTTCACTGTCTCTAAGAATGAATTCAATATCCTCAATTTCTGAAAGGGAGGCATCTTCTTTCTTGTCGACAATTTCAATATAGGAAAATCGATCAGGGATGTGTGTCGGCATACCGCAGGCTGTTAGAAAAAGGAGGAATAAGGACAGAAGAATGATTTTCTTCATTTATCAGCACCTCCAATAGTTAGTATTCGACATATTTTGGAGAATTCCTGTTTGTTTATCAAAGGAATTTTTTTGTTGAAGGATTGAACGTTCTTAAGATAGATCCTTGGGTTCAATCTGTTCATCTCTGGAAATTAGGTACATTCTTTTTTTAGTGCTTTTCATGGACTTGCCTTCATACATTGTTAGGGACGACTCTCTAATAAATGAGGTGAGGACATGGAGCACTTTTTCTTATCTGTTTTTGAATTTTTCCAAGCGATGGGAGTTTGGGGGATTGCGTTGGGATTAATGGTGGAAGTCATTCCGAGCGAAATTGTTTTGGGATATGGTGGTTATTTGATTTCAATCGGCAAGATTGGATTTATAGGTGCCTTTGCAGCCGGTGTGACAGGCGGAACTCTTGCGCAGTTGTTTTTGTACTGGGCTGGAAGTATAGGAGGGAGGCCATTTCTTGAAAAGTATGGAAAATACATATTGATTCAGCCAAAGCACTTGGATATTTCGGAAAAGTGGTTTGAGAATTATGGGCCGATTGTGATTTTCACAGCCCGATTCATACCTGTGGTAAGACATGCCATATCAATACCGGCAGGCGTAGCGAAAATGAAGTTCTTGCCCTTTTTTCTTTACACAGTGGCTGCGGTAATACCTTGGACGGTCCTGTTTCTCTATATAGGTTTTCAATTGGGAGAAAATTGGCGTGACATCAAGCACGCTGCCCAACCGCTTATTATCCCGTTGATGTTATTAATCATTTTAGGAGCCATTACTTATTTTGTTTTTGATAGGAAACGTTCGATATAGGAGGGGAAGCGCATGTCCAAAATTGAGGCGTTCATTTTAGGTATTATTCAAGGACTAACAGAATTTCTTCCAATTTCAAGTACAGGGCATCTGTATATAGGACGGAACTTATTTGACCTGCAAGAAGCGGGATTGCTTCTTGATACAATGCTGCATTTTGGCACCTTGATAGCCGTTCTATATTTTTATCGGGAGGAATTCATCAAAATCATCCGGAATCCTTTTCACAAACTATCCATGCTGTTGGTGGTCGGGACGGTTCCTGCAGTGGTCATTGGACTTGCTTTTAAGGACTATTTTGAGGATATCTCTAAAACTGGTGTTACAATCGGCTGGGAATTTCTGATCACAGGGGCATTTCTTTGGTTTGCGGACTCCATCAAAAAGGGAGCGAAGAAAATGGAGGATATCACTTGGAAGGATGCCCTGTTCATTGGTTCTTTTCAGGCGGCCGCGATTTTTCCTGCAATCTCCCGTTCAGGTCTTACAATCGTAGCCGGCCTGTTCAGAAAACTGGATAGGGAAACTGCTGCATATTTTTCCTTCCTTTTATCTACACCAGCAATTGCAGGGGCGGTGTTGTTGCAGACAGTGGAAGTTGCCCAAGTGGGAAGGGAAGATATCTCGCTGATTTCCTTGATAATCGGTATTCTTGCATCCTGTTTCTTTGGATACATCGCAGTTAAATGGATGATTAACTACCTGAAAAAACATTCGCTGCGCACTTTTGCAGTATATGTGTGGGTATTGGGAATAATCGTGTTGATTTTACAATACCTTGGGTTATTTTAAGGCTGTTTTCGTACCAACCAACTAACCGCAATCTTTTTAATAGGCTCTTTTCTCAAAGATTGTTGCTATTCACTAGTGAAAAGTCGGTAATTGGACTTTTCATAGCTTAGAAACAGTAAAATAGGCATGCATTCTATTACTTTTAACCAAGAAAAGGGCACGACAGCAAGTAAAATAACGGCTAGTTTGAGTATTCGAACCAGCAACAAAGTTTACGAAAACAGCCTTTTAATAAGAGCCTATTTAAAATCGGATTTTCTTTTTGACGAAACATTCTGTTATTATAGAAGGTGGACAAAGGGGGAGTATTTGTGTTCAAAGACATAAAAACAAGAAAGAAACCTATTGTTATCCTTCAACTTATGCTTGTAATCGGTGGACTCATTTTAGGGGGGATGGGTGCATACCTGGATAGTCCGACACATTTGGGCTGGATGTTTTGGCTTTTTGCAGGTGCTTTTCTGATTAGGGGATTTGAACGTTTGCTATTAGAAAAACAAAGCTATGTTGGCTTTATACTAATGGGGATTTTTTATCTTGCTTTTTCTTTTTTGGTCTACCCTATATGGTGAACTCTTGAATGATAAAGGTCGTGGACTGGTTGGTCCACGGCCTTTTTGCTGGCTTCGCCAAGCCCACAGGAAAAAGTACAATCAGTGGCCATGGCTGCGCAAGGTCACCCATGACCTTTTCTTTTGCAGAATCATTTAAAGATCATCAAATCCATTATCCACTACGTTCACTTTTGTATATTGCCTCGATTTTTGTTCAAAGAAATCCGATTTTCCAAGGTCAACTTCTTCATAGGCTTTGATCCACTTCAACGGATTGGTCCGGTACCCTTCAAACGGTCGGCTGAAACCAAGCTGATTAGAGCGGACATTGGCATAAAATTTGATATAGGCTTCTACGTCCTCCAGTTCAATTCCTGTAAAATGATTACCGATGATCATCCTGGCCCAATCAATCTCAAGCTTCGCTGCTTGCTTAAATGTCTCCTCTACAAAAAGAGCAAGCTCCCTAGTCTCATATTCAGGGTATTCCTGGAGGATTTCTTGAAAAATTTTCACAAACAAGTCAACATGAATTTGCTCATCTCTATTGATATAATTAATCATCGTGCTTGATGCGACCATTTTTTGATTTCTGGCAAGGTGATAAAAGAAAGCGAATCCTGAATAAAAGAAAAGCCCTTCTAATATCACATCATAAACAATGGATTTTAATAAGTTTTCTACAGTTGGATCCTCTGCAAAAGCTTTATAGCCATTTGTTATGAAGTCATTCCTTTTCCTCAAGGTTGGTTCTGTACGCCAATATTCGAATACCTCTTCTTGCTTTGAGCGTGTAACAAGACTTGATAAAACGTAAGAATACGAGTGATTATGAACGACTTCCTGTTGGGCGAGCATAATCATCAATGCATTTAAGCTGGAGTCGGTTAAATAGTCAGCTACCTTTCCTGCATAATCGGTTTGAATACTGTCCAACAAGGCAAGAAGTCCGATAATCTTCAAAAAAGCTTCTTGTTCTTTTGGAGATAAAGCGGGAAATTGCTTGATGTCCTGGGACATATTGATTTCAAAAGGGGACCAGAAATTGGCCAGCATTTTCTTATATTTTGGGTATGCCCATGAAAAGGCAACGTCATCCCAATTCAAGACATTGGAACTTTCACCGTTTATGATTCTAGTGGATCTATTTGGCGCCTGACTGTCCATTATGGAACGTGTTTTTAAATTACTGCTCATTTTTCTTCCTCCCCAATTAGCTTGCACATGAATCGCACTCTTCTATATCTGTTGAGGTCGACCGGACGTAGTAGGTGGTTTTCAGTCCTTGCTTCCACGCATCCACGTGCAAATCCAATAACGCCTTAGCTTTAATGGTATTAGTAACATAAAGGTTGAACGAGATGGCCTGATCAATATGCTTTTGCCTTGCAGCATTTTGAGCAATGCTCCAATGTTGGTCAATATGATAAGCAGATTTATAGAACCAGGTAGTTTCTGCATTTAGATCAGGTGCTGTTACTGGTATCTTGTAATCCTTTTTCTCTTCAGAATATACTTTTAAAAAGATAGGGTCGATACTTGCTGTGCTTCCGGCAATGATGGATGTTGTTGCATTTGGGGCAACTGCCATTAAATAGCCATTTCGGATCCCATTTTCTAAAACTTGTTGTTGAAGCTCTTTCCAATTCAAAGTACCGGTAGAAGGATAATTTCTTTTCGAGAAGTATTGGCCGGTTTGCCAGTCAGAGCCTTCAAATGCGGGATATGCCCCCTTCTCTTTGGCAAGATACACGCTTGCTTGAATGGTATAATAAGCAATTTTCTCGTAAAGTTCATCTGCATAATTTATTGCTATCTCTGATTCCCATTTGATTCCTTCTAATGCCAAAAGGTGATGCCAGCCAAAGGTACCCAATCCTACGGCACGATATTTCTGATTGGTTATTTTTGCCTGTAATACTGGGATATCATTTAAATCAATGACATTATCAAGCATACGGACCTGTATGGGTATTAGACGTTGCAGTACATCTGCTTTGACGGCTCGAGCAAGGTTAATGGAAGAGAGGTTGCAAACGACGAAATCGCCAGGTGTTTTGATGGTGATGATGGTTCCATCCTTCACTTGTTGTGTATTGGTTACTGTGGCACTTTGGTTCTGGGTGATTTCCGTACAAAGGTTAGTACAATAAATCATCCCTTTATGATGGTTGGGATTCATCCGATTCACTTCATCACGGTAAAACATAAAGGGACTCCCTGTCTCAAGCTGCCCCCTCATGATTGATTTCATGATATCGATCGCAGCCACTTTTTCTTTATCAAGTTCAGGGTGATTGACACATTCTGCATATTTTGTCCGGAAACTGCCCGAACCTTTATCCTCATCATAGAAATCTTCGAGGGAGTATCCCATCGTCTTCCTGACCTCATGCGGATCAAATAAATACCAGTCCCCTCTTTTTTCAACCTGTTCCATAAAAATATCAGGAATACAAACGCCATTAAACAGGTCATGTGTACGCATGCGCTCATCACCGTTGTTCAGCTTGCTGTCTAGAAATGAGAAGATGTCCTTATGCCAAATATCAAGGTAAACTGAGATGGCTCCTTTGCGCTGCCCGAGCTGGTCGACGCTGACTGCGGTATTGTTCAATTGTTTCATCCATGGAATGACACCGCTTGATACCCCTTTAAATCCGCGTATATCACTCCCTCTGCTTCTGATTTTACCTAGATAAACGCCGATTCCCCCTCCTGATTTAGAGAGGTTTGCGATATCTGTATTGCTGTCATAAATTCCTTGTAGACTATCATCTACGGTATCTATGAAGCAACTAGAAAGCTGGCCGTATGTTTTACCTGCATTGGCAAAGGTAGGAGTGGCTACTGTCATATACAGATTGCTTAATGCCCAGTATGCTTCTTTCACATATTGCAGCCTATTTGAGGGTTCGTTTTTCATGAGCGTCATGGCAATTATCATAAAACGCTCTTGTGGAAGCTCCCAAAGCTGCTTGTTATGGTCACGAGTTAAATATCTGTCAGCTAAAGTCTTCAACCCGATATAGGTGAACAGATGGTCTCTAGCTGGTTGAAGGACTGACTCCAATTCTTTTATTTCCTTTTCTTGATAAGACGAAAGGAGTTGAGGATGGTAGATCCCTTGTTCGGTTAATGCCTCTATCAATTGATACAAATTAGTGTATGGGTACGAAGTTTGCCTGATATGACAGACATCTTGTTGTAGTTTATGGATGAGTATCCTGGATGCGACGTAGGTCCAGTCGGGTTCTTCTTCTGTTAAATTACTGAGAGCTTCAAGTATCAATTGATTATATAGTTCTTGTCCCTGATTAAGTGGCAAAAGTCTATCGGCCAGTTTTACGGCTTTTTGCAAGTAAGCACCCGAATCAAGGGTAGGGAATTCTTGCAGAGTCGAATCCATCAATACTTGGAAGGATTGCAAGGAATCCTGTTTTTTGGGGGGATGTATATCGGTATGTAAGGTCATATTTTTCCACTCCATTTCAAATGTAAATTAGGTAAAAATGAGTCTTTGTGAAATAAAAAAATCCACTCAGGCAGCTGAGTGGATCAAACGATCATAGAAAGGCAGAAAGGCGAAGGGACCGAATACGTCCACTTATGTCCTGAAGTGGAAAATTACTGCCTTTCTGCTAGATTCTATAGATCGTTTCATCTTCTCAACTCCCGAAGAAAGAGAAACTAATCGCTAAAGGCAGGTCTCCTGACTCGTGCTTCTTCCTATCTTGAACCTTCCCGTATAAGAGCCGTTAAGCCTGCTTATACAGTGGTTTTTCAAGATTGTCTGCACTTACAGTTGCGGGGACAGTTCCGGAGTTGCACCGGATTCCCTATTAAGTCCATTAATAGACACCATTATCGCGTAGTTATAAAAATACTGTATATAGATATAAATATAATTGTAAATACAATATGTAGTGTTAATCGTGAATGATAGTACTATCATAAATGAACCAAATCCAAATGGCAAGACATTTAAGGATAGATATTTTAGAAGTTTTATAAAAGTAAAACAGTATCTTTGGCTATTAGGGCATGGAAGAGGTATAATCTTTCTGAAATGAATAGTAGGAGTGATAAAATGGAGCGTATTCAGTTAGCGCAAGATGTTTCCCTTTCAAGAATCGTACACGGAATGTGGCGGTTGAGTGATTGGGGTTACAGCAAGGAAGAGACATTGAATTTCATCGAAAGCTGTTTGTATATGTGCATTACATCCTTTGATCATGCAGATATTTACGGCAACTACACAGTCGAGGAACAGTTCGGCCAGGCATTGGCACTTAAACCGTCTTTAAGAGACCAGATGGAACTGGTAACTAAATGCGGAATCAAATTGATTTCTTCCAATAGATCAGAACATCGAATAAAGCATTATGATACAAGCAGAGACCATATCATTCAATCTGTTCATCAATCTTTAAGAAATTTCCAGACAGATTATATAGATGTACTATTGATACATAGACCTGATCCAATGATGGACCCGAGTGAAGTGGCAGAAGCTTTTGCAAGCCTGAAAAGGGATGGGAAGGTAAAGAGATTCGGGGTATCGAATTTCTTACCGGCACAATATAACATGCTTAATTCCTATTTGGACGATCCATTGGTAACTAATCAAATCGAAATTTCTGCAACTCATCTGGAGCATTTTGAAAATGGAGCAATGGAACAATGCCAAAGCGACCGAATTTCGCCAATGGCTTGGTCCCCTCTAGGAGGAGGCAGTATTTTCACTAGTACAGAGGAGAAGTTTCAACGGGTCAGAAAAGTGTTAGAGAAAATAAAAGAAGAAACAGGAGCCACATCAATCGATCAAGTATTATTTGCATGGTTACTTGCTCATCCAGCGAAAATTATTCCAATCGTAGGATCTGGCAAGTTGGACCGGATAAAAACAGCAGCTGGCGCTTTGAAACTTAATCTTTCAAGACAACAATGGTTTGAAATTTTAGAAGCTTCCAAAGGAACAGAAGTAGCCTGATATATTATATTTTAATAACAAAAAAACCGGGACATTTGTCCTGGTTTTTTTGTTTGGAAATACTATATATTGGATGAGTTTCCATTAAAATTTGAACTGATTGTTTCTCTTTTCTACGTACTTCTTATACACATCTGATAAAAACATCAATCCGACACAACCAAAAATAACATAGGATAAATTAAAGTAGAGTGCAGGATCTATCCTAACATGTTCCCCGCCCGCCGCGATTTTAATGATTTGGTAAGAATCTAGGGCAACTTTAGCTGCAAGAAGGATAAATATTGCCACCATAACCCTCCAAAGTAATTTCATTTGAACCCCTCCATCGTTGCATGAAAAATTTTCTATTTGTGAATGCTATAAAAGTTAAATTAATGGGTAAATAAAAGTAGAAAACCGTTGTTAAATATATCAAAATGAAGAAAGGAAAACAATAAGACTTTAGGACTTTTTATAGTGTATTATAACAGACAACCAGAGACCGGTCTATCATAAATCACTTTACAGATTTAAAAATACCTCGTAGAATGAAAAAAGTCGCCTTTTGTCGAATTACAGAATATTATACAAGGATTCTGAAAAAGAAATTATATTAATATTACAAAAGGGAGGAATTTCATGTGAAAATGACATTAACAAAGAAAATAATTATCGGTCTTATCTTAGGTATTTTAGTAGGTCTTGCATTGAATATTTATGCACCATCGCTCTTTCAGCCATTTGATACATATCTCTTTCAACCTTTAGGGAAGATATTCCTAAATCTTATCACCATGCTGGTTGTCCCGATAGTCCTTATCTCCATCACACTGGGAGTTGTGGGGCTTGGCGATACAAAAAAACTAGGGACAATCGGGCTAAAAACCATTTTATTCTTCCTAGCTACCACCTGTGTCGCCATTACAATCGGCCTGACACTTGCATCTGTCATCCAGCCGGGACTTGCAGGTGACTTTGAAAACATGATGGTGGATGAGCTGGCTGAAGATGAAAAGCCAGAAGAAGCTCCGCCTGTTATGGAAACACTATTGAATATCATTCCGACAAACCCTATTAAGGCAATGGCAGAGGGGGAAATGCTCCAGATAATTTCCTTTTCCGTGCTTCTTGGATTTGCCATCAATGCATTAGGAGAAAAAGCAGGCAGAGTCAAGACCTTACTAGAACAAGCAAATGATATAGTAATGTTCCTTGTTCATATTGTTATTAAAACTGCGCCATATGGGGCATTTGGTTTAATCGCTTCAGCGGTTGGGGGACTTGGGATTGATGCAATTAAAGCGATGGGTGCATATTTTGTCGTCGTGCTGATCGCCTTGTTCTTGCATTTCTTTATCACATACGGCGGTGCATTATTCCTGCTAGGGAAAATAAATCCGTTTATGTTCTTTAAACGTTTCATTCCGGCAATGAGTGTTGCTTTCAGTACTTCGAGCAGTAATGCGACCCTTCCGATGTCAATGGATGTGGCTCAGGAAAACCTTGGTGTACCAAAACGGATCAGTAGTTTCGTGCAGCCGCTTGGTGCCACCATCAACATGGACGGGACAGCAATCATGCAGGGTGTAGCCACTGTCTTTATTGCTCAGGTATATGGAATTGACCTGTCATTGACTCAGTTGCTTACAGTAGTCGGCTTGGCAGTTGTGGCTAGTATCGGGACTGCTGGTGTTCCGGGAGTAGGCTTTATCCTGCTAGCCATGGTGCTTGGCCAGGTAGGTCTGCCTGTTGAAGGAATTGCCCTTATACTTGGAATTGACCGTTTATTGGATATGACAAGAACGGCAGTCAACATTACAGGTGATGCAGCATGTGCCTTTATTGTGGCAAAGTCTGAAGAAGGCGAAATCAACATACCTAAAGAACAACAAATATAAGAAGGTAAAGCCATTCCAGGTCATCATGATCGGAATGGCTTTTTTTTGCTTATTGAGTGATTTTCAAACCAATCACCCCGATGATAATCAGAGATAGCAACACAAGTCGTATTCTCTCCTTGGATTCTTTAAATAAAATCATCCCAAGTAGTACACTACCCGCAGAGCCGATTCCCGTCCAAACAGCATATGCGGTGCCCATAGGTATTTCTTTTAGGGCAAGCGATAGGAAATAAAAACTTAACATTCCGATCACGGCAAAGCTGATGGAAGGTATGAGCTTTTTGAACCCATCGGCCATTTTTAATGATACTACCGCACCGATTTCACAAGCCCCTGCAATCGCTAGAAATATCCATGCCATCTTAAATCCCCTCCTCATAGATTTCTTTGTCTTCATTAGGAGTGGTCATTTTTAACCCAATAATCCCTACTAACATAAGACTGATGAAAAATAACTTGGAGAAACCGGCAGATTCACCAAAGAACAATATTCCAACAACAGCAGTACCGGCAGCACCAAAACCAGTGAAAATGGCATATGCCGTCCCGATGGGGATAAATTTAAGTGATTTAGAAAACAGATAAAAACTTATTGCCAACGTAATGACGGTGACGATGCTTGGTACCAAAACAGTAAATCCTTCTGAAAATCTCAAGCCTAAAACCCATATTATTTCTAAAAGGCCGGCGATAAAAATGTACACCCATTGCATGATTATTCTCCTCCTGTCTCTGCTGCTTTCCAAAAATGTGTGAAGGCATGCTCGACCTTCATGTCATATTGAGGTAAAGGATAGAAGAAACGTTGAACAAAAAGGCCATCAACCAAACAATAAAAAGAATCAATAAGTGGTTCGATGGGCTGATTAGAGATCTCCTGTTTGCGTTTCCCTTTTTCCATGATCTCCCTAAGGATAGCTGTTGTATGCGCTTCTGTTTGAAGGAATTGCTCTTGTATGGTAGAGCGAAAATGTTCCTCAGGAAAAAGCAAAGTCCTTTTATACAAAAGACCCATTGTTTCATCCTTCCAAAAATCCACCATGTTTTTCAAGAAAAGATACAAAAGGTCTTTAGTTGAATATTGTTCCATTATTGAAGAATCAATGCTGACACTTTCTTTAAATGTATCCATAAGTTCATGGAGAATAGAGAGATACAAATCATCTTTATTCTTAAAATGTGCATACAGGGAAGGCTTCTTGATCCCTACTTTTGTTGCGACATCATTCAAAGAAGTTCCAAAGTATCCTTTTTGTGCAAATAACTGAAGTGCGCTTTGCTTAATCTGTTCTGATGTAGAAATGGACATCGTTAACTTTCACCTCGCTCAATCATCTACCTACCTACCGTTCGTTAGGTGATGATGTCATTATACTATCCGACCCAAGGGAAATCAACCTTTCATGGTTTTGTACTGGGACAATTAGGGTATTTATATGTTAAGAGATGAGGGAGGAATTGATGTGAAAAAACGGTTGAAAGCTAAGTTGGAGAAAAGGCAGGCTCTTTTTAAATCTCAATCAGAGCATCGTGCCATAGGCCATACAAATCGTTTAGTGGCCTCGCGTCAAAGAGCTGAAAGCAATACACATCGACCTACACCAAAAGAGCAACAACAATAAGGAGGGACTACCTTGGGTGAAAATACATTAAAAAAGAAAAATCAAACTTTGATGGAAAAGGCCAAGTACGCAGAAGAGGGCTCAGACCTGAAGAAAGACGCTAAAAGTGTTCGGAGAATCAACCGGCATATGGAGCGTGAAAAGAACAGGAAAGAGCAAAAAGCAGCACAACCTGCTTATGAAGTTTCCGTAAATGATAATACCTTCAAAGTGACAGGCGTGAACTCAGAACAGGAAGCGATTGATAAGCTTTCCAAATGGAGCGCCTTTCATAACATGGTCAATAAAATGAAGGAAAAAGAGGAAGACGTAAATATTGAAGCAAAAAGGATACAAGGATAACAAAAACACACCACATCGTTTGTGGTGTGTTTTATTGTGCCATGGGGAGTCATTAAATACATTGGAAAGAACGAATGCGGTTTGTATCTATTCCGAAGTACCCCCATCTAAAGAAAAACCATCTATAACCAGCGACAGATCTTCTTCCGATAAAGGTCGGATAGAACCAAAATTGTTCACCATTGTTTAATCTTACCCATGTAAAGCGATACAAGCAGCCGAAAAATGCTCCTGGGTCAACAGCGAATGCAGTTGGTCCACCTGGTCCGCTTAAACTTGCTGCCGTTTGTGGCGGTGGACTGGATGGTGGCGGCCCAGGTGGCGGACCGCTTCCCGGTCCTCCACCACCACCAGGAGGTCCACCCCCGGGCGGTCCAAAACCTGGCCCTTGTCCGCCACCGGGAGGAGGGCCAAAACCAGGACCCTGACCACCTCCAGGAGGTGGTCCGAATGGAGGGATACTAAGTTGACGATAAGGATACATAGGATTTCTCCTTTCTAGTAAGTTCTATATACGGTATGCATTTGCCCAGAGGTTGGTGAACGGAAATACCAGGATGCTAAAAAGCTTTGCTGAGGTCAAAGGCGCAGAGGAAAGGTCTTCATAAGAAGGAAAAAGTCATTTGAGGTGAAGATTGAGCTTGGGGTGAGGCGTTCTTTTTGTGTAAATATCGTTAATTAAGCAGCCTGATAGCTTACTATAAAACCGCTGAATGAAATATTTACTCATAAAAAATAGCAGCCTCCATAGTGGAGCCTGCTGTGTCTTCAAACGATTCATTTGGCAATTAGGACTGGACAGTTTGCGGTGTTGGTTACTTTATCGCTCACACTTCCTAAAATCAGCTTTTTTAAGCCCCCGAGGCCTCTGCTGCCAATGATGATTAAATCTGATTCTTGCGTATCCGCGAAATTGCAGATTGTTTTGGCAGGATCGCCTTGCAAAACCTCTACAGGTGCTTCCACCCTTTCTTGGGATAGAAGAGCGTGAATTTCATTTAATGATTGTTCTGTTCCATCGTGATTTCTCGTAGCTACATGCTTTTGTGATGGCACCTGACCTTTCACATTATTTGTGTAAATGTTCAATCCATCTATACCACCCATTCCGCCTGCAGGTACCGCATCCGGTCTTGTAGATTCGATGGGGACGTTAACTGGAGTTTCTTCAAGGACATGAAGGATGGTTATATTGGCCTGCGTGTTCTTTTTCATGTCGATACCCATCTTCACAGCTTTTAAGCTGCTCTGTGAACCGTCATAGGCAATCACTATATTTTTAAAAGGTCCCATTATGCATCTGCTCCTTTTCGATTGATTTGTTTAACTCTAATGTTGTAGATTAATTACCCTCTGCCACAACTTTTAAACGTGATAAAAGGATGCAGAAAAACTTTACCTTACCAAAACCCCCAGAAAAGTGAATGCTACTACGAATTAACCTCTATTTTGTTTTTACTGAAATGTCAATATGGTTAAATCGTGTTACATCAAACAGGCCGGTATCCGTCAACTTTAGAGCAGGGATGACAGGAAGGCTTAAGAAAGACAGTGCAACAAATGGATTGAAGGTAGTTTGGCTGCCGAGCAAATGTAGTGCTTGGTGAAGTTCTTTTAAAGAGTGAAGTACTGACTCAGTTGGTGAGCTCGCCATTAGGCCTGAAATTTGCAGTGCCAATTTTGATAGAACTTTACCGTTTTTAACCACAACCAGACCGCCTTGCATTTCTTCAAGGGTCCGTACAGCAACCAACATGTCCTCATCATTTGTTCCTACGCTAACAATGTTGTGAGAGTCGTGAGCAACAGTTGATGCAATGGCACCGTTCTTTATTTTGAAGCCTTTTACGATACCAAGTCCGATATTCCCTGTCTGTTTATGTCTTTCTATAACTGCCAGTTTAAGAAGATCCCTTGCCACACTGGGAACAAACTTGCCCTGCTTCACTGGAGCAATTTCAGTAATATGGCGAGTGACAAGACTATTTGGAATGATTTCAATTATGTTACATGGTCTATCCTCTGAAACCTTTAGTTCTATATCATTACTTGTTAATGTAGCTAATTTTACTGAACCCAAAACATTGTCAGAAATATGGTGTGGTAAACTCATAGAGGATTTATTTTCCATCTTAACGCCGTCTTTAAAAATATCCTTTATCGTAAATTTCTCAAGATCTTCTATGAATAGGAAGTCAGCGCGATATCCAGGTGCAATTGCTCCTCTGTCAGAAAGAGAAAAGCATTCAGCTGCATTCAAGGTAGCAATTTGAATGGCAATTAACGGATCAAGTCCTTCTCCGATTGCAATGCGAATATTGTGATCAATGCTTCCTTCAATCACTAGATCATCAAGGTGCTTGTCATCTGTGCAAAAGAGAAAGCGGCGAGCGTTTTTCTCGTTTACCAGCGGAAGAAGGGCTTTGACATCCTTTGCGACCGAACCTTCCCGCATCATTACATACATTCCCCGTCTTATGCGTTCTTTAGCTTCTTGAGGTGTTACACACTCATGGTCTGTCTTTATTTTGGCAGAGGCATATATATTTAAGTCTGCAGCGGCAAGTCCTGCTCCATGTCCGTCAATCTTTTTATTATGCTTGACAGCCTGAGCGATCTTAGCGATCATATTTTCATCTGTGTCACGGACTGCAGGAAAATCCATAACTTCCGCTAATCCTATTACTCTTTCATGAGAATAAAAAGGCTCCAGATCAGTGGCCTGAATGGTTGCACCATTATGTTCGAATGAGGTGGCAGGTACACAAGAAGGCAGCATGAAAAACACATCAACAGGAACATCTTCTGTTGCATCGAGCATAAATTGTATTCCATTTATGCCGCTTACGTTTGCAATTTCATGAGGGTCAGTGATAATAGTTGTAACCCCATGAGATAAAATGGTTCTAGTAAAATAAAAGGGGTGGATCATGGATGATTCCATATGAACATGACCGTCTATAAGTCCAGGACAAATAAAAGCACCCCTAGCATCTACCACTTCAACTCCCTCATAATCTCCAATCCCTACAATCATTCCGTCCTTTATGGCAAGATCCTCTTCAATAATTTCCAGATTAAAAACATCGATAATTCTTCCATTTTTGATTACAAGATCTGCAATTGTATGCTTTGCAGCAGTTTTTATCATTGATTCCAAGTTTCGTCTCATGCTTTTCCCTCCAAAACAAATAAAACTCCAAGCAATAACTTGGAGTTTGACAAGAGAAAATTCCCACACTTTAAACTATGGGATATCTCGTAGTCAAACTCTTTACGGTAGTTTGGTAGAAACTTATGGACCATATCTCCAAGATTATACGAGTAGTTCTATTTGAGTATTTTTTAGATAATTGTTCCTCATTATAGAAGTGTGGGGTATTTAGAGTCAAGCGGGAATTTATAGGCGGAAAATTTCGAATATAAGTAAAGGGGTTCACTTTTTATTCAAAAGGGTATGTAATAGTGTTTAAGATATGATAGAGGAATGCTATCATACAACATATACATGTCCTTTAAATCTTAAGGGATCCAGAAGATGTTTATTCATCTTACCCTAAAAAAGAAAAGGTCCATTTCGAATAACTATGAATATTTTGTGGTAAAGTAGGGGGTTCTTATGGCTGTAAGAGCAAGTAAGCATAAACGTAGAGTGAGCTTGAGGGCATTGCTGCTCATTGCAGGTTTATTGGCTTTAATTATATTGTTAGGAATGCAATTTTATATTAATACACGGGATGTAAGTGCTTTGACTGACCCACTCCCTCAGTCCTCGGTCATCTATGATCGTCACGGGGAAGTTGCAAGCAGGATCACTTCCAACCAAATAGAGGGTGTACCATCAGATGAAATACCGGAAGTGCTCAAGCAGGCGGTGGTAGCGGTGGAGGACCAGCGTTTTTATGAGCATGATGGCTTTGATTTTATAGGAACTGTTCGTGCCTTGACTACAAATGTAAAGGCAGGGGGCTATGTACAAGGTGGAAGCACCATTACCCAGCAATTGGCGAAAAACGTCTTTTTATCACATGATAAAACCTTGAAAAGGAAAACAGATGAATTCTTTTTGGCGAAGAAGGTGGAGAAATCTTATTCAAAGGACCAGATTATCAGTCTATACCTCAATCAGATTTATTTTGGGGAAGGTGCATGGGGAATAAAGCGGGCAGCAGCGGTTTATTTTGCCAAGGAACCAAATGACCTCACATTGGCAGAAGCTGCTACCTTGGCCGGGGTGATTAAAGCCCCATCTGCCTTATCTCCGTTAAATAATGAGGAACGTTCGATTCAGCGCAGAAATCTTGTGCTTTCTTTAATGCATAAACAAGGTTTTATTACAGCAGAAGAAGTGGAAGAGGCGAAACAAGAAGAGCTGAGGCTCGAATCAAGGCACGTTGATCCGTACAGAGCTAAGTATCCCAGCTTTACGGATTACATAATTGAAGAAGCTGAAAGAATATACGGCATCAGTGAAAGTGAGTTGCTTGCAGGCGGGTATCGTGTGTACACGACATTGGAGCCGAAAGTGCAAGAAGCTCTTGAAAAGGTATATGCTGACCCAGAGAACTTTCCGGCTGCTCCAACCGGAGAGATTGCACAAAGCAGTGGGGTTCTACTTGATCCGAAATCAGGCGGTATTCTTGGAATGATAGGCGGAAGGGACTATGAGTTCCGCAATTTCAACCGTGCATCCAGATTGAAAAAGCCGCCAGGGTCAACAGCCAAGCCATTACTGGTTTATTCCCCTGCTCTAGAAGAGGGATATGATGTTAATGACATGCTGAACGACTCCCCTACGGAATTCGGGGAATATACTCCACAGAACCACACATTGGATTTTCGCGGCGAAGTCTCGATGTATGATGCAGTGTTGAATTCCTATAATATCCCTGCTGTATCCCTGCTTTATGATATGGGGATTCAAAAAGGGATGGATGCAGCAAAGAAGCTCTATCTCCCGGTTGATGAGAAAGAAGATAGAACATTAGGGAATATAGCTTTAGGTGGATTTTACGGTGTATCTCCTAAACATATGGCAGAAGCTTATTCGGTCTATGCCAATAATGGGGAAATCATCGAATCACATGCAATTGTAAAGATTGAGACAGTTACTGGAAAAGAAGTGGCGTCATTCGAAGAAGAAAAAGAACGGGTCTTTTCAGAAGAAACGGTAGAGAAAATGAATTTCATGCTCAAAGGTGTCGTGGAAGAAGGCAGCGGAAAGAACGCCATCATAGAGGGGCGTGAAGTAGCTGGAAAAACTGGATCCACCCAAACAAGTGACAATAACCATGGTGCTACATCCAACCAATGGTTTGTTGGATACACCCCTCAGATTGTCGGGGCATTCTGGATAGGATTTGATAAAGAGTCTTCTGAAAATGTACTCCCAATCATTTCTGGTGCCGGGAGTCCATCAGCCAAGGTGTTTCAACAGGTCGTCAGTGAAGCCTTGGATGGGGAACCGGTAGAATCGTTCAACTTGCCTGCAAACCTTCAAAATAAGAAGGACACTGTGAAGAAGGATGAGAATAAGCGGGAGCAAGAACAGCAAAGTAAAAAAGAACAAAAGAAAAAAGATGAGAAGAAAGAAAAAAAGAAAAAAGAAGAGAAAAAGAAAGATCGCGGCAAGAAGAAAGACCGGGATGACAACGATTGACAATAAACACCTTTCCTTAATTAATGGGGAAGGTGTTTATTTATGTTTAAATTATCCACTTTCGTGATAAAGACTATTAAACCACAAGATTAATGGAGGGGATTTTTTGACCTATCATAAGACAATGAAGAAACTTTCAAACATGAAATTTGTAAAACCAGACAAAGTATTAAGCTTATATTTACACACTGATCGCAGTCATCCCGACCAGCAAGGCGGCGAATGGAAGATAGCCTTGAAGAATGGATTTAATCGGTTAGAAGAATATATAGAAGCCAGCAGTAAGGACGAGTTGAAGAGATTGCGTTCCATCCGTGAAGACGTTGAAAAGTTTGTAGAAAGCAAGGAACGCAAAATGCCGAGAGGCTTGATCATTTTTGCATCTGCAGATAGCGGTCTTTGGGAGACATTTGAATTACAGGTTTCTGTGCCGACAAACTTTTATTGGGAGGAGTATCCTGTACTCGATGAACTCCAAAAGATGTACCAGGCTTACCCTTTAACAGGTTTTATTCTAATGCAACAGAATGAAATCAAAATTCTTACATCCATTTTTTCTCTGATTGAAGACAGCGAATCGATGGAATTTGATTTGGAAATTGACGATTGGAGAATGCACCAAGGCCCTTCTCATCATAGTTCCAGTATGGGAAGTGGAGCGGTTAAAACAGCGAGCCAAGTGGACCATTATGAAGATCGCATCAATGCAAATCAAAAGAGATGGGTAAAGAGCCTTGGCAGCATGCTTGATAAAAAAGCTGCTGATAAGCAATGGGACAAAATAATATTAGTAGGGGACAAAGGTGAAGCCGAATTGCTTGAGGGAAATATGAATAAAAAGGTGGATGCCATTATTCAGAAGAATCTTTTAAACGAAAATGAGAATACTGTGTTAGAGAAGTTATTGGCTTAACTTCCTAAATGAAGCCCCAAAATTGCGAGGCCACTGAAAAAGTACAATATTTTAGTTATCTGTTTCATACCGCTGTTGATTTCCGCAAACGGCTGCGCTTTCCGCGGGGCGACCTTGAGCCTCCTCGGGCTGCGCCCTGCGGGGTCTCAAGAATGTCGCTATCCCCCCACAGGAGTCTTCGCCTATTGCTCCAATCAACAGCTAGAAATTCAAAATAAGATTAGTTATTGGGTATTTCAGTGGCCTCCAAATTGCAGGGGGCTTTTTTGTGGTTTCTATACTAAATAACGGGATATTCCGCTTCATATATTGGGTCTGTGTAGTAGGGAGGGCGCGGTCCGATCTTTGGCATCGGCCACTTAGCAGGTCGATAAACCATTTGGACAACTACATCCGATTGATTGACCAACAATAGCTTGACTTCAGGATTGAATTCATAACGCAAATCTATCGACTCCTTCACTCATTCTGATTCTTTTTTAGGGCGACTGGAAGGACACCTCCTGCCAGCTGATCATGAAGCTGTAAATTCCCCTCCATTTACATGAAGCACTTGTCCTGTAACGAATCGGGAATCATCAGATGCGAGATAAACATAGGTTGGGGCTAATTCAAATGGTTGAGCAGCCCGTTTCATCGGATTATTTGCACCAAACACCGCTACTTGATCTGACGAAAAACTTGCAGGGATGAGTGGTGTCCAGGTTCTACCAGGTGCGACAGCATTTACGCGAATACCTTGGTCGACGACACTATTTGCGAGGGCACGTGTAAAGCCGACATTGGCGGCTTTTGTTGCTGTATAATCAATCAACTGTTTTTCCCCCGCATAAGCAACTACAGAGGCTGTATTTATGATGGAACTGCCAGGTTTTAAGTGGGGCAGGGCAGCTCTGGTTGTATAGAAATGGGAGTATATATTCACCTTGAATGTATCGTCAAACTGTTCATCCGTTATATCTAGCAAACTTAATTGTTGGAATTGAATTCCCACATGATTCACCAGAATATCCAACCTTCCGAAAGTCCGGACAGTTTCTTCTACAATTGCCACACATTGTTTTTTCTCTCTTAAATCCCCAGGCATTAGAATACAACGTTGCCCAAGCTCTTCAATTCTAGCTTTTGTCCTGTTCGCATCTTCATGTTCATCAAGGTAGGAAATGGCTAAATCTGCACCTTCTTTAGCATAAGAAATTGCTGTTGCTGCACCTATCCCGCTATCCCCTGCAGTAATGAGTGCTACCTTTCCCTTCAGCTTACCACTGCCTTTATAATGTTGATTTTCAATGATCGGCTTTGGCACCATGTATTTTTCCAGTCCTGGCTGCTGTAGTTGTCGCTGTTCCGGGAAATTGATTGGTATTTCTTGATATTCTGTGATTTTTCCGTAGTTAGGATATAAGGGGTAAGGGTCATTTTGTTTATTAGATTCAAACCATTCTTGAAATTGCTTAAGCTCCTCTGTGTTCCGCTGCTTGTTATAAGAATCCATCTAAAACCTCCTTTTTAGTTTCGGTTACACAGCTATATGTATTTTTAAGTTACAACATGTATTATGCAGTTTAATTCATTGTTGCTTCCCTGTCTTATTGACCCTCCACCTCCAGACCGAGAAAAAAAGTACCGGCAGTCTGTTAACGGTGAACGATAATGCCGGTAAACTGATGATAGAGAATGAATGGTGGAGGCAAAATTATGAATGAAATGATCACTATATTTAAAAAGCCGAATTACAGTTTGCTGTTCTGGTCATCTTTTACGTCCACGATGGGGAGCATCGTTGGCATTGCTGCTTTGATGCTGTATTTGTTGGACAGATATACAGATCAGCCATTCTATGCTGCACTGACGGAACTGATGTATTCCTTGCCGACGCTTGCAGTATTCTTTCTGGTAGGAGTATTAGCGGACAGGATGGACCGGCAGAAGATTGCTGTTTACAGTGATGTGGTCTGTGCCATTTTGTCGCTGGCGCTAATGGGGGCAATATATATCGATTGGATGCCGCTCGTATTCGCGTTGCTGTTTTTAAGAAGTGCTGTATCGAAATTCTTTCACCCAGCACAAGCTGCCATCATTCAAGGCATCCTGACGAAGGATGAATATACAGTGGCAGCAGGATTAAATCAAATGACAAGCAGCTTGTTCATGTTGTTCGGAAATGCGCTTGGCATCTTCATCTATTGGACAGTTGGCCTGCAGGGTGCAATATTTGTGTGTTTTGTCACGTATATGGTCAGTGCGGTACTCATACATGCATGCAAGTTGGAAGAAACGGTTGTCCTACCAAATGGGCGGCACAAGTGGAATCAACTAAATGTCAGGTTTGTGGCAAAGGATTTTAAAGATGGAATGTTCTACATTTTGAAAAATCCTTTGTTGGTTTACCTTATCATCGGTTTCTTTGTTTTTGGGATTGTGAACGGGGGGCTCTCCGTCATGCCGGCCTATATCCTTAAATATAAACTTGCCCCAGCAGACTATGAACAGATCATGATGGTGATGGGAGTAGTATTTGGTATCTCAATCTTGATTGGAAGCATCGTTGCCTCCATGATGGCGAAAAAACTGAAATTGTATCAGATGATCATTATCGGTCTTAGCATTTCAGGTGCGTTTGTCATAGCCAGCGGATATAGCCCTAGTACGTATTACTATCTTGCTTTTACTGCATTGATTGGTCTTGGACTGCCATTTGTCAACATCGGAATTGGAGGATGGCTGCCTAGGATTGTTGACCCTAAGATGATGGGAAGGGTTCAAGGGTGGATCACTCCGTTGATGATGTTATCTCAATCAATTACGCTCGGGGTGATTGCATTGACATTTCAAAAGATGCTTACTGTGGAAGGACTGCATCTTGTTGTCGGCGGGTGCCTGGTATTTGTCGGATTATTTTATATGTTCACCTTGCCCAAACACGCTACAGAAGAGGAAGAGACTCCTGCAGAATTGGAAAATTCGGCTTCATTGTAAATTATTCTTTGACAAAATAGAAAAAGCTGATTAACATAGGTATCAGAAATTGCTTTCCGACAACTCGATACGAATCTACCACTAGGGGTGCCTTAATAAGGCTGAGATTGAAGTGTGACTTCAAGACTCTTAGAACCTGATCTGGTTAACACCAGCGTAGGGAAGTGGGGTCGAAACACTTTGACTTTAATCTTCAGCTGAAGCTGTATTAGTGTATTCACCACCTTCTTTGCGCAAGCGAGGAAGGTGGTTTTTGGCATTTTACTAACTATTTTAGGAGGAATGGAGAATGAAATTTTCACAGCTTGTAAGAGAAAAGGCAGATCATATTTGGGAGGCGAGCTTTCATCACCCGTTTGTAAAAGGGATAGCAGATGGGAATTTATCATTGGAGTCGTTCAAGTATTATGTATTGCAGGACGCCTATTATTTGAGCCACTTTGCAAAAGTCCAAGCATATGCAGGAGCAAAAGCTTTTGATTTGCAGACCACAGCAAGACTTGCAGCGCATGCACAAGGGACATTTGAAGCCGAATTATCCTTACATGAAAACTTTTCTAAACGTCTTGGGGTGACAGAAGCAGAAAAGGAAGCATTCCAGGCAGCCCCGACAGCCCACGCTTATACATCCCATATGTATCGTGCGGTATTGACCGGCGGGTTGGGAGAGGTGATAGCAGCCTTGCTTCCGTGCTACTGGTTATATTATGAAATTGGTGAGAGGTTAAAAGACTCCACTCCTGCTGAACCAATCTATCAAGAATGGATTGCAGCGTATGGCGGGGAATGGTTCAAGGAGCTTGTGGAAGAGCAAATCAATAGATTGGATGAATTGGCTGAAAAAGCGACAGAAGAAGAGAAAGCAAGGATGCTTGAGTACTTCATCATCAGCAGCCAGTATGAATATTCCTTCTGGGAAATGGCTTACACCTTGGAAAAGTGGCCTGTATCTGAAACAGTATTGAAGGCATAGGGGGTTTTGATTCATATGAAAAAAGGATTAAAGCTTACAGATATACTTGTGACGGTCATTATTGCTTTGGTGTTCGGGATTGTTTATAAAATTTGGGCTCCGGTTTATAACATGCTTGCACCATTCGGCCTTCAACTTCAAGAGCTGACATATGGCATGTGGTTCATTGCCGCAACAGTTGCTTACCTCCTGATAAGGAAAGCTGGTGTCGCTTTTCTGG
Organism: Sutcliffiella horikoshii DSM 8719; assembly: GCA_001648575.1. Classification (GTDB taxonomy): domain Bacteria; phylum Bacillota; class Bacilli; order Bacillales; family Bacillaceae_I; genus Sutcliffiella_A; species Sutcliffiella_A horikoshii. Next base: position 90,539 of record LQXN01000059.1, on the reverse strand, counting down.
CAGAGGTGGCAGCCGCATCGGGTGAATTTCTGGTCGGGTCGGAATATGGGTTGATGGTTTTAATATATGGTGTGATACAAGGGCTATTTGCTGAAATGGTATTCATGGCTTTCCGCTATAAACGCTTTGATGTCCTTGTCGCATCTCTTGCAGGTGCCGCAGCAGGAATCGGCTCGCTTCTATTGGATCTTTTTAGAGGATACCTGTTTGATTATGTATGGTGGAATGTGACATTGCTGATATCTTTCCGATTGATCGGAGCAGTCCTTTTGGCGGGAGTACTTGCTTATGCCTTGGTAAAGGCACTTGAGGCAACGGGAGTCACTAGTCTACTAAGGCCGGCTAGCAAGGATGATTATGAGTCCTTAAGGCATTAAAGGAGGCAGAGATGGAACCAATCATACAATTATCCCACTTAAGACTTAAATACCCTGGAGGCGAAAAGATTTTTGATGACTTGTCCATCGAGATTAAGAAAGGGGAAAAGGTATTAATCCTTGGCCCTTCTGGAAGCGGGAAATCAACCCTTATTCAAGTTTTGGCAGGGCTGATCCCAAATGTGGTGGAAGTGCCGATGATAGCCGAGAATCAGCTTCTGCCTGAGTCTTGGGGTTATGTTTTCCAAGATCCGGATGCACAGTTTTGTATGCCGTATGTGGATGAAGAGTTAGCGTTTGTACTGGAGAACCTTGCTGTTCCAAGGGAGAAGATGAAGGGAAGAATAAATGAACTGCTGGAGATGGTAGGGTTGGACTTACCTGATTCACACATGAAGATTCAACATCTTTCAGGGGGGATGAAGCAACGGCTTGCCATTGCTTCCGTCCTCTCGATGGAACCTGATGTGCTCTTTTTGGATGAGCCGACTGCCCTATTGGATCCACAAGGAACCAAGGAGGTATGGGACACCATTAAGAATGTTGCAGACGATAAAACAGTCATCATCGTTGAACATAAGGTGGAACATCTGCTTGGATTTGTAGAGAGAATCATTGTATTGGATGCATATGGAATGGTAGTTGCTGATGGAACAACCGCCGACATATTTCAATCCAGTACTTCCCTTTTAAATGAATATGGAATTTGGTACCCAGGTGCATGGACAGAGTACTTGAAAAACAGAAAACCAACTGCCCGGAGTGCTGACAAAAATGATACCGTGTTAAAAGTAAAAGGCTTTTCTGGCTACCGCGGTAAAGAACGAAAGATAACGGTCGATGATGCTGAAATACATGAGGGGGAATGGATTTCTGTTGTAGGGGAAAACGGCGCAGGGAAAAGTACGCTTTTGGAATCAATCATGAAGCTTATAAAAACAGAGGGAATTCTTGAAATTAGCGGAGAACTGGTAGTGAATATCCCTGCAGATCTTGTGACATTTGTTTTTCAAAACCCTGAATTTCAGTTTGTTACCAAATCTGTGGAAGCGGAAGTTGCCTATACACTGCGTCTGAAGAAAATGGATGAAGCTTTAATTATGAAAAAAGTGGAGGGAATGCTGAAACTCTTTCAGCTTGACCACGTTCGACATCATCATCCATACCAATTGTCAGTCGGTCAAAAGCGCAGGCTGAGTGTAGCGGCTGCTGTCATTCACCAACCTAGTATCCTTTTATTAGATGAACCGACATTTGGCCAGGACAGCAGAAACACGTTTGCCATGCTGGAATGGTTGGAGGGGTTAAAGGAAGCTGGCGTAGCTATCTTGATGGTCACTCATGATGAGCAGATCGTATCTGAGTTTTCAGACACCATCTGGACGGTAAAGGATGGAACGTTACTCGAAAAGAGATGTAATGGGAGATTAAGAGGCAGGGGAGTAAAGAATGCAGTTGGAGCTTTATAAAAACAGAACGTGGATGCATGATATTAATCCAAGCTTCAAGCTTTTGGGGATGGTCCTGTTATTCTTTGGGATCCTGTTCATTCATAATGTCAATATTATGCTGAACCTGACAGGTATTCTAATGCTAGTCTATCTTTTAATGACGGGGCAAACATATAAGTTGAAGCTTTTTTTACTGATACCGTTTATCTTTTTATTTTTCACTTCGTCCATTTCTATGGTCCTATTTGGAAAAGGAGAAACCACTTGGTTAGAATTCGGATTGATAAATGTATCTGAGGAAAGTTTCTACCGTGGGATTCATTTAGGTTTACGATCCCTTGCTTTTGCTTTTTGCGGGTTGATCTTCGCATTGACGACTCAACCGGTATATTTATTTTATTCCTTGATGCAACAGTGGAAATTACCTCCGAAATTTGCTTATAGCTTTATGGCAGGGATCCGTCTCTTGCCGTTAATCTTGGAGGAATTTCTCACCTTAAGGAAGGCGTTGATTGTTAGGGGAGTCGAACAGAAAGGGAATTTATTGAAAAAAGTGTATTTTTACAGCATCCCATTACTCTCTCAGAGTATCAGAAGAGCGCACCGAATTGCGGTGGCAATGGAAGCGAAACGATTCAGTAATCAAAAAAACCGTACCTTTTATTACGAGCTTGGCTATTCCCGAATGGATTTGTGGTTCGTATTATTAATATTCTTGATGATTGCTTTATCCCTATACCTTGGCATGAGGTTACCATATGTTCCAGTAACGGATGTCAGATACAGCGGGTAGTATGCATATCTTTTGAAAATAAGGAATTGTGTGCTATACTGAAGCCATCAATTAAATAACCCGTAACACTGGGGGAGTCAATAGTGACTGAGATGGAAAGAGTGATTTCCAGACCCTTTGAACCTGATCTAGATCGTACTAGCGTAGGGAAGTGGAAATGTTCTATCACTGTTGGCTCTACATACCACACATAGATGAAACCCACTCTTTACGTTAAAGAGTGGGTTTTTTGTTTGCTTAATAATATTACACGAGAATCCCCTGTTGATTGGAGTGTAAGGGGAGAGACTCCTGCGGGAGGTAGCGGTAGCTTGAGACCCCTGAAGCGTTGTGAGGAGGCTCAAGCATCGCCCCGCGGAAAGCGAACCCCTGAAACGGAAATCAAGAGGAGTTAAACAGACATTTAAGATTTTTAAAAAAGGGTGAGGATCTTTGCAATTACATCTAATTACAGATGGCAAAAAAACAAAGGAAGAGCTTGTTGCCATCTTGAGTGAAGTCCATGAGTCAGTGGATTTCATCCATGTAAGAGAAAAACACCGAAGTGCTAATGAAGTCTTTGAGCTAGTGGATGAATTAATTAGATCTGGTGTCAGGCCGGGAAAAATCATCATAAACGACCGTGTCGATGTTGCCCATGTACTTAATGTCGGAGGTGTACAACTGGCCTTTCACAGTCTCGGAGTTTCAGAGATTCGCAGAAATTTTGCTGATTTAAGGGTTGGTAAGTCGGTACATAGTTATGAAGAGGCTATACAGGCAGAAAGGGACGGCGCTGATTTTATCCTATATGGCCATATCTATTCGACCTCTTCTAAGGAAGGTTTGATACCAAAAGGTCTGATGGAATTAAGAAGGCTAACAAAATCATTGAGGATTCCCGTTATTGCAATAGGTGGAATAACTCCTGACAAGCTTAAGGAGCTTAGGGTTTCCGGTGCCGGAGGAATTGCGGTCATGTCCGGAATTATGGATGCAGAAGATACGGTTCAGGCAGCTAAATCCTTTCAAGCAGCCTTGCATGCAGAAAAGGAGGAGATTGGATGAATAGAAGCTATGACGTGATTATCATCGGTGGTGGTGTCAACGGCTGTTCAATTGCCTACTACCTTGCCAGAGAGGGAAAGAAAGTATTGCTTTTAGAGAGGGATAAGCTGGCTGGAAAGGCATCGAGTGCAGCTGCCGGCATGCTTGGAGCACAGGTGGAAGTGACAGAAGAAGGTGCTCTTTTTGATATTGCCAAGGAAAGCAGGGCCATGTTCCCCTCTCTGCAATACGAATTAAAAGAACACTCGGGCATCGATATAGAGCTTGTGCAGAAAGGGATGCTGAAGCTTGCATTGAAAGAGGAAGAGGCACGGCATCTGAAAAGCACGATTGCCTTTCAACAAATGTTAGGCGAGCGGGCAGAATGGCTTGCTCCGCAACAAGTGGCAGAAAGGGAGGGGCAACTTTCGGATGCTCTTTTGGGAGGGATGGACATACCGATGGATGGCCATGTCAACCCTGAAAGGCTGACACATGCATTTGCAAAATCGGCAGTGAACCTAGGAGCTGATGTGAAAGAGTATGCAGAAGTGTATTCCCTCATTAAAGATGGAGATGAGATTAGTGGAGTAGAGACAAGTGACGGTAAGTTCCACGGGGCAAATATAGTCGTTGCAACAGGTGCTTGGAGTAAAAGGCTCTTAGATGAGTGTGGGATTCCCTTACCCGCTTATCCTGTAAAGGGGGAATGCTTTTCTGTCATCACAGAACGGCCGTTGCTCTCCAGCACGGTTTTTACAGAAAGCTGCTATCTAGTTCCGAAGAGTGGAAACCGATTGGTTATCGGAGCCACCATGGTCCCTGATACATTTTCAGAGAATGTCACGGTAGGAGGGCTTTTTCAATTAATGAAAGAGGCTGCTAAAGTGCTCCCTGCAGTAAAGTCTGCCACTTTTGAACGGTTCTGGTCGGGAATACGTCCTCAAACAGGCGATGGTCTACCATATCTTGGGCGACACCTGAAATATAAGAATCTCGTCATCGCAACCGGACATTACCGAAACGGCATTCTCCTTTCACCAATCACGGGGAAATTTGTAACAAAAATGATTCAGAATGAACCTCTGCCAGTTTATATGGAGGCGTTCAAGTTAAATAGATCAGAAGAATATGCAAAGGGGTGAGTTACATGAAACTTATCATCAATGGTGACCCGATTGAAATTCCTGATACTGTCACAACGGTAGCAGAAGTGTTAGAACACTTTCAACTGGATCAGAAGGTAGTCATTGTGGAAAAGAACAAAGAAATTTTACAAAAAGATCATCACAGTGCAGAAAACGTACAAGACGGGGATCAATTAGAATTAGTACATTTCGTAGGAGGCGGTTAATATGTTGAAAATTGGTTCATATTCATTTAATTCAAGGTTGTTATTAGGAACAGGGAAGTACCCGGACTTCGATATACAAAAACAGGCGGTGGATGTTTCAGAATCAGAAATACTGACATTCGCAGTCAGAAGGATGAACATCTTTGAAGCAGGTCAGCCAAACTTTTTGGAAAAACTAGATTTAAAGAAATATACACTGCTACCAAACACAGCAGGTGCAAAAACAGCGGAAGAAGCTGTAAGAATCGCCAAGCTTGCGAAGGCTTCTGGTCTTTGTGACATGATCAAGGTAGAAGTGATCGGTTGTTGGAAAACACTATTGCCTGATCCGGTTGAAACGTTGAAGGCAACAGAAGAACTATTAAAAGAGGGCTTTACGGTGCTACCTTACACTTCAGATGATGTTGTGCTTGCTAGAAAACTAGAGGAGCTTGGTGCCCACGCCATCATGCCAGGTGCCTCTCCAATCGGTTCCGGACAAGGAATCATTAACGAATTGAACTTGGGCTTCATTATCGAGCAATCCAATGTACCGGTTATTGTGGATGCAGGAATTGGTTCGCCGGCAGACGCTGCGAAGGCGATGGAATTGGGAGCGGATGGCGTGTTATTGAATACGGCCGTTTCAGCAGCAAAAGATCCCGTGAAAATGGCAGAAGCCATGAAACTTGCAATTGAAGCTGGGCGTCTCGGATATGAGGCTGGAAGAATGGAAAAGAAACGCTACGCGACAGCCAGCAGCCCGAGTGAAGGAATGAGTGTCGGGTAATGGATCGATATTCACGGCAGACCTTGTTCGCACCGATTGGAGTGGAAGGTCAAAAACGCATTGGTGAGAAAAACGTGTTGCTCATCGGTGCAGGAGCATTGGGCACAGGAAATGCGGAGGCGCTGGTAAGAGCGGGAGTCGGAAAACTCACCATCATAGACAGGGATTATGTGGAGTGGAGCAATCTTCAACGCCAACAGCTTTATAGCGAAAAGGATGCACAAGAAAAGATGCCCAAAGCTGTGGCAGCAAAGGCACGGTTAAAGCTGATCAATTCGGGTGTGGAAATTGACGCACAGGTTGCAGATGTCACTGCAGATGCCCTGGAGTCACTTGTGAGAAAAGAAAAATTCGACCTAATGCTTGATGCAACCGATAACTTTGATATCCGAATGATAATGAATGATATAAGTCAAAAGCATGGTATTCCATGGATTTATGGGGCATGTGTGGGGAGTTACGGTATTTCTTTTACGATCTTTCCTGGAGAAACACCATGCTTGCAGTGTTTGCTGAAAACAGTTCCTTTAGGCGGGGCAACCTGCGATACAGTAGGTATCATTGCTCCGGCTGTAGGAATGGTGGTTGCCCATCAAGTCGCAGAGGCATTGAAAATATTATCCGGAAATCTCATGGACTGCAATCGAAAGCTAGTTTCTTTTGATATGTGGAAGAATCAGTATGTTTCATTGAATGTGGAAAAATTAAAGGATCCCGGATGTTCAAGTTGTGGAGAAAATCAGACGCACCCCCATCTATCCTTTGAAAATCAGACAAAAACTGCCGTTCTTTGCGGGAGAGATTCTGTACAGATAAGGCCTGCGGAATCTATGGCGGAAGGTAGGAGCCTGATTGCAATAAAAAATCTTTTGACATCCCAGGGGATAGGAGTGGAATCCAATCCATACCTGATGTCCTTTCAGGTGGAAGGACATCGTCTGGTAGCATTCCAGGACGGTAGAGTGCTGGTTCATGGGACAAAAGATATCGCTAGAGCGAAAACATTATATCACCGATATTTAGGATAAGGGACTGAGGAAATCTATGATAGCAAAAGTATTGACGATAGCAGGTTCCGATAGTGGCGGAGGGGCAGGCATTCAGGCAGATATCAAAACTTTTCAGGAACTGGATGTATATGGGATGTCGGCCATCACTGCTTTGACCGCACAAAACACTTTAGGGGTCCAAAGTGTCTATCCGATACCAGTTGACATGGTTTTGGATCAATTGCATTCCATTTCAGAAGATCTACGTCCCGATGCATTAAAGACTGGAATGCTTTTCAGTGGAGTCATCATTGAGTCGATAGCCAACAAAATCGCAGAATTTGGCTGGGGGAATGTAGTGGTAGACCCTGTCATGATAGCCAAGGGTGGAGCAAGGCTTTTACAAGAAGACGCCATCCGGGCCATCCGGGAAAAACTTTTACCACTAGCAACTGTAACTACGCCCAATATTCCAGAGGCCGAAGTGCTGACGGAAATGAGCTTGGATACAATGGGCAGGAGAAAGGAAGCTGCTCGGATCCTTCACAAACTCGGAGCCTCCCATGTGGTGATCAAAGGCGGACATGGCGAAGGGGAGGAACTGATAGACCTTGTGTATGACGGCAGCAGTTTTCAGGAATTGAAAAGCATGCGGATCAATACTAGGCATACCCATGGCACCGGCTGTACATTTGCGGCCGCCATTGCAGCAGGCCTTGCTAAAGGTAATACACCTGAGCAGGCGATCTTGACGGCGAAACGTTTTATTCATTGTGCAATCGAGAATGAGCTTGGTATAGGCAATGGTCACGGTCCCACAAATCACTGGGCCTACAGAAAGTCTGGTGTAGGGGTATGAAAAGGGAAGAATTGAACCTGTATTTTGTTATGGGGAGTTCTGATTGTAATGGTCGCGACCCAAGTGGTGTTCTGCAAGAAGCAATTAATGGAGGAATCACTCTTTTTCAATTTCGTGAAAAAGGCCACGATGCAAAGGTCGGGGCCGAAAAAAAAGAACTTGCACTAGAGCTTAAGAAAACATGCAAGAGGCATGATATCCGATTTATCGTAAATGACGATATCGACCTGGCAGTGGAAATTGGAGCGGATGGTGTCCATATCGGACAGGAGGATACAGCTTTTCCGGTGGCGAAGGAAAAGCTGATTTCCGGGATGATCATCGGTGTTTCTTGTCACACGGTTGAAGAGGCCGAAGCGGCTGTAAACCATGGTGCAGATTACATAGGAGTCGGTCCCATGTACTTCACCACCACCAAAAAAGACATCAGGGAAGTGAAAGGACCAGAGGTTATCAGGCAAATCCGGAATGCTGGTATGACGATCCCGATAGTTGGCATAGGTGGTATTTCTGTGGAACATACTGGGGAGGTATTGAAGTCGGGAGCTGATGGAGTTGCAGTGATATCAGCTATCACAAAGGCCGGATCCCCATTTGCCGCTGCATCAGAATTTTCTCGTTGTATAGGGAAATGATAAACGGTAGACTTCTTTGTAGTTCTATTCACAATATTGTCAAAAAATAATCACTAATCTCTAAAAGAAGTGTTATAATAAAGTCACCATTTACTTTATAACATGTTTGCATTTAGTCCCCTGCTCTTGATTAAGAGCGGGGGTATTTTTTTTGCTCCCAATGATCCCAAACAACAAAGAGCCTGCTGGACAAAAGGCAGCAAGCTCTTCCGTTAGAATTATTTAACCGCCATCTCTTTTTCCTTTTTCATATCAATAGAAGGTCCGAAAAACTCGTATCTGATATTTTCCTCAGCCGCTCCAAGTTTACCAAGCAACGAGATGACAAACTTCATGAATGGAACTGGTCCACACACATAATACAGTGCTTCTTTATCTATGTTTAATGCTTTTAACATAGATTCCGTGATATAACCTTGTTCATGGAAAGAACCTAATCTTATATCCTCATCTGATGGACTCTCATAAACAAATAGCTTTTTCCCGTTCTCCATTATTTCAATGGATTCTCTGACCTCATCTTTGAATGCATGTACAGAGCCATTCCTGGCAGCGTGAATGAAAGTGGTTGGTCTTGCCGGTTGTTCTTTGGCTATGGTCTTCAACATACTTAACATTGGTGTGATGCCGACACCTCCACTTATTAAGTAAACAGGTGAGTCTAGATTTGTTTCAAGAATAAAATCACCCGCTGGTGCTGTCACTTCCAAGGTATAGCCTGGTTCTACCTGATCGTGAAGATAATTGGATACTACCCCATCAGGGTCCCCATTTTCTTTTTTGACAGAGATCCGGAAGCACTCCCCGTTGGTGGCATCAGATAAACTGTACTGACGATTGAATAAGTTAGTTTCTCCGGGAATGGAGAGTCTGATTGTAATGTATTGTCCTGGTGTGAAAGACGGTACAGCAGATCCATCAACAGGCTTCAAGTAGAAGGAAGTAATAAGGTCGCTTTCCTTCACTTTTTCCACCACTTCAAAGTCTTTAAAATCTTCCCAACCGGCAGGCTGATGTGACGCTGCCTCATACATTTCTTTTTCTACGGATATGAACACATCTGCAATGACTCCATAGGCTTCTCCCCATGCTTCAATAATCTCATCTGTTGCTGCATCTCCAAGCACGGCCTTTATTGCTTCAAGCAAATGTTCTCCAACAATCGGATAATGCTCAGGTTTAACAGCCAAACTCCTATGCTTGTGGGCAATCTGCTTTACGGCTGGCAGCAGGACTTCCAGCTTATCGATGTATGTAGCTGCGGCATAGACGGTGTTTGCCAAAGCGGTTTGCTGGCGTCCTTTCTTTTGATTAGCATGATTAAAGATATTTAATAGTTCAGGATGATTGGAAAATAGAGTTTTATAGAAATGGGTGGTAATCTCCTCACCCTTTACGGCTAGAACTGGAGCGGTTGATTTAACAATTTCAATTGTTTTTGAGCTAAGCATCTAAAAATGCCTCCCCTTTAAAGATATATTTTAAATACATCTTTATTATATATGAAGGTCACCATTAAAGTAATATATAAAATACATCTTTAACAAATTAGTCACAAGTTGATAAAGTGCTTTACTCATTAAAAGAAGTGCGGGAAATAGGTGTTAATTGGGAGGGGAGGGGCTAAATGGAGGTATTCGGAAGTTTAGAACTGTGCAGAATTAAATAAAAAGTGCAAAACAAAAAGGCTCCCATCGCTGGGAGCCTTTTATATGCTGTGCTATAAATTATGCTTTGTTAACGTTAGCAGCTTGGTCGCCACGGTTACCTTGAACGATTTCAAATGTAACAGACTGACCTTCTTCTAAAGATTTGAAACCTTCGCCTTGGATCGCTGAGAAGTGAACGAATACGTCGTCTCCGTCTTGGCGTTCGATGAATCCGAATCCTTTTTCTGCGTTAAACCATTTTACTGTACCTTGTAACATGTTGTTACCTCCTAGTGTGCTTGCCACACAATGTATTACTATTCTTGCTCTTAAAAATATCAAGGCGAAAGTTAAATCTTAACTTTGAATCCTTACATACCGAACAAAAATAATTCTTCTTTAGAATAACAGTTTAATCCAAAAATAGCAAGAGGAGAACACAAATGCCCAAAAATGCGTGAGGCTTCGTTGTAGCAGGGAAAACTCCTGTGTGGGTCTGTCCCCCTTCATAAAATTTAACAAATGTAACATGACTGAAATATTCAAACAATCTTAATTTTAGTTAAATTGGTGATTGACAAGTGCTTGTACAGGGTGGTAAGTTAAAAAAGTGGAAATTATATGAAACAAACTAAATTTTAGGAAAGGGAGGTTATGAAGATGATTAAGTTTATGACAATTGAAATTGTGATCGGGAAATTGGGCAACATCGGCAATACTGTCAAAAACAATAACTTAATAAATCTTGTGACCTGTCCTGAAAGTTTTGGGGTTTGTTTTTAACTCCTTTTCTGTTCCTATTGCTTAATAGATAACTTTTTAAGGGAACACAGGTCACCAATAGGGCGTGACGTGTGCTTTTTTATGGAGAAAAAAGGTGGCATACCGATTAACGTTCGGTATGCCATTTTTTGTCTAAAAACATTTCTATAATTTTCCAAAAATATACCTTCAGGAGGAAATTAAAATGCAAAATATTTACGTTCGTTTGATGATGTACAAAGTGGCTTCAGATGGAGGGTAGCAAGAAACTGGAATTCAGCATAGAAGGGAGAGTTTACAATTATGTTATCAGTACTAGGAAAATTGGGTTGGTTTTTTAAGCAACATTGGAAGAGGTATACAGTTGCCATTGCATTACTTATTTTTGCAGGCATTTTAGAGGTCATTCCACCGAAAATGATCGGGATGGCGATCGATGATATACAAGTTGGTGCATTCACACCTGAAAAACTCATGCAATACGTAGTCTTTTTAACAATCTTGGCAATTATTATTTATGGAATCACTTATACTTGGATGTATCAGCTTTTCGGAAGTTCTTTTTTGGTGGAAAGATCATTAAGATCTAAATTGATGGGACATCTGTTAAAAATGACTCCCACCTTTTATGAGAAGAATCGGACAGGAGATTTGATGGCCCGGGCGACAAATGACCTCAAGGCCATTTCCACCACAGCGGGCTTCGGGGTATTGACCCTAATCGACTCAAGTGTCTTCATGCTTATCATATTGGGGACGATGGGCTTTATGATCAGTTGGAAACTGACACTTGCCGCTATCATCCCGCTGCCTTTGATGGCACTTGCAATGAGTATATATGGCAAGAAGATTCATCAACGATTTACTGAAGCACAGGATGCTTTTGGAGATATGAACGATCGAGTACTTGAATCAATTGCTGGAGTCCGTGTCATTCGCGCATATGTGCAGGAAAGAGCGGATCAAGGAAGATTCCACCAGATGACAGATGATGTATACAAGAAGAATGTGAAAGTTGCCATCATAGATTCGCTTTTCGAACCGACCATTAAGTTACTTACAGGAGCAAGCTACCTGATTGGTCTTGGATATGGTGCATACTTGGTTTTCCACAAGACTATAACGCTTGGGGAACTTGTCGCATTCAATGTTTACCTTGGGATGTTGATCTGGCCGATGTTTGCAATTGGCGAACTGATCAATGTCATGCAAAGAGGTAATGCATCTTTGGATCGTGTCAATGAAACCCTTTCCTATAAACAGGATGTCGCAGATAACCCTGAGTTGATAGATGTAGCAAAGCCAGAGACTATCGAATTTAATCAGGTTACTTTCAAATATCCATCCTCTGCAGTAAATAATTTGAAAAATGTCTCCTTCCATTTAAAAGCAGGGCAGACACTGGGGATCGTAGGGAAAACGGGTAGTGGAAAAACGACATTGATTAAACAACTATTAAGGGAATATCCGCTTGGAAGTGGAACAATCAGTGTCAATGAAGTCAACTTACAACAAATTCCCCTTCACACCATTCAGGGGTGGATTGGGTATGTACCACAAGACCATATCCTTTTTTCAAGGTCTGTCAAAGAGAATATCCTTTTTGGAAAAGAGGACGCCTCAACGGAAGAGATTGCCCAGGCGATCAGGTCATCTGCCTTTGAAAAAGATTTAGAGATGCTGCCGGATGGGTTACAGACAATGGTTGGCGAGAAAGGGGTCTCATTGTCAGGTGGGCAGAAGCAACGTATATCTATTGCGCGTGCTCTGATTGCCAATCCGGAAATCCTCATTTTGGATGATTCCTTATCGGCAGTGGATGCTAAAACGGAAGCAACCATCATTGAAAATATTAGAAATGAACGGGCTGGAAAGACAACACTTATCTCCACTCACCGCTTATCAGGTGTCCAGCATGCAGATTGGATTATCGTTCTTGAGGACGGGGAAATCGTGGAATCAGGCATGCATGACCAATTGATGGCCATCGGAGGGTGGTACAAGGAACAGTTTGAACGGCAACAGGTTCAGTCGCCAAAAGGAGGCGAAGTTTTAACATGAAAAAAATAAAATCAGGTAAACGCCTATTTCAATATGCATTAACACAAAAGAAAATAATCATTATTGCATTATTGATGCTCTCGATTGCGGTCGCAGCAGAACTGACTGGCCCCTTCATTGCAAAACGAATGATTGATAATCATATTCTGGGAATAGAGAAGTCCTGGATTGCAATGGAAGAGAACGGCAAAGACCATGTTTTCTTCCAAGGGAAATACTATGTCAGGGAGGACCGGATTGAGTTAGATGCAACACAAGGAAATACAGTAAGGATCCTTCAGGTTGGGAGGGAATATTATTTTCTTCCTTCTGATATTCGTTTTGATGGAGAGAGGACTGCCCGAAATGGTGAAGTGACCATCAGTCGTGGTGGCGAACATGAATCCTATCCTGCCAAGAGGCTTTCTACTAGTGAACTAATCAGCTTTTATGAGCCGGATGTAAAATACATCATTTACTTGGTTGGTCTATATTTTGCCTTATTGGTTTTGGCATCCTTCTTTCAGTACGGACAAAGCTATTATTTACAGACATCAGCAAATCGCATCATCCAGAAGATGAGGGAGGATGTGTTTGGCCAGATTCAGAAGCTGCCAATCCAGTATTTTGATCACCTGCCAGCAGGTAAAGTAGTTTCAAGGATTACGAATGATACGGAAACGATCAAGGAATTGTACGTCACCGTGTTGGCAACCTTCTTTTCCGGAGTGATCTATATTACAGGGATTTATATTGCGCTCTTTTTACTTGATGTAAAGCTTGCGGCAATCTGCTTGGCACTCATTCCTATCTTGATCGTTTGGTTCATTTTCTACAGGAAATTTGCTTCTGTCTACAACCATAAAATACGTGCGCTTTTAAGTGATATCAACGGGAATATCAATGAATCGATACAAGGGATGCCCATCATTCAAGCCTTCCGTCGCCAGAAAAAGGCGAAGGAAGAATTTGAGGGCTGGAATGAACAGCATTTTTCCTATCAAAATAAGTTGTTAAGCCTGAATGCCTTGACATCCCATAATCTTGTGGGGGTATTGCGAAACATCTCATTTGTGGTAGTCATTTGGTATTTTGGCGGTGCATCTCTTGGGATTGGCACGATAGTTTCTTTAGGAGTGCTTTATGCTTTCGTGGATTACTTGGGAAGAATGTTCGGGCCGATCACCGGAATGGTGAACCAGCTGGCTAACCTTGAACAGGCGCGGGTTTCAGCAGTTCGTGTCTTTGAATTGATGGATGAGGCTGGTATTCAGGTTTCAGATGTCAAGCACCCTCGATATGAAGGGAATGTACAGTTTGATTCCGTTTGGTTTGGTTACAAGGAGAATGAGTATGTTCTTAAAGATATCTCATTTACTGCCAAAAAAGGTGAGACTGTCGCACTTGTGGGGCACACAGGTTCTGGGAAGAGTTCCATCATGAACCTCTTATTTCGATTTTATGATATCGAGAAAGGAAAAATTGTCATCGATGGGGAGAACATTCAGGATTTACCGAAGCAGGCAGTCAGACAGCATATGGGTATAGTATTGCAGGACCCGTTCCTATTTAGTGGAACTATTGCTTCCAATGTAAGTTTGGATGATCCTTCTATTACAATAGAACGAGTAAAGAAAGCACTTGAGGACGTAGGTGCCATGGATTTCATCAGTGCACTTCCAAATGGGCTTGACGAACCTGTCATTGAAAAAGGCAGCACCTTATCTTCCGGACAACGACAACTGATTTCGTTTGCGCGGGCACTTGCGTTCGATCCGGCCATTCTTATTCTGGATGAGGCCACAGCGAGTATCGATACAGAAACCGAGGCCATAATCCAGCAGGCACTGGAAGTCCTTAAAAAAGGTAGAACGACCTTCATCATTGCCCATCGACTTTCTACCATTAAGAATGCGGATCAAATTCTTGTTCTAGACCGTGGTGAAATATCTGAGCGTGGTAATCATGAAGAGCTGATGGAGAGAAAAGGAAAGTACTATCAGATGTATGAACTGCAGCAGGGAAGTAAAGGGCTTGCAGGATAATAAGAAATGGCAGTTTTCTTATTCTTTGTTGCTTTTTCGTATATTTCGAACTATGTAATTAGAGAAGGTCCAATTGCGGAATTTTTCATATGAATAGCAACAATCTTTGAGAAAAGAGCTTTAAAACTAGGTCATGGGGAGGAATCTCCATGACCTTTGTTATTTTGAAATTAAAAAGGGAATAGTAAGTTAGGAGAGCAAAGTCTTTGACAAGTAATCCAACATTTTATACTATACAATATGTTGCAATAAAGTAATTCATATAAGAATACTGGGGGTTTGATGAAATGAAGAAGAATTTACTATCCGTTTTAGCACTTATTTTTGTCTCAGCAGTGGTGCTTGCCGCTTGTGGTACTGATAATAACAATGGTTCTACTGGAGATGAAACGAAAGAAGAAACGAGCAATCTTTTAAGCAAAGTTGAAGGAGAAGGCGAGCTTCTGATTGGAACAGAAGGTACATATCCGCCATTCACTTTTCACGATGACTCTGGAAAATTGACTGGTTTTGATGTGGAAATTGCTGAAGCCATTGCCGATAAGTTGGGTGTTGAAGCAAAATTCATGGAGACGCAATGGGATGCAATGTTTGCGGGACTCGATTCCAACCGTTTTGACATGATTGCCAATCAAGTAGGGATTCGTGAAGACCGCCTTGAAAAATATGATTTCTCCGATCACTACATCACATCAGCTGCTGTATTGGTAACAAAAGAGGATAATGATGAAATTCAAGGTTTTGAAGACATTGAAGGAAAAAAATCTGCTCAATCTCTTACAAGTAACTATGCTGATATTGCCCGTGAATATAATGCGGAAATAGAAGGTGTAGAAGGATTCAACCAAGCAATTGAATTAATAAACTCCAACCGCGTAGATGTGACAATCAATGATAAATTGTCCGTTCTTGATTTCCAGAAAAACCGACCGAATGCTGCAATTAAAATCGTAGCGGAGTCAGACAATGCTGCACAAAGCGGATTTATGTTCCGTAAAGGCAGTGACGAGCTGGTTGATGCAGTAAATGCAGCACTTGCTGAGATCATTGAAGACGGAACATACGAAGAGATTGCAGAGAAATGGTTTGGTGAAAATGTACTTAACTAGTATCTTTGCAGATCCCGAACGCTTAGAAAGATGGTTGACAATCGCACAGAACTCCCTTCTCCCTTTGGTGAAGGGAGCTTTGTTTACTACAATACCGCTTACTCTTTCCGCTTTCAGTATCGGATTGACGATTGCCGTTCTTACGGCATTGGCGCGAATCTCGCCGATAAAACCTTTAGAGATGCTGGCGAGGGTTTATGTTTCCATCATTAGAGGAACTCCGTTATTGGTACAGTTATTTATTATTTTCTATGGGCTGCCTTCCATCGGAGTGACCATTGATTCGTTTCCTGCAGCAGTCATAGCTTTTTCATTGAATGTAGGGGCATATGCATCGGAAATTATCCGTGCCGCAATCTTGTCCACACCAAAAGGGCAATGGGAAGCAGCATATTCAATGGGGATGAGCTATCCACAGGCTTTAAGAAGAATCATTCTTCCACAAGCAGCCCGTGTTTCCATCCCTCCGCTGTCAAACTCATTCATCAGTCTTGTAAAAGATACATCACTGGCATCATTGATTTTGGTCACGGAAATGTTTAGGATTGCACAACAAATAGCCGCTACAAACTATGAGTTTTTACTGTTATACACACAAGCGGCCATGGTTTACTGGGTGATCTGTTTCTGCCTATCCCTGGTACAAGGAAGAGTGGAACGTCGATTGGACCGTTATGTAGCAAAATAATAAAGGAGCTCGAGAAATGATTTCAGTAGAGAGCTTATATAAGCAATTTGGTGATTTGGAAGTTCTTAAAGGCATTGATCTTGAAGTAAAGCAGGGGAAGGTAGTGGTTGTCATCGGTCCGTCCGGATCTGGGAAAACGACCCTTCTTCGATGCCTGAACATCTTGGAAACCCCCACCTCTGGAAAAGTTGTGATTGATCAGCAATCACTCGATTTTTCTGCTAAGGTATCGGCAAGCAGAATTGCAGACTTCAGAAGACTGACCGGGATGGTGTTTCAAAGCTATAACCTTTTTCCTCACATGACTGCTTTGCAAAATGTGATGGAAGGTCCCATAACCGTAAAAAAAGAATCAAAAGCGAAAGTGAAAGAGAGAGCGAGCAGACTACTTGAAAAGGTGGGGCTCGGAGACAAACTCGATTTCTATCCTTTCCAACTATCCGGCGGTCAGCAACAGCGCGTCGGAATTGCAAGAGCACTTGCAATGGAACCGAAAGTAATGCTTTTTGATGAACCTACTTCTGCCCTCGACCCAGAATTGGTAGGGGAAGTACTCCGCGTAATGAAGGAGTTGGCTCAAGAAGGCATGACAATGGTTGTCGTCACTCATGAGATGAAGTTTGCCAAAGAAGTGGCAGATGAAGTGATCTTTATGGATGATGGTAAGATTGTCGAGAATGGGAAGCCTGCGGATATTTTTGATAATCCTAGAACTGATAGAACAAAGCAATTTCTGCGATTGATAGAGAGTGGAGTATAAAATATAAATAATCCCTGTTACTGTGTAACGGGGATTATTTATGCCTTTTTATAAACCGCTTATCGATCATATTCTTTATTTTCCAGTAAAACTTACCGTGCGTGCTGAAATTACCGTATTGAAGCAATGCCTCATTATTTCCACTGGAGATCAACGATAAGTAATTTTGTTGTGGTATAAAAGAATGACAATCCTCTTCCTGTACAACCCTGAATATGTTTTTTATGAGTACATCCCCCTGTTTTACAGCGTACACACCGTTTTTCGGAAGGTGGGGGTACTCTTTCAGGCTAATGCAATCCCCTGCTCCAAACATGAAAGGGAATCCTGGTACTTGAAGTGAATCTTTGACAAGTAGAAATCCATCCCCGTCATGCAGGAGGGCACTGCTCCGGAAAATAGGACTGGATTTCGGTCCTGTTAACCAAAGAACATTAGAGTGTGGGAAGGATTCACCTTTTTCAGTTTTGCAATGTGTATCATTCAACTCTTCCAACCGGTCATCCTCGATGACTCGCACCCCTTTTTGTAATGCGATCCTTTTTAAAACTGCTCCTGCTTTCTTTGAAGAGGAGGGTAATAGCTTGGATGAGGTGATCAATAGCACATTCATCGGGTAGCCGTTCTTTTTTCTCCATGCCGAAATGGCCAAGGCAATCTCCGCTCCTGAAGCACCGCCACCAATAACAACCGGATAATCCTGTTTACGATAAGCTTCTATCGTTTCCGGAAATAGATGGTTTGGTTTTAGGGGCACCAACCATTTTTCAAAATCTTTTGGGGCATCCATAAATGATCCGATATCAAATGACACAATATCAAACGATATGTTATCTCCATTTGCAGTCGTAAGAGTTTTACTGGCAGATGAAACCCCGGTGACCTTTTCCTCTACAAAGACCACCCCAGCCTCTTCAGAAAGCTTTTTCAAATCTATCCTGATCTCATCAAGCGAATAGATTCCTTCAGTAAATCCTGAAAACATACCAGAATAATATTGATATCGATCAGGTGATATCAGCATGATTGTATGGTTAGATAAGTTAGTATCTTTTTTTATATGGGTCAAACATTTTAAGTGCGCATGACCTCCGCCGACTAAAACAATATTCAAGCAGTACCGCCGCCTTTAGGGTTTTAGGTACAGTTTAAAGGATTACGGTTATTAATACTATTCTAGTGGCTTACGGCCTCCTCTTTTAGGGGTGTGTGGAGCTTTCTAGGATTAGTCCCATATCGATTGTCTGGTTCGCTTTCCATGCAAGTGAAAACGAAGAGAGTAATTGCCCCAGCAATAGGAATCAATACAATGAAATACCACCATCCGCTTTTCCCTATATCATGCAGTCTTCTGATCATTACTGAAAGGGAGGGTATAAGGGTAACAAGCAGGAATACACTTGCAAAAATGATAGCAACCAGATCACTTGGTACGGTAATATCCAGTAAATATAAAACCGACCAAAAAATTAAGAAATTAACAATGGTGAAAATCCAATATTCCTTTCTTCTCGCCCTCCCACTAAAATTAAAATAATTTCTGAAACCTTCTAAATACCAATTCATTTAATAGCCTCCTCTAGAAATTTATGTAAAATTAATGATGCTATATACCTTTACCCTAGAAAGTTGAACAATAACCCATTAATGCAAGATATTAACAAACAAAGTAAGACACCCCCAAATTTGGAGGTGTCTTCTGCCATGCATATAAAATTAGGTTGGTACTTAAAAACTGTTACTTATCTTCCGCCTAGGGATTGCTCAGCCATTTGAACTAGACGCTTAGTGATTTCTCCACCAACAGATCCGTTAGCGCGAGCAGTTGTGTCTGCACCAAGATTTACTCCAAACTCAGTTGCGATTTCGTACTTCATTTGGTCGATAGCTGCTTGAGCTCCAGGTGCTACTAATTGATTTGACGAATTGTTTCTGTTTGCCATGATGTGATTCATCTCCTCGTAATATAGTTTTGGTTGGACCAACTGGGATTGCACCAGTTAGTGCAGAAGATTCTGCTGCCGTCTAGGCTCGGTCCATCGGTTGATAAGTTGTTACTTGTATTATAGGAAATTCGTAAAATCATTATGCATTTTATTTTAGGTAAATTATGGATATTTCTGTTTTTAAGAATAGGGGATATTTCAAGATAAGATGTAAAACTTAAAAATATAAAACGCAGAGTGAATGTAACTGGAGGAACTGTGATGGAGATTTGTCCGTTGTGCAATGGATTTGAAAACTTTTCTGGTACTTGTGAAACTTGTGGGAGCACAATGATTGATATAGGCAAGGTAACAGACTACATGGATGATTATAGTGCATATATGGAGATAAACCTTTTGAAACTTGTCGACGGGGACGTAAACAGCGTGAAAAATCATTATTGCCTGCATTTGACCAGCTGTCCAATCTGCAGAAATGAACAGGTTATCACAATCCAAGAATAAACTAAAAGTTGTTTTAACCTACCAATGGAAAAAAAACAGGCCGGTAAGGGCCTGTTTCAGACTGTTGACAAACTAAAAATCAGTTGAGTTATCTGTTGGAACGGTTGTTCTCCGTTGCAGGAGCTTCGCTTTCCAGCGGGCGGTCCGTAAGCCTCCTCACTCCGTTGCGGGGTCTTACCTGTCCCTTCCTCCCGCAGGAGTCTACGCTCCTTCCACTACGATCAACTAGGGAATTTCCATTATTTTTAGCTTTGACTACACACTGAAACAGGCCGGTAAGGGCCTGTTTTTGTAAAAATATATTATTTAGTACGGATGCGGGACTCTGTTTCAAGATCGAAGAAATGGCATTTATTCATATCCAGTGCAAGTTGAAGCTCCTGTTGAGGCTTCACATCTGTACGGGAATCTACGCGTGCTACGAAATCTTGACCGTGAATTTGAGAGTAAAGCATGGATTCTGCACCTAGTAGCTCAGAAACTTCAATTATTGCAGTGATGGTGCTTCCTACAGAAGATTCAATGAATACAGGCTCATCATGGATATCTTCTGGACGGATTCCAAGAATGACTTCCTTTCCAACGTATCCTTGATCACGAAGCACTTTCATTTTTCCTTCTGGAACGGAAATTTTTTGCTCACCGATTGTGAAAGAACCATCTTCTAACTTGCCATTGAAGAAGTTCATTGCCGGAGAACCGATAAATCCGCCAACAAATACATTTTCAGGGTTTTCATAAACTTCTTTCGGAGAACCAACCTGTTGGATGATTCCATCTTTCATTACAACAAGGCGAGTTGCCATTGTCATCGCTTCTGTTTGGTCATGCGTTACATAAATAGTAGTAGTTTGCAAACGTTGGTGAAGCTTGGAGATTTCCGCACGCATCGCCACACGAAGTTTTGCATCAAGGTTGGATAAAGGCTCATCCATTAAGAATACTTTTGCATCACGGACGATTGCACGACCTAGTGCCACACGCTGACGTTGACCACCAGACAATGCTTTTGGTTTACGGTCAAGGTATTGTTCTAAACCTAGGATTGCCGCTGCTTCTTTAACGCGACGATCAATCTCTTCTTTTGGGAACTTACGTAATTTCAATCCAAATGCCATATTGTCATATACATTCATATGAGGATATAGTGCATAGTTTTGGAATACCATTGCGATGTCGCGGTCTTTTGGTGCAACGTCATTCATTCTTTTGCCGTCGATTACAAATTCACCTTTGGAGATTTCCTCAAGACCTGCAATCATACGAAGAGTCGTCGATTTACCGCAACCTGATGGACCTACGAAAACGATGAATTCTTTATCTTTAATGTGTAGGTTGAAATCTTTTACCGCTGTTACGTCACCTTCATAAACTTTATAAATATGCTCTAATTGTAACTCTGCCATGTTTCTTCCCCCTAATGAAATCGTTTTCTTAATCTGTTTACAGTGTACCGAAAACGATTACATTTCGTAAATGTACAAGTTGCACAAAAAAAAGGCACGTCTTTGTGCAACGTTACCTTTTATGGTCATTTTCCATGATGATGATGGCCAAGTAGGCCGCCATCGCCCCTTGGAAGTTTTTAATATCTATTCCTGTACGTTCAATGAATTTATCAATCCGATATTGAAGGCTGTTGCGGTGCATGAATAGCTTCTTAGCGGTGAGCGATACATTCATATTATTCTCGATATAAATTTTTACACTTTGCAATAGTTCCTTATCGTCCTCAAGGATCGTCCCAAACATCGTTTTGATGTGGGAGAGGTGGGGAGTCCCCAATTTATCCGTTACAATAAAGGGAAGAGCATGCTCGAATGTATGTATGCTGCCATGTTTCCTACCTTGCATGGATAGAGAAAAGCAGTGATCTTGCCACTGATACAATTCTGTCAGTTTATCTGGGGAACTGGTATAGGCCCCAATATACAACTTAACATTTGTGTAAAAATCAGAGGCGGTGGTATCCACAATATCAGAAAAGGAAACAAGCTCATCCCCTTTGGTTTCCGGCATGAAGTCAACAATCACTCCACTTGTCAAGCTATCCCATACGATTACGAGGTCCCTGTCAAAAAATGCAAGGAGTGCCTCTTTCCATTCTTCCTTATTCATCAATGGTTCTGAAAAATGAAAATGAATTAACCGTACAGATTTCTGCCAGTTCTGTAGAAGGTCTCTTTCAGGCTGTTGTTTTAAGAACAACAACTCATGCCACCATTTTTCCGAATCTGACATGGAAAGCTGGTTTTCGTCGACCCTCTTTAAAAAAGTTTCGAGTAAAAGAAGGTCCCTTTGGTTCAACGATTCTTTTTCTATTCCATAATAATCATTGTGCGGCGTGATGAACCATGTATATTGGATAAAATTGTTGGGGGATGTTGATTGTATGATTGCATCTTTATATAATTTCTTTAACTGATTGTACATTCTGATCCCTCTTCTTTTGAAGCAGTGATTATATGCTGCGAATATCCTCATTATAGCGAAGTGGCGAGGACAAACAAAGAATTTGGCTCGTTTCGATGGCCAAGAATAAAAACTCTTCCTCAAAAGGAAGAGCCAGACTGTTGACAAACTAAAATTTAGTTAGGTTATCTGTGGTCAATCCCTTTCGATCGGCGGTTCTTCTTTTCCTAGGTCGCGGGCTTCTTCGATGTTGGTGTAGCGGTCACGTTCGAAAACTGATCCGCCTGCCATTCCTTCGTTGATGTAACGGTCGATATCTACATAATATTCTTCACGACCTTCATATTGCGGTCCTGCCGGTGTCTTTTTCTTTTCGGACATAAAAAATCCCTCCTTATTGATAGTTTATCTAAAGGAGGGAAAATGATTCTTAATCATAGACGTGGAATAGCATCAATTCATGGATCTGTGCTTCAGCTGCCTGTTTTTCCTCTTCGGAAAGTGCCTGCGATTCTGGCCATTCAATTGAGCCGTTTTTATGATAGACGGCTTTAACTGCGTGTCCTTTGTAAAAGAAGGAAAGGTGCCATCCCGGTAGCTGGTTGTTTTGATATAAAGGTTTCAGTTGGAAGTGAGAAATCAAGCAAGTTTCCTCCCCAGAGTATGTCTGTTTTTTTACTTATAACCATATTCTACATCATGGAGTGGATTCCTGCAGGGAATATTCCGTCCTCTCATAAAACACCCTGGTAATATTTTCGGCAGCCTGCTGTTTAATAGCTGGCTCATCAAAATCCATCGGTTTGGCGTTCAGTTCAAAAATATAAAGTTTGCCATCCCTCGTCAACCCTACATCTGCGGAGAATTCCCCAATATCATCGTAAAAGGAGGTAAGTTGTTTTCCACACTGATTAATGAGATGTGCCATTGTTTCAAGATCGGTACTGACAGGTAAGTCGTCTGTTGAGACGATTACGCCCCCAGAAGGGACGTGGGTGGTAACCTGTTGTTTTTTTGCCAATCTTACCCCAACACCTGTAATGGTAAATCGATTATGGCTGGCGTGGGCCAAGATCCGGTAATCAAACTTTTTCCCTTTCATGGGCAGGGTGGGGATGGCTTCTTGGATAATATAGGAGTCAAGTGCTTCCTCCTTTTGAAGGAAGAGGGCCAATTTAGTTAAAGACGGGAATAGGACGGTTGTCGTCGAAGTTGTCCTCAGTAAAAAAGTATTCCCATTACGTCTTATCAGATAAATGCCTTTTCCTTTCTTGCTTTTTCGCTTTTTGATATAAACTTCTTTGTAGGTTGATAAGAACACACTTAAGGAATCTTCTGTAAGTAAGTCCGTTTTCGGCAGGTGTTGGACAAGCTGATCATTATCCTGCAGTTGAAGGTATAACTCCCATTTATCGAAAAAATGCGGATTGAAAACCGGGATATGATACAAAGATGCAAGCTTCTCCGTGTTATGTAGAAAAAGCTTTTCATCCTCATATCGTGACAAACGATTATAAATAATGTCAGGCAAAGGAATCTGCATTCTTATCCAATGGTCATGATGAGGCAGATAACAGAAGCCGTCGACTCCATTCTCCGTAAGGTGCTTGGGAGTGAATACGATAGAAAGGCCACCATGCTGCTGAAGATTTTCCTGTATGCGTTTGAATAGTCCGATGTTTCCTACAAAACCATCCTTTTTGGGGCTGGCCAATATTCCGACAAGAGGTCCTGCTTTTGAGTCTTTCAGAAGAAAAGGAATGGTGAGGTGTTTTGACGTATGTTCACTTTTATAGGGAACGGAAAAATACTTCCCAAGAGACACCTTTTCCTCCTGATCAACGTTCTGATACCAGGTTTGGGAGGCGAGTTCATAATAAAGTTCTGTCATGAAAAAACACCTCCTGGATTCTTGATTGTGTTCTCTGTTAAATACACTGCATATTCGATGGAAAGCTTCCTGGTGAGATTATCTTCATTTCGTAATTTAGGATGATAAAATATAGAGCGGCCTGGTTTGGAATTGGCTTCAAACAACCAAAGTCTATGATCCTTATCAATTCCAAAATCAAATCCTATTTCGCCGATGAAACCAGGCATATGAGTATCGATTGCTTCGCTTATTAGTATGGAGGCGTGGGATAATTTACTGATTACTGCTTCCTGCTCATTCGCATCCAAAAAAATTTCTGGAATGGTTTTAATGATTCCACCGCTATTTGCATGAGTGGTTATGCTGCCTTTCCCACTAAGCTTAGCCGCCATAGCACTCACTACCCATTTCCCAATTTCATCCTTGTTCGTGTGCACACGGAAGTCCACGAAGGATTCCTCAAGTTTTAATAATGGAATACCTTGTTGGATCAGATAGGCGGAAAGATCACGGTTTTTCATTATATGGGACAACAATGCTTCAAGTGAGGTGAAACGTTGAAGTTTATTGACAAACTCCTCGGTTTTATAACGGGCATAATAGGTTTCCTCTTCACGGTTGTAAATTATTTTAAAGACACCTAACCCTAAACTTCCATTGGTTGGTTTTAAATAAATGAACGGAAATTTGGACAAAAGTTTCTCTATTTTATCAATTGTCACCTCATTATGGGTTTCTGGCAGGTAATCGACGATATTCTCTTCAATCATCAACTTCTGATGAATATCCCACTTGTTGAAAAAGCCTGGGTTGAACCATGGGATGGCATAATCTTTTTGCATTTTTTCCCGTGTTTCCGCAAGTAACCTATGTCTCTCCGTCCTTCTATTCGGAAGACGGTCATAAACGACGTGGGGAAAGGGCACCGTCTTTTTACACCACCCTTGCTCAGTAAACATGAACCCCTCCATGGTGCCGTCATCCCAATTGATATGGTTTGCACCAAAAAGGAACATATAAGCTCCCACTTTCCTCTCAGTTGCAAGCAATTTTGAAAAAAACAAAGACCGTTCCCCAATCGGTCGGATGATGGAGCTAGTAAAACCAGCAGTGAATATTCCGATCAGTGGTCCAAGATGCAGTGTTCCTTCATGGACAAAGACATGGATGTTTCCTTCATATGGGACTAAAAGTCTTTCAAATAATGATTTAGAAACAATTAGTGAATGTCCGCTATGAAGGCTTGCACTACAAGGAAACTGATGTGTACCAAAAGCTACTGATTCTATCGCCATGTTGCTGATTTTGAACGGGACAAGAATTTGGTGGTCCCTTAAATCCTCCCTGCATTTGACTTGTAAGAGGGCTTTCATTTTATCAACTCCCATTAGGTCACCTTTTTGATAGATGCCAAGTACGTACAGTACCTGCTCGGTGCTTCATAGATTTCTGTCTGGACAGAAGGGGAAGCCATTGTTACTATCTTATGACCTGGCTTGGAATTAATATCTAAAATCCATAAATTATAATCGGGATCTATTCCGATATCTATGCCAAGTTCAAATAGGGGCTTTATATTACTTTCTAAAGCAGGGGGTAGGATTTCTGCAATGATCTGCAAGTGATCTTCCAACTTTTTTCTTTTTGAAGAGGGCACACCCTGAAGAAGAACAAAGAATGGAAGCATTTCGCCACCGCCTGCCAAGTTCGAAGTGATATGATTTTTAGGACCAGTCCGGATGACGCGAACCCTTTCCGTCCATTTTCCTTCATCGTTTTTTTGCAGAAATACCCTTAAGTCAAATGGGATATTCTTTTTATCTTGTAAAGGAAGATAAGGCTGGAAAATATATTCTGCATGCTTCATTCTAGTATGTAGCCATTTTTTCAACTGACCATGTGAGCGGAATACAAAAAGTTTTTCTCCTGGCTGGACGACTTCTTTCACTACATATTGTCCGCTTAGCCTCTCCACTTTTATTAAGCCTCTGCCTTGGGAACCATTTACCGGTTTTATCAACCAATTGTTGTGGTGGTGAAAATGGGACAGGAGAAAAGAAACACTAGTCAACTTCTTTGTGGAGGGAAAATAGCTTTGTAAATCAGGTATGGAAGAAAGGGTTTTATATACTTCCCATTTATCGGGAAGGCCGTAACCGAGAAAGTGAACATCCTCTCTTTGTTTCAGTGCATCAGTATGGGTCTTAAAAAGATGTGCTTCTTTGTTTCCATAGTAACAACGGTCATAAATAAAAGAAGGAAGGGAAAACGAGGTGTCCTCCCATATTTTTTTATCGGGAGAATAAACTCTCCCTGATAACATCGGTGCTGATAATTGATTTGGAGAAAAGAAACAGGTTCTGACATTCTTATTTAACGCATGTTCAGCAATTTTAGTAAGATATGGACTTGGTTGTGAAAATGAGAGGATACCTAGGGTAATCATGTTATCTCTCCTTTATATGTTCGTGAATTAAATAAAGGCAATAGAGGATGACTGCTTTGGCAGAGGGGCGTATCTTCCTGTTACCTGTCGGCTGATCAAGGTTTTTGGAAGGCTTTGTATTCACTTCGATGATCCAAGGATGACCAGATACATCTAATGCAAGGTCAATTCCCAACTCTCCAAATAGTCCTTGTGACCCTGCGCCGATTTCCCTTGCCACTTCCAAGGCAAGCTCTTTAAGGTGTTTACGGATCTGGGGCATTTCCTTGGGAGTGAATTGAGTGCTCAGCACATGATTGACTGAAAGCATCTCTCCTCCTTGAGCAAGGTTAGAAACAAACGACCCGCTTTTGGAAGCCCTGGCGGTCGAGGAGGTCACTTGCCAGCGATCATCTTCAGTGCGATGGCATAAATATCTGAAATCTACAGGTCTGCCATCCAAGTGAAGTAGATTCAATCCTTGCTGCTGAATGTATTGCCTTTTCTTTGTATGAGTGGAAAGTCGCTTGTACAAATCATGGAAACTGCTGTATGTTTGAGTTATCTGTTGCTGAAGAGAAGAGTAGTCCAAGGAATATCCATCAGGTGTTTTACATACTTTGAAGATCTGCTTTCCCTGGCTGCCGTTAATTGGTTTTAAAAATACCATGGAATAATTCTCAAGCCATGATTCAAGCTGTGTCGCAGAAAAGAGTGCCGTCTCTGGTAAATATGGAAGCAGATGTTCCACCGCGCAAAGCTGTTCATGAACGGTCCATTTATTAAGAAAGTGATGATTGAAATAAGGAATGTTCCATTCTTGTAATTGTTCGGTAAATTGCTGAAACATTTCACTCCTCTCATTCGTACGTTTATGAAGCCGGTTGTGTACGATTTGAGGGTAGGGCAGAAGGGCTTTGTTCCAGCTATTGTTGTCAAGATAGAATCCTTCCATGCTTTTGTCCATCCTCTGTTTCTGAAGTGTGAATACATAGAAGATGGCTCCTATATCTTCTGAATAATTGGCTAGTTCCATGCAGTATTCTTCTATAGATTTAAGATCAATCAGATCGTCTTCGTTAATGGCGATTTCGGTTAATAGTGCAATGACCGGCCCAATATGAAGCTTGTTATTTTCTATGTCATAACTGATCAGATATATTCGTTCTTCTTCAAATAAGAGTAATGATTCTTGAATGGATTTATCCATTCTCAATTCATTTCCTTCTATATTGATATTTACGATATTACAGGTGATTGTATTCCGGCTGCATTGGACAGTGCACATTGATATATTTTCAGGAAGCTTTAATTTTTTTGCCAAAGCTCCACTTATTTGTATAATTGGTACAAGTGATTTAATTTCGATAGGAATTACTCGGACTGCTTGAAAATTCATGTTTTTCCCTCATTTTTATATAAGGTTAGGCATCATTTGATAAACTGGGGAATTTGCCCCGCAATCTATAGTATTGATGAAAAGATAAATCGGTGATTGGAAAGAGGTTGACGATAGATGGATATCTTGTTTGTAATTTTATTGATGATGGGGATCGGGGCATTGATTGGTGGAGTCACCAATTCCCTTGCAATAAGGATGTTATTCCGCCCATATAAGCCAATTTTTCTTTTTGGAAAAAGAGTTCCATTTACACCGGGATTGATCCCAAAAAGACGTTCAGAACTAGCGGACCAACTCGGAAAGTTGGTAATGGAGCACCTCCTGACAGCAGAAAGCATGAAAAGAAAACTAATGAACAGTACCTTCCAGGAGAAATCGGAAGAGTGGATTAAAGAAGAGATTGACTGTTATTTGGAAAAAGGGATTAGTGTGCAGGAAGTATTGGCCAAGTTCGGTATAGAGGACGCTGAAGCTCTTTTCAAAGAGAATTTGTACAAAATCGTGGAAAGTAAATACGAAGAGGTCATGACCGAGTTGCGCACAAAACCCATCCAACAGGTATTACCCGCACATTTGCTTCATTCTGTGGAAAGTAACATTCCGGCAGTTTCGGAGTTCATCCTTAACAAGGCGATCCATCATTTTGAGAGTCTGGAAGGAAAGCGGCAGCTGACCAAAATGATCAATGATTTCATTGCAACAAGAGGAAAATTGGGAAGTGTCGTCCAAATGTTCATGGGCAACTATCCCCTTGTTGATAAGGTTCAACCTGAAATCATTAAATTCCTCAAACATGATGGCACTAAAGATGTCCTGATAAATGTTTTATACCGTGAATGGAATAAACTGAAAGAGATGAAGGTTCAGGATTTGGAAAATAGAATCTCCAGAGAGTCAATTCTTTCTTCCCTTCATACAGTAGTAGAACGCACGGTGGATGTGCCAAAATGGATGAACAAAACGGTGAAGGAAGCAATCGAACCTATCTATCCATGGTTGATGGAGAAATTGGTTCCAGCCGCTTTCTCCACAGGAAGCGAACTCTTGCTGGAGAAACTCGAAGAACTTCTTATAAGATTGAAACTTGAGGAAGTGGTGAGAGATCAAGTGGAATCCTTTTCCCTGCAGGAAGTCGAGGAAATGGTCCTTTCTGTATCCCGACGAGAATTAAAATTAATAACGTACCTTGGAGCTTTATTGGGCGGTCTTATCGGGTTCCTGCAAGGAATGCTGGTCTTGATTCTTTAAGAGTAGATAGGAGTGCAACGTGAGGGGGTCCCGTTAGGGGAATAACGGTTGGTTGAGTGCAGCAAACTTTGTAAAGTGACCTGATCAAAACAAAGTTTACGAAAACAGCCATTCGGAAAGACCCTTTTGGTTTGTATGACATTGGCAGGTTTGTTATACTGGTCACTAGCATGCCTGAAAGATGGGCAAAAAAGGAAGGAATGACGTACAAATGGCAAACAATGTGTATGATGTAGCGTATAACTTAGAAACAGCAGTAAAAGAAAGTGATGAGTTCAAAAACCTACAAAATTTATATAAA
Source organism: Sutcliffiella horikoshii DSM 8719 (assembly GCA_001648575.1). GTDB lineage: Bacteria > Bacillota > Bacilli > Bacillales > Bacillaceae_I > Sutcliffiella_A > Sutcliffiella_A horikoshii. The sequence continues at coordinate 61,122 of LQXN01000059.1, read as the reverse complement.
GAGGTTTTCGCAGACGAGACGACAAAAAGAATGTTCGAAAACTTCCGCAACATCCAACTAGAACTTCAACAAAAGCAAATGAGCGGGCAAGAAATTTCACAAGAGGAAGTAGAACAAGCTCAAAAAACTGTAGCACTAGTGCAACAGAACGAAGCGATTGCGAAGCTTATGGAAGCAGAGCAACAAATGAGCATGATGGTAAGCGAACTAAACAAGATCATCATGAAGCCTCTTGAAGAATTATATAGCAATGTAGATGCAGCTAACTAATTAGCAGCTCGATAGGAAAAACGCACTTTAAATGGTGCGTTTTTTTCTTGCCCGTTAAAGCTCCCCATGTTCTAATTCCCCGAATTTCCTCATACTCATATCAATAAGTACAAACATCTTAGATAAGGAGGTCTCTCCATGATATACCGCCTGCTCGCCATCAATATAGATGGAACGCTATTGAAATCAAATGGAAGATTGGCAAAGGAAACGAAAGAAGCGATAGAATATGTGAAAAAAAAGGGAGTCTACGTCACACTGGTGACCGGCCGGAACTTTGCATTTGCAAAAAAAGTGGCCAAATCCCTAAAGCTTGATACTTTTTTAGTGACACACGGGGGATCGTTTATTGCTTCTAAACTGGAACAACCACTTCATGTTAAACGCATATCGGAGGATAAAACCTTTAACCTTGTGCAGGTGCTAGAAAATTATGACTGCACCGTTCGAATTCTCCACGAACGCTATTCCATTGGAAACAGACTGCGGGGAGCCAATAATTTAATGGCGAGAGCGGTGCTCGGTTCCAGTGATCCATTGATCTATCCAATGCAGTTTGTAGAGTCATTAGGCGACACGCTGATTGATAATCCGATTGCCCCACCAAAGATAGAGATCTATTTTACAGAACCCGAGGAAAGAGAACGGGTATTAACCACCCTGAAATCTGCATTTAAAGGTATTGAAATTCTTGTTCATGCCGATGGGAAAGTTGATATCCTCCCTGATGGGGGAACAAAAATGGATGGCTTACTTGCCCTTGGTGAAGTTCTAAAAATAGGGCCACAGGAAATGGTAGTCATCGGTGATACGATGGAAGACCTCCCAATTATCGAGGTGGCGGGGCTTGGTGTGGCCATGGGCAATGCACCGAAAGAGGTAAAGCTTGCTGCTGACTGGATAACCAGGACAAATGACGAAAACGGCGTAGCCTATATGATCAAAGAACATTTCCGCAAACAGCAACGCATTGCGTTCTTAAATAAAATGAAAATATAGACATATAAAGGCAGACTCTAGAAATGGGGTTTGTCTTTTTTTTAGCGCTCTTTTCTCAAAGATTGTTGCTATTTGCTAGTTAATTGTGAGCAATTGGACTATTTACGCTTATAAAAGCACTAATATTATACAACTGGAAAAGAGCATGACAGCAAGGAATAGTTCGGTTGGTGGATAAATACGATAAAGCAACAATGCTTACTAAAACAGCCCTCATTAAGGATGAATGGAACGCGAAAATAGAAAGCGGGAGTGAGAATGCGTGTCATAGAAGGTGAATGGAACGCGAAAGTAGAAAGCGAGAGGGAAAACGCGTGTCATAGAAGGTGAATGGAACGCAAAAGTAGAAAGCGGGAGGAAAAACGCGTGTCATAGGAGGTGAATGGAACGTGAAAGTAGAAAGCGGGAGGGAGAACGCGTGTCATAGAAGGTGAATGAAACGCGAAATTAGGGAGCGGGAGTGAGAACGCGTGTCATAGAGGGTGAATGGAACGCGAAAGTAGAGAGCGGAAGGGAAAACGCGTGTCATAGAGGGTGAATGGAACGCGAAAGTAGAGAGCGTGAGTAAAACGCGTGTCATAGAGGTTGAATGGAACGCGAAATGAGAGAACGGGAGTGAGAACGCGTGTCATAGAGGGTGAATGGAACGCGAAAGTAGAAAGCGGGAGTAAAAACGCGTGTCATAGAGGTTGAATGGAACGCGAAATGAGAGAACGGAAGGGAAAACGTGTGTCATAGAAGGTGAATGAAACGCGAAAGTAGAGAGCGGGAGTAAAAACGTGTGTCATAGAAGGTGAATGAAACGCGAAAGTAGAGAGCAGGAGTAAAAACGCGTGTCAAAGAGGTTGAATGGAACGCGAAATGAGAGAGCGGGAGGAAAAACGCGTGTCATAGAAGGTGAATGGAACTCCAATTCAGAACTTCCCTACCAGATACCAGTACAGAAAACAGGAAACTTGCTTCTTTTCCAGTGGTATTATCTTGATATGCGTGCACCACATCCGTTACACTAGTGAGAGTGAAAATCTTGCAAAGAAAATGCAAGTGTGAAAGGTGATTAACTTGAAGATTGCTATAAAAGGATTACATGATGATAGATATCAACGTCCGTTATCTTTGATTGCGGATTTATTTTTTGAAGAAACCGAATTGGTGCTTGGGGAAAGTGCCTCCTCCGAGCTGGAAGTTTCTTTTACTGTCGAAGATAACGGAGGTTCCATTTTTAGAGTGCATGGTGTATTAGGCGAATTAACCTGTTCCCACGAAAAGGACCTTGGAGGTTCAGATGAAAAAGAGAGCTTTCGCCGAAAAAAGCAAGCGGTGTCCTATGTTTATTTGACGCTCTTACAAGAACACACAGGGATCATTCAGAAATGGGGGATCTTAACAGGAATTCGTCCGACAAAACTTCTTCATTCTAAGCTTCAGAAGGGGGAGCCACAAGAAAAGGTCCACAACCAGCTGCGGGAAGACTATTTGATTACAGATGAAAAAATTGAGCTGATGCAGCAAATTGTAGATCGCCAGCTTGATGTTGTGCCTGATTTGCATGATTTAGGACATGAGGTCAGTATTTACATCGGGATACCATTCTGTCCAACCAAATGTGCATATTGTACATTCCCTGCCTATGCAATCAATGGAAAGCAGGGAAAAGTGGATTCCTTCCTTGGTGGCCTCCATCATGAGATAGATGCTATCGGTGCATGGTTAAAGGAAAAAGGCATCAAAATCACCACTGTATATTACGGCGGGGGAACCCCTACTAGTATCACAGCAGAAGAAATGGACATGCTTTATGAGCAAATGTATGCTTCTTTCCCAGACATGGAAAAGGTCCGTGAAGTGACAGTGGAAGCAGGACGTCCGGATACCATTACGCCCCAGAAGTTAGAAGTCTTGAAAAAGTGGAACATTGATCGAATCAGCATCAACCCGCAGTCTTATACACAAGAAACTTTAAAAGCGATCGGGCGCCATCATACCGTGGAGGAAACCATTGATAAATTCCACCTTGCACGGGAAATGGGTATGAATAATATCAATATGGACTTGATCATCGGCCTGCCTGGTGAAGGTGTAGAGGAGTTCGCGCATACGTTGGAAGAGACGGAAAAATTGATGCCTGAATCATTGACTGTCCATACATTATCCTTCAAACGTGCTTCTGAAATGACCCAAAATAAGAATCGCTATAAGGTGGCGGACCGTCATGAAATCGGGAAGATGATGGATATGGCGACTGAGTGGACCACTACCCACAACTATGTACCATATTATTTGTATCGCCAGAAAAATATCTTGGGCAATTTGGAGAATGTAGGATATGCACTACCTGGTCAGGATAGCATCTATAACATTATGATCATGGAAGAGAAGCAAACGATCATTGGACTAGGGTGTGGAGCATCGAGTAAGTTTGTTCACCCTGAAACAGGAAAGATTACTCGCTTTGCCAATCCAAAAGATCCTAAATCATACAATGATGGCTTTGAACACTATACGGACGAAAAAATTCGGATGTTGGAAGAATTGTTTTCTAAATAATTGTTGTAAAGTGAAGGTGGGGCAAGTCCCCACCTATTTTTTTGAGTATAATGAGTGAATAATCATTCATTTTTAAGCGTTTTCATATTATACTATTAATATATTAAATGAGGGAGGGAACGAGATGAAGGTTGAAACAGGGGAAGTACTGACTTACTCCAGAACGTTCACAGTGGAGGAAACACTTCAATTTGGAGAAGTTTCAGGAGATCAAGGCAGGCATCATGTAGAAAAGGATGAACATGGTCGATTAATGGTCCATGGTCTGTTAACTGCAAGCATCGGTACCAAAATAGGGGGAGAACTGAATTACATCGCAAGAGAAATGAATATGGAATTCCTCCGTCCCGTCTTTACAGGCGACACCATAACATGTGAAGCCACCCTCACCAATGTCCAACAACAAGCGGGCTACAAACAACTCAACGTAACATCCATCTACACCAACCAAAAAGGCAAACAAGTCCTCCTAGGCAACAGTAAAGGTATTATTCGAGATTGAGAGAGAAACTCCTGCGGGGGTCTGACCCCCGCACAGAACTTTAATATTTCTGAATATTCAATCTAAAATCCAATAACAAGAAAGGTTGTGTTTGTATGGGTACGGTTAATGTGTTGAATCAAGGTCCTGTTGTGGTTTTGGAGTTGAATAGGCCGGAGTCGTTGAATGCGATGAATGTCGAGATGCTTGAGGAATTGGAACATGTATTGGAAGAGATATCGTACAATGATGCGAAAGTTCTGGTGGTAAAGGGAAGCGGAAATGCCTTCAGTGCCGGAGGGGATATCAAAATGATGCTCCAGGAGAATGTAGGTGGAGACTTCGATCAAGTGATGGATACGATCGGTTCGATCATCACCAAGCTTTATACCATGCCTAAAATCACTATCAGTACCCTTCATGGTGCAGCCGCAGGGCTGGGTTTGAGCTTTGCGCTTGCAAGTGATTTTGTTGTTGCCCACAATTCCACTAAGCTTGCCATGAATTTTATAAAAATTGGACTGATCCCGGATGGGGGCGGCCACTTCTTCATGGAAAAGCGCCTTGGAGAGGCGAAGGCCAAACAGATGATTTGGGAAGGAAAAACAATATCTGCAGAAGAAGCCCTCCAATTAGGGCTTGTGGACAGCTTGGCAGCTGACCAAATGGAGGAGGAAATCTCCCAAAGAGTTACTGCACTTACCCAGGCACCGTTGCAAGCCATGCTGGAAACAAAAGCAATTCTTACAAAACTATCCCTGCCGCGCTTAGAGCAAATTCTTGACTTAGAAAAGAATGCTCAGCGCAGAATGAGGCAATCACAAGACCATAAAGAAGGGATAAGAGCTTTCGTGGAAAAAAGAAAGCCTCAATTTTCTGGAAAGTGAACTAGATGCTTCTAGGATCCATAATAAACAAAAAAGCTTGGAGAAGTAAAGATTCTCCAAGCTCAGACTGTTGACAAACTTTTAAGCAGATAAGTTATTGGTTGGAACAGTTGATCTCCGTTGCAGGAGCTTCGCTTTCCAGCGGGCGGTCCGTAAGCCTCCTCAGCTACGCCTGCGGGGTCTTACATGTCCCTTCCTCCCGCGGGAGTCTTCGCTCCTTCCACTCCGATCAACCAGGGAATTTCATTATTTTAAGATTTGTCTACACACTGAGCTTGGAGAAGTAGAGATTCTCCAAGCTTTTGATATTATATTCATTACCTATGAAAAAGAACCAGCTTTCCACTTGCATTTGTGCAGCGGTGGGTAGTGTCCAATAGATTCATTTCTTCTAATCTCTTTTCCCCTAGTTCCTTTGCCTCTTTCTCTGTCGCAGCCTCTAAGCTTTCATCCAGAAGTGTCTCCCCGCTTTTGCTAAAGGCCGTTAACATATATCTTCCCATCAGTGTCCCCTCCATGTCTTCTGACTGAATAGCAATTCATTATCTATATTCTACTAGAAGTTTCTCAGATTGTAAAAGTGATAGAATGTATTTAAATGAAAAAAGAATCAACTATAATGAAACTATTCACCTACCTTATACGTAAAGGTAACAGATAGCATAGGAGGGATTACGACATGGCATTAAAGATAGAAGGTGTAACCAAGAAATTTGGGAAGCATGTGGCCGTCAACAATTTGACCTTGGAAATACCGGAAAGCGAAATGTTTGGTTTCCTAGGGGCGAATGGTGCCGGTAAGACAACCACATTCCGAATGGTTTTAGGATTATTGGAGCCCACAGATGGGAAAGTATCTTGGGCAGGGAAGCCGATTACATATAGAGAAAGCCATTTGGTCGGATATTTGCCAGAAGAAAGAGGGCTTTATCCAAAGTTAACCGTAAAGGATCAAATGATTTATTTAGGCAGGCTCCGGGGAATGGATAAAACAGAAATCCTAAAGCAGCTTGATTACTGGTTGGAGCGTTTCAAGGTTCCGGAATATTTGAATAAAAAAGTGGAAGAGCTCTCAAAAGGAAATCAGCAAAAAATCCAGTTCATAGCTTCTACAATCCATAATCCAAAGCTTTTGATATTGGATGAACCCTTTAGCGGATTGGATCCATTGAATGTAGAATTGTTGAAAGAAGCAGTAGTGGACCTTAAAAAACAAGGGACGTCCATCGTGTTTTCCAGCCATCGGATGGAACATGTAGAAGAGCTGTGCGAGCATTTGTGTATCATGCATCATGGTCAACCTGTTGTACATGGTTCCTTGAGGGACATCAAGCGTTCATTCGGTAAGAAAAACGTCGTCATACACGCAGACTTTGACTTGGGATACCTGGCAAATGTCCCTGGGGTGACGAAAACAAAACAAACTGCAGAAGGGATGATCCTTCAAGTTGACGATGAAGATGTTTCACAAACCTTACTGCAACAAATTACGGGTAAAGGCTATATCAGGAAGTTCATCTTGGAGGAGCCTTCCTTGAATGATATTTTCATAGAAAAGGTGGGTGCTTCGTATCATGAATAAGTTTTGGATTATTTTAATGCACACCTACATGAGCAAATTGAAATCTAAATCATTTATTATTTCCACATTGATAACAACCGTACTGATTATCGGTGTTACGAATATCCAATCTATTATTGATATTTTTGACAAAGATGAAGAAAAAACGGTAGCTGTCTATGATGAGGAGGGCACCATCGCTCCATTATTGGAACAGCAGGTTTCCATGACTCCAAACAACAACCTGAAATTGGATATGGTAAGCAATGAAGAGGAAGCGGAGACGAAAGTTACCGACGGTGATTACGATGGGCTTCTTGTCCTTTCCACCGATCAAGATGGATTGCCTTCGGGGGTATATAAAGCTGCTTCGATTACCGATTCTCAAACGATGATGCAAGTGGAAACCATGCTTCAACAAGTTAAAAACGAGCTGGCAACCAGCCAACTTGGATTATCACAAGAACAAATTGCACAATTATATACACCAATCACCTTTGATGTAGTTGCATTGGAGGAATCAGCAAAGTCTGCTGAAGAACTAAACCAGGCACGTGGACTGGTATATGTCCTGTTATTTGTGATTTACTTTTCAGTAATCCTATACGCTAGTATGATTGCGACAGAAGTGGCCGTGGAAAAATCCTCACGAGTCATGGAAATACTTATCTCATCAGCATCGCCGATCATGCATATGTTCGGAAAAATATTAGGAATTGCCTTGCTGAGTTTAACGCAACTGGCATTTTGGATTATCATTGGATACACTTCGCTAAGCAGGAACCTTGACAGTATGGCAGGGGCAGGTGGCATGTTTGAATACCTGGGAGTAGGGGACTTGCCTATTGCAACATTTGTTTATGCGATCGTTTTCTTCTTGTTAGGCTACTTCCTATATGCTACATTTGCGGCTTTCCTAGGCTCACTTGTCAGCAGAATTGAAGAAATACAACAGATGATCATGCCGATGACATTATTGATCGTTGCAGGCTTCATGATATCTATGTTTGGTTTAGGTAATCCAGACAATTCCTTTATTCAAGTTACTTCCTTCATTCCATTCTTTGCGCCAATGATCATGTTCCTCCGCGTAGGAATGTTGAACGTCCCATTATGGGAAATCAGTCTATCCATTGGACTTTTAATGGCTACCATCGTCCTTTTAGCAATCTTTGGAGCAAAAGTGTATCGTGGGGGAGTCCTTATGTATGGAAAATCTTCCTCGTTAAAAGACATTAAAAAAGCATTGCAGCTTACAAAAGATAAATAAGAAGATGAAAAGCACATGGAACCGGCCGTCGGTATCCATGTGCTTTTTTAGCTTATTTCTTTACACAGGTAGAAAGTCGGCAATTGAACTACTAAAATTAAAATTCACCTACCGAACGTGCATTCGTATTTTGTCCGTGGTAAAATAAAGTAAGGTTATTTTAAGTTTTTGAGAAAAAACTCTGTTACCGAATATCTTATTATAAAAAGCAGGAGTTTTGAGAAAAGAGCCTAAAGAAAAGAGTTTCTAAACTAAAGAAAATAATAAGAGGTAAAATAAAATGATGAAAAAAATTCGTTTCCTACATGCGGCAGATCTTCACCTGGATAGTCCGTTCAAAGGGCTGACACATCTCCCACCAGAGATTTTCCATCAAATAAAAAACAGTACATTCCGTGCATTAACCAACCTTGTTGATATGGCAATCAAAAAACAAGTGGATTTTCTTCTATTATCAGGGGATTTATTTGATTTAGAGCAAAGGAGCCTATTTGCCCAAGCAACTCTCAGAAAGGAATTCCTGCTACTGAGACAAGCGGAGATCCAAGTATTCATTATTCATGGAAATCATGATTATATAACAGAGAGCCATCGTTTTTTCCGTTACCCTGAAAATGTTCATGTTTTTAACGAAAAAGTTGAATGTGAGAAATATATGAAAAATGGGGAACATCTGGCCAACATATATGGCTTCAGCTACAACAGAAGGCATATGACAGAGAATATGACCAAGCATTATAGAAAACCTGACACAACTGCTCCTTTTCATATTGGGATGCTTCATGGAAACCTTTCTGGGAGGGAGGATCATGACCCCTACGCGCCATTTTCCATCCCGGAACTATTGGAGAAGGAATTCGATTATTGGGCGCTTGGGCACATACATAAACGGGAAATTCTTCATCAGCATCCTCCCATTGTTTATCCCGGCAATATCCAAGGAAGAAACAGAAAGGAAACAGGAGACAAAGGCTGTTACATCGTGGAGTTAACAGAAGGAGAGGAAGCAAAGCTCGAATACATTGTAACGTCCACTATCCACTGGGACGAAGTGGAAGTTTCGATCTATGGAGTGGAGACGCTGGATCAACTGTTGGATCTTACAAGAGAAACTTTGAATGCAGGAGAGGAATCAGAAAAAAGTAAGCTGATAAGACTTATCTTTAAAGATAGTGGCGAGCTACACCAATCCCTTCAAAATGAACACCAGCAGGAAGATCTGCTAGCCCTTTTAAATGAGGGACAGAACTACAAAGAACCTTTCATGTATATATACTCCATTCAGGTCAGGACCACGGTTGCTTTTGAAAGGGAGAGTCTTCAGGAAAAGACTTTCTACCGGGATTTTTATTCCATATTGGGTCAGTTGGAAGATTTGGATGAGGTCATTTCTTCCTTGTATAGACATTCAGATGCAAGACATTATTTGGATCGGTTAGAAGAAGGAGAAAAAGAGGCTGTCATTGAAGAAGCGGAGCAATGGTTGATGACAAGATTCCTTGAGAGTGAAAAGAGGTGAACGGGTTGAAAATAAAAGCTTTGCATATATACGGATTCGGGAAATTGGAGAATGTGAAAGTGGACGATTTTTCTCCAGCCATACAGGTGGTATATGGAGAAAATGAAGCGGGAAAGTCCACGATCATGGCGTTTATCCATGCAGTTCTTTTCGGGTTTCCTGCCAAAAATCAACAGGACTTACGTTATCTTCCCAAGAAGGGATACAAATACGGCGGAAAATTAATCATAGAAACAAAGGATCAGCGCACAATTTCCATAGAGCGGGTTGCAGGAAAATCTTCTGGTCATGTTACCGTATTGGACGACCGGGGGAACCATTGTAGCTTGGATGATATCATGGGTGGATTGGATAAAACGATGTATAAAGGGATCTTTTCCTTTAATATCATGGATTTACAGAATCTCAACTTGATTGATGCAGATCAGCTTGGGGGGTATCTCTTTTCATCTGGCTTGATAGGAAGTGACCAACTTCAAAAGCTATCAAATGAGTTAAATAAAGAGCAGGAGGACCTCTTCAAGCCTAACGGAAGAAAGCCTGAAATAAATAAACTATTAAATAGATTGAAAGAAGAGGAAAAATCAGTTCAGTTATGGAAAACGAAGATCGAAGAATATGAACAACTGCAAACAGAGGCAGCGAATTACGATGATCTACTCAAGGACTACCAGCTGAAAAAAGTAGAAAAAACCAATGAGATCAAATTTGTGGAAGCTATGCTTGCCATTCAGCCATTAGTTAACCAAGCTGAGCTCCTTCGCTATCAAATCAAAGAGTTCGGTGATATAGACACCATTCCGGTGGATGGTTTGGCCAGGCTTGAGAAATGGCAAAACGAAGCAGTGTTTTACCTGACGAAATTAGATAAATTGTCTAAAGATATCGTGGAGAGAAAAAGGGATTTGGAAGAACTTCAGGTGGACCGGGGGCTATTGCAAAAAGAGGAAGCATGGAAGGATTTGTCTTCCAAACGTTCAACCTATGAACAGGCAAAAAGCCAATTGGAGCTGCTATCGGCAGAAAAAGAAAGACTGGATAGTCAAATTGCGGACTGGAAGAATGAATTGGATTGGAGTGGATTTCAAGATACTGCTATTACAGGGGTCAATACCAGCTTAGCTTCCAAAGCAATTTTAAAAGAGCTGATAAAGAAGCATCATGAGCTCTCCATTCAAAAACAACGACTGGATGATCAATTCCAGGTTACAAAAGATGAGTTGGAGTTACAGGAGGAAAGAGTGGCAAGCCTGGAAAAAGAGCTGCTTCCGGAGGATGAAGTGACACGCTTGAAAAAAGCCGTTACGGAACAGGGAAAAGATGGCTTGGAAAAAGAGATGCATGTTACCGAGCAACTTTTATCCCAGATAAATAGGCAGCTTAAAGGTCAGGAAAACATCATCCACTCAAAAAAGAAGAAAAAGAGAATTAGTGTAACAGCATCGCTATTATTTGGTATAACCGCTGCTATTACACTCGTTCTATTTAACCAGTATCTACTTGCTCTACTTCTCTTCCTTTTAGTTGGCGTCTTGACCTTTATCTCTACTAAACAAGGTGAACCAGATTTGCTGTGGAAAGAGTTGAATAAAGAAAAAGAAGAACATCAGAGCAAGCTGGAAAAACTGATGGAGCGCTTCTATGCAACAGGTGTGTTTGAAAAAATGGAAGCAAATCAGCAGGCACTTGCAAAGGAAGAACAAGTGAAACATCTTTTGCAAAAGGAGAGGCTGCTCCTTTCACAAAATGAAAGGGCCTATCAGAAAATCATTTTACAATTTGAGGAGTGGGAAAAGGATAAATTCCTATTCGAGGAGAATTGGAAAAAATGGGCTCACACCACCAAGCTTGTCCATATCGCCCATTCCTTTATGGAGGAAGCGTTTGAAAAGGTGATCATTCTAAAGGGCGCCATTGTTGACAGAAAGGCGTTAACAGAGAGAATGAAGCATTACGAGCAAGTTGTAAAAGAGTTCGATCAACACGTTTCAGAAATGGTAGAAGATCTTAAATGGGTGGACAAATATGCTCCTGCCTTAGAAATTATCAGTCAAGTAGGGAAGGAATTGAACGAACAACACAACAAGCGGTTGAGGTCGATCAATCTCCAAGAAACCATTTCGGAGTTAGAAGAGGAAAAGGCAACCTTTACTGTTCATATTAAAGATGCTCAGAAACAGATTGAATTATTGTTTGAGCAAGCAGGAGTTAGTGATGAAGATGCTTTTCGTTTGAAAAATCATCAGCATTCTGAAAAAAAAGAGCTTGATCGGGAATGTTCCTTGGTAGTCAGCCAATTAAAGCAACTGGAAAATGCTTACGATATCACACTTGAAGAAAGTAAGCCGATGGATAGTTGGATAACTAGCAAAGATAAGTTAGAAAGTGAACTCAGAGCCCTCAATGACCATCAACAACAGCTGCTTGAAAAAAGAACCGCTGTCTATGAAACCATACGTAACCTTGAGGAAGGTGGTACTTACTCAGAAGCTGTCCAGCAATTAGAACTGTCAAAAAGTGCTTTACAACTTCATGCTCGTAAGTGGGCAGTTTATGCTACCGCTAAGCATCTTCTTACACAGACGATGGATTATTATCGAACAGTTAAGCTTCCTAAAGTTCTAGAACAAGCAACCGAGCATTTCGCTTTCCTTACAGATGGAAATTATATTGGAATCCACGACACTCAACATGAAAGAAAGATAATAGTGGAGCATAAAGACGGATCAATCTTTGAACCGAAAGAGTTAAGTCAGGCAACTATTGAACAACTATACATTTCCATCCGTTTTGCTTTGGCCCAGGTTTGGAGTGAAGAACAAACATTTCCGTTTATAATGGACGACAGCTTTGTCAATTTCGATCAGAAAAGAGCAGACCTGGCTATTGCATTGATGAACCGATTGGCTAGAAACGGAAATCAGTTTATCTTTTTTACTTGTCATCAACAGACGAAAGAAAAGATCTCAAAAGAAGTCTCAAATAGTGTCTTTTCTTTCACTGACATCCCCGCTGTCGGTATGTATTCAACCTATGATTGAATTTGGTTCCATCCCATTGCCGAATGGAAGAAACAAGTGCTATGCTTAGAAAGGTAAAGAGTAGCATGTTGAAAGGATAACCAGAATGAGTGATAGTGTGAAAAATAGTAAAGCACCGTTAATTCTATTAAGTTTCAATTTATTTATCGTCATGGTCGGAATAGGCTTAGTCATACCGATCTTACCTTTTTATATCGATAAATTTGGTGCGGATGCCAGAACATTAGGGCTGCTAGTAGCTGTTTTTGCTTTTATGCAATTCTTGTTTGCACCTATGTGGGGAAGGCTTTCAGACAAGGTTGGACGAAAGCCTCTCATAACGATTGGACTATTCGGTTTTGCGATTGCTGAATTCATTTTTGCTTATGCGAATGGATTGGGGATGTTGTTTCTTTCCAGAATCCTTGCAGGGACATTTGGTTCGGCACTGATGCCGACAGCCATGGCCTATGTTTCCGATGTCACCTCTTCAGAAAAAAGAGGACAGGGCATGGGGATCATGGGAGCTGCCATGGGACTTGGTATCGTAGTAGGGCCTGGGATAGGAGGGTGGCTAGCAGAATACGATTTATCCCTTCCTTTTCTTGTGGCAGGTATTGCAGCAACTATTGCAGGGATTGTATCCGTTTTGATTTTGCCTGAATCTTACCCTAAAGAAAAACGCGATAAGGATGCTCTTTTAACAGAGGGCGAAAAGAGAGACAATCAATTTATCGTCATGTATAAAGCGCTGAAAAGTCCTGTAGGCTTCTTGTTGATCCTGGTTTTTATCATGAGCTTTGGCTTGGCCAACTTCCAATCTATCTTTGGATACTATACCATGCAACGGTATGATTATAACCCTAGCGAAGTGGGTTTGATTATTTTGATTGTCGGTTTGGTTGGAACCATTGTCCAGGGGGCACTTGTTGGCAGATTGACGAAACGTTTTGGGGAAGAAAGGGTGGTGACAAGTGCTTTGTTGATCAGCGCGATTGGGTTTGTGCTGATGACTCTTGCCACAGGATTTAAAACGGTCCTATTGACTACCTGTCTTTTCTTTTTAGGGAACTCATTACTAAGGCCATCCTTGAATTCGTTCATCTCCAAACTCGCTGGTAGCAGACAGGGGCTTGTCATGGGCCTCAATAATTCCTTTCTTAGCCTTGGAAATGTGGCCGGCCCTATCTTAGCCGGGATATTCTTTGAAATCAACATCCATATTCCTTATTTATTCGGAGCATGCATCATGCTGTTCGGATTGATAGTGACAAAAATATGGCTACAAAAGAGAAGGACAGAGGTTGAACCTACTTCATAATGAGAGTGGATCTAATCATTACAAGCCATTAACGAACACAAAGCATACAAAAATTTTGACTGGGGGAAGTAAAGATGAAGAAGGGGATTCTCCACTTCGAAGTGGGAGAACAAGTTGATGTTCATTTACTTATCAAAACAGCAACAAAAGGCATTGCAAGCAATGGCAAACCTTTTTTGACATTGATTTTCCAAGATAAGAGCGGCGAAATTGAAGCAAAACTGTGGGATGCCTCAACAGATGATGAGGGCCTATACACCCCTCAAAGCATCGTAAGGGTCCTTGGGGATATTCATCATTACCGGGGCCGAAATCAGCTTAAAATTCGTAAGATAAAGCCTAAAGAAGATCACGAGAACGTGAATGTAGCTGATTTGATTGAAACAGCACCTGTAAGTCAGGAACAGATGATGGATAATATCACACAGGCTATATTTGAGATGAAAAACCCTAGTATCCAAAGGATTACCAGGCATCTATTAAAAAAGCATCAGCAGGATTTCTTGCAGTACCCTGCGGCTACCAAAAACCATCATGAGTTTGTCTCGGGGTTGGCTTACCATGTCGTCTCCATGTTAGATTTGGCCAAAGCGATAGCTGGGCTATATCCTTCCTTGGACAGGGACCTTCTCTATGCCGGGGTGATCCTGCACGATTTAGGTAAGGTGACAGAACTATCGGGACCTGTTTCCACAACTTATACAATAGAAGGTAACCTGATCGGACATATCTCCATCATGGTGAATGAGATCGGAAAAGCAGCTGATGAGCTTGGTATTGAAGGGGAAGAAGTGATGGTTCTCCAACATCTGGTATTAAGCCATCATGGGAAACTGGAGTGGGGAAGTCCAAAGCTTCCATTGATCAAGGAAGCGGAGATTTTGCATTATATCGATAATATCGATGCAAAAATGAATATGCTTGATCGTGCACTTGAGCGAGTAAAGCCTGGAGAATACACAGAAAGAATATTTGCGATGGATAACCGTAACTTCTATAAGCCTAGTTTTCATAAATAAGTACTAGCCTCCCATACTCTATCATATGTATAAATTAGTAGCACATATGAAAGAGAGGGGGGCTTTGTTATGCCATGGTGGATGCTGTTGATTGTCATAGGGATATGTTTCAGTGCCTATATGACGTTAAGGTCAGCCAAGGAAGAGAAAGAAGTGGAGACTGCCATCATTGAAAAAGAAGGACAAGTCTATATGGATAGGATCCAAGAAGAGAGAGAGAAGAAGCAGGTTGTGAATGTATAATAAAAAGGAAGCGGGGATGCCGCTTCCTTTTGTGATTATACGTTTAGTTATTGAAATCGGATCCATAGCGGATTATTCTTGCTCTTGATCTTCTTCTTTTTCAAAGGTGTTCTTAAGGGAGGAGTCTTTGACATTGATGTTGGCAGCGTCCAATTCCGCTTCAAGAATTCCGCCTGCGTCTTCCTGCTCCAATTTCCCTTGAGTGACTTCTTGTTCCACTTGCTCTTTGATTTCCTCTAATGGAGGTTTCTCTCTCTTGTCGGTCACTTTAATGATATGAAAGCCGTACATACTTTCAACCGGCTCGCTGATTTCATCGATTTCAAGGCTGTAAGCTGCCTCTTCAAATTCCGGCAGCATAACTCCGGAACCGAACCATTCAAGGTCTCCACCATTTTGGGCAGATCCTGGATCGGTGGAATATTCTGTTGCTAGCTCAGCAAAGTCAGCACCCTCATCGAGTTTTTTCTTTACTTCCTGGGCTGTTTCTTGATCCTCAACCAATATGTGACTTGCTCGAATTTCCGGTTTCATCGCATCATAGTGGCTTTGTATTTCTTCTTCTGTGATTTCTACTTTTTCCATCGTTGCTTTTTCTTGCAACATGGATAAACGCAAAGTTTTTGCTAATTGGTCCTCATTTTTGAATCCGCTTTGTGCCATTGCCATATCGAACTGGGGTCCAAGTTGCACCTTTAGTTCTTCCAATCGCTCCTGTACTTCTTCATCTGTCACATCATATTTTTCACTAAGCACTTTTTCTAAGACAAGTTCCCGCAGAATTTCTTCTCCAAAACGTTCTTTCATCGCCTCATAAAGCTCTGTCTCTGTAATGTTACCTGCAGAGGTCTCAGCGATTACAGCAGAGTCGTCTGAAGCAGTATTGTTGCACGCTGACAGCGCTAGAAGAGAAGCTGTTGCACTAACAGCAATCATCCATTTTTTCATGTTGGCCAACCCCCATATGTAATAAAGCATTTCAAACCATACTATAGCATAATCTCCTAATTTAATGAAACGTTTTCACAAATCTCCAATGGTCCCATGTGCTTTTTTTTGAAAAAATAGGTTAACGTCCATTCCGAAACTGGTACTTTTACATACTATAAATGGAATCATGAAATAATCAACACACTTGTTGTCCCAGGATTTCATGTAAAAAACCTTAGAGGCAGGATAAACGCCTATGCCTCCTAAGAAATTGTTGCATAAGATATCGTAACAACTCATAAAGGAGGTGTTACTAAGATGGGTAATGCGTATGCAGGTGGCTTCGCGTTAATCGTAGTATTGTTTATCTTGTTGGTAATCGTAGGTGCAGCTTGGTTGTACTAAATACATCTTTATAAAAAGGAGGAACTAAAATGTCAGGTGGACATTCCGGCGGATTTGCGTTAATCGTAGTACTATTCATTCTGTTAGTAATCGTAGGTGCAGCTTGGTTATACTAAGTTAGGACCTTGGAGACGGGAATAGTCCTGTTTCTCCAAAAAAACACCTTCCATAAAAATTGGAAGGTGTTTTTTGTTCGTTTATTATTGGGAACTAAGCAAAATATCTACATAAGAAGAAATTAATAGAATGGTAATGAGTACATTTATGGTTCGGAAAACTTTCGGCTGACGATCCTCCGGGATTTCTTTCTGAACGCATAAAGCATTCGTTAATTTGTTTATGTAGAAGAGTATGAATATAGCCACCAAAACGAATAAAAATGCGATAGCCATAAAATCCCTCCTTCGCGGCTTGCTTGCTTTTAAACTATTATACGAAATTAATACTTATGCCTTCTACCTTACCAAAGTTTGTGAAAAAAAGATACCTTCACATTCCAAAACTTTTACAAAAAAATGAAATAGTATCCTTGAATTAAAATCTAGGAAGCTATTTCATTCTCATTAACTATTAAGATATCATACCCGTTTTCCAGTTCTTCAATCTGGCATTTGCTGGGTGCACGTTGAATCATTTTGATGTAAAGAAAATCCGGGATGCACAATCCGATATTAACTGCCGCAAGCATGGAGAAATAATGATAATAGCTTGGAAAAGTATGGGCAAGTATAATACTCGCAGTCGTAATGATGGCAAAAGGAGCCATAAGAACTGCGAAGGATTGAATTTTAGTAAATGGTTTTTTCGTTTGTATTTTCATATATGGCATATAGCACTTTAGTTTCCATCTGAGTTTTACTTGGTTTTTGGTCATAATTAGCGGAAGTACATGACATAGCTTGTGCATGGTGAACATTCCTGCAAGGCCAAGGATGAACCATCCGAAATTGGCTGAGGAAACTGTAGTGTCATGATAAATTAAGCTAAAAGTCAAAAATAACACAATAAACGAAAGTAAAGTGATGATAAACGACACAAGTGTAATGCGATGGAGTCCATATTGTCTTGAAATATCAATGGATTTCCAGCAGTTCATAGTTGAATCACCTACCGTCATTGCTAGTCGTAATCAAAATTACTAAATTAATGTAAGCTTTTTTGACGGAAAAATCAATAGGTGAATGGCATTTATTTTTCAACATAGTAATCTAAATATTGGTAAGGTGGATATTTTCATGTAAAATACAGAGGATAAGGTCTCTGACAATGCCGTTGCAGTAGAGCTTAAGAGTAATTGACGGGGAATGAGGAAATTGGAAGAGAGAATTGCAACATTGGAATATTACATAGAACTATTGGTGAAGCAAATGGATGTCTCACGGTTCCCATGGGATTGTTTGATTATACGAAGCAAGCTGCACAAAAAGGATGTTCAACTCATATATGATCTATGTGAAAGGTTGAGCATGGAAATGGAAAAACAAAAAGCGGAAGGGTTCGTCACGTTCTATCCGCTTCTTATTGAATTTAGCCAAGCCTTGCCGCCAAATTTGCCGAGTGAAGAGGCAATTGACGCCTTAAGGTTGCAAGGGCTATTCCCGTTGTTAATGGATGAATTTTACAGGTTGATCAAGAAGAAGTAACGCTTTCATTTTTTTCTACAAGTGTTTCTTCTTTTTTTGATAGTTTTCCATCAACCTCCACGAAGTCTTCCTCGATGTTGTTAAAGGACCTTTCGAATATTTGCATGAAATCCTCTCCATATACATTACGGATCACACACATAATATCCAATAGTTCAGGAAACTTGCCATATAGGTCATGCATAGGCAATGCACCACTGAATACGGAATTTTTACTAGGATCATAGGTTTCCATCAACTCTAAAAGTATTTGTTCACCCTTTTCGGTTAGCTCAATATACGTATTCCGTTTATCGTTTTCTTTCTTAGAAAAACGTAGTAATTCACGTTCCTCTAATTTCTTGGAGAAGTTGAATGCGGTGGAAACATGCATCACGCCAAACTTTGCAATCTCTGAAATACTTGCACCTTTTAGGTGATAAGCAATCCAAAGGATGTGGTGCTCATTAATATTCAAGTCATAAGGCTTGATCCACTGTTGCCAATCCTTCTCAATTGTTTTCCAAAGAGCTTTGCTAAGCTGGGCAACACGCTGGCTGAATAGCATGGCTTCTTTTAATGAATACTGTCCATTCTGTGTATTCACAAACTCACCTACTTTTTTCTAATATATTACTATCTATTATGACAATAAAATAAAAATTAATAAAGGTCAAAATTTACAAAAAATTAAAATTTTTTTATTTTGTTTCGTTTTTTGCTAATTCTTTTTCAAGATTTTCCAATTCCTTCTCTACATTAGCGATGTTTTGTTGAATGGTTTCCTGATGTGGTTTGATGGAATTTTGCCATAATTCCACAGATACTTGAATTTCTTCCGCGATGTTCCCGACCGTTGATTTTCCTTCATCAATCGCTTGTGCTACTTGATCCTTAACTTGAATGGCTTCTTGTTTTAACTCATCCAGTGTCGTTTGAATATTTCTTGCAGCAACTTTAACTTGAGCTCTCCTGTCTGCCCCTGGAGCAGATGTTGTCAGCAATGTAGATATCCCTGCAATGGCTCCGCCAATTAGTACGCCGTAAATGAATGACTTCCCATTCATAGTAATCACCTCGAATTTAAAATTATGTAAGTATAGTTCAATACCCTAAGATTATTATATAATTCAACATTTCCAAAAAAAATCCTCTTTTTCTTTAATTTTTTCATGAACATTTATTTTTTGTCTGTTTCTATACCCTTTATTATTCCCAAATGGAGACAATCTATTTATAGCTTCCATTATAGGCCCTATCTCTGTGGAGAACTTGTTTCATATGAGGGAGAAGATTTGCATACTTATGTTAGAAAAGGGGGCGGACAAAATTGGCAGGTATAACATTCGGATTATTTACCCTGAGTCTTTTGCTTTTATTTGGAGGAGGTAATTACTTTCTTGCTTCCAAGCGATCTGGGGCATATCCACCTAGAAGAGTATTGCAGCAAAAGGCCCTGGCAATCAGTGGTGCAGGAGGAATCATTCTCTTACTGGCAGTGTTTGCAACCTGGATTTTTTAATTAGAGTCTTTTCTCTGCAATACTATATCTAATACAAGTATATTTTCTAAAGTAATAGAAAAAGAGGGAAACTCCTTAAGCAGGAATTTCCCTCTCAGTGTGTAGACAAAGTCTTTAAGAATTATGCAATATCCATGTTGATCGTAGTGGAAGGCGCGCAGACTCCCGCGGGAGGAAGGGACATGTAAGACCCCGCAGGCGAAGCCGAGGAGGCTTACGGACCGCCCGCAGGAAAGCGAAGCGCCTGTAACGAAGATCAACTGTGCCAACAGATAACTCACCTAATTTTAGTTTGTCGACAGTCTGAGAGGGAAACTCCTTAAGCAGGAATTTCCCCTCTTTCATTATGTTGCAGGAACTAAATTAGAGCGTTTTGCAATGCCCGTCACTATTGGATAAAGGATAACCATGACGATAACATTCAAAGCAACAGCAGGAAATACCGCTGTGAGCATAAAGAATGCAAAAGTCCCCCCGCCAGGCAAACCTACTATAGTCAAAGCACTTAATAAGAATATCGCACCTGAAATGATGGTGCCGATTGCGGTTAAAAGTCCTGCTTTAACAAGTAGTTTGTTGACCCTCTTGACTGCAAGCAGCAAGAAGAAGAATAGAAACGCTGTAATGGGTTTATCAATGATATTTGGAATCTGCCCTCCTGGGAAAGTAGTGGTCAGTGCTGATATCAATCCGGTCACCAGACCAATCAGTAAAACATTTTTCTTTGCAGGAAATAGCATAATTCCAAGGAACATCATGGTCAAAGCCAAGTCAGGCTTCATTCCAAGAATAAATCCGGGTACCACTGCGTGTAAGACAGCTCCTATTCCAACCAGTAAAGCAAGTGACACCAAAGTCTTCGTATTCATTTCTCATCTCTCCTCGACTAATCTATTGTTTTCTATAATTCCATTAGTACACTCATTGTCTAATGCGAATTAATACGTACAAGTATAGTAAAAATTATCTCCATTGAAAAGGGGAAAGGGAGCAATTACCTATTATTGGATCGAAAGACATCCATGAATTCTGCAAGTGCCTCGCATGATTCGAGGGGAACTGCATTATAGATTGAGGCCCGGCAGCCGCCCACCATCCGATGTCCTCCAAGTCCGACAAAGCCTTCCTCTTTTGCCTGTGCTAAAAATGCCGTTGTAAGTTCTTTTGTTGAGAGGTTAAAAGTAACATTCATGTTAGACCTTGCATCATTTTCAGCGTGTCCGATGTAAAACCCATCACTTTGGTCGATCGTATTATATAAAAGTCCTGCCTTCTTTTTATTGATTTCTTCTATTGCCGCGACGCCTCCTTGTTCCGCCACCCATTCCAGTACCAATGACAGCATATAGATGGAGAAAGTAGGTGGAGTGTTGTACAGGGATTTGTTTTTGGCAAATGTTTGATAATTCAACATGGTCGGGATATTTTCAGGGCACTCCGCCAGTACTTCTTTTTTTATGATTACGACTGTCACACCTGAAGGCCCGAGGTTTTTCTGTGCTCCTGCATAGATGATGGAGAAATCTTCGATATGGAGCGGCCTGCTCAGGATATCGCTCGACATATCTGCTATCAAAGGAACATCAGGAGATAGGGAAGGGAAATCCCTCCACTGTGTTCCAAAGATTGTATTATTACTTGTGATATGTAGATAGGCCGGATTATCTGAGAGCTCTAGATGTGACGGGATTCCAGCATAGGCGGTTTCCTTTGTGGAAGAGGCTATATGAGTCTCCCCGAGTTTCTGTGCTTCCTTTAACGCTTTTTCGGACCAGGACCCGGTTAAACTATAGTTCCCTTGTTTACCTTTTGCCAGGAAATTCATTGGTATGGCTGAGAATTGAAGGCTTGCGCCACCCTGCATGAAAAGGATCTCATAGTTATCAGGGATCTGTAATAGTTCTTTTAAGAGTGTAGTGGCTTTAGTGTGAACCTTATCGTACTCCTTGCTCCGATGACTTAATTCCATCAAGGACATCCCTGTATTCTCATAATCCAATAGCTGTTGTTGGGCCCGCTTAAGTACTTCCTTTGGCAGTGCAGCAGGTCCTGCATTAAAGTTATAAACACGCTTCATCCTATTACCCTCCTAAAGCATTCTGAAAATATTAATATATATCCTATCATGAATTATGATAGAATACATGAAAGATTTCGAAAAAAGTTAGGAGTTTTATCATGTACCGCGAGAAAAAGCCTTTTGATATCAGTCCATATGACCACCCGGATATATATCCGGGTCCAAGACCTGCCACTTCCTTTTTATTCTGGCAGGGGAAAGCCCATCGACTGGAGTCCGGAAAAGGTCTTCCTGTCGAAGATCATTCCATTCATTTTTCCAATGTCGATCACGTTTTGGGAAGTTTAGCTTTTCAAAGTTCTGACGTGAAGAAAGTGGAAGATTATTTAATGGGTGACGGTTTGGCTTCAAAGGTTCCCGTTGTTGCCTATGGCTCAAATATCTGCTTGGCGCAACTTCAGTATAAATTCAGTTTACGCCCAGAAGAAGATGATTTCATGATTTGTCTGAAGGCGAATGTGATGGATTCTGATATCGTATATGCTCCTTTTTTGGCGCCTTATGGTTCACTGCCTGCTGTCATCGCCCCTGTGGAAAATGCGGTGTCGGAGGTATGGTTGACATTCATCGAGAAGAAACAGATGGAATTGATCAACTCCACAGAAAAAGGATATGAATTAAGGGAACACTCAGGGAAAAAAGTTCAACTAGAGACAGGGGAGGTCTTTGAGAAAGTTTACGCCTACTATGAGCCAAGGGCTTTGATCTGGGAGGGAGAAATGCGCCGGTTCAAGGATATACCTGGGAGCAGCTCCCTACCATCAGTATGGCAAAGTGATATGCTTAACGACCTGAAAACTGGAGTGGAGCATAAAGGAACAAGGGAGGAATTCATTCATTTATTGAGGTGGGACAGAAACTACAGAGATTATATAGAAAGCTATCTAAAATCTGATTGTACTTTTACATATGACCATCCTGATTGGAAAAGGGTAGAAAAAATTGTATCGGTAGGGGATATGAGTAGATCGTTTTTAAGGTGAGTGTTTGATGATGTGACTGTAAAAAAGACGTGGGAATTGCTCCCGCGTCTTTTTCATTTGCTAATTGGTATATTCTTGTTGATCTAGGTTCTAGGCGAATGCCGCTTATCATAAGTGTAGTCCCTTAGTCTCCCACGGGCTCATATATGCCTTGATTGGCCTCCCTCGCCAGCCACTACGAGCTACATCTTATGGCATATTCCTAATGGTTTCTATTGGATGCCTTCTTTTATTTGAGATGACATTTCCTGCAGGTCTTCGGAGGTATAGTCGCTCTGGTTTGATTTCCATACTGCACCAAAACCGTCCCCTTTTCCGTAACGAGGAAGGATATGGAGGTGGTAATGGAAAACAGACTGTCCAGCAGCCTCGCCATTATTATTCAACAGATTCAACCCTATTGGCTGGAACTGCTCTTTAATGGAATTTGCGATTTTCGGAACTGCTTTAAAAAGGTTTTCTGCAATCTCAGGCGTCAACTCATATATGTTCTCTTTATGTACTTTAGGTATCACCAGCGTATGACCTTTTGTCACCTGGCTGATATCAAGGAAGGCCAAAACATGCTCGTCTTCATAAACCTTTGCGGCAGGAATATCACCATTAATGATTTTACAGAAGATACACTCACTCATCATGATCACCTCGGGAATTATTTTTATCTATTTTACCATGTTTTGGACAGGTAGCCTAATATGTCGAGTAAAATGAAACAAGCAAGAGCCGAAGCTCCTGCTTGCTAAGAAAGGGAAGAGAGGCAACAAGCTTCTCTATCTGAATAAGGAGAAGCCCTCAAACAGCATTTTAGCTTTCAAATAACTGTGTTTGATAAACACCTCATTTGATTTTAAAAATGTGTCTAATAGTCAGCTTTCCTGTTCAAAACAATCATCCCCTTGTTACTGAGTTTTACAACTTTAGTAACGTGGATATCGACTTAACGTCTCTTTAACGAACACCTCATTTTCAAAATGAATCAATCACAGGTTACAACTTTAGAGTAAAGTGTCGCCCGTAAGCACCTCATTTCATCATCAATCGGAGTTCAGTTACAGATGATCGTGTAGTTGCAGCCGGTTAAGTCCCGCAACGACAATAGAAATGTGTCCCTTTATCAAGATAAAAGCAAAACTGTCTTTGACAGTCACCTCATCTACAAAGAAGTCAACTCAAGGCTTGTATAAGCGCCCCTCATTCCCCTTCCTTACATATCATGCGCACTTTCGTTAAAATTATGTTATGGTAAAATTTAAATAAAAGGTTTGTTTCATAAAGGTTACAGGAGGATTAAATTTTGAAGGGGGGACAGACCCCAGAAGGATTTTCGCCCTTCATGTAGTACCTATACTTATACATAAAATGGCTGGCAGAAAGGGTAGGTTGATGTGAGTTTATTGCAGATTGACGGGTTGACTGGTGGGTATACGAATCAGGCGGTGTTGAAGGATATTTCGTTTGAGGTGAAGCAGAATGAATTGGTTGGGTTGATTGGGCTTAATGGGGCCGGGAAGAGTACGACGATCAAGCATGTGATCGGGACGATGGAGCCGAAAAAGGGGTCCATTAAAATTAACGGCATTTCCATTCAAGAAGATACAACCAAATATCGCTCTACTTTCACCTTTATTCCTGAAACACCTATCCTATATGATGAACTGACGTTATATGAACATCTGGAATTGACGGCAATGGCTTATGGTTTATCAAAAGAAACCTTTGAAGAGCGTCTTCATCCTTTATTAAAGGAATTTCGTATGGAAAAGCGTTTGAAGTGGTTTCCCGCCCATTTTTCCAAAGGAATGAAGCAGAAGGTGATGATTCTTGCAGCTTTCTTGATCGAGCCTAAGCTGTACATTGTAGACGAGCCTTTTGTAGGATTAGATCCACTTGCAATTCATTCGCTTTTGGAAATCATGGATAAAGCAAAGAAGAGTGGAGCGGGCATCCTCATGTCCACTCATATTCTCGCGACAGCCGAGAAATACTGTGATTCATTTGTGATATTGCATGAAGGAGAAGTGCGGGCAAAAGGAACGCTTCTGGATCTTAGGGAGCAGTTCAAAATGCCTATGGCTTCCCTTGATGACCTTTATATTCAGCTGACAAAGGAAGAGAGCAATGTTTAATGTCGACCAGCTCTGGAAATCCAGATTTACTCAATATGTAAATGACACTCGCAGGTATTTAAAGTATATGTTCAATGACCATCTGGTCATTGTGATGATTTTTCTGCTAAGTGGTCTCGCCCTTGCTTACCAGAACTGGCTGGAGATTGTCCCGCCTGATTTTCCATATGCATTGCTCATGGGTGCGATACTGGCCCTGTTGATTACAAGAGGCAGCATACATACATTTCTGAAGGACCCGGACCTTGTCTTTTTGCTTCCTTTGGAAGAAAAGTTGAAACCGTATATAAAGAAATCCTTCCTTTACTCCATCGTATTGGAAAGTTATTTTCTTTTACTTGTTTTTGGTGTTTCCGTTCCTTTATTTTTCACATTGACAGATGCGACATTTACTTCACTGCTGGCCATTCTTCTCCTATTGCTTGGGATGAAATCCTGGAACTTATGGATGACATGGCTGGTTAATTTCTATACAGATAGAAAAGTGAGACTCTCCGATTGGTGGGTCAGACTGGCATTGAATTTCACTCTGCTCTTCCTTGTATTTTCCGAAGCGAGCCTGCTTTTCATTGGTGTAGTTGTTGCCGTAATGATACTGCTACTAGTGTATTTCCAGAAGGCATCAAGAAAAATGAACTGGAAATGGGACCTGCTTATTGAAAATGAAACGAAGAGAATGCAGCTTTTCTATCGTGTGGCAAACCTGTTTGTCGATGTGCCGGGATTAAAGGAAAAGGTGAAAAGAAGAAGATGGCTGGATTTTATCCTGTCACTCACTCCTTATGCAAAAGAGAAGTCTTTTGACTATTTGTATTTGCGCACTTTCCTTCGTTCAGGGGATTATTTCGGGTTATATCTCCGCCTGTTGATTATCGGTTGTGTCTTGCTTCTGACGCTTCCTGTTGGCTATGCTACCTACTTGGTTCCGATCCTTGTCCTTTACCTGACAGGTTTTCAGCTTATCCCGATGTGGAGACATCACTATAACAAGCTGTGGCTTTCCATCTACCCTGTCCAAGAAGAACACAGAGTCAAAGCTTTTACTAAAATGATAGTATCGATCCTTCTCTCACAAGTAATCATCCTAGCCGTTCTTGTTGCATTCATTGCTACATGGACAGAGCTTTCCATTGTCCTTATTGGAGGAATACTCTTTTCATACTTGTATGTTCAAGCTGTTGTGAAACGTAAAATTGCCTCACTTAAGTAAAAGAAAACACTCAAATGTCGCACTGCATTTGGGTGTTTTTTTCATAAGATGAAACATACTGCAAAGGATACTCGTATATAAAGTATAATGACACTATATAAATAAGGAGTGTTTCTGTTGTACGAAGAAAAAGTAATGGAAGAGGTACGGAAGTGGAAATTGCAGGCTACAAAGAAATCAACCATGCTCCAGCGTTTTTCCAAAGGAGCACAAAATAAAGTAAATACCTTCATTCCGGAAAAAGTCCACTCTGTCATGACAGAGAGTATAAAGAAGATGGTACAAGGGACGCTGGCAGGGAGTAATCTGACCACCAAAATGAATGAAGGACATGTCATCATGACCCTCGAAGAAAAGGAGAAATGGATTCAAGAAAAACTGAATGTTTATAAACGTACGGCAGCAATGGAAGGTGCGGGGACGGGAGCGGGCGGAATATTGCTGGGGTTGGCAGATTTTCCGTTGCTCCTCTCTATAAAGATGAAATTCCTTTTTGAGGTGGCAGCCATTTATGGCTACGACACAAAGAAATATGAGGAAAGGGTATTTGTGTTATATATTTTTCAATTGGCTTTTTCCAGTGATGCCAGGAGAAAAGAAGTATTAAGGTATGTGGAGAATTGGGAAGACCACAAAGAGGAAGCGAAAGAGCTTGATTGGAGGAAGTTCCAGCAGGAATATCGCGACCATATTGACCTTGTCAAGATGTTTCAGATGGTGCCGGGCTTTGGAGCGATTGTTGGTGCATATGCAAATTATAATTTTCTCGATCAATTGGGCACCACTGCAAAAAACTGCTACCGATTAAGGATATTCAGGGAAAAAGGGAAGGACATTTAAAAAGTCGCCAGGATCACTCTGTATGGGTGAGCCTGGCGATTATGGTTTGTGAGAAAGTTATGATTGGTGGGACGGGACAAGCTTATTCTGTTCGTGCTGATGATACAGAACAGTAGCTGCACCTAACGTTTTTGCCGCAATCAACAATGCTTTTTCATTGATATCGAACTTAGGATGATGATGTGGGAATGCTACTTCCACCCCTTCTGGCTTTGCGCCAGTAAAGAAGAAAGTGCCTCTGACATGTCTCAGGTAATAAGCGAAGTCCTCGCCACCCATGTGAGGCGGTGTTTCTTCCACAGCCTTAACTTCCTTGATGGAGGACGCCACATCGACAAGGTATTCTGTTTCTTCCTTATGGTTGACGACTGCAGGATATCCTCTATCAAATTTGTATTCGTAAGTGGAGCCGTTGAGTGCGCAAGTGGAAGATGCCACAACATCTATTTCAGCTTCGATCTGATCACGCACTTCATCGTTGAAAGTACGGACAGTCCCTTCTAAGTAAGCCGAGTCGGCAATGATATTAAAGGCATTCTCTGCTTTGAATGTGCCGACTGAAATGACAGCAGGATCGACAGGATTCACCCTTCTGCTGATAATCTGTTGGAGGTTTAGGACAAGTTGAGAGGCTGTAACAACGGCATCTTTTGTTTTATGCGGCTGTGCCCCGTGGCCACCAGAGCCTTGGACTTTAATGGAAAAACGGTCGGCGGCAGCCATTACCGGTCCAACGCGGTATTGAATAGTTCCAAGCTCGACACCTGCCCAAAGATGTGTGCCAAAGATAACATCCACCCCACTAAGACAGCTGTCATTAATCATCGCAATCGCTCCGCCCGGTGCATACTCCTCTGCGTGCTGATGGATGAAGACTACATTGCCCTCAAGTTCCTCTTTCAGTTCGTTTAGACATTTCGCTAATACAAGTAAGGTTGCTGTATGTCCATCATGTCCGCAAGCGTGCATGACTCCGGGAACTTTTGATTTATATTCCACATCCTTTTCATCCTGGATGGGAAGGGCATCAAAGTCTGCACGGAGAGCAACAGTTTTTCCGGGGCGTGCGCCAGCTATTTTAGCCACTACCCCATTGCCTCCTACATGGGTCTGGTGGGCAATGCCCAACTTTTTGTAAAAGTCTTCAATGTAAGCAGCCGTATGAAATTCTTTAAATGATACCTCTGGGAATTGATGTAAATAACGTCTAATCTCTACCATTTCATCATAACGATTTTCCAACAGTTGATTCAACTTATTTAACATAGTGCACTCCCCATTTCATATATTTTTCTATTTAATATAGTATTTTATATGACTCATTAAAAAAAGAATAGTCATAACTTTCATAAATTTAGTAAAATAAAATGGGATGATGGAACTAGAGGAGATGATCGATATGCAGGCGGAGTATGGGATAGGTAGAGAATCACTAATGAAGAAAAGAAAAAGGAAATGGGTGAGGCTGGCATTGTTCATTCTCTGTGGAGCCTTTTTTCTCTGGTCTTTCCAACAAATTACGCTCCAAAATACGATAGGTTTTGATGAAGTGATTCGGAATGTTGTCAAAGGTCTTGAAGCAGAATTGGCAGTCAGTTTTTTTCTTTTATTCACAATGCTTGGTGACAAAAACGGAGTTATTTTAATCATGCTTTTATCGATTGGATTAATTTGGTGGATAAAACGAGATTATGCCGCCATGGGAGTCATTGTCGGAGGGGTTATATTGGTCAATGAGCTAAATAAATGGCTGAAAAATCTTACAGGACGGGAAAGGCCGATGACAGGGCCAGGCGCGGAAAGTCTCAGTTTCCCTAGTGGTCACGCGATGGTCGGACTATTCTTCTATGGTTTGCTGATTTATTTCGCACTATCCTATACAAAATCAAACACTAAGAAGTTCCTTATCTCTATTTTCGGAGTAGTATTTATTGCATTGCTCGGATCTAGCAGGGTGTATTTGAACTACCACTATCCCTCAGATGTGTTTGCGGGATATGCGGCAGGTTTTATATGTTTGATAATGGCTGTATTGCTTTATGAATGGATGCAGACAAAAATTACAAAAAGGAAGGCGGTGTAGCTTTCGCTCATCGCTTTTTAATTTAAGGCTTTTTTAAGGCTCTTTTCTCAAAGATTGTTGATATTCACTGTGAAAAAACGGAAATTTGGCGTTTTCCCCCTTCTATAAATGTGTAATTTCAGCCTCCAGACGGACAAAGAAAGTGACCGGGGATAGGGGATTTCTTTTAATGCAATTAGTAAACTAGCAGTATAGTGGAGGAAATTCCCCTGTGGGTGTCAAATTAAAGTAGAAGGGAGGCTTCAGGAATAAAATGAAAACATTCAATCAAAAAATACTTGCCATTATCTTCGTTTTAATAGGAATCTTGCTGTTACTTGTCAATATAGGTCTCATTTCCTTGGAAATAAAAGAGTATTTTGTCAAATACTATCCTGTCCTTTTTGTCCTGCTGGGCCTGAAGTTCCTGATGGATACCCTTTTTTATCATAGGCGAGCTCTTTTCCTGAGTGTGTTTCTAATTGCCTTTGGCGTATTGTTATTACTGGATAGAGTGGGATATTTAGAGTTTGAATTTAATATGTTTTGGAAACTTTGGCCGTTATTGATTGTTTACTTTGGAGTTAAGCTATTTATCAATAAGCGTCCAGTTAAAGTCTCTTTCACTAAAGGTGATGCCGATATTGGTGATTTTTTTGATTCAGCTGAAGAAGGTCAGTATAAGGAATCAAAAGAAATGGGAGCTAAGAAAGTAATCACGATCGGCGATATGAAAATGAATGAACAGAACTGGGCGGTGGAGCCCTTGACTGTTTGGAATGTGGTAGGAGACTATTATTTTGATTTCAGTAAAGCATATATCCCCGATAAAGAAACGAACATTCAAATCAAAGGCGTTGTGGCTGATTTAAAAATGCTTATTCCCGAGGATCTGCCTATCAGAGTAGCTGCGAAAGTGAAAATAGGACAATTGAATATTTTAGGAAATACATCAGAAGGAAAGGGGAACAAGTTATTTTATGAGTCCCCCAATTATGAAGAGGCAACGAGAAAACTCAACATCGTGTTAGATATGAAAATAGGAGATGTTCGTATTGATCGGGTCTGATAAGGGAAAGAAAATTGAAAGCTTACGTTTTTGGTACATCCGTTCCTTTATCGTTGTATCAGTTGTTTCCGCCTTTCTTTTCTTCATCTTCCTCCAAAGTGTCTTGCTTTTCTATCCTGAAGGATTGGTGGTCAATGTCCAATGGAGTATGGTGATGACACTTGTCGCTTTTGTTATCATGACAGTAACCAGCCTTTATATCGGATACAAGCAGAGTGGATATATAAAAAAACGCGTGGAGGATATATCCACATTCATTGCCACTCTTGGGAGAGGGAAATTTTCGGAAAGGATTGCTGTGGATCAGACTGATGAACTTGGAAGATTAACGGAAGATATCAACCAGTTGGCCAATAAGATACAAAACCAAGTGAAATCTTTACAAAAGCTTGCGGAGGAAAAAAATGAGCTTGCGATAAAAGCGCATAATGCTGCCACAATTGAAGAGAGACAGCGTCTTGCCAGGGAATTACATGATTCGGTCAGTCAGCAATTATTCGCACTTAGCATCATGTCATCTGCTGCAATCAGGATGTTTGATGTTTACCCTGAAGAGGCTAAAAAACAATTGACAGATATCGCTTCTATAGCGGCACAGGCTCAGGGTGAAATGAGAGCCCTCCTTCTCCATTTGAGACCAGTTTCCTTAACAAATGATACATTGTGTGTCGGAATACATAAGTTACTAGAGGAACTGGAGGAACGTACGCCTATCACTTTTCAAAAGGATATCCAAGAGATACATGCTCTTTCCAATGCAACCGAAGACCATTTATTTAGAATCATCCAAGAAGCCATATCCAATATACTTCGTCATGCTGATGCTACAATTGTCAAACTGGACATGCATCAAAAGGGGAATCAATATGTATACATATTTATTAGTGATAATGGAAAGGGCTTTGAGATTGATCAGCATAAACAAGCTTCCTATGGACTCCATACAATGAAAGAACGTTGCGAGGAAATCGGCGGACAGTTCAGTATTCGCTCTAAAAAAGGTGAAGGGACCCATATTGAAATCCATATTCCAATAAGGGAGGAGGAAAAATAGATGCAAAGAATCAGAGTGGCTGTTGTCGATGACCATGATATGGTCAGAAAAGGCTTATTGGCCTACTTAATAACGGAGCCCAAAATTGAAATAGTCGGAGAAGGATCCAGTGGACAGGCGGCAATTGAAATGGCAAAAAAGGAAAAGCCGGATGTTATATTGATGGATCTTCTTATGGACAATGGAACGGGAATCGAAGCAACCCGGGAAATCATCAAATTTCTCCCCGAATGTAAGATTATTATCATCACGAGCTATTTCGATGATGAACAAGTTTTTCCTGCCATTGAAGCAGGGGCATATAGTTATTTATTGAAAACAGCAAGGGCGGAGGACATTATCACAGCGATTGAGAAGGCTGTAAAAAATGAGCCTGTCATTGAACCGAAAGTTGCAAGTAAAATGATGAATCGTTTCCGAACACCTTCAAAACTTCCACATGAAGAGTTGACGGAAAGGGAGCTTGAGGTACTGATGTGTCTTGGAGACGGTTTGACCAATCAGGAAATAAGTGATGAGCTTTTTATCGGGGTGAAAACTGTCAAAACGCATGTAAGCAATATTTTAAGCAAGCTCCATGTGGCAGATCGAACCCAGGCAGCGATATATGCCAATAGACATGGAGTGTTAAGGGGAAAAAAGTAACGTTTTTTGGTGTACCGCGCATTTTGCTTACCTGAAGATGGTCTCGGGATATCTTTCCGTCTTCCACTCCAGTTAATGATAGTGACAGTTCAATCGAAATGCCCCGCTCATATGGAAGAGCGGGGCATTTTGTTCGATCAATCCTGTTCCGGCATTTCTGCGTAATAAGTGGTAACGTAAGATGGCCGAGGGAAGATTTGCTGCTTCTGGTCAACGCCTTCAGAAGTCCCGCGTTTTTCATGGGCTTTATCATAGGCTTTTGACTCCTGCCATTGTTTGAAATACTTAACATCTTCCCACAAGGTCAAGATGACATATGTGTCTGAATCAGATGGCCGCAATACACGTATTGCCGCAAAGCCTGGTTCCTTATCAATCAGGCCAGCACGTTGGCTGAAGCGGTATTCAAATACAGGACGCCCTTCATCGGTGACTGGTATATTATTAAGTACGGCAAATTTACCTTTCCCCAAGTCTCCATTGGAATCAAGAACCTCAAACTTTTTTCCTGAGTTGAAGCTGGATTGTTCACTTGTTTCATGCATCAATACAGCATTGTCCTCTCCGTACATCAACAATGATTCTCCCTTTTCCAACTTGTTTTTTACATCATTTAAGTAATCGCCTGTACCAAATGTCATATAAAAGTTCATAATGAATCGTCTCCTTCATGTTTAATTAGCGGCATATTATTACAAAATAAGGGAAACTCGAGAAAAAATATGTAGAATAAGGTAGAATATAGGGTGTTATATCTTTCGGATAAATCAGACTGTTGAGAAACTCTTACTTACTAGTTATTCCCGCAATATAGGAGGAGGTAAACCACTTTGGAGAGATTTAGAGGAAAAAAACTATCCACTAAGAAGCTACAGCACATCAAATCAATCTTGCCTAAAAAATACTTCCTTATCCCTATTATTATTGCAAGTATTGCAATGGTTGGTCTAATAGGATATATCTTCATCATTTTTCTAGGGGACTATGTAATAGATGAAAAGAAACTGATAATGGATTCCACTACCACGATGGTAGATGAAAATGGTATTGAAATAGCCTCCCTCTTTTTTGAAAACCGGGAAATCGTTGAAATTGATAACATTCCAGAACATGTCCAGCAAGCGTTTGTGGCAGTTGAGGACAATCGTTTTTATGAGCATAGGGGTATTGATGTCCGTGCGATCGGAAGGGCCGTTTACCGGGATATCCTTGCAAGGAGTAAAGCGGAGGGTGGCAGTACCCTGACACAGCAATTAGCTAAAAATATCTTTTTGACAAATGAAAAATCGTGGCTTCGAAAGACAAAAGAGGCAGTCATTGCCATAAATCTGGAGAGAAGGTACACCAAAAATGAAATCATGGAAATGTATTTAAACCAGATTTATTTCGGACATGGGGCATATGGTGTCCAAGCTGCATCGGAGCTCTATTTTAATAAAAATGTGGAAGACCTGACAGTTGAGCAAGGGGCGTTATTGGCCGCACTTCCCAAGGCTCCGAACGGTTATTCCCCGATCAATTATCCGGAGGAAGCAAAAAATCGGCGTGACCTTGTGTTGCATCTGATGGAGAAGCAAGGGTATTTGGAAGCAGAAGAAGCGCTCAGCCACATGGGAAGGACATTAGGGTTGGACATTGTGGAATCTGAGGAAAAACAAGCGTATTTAACCTATATCGACATGGTAACCGAAGAGGCTGAAGACAAGTACGGACTGACACCTGAAGAGCTACATAGAGGGGGATACAAAATTACGGTTCCTATGAATGTTGCCGCACAAGATGCTGCATTTCAGCGTTTCCAACAAGATGAGTATTTTCCTGGCACAAATGAAAATGTCGAAGGTGCTTTTGTCATGATGAACCAACAAGATGGTGGTGTGATGGCTGTCATCGGAGGAAGGAACTATGTAACCAAAGGCATTAACAGGGTCAATATTAAAAGACAGCCAGGGTCTACTTTTAAGCCATTGGCAGTCTATGCGCCTGCACTTGAAGAAGGGAAATATGAGCCATACAGTCTGCTGAAAGACGAATTGCTCACATATGAGGATGGGCTGGAAGTATATAAACCAAGAAACTATCATCATCAATATAAGCAGGAAGTAACCATGTATGAAGCTATAAAAGATTCTTTGAATGCTCCGGCTGTCTGGGCATTGAATGAGATTG
Source organism: Sutcliffiella horikoshii DSM 8719 (assembly GCA_001648575.1). Classification (GTDB taxonomy): domain Bacteria; phylum Bacillota; class Bacilli; order Bacillales; family Bacillaceae_I; genus Sutcliffiella_A; species Sutcliffiella_A horikoshii. Next base: position 27,268 of record LQXN01000059.1, on the reverse strand, counting down.
GAATCAACAAGAGTAAGAGCTACCTTGAAAAACTCGAATTATCAATTCCTGATCAGGGATTGGCCATCGCACTTGGAGGGCTCACCGACGGAGTTACCCCTTTGGAGCTAACGAAGGCTTACCGTTCATTTGGAAATAACGGAAAAATAATAGAGCCATACTTCATTGAAGAAATAAGAACAAGAAAAGGGGAAGTGATCGTCAAAGCTAAAAAGGATGAAAAAGAAGTATTCAGTCCTCAAACTGCTTGGAACATGACAAGGATGCTAGAAGGTGTTGTACAGGATGGCTCAGCACAAGCAGGTGACCTTCAAGGAGAGTTAGCAGGGAAAACTGGTACCACCAACTATCCGGGAATTGACGGGGCGATCAAGGATACGTGGTTTGTCGGGTATACACAAGATGTTATCGGTACTGTCTGGATGGGATATGACACTACTACATCAGAACAATACTTAACAGCAGGAGGCGCATATCCTACCAGGTTGTTAAAGGATATCTTAAAAGATGCAGGTCTGGATAATGGCCAATTTTCTGTTCCGGTTGGAGTAACAGATCTGGAAGAACCGATAGCATTACCTGATAAAACAAGCTTGGAAGGAGCATTGACATTCCATCCGCTAAGTTTGTTCACCGTTAACCTTGAGTGGACCAAAGTTGATGATGACCGAATCGTTTATCGGATTTATTCTGTATCAGATGATAAAGAGGTCTTAATGGATGAAGTTACGGGGGAGAGTGGCTATTCCATCAAAAACGTTAATGTCTTTAACGTGCCAGAGTACTATGTTGTACCGTACAATACACAAACAAAAAAAGAGGGGCAATCTTCCAATACATTGAAGCCATCCTTTAGATAATTCTAGCTAAGAATGATGGTTATGACAACGGGACGGAATTTGGAAGCGAACGGTTAGAGGGGAAGCAGGAGATGAATTTAAAATTAAATGTTTTTTTGACGAGTTTTTATGCGAACATGAAGGAAATCTGGATGCTGGAAAGAGGGATGAGCAAGGAACAGATCGCCATAATCCATAAAAAGAATAAGTTGATGTTAGTCGTGTTTACGACCTTGACATTGCTGGCGATCTTGACAAATATCTTCATATTTCCGGTGATTTTACCTGCCATCGTTTTAACATCAGGACCTGGTTTGCTGCTGGTCATGTATTTTGTTATGCGGCCGCATTTAGCAAAAGTCGGGATGTATATTATCGTGTATTCATCTTTCATTCCTTTTTGGGTCGTTGCATATTTAGATAAAGATGTCATCAACTTCTATTTTTTATCGATGCCATTGATCATGTCCTCGCTATACAATCGAGTTTTACCAATTGTAATAGCAAGCGGTTTAACATGCATCACATTATCATTCTTTTATATCGATTACAGTAATATTGTGTTTTTTGACCACTTGAAAGTGGACGTGATCTACTTCATATTATTTACTGTATTTGTGACGATATTTCTGCTGTTTTCAAGTCAGTTGACTGGAAGTCTCTTAATGAGGGCAGAAGAGAAAGAGAAGAGGACATCCCTTGAATTATTATCTACAAAAGAATACCTAGAAGCATATTTCAATCATACTACCGATGCGATCGGGGTATATGACCTGCAAGGGCGTGTATTAAAAGCCAATGGTTCATTTGAAAAAATATTCGGTGTAAAAGCACAAGAGATAATTGGATATAAAACAGACTTTTTATCCTTCACATCTGGCAATTCCTTTAGAGTCTTCCTCTCAAAACTAAAGGATCAGAACCAGCTATCATTTGACATATTGACTGCAACCAGATCCGGAAATGAAATCGATATAAGCATCACAGTAACACCTGTGAAAAATGGCGAGTGTGGCATCATTGCACTTGTCTTTCTCATGAAAGACATTACCGATAAAAAAAGGACCGAGGAGGCACTGATGCAATCGGAAAAGCTCTCAGTGATCGGGGAACTTGCAGCTGGGGTGGCTCATGAAATCAGGAATCCTGTCACGGTGCTTAAGGGGTTTGTCCACCTGCTTTCCCAAGAAAATAATAAGAAAGAATTCTATAATATCATGGATAAAGAATTGGAGCGCATCAATCAAATCACAAATGAGTTCATGGCTTTGGCAAAACCGCAAGCAGTCCATTTTAAAAAAGAAAACTTAATGGAGCTTATACAAGAAGTATATCTGTTCTTAGAAAGTGAAGCCTTTATCCATCAAGTAGTGATGGAGGTAGAAGGCATTGAGGAGAATATTTGGCTGAACTGTGAACCAAATCAGATGAAACAAGTTCTTATCAATACGATTAAAAATGGAATGGAAGCAATGCCTGAAGGCGGTAAAATCACCATACATACAAAATTGGTAGAGGGGTTTGTCCATCTTTTGATTAAGGATGAGGGAACCGGGATCCCTGAAGAAGTGATCAATAAAGTGGGACAGCCTTTTTTCACCACTAAAGAACAAGGTACAGGATTAGGTCTGATGGTTTCCATGAAGATCATTGAAAATCATGGAGGTCAGTTGTCGATCCAAAGTGAAGAGAATAAAGGATCAACTGTGGAAATACTTTTGCCCCATTCCCCAAGAAGTGAATAATCGTCTATTTTATGAACAATAAGCGCTGGTTCTATACTTTCATTACATTTATAGGTATAGTGTAACATGACAGAAGTGTAACGTAATAAAAGCAGAAAAAAGTCAGATGGAAGGGGTCATCATTGTGAATCAATCAAAGTTTAATGATACATTTTTAAGAGCATGTAGAGGGGAAAAAACAGAGCATGTCCCATTATGGTATATGAGACAAGCTGGACGTTCTCAACCCGAATACAGAAAAATAAAAGAGAAATACTCATTATTTGAAATTACTCATCAACCAGAGCTTTGTGCATATGTCACTAAGCTCCCGGTTGATCAATACAACGTGGATGCAGCTATCCTTTATAAAGATATTATGAGTCCCCTTCCTGCCATCGGTGTTGACGTGGAGATAAAATCAGGTATCGGTCCTGTAATCGACAACCCAATCCGATCTTTGCAGGACGTGGAGAAACTTGGCGAAATTCATCCTGAAGAGGATGTTCCATACGTCCTTGATACAATCAAGCTATTAACTGAAGAACAGCTTAATGTACCGTTGATCGGTTTTGCAGGTGCGCCATTCACTTTGGCTTCCTACATGATCGAAGGCGGCCCATCTAAAAGTTATAATAAAACAAAAGCATTCATGTATGCAGAACCGAAAGCATGGTTTGCTTTAATGGATAAGCTTGCAGATATGACCATCACCTACGTCCGCTCCCAGATTCATGCCGGAGCAAAAGCAATACAGATTTTTGACAGCTGGGTCGGCGCATTGAACGTGGAAGATTATCGCTTTTTCATCAAACCAGTGATGAATCGCATCTTCTCCTCCTTACAAGAAGAAAATGTACCATTGATCATGTTTGGTGTTGGTGCAAGCCATCTTGCTAATGAGTGGCATGACCTACCTCTAGATGTAGTTGGATTAGACTGGCGTCTGCCAATCTCTGAAGCTCGTGAGCGAGGAATCACAAAAACGGTACAAGGCAACTTGGACCCGGCCATTTTGTTGGCACCATGGGAAGTTATTGAAGCGAAGACGAAGGCAATCCTTGATCAAGGCATGCAACAGCCAGGCTATATCTTCAACCTTGGTCATGGAGTATTCCCGCAAGTCAACCCTGACACATTACAACGTTTAGCAACATTCGTACATGACTATTCTTCTAATAAATAGAAATAAAGTAGTTTGCATGGTAATTAATCGACTAGAAAAGAGGTAAACTTTATGTCCAAAAAAACAATGGGCTTGTTGGTAATGGCATATGGTACGCCATATAAAGAAGAAGACCTGGAGCGTTACTATACGCATATCCGCCGCGGCAGAAAACCATCAGACGAAATGCTGCAGGACCTGCGCGACCGTTATGATGCCATCGGAGGGATTTCCCCGCTTGCACGTATCACCGAAGAACAGGCAAACGCGCTTGGTGCACATTTGAACAATATCCAAGATGACATTGAATTCAAAGTCTATCTTGGCCTGAAGCATATCGAACCATTTGTGGAAGATGCTGTCCAGCAGATGAAAGAGGATGGAATCAAGGAAGCTGTGAGCATCGTACTTGCGCCACACTTCTCCACATTCAGCGTAAAGTCCTATAATGGACGTGCACAGGAAGAAGCGGAGAAGATTGGTGGTCCATCCATCGTATCCGTAGAAAGCTGGTATGATGAGCCGAAATTCATTCAATATTGGGTAGATCGTGTAAAACAAACCTTTGAAACCATGAGTGCAGAAGAAAAGGAAAAGGCAGTCCTGATTGTATCAGCTCACAGCCTTCCGGAAAAAATCATCCAAATGGGTGACCCATATCCAGACCAACTCCAAGAAACAGCAGACCTTATCGCGAAGGGTGCAGGGGTGAAGAATTACGAAATCGCTTGGCAAAGTGAAGGGAACACTCCAGATCCTTGGCTGGGACCAGATGTACAAGACATCACACGTGATCTTCATAAGGATAAAGAATACACTTCCTTTGTATACACCCCGGTAGGGTTTGTTTCTGACCACTTGGAAGTTTTATATGACAATGACTATGAGTGTAAAATTGTAACCGACGAAATCGGTGCCAAATACTACCGTCCTGAAATGCCTAATACTCAGCCAGAATTTATCGATGCAATGGCTACCGTTGTATTGGAAGAATTAAAGAAAGTATCACAGTAAATCTAGAAAAAGAAGGCGATGAAACCATGAATGAGGAGAAAAAAAGGGTTGTCATCATCGGTGGAGGCATTACTGGCCTTTCAGCCGCCTATTATCTTCAAAAAGAAAATAAAGAGAAAAACCTTAATATAGAGATTACCCTGATTGAGGCAAGCAACCGGCTTGGAGGGAAAATCCAGACCGTACGACGTGATGGCTTCACCATTGAACGCGGACCAGATAGCTTCCTGGCAAGAAAACTTAGTGCTGGCAGATTGGTAAAAGAAGTTGGCCTTGAAGACCAATTGGTACACAATTCAACAGGTCAGGCCTACATCCTCCTAAAAGGAGAGCTCCATCCGATGCCAGAAGGGGCGGTAATGGGCATACCTACAAAATTATCCCCTTTCGTCACTACTGGTTTATTTTCGCCATTGGGGAAAATGCGTGCAGCAGCCGACTTGATTCTCCCTGCTTCTAAAAATGGAGGAGAGGATCAATCGCTTGGTTCCTTCTTTAGGAGAAGGCTTGGAGATGAAGTGGTGGAAAACCTGATCGAACCATTATTATCAGGTATCTATGCGGGAGACATCGATAAACTTAGCTTGCAGGCAACCTTCCCGCAATTCGAGCAGGTGGAAGAGAAATACCGAAGTTTGATTCTTGGGATGAAACAGACGACTCCAAAACAGAAACAAGTACCTGCCCAAAAGAAAAAAGGGATGTTTCAAACTTTACGTGGTGGGCTGCAAACACTTGTTGATGCCTTGGAGGAAAAATTGGACGAGGTGAAGATCCTTAAAGCGGTGAAGGTGGACACCATTGAGAAAAACGGGGATCAATACCAATTATCCTTGAGTAATGGGAAATCGATAGAATGTGAAAATATTATTGTAACGACCCCTCATTATGCAACTGCAAGCCTGATTCCAGACGCTGAATACCTTCAGCCGCTGCTCGAGATGTCGTCAACCTCTGTTGCAACCATCGCTATGGCATTTGATGAAGCTGCGCTTAAACAGGACATAGAGGGAACAGGGTTCGTTGTTTCAAGGAATAATGATTATACAATTACGGCATGTACGTGGACCCACAAGAAATGGCCACATACCACACCTAAAGGGAAAGTGATCCTTCGGTGTTATGTTGGAAGGGTCGGGGAAGAGGCAATCGTTGATCAGAGTGACGAGGAAATAAAGAAAGTGGTGCTCGATGACCTCAACAAGATAATGGAGGTTGGTTCTGAACCTGACTTTACGATTGTTACTCGTTGGAGAGAAGCGATGCCTCAGTATGCAGTAGGCCATAAGAAGATGCTCCGAGAGATGAACGCTCGTCTTGCTGAAAGTATGCCTGGCATCTACCTTGCTGGAAGTTCTTTTGAAGGTGTAGGATTGCCTGACTGCATCGATTCCGGTGAAGCGGCTGTCAAAGCTGTAATAGAAAGTTTTCATAAAGAACCTGCCGTTCAGGTTTAAAAAAACGGTTCAGACGCCACCAAAGGTGCCTGAACCGTTTTTTTCTTGCTTTCTTAGTGATGAGGACATATAATGAAGACTGATTGACCGCATTTATCATTTGGTCATTTCTAGAAAGGGGCATTTAAATGGATCGTAAACAAAGTATCCTTGATGCTGCGTTAAAGTCATTCTCATTGTTCGGTTATAAGGCGACAACAATGGATCAGGTTGCAAAAATAGCCAACGTTGGTAAAGGGACCATTTATACCTTTTACGCCAATAAAGAAGAATTATTTGGTGAAATTGTTGCGGGGATCATTAAAGAAATGCAGATGGTTGCAGATCAATCTATTAATCCAGATCAATCCTTTTTTGAAAATGCACATAGGGCCCTTACCAGCCTGCTCGATTTCCGGAATGAACATCAATTGACCGTCAAATTGATTCAGGAAGAAAAGGAACTCGGCACCAAGATAGTCAACCAGGAATTGAACCGCCTGGAACAAATGATCATCACTTTTATCAAAGAAAGAATTGAAAAAGCTATAGAAAAAGGGGAAATAAGAGAATGTGATCCTGAAGTGACCGCATTTTTAATGCTGAAGCTTTACGTAGCCCTAGTGGTAGACTGGGAGGAACATCACCCTCCACTATCAAAAGAGGAAATAGCAAATCTCTTTGAATTATATTTTATTAAAGGATTGTCAACTTGATGATCCTTATCATTTTAAACAAAAATGACCAAATGACAAAATTAGTCATAATGTAATATGGAGGTAATAATTAATGAAAAGTATATTGTCTGAGTGGAAGGAATTGCTCACAAATAAGAAAATCCTGATTCCAGTAATAGCCGTGCTATTAATCCCTTTACTTTACAGTGGGATGTTCTTGTGGGCTTTTTGGGACCCTTATGAAAAACTTGATGAACTTCCGGTAGCGGTGGTTAATTTGGACCAGGGTGCTGAATACGAGGGGAAGGCATTAACGATCGGGGAGGACTTGCAGGGAAATTTGAGAAAGAATGATGGATTTAAATGGGAATTTGTTTCAAAGGATGTAGCGTATGAGGGATTAGATAAACAGCACTATTACATGGTGATTGAAATTCCTAATGATTTTTCCGAACGTGCTACAACACTTTTAGACGACAATCCTTCTGCCCTGGAAATGAAATTTGTACCCAATGAAAGCTATAATTTCCTTTCCGCCCAAATAGGTTCGACTGCAGTGGAGAAAATAAAAGAAGAAGTATCCAAAGAGCTGATAGGCACATATGCAGAAGCCATGTTTACAAACCTAGAAACAATGGCCGATGGATATAAACAGGCAGCAGATGGTACAGGAAAGTTAAATAGTGGTGTACATGAATTGAAAGATGGATCTGAAGCCTTAAGAAAAGGACTCGAACAAGCGGCAGAAAAATCAATTGTTTTCCATAATGGAGTGGAAAAGGCATATGATGGGGTGAAAGATATCCATCAAGGGAACAAGGATCTATCAACGGGCTTGGGTTTACTTGTTGATGGTCAAGGAAAGCTGTCTACTGCATCGGAAAAGCTTCAGGCTGGTGCAGGAGCACTTAATGATGGGTTAACTCAAAGCAATGAAGGAATGTCTCAATTAGTCCAGGCACAGGAAGAGCTCACCAACGGAGCTGGAGCTTTGGCAGAAGGTGCAGCTAAGCTTAGCGATGGAACCTCAAACCTTGAACAGGGTGCTTTACAGGCACAGAAAAAAGCAGGTGAATTGAACCAAGGGATTGTGGAATTAAAAAAGGCTTTGGAGCCAATGATAGGCCAGGCAAATGAAGAACAGCAAGCTCAAATTAATGCTTATTTCGAACAACTGATAAACGGCAGCGGAGAATTCTCTCAAGGGTTGGCTGCACTAGAGCAAGGAGCAACTGACCTTAATGCGGGAGCATCTTCATTAGAACAAAATGGTAGAAAACTTGCTGATGGGCAGAGATCGTTCCAATCCGGTCTGGCAAAAATGGCTGATGGGTCAAAACAACTTGCGTCAGGCTCATCAGAACTACTAAGTGGCCAGACTGAATTTAATCAAGGTCTAACAGAATTTGGAGTTAAATTAATTGATGCAAGAGATGGAAGTACGAAAATAGCAGAGGGATCCGGACAGCTATTGGCTGGAATGGAACAACTAGATGGCGGATCCAAACAGTTTCAACAGGGGACAAAAGAGCTTGCAGACGGCTCTGGTAAAATCTCTTCGGGCTTATCAGACGTCGGCAAAGGAACTGAAGAGTTAGAAGGGAAATTAAAGGATGCATCCGAAAAATCAGGTTCCATTAAAGGAACAGAAAAAACATATGATATGATTTCCGAGCCGGTAAAAGTAAAATCGGAAGTGGAAAATGGAGTTCCTAATTACGGGACTGGTTTTGCCCCATACTTTTTATCATTGGGCTTGTTTGTGGGAGCATTATTATTATCCATCGTGTATCCAATGCGAGAGCCCGCAAGTATTCCAAGGTCAGGCACCGCATGGTTTATCGGGAAGGTGGCTGTACTTGCAGTTGTCGGAATACTTCAAGCATTGCTTGCAGATGCGGTACTGATCTTAGGCTTGGGGGTTGAAGTGAAAAGTTTAACTTTGTTTATTTTATTCAGTATCATCACTTCATTCACTTTCATTGCATTGGTTCAGTTCTTGGTGACGACACTTGGGGATCCTGGCCGGTTTGTTGCCATACTCATATTGATCCTCCAATTGACAACAAGTGCAGGAACATTCCCATTGGAACTGATACCAAATGCACTTCAGCCATTCAACATGCTATTGCCAATGACCTATTCCGTTTCAGGATTCAAAGCGGTCATCTCAAGTGGAGATATTGGTTTCATGTGGGAAAATGTCTGGATCCTCAGCGGATTCATGATGGCCATGCTAGCAGGGACATGGGCGTATTTCATGTACAAATATAGAAAGAATTACAATAATAATAGTCAAATAGAATCTACACCCTCTAACGGATAGAGAAAAACGAGGCCACTGAAAAAGTACATGAGTGTAGTAATCTGTTTAAACACCGCTGTTGATTTCCGCAAACGGCTTCGCTTATCCAGAGGGCGACCTTGAGCCTCCTCGTGCTACGCCCTGCGAGGGTCTCAAGAATGTCGCTACTCCCCTGCAGGAGTCTTCGCCTATTGCTCCAATCTACAGCTGGAAATCATGTTATTGAAAAGTTACTGGTTTTTCAGTGGTTACAGAAAAACAAGGGAGTCCACCATAAAGCTTAGTGGGCTCCTTTTTTCTTAGGGAACCGCAATTTAAGATACTAAAAATAAAATTCTTATTGAAAACACTTACATTTCCTTTTATACTAGTAGTTATGAAAACGATTTCAAAAATCATTCTATTAACCTATTAATTCAGCTAAGGTGGCGAGACTCGTGGCAACAATAGAAGATGTAGCAAAGCTGGCAGGGTTATCAAGGACCACTGTTTCCCGTGTCATCAATAACCACCCGTATGTGTCGGAAAAGAAACGTGTACTTGTATCGAATGCAATGAGTGAATTAGGATATGTTCCGAATTCTTCCGCTAGAAGCCTGCGTAGCCAGAAGACAGAAATGGTCGCATTACTGATTCCTCGTGTCATGAATCCATTCTTCAGTGAACTTATTGAACGGATGGAAATGGCGGCTGCAGAAAACGGATACCAGCTGATTATATGTCAGACGAAGTATTCTAAGAAGAAGGAACTGGATTACTTGAACTTATTGAAGACGAGGCAGGTAGACGGAATCATCCTTTCATCCATACAAAATGACTGGAATGTAATAGAGCCGTTTTTAGAATATGGACCAATCGTTTTGTGCAATGAGTTTGAAGAGGAAGCCGAAGTACCATCGGTAAGACTGGACCAGACGTATGGTGGTTACATATCCACCAAGCATCTTTTGAAGCTCGGCCATAAGAAAATCGCCTATTGCACTGGTGGACATAAAAGCAATGTCGCTAAAAGCAGGGAGGCAGGCTTCAAGAAAGCGCTCGCTGAATTCAGTGTGGAATTCCGCGAAGAGTTTTTCTTCAGTGACGCCTTTACCATCGAGGATGGAAGAAGAGTATTTCAAGAGATTGCAGAGTTGGATGAAAAACCCAGTGCCATCTTTACTGGTGGGGATGAAGTAGCGGCCGGCGTCATTTCAGAGGCTAAACGCTCTGGCTGGAAGATTCCAGAAGATCTTGCGGTGGTGGGATTTGATAATCAAGCAATCACGGAGCTTGTCGAACCGACCATCACGACCGTGTATCAGCCGATTGATGAAATGGCTCGCAAAGCATTCCAGGTCATGATGGAAAAAGTCCGTTCCAAACGCTTTCGCAACAAAGAAATCTATGAATATGATCTCGAGCTCATCGTTCGGGAATCAACGGTCAAACAAGGGGTTTACGTATAGAATATAAAGAAGGGCACTTATGGGGATGAGTGCTCTTTTTGTTGTCTTAAATTAGCATCGAGCGAGCATTTGGTGAAAATCAGATTCGTGGCTTGATTCCCCAGACATGAGAGAAGGAAAGACTTGGGGTAAACAGAACCGCCCTCTGGTTCCTCTAACATACATCCTTAACGGGTAATCCAAAAAAAAACAGGGAATCTGCTATGAATCTAGCAAATCTCCTGCATTCTACAAAACAACTTATTTTAAATGACTGGACATACACTCATTACATTGGTTACCGTAGCACTCGTGTTGCTCATCCATTGTTTTTTTGCATTCAACACATTTTTTAGGTGGTAAGGTTCTGAAAAATTCTGTACTTTTAATCAACATATTATCACCCTCCGTTTTCTTATTTGTTGTCATTGTATTATAACAGAACATGTCCTGTCAACATCTGTTTTAAAACAACTATATAAGATAGGAAAATGGGCAGGGATATGGTAGACTTGATTTTGGAAACCATTAGAAGGGTGATGTATGCCATGAAGCTTACTGTGGTAGGGTTTTGGGGAGGATATCCAGCTGTCAACAGTGCAACATCTGGGTATTTGGTCGAGCATGAAAACTTTAAATTATTGATTGATTGCGGAAGTGGTGTATTAGCACAGCTTCAGAATTACATAGATGTAACAGAGCTTGATGCAGTTATTTTGTCGCATTATCATCATGATCATATTGCGGACATCGGACCATTGCAATTTGCCAGGCTGATTTCGTTTTATATGGGTAAGTCAGTGACGCAGCTTCCTATCTACGGCCATCAGGAGGACATGCAAGGATTTTCCTCACTTGATCACAAAGAATATACAAAAGGGATTCCATATGATCCTTCTAAAGAGTTAGAGGTTGGACCATTCAGAATAGAATTTCTGAAAACAACACATCCAGTTCCTTGTTATGCCATGAAGGTTTCCACAGATGAAGGTTCGTTTGTGTACACCGCAGATACAAGTTATCAGGAATCATTCATACCTTTTGCCAAAGGGACAGACTTGCTGATTTGTGAATGTAACTTGTATGCCCATCAAGATGGCAAGGCTGCAGGCCATATGAACAGCCATGATGCGGCAAAGGTAGCTCAAGGTGCAAAAGTTCTTCAATTATTACTCACACATCTGCCGCATTTTGGAGATGTAGAGCAGTTGGTGGAAGAGGCAGCAAGCATTTATAAAGGAAAAATTGATTTAGCACATAAAGGATTTTATTGGGAGAGTGGAAAGAAATGATGCTTTTTATTGATAATCAAGGAATTACCGACCCAAGAATAAACTTGGCGATAGAAGAATATGCACTGAAAAATCTAGATATCGAGGATACTTATTTACTTTTTTACATCAATGAGCCTTCCATTATCATCGGGAAGAACCAGAACAGCATAGAGGAAATTAGTACGAAATATGTGGAGGATAACGGAATCCATGTAGTTCGTAGATTATCCGGCGGTGGAGCGGTCTACCATGATTTCGGAAACTTGAATTTCAGTTTTATCACAAAAGATGACGGCGAAAGCTTTCATAATTTTAAAAAGTTCACTGCCCCAGTTGTGGAAGCGTTAAAGAGCCTTGGAGTAGAGGCAGAGATGAGCGGGCGGAATGATCTCATTGCAGAAGGGCGTAAGATTTCAGGGAATGCCCAGTTCTCTACTAAAGGTCGGATGTTCAGCCATGGGACATTATTGTTTGATTCTGAAATTGAGCATGTTGTATCTGCACTTAATGTAAAGAAAGATAAAATCGAATCCAAAGGGATTAAGTCCATTCGCAGCAGAGTTGCAAATATTAAAGAGTTTTTAAAAGAGGATATTACGATTGAACAGTTCCGTCAGCTCTTATTGGAGGCGATCTTCAAATCAAAGGATATCCCTAAGTACGAACTTACAGAAAAAGACTGGAAGAACATTCACGAGCTTTCCAAAGAACGGTACCAAAACTGGGATTGGAACTATGGTAAGTCACCGAAGTTTAACCTTCAGCATTCGCATCGCTTTCCGGTCGGCCAGATTGATGTGCGTTTAGATGTAACAAAAGGGAAAATAGAAAATTGTAAAATATATGGGGATTTCTTTGGTGTGGGAGATGTAACAGAAGTGGAAAATCTTCTATCAGGTGTAAAGTACGAGAAGGCAGAAATTGCACAGGCTTTAGAAGGAATCGATGTGAAACATTATTTTGGAAATATTACCAAAGACGAATTGATTGATTTGATATATTAATTTTATGAGATTGGAGTAGGGATTCCCTGCTCTTTTTTTATATCAAGATATTTTATCTGAAAATTTTAATTTTATCGACATAATTTAATGACAGATTTCTAGCAATCTACTATAATGGATATGGGAGATTTATGAATGGTCATTCATTCAATTTTATTCAAAGGGAGATGAAACACTTGAATATTTCATCGCAATTAGCACTGACCGCAAAAACAAATCCAATGAAGGAAGCGTATATTTTTGAAGGGGAATCAAAAACATATGCCGAGCTGAATGCTGCAATTAATGCGTTTGCAACAGGCCTTGAAGAAATGGGAATCAAACAAGGCGACCATGTCGGACTTGTCGTAGGAAATTCGCCATATTTCATCATCGGTCTTTATGGTGCGGCACGAATCGGTGCAACCGTTATTCCTATCAATCCAATCTATACTCCAGATGAACTGTCTTACATCCTTAGAGATGGCGATGTGAAAGCCATCATCACCTTAGACCTTCTAGTTCCGCTTTTTGAAAAGTTACATGCCCACCTGCCTATGACCGAGCATTACATTATCTGTGAAACACCGGATGGAAAAGAAAAAGCAAAGGATCTTTCTATAGAGCAGCTTTCTGTCTATCCAAAATTGAAATCGTTTACAACCATTATGTCGTTTGGAAGCTTTACATATGAAGGGCCGGAGCTAAAGGATAATGATGTTGCAGTAATCCTATATACTTCCGGGACTACAGGAAAGCCAAAAGGTGCAATGCTGACCCATAAGAACTTATATAGGAATGCCAAGGATTCTGCAGACTTCCTTAAGGTGAATGAGAATGATAAAGTTGTTGCCACTTTACCGATGTTCCATGTATTCTGTTTGACTGTTGCACTGAATGCACCATTGATGAATGGGGCGACAGTCATCATCGTTCCAAGGTTCAGTCCACAGGTGATTTTCGATGTGGTTAGAAAATATGAAGCAACTGTTTTTGCCGGAGTTCCAACCATGTACAATTTCCTCCTGCAATCACCAGGAGAAGTAAACGACCTTAAATCTTTGAGACTATGTATTTCCGGTGGGGCATCCATGCCTGTAGCGCTTCTGAAAAATTTTGAGAAAAAATACAATGTCATCATCTCAGAAGGATATGGTTTATCTGAGGCATCACCTGTAACATGTTTCAATCCGTTAGATAAGCCTCGAAAAGCAGGATCTATCGGGACGGCCATAGTAAATGTGGAAAATAAAGTCGTAAATGAACTTGGGGAAGAAGTGGCACCTGGAGAAGTCGGGGAACTTGTTGTCCGAGGGCCGAATGTCATGTCAGGCTATTATAAAATGCCAGAAGAAACATCTGCGGCTATCAGGGACGGTTGGCTGTATACGGGAGATTTAGCAAAGATGGATGAAGAAGGATATTTCTACATCGTGGATCGGAAAAAAGATATGATCATTGTAGGTGGTTACAATGTGTATCCCCGCGAAGTGGAAGAAGTCTTATACAGCCATGAAAATGTGGTGGAAGTGGCAGTTATCGGGGTTCCTGACCCTCAATTCGGTGAAGCGATAAAGTGCTTTGTGGTTACAAATGCTTCAGTAAATGAATCAGACTTACTCGGCTATTGTGCAGAGCGCTTAGCGAAATATAAGGTTCCTTCTTCCATCGAGTTCTTGGAAGAACTGCCGAAGAATACTACTGGAAAGATCTTAAGAAGAGCATTAAAAGAAAAACTGGGTGTATAAAGGATTTTTGCTCTCTGTAGAGAATGTATAAAATAGCGAAATTTGTAACCGCTAACAATCTTGGAGGGAGAATGACAGATTTGAGTTATATAGTAGTAGAGGTCAAAGACCATTTAGCAACGGTGACGCTCAATCGCCCTGATGCGATGAATGCGTTTAATTATGATATGTTAGTAGAATTGGGTAATGTAGCGGAGGAGCTACGCACTAATGCCGATGTGCGTGTGGTAGTCATTACCGCAGCTGGAGAAAAAGCCTTCAGTGTCGGGGCGGACCTTAAAGAAAGAAGAGGCCTTACCGAGCAGCAAGTAAGACGAAATGTCTACAAGATCGGGGATGTGTTCAATCGGATTGCCGATCTGCCGCAGCCGACAATCGCCGCTATTAATGGATATGCATTTGGAGGCGGGATGGAGCTTCTACTTGCTTGTGATTTCCGTGTCACTGGCCCAGAGGTGAAAATGGGGCTTACTGAAACAAGCCTGGCCATCATCCCGGGAGCTGGTGGAACCCAGCGTCTGCCACGCATTATCGGTGAAGCGAAGGCAATGGAGCTGATTTTGACTGCGCGCCGTTTTTCTGGGGAAGAGGCTTATAGTTTTGGCTTGATTACAAGATTAGTGGATGAAGCCTCTCATGCGCTTGATGGAGCCATGGAGCTTGCACAGGAAATATTGAAAAATGGCCCGGTTGCTCTGCAACAGGCTAAGTTTGCCATTCGCCAGGGAATGGGAGTGGATATGCAGACAGGCTTGCAAATCGAGCGGAAAGCATATGAAGTGATCATCCCGACGGAGGATCGCGTGGAGGCACTTGTTGCGTTTGGTGAAAAGCGGGCTCCTGAGTTTAAGGGTAAATAAGTTTGTTTAGGGACTCTCTCTTCATAATGAAGGGGGAGTTTTTTGGTGGGACGAATTGAATGGTATTTGTATGGAACGCGAAAAGAGGAAAGCGTGAGGGATTTGCGTGTCATAGGAGGTGTATGGAACGCGAAAATAGGAGAGCGTGAGGGATTTGCGTGTCATAGAAGGTGTATGGAACGCGAAAAGAGTTCGCGTGTCATAGAAGGTGTATGGAACGCGAAAAAAGGAGAGCGCGAAGAGTTCGCGAGTCATAGGAGGTGTATGGAACGCGAAAAGAGGAGAGCGAGAAGAGTTCGCGAGTCATAGGAGGTGTATGGAACGCGAAAGAGGAGAGCGAGAGGGATTTGCGTGTCATAGGAGGTGTATGGAACGCGAAAAGAGGAGAGCGAGAAGAGTACGCGAGTCATAGGAGGTGTATGGACCGCGAAAGAGGAGAGCGAGAGGGATTCGCGTGTCATAGGAGGTGTATGGAACGCGAAAAGAGGAGAGCGAGAAGAGTACGCGAGTCATAGAAGGTGTATGGAACGCGAAAAGAGGAGAGTGTGAGGAATTCGCGTGTCATAGAAGGTGTATGGAACGCGAAAAGAGAAGAGCGAGAGAGAGTCGCGAGTCATAGGAGGTGTATGGAACGCGAAAAGAGGAAAGCGGGAAGAAGTACGTGTGTCATAGAAGGTGTATGGAACGCGAAAAGAGGAGAGCGTGAGGGATTCGCGTGTCATAGAAGGTGTATGGAACGCGAAAAGAGGAAAGCGAGAGGGATTCGCGTGTCATAGAAGGTGTATGGAACGCGAAAAGAGGAAAGCGAGAGGGATTTGCGTGTCATAGAAGGTGTATGGAACGCGAAAAGAGGAAAGCGAGAAGAGTTCGCGTGTCATAGGAGGTGGATGGAACGCGAAAAGAGGAAAGCGTGAGGGATTCGCGTGTCATAGAAGGTGTATGGAACACGAAAAGAGGAGAGCGAGAAGAGTACGCGAGTCATAGAAGGTGTATGACTCGCGAAAAGTGAAAAGGAGGAAGAAATGAACCAGGAACCCCACCCCCACCCCCATTTTCCAGACCCAGTGCACTCCCGTAACAAACCAAATATCTCGAAATACGAAATACCCTTTACATACTTAGCAAACTACTAGTATATTTATAAATAATTCAATTTACTAGTATAGGAGAAATGCACAGTGGCAACAACGATCACAGCTAGAAAAACCTCTTCTTTTCGAAACGGGTTGCAAGCTGGAGTCAGCATTGCAATCGGCTACATACCAATCGCCATTACGTTCGGACTTTTGGCAAAATCTGCTGGCTTGACTGTCTCTGAGACCGTGCTGATGAGCTTGCTCGTATTTGCAGGGGCTGCACAATATATGTCTCTTAATATGATTGTGCTTGGGTCGGGAGTATTTGAAATCGTCATGACAACTTTTATTTTGAACATCCGTCACTTCCTGATGAGCGCTTCCTTGAATGAAAAGGTGGAGGAAAAGAATCTTTGGAAGAAATCCCTTTTCTCTTTCGGGATAACAGATGAAACATTTTCCGTCACAGCTACCAAAGAGGGAACCATCCAGACGGGCTATATGTTCGGTGTCATCCTGAACGCCTATTCGAGTTGGGTAATCAGTTCCGGAGTAGGTCATGTGATTGGAAGCAGTCTGCCTGAGTCCCTTCAGGAAAGTATGGCAGTGGCTCTTTATGCCATGTTTGTTGGTTTATTGATGCCTTCTTTGAAAAAGCACCGGAAAGTGGTTGTACTCGCTGGTAGTGCAGCCATCCTTAATTCGATTTTTTCCCTTGTAGTCGGGATTGCGGCAGGATGGTCTATCGTACTTGCGACCATAACAAGTGCTGTTGGGATCGAAGTATTATTTAGCAAATGGTCCAAGGAGGAGAATAGCAATGAATAATACCATTCTCATCATGATTGTGGGTATGGCTGTAGTCACCTATCTTCCAAGGCTCATTCCGTTTATTATGTTCCAGGGAAAGGAATTGCCGCCATTCGTACAGGCTGTGTTAAAGAACGTACCTTATGCCACACTTGGGGCACTTATTGTACCAGGGATCTTCCTTATAAATGAAGATATCATGTATGGAGTCATCGGCGCAGCCGTGGCATTAATTGTCGCTTATCTTGGGGCAAACGTCATACTGGTTGTCATTAGTTCTATAGCAGCCCTTAGTCTATATTCATGGCTGGTTGGTTAGAATTAAATGAGTGGGCTTTTAATTCCAAGGCCTGCTTATTTTTTTTACTGTTGCATAGAATATAACGAGGTTACTTAGGACGAGGGGTGGCGAAAAATTGAAGAAAATAGTTACTCTAACATTGGTCGGTTATCTTCTCTATGCTTTGGCGGTGACGTTTTACATATGGGTGGGGGCAGATACTTCGCTTCCGGATGAATTGGTGGGAACAAAAGCGGATCCTACTACTTTTCTCAGTACCAAAGAATTGATATTGTCTGAAGAATATTCCAAGATACGAAATACCATCTACTTCCTGACGCTTCCCGTGGAGTGGGTTTTCTATTTCCTCCTGCTCGTTTTAGGAGGGGCAAGGGCAATTCAGGCGTGGGCCGAGAAAGTAACAAGGCATAAAACGCTTCAAACAGGAATTTATCTTTTTTGGTTGACCTTATTCAGCACGGTTATTCATTTTCCATTAAGCTATCTACGTTATTCTCTTTCTAAGGATTATGGGATTACCGTTCAATCCTATTCTGGTTGGATGCGTGACCAGGTTGTCGGATTTTGGGAAGGAATTCTCATTATGTGGATAGTAGTCCTTGTTCTTTACATTCTGATCCGTAAATTCCCGAAGTGGTGGTGGGCAATTTCCTGGGGATGTTTTATTCCTTTCGTATTTTTAATGATGTATATCCAACCAGTTGTCATTGACCCGCTCTATAATGATTTCACCGAGCTCCAAGACAAGGAGTTAGAAGAGAAAATCCTGGATTTGGCTTCTGAATCGGATATTCCGGCCGACCGTGTGTATGAAGTGAATATGGCCCAAAAGACAAACAGTATAAATGCGTATGTAACAGGAGTTGGCGGCAATTCTAGAATCGTACTTTGGGATACGCTCCTGACCAGACTTCAGGATGGGGAAATACTGTTTATCATGGCACATGAAATGGGACACTATGTGATGAATCATATTGTCATCGGGATTACCGGCTACATTGTTTTTTCATTTTTCGCCTTTTATTTAATTCATAGGACGGCTGGAAAGATTATTGCCAGTTATGGACAGCGGATGAAAATCCATAGCTTAAGCCAACTTGCATCCCTTCCACTATTGTTATTATTGGTTTCGTTGCTGCTTTTTCTTGCAAGTCCAATTACAAACGCGGTATCGCGCCACCAAGAACATAAGGCAGACGTGTATGCCATTGAGTTGACGGGGGACGCAGATTCGGCGATTGGAGCTTTTCAAGAAATTACGAAATCCAGCTTAAGTGAGGTGAATCCTCCTGCTTTAGTAAAATTTATTCGGTACACCCATCCTCCAATGGTTGATAGGATAGCTTATCTAGAACGATATGTGAAAAAAGAGTGAGCAGCTAGAAGGATTGCGCTGCTTGCTTTTTTTTTGCGATTTTTTACCTGTCGAAAAATAATTGTTAATAAATTTTCAAAAAAGTCTTTTTATCCTGAACACTCTGTTATATAATACAATACAAATATATAAACTGTTTCATAACAAGAGAGGAGCAATATAATCGTGAATACTGATACAACAGGCATTAGCGTCACAGGCCATACCACAAGTGGCTATGAAACTGTATTAACACAGGAAGCCCTTTCCTTCATTGAAAAGCTGCATCACGCGTTTAACGAAAGAAGACAAGAACTGTTGGCAACAAGAAAAAAGAAACAGAAAAAAATCGATCAGGGTGAAAAATTAACTTTCCTCGAAAGCACAGAAGACATCCGTACGAGTGATTGGCAGGTAAATAGTATTCCGAAAGATCTTCAGGACAGAAGAGTGGAAATAACGGGACCGGTAGACAGGAAGATGATCATTCACGCACTAAATTCTGGTGCGAAAGTATTTATGGCAGACTTTGAGGACGCCTCATCCCCTACATGGAGCAACATGATAGAAGGGCAAATTAACCTACGGGATGCCAATCAGCGCAAAATAGACTTCACGGCTCCGAATGGTAAGGAATATAAATTGAACAATGAAATCGCAACACTTATTGTAAGGCCAAGGGGATGGCATCTAGATGAAAAGCATATCCAAATAAACAATCAACCTGTTTCAGGAAGCCTTTTTGATTTTGGATTATATTTTTTCCATAATGCCAAAATGCTAGTTGAAAATGGAAGCGCTCCATATTTCTATCTTCCGAAACTTGAAGGGCATCTGGAGACAAGGCTGTGGAATGATGTGTTCGTCTTCGCCCAGAAGGAGCTTGGAATCGAACAGGGTACCATCAAAGCGACAGTATTGATTGAAACGATTACGGCAGCATTTGAAATGGATGAGATTTTGTACGAATTAAAAGAGCATGCTGCCGGGCTGAACTGTGGAAGATGGGATTACATTTTCAGTTTCATCAAGAAGTTTAGAAACGATCCATCGTTCCTTTTGCCTGATAGAAGCCAAGTCACGATGGCGGTACCTTTCATGAGGGCCTATACCCAATTGGTCATCAAGACTTGCCATAAGCGCGGTGCTTTTGCAATCGGGGGCATGGCGGCACAGATTCCTGTGAAAAATGACGAAAATGCTAATAAACAGGCATTTGCAAAAGTAAGGGAAGATAAACTGCGGGAAGTGAAAGATGGACATGATGGGACCTGGGTTGCGCATCCGGCTTTGGTTCCAGTAGCACTTGAAGTATTTAATGAGCATATGGATGGGCAGAATCAGGTTCATCGAAAAAGGGAGGACGTCATAGCTGACCCACTGGCACTTGTAGAAATTCCAGAAGGCACGATAACGGAAGAAGGTTTGCGGAAAAATATACATGTCGGAATGGAGTATATTGCCGCATGGTTGGATGGAAACGGTGCTGTACCAATCTTCCACCTGATGGAGGACGCTGCGACAGCGGAGATCTCGAGGTCCCAAGTATGGCAATGGATCAGACATCCTCATGCAGCAATAGAAGATGGAACACAAATCACATTGGAGTTGGTCAACCAATTGGTTCAGGAAGAAAAGAAGGAAATTCTTGATAAAGTTGGCCCATCACGCTACTCGGAAGGGAAGCTGGATCAAGCAGCAACTCTATTTGAAAAACTGATCAAAGAAGACGAATTTGCCGAGTTTTTAACCCTTCCAGCTTATGATTTATTGGAAGATTGATAGATATCAAAAACTAAGGAGGAAATAATAATGACAAGAGAAGAAAGAATTGCGAAGTTAGAGGAAAGCTGGGATCTTGAGCAACGTTGGAATGGGATTGAAAGACCCTATTCCGCTGAAGAGGTGTTGCGTCTTCGGGGATCCATTGATATTGAACATACATTGGCAAAAAGAGGGGCACAAAAACTTTGGGACCTACTTCATACACAAGACTATGTGCATGCACTTGGAGCTCTGACAGGAAACCAGGCTATCCAGCAAGTAAAGGCCGGACTGAAAGCAATCTATTTAAGTGGTTGGCAGGTAGCGGCAGATGCAAACCTTTCCGGCAATATGTACCCGGATCAAAGCCTTTATCCGGCAAACAGTGTACCGCATGTGGTGAAGCGCATCAATCAAGCCCTGCAGCGTGCAGACCAGATTCAATACTTAGAAGGAAATGAAGAAGTGGATTACTTTGCTCCGATCGTGGCAGATGCTGAGGCTGGATTCGGTGGTCAGTTGAATGTATTTGAGTTGATGAAAGGTATGATTGAATCCGGTGCATCCGGTGTCCACTTCGAGGATCAATTGTCTTCAGAGAAAAAGTGCGGACATTTAGGAGGGAAGGTATTACTACCAACACAAACGGCTGTGAAAAATCTCATTTCAGCACGTCTTGCAGCGGATGTGATGGGGGTTCCGACTATCCTTATTGCCAGAACGGATGCGGATGCAGCAGATCTGATCACAAGTGATATAGATGAAAATGATCATCTTTTCTTGACTGGAGAGCGCACTGCAGAGGGCTTCTATCGCACAAAGGCTGGCATCGATCAAGCAATAGCCCGTGGTCTTGCCTATGCCCCATATGCTGACTTGATCTGGTGTGAAACTTCAGAGCCTAATCTTGAGCAGGCAAGAGCCTTCGCTGAAGCGATACACGAAAAGTTCCCAGGTAAACTATTGGCGTATAATTGTTCACCATCCTTTAACTGGAAAGCGAAACTGGATGATGCAACCATTGAGACATTCCAACAACAGATCGCCCAGTTCGGCTATAAATTCCAGTTTGTAACACTTGCTGGATTCCATGCGCTGAATCATGGAATGTTTGAACTGGCAAGAGGGTATCGCGACCGCGGCATGGGAGCATACTCCGAGTTGCAACAAGCCGAGTTCGAAAGTGAGCAGCATGGCTATACTGCGACACGTCATCAGCGCGAAGTGGGTACAGGATACTTTGATGAAGTGGCAAAACTTGTTTCAGGCGGCACATCTTCTACAACAGCCCTAAGCGGCTCAACAGAAGAGGCTCAGTTTTATCAAGGGAAGAGTTGATGCCGGAATCAATGTATGGACCAATAGATACAAAAAGAGAAGAGCCTATGTTGGCCCTTCTCTTCATTTTGGAGATAACCGCTTGCTTAAGCGGAAATGCCCCAATCGTTCAGGAATTTTTTATATCTAGTGGAAAGTAAGTGGAACAGGGAAGGATCTTTGGCATCAAGTGCCCCGTCAATTTTCTCTTGCAGAAGGTTTTTGTGGTAGTGGAACAAAGACTCATCAATGATCATCTGAACATACACATTCATCATATAGGCTTCAACGGACACTTTCTTGTTCATTTTTTTCGCTTTCATCAATTCCGTATAAGACTTCTCATTCTTCATGAGTTCCTCACCTCGAGCCTTTTTAATAGTATATTGAGGAATGTCATAAAAATCAACAAGTTTTTAAAATATTTAAAATATTTTAAAAACCTTTACATAGCTACTTCTTTCTGGGAAAATATACATAAATAGACAAAATACTAAGTCTTTTGTCATGTTATGACAGAGAGGCTCGGAAGAAAGGGTGAATACGATGAAGAATAGTGTCGACTTATCATTAGACTACGAAATTAACGGATTTACAATGGCCATAATTCCTGTAAAAATGGAGGGCAATCTTTATTCCAAGGTACTAGAAGAAGATAGAGAGGTTTATGTTGCATTGTCCCCAATAAAAATCATGGAAGACAGCTGCAACTTCTACGGGTCTAGCTTTGAAGGAAGAAAGCAAGGTACAAAGGGCATATCTGGCTACACCCACAAACCCCCAATAGTCGTTGATCCAATGAATGATATTTTCTTTTTCCCCACGGCATCACCTACAAACGAAAACTGCATCTGGATCTCATTACACTACGCATATGAATATAAAAAAACTCCTTCAGCGAACACAAAAGTCACGTTCCCAAATAACACCATCGTGGAATTTCCCATTTCTAAAACTTCTTATGAGGCACAAGTTCATCGTACCTCCCTTTTTCGTGCTAAACTCCAACAACGGGTAAACAGGAAGCGGAACAGTCCCAATAGGAGCCTTGTCGCTACACCAGGCATGATGTACCGATTAAGAAACAACAAGGACTTGCAATGCTGATTCAACATTGGTGGTTAGATTTTTTGGAAGAGCAGACTAAACCTTAGAATAATGAAATTCCCTAGTGATTGCAGTGGAAGGAGCGAAGACTCCCGGAGGAGGAAGGGACATGTAAAACCCCGAAGGCGTAGACTTAGGAGGCTTACGGACCGCCCTTCGGATAAGCGTAGCTCCTGCAACGGAGATCAACTGTTCCAACCAATAACTTATCTGATAGACAGTTTGTCAACAGTCTGAGAGCCTTTTTAAAAGAAAGGCTCTTTTTTGCAGAAAAATGAATAACTTCCCCTTTTTGAATAACGCTAAGGAAAAGGATGGAGGGATGATTCATTTTATGGAACTTATTATGGATTCATTAAAGGTGATTCTTCGTGTCATTACCATATTACCCCTTTTGCTGTTCGTGACCCTTTATATGGGAAAACGTTCTATTGGAGAACTTCCGGTCTTTGACTTTCTTGTCATCTTAACATTGGGGTCTGTAGTCGGTGCGGATATCGCTGATCCTGATGTCCATCATTTTCCTACTGTGGTGGCTATTATATTGATTGCACTTTTGCAAAAGTTGATTGCCTGGTGGAAAATCAAGAACCATAAAGTAGGGAGGCTTCTTTCTTTTGAGCCGACCCTTGTCATATATGAAGGACAATTCCATATCAAGAATATGCGTAGGATCAATTTCTCTATTGATGATATCCTGCAGATGTTAAGGGGAAAGAACGTTTTTCAATTGGAGAATGTCCATTTTGCATTGATAGAAGCAAATGGGGAGCTCTCAGTGAAACTGAATCCGAACAAAGAACCATTGAAAACGGAAGATATACAGTCTGTTCAACCGAAAACCTCAATAGAATATCCCGTTATCATTGATGGAAGAGTCCAGCTTAAAGCGCTGGAACTTTTAGGGCTAAATGAAGGCTGGTTGCGGAATGAGCTTTTGCAAAAGGATATTACAAATCCTCAAGATGTGTTTTATGCGGCTGTAAATGAGCATAATCAATTGCATGTCTCTTTGCGCAATCCTCTACAAGAACCATCCCTTCCTATTTTTCACTAGTCGTGTCACTTTCCACTTTCAAAATATATTGCATTAAAAGCTCATTTACTCGGTTTCTGATCCGGGGGTTGAAGTAGTTGTGATGTTCTTCATAGCCATTGAATAGAAAGGCATACATAGTGAACGATTCATCCTGTTTTAACTTGTGGAGCTTCATTTGCTGTTTTTTCATATCAGATTTTAGTTGTTTGAGTTGGAGTTGAATTTTGCGCATAACATGGTCAATTAGCGTCAGGTAAGGCTCTTTTAATTTTATGTTGCTATCCTTGATAATGGTTGTATCTCTTTCTAAGACTATAAGTAGCAAAGGAAGATAAATCGCCTGTTCAAAAAGGTTTATTTGCTCTTTTGATAATCTGGTCATCTGATCTTCCTCCTAAGTTGTTCGAGAACGTTTGTTCGTATTTATTTTATACCAGAAATCTAAGAATATGCAAGTTACTTTTTGGCTCGTTAAAAAAACGGGCTTTTTTAGATTAGAAATATTGTATCGCAGCAGTGACTTTAATAAGCTCATCAATATTCTTAACAAAATTCAAATTTAAAAAAGGGGAATTATTTCATTTGTCGAAATAAGTAGAATGGAGAATTTTACATAAGGGAGAGATTAGAATGGCAAAAAGAAAAATAGAGTCAACCGATCTGTTTCATTTAACATCTTTAACTGATCCACAGTGGGATAAACATTCCCGTAAATATGCGTTTGTACAAACAACGATAAGTGAAGAGGATAATGAGTATCGCTCCGCCATTTACGTAGGCGATTTAGAGGGGAATGCCCTGCCTTTTACAGCTGGTAAGGGACGGGCGACAAGTCCCAGATGGTCTCCTGATGGCAGCAAGCTTGCTTTTGTTTCAAACCGAAACGAGAAAAGTCAAATTTATGTGATGCCGGTTAACGGCGGGGAAGCGGAACAGGTGACATTTTGTAAGAATGGAGCTAGAGGGCCTGTTTGGTCACCATGCGGCACGAAAATTCTCTTCAATACCTCTGTTGAAAGTGCGGAAGATGTGCATACAACAAACGTCAAAAAAGAGGAAAAGAAAAAGCCGGAACCACTAGTGGTTGAGGAAATGCGCTATAAATCGGACGCTAAAGGATTTCTGGATGCTAAAAACGACCATCTTGCATTATTGGATCTGAAAACTAAAGAAGTAAGCCTGCTTACAGAAGGAGATAGAGATTATGGCAGCCCTGCCTGGTCACCGGATGGATTGAGTATCGCTTTTGTGGCGAATTTGGAAGAAAACCCGGATGTTTCATTGGTATCGGATGTTTTTGTGATGGACCTGGAGACAAAACAGAAGAAAAAAATTACGCACAGCAACGGGTTCTTTTCAAATCTTTCTTTCTCGCCTGATGGACAGTACCTTGGCTACTTGGGGCATGAAAAGGAGTTCCAGAGTGCTACTTTGACACGGGTATGGGTGACCCAGCTTGCGACAAATGAAACACATTGTCTCACAGAAAATCTTGATGTGGAGGTAGGCGATGTGGCCATCGGCGATTTCCATTCCGGAAATGTCAATCCGGGACTTATATGGACGGAAGAAAGTGAAGGCTTTTATTTCTTAGCGAGTGATCAAGGGGGGACAGGAATTTACTATGGTTCATTGGATGGCGCCATGTATCCGATCCATCTACCTGATGAGCATGTATATGCTCTAACTATGTTGACCCACTCACATGAAGCGATTATGGGAGTAAGCAATTCCACTGATCCTGGAGAGCTCTATCATCTTGATTTTAAATCACAGACAAGAAAGCAATTGACAAACGTCAATGAAGCATGGAAAACCGAAGTCGAACTTAGTGTGGCAGAACCGATCCGCTATAAAGCTCCTGATGGGTGGGACCTTCACGGTTGGATCATGAAACCGGCTGGGTTTGAAGAAGGAAAAAAATACCCTACCATACTTGAAGTGCATGGCGGCCCTCATGCTATGTATGCCAATACGTACTTCCATGAGTTTCAAACGCTGACAGCGCAAGGGTTTGTGGTCCTCTTTACGAACCCGCGTGGAAGTCATGGATACGGGCAGGAATTTGTCGATGCCGTTCGCGGGGATTATGGTGGAAAAGATTATCTAGATGTGATGGCTGCAATGGATTACGCGCTTGAAACATACGATTTCATTGATGTAAATAACCTTGGAATAACAGGGGGTAGCTATGGCGGCTTTATGACCAACTGGGTGGTCAGTCATACCGACCGTTTCAAAGCGGCCGTTACTCAGCGCTCCATCTCTAATTGGCTAAGCTTCTATGGTGTCAGTGATATCGGGTATTATTTCTCCGAATGGGAAGTAAAAGGCGATATGGGAGATAATGTTGAAAAGCTTTGGGAACATTCCCCGATCAAATATGTTTCTAATGTAAACACTCCGCTATTGATTCTGCACGGAGAAAAAGATTACCGTTGCCCAGTGGAACAGGCAGAACAACTTTTCATTGCATTGAAAAAACAAGGCAAGACAACGAAACTTGTACGATTCCCAGGAGCAAATCACGAACTTTCCAGAAGTGGAGATCCTGCGCTCCGTATTCATAGACTTGAACATATTAAGAACTGGTTCGTAGAGTATTTGGAAGGTACTGAGTAATATTATAAAGTGGCGAGGCTCTTCCTTTTGGGAGAGCTTTGTTTTTGTTTAGGAAATTATAAAATAATCGAATTGTGGATAAGTGTCCGGTATAATTTAAGGTACATAAATAAAAATGGGAAGAATGACTATGAAAAATATCAAGAGTGGAGTTATTAAACAAATACTTAAAGATCATTTTGACGGTTATTGGAGAATGCATGGAAACTCGTACCCTGAAACATATCGTGATGATATTAAAGAAACGGTTCAAAAAGCGATTAGGTGTGGAACAACGGATCTTGGATATGCTCGATACGAATGTTTTGGTTGTGAAAAGAATTCCCAAGCGAAGTTTGTATGCTTTACATGTAAGAGTCGTTTCTGTCATAAGTGTGGCAAGAAGTACACCGATGATTGGTCAGAAAAGCAACAGGAAATGATTTT
>LQXN01000058.1 GCA_001648575.1 Sutcliffiella horikoshii DSM 8719 | reverse complement strand
GTTGTCTTGCCAAAGGCATAGCTGGGTAGCTACGTGCGGACGGGATAAGTGCTGAAAGCATCTAAGCATGAAGCCCCCCTCAAGATGAGATTTCCTTTTGCTTCGGCAAGTAAGATCCCTGAAAGATGATCAGGTAGATAGGTTCGAGGTGGAAGCATGGCGACATGTGGAGCTGACGAATACTAATCGATCGAGGACTTAACCACAACATTTAGAGTAGTTGAACGATAAGAATTTCTTGATATGAACACATTATCTAGTTTTGAAGGAACAAGAAAGTTGAAAAACTTCTTGATTTTCTTTCTCAATTTTGTATAATATTATTTGTCTGGTAATGATGGCGAAGAGGTCACACCCGTTCCCATACCGAACACGGAAGTTAAGCTCTTCAGCGCCGATGGTAGTTGGGGGATCTCCCCCTGTGAGAGTAGGACGTTGCCAGGCTAGTATTGTTCCACCATAGCTCAGCGGTAGAGCATTCGGCTGTTAACCGAAGGGTCGTAGGTTCGAATCCTACTGGTGGAGCCATGCTTCCATAGCTCAGTTAGGTAGAGCACTTCCATGGTAAGGAAGAGGTCACCGGTTCGAGCCCGGTTGGAAGCTTATACAATAAAATTTGGCCCGTTGGTCAAGCGGTTAAGACACCGCCCTTTCACGGCGGTAACACGGGTTCGAATCCCGTACGGGTCACCAAAGTTTTTTCGCGCGAGCGAAAATAACTTACCTTATTATAATAACTTATTTGAAATTACATTGGAGGATTAGCTCAGCTGGGAGAGCACCTGCCTTACAAGCAGGGGGTCGGCGGTTCGATCCCGTCATCCTCCACCATATCCCTTGGAGGGGTAGCGAAGTGGCTAAACGCGGCGGACTGTAAATCCGCTCCTTTGGGTTCGGCAGTTCGAATCTGCCCCCCTCCACCATTTAACTTCGAAATGAAAATTCCGGAGTTTTTGTTTGAAATCTTGTATAAACTCCTTTTAACTAGAGATAATAAGTGAAGTTAGTTAACTTGGCATTTTGGGTATGAAATACATAAAGTTTATACAATAACACTTTCATTAATGGGCTATAGCCAAGCGGTAAGGCATCGCACTTTGACTGCGACATGCGTTGGTTCGAATCCAGCTAGCCCAGCCAACGTGCCATTAGCTCAGTCGGTAGAGCATCTGACTTTTAATCAGAGGGTCGAAGGTTCGAGTCCTTCATGGCACATTTTTTATATTTGCAAGCTTTATTAATTTAATATGGGGCCTTAGCTCAGCTGGGAGAGCGCCTGCTTTGCACGCAGGAGGTCAGCGGTTCGATCCCGCTAGGCTCCACTTTCTAATAAAGTTTAAGTCATAGACCTTTGGGTTTATGGCTTTTTTGTTGTTTTAAAGCTTTGTCAAAGACCCAAGCCCTCCTTAAAAACCCAAAATCCCATCAAAAAAATTATCCAACAATTCCAAACTGCATATATATTCAAAACTATGTCGAGTTGAGTCATCTCTTGTTTTCGCTATACAATAGAAGCAGATTATATAGAGGGGGACACGTTCATGAAGAAAGAAATCAGTATCATCGGAGTACCCATGGATTTGGGACAAACACGACGCGGAGTGGATATGGGTCCCAGCGCAATACGTTATGCGGGAGTAGTAGAGAGGCTGGAAAGTCTGTCACACACTATTGAGGATTTAGGGGATATTGAAATTGGCAGCAGAGAAAGTTCAGATGAGTCTGAAAGCAATTTGAAAAACTTGAAAGCGGTTGCGGAGGCGAGCGAGAATCTTGCTTCAAAAGTTGATGATGTAGTGTCCGGGGGTAAATTTCCTTTAGTTCTGGGTGGGGATCATAGTATCGCCATTGGAACTATTGCTGGACTTGCGAAGCATTATCCGAACTTGGGTGTCATTTGGTATGATGCACACGGAGATTTGAATACTGGTGAGACGTCACCTTCCGGAAACATCCATGGTATGCCATTGGCTGTGAGTCTGGGACTTGGTAATCCGACACTAACCAATATTGGTGGGCATGGTAGGAAGATCAAACCGGAAAACATTGTTATCATCGGGGCGAGATCACTTGATGAGGGAGAAAAAGTACTCATTAAAGAAAAAGGGATTAAAGTGTTTACCATGCATGAGATAGACAGGATGGGCATGACTGCCGTTATGGACGAAGCCATTGCATACTTGAAGGGGCAAGGGGTTGACGGTGTTCACCTATCCCTGGACCTGGATGGCTTGGATCCACATGACGCACCTGGAGTGGGTACTCCAGTACTCGGTGGAATCTCATACAGGGAAAGTCATTTGGCAATGGAGATGCTAGAAGAGGCTGACATTTTGACTTCAGCGGAATTTGTGGAAGTTAACCCGATCCTGGATGAGCGCAATAAAACGGCGACCGTTGCTGTGGCACTGATGGGGTCATTGTTTGGGGAGAAACTCTTATAAGGTTAAGAGCTTCAGTTATATAAAAAAACACCAGCAACTTTTATCGTGAAGTTGCTGGTTTTCGTTTTATTTGCAAATATAAGTATTGGTTCATCAATGAATCAAGCGAGGTGCTTGCATCAATTACTTCTTTTGATTGAAGATGGTTAGATGAGGAAAGTCGAATCATTTCTTCTCTTTTTCTCTCAATTGCCTCTTGTAAATGGACGGTAGCATGGACTGCCAATACATAACACCCCTTATTTATTAGGCTTCAAAACTAAACTTAGTAGTTTTTACCCTCTTTTATCCTTTTTCAAACCAAATTCAGTAAAAATTTGTTAGAATATAATCTATAGGATTTTTTTCATTGAAAATAAGGAATCTACTTTTTATTGTTGCTGTATAACATTTATGATTTAACAAGAATAGAGCACGATAGTAAGGAGAAAAGCGAGTCGTTTTACTATAAACGTTTTCGTAGTAAATTTTTTATAAAGAAAAATGAAACCTTTTACGGCGAAGTCACGTATTACTAGTCGACCGCCAGACAACGGGGGAACGGAATGGAAGAGCTAATCAGAAAAAGAATCAAACAAATAAAAAAAGGCGATCAGGATGCATTTGCAGAAATCGTGGAGTTGTTCAAAGATAAGATTTATCAGCTCGTGTACAGGATGATTGGGAATTCACACGAAGCGGAGGATATTGCGCAGGAAGCTTTTATCCGGGCTTATATAAACATCAACAGCTTTGATGTTAACCGGAAGTTTTCTACGTGGCTTTATCGAATTGCTACGAACTTGACGATTGACCGCATTCGCAAAAAGAAGCCGGACTATTATTTAGATGCAGAGGTCGCAGGGACTGAGGGATTAACGATGTATTCCCAAGTTGCGGCTGACATTGCCCTTCCTGAAGAGGAAGTAGAAACGATGGAGCTTCAAGGCGAAATCCAGCGCCAAATTTTGAAGCTTCCAGACAAGTACCGCTCGGTGATTGTACTAAAATACATTGACGAGCTCTCATTGATTGAAATCAGTGAGATACTGGAAATTCCAGTAGGAACGGTGAAAACCCGTATTCATAGAGGGCGAGAAGCGCTTAGGCAGCAATTGCGCCATGTTTAATTCTGGAGGTGTAAGTAAAAATGAGCAAATGTCCGGAACATATCGTCCAGTATATGCATGAGTATTTAGATGGTGATTTAGATAAAGAAAAGGAACAGGAACTTAAAGGGCATCTTCAAGACTGCAAGGAGTGCCATCAGGTTTTCCACGAACTAGAGAAGGCGATTGCACTTGTGCAAAGCACCTCTCATATATCTGCACCAAATGATTTCACGCAAAGAGTGATGAGCAGTTTACCGAAAGAAAAGAAAACGATTGGATGGAACCGTTGGATGCGGGCCCACCCATTGTTTGTGGCAGCGGCCATTTTCTTTATCCTGATGGCCGGGAGCCTATTCGGCGGCTGGCAAGAGGATAAATTCGCTTTTACCAATCAACCGAATCTTGTAGTGGTAGATAACACGGTTATTGTGCCAGAAGGTGAGATTGTAGAAGGGGACGTGTTAGTGAAGAACGGTAATATTCGTGTCGAAGGTGAAGTCCGGGGGAATGTGACTGTCATTAATGGGGAAAATTATCTGGCTTCAGCGGGACAAATAACAGGTGACATCGAGGAAATCGACCAATTGTTCGAATGGATCTGGTTCACCATGAAAGACGGTTTCAAAAAGGCAGTCAAAGTCTTTAACGATTAAAGAATACAAAAAGGCACGTAGACTCCAACAGGATTGAGTCGTGCCTTTGAAACGTAAATCCATTGCTGAATGCAAGTCCAAAGGATGCTTGAAAAACTCAAGCATCTTTTTATATTTCAAGGAGATTATAATAATATTGCAATTAATGATTTACAGGGCCATTTCTACTTGATTTTAAAAAATATGCTATAATGACATGGTTACGGTTTTCGTACTTGATACATAAATCTTGTACTGTTAAAGGAAGTGTGAGGATGCCTTTTGAAATACCTTTTGGAGATATGCCATATTTAAGTTACCTGGCAAACATAGTCGATATTTTGCTGGTTTGGTTTGTTATTTATAAGCTTATCATGGTAATCCGTGGGACAAAGGCGGTTCAACTGTTAAAAGGAATAACAGTGATTGTGGTTGTAAGGATCATTAGTAGCTTCTTAGGGTTAAGCACCTTACAATGGCTGATGGACCAAGCGTTGACCTGGGGATTCTTGGCGATTATCATCATTTTCCAGCCTGAGCTTCGACGTGCCCTGGAGCAACTGGGCCGAGGGAAATTATTCACCAGAAGTGGCGTGGATGATGAAGAAGAACATTCCAAGATGCTGGAAGCAGTCGTGAAATCTGTCCATTATATGGCAAAACGCCGTATTGGAGCACTGATTTCGATTGAGAGAGAAACCGGGATGGGTGATTACATTGAAACGGGTATTCCGTTACATGCGAAAGTCTCATCTGAGCTTCTGATCAATATTTTTATACCGAATACTCCGCTACATGATGGCGCAGTTATTTTACAAAAAAGCCAAGTGTCAGCTGCAGCGTGTTACCTGCCATTGTCTGAGAGCCCATTCATATCGAAGGAACTTGGAACAAGGCACAGAGCGGCACTGGGAATAAGTGAAGTGACAGATAGCATTACAATTGTCGTTTCTGAGGAAACAGGGAGTATCTCTGTCACGAAGAACGGGGAATTGCACAGGGATCTAGAACCTGATAGATTTAGCGAATTATTAATGAAAGAAATGGATACAAGCATCACTACATCTTCAACTCGCTGGCAATGGAGGGGGAAAAAAGATGGATAAATTTATCAGTAATCGTTGGGTGATGAAAATTATCGCTTTGTTGATGGCCTTTATGCTTTACATGTCCGTTAACATTGAAAATACTTCCACACAGCAACGAACAAGCACTACCCCTCCGCCATTTTCAGGGTCTAATGATGTGGAAACAGTGACCGATGTTCCTGTTGAAGCTTATTATGACCGTGAAAATCTTGTTGTGACCGGAGTGCCGCAAAGTGTGGCGGTGACTCTTGAAGGACCGACTGCGACTGTTAAGCCTGCCGCCCTTCAGAAGGATTTTGAAGTATATGCGGACCTTTCCGATTTAGGGGTCGGGACACATCAAGTGACTTTGCAGCATCGTAATCTTTCAGATAGATTGAGTGTAACGATCGAGCCATCCGTAGCTTCTATTACCATCCAAGAGAGAATTTCGAAGGACTTTCCGGTGGATGTTGATTTCATTAATAGAGGGCAGATGGAAGAAGGCTATCAAACAGAACAGCCAATCGTGAAGCCAAACATTGTAAAGGTAACGGGTTCTCGGGAACTGATTGAAAGTATCGTACTTGTAAAAGCGCGTGTTGATCTAAAAGGTGTCAATGAATCAATTGAACAACAATCGCGTGTCACAGTCTATGACAGGGAAGGGAACTCTTTGAATGTGGAAGTGGAACCTACTGTGGTGGACGTCAATGTCCCTGTAACAAGTCCATACAAGTCCGTCCCTTTAAAAATCAATCGAAAAGGATCGCTTGGAGAGAATTTAAGTATCACCAAAGTGGAAGCAGTTCCAAACGAAGTGACCGTTTATGGACCGAAAAATGCCTTAGACAAGCTTGAGTTCATTGATAATATAGATTTGGATTTAACAGAGATAACTGAAAGCACTACCGTTGAAGTGGATGTTCCCGTTCCGGACGGAATAAAACGGGTGGTACCGGAAAAAATCAAAATCAACGTGGAAGTGGAAAAAGAAGAACAAAAGACATTTACTAATGTACCTATCCAATATATCGGCCTGCCAGATGGAATCGAACTGGAATTCATCGACCCTGAGAATGGATTGATGGACCTGACCGTTCTTGGTTCCCCTAGTGTCCTAGAGGATCTCAACAGCACCGATATGGAGATGTATATTGATATTACCGATTTGAATCCAGGAGAGCATGAAGTGCCTCTTGAAATAAATGGCCCGCAGAATGTTTCATGGGACCTTCCAAAGAGAAACGTTAAGTTCAGATTAATAGATGAAGAAACAGAAACTAATGAGTAGTAAAAGGAGAGATTTACATTATGGGTAAATATTTTGGTACGGATGGAGTGCGCGGGGTAGCGAACTCGGAGTTAACACCTGAATTGGCATTTAAAGTAGGGCGTCTGGGAGGGTATGTATTAACGAAGAACCAGACCCGTCCGAAAGTGTTGATCGGCCGTGATACGCGTATATCCGGACATATGCTTGAAGGAGCGCTTGTGGCAGGTTTGCTATCCATCGGTGCAGAAGTCATGCGCTTAGGTGTCATTTCCACTCCTGGTGTTGCTTACCTGACAAAAGCATTGGGAGCCCAGGCTGGTGTAATGATCTCTGCTTCTCATAATCCGGTTGCTGACAACGGAATCAAATTTTTCGGGCCGGACGGTTTCAAACTTTCTGACGAGCAGGAAGCGGAAATCGAAGCATTGATGGATGAAGAGACGGACAGCCTTCCACGCCCTGTCGGTGCAGATCTTGGACAGGTGAACGACTATTTCGAAGGCGGACAGAAGTACCTTCAGTTCCTAAAACAAACAGTGGATGAAGATTTCTCAGGCATTCATATTGCATTGGATTGTGCACACGGTGCGACTTCTTCTCATGCGACACATCTTTTTGCAGACCTAGATGCGGATATCTCTACAATGGGATCTTCCCCGAACGGTTTGAACATCAATGATGGTGTCGGTTCTACTCATCCAGAAGCACTTGCTAAATTAGTGCTTGAAAAGGGAGCGGATATCGGCCTTGCATTTGATGGCGACGGAGACCGCATCATCGCAGTCGATGAAAAAGGACAAATCGTTGACGGTGACCAGATCATGTTCATCTGTGCAAAATACTTAAGCGAGCAAGGTCGCCTTCGCCATAACACAGTGGTATCCACTGTCATGAGCAACCTTGGTTTCTATAAAGCATTGGAGGCAAGCAACGTAGAAACGAAACAAACAGCAGTAGGTGACCGCTATGTCGTTGAAGAAATGAAAAACGGCAACTACTTACTTGGCGGAGAACAATCCGGCCACATCATCTTCCTTGACTACAACACAACTGGTGACGGCATGCTGACAGGCCTTCAGCTTGTAAACATCATGAAACTTACGAAAAAGAGCCTGTCCGAGCTTGCTGGTGAGATGACAAAATTCCCACAACTTCTTGTGAACATCAGAGTGACGGACAAGCACCGTGTTACTGAGAACGAGAAAGTGAAGGCTGTCATCGAAGCGGTAGAAGCGGAAATGAACGGCAATGGCCGCATCCTTGTGCGTCCTTCCGGCACAGAGCCACTTGTACGTGTCATGGCAGAAGCACCAACACAAGAACAATGCGATCAGTATGTAGAAAGAATTGCTGCAGTGGTGCGCGCGGAGATGGGCACGGAATAATTGAAATAGAGATATGCAACTACCGCACTTATGGAGCGGTGGATGCATATCTTTTTTCATGTATTTATTGCTGTGACGGGATTATTCGAAGTTATGAAGGAATTATCGCCAGTTATGACGTGATTTTTCACGGTTATGACGGGAATAATCCGTGTAGTGACGGGATTAATGTTAAAGTAATTGAACGACAGTTAAAATAGGAGCGATTGCGACTAGGTAGTGAAGGGATTTTCTCTCCTTGTGACGGGATTTCCGTTTCTAATGAAGGGATTGAACGAATTAATCAAAAATCGAAGAAATGGAAGCGGAAAAGAGCGGCAAAGACCGTATTCTTGTGAGTCCTTTTGGGAAGGAGGGACAATGACCGTAATCTTGTGGTTCCTTCCGGGAAGGACCAAACCAATGATCCATGCCATGTCCAAAATACCAACCCAGTAGCAATGCGGGATGAGTGCGTAAAGCCTATTAATGTAGGGCAGTGTGGGTGCGTACGGAGATGGGTACGGAATAAGAATCGCATAAACGAGAAAGATATGCATATACCGCACTTATCGAGCGGTGGATGCATATCTTTTTATTATTACCACGATATTTATGTATCTATAATTAATCGCTGTGACGGGATTATGGAGGGTTATGACGGAATTATCACCAGTTATGACGTGATTTTTCACTGTTATGAAGGGAATCAACCAGATAGTGACGGGATTAATGCTCAAGTGGTAGAACGACAATGAAAAAGAGAGCGAATGTGACCATGTTGTGATTGGATGTGCTCCCTTGGTGAAGGGATTCCCGTTTTTTATGAAGGGATTGTACAAATAAGTCAACAAAGACCATCAAGAAATTGGTAAAACCCCACATAATTGTTGACGAATCAGGGTATGGAAGGTAAGATATTATTTGTTGCTATTCAAGAATGGAAAGGAGCATTAAAGTCCCACAATAACTATATACACAAGCGCCTGAACTAAGCTACGGACGAAACAACGCTTAGTTGACGAGGAGGAGGTTTATCGATCTATCGGCGGATGCCTCCCGGTTGCCAATCACAACCGACTCTAGGGACAGTTTAAAGCATAAAGGCAACTTTTTGTACAAAGACTGTTACTATGATTACAAATAATTTTATAGGTAATGTGGGGGCAAGACTGTCCCCTTACTATGGTGTGCTTTCTTGTCCCTGCAACTCTAGGGAGGAAACTATTTATGTGCGGAATCGTAGGATATATCGGAACACAGGATACAAAGGAAATTCTTTTAAAAGGTCTTGAAAAGCTTGAATACCGTGGATATGACTCTGCTGGTATCGCAGTGATGAACGAGGGCGGCGTGCACGTATTCAAGGAAAAAGGCCGTATAGCGGACCTTCGCAATGTTGTCGACAATGACGTAATGGCGACGACGGGAATAGGCCACACTCGCTGGGCAACCCACGGTGTACCAAGCCATGTAAATGCGCATCCACACCAAAGCACGTCTGGTCGCTTTACACTTGTACACAACGGTGTCATCGAGAACTATGCACAATTAAAACGTGAACACTTACAAGGCGTTGAGCTGTTAAGTGAAACAGATACAGAAGTAGTCGTACAGATCATCGAAAAATTTGCGAACGAAGGCCAGCATGTGGAAGAAGCGATGCGTCGCACACTTGCTATCTTAAAAGGTTCTTACGCGATTGCATTGCTGGACAACGAAGATCCAGAAACAATCTATGTAGGGAAAAACAAGAGCCCGTTACTAGTTGGAGTAGGAAAAGGCGACTTCAACGTTGTGGCAAGTGATGCAATGGCAATGATTCAAGTAACAGACCAATTCGTTGAACTTATGGACAAAGAAATGGTTATCGTGAAAAAAGAAGCGGTAACAATCAAAAAGCTGAACGGTGAAATCGTTGAGCGTGCTCCGTACACAGCGGAACTTGATGCAAGTGATATTGAAAAAGGCACATACCCACATTACATGTTAAAAGAAATCGATGAGCAACCATTAGTAATCCGTAAGCTCATCCAGAAATACCAAAACGAAAACGGCGAGTTAACGATTGATGAGGACATCATCAATGCAGTGAAACAATCCGACCGCCTATACATCGTGGCAGCAGGAACAAGCTACCACGCAGGTCTTGTTGGAGCGCAAATGATTGAAAAGCTTGCGAAGGTACCTGTAGAAGTACACGTAGCAAGTGAATTCAACTACAACATGCCAATTTTATCTGAAAAACCGCTATTCATCTTCATCTCTCAAAGTGGAGAAACAGCGGACAGCCGTGCAGTACTTGTACAAGTGAAAGAGCTTGGCTACCCGGCACTTACCGTTACAAACGTACAAGGATCCACACTTTCCCGTGAAGCGGATTTCACCTTGCTACTTCACGCAGGTCCTGAAATTGCCGTAGCTTCCACAAAAGCTTACACAGCACAACTAGGCGTACTATCGATCTTTGCATCTGTGCTTGCAGAAGCAAAAGGACACGGACTAGAATTCGACCTAGTGCAAGACCTGGGAATCGTTGCAAATGCAATGGAAGTACTATGTGACGCAAAAGAAGAATTTGAAGACATTGCGCGCAAATTCTTATCTACAACAAGAAACTGCTTCTTCATCGGCCGTACAATGGATTATTACGTAGGCCTTGAAGGTGCACTGAAACTAAAAGAAATCTCCTACATCCAAGCAGAAGGATTTGCTGGTGGAGAACTGAAACACGGAACAATCGCCCTAATCGAAAATGGTACACCAGTTATCGCCATCTCCACACAAGAACAAGTGGACCTATCCATCCGCGGTAACGTCAAAGAGGTAGTAGCACGCGGTGCCAATCCTTGTATCATCTCCATGAAAGGCCTAGAAACAGAAGAAGACAGCTTCGTTGTACCACAAGTAAACGAACTGCTTTCTCCACTAGTTTCTGTCATTCCGTTGCAGCTGATCTCTTACTACGCAGCACTTCACAGAGATTGTGACGTAGATAAGCCACGTAACCTTGCTAAGAGTGTAACGGTGGAATAATATTAAAAAAAACACACGTGTTTCGAGTATTTCGAAACACGTGTGTTTTTTTGTAATTATATACTTTGTCTGTCCCAATTGTAAAAGAGGTTAGAAATGAAAAATAAAAGTTTTTTTTATCTTAAAATGAAATAATGAAGGCAGTTAATTCGACTAATTAAGGACTAAAATATCGGGGGAGAAATGGATGATCA
Organism: Sutcliffiella horikoshii DSM 8719; assembly: GCA_001648575.1. GTDB lineage: Bacteria > Bacillota > Bacilli > Bacillales > Bacillaceae_I > Sutcliffiella_A > Sutcliffiella_A horikoshii. The sequence goes on along the minus strand of LQXN01000058.1, from coordinate 122,958 downwards.
GTGACAAGATTTCGGAATGGTTCTATCAATACAACAAAGACATATACCATTTCTTACTTTATTATGTTGGATCTGGGGATATAGATGATTTGGTTCAAGAAGTATTTATGCGTGCTATCAAAGGATTTGATACATACCAATCAAAATCTAGCGTGAAAACCTGGCTTTTGTCCATTGCACGAAATGTTGGTATTGATGAAATCAGAAAAAGAAAACGGACTAAACTTAAAAATGTTTTTAGTTACACAGGTTATGAAACTAAAGATGGAAACACACCGGAGAATTTGCTTCAACTGAACGAAAATAATCGAGTATTATATCAAGTAATTCATTCATTAAAGTCAAATTACCGTGATGTGATTATCCTCAGAGCGATAAAGGAATTGTCTGTTTCCGAAACAGCAGACATTTTACAATGGAATGAAAATAAGGTTCGTATTACTTATCACCGAGCCTTAAAGACTTTAAGGGAAAAGAAGGGGGCCATTCAGGATGAAAGAGAATGAGTGGGAAAATCAATTAGTGGATGAAATAAAATCCCTTCCTAAGCCAGACTTTAAGAAGGAGTTTGATATAAATAAACAAAATAAAATACATGAAAATCTTATGACTTTCTCACGGAGCATTGAATCAAGACGGAAAAGAGGAGATGCAACCAAAAGGATAGTAGCAGGGTTAGCAGGTTTAGCAGCAATCCTATTATTTTGGGTTGTCTTTATACCAATTGGTGAAAATTTTAAAAATACCACAATCTCTGATATAGAAAAGTTTGAAGGATTTTTTCATAAAGAAATGGAAAAAATGCATAGAAACGAAAATATCTATTCGTACGCACTTATTCATTCAGAGCTTAATCTTGTTCATAACGATGATGCTATTGCAATTTTTAAAGAGAATAATAGTCAAGGCGAGCAGATTTTCATCGCTTATTTTGAGAAACAAGATAATCAATGGCAATGGAAACAAACTAGGGGAGCACAGTGGAATTCAAGGTTGAACTGGTCATCAATGAGCGAAAAACCATATATATATTCTGGTTTATTAAGAGATGACTCAATAGAAGAAGTGTATGCAGGCGATGAGCAAGCGAAAATAATTACTGTTGAAGGAAACAAAAGGTTTTGGTATTCGATTAGTCCAGTGAAAGAAGCAAAAGTAATGATAGTGGATGAGAAGGGCGATAAAAAAGTTATTGAGGAAGTTAATTAGAATGTAAGGAGTGGGTTTTCAAGACTTAAAATAGAACCCAGGTTATCTAGATTTCATTAATTAAATTATTCTATTTTCAGTTTCCACTTGTTTGGATAGTAGATGAAACTATAGTTTCCGATTTTTTTGTACTTTAACAACGGATTGTTAACAGATAATAAAGTTGTTTAAATATGGAAATTTAACATCCGTTCGCTTATAATTATAATAAGCGAACGGATGTTTTTGTTTTGGAGGGGAATAATGGTTAATACTAAACATAGGTTGAACAAAAGAAGAAAAGCTTTAATTGAAATTAGCAATTTAATAGATAATGCAGCTCATTTATTAATTATTCATTACTCATGTGAGAGTTTCTATGACATTAAAGATGGTAGAACACCTAGAATTACTTCTATAGCTGTAAGGTATTTTAATACCGGACAAACTGAAACTTTTTCTATCCATAAGGTTGCAGAGAAGAAAGGCTATTTATCAAAAATTGAAATTCATTATGATGAACTTGAAAAAATTATGTTAGGTGAATTTTATAAATTTGTTAAAACTCATTTAAACTATAATTGGGTTCATTGGAATATGAGGGATATAAACTATGGATTTCAAGCTATAGATCATAGATTTAGTGTATTAGGAGGAAAACCAACTTCAATACCTGATTCTCAGAAATTTGATTTAGCAAGGAAACTAATGGATATTTATGCAGATTATGCAGATCACCCTCGATTAGAAAAGTTGATAGAACTAAATAATATTACTAAAAAAGATTTTTTAAGCGGTGCAGAAGAGGCAAAAGCTTTTGAAGAATTAAATTATGTCGAATTACATCGCTCAACACTTAGAAAAGTGGACATCTTTCACTCAATACTTGAACGAGTTATTGATAAGAGTCTAAAGACAAAAAGTAAATGGCTTCATATTTATGGATTTACACCACAAGGGATATTTGAATCTATAAAAGATCATTGGATATTTGCGCTAATTTCAATAGCAGTAGGAGCAGCCTTATCAGCAGTCCTTGGCATTGTATTTCTAAATTTTATTTAAGTGGTCGAGCATTTCCCATGACGTCAAATTGGTTAGATTGAAGCAAAATTTTACGTTATATAAAGGTAGGTAAAGAGCAAGGAGAACTTTCTTTACCTACCTTGGTTACTATATATCTATAATGTACTATTACAATAAAGTCTTTTCAGAATTAATTAACTTGCTTCTCTTTCAAGCTGCACACGTTGCGGCTGTTCTTTTCTAACCTTCCCCCAAACATACCCCAACACACCACCGATAATCGCCGGAAAAATCCATCCTAAACCTACATCATATAAAGGAAGAATTGTACCAAAAAGGTTTTCAACAGGCGCAATGCTCATACCTGCTGCCTTCAACGCGTCCGTTATTGCAACGATGGAAGTGAAAATCATGCTTCCTTGATAGACTTCTTTCCGCCCGTCAAAGAATGAATGCAAGAAGGTTAAGGCCATCAGACAGACAACAAATGGATAGATAGCAACTAACACCGGTACGGATACGGCGATTAATTGAGTTAAGCCCACGTTTGCAAAAATGGCACTGATCGTAGATAACAGGATGACAAAGGTTTTGTAAGGAATGCTTGGCAATAGCTTATTGAAATAGGAAGAACATGAAATGATCAGGCCGATACTTGTTGTTAAGCAAGCGGCAATAACGATTAAACTAAGCAAAAGTCCCCCGTAGGCTCCGAAAAAGTGATTGGATGCACCTGATAGCACGGCCCCTCCATTTTCTAATTGTCCAAATACCCCTACACTTGAAGCGCCAATATAGGATAGGGAGGTGTAAATGATGGCAAGAAGCCCTGCAGCTATACTGCCTGCTTTCGCTACAGCGATCATGATTTCCTTTTTCGTTTTTGCACCTTTTGCTTTTACGGCGTTGATGACGACGATACCGAATACAAAGGCGGCTAGGGCATCCATTGTCAGGTACCCTTCTTGGAATCCGGTGAAAAAGGAGCCATTTACATAATTTCCTGTAGGTGCTTGGAAGCTGCCAATCGGAAAGATAAAGGCTGTTGCGATAAGGATCCCTATGAAAATTAACAACAGTGGCGTTAAAACCTTCCCGACGATATCGACTATTTTGGTAGACTTCAAGGAAAAGAAGATGGTAGCACCAAAAAATAGAATGGTAAAAATCAATAAACCAATGGTACTCGTCCCTTCTGATAAGAACGGCCTGATTCCCATTTCGAAGGAAGCAGTCCCTGTTCTTGGTATTGCAAATAAAGGTCCGATTGCAAGATATAAAATAACGGTAAAAGCAAGTCCAAAAGCGGGGTGGACCCTGCTTGCCAGGGACTGTAGGTCACTTTTTCCCGAATATCCCAACGCTAATACTCCAAGGAGTGGTAATCCAACCCCGGTGACGATAAAGCCCGCATTAGCAGACCAAATATTTGTTCCTGCAGATTGACCGAGCATGGCCGGAAAAATTAAATTCCCCGCCCCAAAGAATAAAGCAAAAAGCATAAACCCAATGGCTAGTACAAATGAAAAAGGCATTTTGTTAGTCAACTTAATTCCCCCTGGCAGTTTAGTGATCTGGTTGTACATCCGAACTATATAGTTAATGATTTTAGTAAGGTAATATATTGCATAACACAAGATATCATATGCAAAATATTTATGCAATATATTACGTAAGGTTGTTTCATGCAATATATTGTATTTAAAAGCAGAATGCTATACACTTTTAACATAAAACATCAATCGTGACCGTTATTTTTTGAAATTATAAAAGGTGGTTTTTTATAATGCCCATACCTTCCAATTATTCATCCCCTACTCGTGTGTCTGCGAAAAAGCGCGCCTTTGCCCAAATTCAAGAGTGGATCATCGATGGTACGCTTCAACCGAAAGAAAAGCTGAATGATGCAGAACTTGCACAAGCTTTAGGTGTGAGCAGAACGCCTATACGTGAGGCACTGCAATTACTCAATGTTCAAGGTTTAGTGGAAATGTTTCCGGGGGTGGGGACTCAAGTCACCTCTGTAAAAAAGGAAGATATAACGAAAATCCTTCCTCCGTTGGGAGCCCTGCAGGCTTTGGCTGCTGAACTTGCAACACCATTGATCACTCAAGAAACCATCGATATATTGCGGAAGATAAATTCCAAATTCGCTGATGCGATTAAAAAAGGGGATTTTTATTCTGCTTTGAAGCAGGATGAACAGTTCCATAATCTTATCGTTGAAAGTGCCCAGAATCCATATCTCGTAAACTCCGTATCCAATCTTCAGGCACATGTCCTGCGTCTTTATTTTTATCAGTCGATTATATTGACGGATACATCTATAGAGGAACATGAGTCCATCATAAAAGCATTCGAGCAGCGAGATAAAGGAACGGCCGCGAAAATAGCCCGCACCAATTGGCTCCGGGCCATTGATGAGTTTTATGCGGATCAAGAAGGTAGCGGGGAATAGATAAGAGTAAGTAAAACGCTTCTACTTATAGTGGAGCGTTTTTATTTTGGAAAAGTGAACCCGGATGGGGATTTGTTTCGGTGAGCAAAGACTGATATAACATCTGTAAAAGAACGGATCAACTAAGAGAGTTATTATTTTCAGAGTGACAAAGGGGACGCCCAAAGCTCTCCATTACTCTCTAAGCGATCCCCTTGTCCCCCTGTTACCCCCGCCTACTAAAAACCCCGGGGTAATCAACAACCAATCCGTCTGCATCGACTGCAATGGTAGTTTTATAGTCGTAACATCGGTAAATAAAAAACCTCAATCCATCTTCCTCGCGAAGGTATTGATAGGTTTGGGGTACTTTTCTGAATTCTAGAGAGGGAATATCTATGTAGACCATGTGGAAGCTCTCTTTTTGGTTACTAGTCCATTCCAACCGGTTAATAGGCAAGGAGTTGGAGAATGGGGTAGCAGAAATATCGATGTCTATGCAGCCTTGTAGATTATCCAATGCTTCTCCGTCTTGATTGAACCAGTTTCCTTTGCCGTCTCTATGTAATTCTAATTCAGACTGCTTATCAATACTCAGCTTAACTTTTCTTGTAATCCAATTGGTGTCTAAGTCTACCTGGTATTGAACATGGGTGGGCTCTTCGTCTACATATATCACAGTGCTTTGTACCACTACACGCTCAGCCTCTTCCTTTAATTGGAGGTATTCACAACCGTATAGCTCTTCGTTATTCCAGACTACTTTTTTCTCCATATTTATCTCTCCCCATATTTAGATGCTTTTCCATATAAAATAACAAAAACTTAACCCCTGATTTTCAATAATACCTGCGCAATGACCGCTAACACAGGTAGCTCAATCAATGGACCGATGATAAGGGCCAGCGCGATCAGCGGCTGATCGGGAAAGGCGGTAAGGACAATGGCCAAGGCAACAGGTGAATTTCGTGCAATGATGGTCATGCTCAAGCTTGCTATATTTTCATAGCTGAATTTGGATGCTTTTCCGACTGCCTGCGCCACCAGGAAGTTAATGAAGAAAAATAATAGGAGTGGCAGCAGCATCAGTAAGATGACCTCTAGATGTTGAAATAAATAAGCACCTTGTGAGGCAAACATCGCCGCAATGGCGAGGCACAAAAAAGCAATTTGACTGGATGCGAAGAAAGGGATGACTTTCCCATCCAAAAGATCTCCGCGCTTTTTGAACCCACGGCGTGTCAGCACAGCAAGAACAAATGGAACAAACAGGACGAGAAGGACACTTTCTATAATGGTAGAGCTTCCGACAGTTTGCATCGTGCCTGCAAAAATAAATAGGTAAACTGGCAGCAGGATTACCTGCAAAATCAAATTGACTGGCAGGACGGAGGCGGAAAGGGGGAGATTTCCTTTGGCCATCGATGTGAAAATTAAATACCAGTCTGTACATGGGGTAACAAGCAATAAGATAAACCCCAGCCATATAAAAGGGTGATCGGAAAGGAAAACAGCCCCGAGTCCCCATGCCAACAGCGGTGTCCACAGGAAATTGAGGATGACACTGGTGCTTAGAAAACGTGTATCTTTAAAAGCCAGCTTCAGCCCTTTTAATGGGATGGTCAGAAAAAGTCCATATAACATGAAAAGTAAGAATGGCAGGATGAATGAATCTGCATGTGTTTCTATGAAAGGGATCTGGCTTAATGATAAGCCAAGCCCAATAGCGATTAAGATGAGGATGGATTGAAATTTCTCGATGATGCTCATAGGTAGTGCTCCTTTAGGTAGATTGTTCCCTATAAGTTTACAGGAATTGCTTTTTAAATGCATGTGTTAGAAACTGTTCATATATATTTAGTATATAAATTAAAAGAGGTTTTTTAGCATAATTTCAGGAAGTTATATATTATTATTCCAATTTACTATATACTTAGTATATAATAAACCCGGGGTCAAATATGGGAGGAATAAAAAAATGATACAAGTTAGCGGGCTTACAAAAGATTTTATACAAGGACAAGAAAAGACACAGGTGCTGAAGGGGATTGATTTAAAGATCGAAGAAGGGGAGTTTGTCGCGATTATGGGACCGAGTGGTTCGGGCAAAAGCACCCTGCTTCAGTTGTTGGGTGGCCTGGATCTTCCGAGTGCCGGAGAGATCCTTATCAATGATCAAATTATAACGAAGATGACGGAAAAGGAACGGACGATTTTCCGGAGAAAAAATGCAGGATTTGTTTTTCAAAACTATCAATTACTGCCGAACTTGACGGTAGAAGAAAATATAGCTTTCCCTTTGCATGCAGATGGAAATATAACCGGAGAAACAAGGAAAGGGATGGACGATTTAATTGCGGCTGTGGGGTTAGAGGGATTAGATAAAAAACGTGCCAACCTATTAAGCGGCGGTCAGCAGCAACGTGTGGCGATTGCGAGGGCACTTGTCAACAACCCGTCCGTTTTATTGGCGGATGAACCGACTGGAAATCTGGACAGAGCGAAGGCAGAGGAGATACTTGTATTGTTTTCTTCGTTTCATCGGAAGAAAAAGCAAACGATTGTGATGGTCACACATGATATTTTTGCTGCGGGGTTTGCTGACCGTATCATTCTTTTCAGGGATGGAGTCATCGACAAGGTGATCGCTAGAAAGGATGGCGACTATGCTAAGTATTTGGCGAATTTCATGGCGTAATATCACACAGAACAAGAAGCGTTTCTTCTTTACCTTGCTTGCCATCGTCCTCGGTACCTCTTTCATCACTTCGATGCTGATAGCGGACCGGACGACCAATGATGTTTTCCATTATTATGAGCAGATGTACATAGGGGATGCGGATTATTGGGTGTTAAGTGATGACCATACTTTTACAGAAGAAAGGATACGGTCGATCGAGCAGGACCCTGAGGTTACGGAAACTTTACTTGCGTTAGATAAGCAGGCGTTTTTTGAACTGGAAGGGGACCGTTCCTTGAACGAGCGCTCGGTCAGGATTACCGGTGTCAGCGATCAAAGCAGCACATTGTTAAAACTTCCGGTGGTGGAAGGGAGCCTCGATAATGAAGGGTTAGTAGTGCCAGAAACGGTTGCGGACCTTTTAGATAAAGGAGTCGGGGACACGATCCGATTTGAAGGGTTAGGAGAAGCGAAGATCTCTGCCATTGTGGAGTATACTCAGCTTCTTGCCAGCCCGGGTGATTGGGAAGGGGCGGCATCAGCCAGTTTCCGTGTGATGGCTCCGCTTGATCTCTTAAGGGATTGGACAGGGAAGACGGACGAGATCTCCTATCTGCGCTTTCAAACCGAAGGCGATGGAGAAGCACTCTTTTTCACCATGCAGGAGGAGCTTCAAGATTCTGGTGTGTATATCCAGCCGGTAGTGGCGGATGATCTGCAGAGCAATGATATTGGCGGCCTTTATACGTTTTTCTACATCATTGCCGGTTTGGCCATGTTCATCAGTGGTTTCATCGTTTTCAATATGATTTATACGAGTGTGATAGAACGAAAGCATGAATTTGCGATTATGAAAAGCCTTGGCTATACACAAAGCTCTGTTTCTAAACTGGTCTTGGTGGAAATGTTGCTGTTGTCCGTCATCGGAACGGTAGTGAGCATTCCGCTGGGGATATGGCTTGGGGATCTATTCATGCAAGCGCTTTTGAGTGTTTTTGCCTTTGATATGGTATACACATTGAACTGGAAGATCCCAGCCTTGGTGGCAGTGATCATCGGGTTGGTCTATCCGATTCTCTTTTCTCTTTTTCCGATTTATCATGCAGGTAAGACTTCTATTCTACTTACTTTGAAAAAGGAAAATAAGACAGAAGCATCTATCTGGAAGTCAGTTAGAATGGTAGTCGGTGCCGGCTTGCTTTTCTTTGCATTGATTGATCATCCTATGTCCTATGCAGCGGTGATCCTAGGGGTCATTTTCCTGTTTCCGTTATTATTAATCGGGCTCGGGAAGTTATCAAAGCCGTTGCTGAAGGGGATTTTTCACCATTCAGGGACGATGGCGGTAAAACATCTTCACCAGCAATTAAATCGTAATTCGAATACAGCCACCATTCTAGCAGTAGGGGTTTCGGTCCTTTTATTATTTGGTGCGGTGATTGAATCTGCTCCTCAAGGTTATGAGAAAGAAATCAAGGAAACATACGGCGGTGATATGAGGGTGACTTCCGAAATGCCTTGGACTCCAGAAGATATCATGAAGATTCTTTCATACGATGCGGTTACAGCTGTTACACCACTCGCGGAGGCGACGCCGATTACATGGGAGACGATGGAGGGTGTGAAAAGACAATTCTCTGTCATCTCTGCTTCGGAGGAGGGACCGGCGTTATGGAAAGACTGGGAGGAGGATGCGGTAGAGCAAGAAGGCTCCATCGTCCTTGGGGAGCGGGCTTTTGCTGAATGGGGAGGAAGCATAGGACAGCAAATCTCCATAAATGCGCCAAATGGGGTACAGGCTTATCGTGTAGCGGATGTAGTGAAAACTTCCCATCACTCCGGATATGTCGCTTACATGAAGGAGGAACCATTTGAAGAAGAGTTTGGATGGAGGAACAGCTTTGATTTACTTGTCAGTATAAATGGTGCGGATGATGCGGTACGTGATCAATTATGGGTGGATTTTAAAGAGCATCTTTCCAAGGTGAAGACGGCAGAAGAAGAGGTCGATTCGACGACTTCAGCCATAACCGGAATGAATGAACTGCTGATGGCCATGTTGATCATCACCATCGGATTAGCGAGCATCGGGACTGCCAATACCCTCTTGATGAATACGTATGAACGGAAATTTGAATTGGGGACGATGAGGGCCCTTGGTTTTACGAAGCAGCAAGTTAGAAGTATGATTGTAGCGGAAGGGCTATTGATCGGTTTGTCTGGTGTTATAGGTGGCGTTATAACAGGAATGCTCTTCATCTATATGACTAGTAATTCTTCCATGATGGAAGGATTTATGAGCTATCAATTCCCAGTCAGTAATATTATACTTGCAATGATTGCCGGAATTTCCTTGAGCCTTTGTGCAGCATGGATTTCCGGCAACACGGCCACTAAAATGGATATCCAATCATCACTTAAAGAAGGTAGATAAATTGTCTGTAAAATATGGAATTCTAACACTGCTATCTGTTCAAAATTTTCATGGATATGAACTGAAATTACAATTAGACTCACTCCTCGGGGTCAAAGGGAAAATAAATCCCGGTCAAATATATACGACACTGGACCGTTTAATTCGTGATCAGTTGGTATCCTCCACTGGCCTGGATGACCAGGAAAGAAAACAGTTTGAGATACAAGCAAATGGCAAACAGGAACTAGAGAAATGGTTATTGGAGCCGGTACCGTATCATTCCACCAAGGAGGACTTTTTCTTCAAATGGAACTGCTCCAGGACCATCAGTTTTGAAAAAGAAAAACAAATGCTCTCCCAGCAAAGAGAAATGATCATCAAAGAAGTAATGGAACTTACGAAAATAAAAACAGAGTTATTATTGGATGGGGACGAAAATAAGTATCTATTAGTATCAGGTACCTTATTGCATTTAGAGGCAGACTTGAACTGGATCACGCAAGTTGAAAATCGGAATCGCTAGACTGCTTGTTATCCGGGTACCTCAAAACAGAGAAGGAGCACGGTATGGATATTTTTGTAGAATATAGTTGGGAATTATTCATTGTCGCGGAAGTATTGTCATTCCTGGCGTTATTAGGCTTTGGTTTATTTCGGTATTTTTTTAACAAGCAAGCATTCAGCATGGTGTTTATCGTAGCCTTTCTGATGCTGCTGGTGTTGGAATCTGCCCTGGGTCTGTATGTGTATCAACAAACGGGAGAGCTGTCCACGTTCATCATCGTGATTACGGTATTTGTCATTTACGCATGTACATTCGGTATATTTGATTTCCTTCGATTAGACCGATGGATGCGGCTGAAGATCGGAAAGCTTCGGGGTGTGGAGCTTCTGACAGAAAAAGACTACGAAATCATGGAGCGGACCAGCAATCCAAAATATAAAGCGAAGAAATATCGCATTTCCTCTTTTATTCATCTGGCTATCTTTCTGACTGCCCAAATCATCTTCTGGACGATGGGTACAGACAGTGTGTCGGAAATGATCAGCTATCTCACAGACTTTTCCTGGCTGGAAAATGAAACAGCAGCAGGAACACCTTATCCCAATGACACCCTTTATGGAATCGGCGTCATCTGGGGGATCGTTTTTATCGTAGATTTCCTTTATTCATGGTCATATACGGTGTTTCCAAGTAAATAAGAGATGAACAACACCCCATTGGTACATACTGATGGGGTGTTTGTCATTTTATCCTATGTACCGACTACCCATCTACATAAATCATTACATTTGTAACTACCCCCATTATATGTGAACCAATTAAGATGAAAATAGGAATACGGGAATAAGAAGAGAATCAAGGAGGGCATATGATGACGATTGTGCGAATGAAAAATATAGTGAAAAGATATGGATCACAGTTAGTGTTGGATAACATAGACCTGAATTTAGCGGAAGGAGAAATTGTCGGTTTATTGGGACCGAATGGTGCTGGTAAAACGACATTGATCCACGTACTGGCAGGGATCATCGGGTTTGACTCAGGTGATGTACAGGTGCTCGGAAAAGAACAATCATCAAACTTGTTGGATATAAAACGGGAAATTGGGCTTGTCACGCAAGAGATTTCATTGGTTGCTGATCTGAGTGCTAGAGAAAACCTGAATTTTTTTGGAGGTATTTATGGCCTCAAGGGCAAAGAATTAAAAGAAAGAGTAGATGAAACGTTGGAGTTTGTCGGTTTAAAAGAACATGACAGGAAACTTCCTGTCCAATTTTCTGGTGGGATGCAAAGAAGGCTTAACATTGCTTGTGCACTTGTTCATAGACCCAAGTTTCTTATTATGGATGAGCCGACGGTGGGAATCGATCCCCAATCCAGAAACCACATTCTAGAGACGATTCGAAAGCTTAATGGGCAGGGAACCACGATTTTATATTCCACTCATTACATGGAAGAGGTACAAAGCCTGGCATCGCGTGTTGTGATCATGGATCAAGGGCATGTCATTGCAGAAGGCACCATCAATGAGCTGGTGAAAAGAATACAACACGAAGAAAAAATAAAAATGGAAGTAGCAAACCCAACGGACCTTCTTATAGAAAGACTTCATAAACTGGACGGGATCAAGCAAGTGGTACGACATAATAAGGTAGTTACCATCATTTCACAAGTTGGCTCAGGGAACCTTGACCGGGCGCTCACCATCGCAAAGGAATTTGGCGGGATCCTTTCCGTAACAGCGGAAGAGCCGACCTTGGAGGATGTATTTTTGACCCTGACAGGAAAAACCCTCCGTGATGGAGGGGAGGATTAAATGATATTACTAAAATCCACTTATTATAACTTCCGCAGGATGCTCAGGAACTATTTGGGAATGGTAATCTTACTAGTAACGCCGATTGCCCTCATCACCGTTTTTGGTTTCTTAGCAGACGATGCCATGAATGAGACGCTGGGAATTCCAGTAAAAGATGAGGTAGTTGTTATCATGCTTTTTGCTTTCCTCATGTTTGGCGGATTTTACACAATGGAGTATGTTAAGGGCGATTTAATGTCATCTATGAAATGGAGAATGCACTCCCTCCCTTATCAGGCACATACACATGCTTATTCCATTTTGATCTCCAGCTCCCTGTTTAATGTGCTGCAAAGTTTTATCATTGTCATCTATACGCTTTTTGTATATGACGTCCACTGGGGAAATCTCTGGTTAGTCTTCCTTATCCTTTTGACTGTATCCACATTCATTCAATTTGTGTTTATCAATTTGGTTTTAGGGGTGAAGAATTATAAAACAGCAGAGAGGCTAGGAACGGCATTCGGAATTGGTAGTGTGATGCTGGCGGAGGTATGGTTCAAGATGCCGGACATTGCCCCATTCCCTCTTCTATCAACCTACGGGAACCCATTTTCCCTCGGGAAAAACATGATTTTTGCCAATATGACGGGAGAAAATACAGATAAAGCAATAATTAGCCTCGTAATTCTAATTATTGCTACGATTATTTTGGCTATTTCTACCGCATACTTTGGGAGGCGGAAGCTCCTATGACTATTTTTAATTTTGTATTTAAGCGTTTTTTTCGAAAAAAATCCAATATAATTCTCTTAGCTGTTTTGCCGGTAGGGGCTGTATTCCTTCCGATGGGAGAATGGCTCCCCATCCCCTTAGGCTTCCAGTATTATAGTGTAATCTTATTATTTATGGCGGCAAGACTAGGTGGCATCATCATGGAGGACAGGACCGATAAAACGTTATTGAGAGTCAGCGTGGCACCTATCACACATTTTCAATATCTGTGGCAGAATTTATTGGCATACACCTTGATTCTGACTGCAGTCAACCTCGTGTTCATCATTCTTGGAGTGATGGTGCATGGAGGAGATCTGCCATCACCTGCTTTACTTTTTATCCTTTATACGGTTTTCACCATGACTGCTTTAGGTTTTTCTTTGACATGGTACACTTTGTTCCAAAACAAGGAAGCTGCATTCAGTGCGTTAGGCGGTTTCATCGTACTCATGGCTATGCTTGGAGGGGTGATGTGGCCGGTAGAGGTGATGCCGGAATATATTCAAAGGGCTGTGATGTTACTGCCGACCTATTGGGTAGCAGAAGGAACCAAACTAATATCTACTGGGGCAAAAATAGAAGAGATTGGTCTTCCGATAGTAGTCATGTTACTCCTTTGCGTTGCTTTTTTATTGCTAGGAAGCAGAAGGAGATTAAGTTAAGTTAGAGCGGGGGAAATCGTACCACAGCAACCTGCTATAATAGAGGTAGTTTCTAGAAGGACGTGGTTAGCGCATGATGAACAAATGGGATAAATGGACGTCTAATTCAGCTGCCATCCTTTGGCGGATTTCAGGATTACTCTTTCTTAGCCTTCTCTGGCTGCATCAAGCCGGAGAGGAGGGAGGGGTGATCCTTCTGCTGTTTCTGATCGTGATGACCTTAGCCAGGTGGAGATTCCAGCTCCCAGGATGGACGGTTCTTTTTGATCAGGCAGCCTGCTTTATTGCTATTCTTTATTGGCCCTTTGCCGCCTTTGGCTTGGCACTGCCGATATTTGAAAGCATGTACAAAAGAAGTCCCATTTATATTCTGCCGATAGGATTATTTCCTTTCTTACCAGAAGCCAGTATCCTCCATGTTGCTGTATTTATCCTAGCAGCCTTGTCAGGCGCAATTCTTGGGGGATGGGAAAATGATACGAAAAAAAATCAGATTGAAGCTGACCAGCAGCGAAGAGATCGATATGAATTGGAAAACCTGAAAGATGAACTCCTATTGGCCAATGTCCAAGTTGCAAGACTTGCTGAACTAGCAGAGAGGAATCGCATCGCACAGCAACTACATGATGATGTGGGTCACGAACTGACAGCATCCGTCCTAGCCTTGCAGGCATATGAACACCTTCAGAAAGAGGGAGATCCAACAGCCCCTGAAATGTTCAATCTTGCCAAAGAACGTCTTTCTAAAAGTGCAGTCTATCTTAGGGAAACCGTTCATAACCTAAAGCCGGTAAAAGAATTAGGAATAGAAGGAATGCATGATATTTGTGACCGATTCACCCTATGCCCGGTTAACTTCCGTGTATTTGGCGACACATCTAAAGTTACAGCTAATCTATGGGCCATCATCTATCCCACGTTAAAAGAAGCACTAACAAATATTATCCGCCATGCCAAACCAACTCAAGTAGAAATTTCCTTTGACATAAGCCCGCACATAATAAGGCTATCTGTCCAAAATGATGGTGTTGAAGCAGTGAACAAAAAAGTGCATGGATCCGGTGTAGGTCTAAGAAACCTGCGCCAAAGGGCCAAGGCGGTAGGAGGGAGCATAACAACGGACACCCACAGAGGCTACCAGTTAATTTGTGTCCTCCCCATAGAAAATCCAGACAAAAGCAAAGGAGGCACCATCTATGAAAATCCTGATAGTAGATGACGATGAACTGGTCTGTAAAAGCTTGAACGTCCTCCTATCCCGTGAAAAGGATATGGATGTAATCGGAATCGCCAATAACGGTGCCGATGCATTGTCATCTTGCCGCTTGATCCAGCCAGATATCGTATTAATGGATATCCAGATGCCAATTATGAATGGCATCCAAGCGACCCGACAAATCAAATCGGATTGGCCGCAGATTCATATAATGATGTTAACGACCTTCAAGGATGAAAAAAATATAAGGCTGGCCATACACGCTGGAGCAGAGGGCTACTTGATCAAATCAACCGAAGTATCCAGTATGGCACAACAGCTGCGAGCACTCATGTCAGGATCCACGGTATTAGATGCGGATGTCTTGAGGAAATTGACCCAACCAAGTGAAGTAGATGGATTGGAAGGGTTGACCCCGCGGGAGAAGGATATCGCCGGCTTAGTGGCTAACGGACTTTCCAACCGGGAAATCGCAGAACAACTCTATATCAGCGAAGGCACTGTCCGTAATACATTATCCATCATATTGGAGAAATTGCAGCTTCGGGATCGCACCCAACTGGCTATCTATTACTTGAAAAAGAGTTAAAAGTGACATGCAAAATGTTTGAAATTATCCTTTTTTGCTAGAAAGGCAGGATTTCGTTTCCTCTAAAGCGAAATTTAGTATATTAAAAAGCATAGAGAAAATGGAGCACAATAATGGAAATTATCGAACTGAGAAATAAGAATCAACTGCTTGATCAAGCAATCCAAGTTTTCTGGCAGCAGTGGGGCAGTGAGGGGAATTTTAAGTTTTATGAAGATGCGATTCTCCATTCTGCTACAACCTCTTCTGATATACCAAGGTTTTATGTGGCAGTTGAAGATGGAAAGATTATTGGTACTTATGCCATTTTAAGAAATGATTTGAATAGTCGTCAGGACTTGTGTCCATGGTTGGCTTGCCTTTATGTTGCGGAAGAGCATAGGGGAAAGGGGATTGGTGAAAAGCTTTTGAATCACGGATTAAGCGTGGTAGCTGAAAAAGGCTATGAGAATCTATACCTAACAACAGATATAGAAAACTATTATGAGAGATACGGCTGGGAAAGTAAGGGGGTTGTTTATGGACCAGGCGGTGGTTCCATTAAGCTTTATGAGAAAGGGACTGGCCAATAAAAGAAAGTCCGGATGAAGCGTATAGACTCCATCCGGCTTTTTTGTATTATTTTTTCACTTTTACATCATAACGATCTGCGTCCATCACTTTCACCCATGCCGCCACAAAGTCTTTCACAAACTTTACTTGGCTGTCATCTTGTGCGTACACTTCGACAAGGGCACGGAGAACGGAGTGTGAACCGAAGACAAGGTCCACTCTTGTAGCGGTACGCACGAGTTCACCTGTTTTACGATCGCGTGCTTCATAGTAGCCTTGTCCTTCAACCGGCTTCCATTCCACACCCATGTCAAGCAGCGTCAGAAAGAAATCATTTGTGAGAGTACCGACTTTCTCCGTGAAGACACCATGCTTGGTATCGCCATGGTTGGCACCAAGTACACGCAAGCCTCCAATGAGAACGGTCAATTCCTTTGCAGACAGGTCCATGAGCTGAGCCTTGTCCACCATGAACTCTTCCGGTTTCAAGGAATAATCTTTCTTATGATAGTTACGGAATGCATCAGATACAGGCTCAAGCACTTCGAAGTTCTCTTCGTCGGTTTGATCCTGTGTGGCATCACCGCGACCAGGTGTAAATGGAACCTTTACATCAAATCCGGCATCCTTGGCAGCTTTTTCAACGGCTGCACTTCCGCCTAGGACAATCAGATCCGCAAGGCTGACATTCTTGTCCAGACTATGCTGCAGGTCTTCTAATACATTCAAGGCTTTTGCAAGCTGCTCTGGCTCATTTGCTTCCCAATCCTTTTGAGGGGAAAGGCGAACGCGGGCACCATTTGCGCCACCACGCTTGTCCGAATGGCGGTAGGTGCTGGCAGAAGCCCAAGCTGTTTTCACAAGCTCACTGACGGAAAGTCCGCAATTCAAAAGCTTAGCTTTAAGATCCTCAATCTCTCCATCAGTTAAGGTGTAGTCAACCTTTGGCACCGGATCCTGCCATACGAATTCTTCTTCTGGCACTTCAGGTCCTAAATATCTGTCGCGTGGGCCCATATCACGGTGGAGCAGCTTAAACCATGCACGTGCAAAAGCATCGGCGAACTCATCCGGATTCTGATGGAAGCGGCGAGAGATCTTTTCATATTCTGGGTCCATGCGCATCGCCATGTCGGCAGTCGTCATCATCGTTTTCACTTTTTTGGATGAATCATGAGCTTCTGGAGCCAGGTGCTCTTCGTCTGGATCGATCGGTGCCCATTGGTAGGCGCCGGCTGGGCTCTTTGTAAGCTCCCACTCATAGCCAAACAGCAAATCAAAATAGCTCATATCCCACTGAGTAGGCGTCGGTGTCCATGCACCCTCGATTCCACTTGTGATCGTGAAAGCGCCGTGCCCGGTTTCATGGCTGCTCTTCCAACCGAACCCTTGGTGTTCAATGCCTGCCCCTTCTGGTTCTTCTGTCACAAGAGATGGATCCCCGGCTCCGTGGGCCTTTCCGAAGGTATGACCACCCGCAGTCAATGCCACTGTTTCCTCATCGTTCATTCCCATCCGTTTGAAGGTATCCCGGATATCAAAGGCACTTCTCTTCGGATCAGGCTCGCCGTTTGGACCTTCTGGATTCACATAAATCAAGCCCATTTGCACTGCAGCAAGCGGATTCTCAAGATCGCGCTCACCGGAATAACGGTTGTCCCCAAGCCATTCCTTCTCAGGGCCCCAGTTTACGTCTTCCTCAGGATTCCATATATCTTCACGGCCTCCACCGAATCCAATTGTTTTTCCACCCATGGATTCAATAGCGACATTCCCCGCAAATACGAGCAAGTCCGCCCAGGAAAGCTTGTTCCCGTATTTCTTTTTGATCGGCCAAAGCAGTCTGCGTGCCTTGTCCAGGTTTCCGTTATCTGGCCAACTGTTTAACGGTGCAAAACGCTGAGAGCCGCTCCCGCCGCCTCCGCGTCCGTCAGCTTGACGATATGTACCTGCCGCATGCCATGACATACGGATAAAGAACGGCCCATAATGTCCATAGTCTGCGGGCCACCAGTCTTGGCTGTCAGTCATAAGATTATGTAAGTCCTCTTTCAGGCCTGCATAATCAATCTTTTGAAATTCCTCTGCATAATTAAAATCTTCCCCTAGTGGGTTTGTCTTCGTGTCATGCTGGTGAAGCACATGCAAATCGAGCTGATTCGGCCACCAGTCTTTGTTCTTTTGTGCTTTAATCGGCTTTTCGGAACTTTCCCCCGTAAACGGGCATTTTCCAACATTCTCATTGTCCATACATCTTTTCCCCTTTCTGTTTTGAGAAGAGTAAATAGCACACTAACCTGCCTTACAACGTACGAAACCACAAAATGAGACAACATCAATTCTTACATTATAATTATAATAAATAATCGGCAGAATAAAAAGGAATATGCAGAATATTTATAATAATATTCTGTGAATTCAATTTTATGGTTGCGATGCTAATAATTAAGGTTCCTTTTCATTGGGATTTAATACGTAGATTAGAATAGTAAAAAGCCAATCCTAGTTCATTGGATTGGCTCAGACTGTTGACAAACAATAAATTAGTTAGTCTATTTGTTGGAACAGTTGATCTACGTTGCAGGAGCTTCGCTTTCCAGCGGGCGGTCCGGGAGCCTCCTCACTTCGTTGCGGGGTCTCCCATGTCCCTTCCTCCCGCAGGAGTCTTCGCTCCTTCCACTGCGATCAACAAGGAAATTCCATTATTTTTAAGCTTTGTCTCCACATTGAGCCAATCCTAGTATCATTGGGTTGGCTTTAATTTTAGAAATAATTATTCCTCTGAAGGATCTCTGAACCTAAACAAATATTCATAGTAGGATGTTCGGATTTCTGTCGTAAACGTCGACCTGCTCCAGATACTCGTGTTGTCGTTTGTTTCCTCTGTTTCCACGAGCCTCAGTTCGCCTGCACCCAGGGTCATAATGTTGGAATCCACTACTTTTATTTCTTCCTTATCGGTGTTCAGTGCGCGTATCCGGACCTGTACCTCTTTTTCTTCATCCAAGTTGTTTTTGACCAAGAAGTAGTTTTGGTAATCTTCGTCTATACATCTTTCCGTCTTACGTCTAACACATTGCTTCTCAGAGTTCATGAGAAGGACAGTGATTTCTTCATCCGTTTCAGATTCAGAGAGTGCCTGCACCGCCACCTCCATTCTATAAACATAAGATGATTTCTCCCCGAAAGGGTAAACCCAGGTAATGAAGAATAAAATGGTGAAACAGAAAACTCCCGTGAAAATCCACATACCCTTGGGATTGTGAAACGATTTCGGAGCCCCCTTATAAACGATGCTCGCTATTATATTTATAATAGAGAAAATAACCAAGAAGACCCCTGCAAGGACAAGGCCGATAATCGTCTCGAACGAATTTGAAAAAAGAGGAAGCTGGTAGTTCCGGTAAAAATAGAAACTAATTAAAGCACTAATCAACAGGAGGATGAAAAGAAGGATGCTAGGTTTCTTCCATTCCATTCTCTCCTTTTTTCCATTCTTCACATCTACACCGGTCCAAATTACCCATAAAAACGGGAATAAAAAAATAAGAATTACTACTGAAATTATAGCCATTGTATATTATCCTTTCCCTTTCCCTTCGTTTTTTCCAAACAATTCATTAAAGGATAACCATACGAATCCTATGGAAAATAGACAAAGCACTCCTAATCCAAGTCCATACAGAATGCTGCCGTCTCTAAAGAAATCAAATGACGAAATCCCAGTGATGATAGCTATTGCCAAAAAAAGACCCAGGAAGAAAAAGGTTTGAATAGTATCAAGACAACCTCTTTCCCTTTTTGCTTTTGTCTGCATATGTATAGTCCTACCTTTTCCTAGTATGTAACAAAAATGGAGTGTTTCATAGATTAATACCTTAATATGGAATCTTATAAACTTGAAGTTATACAAAAAATGTATTTTATCAGTATACCGCATGGAGTGGCTTTACTGTATAGGAGAAGATTTTTTTAGGGGGGAGGGACATTTTTCAAGAGGCTGTCTTCATTCGGCAATGAACGATATGCCTGACAGCCTCTATAATTGTTTGATTATAATGATTTTATTTTTGTGCATTACCGGATCATTTGCTTGATCAATTCTTTATTTCTAGCTTTGAATACTTCATTATGAGAGGAAACCATTGCAACTTTGCTTGCTTGTGGTTGTATATATAGTTTTGCCATATTGACTGCATTTGCCGCATCTTGGAATGCTCCTGCAATCAGATGTAGCTTCCCGTCATGTTTTAGAATATCCCCGGCAGCATAGAGGCCTGGTATGGACGATTCACTTGTTGAGCTGCCTGCTATGTAATAGGTATCGACCATTTCAATCGGAAGTTGGCTGTTCTCGATCAATGTTCCATCACGTTCATATCCATGGCTGATGATGACTTCATCAATGGGAAGAGTGGAGATTTCCCCGGTTGCATGGTTGGTAAGTTCAACAAGTTCAATGACTTCATGGTTTTCACTTGCGATAAGTTTCGTGATGGAGGTATGGAACAAACATTTTGCCGAGCTGTTCAACAGTTGCGATACCTGTGCTTCGTGCGCGGACAACGCTTCTTTTCGATAAGTGACATATACTTGTTTTGCAATCGGTTCGAGTTCGTTTGCCCAATCTATGGCAGAATTGCCGCCGCCAGAGATGATGACAGTTTTACCTTTGAAGCGTTGGAGAGACTTCACCGTATAATTTAAATTTGTCACTTCAAATCTTTCAGCACCTTCAATCGCAAGCTTCTGTGGATGCAGGATCCCGCCGCCGACAGCCACAATAACCGTTTTGGAAAAATGCCGCTCTCCATTGGAATCCAACAGCACAAAAAGCCCATCCTCATTTTTCGTCATCGATTCTACTTTGCTATTTAACACAACTTCGGGCTCGAATGTTAACCCTTGCTTAACAAGCTGCTCGATCAATTTGGCTCCCGGCAGAGGCGTCTGGCCGCCAACATCCCAAATCATCTTTTCCGGATAAACATGAATTTTCCCGCCCAATTGAGGCTGATACTCGATAAGCTTCGTCTTCATCTCCCTAAGACCACTATAAAATGCAGAATAAAGCCCTGCAGGACCGCCACCAATAATCGTTACATCAAACACCTCTTGATTCACCTTTCGTCACTCCCGACAAATGTTAGATAAAATTGATTATCATTCTCATTTAAGTATATAACGATGTTAGTAGATTATGCAATATGGAGGTGAGGTTGATGTTTCAGTGAATGGCATAATAACACGGGGGAAAGTTACAATAAACATCCCAAAAGTTACAATCACAGCCAAGAAAGTCACAATAACCTGCGTGAATGTTACAATCACAGCCAAGAAAGTAACAATACTTCCGCCAAATGTTACAATCATAGCCCAGCAAGTCGCTATACCTTAGCCAAATGTTACAATCCTCCAAAAGGTTGTGACATTCAGCAGAAAAAATAAGCTAGTTTAGTTGAAAAAATACCTTTTATAAGCTACCGTTCAAAGTAGAGAGTATTTCCAGAATGGAGAGAAAGTATATGATGGTAGCGTTAGGTGTTTTAGGAGTGCTGGTTTTAGTTGGTGGACTGTTTGCTACGCTTCAAGTAGCGGGAAAAGGAGATAAGGACTATCACAAGGAAACGAAGGGAAATGTGACACGCCTCACATATATTTACGTCGCGTTGTTTGTCGTCATTATTGTTGGGTTTATTGTTTATTTGAGATGGATTGTGTAGTTTGCAAGGGAGGCCCCCGGGAGAGTGTTTTCACGGGGGCCTTTTGTATTTTCTATTCAATATAGTATATGCGGGCTTTTTTGCTGCCTTGATGAAGGAGGTTTAATGATAGGAGCTCTCTATAAGCAGTGTGTGAGGAGTGAAGACATATGAACTCACGGAACTCTCTGTTTGTGATCTTGTTTCCAAATCCAAGTAAAGGATAGTCCTTCACTGTCTGTTGAAGAGGCTTTTTTTCTGTATGCCCACACTTGAAGCACAACCATCTCTGATATGCTTTATGCATAGGTGCATGGGCGCAATTTTGACAAATTACTCCTCTAATAAAATCAGAAGAAGAAAGTCCATAGTAATTCAATAAGTTGAAATCTTCATCTTGATGGATGTTTAATAGTGTTTTCACGAGTTTGTTAGTGTCCTTTTTTGAAAAACATGTGTGGGTTTGGATGTTATCAATTTCTTTTATTCTAGTTGGGAGATTTGTGTGAAAGACTACATTTTTTAAGATGATGGGAGATTTTTTTATTAAGGTAGCACTCTTATGTGTGATGACGATTTGAGTATAGATAGGTATCGAGGGTAATTTCAGGTTTTGAATGATAGAGGAGAGCTGAATTTTGTGTCTGGCTAGCTGCGCAAATGGGTCTCCAAGTCGCTCTTGTCCTGTTTCATTGTGACGGATCAGACTTCCGGTATCTTCATCAAACTCTATTTTTCCTGAAATATATTTGGAATCTAAGATGAGGCAATGGGAAGGGGATAGGAGTAGGGAATCCATCTGAAAATGACGTCCTTTAGTGTCTGGAATCCGGAGGCCGTGCAACACTCTATAGTTTTTGTGGGGCAGGAAGGATGAGAAGTAGTCCATTGCTTGTTCGCCTTTGTATCCGTAGTGTAAACGGTAGAATTCTTGCTCGATTTGGGGGTGTTTTGGATGGGTTTTGGGGACTCTTCGCATTGCGGCTTCATGCGCGAGCAACCTGAGTGGCTTTTCTCTGTCTTTTGTTATCATGGTAGGCTCCTTTTCATAGATATTGAATTCCTGCCTGAAGCCAGAAAGTCTTCGTTTTATCCGCGAACTTTTTGATTTATCCGCGAATTTTTCATTTTATCCACGACTATGACTCATATAACCGTCATTCGACTAACACAGACAAACTTTGCACCACACAAGTGACCGGCCGCCCCGCCCAACCACCCAACCAAAAAAAAACCCCGCTCAACACAACGGGGGCCACCAATCTATAACTTAAACGAACTCTTCAACGACACAATCTCATTAAACACAAGCTTATCCGCAGTCGTATGCTTCGGATCCACATTGAAATACCCGTGGCGGAAGAATTGAAATTTTTCCTGTGGGGCCACACCCTTCATGTTCTCCTCCACAAATCCATTCAAAACCTTCATGGAATTAGGATTCACATGATCAAGGAAGGATTTCTCCACCTCCACAGCGTCTTCTTCCGTGCCAGCAACATTTGCCACCTCAGCCTCGACTTCAGGCTCAGGCTCCTCATCCAACAGCAGCGGTTCAAACAAACGGAACTCAGCAGGGACTGCTTGGGATGCTTCCACCCAATGCAAGGTACCTTTCACTTTACGGCCTGTGAAGCCTGTTCCACTCTTCGTTTCCGGATCATACGTACAGTGGATCTCCACCACATTGCCGTCCTCATCTTTCACGAAGTCCTCACACTTAATGAAGTAAGCGTGCTTCAGGCGAACCTCATTGCCAGGGAAGAGGCGGAAATATTTCTTCGGCGGGTCTTCCATGAAATCTTCTTGCTCGATGTAAATCTCGCGGGAGAATGGAATTTGTCTTTTACCCATTTCTTCATTCTCTGGGTTGTTCTCCGCTTCCAGCATTTCCACTTTTCCTTCTGGATAGTTCGTGATGACCACTTTCAATGGACGAACAACACCCATAGTACGAGCGGATTTCAATTTCAGATCTTCACGCACAAAGTGATCAAGCATTTGCGAGTCAATAAAACCGGATCCTTTGGAAACACCAGTCTCACGGACGAATGAGCGGATTGCCTCAGGCGTGTAACCTTTACGGCGCAGTCCAGAAATCGTCGGCATACGCGGGTCGTCCCAACCGTCCACAATGCCTTCTTCCACAAGCTTGCGCAATTTCCGCTTACTCATCACCGTATTCGTGATATTCAAACGGCCAAACTCGATTTGCTGTGGCGTTCCAGCCATTTCTGTTTCCGCTACCACCCAGTTATATAACGGGCGTTGGTCCTCAAACTCCACCGTACAGATGGAATGAGTCACATCTTCAATCGCATCCTCGATCGGGTGTGCGAAGGCATACATCGGGTAGATGCACCATTTGTCTCCTGTGTTGTGGTGGGTCGCATGGGAAATGCGGTAGATGACCGGGTCACGAAGGTTGATGTTCGGTGACTTCATGTCAATTTTTGCACGAAGCACTTTTTCTCCGTTGCCGAACTCGCCTTTACGCATACGCTCGAATAAGTCGAGGTTCTCTGCCACAGAACGGTCGCGGTATGGACTGTCTTTTCCTGGCTCTTTCAGCGTGCCACGGTAAGCGCGGATTTCATCAGCAGACAATTCATCCACATATGCTTTGCCTTTTTTAATCAAAAGAACAGCGCGATTGTACATTTCTTCAAAGTAATCAGAAGCAAAGAAAAGTCCGTCCCAATCATAGCCAAGCCATTTCACGTCTTCTTTGATGGAATTAACATACTCAACATCTTCTTTGAGAGGGTTGGTATCATCAAAACGAAGATTGGTCTTTCCGTTGAACTCATCTGCCAGGTCAAAGTTGATGATGATGGATTTAGCGTGTCCGATATGTAGGTAACCGTTCGGCTCTGGAGGGAAGCGGGTGATCACATGGTTGCGCTTGCCGGATTCCAGGTCGTCTTTTATGATATTTCGAATGAAATTCGAGTTTGCTGGGTTATGTTCCAAGTTTTTCAACCTTCCTTATATAAGAATGCCGGGGGAGAGCGGGCCAATTCAGCTGTTTTCCCCACATTTATGATAGTCAATATTGTAACACAAGAAATGGCAAGCGCAAAAGCTTATAAAGGGGGAGAGGCAAGATTAGTTTTTGGGGCAACACCGCTGTTGATTTCCGTAAATGGCTTCGCTTTCCGCGGGGCGACCTTGAGCCTCCTCGGCTTTCGCCTGCGGGATCTCAAGATTGTCGCTACTCCCCCGCAGGAGTCTACGCCATTTTCTCCAATCACCAGCTAGATATTTGATATCTTTAATCAACCTTCTTCCAAAAAAAAACAGCGGGAACCCTCCATCCCGCTGCCCATCCCACCAACCATCACCAAGGCCTGAACGGTGGTGATCCCGGTGGTGCATTTTGTATCATATCCATCAATGGAATCGTGTAAGCGAACAAGATCAATGCCACCGCAATCCCGATCCAAAGCTTCCAGTTTTCTAAGATCCGAGGCGTTTCACGTGCATCCTCGGCCACCTCGCCGATCGGAAATTCCGTGTGTGCTTTTGGCGCGAAGAAGGCAAGGTTGATGACGATGTAAATCATCAGCATGGATGCTACAAACAGGATGACTCCGCCAAGTGCCATTGTCACTTGATTTGCGAGGATCCCATCAAACCAAGCTGCCGCAGTTGCATGATCCTGGTAAGTGGTAAATGCCGTACGACGCGGTGCACCAAGCAGTCCGAGTAAGTGCATGGCACCAGACATGAAGAACATACCGACGGTCCAAAGAATCGTCTGTGTCATTGCTAGCTTGTTCATTCGTGCGGTGAAGGCCCTGCCGCGCAACACTGGAATCAGCCAGTACGCAATCCCGAAGAATGTCAGGATAACGGTGGATCCAACGGTAATGTGAAAATGCCCCACCACCCAAAGTGTGTTATGGACGACGGCATTCATCTGGTTGCTGGCATTGATGATTCCGCCGGTTCCAGCTGGGATGAAAAACAACATGCCCATGAATGGTGCGAAAAAGCGGGCGTCCTTCCAAGGCAGCTTACGCACCCAGCCAAAGGCACCACGAGCTCCTTTTGCCCGACCTGCCAATTCAAACGTTGCAAAAATGGAGAAGGCAGTCAGTAACGAAGGAACGATGACTGCAAAAGTCAGGACGACCTGCAGATACTTCCAAAACTCGGAGATACCGGCTTCCATCAATTGATGGTGGAATCCTACCGGAATCGAGAACAGCAAGAACAAGACAAAAGCCAAACGTGCAAGCGAATCACTGAAAAGCTTTCCGCCGATGATTTTCGGAATGCAGACATACCAGGCGATGTAGGCTGGCAAAAGCCAGAAGTACACAAGCGGATGCCCGAAGTACCAGAACAAGGTGCGGCTCAATAGAATATTGATGTTATCCACGAGCCCGAGGGACCAAGGTAAGAACTGAAGGAGCACAGTTGCGGCTACCCCGATGGAAGCAACATACCATAAAAGAATGGTTCCAACTGTCATGAAGCTGAACAGAGGCGTTATTTTACCGCGGTTATGTTTCTTCCAGCGGAAATAATGTGCCAATAAGCTTGCTCCGCCAATCCAGGTCCCTACCACAAACAAAGTCAACCCGACATAATAGAGGGGAGAGGCTTGCAATGGCGCGTAAAAAGTATATAAGACCGATGCGTCATTCGTTAAGATCATTGCAAAGCTCAGCAACGTACCGATCGTCAGTACCCAAAAGCCGATCCAACCCAACCTCCTCTCAACCGAAGTCATGGTGCCCAAGGTCCGGCTCATCCCGGCATGCAGAAATCCATAGATGAAATAAGTGGTCAAAACAAGGGCAAGCAACACACCATGCGCAGTCAACAATTGATAGTAGCTGATGCTGTAAGGGAGCTCGATAAGTCCCCCGCGCACAAGCCCCTGGACCACTCCTGCCATCGTTCCCAAAAATAATGCGGCAAAAGCGATATAGATATAGGCCATGCTTAATTTTGAATCATGAATATCAACTTCCGCTGTCTGTCTCATTCTTCCGTCACCTCAATTTCCATTTGCATATGCTGATGTCCAATCCCGCAATATTCATTGCAAAGGACAAGGTACGATCCAGTTTCTTTGAAAGTATGTTCCGATTGATTGATGTGGCCAGGTGTTATCATCATATTGACGTTTGTTTTTGGGATGGTGAAGCTGTGCACGACATCCTGACTCGTCACTTGAAATTTGACGGTGGATCCTTTTGGAACGGTAATTTTATTAGGTTCATAGCCAAATGTCATGGCAATGATGGTAGCTTCATAGTTATTTTCATCAATTTGTTTCAATCCGGGCTCATCAAACGGAGCGGAATCTCTTACATTCTTTGCATCGACGGTGGCCATATGACTTGGTGGGTGGTGTCCGTGCGCAAAGGCGGTAAATCCGATAACCGATAAAAAAACAACCAATGTCCCAACCCCAAAAATCAACCAGTATTTTTCATAACGGTGTAAATGCATCTATTTGTACCCCCTTTTACTGACCTGACTAATTTCGCGAAATTAATAAGCTGAACACGCTGACCCACGAAATGACGATAAATGCCCCCAATATAAATACAGCGATCAATGTCCCTTTTAATGAAGCTTCCTCCTCTTTCACAGGAAGATTTTTTTTGGTGCTTTTTTCAGGACGTTCATATTGTACATTTGCCATCCCTGTCACTCCTTCCTATTCCACTACTAGCTTGGAAACCATCTCATCATGACCGGTCCCGCACATGATGTCACAAATGATTTCATATTCTCCGGGCTTAAGGTTTGCAACAACACTGCCATCTCCTTGGATCTTCACATCTGTTCCCTTGATGGTGATACCGTGATGGCCTTCTGCATTTTCATGGTGGATAGCGACTGGTTTGCCGGCAGGTACTGTATAAGCAGCCTGATCGAACTCCCAGTTTGAACTTTTAATCGTCACTTCTGCCTCCGCATCTTCCACCGAAACCTCATCAGAGCCACAACCAGTCATGACTCCTAAAAGTAATACAAGTGCAAAACAGCACACCAAAAATTTTTTAATAGAAAACATATCGCCACTTCCTTTTCCAATTTTTATATAAGTTCTTATGCACCTTCATTGTAAAAGGCGGGAGAATTTAAAGGTGTGATAAAAGTCACACATCTTATGGGAAAAGGTGAACATTTTGTTAACAAGAGAGCAAGGTCGAGAATGGCAAATGCTCAAATAGAAAAGGCTTGCTTTTATTTTGCATGAAAACCCTTTTTAACAAATAGATTGATAAAAAGGAGGGGGACAACATGAGCTATGAACCGATCACCCCTTGGGAAGAGCATGAATTCTGGCTTGGTATTTTAAAAGACCATGCTTATTTCATAAGGGATTACCTGTCACCAGAAGAAAAGAAATGGGTCAAGCAGGCAGAAACATTCATCGAGACCTTTGGAAAAGTAGAGCAGGAGCTAAAAAGGGTTCCTAGAGATGCACCTGTAGATTCCAGGCCGATGATCCGGCTCTCAGAAATGGCAAACGAGGTGGCTTACAAGTATTACTTGTTTGAAGGAAATCTCCTGAATTTAAGGTTATTCAACAAGGTGAACTTGAACCTTTCACCGACCTATTTGAATGGAACACTCCTGGAGAATAGGGAGTATTTGAGAATATTGGAGAGTTATGTGCTAGGGCGGGACTACCCGGAGTTATCGCTTGTGGAATTATTAAGCATGTGGCTGGATGATCAGATGGGCCACGCCGCCCTTTTGTTGAGACTGCTGGATGGAGTGGAATTCGCCCTTGTCGAACGTGCCAATCATGTGAGGGGAAAGTTCTCGCAGTTCATTGTGAAAAATGACATGATGGAAGGCTATCTTCATTTCGCGGAACCCGGATTCCCCGCACAGATGAGATTTGCAAAGGAAGTATCGGTGGAAGTAGTAAAATTTAATAATCTGGTAGCCGAAGTGCTGGACCTATACTTAAATGATGAACTCATTAATCAAAGCACCCTGCGATTCCTCGAACATCACTTCCCGGAGTCCTGCTATTTTTTGAGGAAATTATCCTATTACGCACCGTCCATCAGCTATCCAGCATGTAAGCTGACAAAGCCTGCCTTGAGATGATAGATATGAGAAAAAATTCAGAAGGCCAACGGGACTCGCTTAGGATATGGTTGGCTTTCTGTAAGTTTATTAACAACGTCTTCTTGACAGCTGGGAAAATTGATTCCGGCATCAACTCAGGTGGTTTTGGCACGAACTCAGGTGGTTTTGGCACCAACTCGGTGCGTTTTGGCACGAACTCGGTGCATTCCGGCACCAACTCTGATGTTTTGGCACCACGATGAAAGTTGGTACCAACTTGCCTAATTTTGGCACGAACTTTTCAAGATATGTACTTTTGAAATTATAAAAGCGACCAAGAGTTAACCTGGTCGCAGCATTGCAATCCATTGCAATTAATCAATTATTGAGATCAAAAAGGCCTGGTGCATGTTCATTTGGCATATCAGGCATTTCAGGAACCGGATGTCCTTGTGGCGGGTCTATGATTGCCAGCTCTCCGCCATTTCTGCTTGGTGTTGTACCTTGAAAGATTTCTCCGATCCGCGTTGCATCTAGGCGGAAGTTGAATTGGGCATTATGGAAGCCCATCTCCACGTATTTACGGCATTCCGGGTATTTGTTGATATCATAATTTGGAATAGGGAAAATTTTGCCCCAATCAACGCCAAGAGTTTCTAATGCTTTGGCGAATGCATTTTGATGGGCATTGTCCCGTACAATCAAGAATGCGATTGTTTCCCTAAGCGTTTTATTGCTGCTCATTTCGTAAATTCTGGATTTCTGCAGCACGCCAGTGGATTCTAGCACGACATTGTTAAGCAGGTTTGCCACTAGGTTGCCGTGGTCGTATACCCATGAACCGTTCCAAGGATTGCCCCCTGCATCTACCGGCAGGGAAGATTTAGCACCCATAATATAATGGTGGGGGTTTGCGCCAGCCTGGATGACATCATCTAATGGAGCGCCATCAGAAGCTTGGTTCCCCGGTTGATCTCCACCGGACTCATTTAAAAGTTGGTTGATGGTCGATTGGACGAGTTCAACATGACTGAGCTCTTCAAGGAATACTCCTCTAATCAAATCACGGTATTGCTTTGCTTTCCCCCTGAAATTGGCACTTTGAAATGAGAATTGCATCATCGTTCTCATTTCCCCGAATTGGCCCCCAAGAGCTTCTTGTAGCACCTTTGCGGCATGAGGGTCTGGTTTATCTGGTACGATCATATTGATTAAGTCTTCTTTATAAAAATACATATTCACATCACCTTCCAAGTAATTTCTCATATATATTGCCAAGATGATGTGATTTATATTCGGAAGTCTATTTTAGGAAATTCTCTTCTTAAAACTATTTTTCGCCTTCGTGATCTTAGTGATCCCAAATACCTTCCCCAACCCGAACTTCGGCATATTCCCGTAAAGGGATTCGTAGTTCCCCTTTTTTACCAGGAAGGTCTCATGGTAGATCCCCACAGCATCGTTATTGCCGACTTTTTTATTAAATTCATTCCATGCTTTCAGGTGTTTCTGCCCTTTAGCGTATGCCATAAGATCCTCTTCTGAACGCCAGTATTGAAGCAGGAAGGTGGTACGGAGGCTGAAGAAATGTTCCATGGACAGGCATCCAAGGTCTTTGTTCATGTATAATTCCCTTATCATCGGCGGCATGGCCTTAAAGACTGGGAACCATTTATGAATGGCCCACCATTTGTTGATGCGCATTCCAATCGTAAACACCACAATATCCTCTTGGTTTTCCACGGTATAGCGACCTGGGAAAATTTCGACACTCATACTTATCTCTCCTTTGATTGCAATTTTATTTTCGTTTTTTCGCACCAGTCGATGGCGGCTTTGGTGGTACATAATCCATAGTCCAATGTCATGAGCCAGAATGGGGCATCTGCATCTTGAGTACAATTTTCATTGATTCTATTGCTGATTGCCTGAAAAGTTCCATGACGGATGGTCAGTTTTTCTTTGTAGGAATCCAACAGTTCCATTGTTTGGGCTGAATCTTGGTGTCTGGAGAAAAAAAGCTTAAGTAGCAGCTCATTTTTATCAGTGGCAAGATCTAAGATGGGGTCTTGAAGCCATTCTTTTAAAGCGGCTTTTCCTTTTGCGGTGATGTGGTATTCTTTTTTGTCGGGTTTGCCTTCCTGAGAAGTGTCTTGGACGGATGCATAGCCACTGTCCACCAAGTTTTTTAACGTCGGGTAAATCTGCCCATAGCTGATTTTCCAAAAGTGATTCAAGCTACCATCCATCGTCTGCTTGATGGAGTAGCCGGTTTGACAGCCTATGGTCAGAAGACCAAGTATCGCAAATTGGGTGTTTTCTTTTGACATGATGAATGGCTCCTTATATATATATATCTTTTTGATATATATCATTATGATATAAAAATACCACTATATTCCTAATAAGTAAATAGAAAAATAAATTGATTACAAGCTCCTTATTAGGGAAATTATGAAGTAAAGTAAATCTTCAAAAGGGAGTTGAGCAATGACGTGAAAATGGCTGCATCCAATTACAGCAAACGAAATTTGTGGTCGGGGATTCTTTTTGGGTTAGGTCTGGTGGCTTTTATAGATGAAACGGTTTTTCACCAGTTGTTGCACTGGCATCATTTCTATGACAAGGCGACTACGAATATCGGCTTGGTATCTGATGGTTTATTTCATGCATTCAGCTGGTTTGCCACGATTGGCGGCTTGTTTCTATTTGCAGATTTACGGAGAAGGAATGCTCTTGTACTCAAAAGGTGGATCGGCGGGATATTTTTAGGGGGAGGAGTCTTTCAATTATATGATGGGATCATTCAGCACAAAATCATGCGAATTCATCAGATCCGGTATGTGGAAAATGTCATAGTCTATGATGTGATCTGGAATGTGATTGCTGCCGCCATGATCATAGTGGGTGTGATTTTGACTCTAAAAACGAATAATAGCCAGAAATCCCAAGGGGTTTCTTCATGAGCATGCTCACTCATATCCATCATGGCCACCATCAAGCAGTAATGGGTGATTGGACTAGTCAGCTTCTGGTGGTTCCTTTTATATTGGCCCTTATTTTATATCTTGTGGCAGTGAAACTATCCAATCGAGCATATACCAGATGGACTTTCAGGAGGACTTTGCTGTTTATTGGCGGAACAATCTGTGCGGTTAGCGCATTGGCAGGTCCGTTAGCAGAAATGGCGCATATGGATTTTTCCTATCATATGTATGCACACCTTTTATTAGGGATGTTGGCGCCGCTATTGCTCGCGTTGGCGGCACCTATGACGCTTCTAATGAGGACGCTGAACGTCAACGCCTCCAGGAAGTTGTCAGGGTTGTTAAAAAGTAAGCCTATCTCGGTGGTTACAGACCCTATTGTTGCCACTGTTTTGAATATCGGAGGATTATGGCTTTTATATACAACCCCGTTGTATGAAGCCATGCATCAGAATGTATGGCTTTATCTTTTAGTGCATCTTCATGTGTTCCTGGCAGGATATTTATTCACTATTTCCTTGATTTATATAGATCCGACAGCGCATAGGAGAAGCTATCTTTACCGGGCCATCATTTTCGTTCTGGCACTTGCAGGACATGGTATCTTATCGAAATTCATCTATTCCCGACCTCCAATGGGGGTACCGATGGAACAAGCGCAAAGCGGAGCGATGATCATGTATTATGGCGGTGATATCATCGACGCTGTCATCCTCTTCATCCTCTGCCTTCATTGGTATAAGGCTACACGGCCTAAAGCAATTAGAGGGGCAGTGCTAGAAGGGTAGGCATAAAATGAAACAAGAAAAGAAGCCGGAGAAGTGTTTCTTCCATGGCTTCTTCGTTTATTAATGAGGCATATTTCCTTGACTTGGAGTGGTTGTATAACTTTGCAGCATGGCAGTCATATCCTGCATCGCAAGTTGTGGCACTTGGTAGTAGCCATGTTTATTTTGATAAAGGAAAATCTCGTAGCTCATTTCAATGAAGTTCGGAACACTGTCAGCTATAACGCGGCGGAGGACTGGGTTGGTCATTTCAAGCGCAGTCATGGCAAGCAGAGTCGCAAGGCCCTTAGTTTGACCTAGCATATATGCAGAAAGCCCTTTGTCGGAAAGTTCATTGACAGATTGATTCGGCTTTTTAGGTTGTGATGGTGAGAGGCCGTAAACCACATCATGTGTTTGGGTCATATTATAAACTTGGGTGGAGACGGATGGCTTCTGACCGGTTTGAAAGCTTTCCACGATGGTGTTGTACATCTGGGTGACAAAGGTTGTCTGGTGCATCAGGATATCTTTTAGTGCAGGGTCCTGAATATGCTGTTCGTACATCTGGTATTGGTCAAGCATACTGATGATGCCCGCAATCACTTCATGGGCATCGAACATTTCATGCCCGCCATGGTTTGTATTCGGCGCTTGAGTGCCTGGTGTGTTCATGTTCATCGTTGGTGGCATCGTCCCATTTTGCCCTTGTGGGGTAGATTGATTTTGCATGGTTTGCATCTCTCCTTAAAATGACATTCCTTTTTAAGATGAGCAAATTTGTCCCATTCATGTATGAATTGTGCGGTGGCAAAATATACTTTCATAGGTGTGGAGGAAATTCATCTCAGGTGGTGAATAGTAGTGATGGGGGGATCGGGATGATAGAAACTCTGAAGAAAGTCTTATTGCTTGTGGCAGTGCTTGGACAAGTGGTCGGTATTGCCCTGCTTGTCGTGAATATCTGGCTCGGCATATTATTTTACATATTTTACGTGCTTGCCATCATCGCGCTTTTCATCGTGCTGATTGTAGAGCGGGCCAAGGAAAAAGAGGAGGATGACAAAAATGATTATAGTGACTACTGAATCGGTACCAGGCAAGAAGGTAGCGGAGTTGAAGGGATTTGTAAAAGGGAGCACGGTGCAGTCAAAGCATATCGGAAAAGATCTGTTGGCTGGGTTGAAGACGATTGTCGGCGGCGAAATTAAGGAATACTCAGAAATGATGCAGGAAGCACGTCAAAAGGCTATCGGCAGAATGGTGGAGGATGCAAAGAGCAAAGGGGCGAACGCCATCATTTGTGTGCGCCTGGAAACCTCCAGCGTGATGACGAATGCTTCGGAGATCATTGCGTATGGGACGGCGGTAACGGTGGAATAGCGGTGTGGGCTGCATAAGAGTAAGATGGATAGGAGGGGAACCTTGGGGACGTGACGGGGTTTCTTTTCTATTTTTCGGGGGTGGGGACTTCCATGTGATAGAAAAGCGGAAAGTGTCGTAATTTGTCAGTTGGCATCTATTTAATGAAGTTTGGACAGTATTTGGCGGAACATAAAAAACAACCCAATTGTGCACAAAAAATTGTTTAAAAAAACTCTCAATAACCCCTTTACCTTCACGCTACGTCAAGGTGTACACTGAATTTGTCAGGAGGTGATCAGAGGTGGAATACACCGTACAGAAATTAGCGAAATTGGCTGGGGTGACTGGCAGGACGCTGCGTTATTATGATGAGATCGGGATTCTCAAGCCGGCGAGAATCAGTGCTTCAGGGTATCGTATCTATGGGCAGGCAGAAGTGGATAAGCTGCAGCAAATCCTCTTTTACCGGGAGCTCGAGATAGAACTCGAGAGCATCCAAAAAATCATCACCGCTCCATCTTTTGATGAAGTCGAAGCACTCAAAGAACACCGTGACAAGCTTCTGACAAAGCAAAAGCGGCTTGAGGGCCTCATAGAAAGTGTAGACAGGACCCTGGCTGCGAAAGAAGGGAGAATTACTATGAGTGACAAAGAGAAATTTGAAGCATTCAAGCAGAATATGATAAATGAAAATGAAGATAAATACGGCAAGGAAGTCAGATCGAAGTACGGCAATGACACGATCGATAAATCCAACGCCAAGCTGAAAGGCATGTCAAAAGAACAGTACGAACAAGGGGAAAAGCTCGGGGAAGAGGTACTCCAAGTATTAAATGAGGCTTTCCAAACAGGCGATCCTGCGAGCGATCTTGCCCAAAAAGCGGCAGATCTGCACAAGCAGTGGTTGGGATTATACTGGGATTCCTATTCCAAGGAAGCGCACGCCGGGCTTGCCCAAATGTATGTGGATGACGAGCGATTCACTGCTTTTTATGATAAGAAGCAGCCTGGGTCTGCCAAGTTTCTCAGAGATGCGATCCTTATCTATACGGGAGCGAACAAAGGCTAGAAAAGAGTGGGGAAGCATCACAAAAGGATGCTTCCCACTTTTCTTATTTAAGGTTTGTTTTTTTCTTCACTTTCACTTGCTTTAACACATTATCCTCCATCTTCAGTATTTCAAAGTGCAGGTGATGGTGCTCCAAGGAATCGCCTTCTTCTGGGATATGGCCGAGTTCTTTGAAAAGGAAGCCGGAAATGGTGTCTTCTTCTTCAGGTACCTTCGTTTTGAAGACTTCATTAAACCTTCGAATCGCTATTTTTCCATGACAGATGATTTGGTTATCAGTCAGCTCCTCAATCAGGATTTCGCCAACTTCATCCGTTTCATCCTCAATTTCCTGGCCGATCATCGCTTCTATGATATCTTCGTGGCTTATGATACCAGTGGTCCCGCCATATTCATCGATGACAATGGCCATATGTTTCTTCTCTTTAAGCATCATTTTAAAAACGCGCTCAATCGAGGTGGATTCCGCCACAAAAAGCGGCGTATCATCCATGAAATCTTTTATATCAAGCTCTGTATTAAGCGACCAGTTAAGTAAAAATTTCGCATGGAAAACTCCAATGATATTATCCATATTGTCCTTGTAGACAGGGTATCTGGTATAGCTGCTTTCCATCACATATTCCCGGGCCTCTTCAAAGGATACCTCGCACGGCAAACCATGGATATCAATACGCGGTGTCTTTAAAGCATCCCGTACATCTTTTGTGTAAAAATCGATTGCCCCGATGATATGCTGGGATTCTTCCTCAAAAAAGGTTCCTTCTGTCAGGCCGATATCGACCATGGATTTTAATTCTTCTTTTGAAAGGGTAGCCTCCTGGACCATCCCCCTTGAAAGGATACGGATGACAAAGTTCGTAAACAAGGATAAAAGATAAATTAGCGGTTTAAATACAAGCAACAAGATGGAAATGACTGGTGCCACAATATAGGCGACATTATTGGCGAAAGTCGCCGCAATTGATTTTGGCAACACTTCAGCAAAAATGATCAGGATGACAGTTAATACGGCTGTCGCAATCCCTACATTAATACTATAATCAATAGCAATCAACGTCACTAAGGTAGGTAACATGATGTTTGAAATATTATTACCAATCAGTATCGCAGTAATGAATTGGTTTGGGCGCTCCACAAGCTTTAGCAGTTTCTGTGAAGCTCGATCCCCATTTTCCGCACGTATTTGGATTTTCATTTTATTGACTGCAGTTAAAGCTGTTTCACTGCCTGATAAGAAGAATGACATGAATAAGAAAAATGCTAGTGCTACGAACAATTCGTTTTGCCTCCTAAGGACTTCTTAATTAATTTTAGTTTTTATCAAACATCAATCATTATCCATTTTTTTATAGGATCTTTTCTCAAAGCAACAGTTTACGAAAACCATCTTTTTATAAATTGACGGGTTTGGATTTCTCGAATATGATTTAAACGTTAAGTGAAAAATACACAACGATTACTATGATAATAATACAAAAATACAATAAAGAAAAAGAATAAGGAAAAGGACGGGGAGAGGGAAGTGGAAAAAGATTATAAACCACAACTTGATACTACATTGATCTTTCTCATGGGGATAATGGTCGTGACAAGCCTGTTTGCGTTAAAAAGTGTGGAGCCCACGTTACCACCGGTTCTACGCAATATAGATTTTATGGAAAAACAACTGATGTGGTTTGTCGTAGGAGCCATCGGCATCGGCTTGTCCATGCTCATCCACTTTGATTATTTGCGGAATCTAGCATGGATCACATTTGGGATGGGTGTCATCCTTTTGCTTGGGCTGGAATTCAACTTTCCCTCCGCCCTTGTCAGTGAAATAAAAGGGGCAACAAGCTGGTACACCTTGCCGGGACTCGGAAACATCCAGCCGTCCGAGCTAATGAAAATTTCCCTGATATTAGTTTTAAGTAAGGTAATCGCCGACCACCGGGCAAAATTTGAAGAAGCAACCCTAAAGGATAGCTACCTGCTGCTTGGGAAAATCATTGCAGCATCCATCATCCCGCTATTTTTAGTAGCCAAACAGCCAGATATGGGGACAACCCTTGTCTATTGTGCCATCATCGCAGCCCTGATCCTTGTATCGGGGATCAAATGGAGCATCATCCTGTCGCTTGTTGGCGCGGCCTTGGGATTCATTGCACTATTCCTATACATTTTCATTGCGCATCCGACCTTTTTCCATACGTACCTGATTCCAGAATATCAATTGGACCGATTCTACGGCTGGCTGAATCCTTACGAGTACCAAGATGTACAAGGCTTTCAATTGGTAAGGTCCTTGCTTGCCATCGGATCAGGGGAATACACCGGCTCGGGGTACGGAGAAATGAATGTGTACTTGCCGGAAGCACACACAGACTTCATCTTTGCAGCCATCGCAAGCCAATTCGGCTTTATGGGCGCAACCATTGTAATATCCCTTTTCTTTTTCCTGATATATAAAATCACCTTCATCGCAATGGAGTGCCATGACCCATTCGGTACCTACCTTTGCGCGGGAGTAATTGGAATGCTTACGTTCCAGGTGTTCCAAAATGTCGGCATGACAATCGGTCTGCTTCCGATAACAGGAATTCCACTGCCGTTTTTCAGCTATGGAGGCAGTTCGCTTTTGACATATATGATCGCGATCGGGATTGTGTTGAATGTGCAGTTGAGGACTAGGAAGTATTTTTTTGAATGATTGATTTGAGACCCTTACCGTGGGAGTGCGGTAGGTTTTTTTTTTACAAGATAAAATTAATATGTAACAAAACAACAACTCAATCGACTATTAGATAAAGATGTGCAAGGGGGTGTCCATTTGGGCGAGAACAGGGAGGCATTTATACGGGATGTGTATCAGCCATATCACCAGGACGTGTACCAATACTGCCTTTATTATACCAATAATATAGAAGAAGCAAAGGACCTCACACAGGAGACGTTTGTGAAGGCCTTACATAGCATAGGTAGTTTTCAAGGGAAGTCCACTACGAGAACGTGGATTATTTCTATAGCCAGGAACACGACCATCGATTTTTATAGGAAGAGAAAGTTTCAGCGGTTGTTGCCTGAGAAGTGGCGCCGCGAGCAGGTTGGTGATGTGGTGTCCCCTGCAGATTTGACAGAAAAAGGGGCAGATTGGGAAGTGTTGCAGCTGGCCTTAAGCAATTTGAAAAAAGATCATCGACAAGTCGTCATATTACGTGCATTGAAGGATTTCTCCGTTAGGGAGACCGCAGAGATACTTGGATGGACAGAGTCCAAGGTAAGGGTGACCTATCATCGGGCAATCCAAAAAATGAAGCAATCCATCGGTCTTGATGCGGAAGGGGTGATGTTCTATGAAAAATAATACAGACTGGCTGGAGCCGTTGAAGAACAGACCGGATTTGCTGATGGATGAAGAGACGAGCGAGCGGATGGAACGGGAATTGAGGGGGATGGAGACGAAGAAAACAAGCCGGAGATTATGGATCCCTTCTATCGTTGTCTCGGCGTTCGTTATGGTGATGATTGTAGTGGCTTCGCAGCATTTCTTTTCTGATGGTGGAGATGAACATTTATCTGCTGAAATGAAAGATACGCTAAGTGTATTCCATGACATGGGAGAGCCAGCCTATTATTTTACAGTGTTACCTTTTGAGCCTGAAAAGGTTTATGCAACAGAAGTCAATTTGAGTTTTACTAGAAGTGTAGAACTTAAATATCTGGGAAGGGAAGCTGATAATGAGTATATTGCCCTGAATATCTATTTTGACATGCCTGATGGATTCGATTTCGGCCACACCGACTATCAGAAAAGTTTTGAAACTTCTAGTGGTGAGAGGATTGATTACTTCGTTGAACAGTCCAGGCCGGACCTTCAGGTGATTTCTTGGACGCAAGATGAATCCACTTTTCAAGTCATGAACATGCACGATTCAATGACCGATCCTGAAATTAAAGAACTCATCAACTCCATGAAAAAATATGAATGATAAGGATTGTCTGATATATAATGGGAAGTAGAGATATAGAAACGGGGGTTCGAAAATGTATATTTTTGGTTTGATATTATTTGCGATCAGCTTTGGTTTGATAGGGTTCGGGGTGTTCACCACGCTTGTAAGGTCAGAAAAGAAGAAAGGGCGCATTGCGCTTGTGGTGGGGACGCTGCTGCTAATCACGACGTTTGTCATGTACACGTACATGCCGCAGGCTTCTGGTGAGGATCGGATTACGGTCGAGAGTGTGGCGGTGACAGAAGATGGGGAAGGTGCGTATCGTTGTTCGGTGACGGAACAGGATTATGATGGGCTGACGTATCATTACGAGACTGCAAGTGAAGAGGATGCAGAGGCATTCTGTGGGCAGTTGGAAGTTGGAGCAAGGTATTTGATTTCATTTGAATATGATTTGGATACTGAAGAGTATACGTTGGTTGAAATCAAAGGTCAGGAATAGATGGGAATGAAAGGACTGCTTATTGGAATGGCTGCTGTGATCGGTGTGATCATGGTGATTAGCTTTATGGTCTATGATATGGATACAAAGAAATTTCCAAAGCCAGTAACCATGGAGATGATTGGCTATGTTGTGGCAATGGAAGATGAGAAGATGCTCGTCGTCAGTGATATGAGTAAGGAAGAAATTCAGCAGCTGACAGTGGATGAAATGATTGCGAAAAGTGAGCAATCTGCTTGGTTCTCGATAAGTGGGGAAGCATATGAAAGGCCACAGCTGTATGATCTTGTAAAAGTGGAATATTATCATATGGGGGATAGCAAACCGGGACAGGGAGAGGCTGCGATGGTGGAGATAATGGAAGAATGAGAAAGGAGCACAAACAGGAGTCGGTTTTATACGGCTTCTGTTGGTGCTCTTTATACTTACAGGAGCCATTGCTTTTACTTAAGCGTAGCCCCCATCTATTTAACTTGTACTCGTATTTTCCTTCGTGCTCTTACTCGAAATGAACAAATAAACACCTATTCCGGCGAACATCACAAGGCTGCTGATCAACAGTTGATGACTTTCTGATAAGCCGCTAAAACCCACCAGGTATTCCGGTACGATATAAAAAATGGGAAGCACAATGGAAACAATCGTTTTACTCCAAATGGAAATCCCGATCAAAAACGAGATGGCCATACTTGCGACAATCAGATTGCCGTAATAGCCGAGCAGTATGATCGGTGACTCGATATAATTTGGCAAAAACATTAATCCTAAGAACAATGCCATCGATAGAAAGCTCGCCAAACCAAAGAAAAGGAACTCCTTTGTCTTGGAATAGTTGGTGCTGGCGATTTGCCTGAATGTCCCCATGTAGGCAAGGATCAGGATAATGCAAACCAGCGGGTAACCAATCAGCTCCACCAGCGAATATTGAAACCCGCCAAAGACGATATCCTTTAGGACGATGCCGGAAAATGCCCCAAGTATGATGATGGGGACGTATTTGGCCCAGCCCCGAATATCAAAGGACATTTCACCCGAGATCTGTTCCATATACTCTTTAGGGGAGCTTCCAATGATGTGGTCGACGCTCTTATCCTCTTTTTCCGCCTCGTATAAATGCACTTCTAACTCATCTGTTATCTCATCGATTTCGTTTGTCTTTTTGCCGCATGAAAAAAGATATACACGCAGATTTTCTATGAATTTCTGACTATTTTTGGATAAAGGTAATTGGTTCATTACGGTTGCTCCTTTCGGTTAGTGGGTGTTGAATTGGCGTTTTATGAACTTTCCTGAAAGGACTAAGACAAGGCCTGCAATTATAGCGATCCACCATACGATTTGCACGGTCGGTCCGAAGTCAGGAATTAACCAGGCAATCAGCAAGATGACGGCAAAAGACCCGCCCCCAAATAATCCGGCTTTCCAATAAGCTTTTTTATGGGATTTCTTTTCCTGGAATAGTGTAGATCTTATCAAAGCGAAGATTACTTTCACACCAATAGCAGTTGTCAAAAGGACTGGAAGGAATATCGTTACCAAACTGCTAAGCGAGATAGAATCTTTCACATCAACGAATTGAGAAAGGACCAAGTAAACAATACCAACATTGATTGCTCCCCAGCCTACCAGATTGAAAAGGGTTGTCGCAATAAACGGAATGGCATCTCGTTTCTTTTCGCTTGGCAATCCTTCGATTATTTCATCTGCATATGCTTTTGGATCTTCACCGAACAAGTCTTTTGCAGGTCTTCCTTCATGCTGTGCCTCTAGCATGTGATCAAGCAGTTCCATCAAAAGCTCTTCACCTTCATGCTCGGCAACACGCAAGTCAGTCCGAATGTATATGAGAAAATCCTCATACAGCTCCAGATTCCCATCACTTAACAGCTTCCGTTTTTGATTATTCTCTTCAATCATTCTCTTTGTATCTCTCATTATTTTTCCCCTCTTTGCAATAATTGACTAACGGGACCTGCAATCAGCATCCATTCGCTTGAGATCCGTTCAAGCTCTTCTTTTCCAGA
The DNA here is from genome assembly GCA_001648575.1 of Sutcliffiella horikoshii DSM 8719. GTDB lineage: Bacteria > Bacillota > Bacilli > Bacillales > Bacillaceae_I > Sutcliffiella_A > Sutcliffiella_A horikoshii. The sequence continues at coordinate 81,708 of LQXN01000058.1, read as the reverse complement.
CTCGGTTAAAAAATAATACTTGCGGTTCGGGCCGGATGCGGATGGACGCATTTCCCCTGTGATATATCCGTTCTTTTGCAGTCGGAGCAGGACCGGGTAGATGGTGCCTTCACTGATGTCCGGTAATCCGACTTTTTGCAGCTGCTGGGACAATTCATACCCATAGACTGCTTTTTCCTCGACAATCGCCATCACGCAGGCATCGAGGATCCCCTTTAATAGTTGGCTTCTTGCTGCCATGTGTTCACCTACTTTGGTTATGGTTAAAGGTATTTTGTTTATCGGTATCTTGCATAACAAGGTACCGGGTCGAAGTGCGACTGCTATCTTGTATTACATGATACTCTCATTATATGCGCAGCTATCTTGTAATGCAAGGTATATTTGGAAAAATTTTAAAGGACTCTCCGCGGTTGATGTAGAATTTCTAAAATATAAGGAGAGGATTGCAATGACTACACAAACTAACACCATCCATACATATGAAGAAGCTGTTGCCGTGATTAAAGAAGTGGGATTACTGCCGCTTGCGCCGCTATTTAATGATTATCCGTCGCTGGGGGGCATGACGCCGAAAGAGGCATGGCATTCCGACACGGAGCAAGATCCGTGGATTTGGAGGACTCAATTTGCCGCAGATGGGGTGGCGGCTTATGGAAAATTCATTAAGAAGAAAGCGGTGTTCATCTCCAAGGACTTACTTCCGTTGATGCTTGCTGCACTTGCAAGTGAAGAATCCATGGAGAAGCGATATGAAAAAGGAGAAGTGTCCCGTGAAGCTTTGACCCTTTTCAGCCTTATTTCGGAGAACCAAGGAATTGATACGAGAGTACTGCGAGCAAAAGCTGGAATGAAGGAAAAAGAAAAGAAGAAAGCCTTCGACCAGGCATTACTTGAGCTGCAAGGAAATCTTGATATTGTAGTATCGGGAACAAAAGAAAAGCAGGACGAAAATGGCGAAAAGAATGGGTGGAGCAGTACTTCCTATGAAACGATGAGGCATTGGTGTGGGAGAAATCATATTGAAGTGCCAAAATTGAAAAAGGAAGCGGCAACCGAAAAGCTGATGAATCATTTTGAAAGTTTTACATCAGAAGCGGCGATGAAGAAGTTGAAGAGAGTTTTTTAGTCAAACGTTTGTTCAAAAGGAAAATTCATGGAACAACAAGAATTCACATAAAATGAAGGCGGGAATGTTTTATGGGTAACAGAATTAGTTTAATTTGGATAAAACTCTGTTTTGTATGCGCGATTCTCTTAATCATGCCGTTCTACTATTCGTTATCAGGTACGCTGTTGGCTGTCTATCTTTTTGCGGCGGGAATGTATTTGGGGCTTTATTTTTCCATGCCCATTTGGAAAGCGAAATGGGTGACTTATTTATTGGCAAGTGGTGTGGTGGTATTGGTGCAACACTTTATTCTGACACCGTTTGATATTTTACCTTGGCTGTTGGTCTATTTTTTATTGATGGAAGGAATGCAATCTTTCGCCACCAAACAGTTAGTTCTCACAACAATGGCTGTTCTCTTGCCAACTATGTTCACCCTTAGCGTTCTGGCGGTTTCTGATCTATTTTACTATCATTTATTTCTTTTCATCATGTTGATTGGGGTAGGGGCGCTTACCCATCGGTATTTCCGTGATAATGAGAAGTTTGATAGAGAGTGGAAAAGCTTGTTGGTTGAGTATCGCGCATTGAAGAGGCAGGTCCTTGAAAATGAGGAGGTTGCCAGAGTCGAGGAACGAAACCGGATTGCACGGGATATTCATGATTCGGTCGGCCACCAACTGACAGCACTCATGATGCAGCTGGCAGTGGCGGAGCAGGCAGCAGGGGAAGGAAAGATCGCGTCTATGGTGAAGCAGTCCAAGCAACTGGCCCGTGAAAGCCTCGATGGGATGCGAAAAGCGGTGAAGGCCTTGCAGGGAGAAGAAGAGCAAGGAATTGCGTCTGTGATTCATCTGATCAGAAAGTTAGAGGCGGAAAGTCAGATGAGGGTGCAGTTGACGACAAAAACCGGTGTGCTTTCACAGCCACTCACCAATGAGCAAAATATTGCGGTATACCGATTTGTGCAGGAAGGGCTCACCAATGCGATGAGGCATGGGAGCTCAAGGGAAATCTCCATCATACTTGAAATCATTGGAGAGTACAGCTTCCAGGTCAAGGTGGAAAATAAGATGGAGATTTCAAGTCCTGTGGAAGAAGGCTTTGGACTGCTAAACATGCGTAAACGTATGGAAGGCTTGAACGGACGGATGGAGCGGGAAGTCACCGGGGGTTATTTTTCAGTGAAGGGGATTTTCCCTTTGAAGGGAGTTACATATTAAGTGATTAATATATTGCTAGCGGAAGACCAGGCGTTGGTTCGTCAGGGCATCAGAATGATGATTGAACAGCATCCTTCGTTTCGGGTTGTAGCTGAGGTCGCAAATGGGAAAGAAGCAGTGGACGCATACGAGAAACACCTGGTGGACTTGGTGCTGATGGATGTACGTATGCCAGTTATGACAGGAATTGAAGCGACAAAGGTCATCAGGCAGCGTGACCCGAAAGCGAAAGTGTTGATACTGACGACTTTTGCTGATGATGAGTATGCGATGGAGGCGCTGAAACTTGGAGCATTGGGATATCTCTTGAAAGATGCCGATGCTGCGAGCCTGTTATCATCCATCGAGAGTTGCTTGAACGGGGGGATCTCCATTGATGCATCTGTCGCGGGGAAGGTGGTCCCAAGATTGATCAACCGGCCGGCCGAGCCATCTGGTATGAAAGTGGTCGAGTTGACAGGTCGGGAGCGGTCTATTTTACAGCTTGTCGGAGAAGGAAAAAATAATCAGGAAATCGCAGAAGCCCTGCATCTGTCTGTAGGTACGGTGAAAAATCACGTGACCGTCATTTTGCAGAAGCTAGGCTTGAGGGATCGCACACAGCTCGCGATCTTTGCGATTCGAAATGGGATTGTGTAGGTGGATTGTGGGGAAGTTTGAGTCTGGGTGTTATGTTGCATTCTATTTTTCCCGCCCCCCAATTAAACCAGCACGTTCAGTTCGAAAAAGAGTGCCAACAAATCACACCGACCCCAACAAAAAGCCCATGCCTCTATAAATCACCCGATTCACCTAAAACCAATAAAAGGAGGACGAGAGATGGATCCTAACCAATATGATTTGATTATGAAAACACGGTTTCAACGGATAAAAGATCGGGTCGGGGGTAAGGGGAATAAGCGATATACAAATGGAGAGTGGAGCGGATGGATACATCAGATTGAGAACGAAAAACAGCTTCGAAAGGTAAATGCCTTGCTTCTCATCCTGCTGTCTTCCGTCGTCTTCCTTGGGCCCACTCCATTGATTTTCATTTTTTTCGCTATTTTTGCTTACATGTGGGGGAACTACCTCTATCTCACCCATGTGGCCAAAAGGCTTGAGGTCCGCATTATCGAGGAGCGTTTGAAGCTGTTTACTGAGGATAAGGGGATGTTAAGGCTAAGAATCACCCATAACAGTTTACTGCCGATTTTTTTCGGGAGGCTAAGGGTGGGAACGGACAAGAGTATCTTGTTTCAGCACGGGGAAGAGCTAATGCATATCAACCAGCTGCACTTTCCCTTTCAACAGATTGGTAGAAGTCAATGGGAGGTGGAGCTCCCTTTTACCGCTGTGAGGAGAGGGGTGGCCCAGCTCCAGTTATTCGACATGGAGATTGATTCTTTCTTTGGATGGGGCAAGGTATATCTTCAGACAAGGGACAGGATGAAATTTGAAGTTATCGTCTACCCGAGAAGTGAGCAGGTGATGGGACTTGAAAGAATCCTTCCGAAAAAGCAGGGGGAGCAGCCTTCCAGAAGTTCACTATTTGAAGAGAAAAGTAGAGTGCTTGGCACCAGGGAATATGTAAATGGGGATCCATTTGGACAAATTCATTGGAAGGCGACGGCCAAAATGGCTAGTCTGCAGTCTAAAGTGTATGAGCGGACATCCCAATTATCCTGGCTGTTCATCATTGATATCAGCACAAGCTGCTTTGAGGACAAGCTCCGCGGAATGGCGTTTTTGGTGCAATATGCAACAAAGCACAATATCACATTTTCGATTCTGGTTAACATCAAGAAGTTTGGGAGTCCGTCATATATCATGCTGAATGCAGGGGAAGGTAAGCAACAGCTAAATTTTGCCCTGATGTTACTTGCTCGGATCAAGATAGAAAATGTGATGATCCCACCGTCGATGTTTGCTCAAGTGGTCCATCAGCATGCACTAGCATATCCCTATGTGATTGCTTGTGCAGAACAAGAGACCATCGAGAAGTGGGATCTGCCGCAGTCCACCGAGGGATTCACCCTGGTGGCTACAGGAGAAGAAGTGAAGATGGTAAAAATGCCATCACTTGAAAAAAGGAAGATTGTTGGGTGAGGCATGTGCTTCGCCTATTTTTTTTCTTGAAATATGACTAAAGTCACCCCCATCCCCGCAAACTAATGACCTTCTTCAGGTTAACTCCCCTCATACCGATAGTATAGTAGAAATACAAAGGGGGTCTTCAGAAACATGTTAGAAGCCATTCAACTAATGAAAACTTATAAAAATACACAAGCCGTCAAAGGCGTCAATTTATACTTGGAGAAAGGGGAAACGGTGGGGCTGCTTGGACCGAACGGAGCCGGAAAGTCCACCACCATCTCCATGCTTTCTTCCCTTGTCCGACCGACAAGCGGGGATGTTTTACTAAAAGGCCAGAGTGTCAAAGAGCAACCGCAGCACCTAAGGGAGATCCTGGGAGTCGTCCCGCAGGAGATCGCCGTCTTCCCAGAACTGACAGCCTATGAAAATATGAGTTTTTTCGGGAGGATTTACAAACTGCCCAAAAGCGAATTAAAACAGAGAATAGAAGAAGTCCTGACGTTGGTCGGTCTTGAACAGCGACAAAAAGAACCGGTAAAGCAATTTTCCGGAGGGATGAAGCGAAGACTTAATATTGCGGTGGCACTGCTCCACAGACCGGAAATCTTGATCATGGATGAACCGACTGTCGGAATCGATCCGCAATCAAGAAATTACATCTTGGAAACGGTGAAAAAACTGAATGAAGAAAAAGGGATTACGGTTCTTTACACAAGTCATTATATGGAGGAAGTGGAGTTTCTTTGTCAACGCCTCTATATCATGGACCGCGGCGAGGTGATCGCATCCGGGACAAAGGATGAAGTGAAGAACATCCTATCCTCCGAGCATACCATCGAAGTGGAAGTGGAAGAAGTCCATCCTGCATTCATCGAAAAGCTCGAGGGCATTCCAGCCATTTCATCCGTAACTACGCTTGATAAGAAAATAATTTTGCTTGCTCCAAAGAAAATCAACCTACTCGAAGATGTCTTTGATGCCGCAAAGCAAACAGACAGTCCACTTAAAGGAATACAAATAAAAGCACCGACTCTAGAGGATGTCTTTTTGCATCTGACCGGTCGCAAGCTTCGGGATTAGGGGGACTCTGGTGTGTTAAGTGCGTTTATCAAAAAAGATCTCCTTCACTTGCTTCGAGATAAAAAAGAAGTCCTGATCTTGCTTGCGATGCCATTTGTGTTAATTACGATCCTTGGTTTTGCATTAGGGGGGAACTCTGGGGGAAACATTACCCTTAATGCGCAGGTGGCAGTCATTGATCAAGGCGACTTCACTGCCGAATTAGCCCAATTCGATGAATGGATGCAATCCGAAAATATTCCTGACCAAGCTAGAACGCAGATCCTGGAAGCGGCAGAACAAACTTCCTTGCCGGAGTTGCTCGTGGACACTGTAATGAAAGAGGAGCTTCAAGATTTGCTGAAAGTTAAACAAGAAACAGATCTGGAAGCGGCGCTTGCCAATGACAATTATGCAGGAGTCCTACAATTTGAGGAGGGGCTTCGCTTGGAGACTTGGAAAGGGCAGTTTTTCAACCAGGCAACTTCAAAAGAATTGGAGCTATACTTAAACGATGGTAAGGGATTGGAAGCCAGTGTCATCTCAGATGTGGTAGAGAATTTTACCGAGCAAATGCGGCTGCAAACGGTGTTGACACAGGTGGCCCAACAAACGAATCAGGCAATCCCGAGTTTCGAGAATGTAGCTGAGGTCACAGGTGAAACTGTAACGGTGGACGGAAAGGTGCCCGTTGATTCCTTTGGTTATTTTGCTGTGGGAATGAGTACGATGTTTGCTTTATATGTCGTATCTTTTGTCGCTGGCTATGCTTATTTTGAAAAAGCCACATTTGTGTATGATCGCATCTTGCTTACCAATACCAACCCTTGGATGTACGCGACAAGCAAGTGGTTTTCAGCGGTCCTGATTTGTTTCCTTCAGTTGTGTGCGTTGTACGGTTTGGCCGCTCTGATATATCAGGTGATTTGGCCCGACCTGATCGCCTTCCTCTTGATTACGCTGTTTTTCAGTTTTGTGGTCGGATCCATGGCAGTATTGATCACCGCTTTGAATTACCGCTTTGAAACGCATCGGGTATCCACGATGTTTTCCGGATTCCTTGTCAGTGTGTTTGCATTCGTGGGTGGTAGCTTTATTCCTTGGAATGAGGTCTCCGACACGATGTTTACGATTGCATCCTTCACACCGAACGGGGCTGCCTTGCAGGGGTATCTAAAAATATTAAGTGGCGGAGAGCTTTCAGCAGTCACGGGTAACCTTTTCCGCTTGTCAGTGGTGAGTATCGCCCTCCTCCTGATCGCCATTCCTATTTTTCCGAAAAGGAGGTTGATATAAATGAGGGCAATCCTAATCAACCATTTACAGTACTTAAGAAGGCAGCCATTTGCGGTGATCGGAATGATAGTCCTGACATTTGTATTCGCAATTGCATTAGGACAGGTGAATCAAGCGGAACCGTTGGAGGTCCCTGTATTTTCTACAAATCTTTCTGAGGCAGAACAAGCAGGACTGATTCAGTCACTTAATGCCAAGACGGAGAGTACCGTTTTTGTTTCTGAAAAAGAATCCGCCGTTAAGGAAAAACTTGAAAAAGGCGCCATCGATATGGGGGTGCAATTGGAGAGGGACAGCTACAAACTTTATCTTAGTGCCACAACCCCCAACACCAATCTTATAGAGGCGCAGATAGCGAATGTTGTCCAGTCAGAGAGCACCCTTTCAGAGGCAGCGGAAAGACTCCATACAACAACAGACGAATTGAGGAAGAAAGTAGAAGAAAGCAGCGGGCTTTTTGCGGTCTCTGAAAAATCCTTCAAAGAGAGCGAATTCGTCTACGATTCTTCTCTGCAGGCATTGTTTGGATTCTCGCTTTTCTTTGTCATCTTTACAGTTACCTTCACGGTGAGTACAATATTGGATCAAAAGAGAAATGGAATGTGGAATCGGATGATTTTGTCTCCGTTAACGAAAGTACAGCTGTATATGGGGCATGTAAGCTTCAGCTTTTTACTTGGCTACTTACAACTGGCGCTCATCTATACATTCTTCCACTTCGTTTTAGGAGTGGACTTAAAAGGGGGATATCCCATGATACTCCTTGTTATCATCCCATTTTTATTTGCGATCGTGTCCCTTGGGATACTGATAAGTGCGATTGCCACCAACCCAAGGCAGTTGGATGCAGTCATTCCGCTGATTTCAGTGAGTATGGCCATGATCGGTGGCGCCTATTGGCCACTTGAAATCGTTCAGTCAGAGGCATTGCTCACCTTGTCAAAATTGATTCCAATGACATACGGGATGGAAATGTTGAAAGGCGCCACCCTCTTGGATTGGTCCTGGTCGCAATTTCTCCTTCCAGCCTCCATCCTATTTTTCATGGGTGTCCTCTTTATGGGGATTGGATTGAACCTGATGGAGCGGAAAGCAACGGTGTAAATTTTTTCTAAGGAAATGTGTAAAGATATCTTTACACATTTCCTTATTTTGTTTATAGTCAATGTAAAGATATCTTTACCTTTTATGGAGGGGACGCCCGTGGCAGTAATCAATCATATTAAAGAAATTCGGCAAAAGCGTGGAATCACCCAAATCAAGATGGCCGAAGATCTCCAAATCACCAGGCAAACGGTTAATGCCATTGAGAAAAACAAGTACAACCCAAGCTTGGAATTGGCCCTCAAACTGATTGCCTATTTTGATGTGCCGATGGAGGAAATGTTTTATCTAGAAGAGACGAAAAAGGGGGAGTAAGGAAATGAAGACTAATAAGAAGTGGTTCTGGTTGGCATTTGTAGTCATCTTGATCTGTATGCAAATTGGCGGAGCGTTGGGGATTTATATCATCGGCCGTGAAGAGGGGGTTTTTGATTATAGCCTACTGCTTCCCATGTTTGGAGGTACAGTGGGAGGGCTTGCCTTAGTACTTCTGTTCATGTTCTTTCGTAAAAAAAGAAAGCCGAAATTACCGGAATTTGATGAGCGCAGTATGTTGTTGATGAAACGTTATTTCTTGGGAGCTTTATATTTCGTATTTATAGGCAGCGCAGCGATTGTCGTGACACTTGCGCTTCTTGGGGTGGAAACAGTGGAGGTAGGAATGCTGGCGGTATATCTGAGCCTATTGTTTATAGTTATTGGAATGGGAGCGCTTGTGACGGCGCGGCTTTAGTCCCGGTTTTTTTCAAAAAATACTGACTTTTCCTCTGTTTCTTAACATTTAAATTCCTATGTCGATAAAAGGTTTAACTGTTAAAAACAAAGGAGAAATACATATATGTTTACATCATTAAGAGGCAAACTGGTCTTTTCGTTTTTGATACTCATTTTTTTGATTATTGCCAGTGTCGGCGCCATTACATATAGTCAAGCAAAGAAAAAAATAGATCATGACGTTGTTGCAGATGCGGAAGCGGCGATGGCAGATTTGGAAAAAACAATACATATTTACTTGGATAACTATTCTAATCTACTAACATCTTATGGAAGTACCTCTTTAGTAAGTGATTTCCTCATAGAAGGGTCAACGGAGAACAGAGCCACTATGTTAGAAGGATTTAATCAAATATTAGGGAATTATCCTGATATGCAAGTGCTATATCTTGCCACAAAGGATAAAAGGTTCTTTTCCGAACCGCAAGCAGACTTGCCGGCAGATTTTGATCCGACTACAAGAGGCTGGTATGTCAATGCCATGCTGAGTCCGGGTGAAGTCATTTTTACAGATGTCTATATGGATGCAAGTAAAAATGAGCCAGTCATCACGCTGGCAAAAGCCGTAACGGCCAACGGGGTTGTCGAAGGAGTATTGGCCACAGACATTAACCTTTCTGCTCTGGAGGCATTGGTTGCCCAAAAGGAATTGGGTTATGGCGGTTACAGCATTCTTTTGGACAATTACGGGGTGGCGCTGGTGCATCCCACGTTGATGGGCGAAAACCTCCTAGATCAAGACCTTCCCTTTATAGAAAACATCTACCAAGAGGACAAGGAAGGTGTGCAGAGATATACCTATAACGGGGAGGATCGCGTCCTGGCCTTTAATACAATTACTGAAACAGGCTGGAAAATAGGCGGAGTATTTTTGGAAAAAGACATGCTCCAGTTGGCATTTGATATGCTGCGGACCATCATAATTGTGGGAGTGATCGCTCTGGTTGTCGCAAGTATCTCCACCATTCTGCTTGCCCGATTCATTACCAAGCCGATCTTGGAACTGAACGCTGAAGTGACCAAGGTGGCAGAGGGAGATTTGACAGGTGATATCAAGGTTCGTTCCCGGGATGAGATCGGCCTTTTGGCGGTGTCCTTTAAAACCATGTTAGTCAACATGCGCGAGATGATCGGCACTGTCTCAGATTCCTCTCAAAAAGTGAAGGTGGCAGTTGAAGACATGAGCGCCGTCACAGAAGAAGTTTCCGCAACAAGTGAAGAGATGAACCGGGCAATCGAAGAGCTTTCAAAAGGGGCGGTTCAACAGGCAACCGATTTAGAAGGTACAAACTCCCGGACCCAAAACCTGGCAGATAATATTGAGGATGTTTTATCCAAGCAAGAGGATCTTCAGGAGCTCTCGGGGCAGATTATTTCTGCTAACGAGACGGGAGTGCGAAAGCTTAGTGTGCTGCAGGACCATACAAATGAGTCAACGGAAATTGTGCTTAGCCTTAATACATTGATGACCAAGTTCACCGAGAAAATTAATAGTATTGAAGAAATCACACACTCCATCAACGAAATTTCCAATCAAACAAATCTGTTGGCGCTGAATGCAAGCATCGAAGCGGCACGTGCTGGCGAACATGGCCGTGGATTTGCAGTCGTGGCTACGGAAGTAAGGAAACTGGCCGAGCAGACAGCCGATTCGACCCAACACATTAAAGAAACGATTTCGAGCATCCAGGAAGAGTCGAAGGTGATTGGAGAGGAAATGGAAAGAACGAGCCGGATCTCTGGGGAGCAAAGTGCCGCCGTTAAAGATACCGGCGAATCCTTTGATGAAATTGCCACCAACATTCGTTCCATTATAGGTTTCATCGAAGACATCATGACCAACATGAACGAGATGAACGAATCGAAGGAAGAAGTCCTCGCTTCTGTTCAAAGCATCTCCGCCATCGCCGAGCAGTCTGCTGCAGGGACGGAAGAAATTGCTGCTTCCACTGACGAGCAAGTGAAGGCAATCAGCAGCATCGCTTATTCGGCCGAGGAGTTGCTCGCAATGAGTGAGGATCTGAGTGAGCTGATTAAAAGATTTAAATTGTAGAATGTTTTGGATGACCCCGGCCGGGTGGATGAGTGGATGGCCGGGGTTTTTTGAATAGGGAAGTCAAGTTTCGTGTGAGTTTAATTAGGGGCGGGAGGGATTTCAGGATAAAGTTGAGGTTTTCAGGATAACCCCGACTTTTCCGGATAAATCCGAAAGTTTCAGGATAACCCTCGACTTTTCCGGGTAAATCCGAAAGTTTCAGGATAACCCCCGACTTTTCCGGATAAATCCGAAAGTTTCAGGATAACCCTCGACTTTTCCGGATAAATCCGAAAGTTTCAGGATAAATCCTGACTTTTCCGGGTAAATCCAAAAGTTTCAGTATAAACCTCGATTTTTCCGGATAAATCTCAAAATTTCATGATAAAACCCATCTCTCCCCAGATCTCCATTTTCCTGTGAAGGTATTTTCACGTTTCCCCCACACTATTCCAACATCTTCGCTCCGAAAACCCCCACCTTTACACAACTCTTCAAATTTTTACTAGATCACATGGAACGTTTTTCAACAGTCGCTTGTCTAATAAGGGAAAGGAGGTCAAGAAAAAGTGAAAAGATTAAAAGCATTGTTCAAATCACCCGCAAGTGGGCCGACATTCGAGACACTGATCAAAAATGAACAAGAAAAACTATATAAAATTGCCTTCTCCTATGTGAAAAATGAACAGGATGCATTGGATGTGGTGCAAGAGGCGATCATCAACGCATATAAATCGTTCCCGAAATTGGAGAACCCGCAATATTTTTCTACTTGGATGACAAGAATCCTAATCAACACCGCTATCAATGAATTGCGACGGAGGAAGAAAATAACCTTTCTTGATCTAGAAAAGCATGAGACGGCCATCAAGGAAACACATCTTTCCATACATAAACTAGATCTTGCTGAAGTACTTGAAAGACTCAAACCGGAACAGAGGAGCTTACTTATGATGAGATTCACTTATGGATACTCCATCAAGGAGATGGCGCAAATCTTTGAAAAGCCCGAAGGAACGATTAAATCGCAACTACACAGAACACTTGCACAGGTAAAAGCGGAACTGGAAGAAGGAGGAGAGAAATATGGAGAAGCTTAGCCGCGAAATAAAATCGGAGTTTGAGGGGATAGATGTACCGACGAAAGAGCTGGATGCGAGAGTTCAGAAAGCGCTGGAAATCGCGCAAAAGCGGGAGCGGAAGAAGTCCTCCAGGTTACAAGCAATTAAAATGAATGCTGTTGCCGTACTTGTCATCGGAATTGTCGCGGTCCTGTTTCAATCAAACTTTTGGGATAAAGACAGCACTTCTGGATTTGGTTACCAGAAAGGGATTTTCTACAATTACGGAGGTAACTACACGGGAATAAGGCAAATTGCCGAGGAGGGAAGAGTCAATTTTTTAAACCTAGAAGAGGAAACATCAAATATGAAGGTACAGGTGAAAGAAGCATACTTCGATGCAGGGAGTGTGATGCTGGGCTATCAAATTGATACAGAAACACCGTTTCAAGGGTATGTATTGGCAAGTCTAACCTCTGCAGATAGGGATGTAACAAATTATCATACTTCCAGATTCTTAGATTTAGATCCAAATCATACGGACCAAGGAATCTTGCATTTTGAACACTCGGACTACTTCATCGAGGATGAAAACTTTGAGCTAAAGCTCATTTTTATGAATCAGGAATATCGCAATAAAGAAGAAGTGCGGTTCGAATATACCCTCGACAAAGCGTCAGGCCTAACGGAGAGGGATATAAAGAATGAAGCAGAAAATCAAGCTGGTGTCTGGTTAAGAGTGGATCATCTGAAAGAAACGATGTCTAAATTAGACTTGATTGCCACTATGCGTCTACCAGAACAATATGGGGACATTCATAAGGATATTTCACCTCAGATAGCATTAGTGGGTACATCTGAAGATGGCTCTATTAAAGTTTCAACCTCAAGAGGTTTAGGATGGGGGTATAATTCCCCTGAGAAAGAAGAAATAGGACTTGAAGGAAGCTATACTCCATTACGCGATGTTACGGAAACGAAAGCAATTCCTTATATCAGGAAATGGGACACACAAGAAATTTGGAAAAGTCTAGAAAAGGACACCACAATGGAAGTCATGGGCCAAACAATCAAGGTCAATCAAATAATACAAACCCCTGATGAAGTAACGATCAGGATTTCTAAAGGGAGTTTGCCTGTGGAATATATAGTAGGTTTTATCACTTTGTATGAAAAAGATGGTTACCCAGAAAACGTGGATTCCTATAAACTAGCAGGTGATATTATGGAGTTGACCTATAAAGTGAGAGGGAACCCAAGGGACTTAGAGATTAGCTACCTTCCAGTGGAGTATTTCTTTCATGACTTAGCAGTTACAGTGAAATGATTTTTTGCGCAACGGCTGACTTGCTCAGCCGTTTTTATAAGGAATTATACTTAATAAAAATCCACTAAAAGTAAAAGTGTGAATCTATACTCCTCTTTTTGATTTCCACCCTGATAAATTTACTGATGTTTACGAAATATCTTCTTGATTTCGACAAAATACTTCTAACAGAAGAATATATTGGTATATTTCAAGGGGGATTATGGTGGATAGTCAGAATATTATGTCTCGTAAAGAGAGAATTGAGACGCAAAAAAAGATGAACAAAGGTAAGAGAAATCGGAAAATGGTTAGTTATGTCCTAGCTGGAACGCTTGCAGCTAGTGCATTTATCACGGTTAATACAAAAAGCGGTACCGTGTTTGCTAATGTTTCAGTGCATCAAGTGAAATCAGGTGATACTTTATACTCGTTAGCGAAAAAACATGGATTATCTGTCAAAGAATTAAAAGAGATTAACGGTCTAAAGTCTGATGTCATCAAAGTAGGGCAAACATTGAAGGTAAGTGCCAGAGGTCCTAAAGATACGGAAGCGAAAAGTGTGGTTCATACGGTTTCCAAAGATGATACATTATTCGCAATCTCACAAAAGTACGGCACAACCGTCACGGCAATTAAACAACTAAATGGTTTGAAAAGTGATGTAATTAAGGTAGGACAAACACTCACAATTAGCAATGGCCAAACGACTGCTGTTTATAAAGTAAAGTCAGGAGATACATTGTTTAGCATCAGTAGAGAATTTGGTGTTGCAGTGGGATTGATCCAGAAGGAAAATAACCTTACAACAGACATTATCTTTGTTGGTCAGCAGTTAAGCATCCCTGCTTCCACAGGCATCCCGGTGATTGAAAATGAACAGAAGAAAGTCACAAAATCATATTACACCGTGGCACCAGGTGAAACATTATGGGGAATAGCCAACAAGTTCAATTTATCTACATACAAACTGAAAAAGGATAACAACCTCTCCTCTGACCGTGTATTAATCGGCCAAGAGCTAAAGATTCAAACGGATGGTTTAATAGAAGCAAATGCCGTCATCACAGGGGTCGTCGACCGTAATTCAGTAGAGTTTCTAATAGAAGGCGAAAAAGAACCACTTGTCTTGCGTGTTGCATATGGCACAGCAGGAAATTATAATATCATCTCTGGTGCAGAGCTGAAGATCATTTATAAAAATGGAGTCAGTCCTGTGTTAGTGGACCTTGTGTTTGCTAATGAAGGGTTTGGTTACCAAGAATAAGAGGGGGGACCACTTTAATTTGAGTGGTCCTTTCTTTATGGAAATGCCGTAATTCATTTGTTTTTAGGTAACAACCCACTAAAAGATAGCTTTCAATCAGAAGGTATTTTACCATTTTTATAGAAATAGGTTTTAATGAGAAAAAGAAAGCAGGTACCACATGTTTAAAAATAAACCAGCCTTTTATATTTCTGCATTATTGATTCTTACCGCAATGATTATGTCTTTTGCTTTAAGATTGGACGCACCATACGGACCTGAGCTGACAGTTGTATTGGGGATCCCAACCCGTACGGTGGAAGGGCCGGTTTATTATGGGATGCTTATTATATCCATTCTAATCCTGGGGCTGGTATTTTTAGTGAGGGCTTTGAAGAAATATCGTGGGCGAACTGTCCTATTGGCAATTCTTTTATTTGTATTTGGGCCGTTGAAAATTGCAGAGGGATACCAGAATACTTTTGCTACCGGCCTTGATGCGATTTCCTATGATAAAGAAAAGAGTGAGTGTACCTATGAGTCTATGGATAGAACATCCGTGATGACAGTTCACTGTGAACTATATTTTCAAAATCATAGCGAGGAGGATGTGACATTCATGCTCACCTTTTATGAAGATGAGTATGCAATTTGGATACACCATCTGAACAATGAAGGTCCATTAGAGATGACCGTATCCGAACAGGACCGGGGTCCAATAATCGTGAAGCGGGAGCTGAAATTAGAAAAAGAGCAGCTTTTTTCCGGATCGGATAGTCGTTTCGGCGTCATTTTGGAAGCCGAAGGAAAGAAGCGAACCTTTTAATCAAACGTTTGTTCAACAATAAAACCACTGTCATAGAGGAGATTTCAAACCTCCGTTCAAAAAACCCCACGCTGCCGCGTGGGGTTTCTCACTCACAATACATTAAAATACCTAGCCTCAGGATGGGCAAATACAATCGCTGACACGGATGCTTCAGGCTCCATCATGCACCCGTCGGTCAATTCAACGCCGATATCCTCAGGCTGAATCAATTTGAAAAGCTTCTGCTGATCATCCAGGTTGGGGCATGCCGGATAGCCAAACGAAAACCGCTGGCCCTGGTACTTGGCAGAGAATCGCTCCTTCATCGTAAAGCTGACAGGATCAGGGAAGCCCCAGCGGTCGCGCATTTGCTGGTGGACAAGTTCTGCAAGGCCTTCTGCAGTCTCAAGTGCTAAAGCCTGCAAGGCATGGCTTTCCAAGAAGCGGCCTTCCTTTTTATAAGCAGCACCCAATTCGCGAATCCCACGGCCGGCCGTTACAGCAAACAATCCCACATAATCCATGACACCACTATCACGTGACTTTACGTAATCAGCTAAACAAAGATGTGGGGCTTTTGCCTGTCTTGGAAAATCGAACTGTTCTATCACTTTACTCGTGTCATCAGGGTCATAAATGAACAGAGTATCACCTTCTGATTGAGCCGGGAAGTATTGATACGCGGCAGCAGGAGTGATAAGTTTATTCCGCTTAACTTCCGACAACAGCTCATCCACCACACCCTTCACTTGCAAGGTACGTTCATCTTTCTCAGCAATCAATCGTTCAATTTTTCCCTTCACCCCAAGGTGATGACCGATCAACATTTGCATATTGATGTATGGCTCCACATGGGAGACAGAGATATTACGTAGCAGGTGGCGCTTTGTATCATTTGGCGTAAACACTCGTACATCCTGCGAGACAGTGGAACGAACCTTTACGGCCGTCGCGACCGCACTAGTATCGGATATTTCTGCCGATTCTTTCGATTCCTCCGCCTCCCGCAATTTCTTCTGTTTCTCCGCCTGCTCATTCACCAACACTTCAAATTCCTCTGGTGAGCGCAGTTGATTGGCAAGCGAGAGGCCGTTCATCGCATCTTTTGCGTATAGAACAAGGCCTTCGTATTCTTTGGATATCTTGTTATCCGTAAATTTCCTTGATAACGCTGCCCCTCCCACTAAAATAGGGACGGAAATATCGGATTGCTTCATATCGTGCGCCGTCAATACCATCTGTTGAGCGGACTTTACGAGCAGTCCGGATAAGCCGACGATATCCGGCTTTTCTTTTTTGATAGCCTGAATCAAGTCGGTGGAAGTCACTTTGATCCCGAGATCGACCACGTCATACCCATTGTTGCTCAAGATGATGTCGACCAGGTTTTTCCCGATATCATGCACATCGCCTTTAACGGTTGCGAGCAGGATTTTTCCTTTTGAAGAGGAGGTATCGCTTGCTTCCATGTGAGGCTCGAGAAATGCGACGGACGCTTTCATGACTTCCGCACTTTGCAAAACTTCCGCAACAATCAACTGGTTATCATTGAACAAACGCCCGACTTCCTTCATCCCGTTCATCAATGGGCCATTGATGATTTCAAGTGGAGTGGGATAGGCAGCCAAGGCAAGCTCCAGGTCAGGAAGCAGCCCTTCTTTAGTCCCTTCCACCACATAGTAGGCGAGCCGTTCATCAAGAGGCAGTTCCGGAATATTGGATTTCGCCTCTTTCTTTTTGCCGCGGTAAAAGTCCGTGAATAATGCGAGAGATTCATCGGTAGTTTCAAACAACAATTTTTCCGCCATCTCGACCTCTTCGGCTGGAATGGAAGCGAAACGCTCCAGCTTTTCGGTGTTCACGATCGCATAATCCAACCCTGCCTGTGTACAGTGATAGAGATACACGGCGTTAAGCACTTCACGCCCGACAGGTGGGAGCCCGAAAGAAACATTGCTGACCCCAAGGATCGTCAGACAGGCAGGGAAATGTTCTTTTATCACGCGTATTCCCTCGACCGTCGCATTGGCTGATCCGATATACTGCTCGTCACCGGTACCGACAGGGAAGACGAGTGGGTCAAAAATAATGTCGGTTGGAGAAACCTTGTACTTGTTCACCAAAAGATCATAGGATCTCTGGGCGATCTCAAGTTTTCGTTCTGCGCTGACACCCATTCCTTCTTCGTCGATGGTGCCGACGACAAGCGCAGCCCCGTATTTATGAACCAATGGAATGATGGCTTCAAAACGCTCTTCGCCGTCCTCGAGGTTGATGGAATTGATGATTGCTTTTCCTTGTGAGTGCTTCAAAGCGGCCTCGATGACTTCTTCGTCAGTAGAATCAATGACAAGCGGTACTTTCACTTTCTTGACGACTTCTTGTACAAAGGCTTTCATATCTTCCAGCTCTTCGCGGTCAGGGTCAGCCAAGCAGATGTCGATGACATGGGCGCCGCCTTTAACTTGTGCACGCGCCACTTCTGCTGCTTCTTCAAATTTTTTCTCCGCGATAAGTCTCTTGAATTTACGGGAGCCGATGACATTGGTCCTCTCCCCGACCATGATGGGGCGAAGGGAAGGGTCGTCATAAATGAACGATTCTATCCCGGAGACGCTGTGGTGGTCGGTTACAGTTGCAGCCCGGGGCTTGTGACTCTTCATCACTTCCGCAATCGCGCGAATATGGTCTGGTGTCGTCCCGCAACAGCCGCCGACAATGTTCAGCCAGCCTTGCTCGGCAAAGCCTGCAAGCTTTGTTGCAAGGGACTGTGGTGTTTCATGGTAATGGCCCTCCTCATCCGGGAGGCCGGCATTCGGATAGCAGCTGACCGCACTTTTGGACAAGCTGGAAAGCGTCCTGATATGATCCTGCATGAATTCCGGGCCGGTCGCACAATTCAACCCGACTGCAAGAGGTTTCATATGCTCCACAGAAACATAGAAGGCATCGATCGCCTGACCTGCAAGTGTGGTTCCCATCGGTTCGATGGTGCCGGAGATGATGACAGGAATGGTGATGCCGGTCTTTTCAAAAGCGCGCTGGATCCCAAGGAAGGCGCATTTTACGTTCAATAAATCTTGGCTTGTCTCTACTAAAAGACAATCAGAACCGCCGTCCAACAACCCTCGCGCCTGCTCTTCATAGGAATCTGTCAGAGCGTCAAAAGTGGTTCCGCCCGTAACACTCAGTGTTTTCGTTGTCGGACCGATGGAGCCCGCCACAAAGCGCGGCCACTCCGGGGTGGACACCTGAGTGGTCGCACGCTTGGCAATTTCTGCGCCAAGCCTATTGATCTCGTAAGCTTTAAAACCAAGCTCATATTCATCAAGAACAAGGTCTGTGCCGCCGAAGGTATTGGTTTCCACAATATCGGCACCGGCGTTCAGATATTCTACATGGATGCGTTCGATGACATCGGGTGCGGTGATGTTCAGGTTCTCGTTACAGCCGTCATACTCTTCGCCGCCAAAGTCTTCTGGCGTAAGGTTTGCCTGCTGCAGCATCGTTCCCATCGCCCCGTCCATGACCAGTATTTTCTTTTGAATCTGTTGTTCTAGTAGTGTGATAGGTTTAGACATTTTGAACCCTCCTGGATGAATGGACCGGACCGTATTTTTTGGCATGCTTGGCAAGGTCTACTGTCAGTTCATAGCGCATGAACGGTGTGATCAAGTAGATACCATTAAATAGTTCAAGTGCCGCATCAAGCAGCCCTTTCGCGATGTTAAGCCCCTCTATAGTTGCCTGCTGCGGGTCATCCTGGTGACGATTCATCGCCCCGAGCACCTGTGGAGTCAGCTTGATTCCCGGCACTTCATGATGAAGGAAATTGGCATTTCTGCTGCTTGTAAGCGGCATGATCCCAATATAGATAGGGGCATCGATATGTTTAGTAGCCTGATGGACTTCGAGTAGTTTTTCTTCTGAAAAGACAGGCTGACTGATGAAATAGTCTGCACCTGCGTCTATTTTTTTCTCCAATCGTTCGACCGCCTTATCAATGACGCGTACGTTGGGGTTGAAGGCAGCTCCGACTGAGAAGCTGGTGCGCTCGCCAAGTTCTTTTCCAGATAGGGAGACTCCTTGGTTGAACTGTTTGATCATATTGATGAGACCAAACGATGTGACATCATAGACAGAGGAGGCACCAGGAAAATCACCGACCTTTGTCGGGTCGCCTGTGACTGCCAACACGTCATGAATGCCAAGCTGATGGAGCCCCATCAAATGTGACTGCAAGCCGATCAGATTGCGGTCTCGGCAGGTGATGTGGATAAGCGGGCGCAAGCCGATATCTGATTTCACAATCGATCCCAGTGCAGTGTTGCAGACCCGCGGGGAAGCAAGGGAATTGTCCGCCAACGTGAGCGCATCAATGCCCGCATCCTTCAATGCTTTAGCGCCGGTCATGAATTTATCTGTGTTCAGTTTGCGCGGAGGATCGAGTTCCACGATGATGGATTGTTGTTTTTTTGCTTTTTCAAAAAGTGGTGTCGGCACTTCCTTCTTTTTTGAAGGAATGATGATGGTTCTCTCTTTCCGCTTTACCTGCTTTTCTTTTAAAGGAGTGACACCCTGAAGTGCCTCCGAAAAAGCCCTTATGTGGGCGGGAGTCGTCCCGCAGCAACCGCCGATTAACCGTACGCCCTGATCGCGAAAAGCAAGGGCCGTTTCTTTAAAATAATCCGCATCGCTGTCATACTCAAGTTTTCCGTCCACATAAGAGGGAAGACTTGCGTTCGGATAAGCCGATAGATAAGCAGTCTTTGGAATCGATACCTCTTCCAGTGTGGAAATCATATGGTATGGACCAAGACGGCAGTTCAATCCGACGATATCGGCACCAAGCGATTCCAAGCGGTTCAATGCGTCTGTAATAGGCACGCGATTTTGTAAATAGCCAACCTCTTGGAGCGACACTTGCGCAATAATCGGCAGGTCTGTTTCTTTTCTGGCAATCTGCAGGACCGTCTCCAATTCTTCCAGGTCATAGAAGGTTTCTAGCAATATACCATCAACCCCTTCAAGCAGCAGGCAGTAAAGCTGCTCACGGAAGGTGCGTTTGATTTCTTCAAGGGGAATGGCTTCGGGCTTGATGGCTCGGATCCCTCCGATTGTCCCGACCACATGCGCTCCTGGGTGATCCGCCACGGCCTTTTTGGCCAGCCTGACCGCGGCACTGTTTATTTCCTTCACCTGATCTTGCAACCCATAGCGCTCAAGCTTATGGTAGTTGGCCGCATACGTGTTGGTCTGGATGAGGTTCGCACCTGCATGGAGGTAAGCCTTGTGTATATTATAGATTTGGTTTGGCTGCGATAGATTCAATTCCTCAAAGCAACAATCAGAACCGTAAGAATAGAGGAGGGTCCCCATTGCGCCGTCAGCGATCAAAATTTTGTCTCGTTGTAAGCTATCTAAGATTCCCATGGTATACCCTCCGTTGTTCTAGTTCTGAGCTTCTCTCTGCAGTTGCCTGGTTAAATGCCTGTTCAAAATCATTTATCAAATCATCCGCACTCTCGAGGCCGACTGACAGGCGGAGTAAAGAATTCGAGATGCCCCGTTTCAACCGTTCCGTTTCCGGCATTGCCGCATGGGACATTTTCGCCGGGAAGGAGAGAATCGATTCCACCGCGCCTAAGCTAACGGCAAATACCGGGATCTCCACCGCGCCGACAAACTTCCGGAGGTCTTCCTCACTGTGCAGTTCAAAAGAAAGGACGGCACCAGGTCCCTGTGCCTGCCTGTGTTGAAGCGTGAAACCGGGATGTGTTGTCAATCCTGGAAAATAGACATTTTTCACGGCAGGGTGTTTTTCTAGGTAACCCGCTATTTTATAGGCTGATTTTTGTGACTGTTCCAGCCTGACATGCAACGTCTTCAGCCCTCTTAAAACAAGCCAAGCATCCTGGACACCAAGGACGGCCCCGAAGGAATTTTGCAAAAAGGCCAACCGATCGGCAAGTAAGGGATCCTTCGCAACCGCAAGTCCTGCCACCACATCGCTGTGTCCGGAGAGGAACTTGGTTGCACTGTGAAGGACAAGGTCTGCGCCAAGCTCAAGCGGCTTTTGCAGTGCTGGGGTCAAGAAGGTGTTGTCGACGAATGTCCAAGCTCCGACTGATTTGGCGAGAGTGGAAATCGCTGTGATATCGGTGACCTTCAACAATGGATTCGATGGCGTTTCCACGTAGAATAGCTTGGTGTTTGCCTGGATGGCTGCTTTCACTTTATCCAAGTCCGTCATATCCACGAAAGTATGGTCCACACCGTAGCGGATCAGCACCTCTGAAACCATCCGGTAAGTACCGCCATACACATCTTCTGAAATCAATACGTGATCACCTTGTGAGAGGAGGAGGAAAGCGGTCGATATTGCCGCCATTCCGGATGAAAAGGCAAATCCTCTTGAGCCTTCTTCTAATTGGGCGATTGTTTCTTCAAGGGCTTCCCTGGTCGGATTTGCGGAACGGCCATAATCGTATTTTCCAAAAGAATCGATATCAGTTTGATGGAAGGTGGAAGCATGCTGGATGGGCACACTCACAGCACCATTGCTCTTGTCTACCTTGTGGCGATTGTGCAACAGCTTAGTTTGAAAAGAATGGCTCACAATAGGACCTCCTTTTGGATGGAAGCAGCCTTCAGCGCCGCCCCTAAATCTTGAATCAAGTCATCTGCGTCTTCAATGCCGACCGAAAAGCGCAGCAGCCTGTTGCATACGCCCGTCTCGATACGGATCTTTTCCGGAATGTCCGCATGGGTCTGGGTGGCAGGATAAGTGATGAAACTCTCCACACCGCCAAGGCTTTCGGCAAAAGTGATGAGGTTGAGGTTCTGAAGCAACGGGTTCACCCACGCCTCCTCTTTTATTCGAAAGGAGAGCATCCCGCCCCTTCCTGGATACAGTACGTCCGTGATGGAATCATGCTGAGTCAAGTAGTCCGCGATTTGTTTCGCATTCTTCTCATGCCGTTCCATACGAAGGGAGAGGGTTTTCATCCCGCGCATCAAAAGCCATGAGTCGAATGGGCTCAGCACCGCACCTGCCGCATTATGGTGAAGGGAGAGTGATTCACAAAGCGCCTCGCCTTTTGCGACTATGAGCCCAGCCAGCACATCATTATGTCCGCCAAGGTATTTGGTGGCGCTATGAATGACGATGTCAGCGCCTAAAGGTATGGGGTTTAATAGAACAGGAGTATAAAACGTATTGTCACAGATCAGAAGGATCCCGTGCGCTTTCGCGAGCTTTGAAACGGCTTCAAGATCTGTTTCTACCATCAGGGGATTTGTTGGGGTCTCCACAAAAATGGCCGTCGTCTGTGGAGTGATTGCAGCTTCGATTTGTGAAAGGTCGGTCGTGTCCACATAGCTACAACACAGTCCCCATTTCTTATAGCCTTCTTCAAAAAGACGGTAGGTCCCGCCGTACAAATCCTTGCAGACGATAAGATGGTCACCGGACTTGAACAGGGAGAGTATCGTCAAAATTGCAGCCATGCCTGAGCTGCAGGCAAACCCCTGGTCGCCGCTTTCAAGGTCGGCAATCGCCTTTTCCAGCACATGACGCGTCGGATTTCCTGTTCTAGTATAGTCATAGCCCGTTGATTGCCCGATCCCTTCGTGTCGATAGGCAGTGGAAAAATAAACAGGCGGATTCACGGTTCCAGTGGCAGTTTCAGTGCGGTTTCCAATTTGCGCAAGCTTCGTTTCGGTTTTGTACATGATAGGCCTCCTATATTTGCAAGTGACGGCTTCCTATAAGCAGAGGGGATAAGGGATCCAGTCCCCCCTGTTGCTTGAAGAGTAAGGCGTTAGAATCCTGCGGGAGAGAAGCGACAATCTTGAGATCCCGCCGGGCAATAGCCCGAGGATCCTCAAGGTCGCCCCGCGGAAAGCGAACACCTGGAACGAAAAGCAACAGAGGGGTTTAAGAGATATAAAAAGGCCGGGAATAAAAAGAAAAAGCCTTCTATAAGAAGAAGACTTTTCAATCGAAAGTTCATTCTTCTCATCTCTGCAAGCATCACAGCTTGCTGGAATTAGCACCTTTTCAGCGTCCGATAAAGCGGGCGCTGCTGGTTGCTGAGGTGTCTTCGGGCCATTCCCTCAACCTCTCTGGATAAGAAAGTTCACTATTTAATTATCTGAACAATTTAATTATTGTACTAATTTACAACAGGTGAAGGGGAAATGCAATGTTTTTTTATGAATGATTTAATTTTATGCGCTAAAGGGATGGGGTAGAAGTTGTTAGGGTGGAATTTTTGTCCTTGATTAAAAAGTTTAGTGAGAATCCCTTCACAATAATGCTTAATCCCTTCATTAGTTTATACAATTCCTTCACAACGAGTCGTATTTCTCGTATATATGTGGCCTTGATGAACTGTGAAAAATTAATCCCTTCACAAGAGGGGGAAATCCCATCACAAGTGGGAAAAATCCCTTCATATCTCCTCTTAAACCCATCACAACGGCAAATAATCCCTTCACAAGAAAAAGAGAGCAAATTTCGTCCCCTGAATAATCCGTTACATTAACGAAGGAAAAGGGAAAACATTAAATATGTCATAAAATGGTCAATCCCAAAAGAAGAAATTCCAGCAGGCATGATATATAATGATAACTATAAAGTATGTGAAACTTTTCACTAACTAGCTAAATAACCAACAAGATATCCAACTTACCACCAACCAAACCATAAAATCCAATTCCCATCAACAGAAAAGAGGGATTTAACTATATGACGGATTTAAAGACAATAGCAAAATCACATAGAAGCACAAGAATAATCCTGATCTTAATCGCCGTCCTGACAGGGGCGACGGTCATCGGCCAGGCATACTTCTTTGTCACCATCGTGGACCGCGTGTTCTTAAGGGGCCACTCGTTCCAGGAAATCCTGCCATTCCTTGGAGGGCTGCTGGCGTTATTGGCGGCACGGGCGGCCTTGACCTATTGGAGCGGTGTCACCGGTGTGAAGCTAGCGGCGAGGGTAAAACGCGATTTTCGCACCGCCCTGCTCCAAAAGTATTCGAACAGTCCTGTCCAAGCTTCCCTGAAAGGTCAATCTGGCCAGAAGGTGAGTGTCATGATGGATGCGGTGGATGAGATCGATCCGTATTTCAGCAGGTATGTGCCACAGGTCATCCAATCGAGCATCATCCCGATCATGATATTGATCGCGGCATTCAGCCAGCATATGAATACAGGACTAATCATATTGGTCACAGCACCATTCATTCCTATTTTCATGATTGTCGTAGGATTGAAAACGAAAAAGAAATCGGAAGAGCAGATGGATAAACTGAACGCATTTTCCGGAACATTCCTTGATACGTTACAAGGGCTCACGACACTGAAGCTTTTCGGTCGTTCGGCCAAACAACAGGAGACGATTGAGAACAGCAGCTTAAGCTTTCGTGATGCAACGATGGAAGTGTTGAAGATCGCATTTCTGTCGTCCTTGATGCTTGAGTTCATCTCGATGCTAGCCATTGGATTGATCGCGCTTGAAGTAGGCTTGCAGTTGGTTGTTTTTGAAAATGTTACGTTCTTTACCGCATTCTTCGTGTTGGTATTGGCACCTGAGTTCTACCTTTATCTAAAGGAGCTGGGAAGTGCCTTCCATACGGGGCGGGGAAGTATGGGAGCCGCTAAAAAAGTGACAGATGAGCTCGCGGAAGAGGAGGCACCAATGGAATGGGGAGACACATCCCTTCCAGCTAAAAACGGTCCGCCTTCCATCCTCCTGAAGAACCTCGGCTTCCGTTATGGAGAAAAAGGCTTTGCGATACAGGATCTTTCAGTGGATATCCCGCCATACACGCAGCTTGCCTTGATTGGTCGGAGCGGTGCCGGGAAATCGACACTCCTTAATCTGATTGCGGGATTGATCCGTCCGACAGAAGGTGAAGTGCTGGTGGATGGAAAGCCATTATTTGATTATGAGGAAAAACCATGGTTTGACCGTGTGAGCTATATCTCGCAGAATCCGTATCTTTTCTCCGGAACGATCGCTGAGAACATCGCGATTGGTGGAAAAACGGAAGCAACCATAGAGGAAATACGAGATGCATCGGAGAAAGCTGGAATCCTGCCGTTGATTGACTCTTTGCCAGAAGGTTTCGAAACGAAAATCGGTGAAGCGGGGAGAGGATTATCTGGCGGGGAGAAGCAGCGATTGGCGTTGGCACGTGCCTTTTTGAAAAAGCCGTCCGTCATCCTGTTTGATGAACCGACAACAGGACTTGACCTCCAGACAGAGCGGATATTGCAAGCTTCGATGAAGGAGCTGGCCGAAACGTCTACCGTCATCACCGTTGCACACAGGCTGCACACAATCAAACAGGCAGACTCCATTTTACTGCTTGATGCAGGCGCACTGATCGCCCAAGGAACACACGAGGAGCTGGTCGAAGCAGTGCCGGCTTACCGTGAAATGGTGTCTGTACAGCAAGGAGGGAGCGCAGGATGAGAGAATTAGCACATGTCGTGAAGCTGATCATGTTGGAAAAGAAAGACATACTGCTGTCCATTTTGCTCGGATTCTCAGCAGGGATTACGGCTGTGGGGCTATTCGCCTCAAGTGGTTACCTCATTTCCAAAGCGGCGCTGGCTCCGCCGATCTATACCTTGACCGTGATGATCGCGGTCCTGAAACTCTTCGGTTTTGCGAGGGCCTTCAGCCGCTACGGCGAGAGACTATACTCGCATAGGGCGACCTTTACGATATTAAGTAATCTACGTGTTTCTTTTTATAAAAAAATAGAGCCGCTTGCGCCACAGATTTTTCAGAAGTACCGCAGCGGCGATTTGCTTGCACGGATCGTGGGGGACGTGGAGAGCCTGCAGAATTTCTTTCTTCGCGTGTTCTACCCACCGATTGTGCTGGTGCTTGTCTTTTTGAGTACGATATTCTTCATTTCTTTTTTCTCTGTATATTTAGCAATCGTGATGCTGATTGGGCTGATTTTGACGGGCTTTGTGGTGCCAGCTATCTTTGCGGTAGGCCAGCGTCGATTACAAAATCGTGTCAGGGAAGAGAGGGGGACACTTTCAACAGAGGTGACAGAACTGTTCTACGGCTTCCGTGACTTGAAAATCTATCAACAGCTGGATGATAAAGAAAAAATGCTTGCCACGGCTGCCGGTTCTTATGTGGCCGAGCAGGAGCGGGAAGGAAAGCAGGAGATGTTCAATCAATCGGTGAACACATTTATCACCCTGCTTGTTTCCTGGACGCTGCTTGCGCTTGGGGCGTATTTGACAGTGGAAGGGCAGTTTGAAGGACTGTTCCTTGCGATGCTTGTGATGATCTCCTTGACCGTATTTGAAAATGCCGCGCCGATGGCTGTTTTCCCGAATCATTATGAGGATAGCAGGAGGGCTGCGGCTAGATTGGAAGATGTGGTTGGTGCGGAATCCGAGCCTCGGGAGCCAATGTTGGAATCAACGATGGAACTGCCTGAAAATAAGGCATTTTCCTTTCAAATGAGAGATGTTGACTTCCGTTTTCCTGGAGAATCCCGTTGGATGCTGGATGGGGTGAATCTTAGTTTGCCGGCAGGTTCCAAAACGGCAATCGTCGGTCCGAGCGGTTCCGGTAAATCTACGTTATTATCGTTGCTGTTGAAAATCTATGAGGCAGACGAGGGGAATATCTCGTTGGATCAGTGGGAATATGCCGCCTTGGAGCAGGAGGACCTGTGGAGCAAATCGAACGTCGTCTTGCAGGAAAACCACTTTTTCTACGGCACGATAAGGGAAAACCTTGCTCTTGCCAAGGATGGACTGAGTGATGAGGAGATGCTGGAGGCTTTGGGCGCAGTGAAGCTTGAGGGGTTCTCCTTGGATGATGAGGTATTGGAAAAAGGAGAGAACCTTTCCGGTGGGGAGAAGCAGCGCCTTTCCATTGCCCGTGCATTATTGAAAGCAGCACGATTGTGGCTCTTGGATGAGCCGACATCCTCTGTAGATGCTGTAACGGAAGCGGCGATTTTTGAAAAGCTATTAGAGGTGGCGGCAGAGGATACTTTGGTACTGGTGAGTCATCGATTGACAGGCCTGGAGAAGATGGACCAAATCATTGTCATGGAGAATGGCCGTGTTGTGGAGGCAGGTACGTTTGATGAACTGATGAGTACGCAAGGGTATTTTTATAAAATGAAAGAGATAGAGAAAAGCGTGTTTATGTAAGTAGGGGGTTCTGGCCGTCCGGGGGAGTTAGTGAACCTGGGCGGCTTTTTTGAATTGGATGGGAACGCTTTTTCACAAGCTTAAAAGGCCACAAATCTCCCGGAAATCAGCATAAAACAAATGTTCAAAAGACTGGTTTGCTAAAAACCTTTCAAAAAAACAAGCTTGAGAGTTAACACGACCCAAATCATACCCAAACCTAAAAAAGCAGCCCCATCAAAGGGCCGCCCTCATCCCACTATTAATCATCCCACTCTACATACAGTACTTTCCCTGTAATGGCATCAATATAGACCGTTACATCTTCATCGTCACCATTTTCGAAGTTTTCAATCTCCACTTCGTACACAAGCTTTCCGTTTTCACGTTCAAGTTCAATGTCTTCAAGCTTTCCTGGTGCTTCCTTCTTTGCAATTCCTATTGCCTCATCGATGGAAATCACTGCTTCATTCTCTCCGGCGTCAGCATTCTCGTTACCACCAGTCACAGATGCTTTCTTGCCGTCACGCTCTTCTCTTTCTTCCTTGATGATTTCACCGTTTGAAGCATCCACTTTGAAATCAAACTCGTATTGATCATTTTTCACTTCGATTTCATAAACAAGACGCCCGTTTTCACGGTCTTTCTCCGCTTCTTTAATAACGCCATTTTCTACTTTTGCCAACACGATATCGGATGCTTCGGATAATGTGATGCCAGCCTCTTCTTTAGACGTAGTGGCAACCTGGACCTGCTTTAAGTTTTCCTTTGTGTCTTCGTTCTTTAAAGCTTCCGCTCCTACACTGATTCCTCCGATAAGTACGGCTCCTGCTATAGCTGCTGTGAAAATTTTCATTATGAATTCCTCCTTGGAATGTTGTTTGTTTCGCTTGCTACACTTTACATAATAGCCAGCCAACATTAATAGAAAAGGAGTAAAACATTAAAAAATCTTAATGAAGCATCACTTTAGCTCAATCCCACGTCAAAGAGAGGATTTCTCCTGTATATGCATTGATGATGATCGTCGCCTCCGAATCGTCATCCACTTCGATTTCGACTTCATATACCTTGATGCCATCCTCATCATCAAGCTCCACATCTTCCACTTTACCTGGTACTTCCTTTAATGCAATTTCAATGGCTTCATCCCTTGTAAGCATGCTTGGAGCGGGCTCCTCCTCCGCAGGCGGCACAGGATTCTCCGACTCATCGGAAGGCTCCTCTTGCTCTGAACCAGTTGAGCCAGGTTCAGAGCCACCGGCATCCCCTTTACGGTTTTTTAGCTTCAAAGAGGTGATCTCTCGTGTGCGGCCGTCCACAGTCAGCTGGTATTCCCCCATGTCATTTTCCATAAAAACTTCATATGCTTCGTTTTTTTGCTGCATGGAGGTAATGATGCTGCCCCTGAATTGATTCTCCACCAGTTCCCGTACTTCCGTTTCTGAAGCCAAGGCCTCCGCCTTATTAAAGAAAAGATAGAAGAGCGAAGTACCTGATAGTACCAGAAAAGCTCCAGTGATAAGAATCAGAAAACGCTTCTTATTTTTCATTCCCGTTCACTGTCCTTTCCTTTGGGCAATGTCACTTTCACGGTCGTGCCTTTTCCTTCCTCACTTGTAAAGTCGATCGTCCCGCGGTGTGCTTCCACTATTTGCTTGGCGATGGAAAGACCAAGCCCAGCACCACCGGACTCGCGGTTTCTGGCTTTATCGACGCGATAAAAGCGGTCAAAGATTTTATCCAAGTCTTCTTTCGGGATCCCCATCCCTTGGTCCCGTACGGAAAAATAGCAGTTGCCAGCAGTCTCCCCAAGCTCCAACTCCACTTCTGCTTCACTATATTTCCGTGCGTTATCCAAGAGGATGTAGAGCAGCTGCTTTATTTTATTTGTATCTGCAATGACTAGAGATGCAAGGCCTTGATCGACAAACCGGATTTCCCTGTTAAAAGAAACTTCCATATTGTGTGCAGCTTGCTTGCAGAGGTCATGCAGGTCCACCGTTTCTTTCTTCAACACCATATCATTATCCGCATTGGCCAGCTGCAGCATCTGCTCGGTCATTTCCTTCATCCGTAAGGACTCAGAATAGATGGCATCCACCGATTCCTCCAATAGCTCGGGCTTTTTCATGCCCCACCGTTTCAGCATGCTGGCATAACTTTCAATGACAGTAAGCGGCGTTTTCAATTCATGGGAAGCATCGGACACAAATTGCTGCTGTTTTTGATAGTTTTTCTCAAGGATATCAATCATCTGGTTGAATGTGTTTCCCATTGTATAAAGCTCATCCTTGGAAGTGCCTTCAAGCCGCAGCTTTTGATAATCCCCAGTCTGCTGGATCTGCTTCATCGTTTTGGTCATGGCATGAATCGGCGTCAAGATGATCCGGCTCAATACATTCCCGAAAAATAAAGCGGGAACCAAGATGAAAACCGAAGCCAGCAACAGCACGATAAGCAGGGTGTCGATCGTCCGCTTGGAATCCTCCAGCTTTTCTGTGACCTCCAGCATCACAATATTTCCATCAGTCCATATCAACGGGTAGGAAACGACCGCATATGGAGTGCCTTCCAATGTTCGAACAGTGGAAAATTGCTGATCCTGAAACTTGGTGGGTACAAGTCTCATATCATACTCCTTGGCACTGTTTGCAACAGAGGTATTCTCTTCTGTCACGATGCGGATCATCCCGTTAGGAGGGAGATAGGCATGTAGCAGGGAGCTGAAATCCGTTTCGTTTTCGCTTATCGCCCGGTTCACGGCTTCTGTCACCGACTCGGCATGTTCCTTTACCCGGTTCAGGTCATTGTCCAGAATGTTTTTTTGGAATAGAAAATAGATGGCCCCGTTAACAAGGAGCAGCATGATGACGAGCCATACGGTGGAAAACAATAGAATTTTTCTTTTTATTTTCATTTGCCTGCTACTCCTTCAGTCGGTATCCGACACCGCGGACAGTCAAGAGCACATCTGAGAGGTCCAGCTTTTTCCGAAGATGCCTGACGTAAACGTCGACGATATTGGTGTCCCCGTAATAATCAAAGCCCCATACCCGGTTGAGGATCTGTTCGCGGTTTAAGGCCTGTCCTTTGTTTTCAATAAAATAAACAAGAAGCTCAAACTCTTTTGGTGTCAGATCCACCTGTTCTTCACCAGAGAGGACATCGCGTGTTTTTTCATTCACGGTCCAGTCCTTGACAGTCAGGACCTTGGAATTCTCAGACTTGACCTCCACCGTTCGCAAGGAGGCCCTTACCCTTGCCAAAAGTTCCTCTATTTCAAAAGGCTTTGTCACATAATCATTTGCCCCAAGATCCAGTCCGCTCACTTTATCCGGGATGGAATTGCGGGCGGTCAAAAGAATGACAGGAGTGTGTGAATCGGTCGTACGGATTCTCCTCAGCACTTCCAAACCGCTCAGTTCCGGCAGCATCACATCAAGCAATACCATGTCCCAATGCTGCTCTTTGAATTTTTCCAAGCCGCTTGCACCGGTAAATGCAGCGTCCGTCTCATAGCCCTCATGCTCAAGCTCCAGTTGAAGGACACGGGCAATCTTTTTCTCGTCTTCAATGATCAATATGTTAGCCATCTTCAATACTCCCACTCTCTACATAGGATCCTTTTGATTTCTTTATAACACAGGTGGCGCTTGTTTCCTAATATAATTAGCATTGACGGTTGGAGGGAAATGGTAGTATAGTATAATGTAAATGATAACGATTATCATTAGGGTGTCGAAAGAAAAAACAGGCAGTATACATAACTATTTTAAAAAGGGTGTGGAAGTAGTGGTACGACGGTTTTTCTCCTACTATAAGCCATATAAATGGCTGTTTATTTTGGATTTCTCCTGCGCTGTTTTGGTAGGGTTGCTGGAACTTGCATTTCCGATTGCCGTCAACCAGGTGATTGATAAGCTCTTGCCGCAACAAAATTGGACGCTGATTGTCTGGGCATGCATCGGGCTGCTTGCTATCTATGTTATTAATACCGGGCTGCACTATATCGTTACATATTGGGGGCATATGCTTGGGATCAATATCGAGACCGATATGCGGAGAAAGCTTTTTCAACACATGCAGAAGCTTTCATTTGGCTATTATGACAATAATAAAACAGGACATTCCATCTCAAGATTGACGAAGGATTTAGAAGAAATAGGGGAAGTTGCCCACCACGGGCCAGAGGATGTCTTTGTGGCATTGATGACCCTGATAGGGGCCTTTTTCATCATGCTCTCCATCAACTGGAAGCTTGCCGTATTATCATTTTTGGTCATCCCGCTATTGATGGTGCTTGCCATCCATTTTAATAAAAAGATGACGCGCACATTCCGCAGAATGTTCAGCGACGTTGCCGAAATCAATGCAAGGGTGGAGGACAGCATCGGTGGGATCCGCGTGGTGCAAGCCTTTGCCAATGAGAAACACGAACAGAAGCAATTTGCAGTGAACAATGAAAGCTACCGGTTCACAAAGCTTGCTTCATATAAAATCATGGCCCAGAACGTCACGGCAAACTACATGCTGATGCGTATGGTGACATTATTTACGCTCTTATTCGGTACCTTCTTCGTTATCCGCGGGGAATTAAGCTACGGGGAGTTTGTCGCATTCATTCTTTTGTCCAATATTTTACTTGGACCAATCCAAAAAATAAATGCAGTAATCGAGAGTTATCCAAAGGGAATTGCAGGATTCAAACGTTACACGGAAATCATGGATACAGAACCTGATATTGCAGATGCACCAGATGCTGTCCATGCGGACCTTGAAGGGGAGATCCATTACCGGAATGTATCCTTTGGTTATGAAGGCAATGAACAAGTATTGAAAAATATCAATCTTAAGGTCCGGGCTGGGGAAACAGTGGCAATCGTCGGTCCATCAGGTGCCGGTAAAACGACGCTTTGCAGTCTCTTGCCAAGATTCTATGAAGTAGAGGAAGGCAGCATCCTCATCGATGGATATGACACGCGTGAATTGACCCTGGAATCTTTGCGGAGCCAAATCGGGATCGTGCAGCAGGATGTTTTCCTTTTTTCCGGAACGATCAGGGAAAATATCGCATACGGAAAACTTGATGCAAAAGATGATGAGATCATGGAGGCGGCGAGGCGTTCCCAGCTTGATGATTTCATCTCCACTCAGCCTCAGGGACTTGATACCGTCATTGGGGAACGAGGGGTGAAATTGTCTGGAGGCCAAAAGCAGCGCCTTGCCATTTCACGGATATTCCTGAAGAATCCACCGATCCTGATACTTGATGAAGCGACCTCTGCACTTGATACCGAAACAGAACGCGCCATCCAGGAGTCATTGACGGAGCTATCCAAAGACCGGACGACACTTGTCATCGCCCACAGGCTAGCCACCATCAAAAATGCAGACCGAATCATGGTTGTGACAAAAGACGGGATCGCAGAGCAAGGCCGACATGAAGAGCTGATTGAGGCAGAGGGAATCTACAGCAGGCTTCATCATGCACAGTTTGGGTGAAGGTAATATAAGGAATTGCGTTTCAACTCTTGGTACGGGGGAATGTATAGAGAAAAGAACTATCATACTTCCTAGGAGGAAACGACAATGAAAAAAGCGCTATTAGGTGTTTATGATACAGAGAAAAAAGCCAGGAACGTGGTAGAAGGTTTGATTGTACAAGGATACCAGGCAGAAGAGATCGTCATCGTCGCATTAGGAGATTCTCTTGGCTCCGATTATCCAATGGGAACTCGCATCGAAAGGATTGTAGAGGAAGATGAAGATTCTGTTGTTGATAAAATCCTTTTGCCAGAAGAAGTCCAGGCCCCACAAGGTGTCGGGAACAAACTACTTGAGCTCGGTCTATCAGACCATGACGCACCGATGTACGCTACCGATGTGGAGAACGGCAGGATTTTAGTTCTTGTGAATAAAAGAAAAAGCAAGGAAGCACAAACCCTCGAACCTTGTGTTGGAGGCCGTGACCAGCAAAAAATGCCAATGGATGCTCTTAAGCAAGTAGACTGATAAACTGAGAGGAACACCCCTAAACTGGGGTGTTCCTCTCAGTGTGTAGACAAAGTTATTTTATCTTTGAGATATGCAATAACCTGTGTTGATCGTAGTGGAAGGCGCGCAGACTTCTGCGGGAGGAAGGGACAGGGAAGACCCCGCAGGGCGTAAGCCCGAGGAGGCTTCCGGACCGCCCGCGAAAAGCGAAGCGCCTGGAACGAAGATCAACAGCAGGATGCAAATTTAAAAATATTTAGGGTTTTGTCAACAGTCTGAGAGGAACCCCCCCTTCACCGGGGGTGTTCCTCTTTTTCTTGCTCACTGTTCTCGGAAACAGTTGCCATAAAAGGCCAACCAAAGCTTCCAATAACAGCAAAAAGAATATTGGTGTTAACTCTCAACCCCCTTTAATGGCTTCGTTGCCGGTCCTTCCAACACATCACCCTTATAGGAGAACCTTGATGCGTGGCATGGACAATCCCATGAGCGTTCCGCATCGTTCCACTCCACGTCGCATCCCATATGGGTACAGGTCGGCTTTACAAGATGGCAAGTGCCTTCACTGTCCTTATAGGCTCCGACTTTTTTGCCGTCCAGCTGGACAATTCCGCCTTCATCATGCCTCAGTTCATCTAAGCTGCGGGACTTTCTTTTCATTTTCCCTTTGACCATTTCTTTGGCGACGGTAGTATTTTCTTTGATGAAATTTTTGATGCTGCTGGCTTCCATTTCGCTCCTTGCGGGATGGAAAAGGTCTTTATACGGATTTTCCTTGTCTAAGATATGATCCTTCAATATGGAAGCTGCAATTGTGCCGTTTGTCATGCCCCACTTAGCGTAAGCGGTAGCTACGAGTACATTTTCAGTCCCTGTCTGGATGGGACCGATGTACGGCAGGCTATCCAAGGAGAAAATATCCTGTGAAGACCAATGGAACGGAACATCGGTTATATCAAAATACCTGGATCCGAATTTTACTAGATTCTCATAGTGGGTGGAGGTATCTCGATCATTTTGACCGGTAGGATGCCCTTCCCCGCCAAGAAGCAATAATTTCTCTCCGTCAGGCCCGGTTGCCCAGCGGATGGAGCGTGTCGGTTCATCGGCACTCAAGTACATGCCATCCGGTATGTTGCCGGCATCCGTCTTAGCCGCTAGTGCGTAAGAGCGTTCAATATGCAATCTGGAAAAGAGAAGGCCTTTTGTATCGCTGAATGGATAGTGGGTGCTGACAACGATGTATTTGCTTTTCACCTCAAAACCCCTGTCTGTTTTTACAGCGGTAGGGTCATTGTTTATATCCAAGGCTCTTGTGTGCTCAAACACTTGACCGCCAAGTTTTGTAAAAGCCTGTATCAGCCCATTTAAATATTTGACTGGATGAAATTGTGCCTGATTCCTCATCATCACCCCGTTTTTTATGGAATAAGGGAGGGACAGATCCTCCTTGTGGGCAAAACCACCATCTATACCAAGTTGAAGATAGGCATTTGCCTCATCCTCCACTTTTTGCTCCATTTCCTTATTTGTGGAGTAAATAAAGGACGGGAGTGTGTGGAAATCGCAATCTATCTGCAGATCATTGATGCAATCTTGAATGAATGATATGCCTTCCTGATTCGCTTCATAATAAAGCCTTGCTTTATCTTTTCCGTGTTGCTTTATCAGTTCTTGATAGATCAGCCCGTGCTGGGAGGAAATCTTAGCGGTGGTAAATCCTGTCGTCCCACCTATGACCTCGCCTGCTTCAAGGAGGGCGACTTTCAATCCTTCCTTTGCAAGAAGGTATGCGGTAGTGATGCCTGTAATTCCAGCACCTATCACTGTTACATCTGCTGAGATGTCCTCATTGAGCGGGGTGAAATCACCAGATGATTGTGGCTGTCGCCAGAGTGAAGCAGGATGAGATGGTAGCTTTGTAAAGTTGTCCATATCAGAACCTCCATATTTTATCGTTAATAGTTATTCCCTTACCCTACTTGAGGGGGAAAATATCGTCATTGAGAGTATTTGGGAGAATGAGTGAAACAGTTTGAAAATAGTTTTTATTGGAAAAAAAGGGGCGAAATAGTTATCCTATTTATGGAAGGTGAGCTATATAAAGGTTTTTTTACTATTTTAATAGTTCCTAAGGGCTGATTTTAAGGATGATTGAAACTATATCAGCGCCAAGCCGTACGAATAGAAGAATGGAGGGACACAGATGAAATCATTTATTACGTTACTGAGTATATGTATGTTAATCCTTGGGGGTTGCTCGAAAGGGGAAAACACTTCAGCGGGTCAAAATGATACCAATGAAGAAGATCGCCAGGAAGAAACAGTCCAAGAGGAAGAGGATACGAACGAAGAAGAACCAGAAGGCGAAAACAGAGCTTCAGACGGAGAGGTTCTTAAAAAGTTGGATGAAATAGTGATCCCGTCCAATCTGGAAGAGTTTGTAGCGGTTCAGTCCGGTACAATGACTGGGGATATCGAGTATGAAGAGGAAACCAAAGTCTTTGCCTCGCTCAGCCCTTTAGAGGGTTTGGAAGAGGAGTTTCTTTTAAATATGGAAAGTGTAACAGAGGAAACGACAAATACGGATGATTTGTTGAAGGCTTTTATCTACCTGTTAGGGAACAGTGCCTATCCTGTGGCAATTGGGGAACTGGCAGACTTTGATCCTTCTTTTAATGAACCGCTCCTGCCCGAGCCAGAGCTGAATGATGAAGCAACAAATGGGCAGGGGACGCCTGCAAAAGCATTGATCCTTTTGGATGCCAGCTCAAGTATGCTGTTGGATGTAAATGGGAAGCAAAAAATGAAGGTGGCTAAGGATGCCGTCTTGAGTTTTGGTAAAACAATCGGGGCGAATAGCGATGTATCCTTGTATGTATACGGGCACGCCGGATCCCAAGAAGACAAGGATATGCAAGTTTCCTGTTCAAGGATTGATGAGGTCTACCCGGCACAGGCGTATAACGAAAAAGCATTTTTTGAAGCAGTTCAAGGGGTAGAAGCGAAAGGGTGGACCCCGCTTGCGGAGGCAATCAAGACGGCACGCGAGGATAGCGCCGATTATGAGGGTGATATTACCCTTTATATTGTAAGTGACGGGATGGAAACGTGCGAAGGCAACCCGGTAGAGGAAGCTCAGGCCTTTGCAGATGAAAAAGATGGCCGCCATGTCAACATCATCGGATTCAATGTCGACAAAGAATCGGAAAATCAGTTGAAAGATGTGGCAGCTGCCGGGAATGGTGAGTACATCTCTGCCGACAGCGCGGACGACCTGCAGAACAGCATGAAATACAAATGGCTGCCAAGTGATCTCGACCTGATGAATAAATCACTGGAATCCCCGAGAGGCACTTTTGCCGTTTCTTTTGCCAATCTTGACCTCGGTAAAATGAAAATGACGATTAACCATGCCATCACCAAAGAAGCGGAGCGCTTCAGGGGTGCTGCCAAATCGTTGAAAAACGCAGAACAAATTACAGAGGAAGAAGAATCCGCCTTACTTGCTAGAATCGAAGAATATAAAGAGACAATGGAATCGTTAAAGGACGAATTACACGCCAAAAAGGAAAAAGAAATGAACGATGAACTTGACCGAATCGATGCAGAACTGGAGGATTGGTTGGAGCGGATGAGAAAGCTGAAGGAAGAGAACGGGTAATATATTGGGTTGAACTGGCGGAGAGGGGGGCGCTGCTTTGGCACGAACTTGCCAAGTTTCCGCACGAACTCGGTTCATTTTGGCACGAACTCCACCCATTTCGGCATCAACTCGGATTAGTGATATCGACTGCAGCGCGACGTTTTAATGATTGATTAGATTTTCATTTTGAAACAGAAGAAATTTTAAGGTAATATACAAAGTGGAAGAGTTAGCACGAATAGCTCGATATTACATTTACGCAAGGAGAGTACTCATGACAAAAGTTTTAGTACTAGGACATAAAAACCCAGATACAGATACCATCTGCTCGGCCATCGCTTATGCAGAGTTAAAAAAGCAATTGGGCATGGATGCCGAGCCGGTTCGCTTGGGTGAACTGAACGGCGAAACGGAATATGCTTTAAAAGAATTCAACAGTGAAGTGCCACGTCTTGTGGAAACTGTTGCAAACGAAGTGAAGGAAGTAATCTTGGTCGACCACAACGAGCGCCAACAGAGCGTAAGTGATATCGACCAGGTTCGCGTTCTTGAAGTAATCGATCATCACCGTATCGCAAACTTTGAAACAGCGGAACCATTACTCTACCGTGCAGAGCCTGTTGGTTGTACAGCGACGATCTTGAACAAGCTTTACAAGGAAAACGGCCTAGAAATCTCCAAGCCAATTGCGGGATTGATGCTTTCTGCCATCATCTCTGATTCTCTATTGTTCAAATCCCCGACTTGCACAGAGCAAGATGTACAAGCTGCAAAAGAACTTGCTGAAATCGCAGGTGTGAATGCAGAAGAGTACGGCCTTGCAATGCTGAAAGCGGGAGCGGACCTTAGCGACAAAACGGTAGAACAGCTTATCTCACTTGATGCAAAAGAGTTCCAAATGGGTAACTACAAGGTGGAAATCGCCCAGGTGAACACAGTTGATACAAACGACGTTCTTGCAAAACAAGAAGAGTTGGAAGCTGTAATCACAGCGAATGTGGCGAACAAGGATTTAGATTTGTTTTTGTTGGTAGTGACGGATATCTTAGAGAATGATTCTGTTGCACTTGCACTTGGCTCCCAGGCTCCGGCTGTGGAGAAAGCATACAATGTGACGCTTGAGAACAATACTGCTTTATTGAAGGGCGTTGTGTCCCGTAAGAAACAGGTTGTACCTGTGTTGACGGATGCTTTAACTAAATAATGGGTCTCTTTTAAGGAATGGACGCACGGATTGATTCTTTTTGATGAGTTGGTCCGTGCGTTTTTTGATTTTTTTGGGGAAGTGACGGGTTTTTTGATGGTTTTTAATCGCTTTTAAACCGTTCGGTCAATTAACTTCGGACAAGTACGCCGAAACTTCGGACAAAAACAGAAAAACTTCCGACATTTGCCTAAAACGAAAGTACGCCAACCCCCCGCACCCCCAGTCCCCGCATCCCCAACCGAAAAATCCCCATGATAAACCAAAGTGATCCAAATCCCCGCCCAAAACGTTAGGTTCTTAAAGAACCTAAACCCACCCCAAACATACCAACATTTTAAAGTGTATAAAGATAGTGTTATATATAGAGATAGATAAATTCGATATAGAGAGAAGAGGGACGTCCATTGAAAATCAGGTTATTTGCAATATCACTAATGATCGTACTATTAATAGCAGCTGGTTGCTCAAACACAAACACTAGCAACACTGCCGGTGAGGAACTAAAAGATAAAGAATGGAGCGACATCACCGAACTTGCAGAAGGCTCGAAGGTGCGCATTTTTATGTGGGGCGGCGATGAAGGGATCAATCGCTACATGGATGAGTGGGTTGCTCCGAATCTTAAGGATGCCCACAACATTGAACTAGAAAGAGTCCCGATGGATACAAACGAAATCCTCCAAAAACTATCCACGGAAAAGCGTGCGGACAAAGATGACGGAACGATCGATATCATCTGGGTGAACGGGGAAAATTTCAAGAACGCCAAGGAGTTTGAGCTCCTATACGGACCTTTCAGTGAAGAGCTGCCTAACTATCAGAACTATGTCGATACAGAAAGTCTGGACGTCCAATATGACTTCGGTACAGAAGTGGAAGGATTGGAGGCGCCATGGGGGAAAGTGCAATTCGTCTTCCTGTATGACGAAGAGAAAGTTCAGTCTCCACCGGCCAGCCTAGAAGAGCTAAAGACATGGATTAAAGAAAACCCAGGAAAATTCACATACCCTGATGCCAATGATTTCACAGGCAACGCATTTCTGAGACATGTCCTGTACGATGCTGTCGGCGGGCCGGAAAAACTATTAGAAAACGGCTACGATGAAGAGGTTTTAGCGGAAAACCAAGAAGGCTTGTGGAGCTATCTCCGTGAAATCCAGCCATCTCTTTGGAGAAACGGGGAAACCTACCCGGCAACCCTAACAGATCTTGACCGCCTGTATAGCCAAGGGGAAGTATGGATGACGATGGGGTATAACGAGGCGAGGGCGGAAAGCCTTATCAAGGATGGCATATTCCCTGAAAGCACTAAATCTTTTGTGCTGGATTCAGGTTCAATCGGAAATACACACTTCCTGGCCATCCCCTTTAACAGTCCAAATAAAGCAGGGGCGATGGTGGCCATTGATTTCTTGATGTCCCCGGATGCACAGCTTTCCAAATACGAGTCGACCTATTGGGGAGAAAATATGGCACTTGATCCAACGAAGCTGCCAGATGAGGCGAAGGAAAAGTTGAACGAAATGGATCGTGGGGCATCTGTACTTGCGCCGGAACAATTAAGTGAAAGCCTGTTGCCGGAAGTGGATGCGGAATATGTGAATTGGTTGAAGGAGCACTGGGTCAATGAAGTGGTTCAAAAGCAATAGCTGGAGTCTTGCACTCCTTCCTGCCTTTCTATTTACATTCTGTCTTGTCGTGTATGGGCTGTTTATGGCGGCACAGGAAAGTGTGACAACCTTGAACGGCTTCTCGCTGGATGCATATAAAAAAATATTCGAAAACGAGGCTTTTCTGGATTCGTTAAAATATAGTCTCAGGATTGCCTTCGTTTCAACGACATTATCCCTCATTTTGGGACTATTACTAACCAAATTGTTATTTGAAACATTGAAGAAGCACATGGCACGGATAATTGTCTGGCTGCCGATGCTATTTCCTCACTTTGTTTGGGGATATATGATGATCCTGCTTTTTTCACAAACAGGATGGTTTTCCACTTTGATGCATGGATTATCCATCATCGATAGCCCAGATCAATTTCCGGTTTTGACTAATGACCGGTACGGGATTGGCATCATCATCACGTACACGTTGAAGGAAATTCCATTTGTCGTGCTAATGTTGTTGCCTGTATATGCACAGCTGAACCGGGATTTGCCAAATGTGGTGAAGACACTTGGCGGAAACAAGTGGCATGTGTTCAAGACGGTGGAGTGGCCATGGCTGTTTCCGGTTTTGATGGAAGCGTGCCTGATTGTATTTGCCTTTATTTTGGCGGCATTTGAAGTGCCGTATCTACTCGGCACCACTTATCCAAAAATGGTATCGGTACTTGCGTATGAATGGTTTTATCAGGGAGACTGGAGCAAAAGGCCTGAATCATTTGCGGTCATGATGACAGTAACAGCGATTATCTTAGGGATGCTCGTTCTCTTGTTGAGTTTAGTTTCAAGGTCAAGGTATCGGATGATGAAAGGAAACGGGATGTAGGATGAGTAAGAAAAGAAACTGGAGCACATTGTACATATTTTTTGCGTTCGTCCTTTTTCTTCCTGTCCTGCTTTTACTATTGAAAAGTGTTTCCTTCGGTTGGCGGTGGGGGGAAATCATTCCAACGTCTTTTTCAACGAGAGGTTTTACCGTCCTGCTGAATGACTCTCGCTTTTATACGGCGATAGGAATGACGCTTTTAATCGGGATCATTGTAATCCTCCTAAATCTGTTTATCGCTGTACCGGCTGCAAGGGCACTTGCCTTCCACAATTTCAGGGGAAAATCGTTGGTTGAAGTTGTGCTCCTCCTCCCGATCCTCATACCCAGCCTCGCAGTGGCGATGGGAATACATATCACGCTGATAAGGCTTGGTTTAGCCGATCAGTGGCTTGGCGTTGTGTTGGTTCACCTCATTCCGACCGTACCCTACTCTATAAAAATTTTGCGATCGGGCTTTGAAAGGCTAGGGCAGAAGTGGGAGGAACAAGCAAGCTCCCTTGGCGGCACTAAATGGGCGATCCTCTACAGAATATATTTGCCGCAACTACTGCCAAGTTTTCGAAGCATGGTGTTTTTGATTTTTGTCATTTCGCTAAGTCAATATGCGCTGACATCCATCATCGGTGGTGGGAACGTTTTAACTTTAGCCATGTTGTATTTTCCGTTCCTGCAATCAGTGGACGAAGCAGTCATTGCCAGTTTCTCCATCGTGTTTGCACTCCTTCCGGTAGGTGTGATGGTCGGATTTGAGCTGGTCTTTCGACTTGTAATTCCTTATCAGAAAAGGGTGTTTCTAGATTGAATGAAAAAGTAGTGATAGAGAAAGTGTCGAAAAATTATGGAGAGAAATGCATCATCCGTAACATGAATCTGACAATCGAACAAGGTGAGATCATCAGTGTCGTCGGCCCATCAGGCAGTGGCAAATCAACACTATTGAAATGCCTTGCAGGTCTCGAACCAGTTTCTGGTGGATCTATTAAAGTGGGGGAGCAAGATATCACCTCCATGCATGCCAATCAGCGTCCGATTGTCATGATGTTTCAACAGCCGCTTCTGTTCCCACATATGACCGTCCTGGAGAATGTCATGATAGGTTTATCTTTTAAAAGAAAAGGGACAAAGGCGCAGCGAAAAGAGCTGGCAGGTGACTTCCTCATGAAAGTCGGATTGAGTGGGTACGGAAAGAATTATCCTTATGAACTTTCCGGAGGGCAGCAGCAAAGGGTTGCATTGGCCAGGGCGCTGATCACTAATCCTCAGCTCTTGCTATTGGATGAGCCTTTCAGCAGCATCGATAACGAAAAAAGGGACGAGTTGCGGATGTGGGTGAAAAATTTATTGAAAGAAGAAGGTATTGCAAGTCTTTTTGTCACCCATGATATAGAAGAAGCAATGCTGATGGGAGA
Organism: Sutcliffiella horikoshii DSM 8719; assembly: GCA_001648575.1. Classification (GTDB taxonomy): domain Bacteria; phylum Bacillota; class Bacilli; order Bacillales; family Bacillaceae_I; genus Sutcliffiella_A; species Sutcliffiella_A horikoshii. The sequence continues at coordinate 39,668 of LQXN01000058.1, read as the reverse complement.
CAGGGTCGTCGTATTTGCCGAACAGGAAATCCAACAAATTGGCAAGCCGTTGGATATGTATGAGAAGCCTGCCACGCCATTTGTGGCAAAATTCTATTCCGATGGTCTTTTAATAGGAAAGGATTCCTTTATCCATTCAAAGAAATTGACCGTAGAAAAAGCACATTTAGAGGACAGTTATCTTTCATATAAAGGGAAAGTCGTTCAGAAAAAAGTAAAACATGGCAGCCTCTTTTATGATATACAGGTAGAAGAACTCAATCAAAAGCTGACACTACCTTCAATAAATAATTTGGATCTATCCCAGGAAGTATGGATAACGGTGCAACAGGAAAAAGATCTTGTCCGATTTCCTTCAAAATGTCATGATGCTTTATCGCCACTTTAAAAATCTATTCATATAAAGGAAGGTATTTATGCTTGATACGCATGCCCGAAAATATGTACAACCAATCATATCAAATACAGCAGAGCATCTTTTGAAGTTCGGATTGACACCCAACCAGGTTACAGTCATTTCTTTCTGTATCGGGGTGACATCGGGAGTGTTCTTCTATTTCGGCTTGCCGATCATAGCGGTGTTGGTTTTGTGGGTTTCAGGATTTCTTGATGCGGTCGACGGAACAATGGCCCGCAAAACAAAATCCTCCCCTTGGGGCACCGTGATGGATGTCACGTTTGACCGGCTTGTTGAGATAAGTGTCATCCTCGGTGTGGCTTTTGTCTATCCCGAAATACAGTGGGCATTGTTATTGTTAAGCGTGTCCATCATTTTTTCCATAACAGTCTTCTTGACTGTTGGCGCGGTGTCAGAAAAGCAGGGAATGAAGTCATTTTATTATCAAGCAGGGCTTGCGGAAAGGACAGAGGGATTTATTTTACTTTCTCTCATGATGCTGTTGCCTGCACTTGTCCTATGGACCACCTTGATTTTTCTGTCAGTTGAAATCATTACTGGTCTGCAACGTTTTTTCGAGGCGAAAAGAATCTTGCAGTAGCTCATATATCTTAGCTGATTGGAACAAAAGGCGTAGACCCCGGAGGCTAGCCGAGTTCCAGCCCTAGAAAAGCGAAGCCATTTGCGGAAATCAAGTAGGCGCGAGCATGAATTTCTCACAAAAAAAGCTGGAAAGTTTCAGTGTCAACACTGATTCTTTCCAGCTTTTTTCTTTGTTTATTATACCTAAGGCCTTCTGCGGCCGGCAAATAGGTTAAAGACCAATGCGATTAGTGCTAAAACAAGGACGATGTGGATAAGGTTCCCTGCGATATCAAAGGAGAATCCAAGTAACCACAAAATAAGTAATACTGCAAAAATTGTCCATAACATAATGATATGCCTCCTAAACATCTGACGTAATAACCTGTAAGGTTGGTATTCCCTTCACTAACTCTTATTAATCCTACTAAAAATTGGCTAGATAATTACCTGGCACCGCGTCTTCTTCCAAATAGGTTAAATACGATAGCCAATACAGCTAGAACTAAAAGAATGTGAATGAGTCCTCCACCGATTTCCATTGCAAAACCGAGTAACCAAAGTACTAAAAGTACAACAAAAATAGTCCATAACATATGAATTACCTCCTCTATAATGTTGGTATTTTTTTCATTGTCTACACAGAAGGTAATTCCCTTGCCTGTAATATATTAAACCATTATTTTTTTTATTTGTTTGGTGCGGACTGGAAATAGGTAAAAAGCTTTAAAAAAAGTTTGTTCCCAAATATAGGTTTTAAATAATGTAAGGGTGGAATTGAGTAACTAGTGACGAGCTATCAGAAGTCACAATTCGAAGTGGGAGGTGAGTTGATTATGAATCAGACAACCATGAAAGGTAAGTGGAACCAGATGAAAGGTGACGCCAAAAAGAAATGGGGAAATCTCACGGATGATGATCTTCAACAAATTGAGGGAGATCGTGATAAGCTGGTAGGCAAAATCCAGGAGCGTTACGGGAAGTCCAAAGAAGAGGCGGAACGTGAAGTAGACGGTTGGGAGTAAGCGGTACTTAGATTTTTTCTGAAATTACTTAAAGGAGAGGAATCGACATGGCAAACAACAACAGTAATAACAACAGCAACAACTCTAACAGCTCGAATAACTCTAACAACAGTAATAACAGTAATTCCAATAACTCTAACAGCAACAATTCTAATAACAGCAACAACTCAAACAACAGTAACAATAACAGCAACAGCTCAAACAACAGCGGCTCTAACAGCAACAATTCTAATAATAGCAGCAACTCAAACAACAGCAACAATAACAGCAACAGCTCAAATAACAGCGGCTCAAACAATAGCGGCTCTAACAGCAACAATTCTAATAATAGCAGCAACTCAAACAGCAACAGCTCTAACAACAGTGGCTCAAACAATAGCGGCTCTAACAGCAACAATTCTAATAATAGCAGCAACTCAAACAGCAACAATTCTAACAGCAACAGCTCAAACAACAGCGGCTCTAACAGCAACAATTCTAATAATAGCAACAACTCAAACAGCAACAATTCTAACAGTAACAGCTCTAACAACAGTGGCTCAAACAACAACAACTCTACCAGCAACAGCTCTGACAATTCCTCAATGTCTTATGAGGAACGCGGACGCATGGGTGGAGAAAAGACAAAGCAGGAGCATGGTCAAGATCATTTCGAGGAAATTGGAAGACAGGGCGGCGAGAAGACGCTGGACGAACATGGCAAAGAGCACTTCAAACAAATCGGCAAAAAGGGCGGAAACAACTCGAACTAACATGAGTCATGTTGATAGATGACAGTATGGGCAGCCGGTAAATATTAAGGCTGCCTCTTTATCTTTTTTCAAAGGTTATAGCTTTGTATCTCATGTATTTTTGCATGTTTAAAATAATTTTTAAAAAATCAGAGGAGTGGAAGTAATGAGTGAAGAACGTTTTGATTCCAGACAAACAGAAGGCCAACCAGCACAAGAACAAGGAAGACAGCCTGGTGACGAAAGTGAAATGATACCGGAACCGATTTTCGATAACCCCAATTATAAAGGAAGCGGCAAGCTGAAAGGTAAGAATGCGATCATCACTGGGGGGGACAGCGGAATTGGACGAGCGGTGGCCATAGCCTACGCAAAGGAAGGGGCAAATGTCAGCATCGTTTACTTGGACGAGCATGAGGATGCAAAAGAAACAAAGCAAATGGTGGAAAAGTATGGTGGGAAATGCCTGCTTTACTCAGGAGATATCGGTCAAAAAGACTTTTGTACGGATGTAGTCAAGCAAACAGTGGAGGAGCTTGGCAGCCTACATATTCTTGTGAACAATGCAGCTGAGCAGCATGTTCAGGAGAAGATAGAGGATATCTCAGAAGAGCAGCTGGAGCGTACGTTTAAAACCAATATCTTTTCATATTTTTATTTCATACAAGCGGCGATGCCATACTTGGACAAAGGCAGCTCCATTATTAATACTGCTTCGATCGTGGCATACAAAGGGATGCCGATACTAATGGATTATTCTGCTACAAAAGGTGCAATTGTCGCCCTGACGCGTTCACTGTCTGAAAATATTGTAGGAAGTGGTATACGTGTAAACGGCGTGGCACCCGGCCCGATCTGGACACCGCTCATCCCGGCATCGTTTGATGGGGAAAAGGTGGAAGACTTCGGAACGAATTCACCGATGGGACGCCCTGGACAACCGGCAGAATTGGCGCCGGCCTATGTTTACCTGGCATCGGAGGATTCCTCTTATGTATCAGGACAAATGATTCACATCAACGGCGGAACAGTCGTAAACGGATAAAAAAAGGGGACGGTTCTTTTTGCTTTTTAAGCGAAAGAGCCGTCCCTGTTTTAGTTATATTGGTTTGTCCGATCAACAGTAAATGGAAAGTCGTGTTCCCTTCTCGCATGATTGAATTGATACAACTGAAGCGTAAATTTATGATCACGGATCATGGAAAGCTCATTTCCATCGTTGAAATGAAAAACCATCCTGTGTTTCTCCCCTTGTTTGGGTAGGATCAAAACTACCTCTTTTACATCGTCCCACGAGTAATGGTTGGTTTTGAACGTCCCTGTTGCACTCCAAGAGATGGACTCCGAACCCAGTGCCTGGTAACTGAACGTTCCAAGACTAAAGAAAAACAATGCAATAAAGACCCCTGTACCAACTAGCCACTTCGCATGCTTGACAAAAAGAAATGCAAGGAAGAAAAACAATGCCAGCAAGCCTCCTGAAGCACCATAAAGCCAATACGTATCACTGGATTCTTGCAATAACCAAATTGTTTTATCATCGAAAAGAATACCCTGCACAAGAAATGGTCCGACTAATATGTATAATGGCAACAACACAAGTATCCCGATAGAATACATAAGATAAACATGATTTTTCTCTATATTATTCAACGTAAGGTCTCTCCTCTCAGATGAGCGAAAATTAATACTATTCTCTAATATTTATTATACACTATTTGGAAGTGGAACTAGAGTGTTTTTTCCTCCTATCCGTAAAAAGGATTTTCTCAGAATTTGTAGAAATTTAAGGTATGGAAAGGAGTGGGGAACCCATGAGCTTGCAAACTTATATCTATGTGTTAAGGTTGCCTGAAAGATTATATGATCCAGAACGTTGGACAGAAGAAGAAAAGAACATCGTATCCCGTCATTTCTCCTACTTAAAAAAGAATTTGGATAATGGGGTTGTCATACTTGCCGGAAGAACCGAACAAACGGATGAAACAGGGTTTGGTGTGGTCATTTTCTTGGCTAGAAGTGAAACGGAAGCAGAAAGGTTTATGAACCACGATCCTGCTGTATCAAGCGAAATCATGACAGGAGAATTGTCTCGTTACCGGCTTGCGTTATTGAATGATAAATTCTCCCCGATAGGTGTATAAAAGGACAGTGGTTTCATTTCACTGTCCTTGTTTTGCTATTTAAACGCCTGCAAACTGTTGGCTTTCTGTTTCAAAGGCGTTCTCCTCGATTTCAAAGCCAAGGTCTTTGATCATCTGATAATCCTGGTTTGATGCCTGTCCGCTAGTTGTCAAATAATCGCCTACAAAAATGGAGTTTGCCATGTATAGTCCCAAACTTTGAAGTGTACGGAGATTGAACTCACGGCCGCCGGAAATTCTAATTTCCTTGGTGGGATTTACAAATCGGAACATTGCAAGGATCTTCAAGCATTTTAATGGAGTCAAATCATCCATGCCGGCAAGTTTTGTCCCTTCAATAGGATGGAGGAAGTTGACAGGAATGGAGTCTGCATCAAGTTCCTTTAGGGAGTATGCCATCTCTACGACATCCTCAAGTGTTTCACCCATTCCGCAAATCACTCCAGAACAAGGGGAAATCCCTGCGTTTTTCAACGTTTCGAGTGTCCGGATTCGATCCTCATAGTCATGGGTGGTGGTAATCTCGCTGTGATGCCCTTTGCTTGTATTGATGTTATGGTTAAAGCGGTCCACGCCTGCTTCTTTCAAAAGCTTGGCTTGTGCGTCATTGACAAGTCCTAAACAGGCACAAACCTTCATATTGTCGACATCTCTCTTTATATCCTGAACAGCCTGGACAACTGTATCCACATCACGGTTTGTCGGTTTGCGGCCGCTCATGACGATACAATAGGTCCCGATCTTATTTTTCTTGGCTTCTTTTGCTCCGTCGACGATGATTTTTTTGCTGACAAGGGGATAACTGTCAATTTCTGTGTCAGCTTTCATGGACTGGGAGCAGTAGCCGCAGTCTTCTGGACAAAGGCCGCTTTTTGCGTTTATTATCAGGTTCAATTTTACTTTTTTCCCATAGTAATGCTTCCGGATATGAAAAGCCGCTTGTATAAGCTCCAACACGTTATCGTCGTCTTCATTTAAAATACTTAAGGCTTCCCTTTGTGTGATGTTATAACCTTCTACCACTCTTTCTGCAAGCTGTTTCCAAGTCAAAATAATCACTCCCAAATAATATATGTAAACTTAAATACATTATTAGTTTACATATGTGGTGGATGGCTGACAAGGGAAAGAAATAAATCTGATAGAAAATTGCAAATTGTTTTGGAAGCGGTTATAATTATCCTTCCGGCAAAATAGAACTGAAACAGAAAACCGTTGCGTACTTTGAAAAGGTTACCAAGGATGTTTACCATGAATGGAGAAGGACTCTAGTTCATGGTTTTTTGCGTCTTTATTAAAGGCTGTTTTTTCTTTGAGAAAAGAGCCCTACAAAACCTCAGGAGTGTGAAGAGTTTGGCAGAAAAGAAGAAAAGGCATCCTGATTTTGATCAGGAAGTGGAACGGCTGACATTTACCAAAAAGTATATGGATATTGTGATCCAGGCAACAGAAATGGATGAGGAATCATTCAAAGCAAGTTTTAAAGATGCACTGGACGGCATGGACTTTAAGGACAGTAGTTTAAGCTACATGAGCATGCTCACCAACGCAAACCTGCTTCAGCGGACGACCGAAGAGATCCGCAGCCTCAAGAAAATCTACCATAAGCCCTATTTTGCCAGAGTGGATTACAAGCGCGCCGGCAAAGACGAAGAGGAAATCCTTTATTTTGGAAAAGCATCTTTGTTCGACAGGGAAACACAAGATCCGATTATCGTGGACTGGCGCTCTCCAATTGCCAACCTTTACTATGATGGAAGATTAGGAGACGTGGAGTACGAAGCGGAAGGGGAAACCTATGACGGCTACCTTTCCCTGAAACGTCAATACATCATGGAGGACGGCGAGCTTCAGGACATAAGGGATGTCGACCTGACGACAACCGATGAGCTTTTGCAAGAGTCCCTTTCCGGCAGCTCGAGCAATCGTCTGACCGATATCGTATCCACCATCCAGGAGGAACAGAACCGCATCATCCGGGCAGATCTCAATAAACCGATCATCGTCCAAGGGGCGGCGGGAAGCGGGAAAACGACCATCGCCCTTCACAGAATTTCTTATTTCATCTATACCTATCAGGACCAATTCCGACCAGAACAACTTATGATACTAGCACCAAATAACCTGTTCATCGACTATATTTCGGAAGTATTGCCAGAGCTCGGGGTGGACAGGATCCTGCAGACGACCTTCATAGATTTTGTCTTGAGCTGTATCGGAAAGAAAATAAAGCTGCGGCCACCGTCCGAGAAACTGATGGGGTTCATCAATCATGAATACGAGGACCCTGAGATGGTCCAATGGCTCGCAAGCTTCAAGGGTTCTTTGGAATTCAAAGACATCATCGACCGCTATCTATCTGACATTCTTGAAACACTCATCCCGACAGAAGATTTTTATCTGACTTCGAAATTCAAACTTTACACCGCAGAAAAAATGGAAAACTTAATACGTAATGAGTATACCTACCTCCCGTATTATCGACGGGTGGAAAAGGTGAAAAGTGTTCTGCAGAATTATGTACGGACCGAGAAAAAGGTGCTTTTGCACAAAGTGGAAAAATTTTATGACCACAAACTCGATAAAGCATTGTTCAACATGAAACTAGATCCTGCCAAACGCAAAAGCTATGTGACAAAAGCGATGGATAAAAAGGATCAAATGACCGAAGAGATAAAGCGGGAGTCCAGGACAGCCGTCAACGCGTTCATCCGAAAGCTTCCCAAACACACACTCTTTCATTATTTCAAAGAGCTGGTGACAGACAGGGCGACATTTGCCAAATATGCCAATGACTATCTGGATGACTTTCAAATCAAGTATTTTGTAGACTATCAGGTGAAGTTACATAAACAAAAAAAGTATGAATTGGAAGACTTGGCGGCGTTACTCTATTTACAGCACCATTTGTACGGCATCAGTAAGGACCTGCGTGCACGAAATATTGTCATTGATGAGGCACAGGATTACAGTTATTTTCAACTTGCAGCATTAAAGAGTGCATTGGAGACGGACATGTTCACCATCGTTGGCGATTTGGCCCAAGGCATCCATTCCTATCGCGGCATCCAGGATTGGAACAAAGTAAAGGAGTCCATCTTCCCGCGGGCTGCCTATACTACCTTGCAAAAAAGCTACCGTACAACCGTTGAAATCATGGAGACGGCAAATGACATCCTTAAGCTGTTGCCATTTGAACTTCCAAAAGTGGAACCGGTAGTGAGGCATGGTGCAAAGCCACTCTTTCATAAATGGTCTAATTCAGGTGGCGGGGCAAGTGAAATGGCTGGGATGATCGAGACAGAAATCAAGAAGCTGTATGCTGTTGACGGCCGAAAAACAATTGCAGTGATTGGCAAAACTGAAAAGGAATGCAAGAAACTAGAGGGGATGCTAAGCAAGCATACCGATTTGCGCGTGCAATTGCTTCAGGAGAATGAAGAAATCAATCAGGAGGATGTCGTCATCGTACATGCCCAATTGGCAAAGGGGCTCGAGTTTGATGCGGTGCTATTGTGCACGCTTGATGAGGTGTTCACGAAAACCGAGATCGATGTGAAATTGCTGTACGTTGCCATGACAAGGCCGTTACATCATTTGAGCTTATATGGGAATGATAGGACGGATTTTCTGCTTGGGGATGTTTCGGAGGAAAAGGTTTTGATGGGGCACTAAAAATAATCAACAGAAGGCTGGGATATCATCAATAACCTAGCCTTCTTTTTTTATGACCAATTACCATTACTACTTCTTTTTTCTGTTCTGATGACTACAACAGTTATTAAAACGATTAATAGTAATAAAAATCCTTCAGCCATAAAATCCCCTCCGTAAAATGCATATATTTTGGTACAAAGACTAAAACATACAGCTCCAATAGTTGAGATTCTATCTATAGCTACTTTTACGAAAATTTGAAGGATTAGTTTCAAGAATAAGAAAATATTATGTGTAACAAGACTTGGGTAATATTGACTAGCATGTCTAACATTTTTAGAGGATCATTTTTTCAACTTCCCTCGCAAAACCATCACGACGACCGCGGCTGCCACCAAAGCCAATATCACTTTACCGGCCGTATTCCACTGCAGCACCTGATAGACGGAAAATGCCTCCAACAACAAAGCGGGGACTTTTCCGATGGTGCTTGCCACCGCGAATCCGACCAAGCTGATTTTACTCGCAGCCCCTGCCAATGTCACAAGACCTGATGGCGCAAAAGGGAATAAACGCAAGGCCATTACTAACAGAAATGCTTCCCGTCCGCCAGTTTCCTGCAATTTCGTCAGCCATTTATTTTTCATCAGCGCCTCAGGGGCAAACCGCTTGATTCCTTTTCGATAGAGCCAAAAGCTCACTATCGCCCCGATGGACTCGCCTAAAAAGGAAATCAATGTGCCGAGCCAAAAGCCGAAGAATGCAAGGTTGGCGGCGGTGAGAAAGACACTTGGCATAAAGGCGAGTATGCTTATGATCGTATTGATTAGAATACTAAGTATGACGGCAAACGGCCCAGCTGCCGCGAACCATTCCATCACCTGATCTTTCCACATGGTAAATACCTCTTCTGGGAATTATTTTGAAAATATATAAATTCAACCACTTTACATACCGTATAGGGGTATGTTACTTTATATGTGATAGGAGGTCAAGAACGAATGGAAAACCTTCCAATTGAAACAATAAATAATGAAGATTGCTGCCATACGGATAATGGTGAACGTAAGAGTCATCATTCCGAAGAGGCGAAAAAGGCGTTGATATCCCGTCTGAACCGTATTGAGGGTCAGGTCAGGGGAGTAAAGCGCTTAATAGAAGAAGACACTTATTGTGATGATGTACTGACTCAGATCTCAGCGGTGCAATCCGCCCTGAACGGTCTCGGTAAGATGCTTTTAGAAGGACATATGAAATCATGTATCGTGGAAAGAATTCAAGATGGCGATACAGAAGTGATAGACGAATTGTTAGTCACAGTGAAAAGATTGATGAAATAGGGGGAGTTTAGAATGGAACAAGTAACGTTAAAAGTGAATGGGATGTCTTGCGGTCATTGTGTGAAAGCTGTAGAAGGAAGTGTCGGGGAATTGGACGGGGTGAATTCTGTCAAAGTGGACCTGGCTTCTGGAACAGTGGCGGTAGAATACACAAGTGAGCAAGTGACAGTGGAGAAAATCAAGGAAACAATCGACGAAGAAGGTTATGAAGTAGCATAACCCAATCGACAAAATGCGTGCTTTCTTACGGGAAAAGCACGTTTTATTTGCGGAATAATATACCCTATATGGGTATAAAGGAGGTTGCAATCATGAGCGATCATAAGAAGAAAGAGACCATGTTGCAGATTACAGGAATGACATGTGCCGCCTGCTCCACAAGGGTGGAGAAAGGGCTGAACAAACTGACGGGGGTGGAAGCCGCAAATGTGAACCTTGCCCTTGAGAATGCTTCCATAACCTATAACCCGGAACAAGTTTCCGAAAAAGAGATAGAAAAGAAGATTCAGGACCTTGGCTATGATGTGGTGAAGGAAAAAGCGGAATTTCTGATCACCGGCATGACATGTGCTGCTTGCTCGAGCAGAATCGAGAAGGTGCTGGGTAAAATGGAGGGTGTCAATACAGCCAATGTGAACCTGGCATTGGAAAGTGGGACGGTGGAATATAATCCGTCCAAGTTGAAGCCCTCAGACATCATCGCCCGCATTGAAAAAGCAGGCTATGGTGCAACGGAAAAGGTGGAGAAAAGCGAGAATGCCGAAAGCTTCCGTCAAAAAGAACTGGAAAAGCAGCAAGGTAAATTTGTTTTCTCCATGATATTGACGATTCCCTTGCTTTGGGCGATGGTGAGCCATTTTTCTTTTACTTCCTTCATATATTTGCCTGACATGCTGATGAACCCTTGGGTACAGCTCGCTCTTGCGACACCTGTTCAATTTTTTATCGGCTGGCAATTCTACACAGGTGCTTATAAAGCGCTGAAAAATAAAAGTGCCAATATGGATGTGCTGGTGGCACTGGGTACGTCTGCCGCGTATGTGTACAGTCTATACTTATCGATTGAATCGATCGGTTCTGGAGCCCATATGGTCGACCTTTATTTTGAAACTAGTGCGGTCATCATCACCCTCATTATTTTAGGAAAACTTTTTGAGGTGAGGGCGAAGGGCCGTTCTTCAGAAGCAATCAAAAAGCTGATGGGCTTGCAGGCAAAGACAGCCCTCATTTTCCGTGATGGAAAAGAGCTTGAGGTGCCATTGGATGAAGTACTTGTGGGAGATATCGTTTCCGTCAAGCCAGGTGAGAAAGTGCCTGTCGATGGAGAAATAACAGAAGGACAGTCTGCTGTGGATGAGTCGATGCTGACAGGGGAAAGCATACCTGTAGATAAAAAGACAGGGGACACTGTCTACGGTTCGACCATCAACAAAAATGGATTTTTGAAAATGAAGGCGACAAAGGTCGGAAAGGAAACCGCACTTGCCCAAATCATCCGGATTGTGGAGCAGGCGCAAGGCTCCAAAGCCCCGATCCAGCGTCTAGCAGATAAAATTTCGGGTATTTTCGTACCGATTGTGGTCGGGATTGCCATCCTTACTTTTCTAGTATGGTATTTCATTGTCGATCCGGGGAACTTTGCACAGGCGTTGGTGAACCTGATTGCCGTCCTTGTCATCGCTTGTCCGTGTGCACTCGGTCTTGCAACACCGACATCCATCATGGCCGGTTCCGGTCGTGCAGCAGAACTTGGGATCCTTTTTAAAGGCGGGGAGCATTTAGAACAGACCCATCGCATCACAACCGTCGTGCTGGACAAAACAGGAACGGTTACAAACGGAGAACCAGTTCTTACTGATGTGAATTTAAAGTCAGGTGTGGATGAAGCTGCAGTCCTTGGCTTGGTCGGTACTGCAGAGAAACAATCCGAACATCCATTGGCGCAAGCAATTGTGGAAGGTCTCCGGGAAAAGGGCATTGAATTTGGAACTGTGGATTCCTTTGAAGCAATACCCGGGTATGGTATCGAAGCGAATATTGGAGCTGACCGTGTTATCGTCGGTACACGAAAACTGATGAACAAGCATGGTATCGCTGTCGAGACTGCAGAAGATTCCATCCGCAGCCTGGAGACAGAAGGGAAAACGGCCATGCTGATTGCTGTCAATGATAAATACCAAGGAATCATCGCAGTGGCGGACACTATAAAAGATACTTCTAAAGCAGCAGTGAAACGGTTAAAGGATTTGGGTCTTGAGGTAGTCATGATGACAGGGGACAACGAGCGCACTGCCCATGCCATAGCAGGGCTTGCCGGCATCGATAATGTAATAGCGGAAGTACTTCCGGAACAAAAAGCGGAACAAGTTGCAAACCTGCAGAAGCAAGGAAAAAAGGTCGCAATGGTCGGAGATGGCATCAATGATGCGCCAGCCTTGGTGACAGCGGATATCGGGATGGCAATTGGAACAGGAACTGACGTTGCGATGGAAGCAGCTGACATTACTTTGATGCGCGGTGATCTCAACAGCATAGCTGATGCAATCATAATGAGTAAAAAAACCATCACCAACATCAAGCAGAACCTGTTCTGGGCATTTGCCTACAATTCATTGGGAATACCTATTGCCGTTCTGGGCTTCTTGGCACCTTGGGTGGCGGGAGCTGCGATGGCATTCAGTTCTGTTTCGGTTGTCCTGAATGCTTTGCGACTGCAAAAAGTAAAACTCTAAAAAGGTGGGTACACGATGAAAAAGTGGATTGGTTCGGCACTGATATATCTGGTATTGGTAATTGGAGGTTATGCGGCTTATACGTTTTTTGCAGGCGGTAACGGGGCTCAGAATGATCCTGATCACGGAGACCATCAGAATGTTGATGAGGAGCATGAGGACCATGATGCGGAAGATGGACATGACGGTCATGAGGAAAGCGGTGACGACGGCCACGGCGACCATGGAGGGGATGCGTCAAGTGAAGTGGAAGCAGACGTACAATTAGATGGAGAAGAGTTGACTATCACGTTAACAGACCTTGAAGGTAACCCGATGGATGAACTTGAAGTAAATCACGAGAAGCTTATGCATTTGATTGTCATCAGCGAGGATCTCGAAGTTTTTCAGCATCTACACCCTGAAAAAGTTTCCGAAGGTGTCTTTAAAACAAGTGTCGATTTGGAAGAAGGCATGTACCAGGCATTTGTGGATATCAAGCCGGGTAAGTTGAAGTATGTGAATGAACCGCATCCTGTGATGGCTGGGGAACATGCAGGTCATGAAGAGGGGCATGTTCATCTAGAATCTGAATCTTCGTGGACAAAGGAACAAGGGGGATTTGAGGTCACTCTTGATGTAGACAATTTTTCTGTAAAAGAAAATGTGGTTCTCTCTTTTGAGATAGAAGGGGCGGAGCCGGAAAATTACCTTGGTGCTTTAGGGCATGTGGTCGTTGTGGATGAAGGGTTGGATGAATTCATCCATGTGCATCCCCGTGAAGGAACCCAACCAGTTTTTGAAGCGCACTTCAGCAAGCCGGGCATGTATAAGCTCTGGGCTGAGTTCAAATTGAACGGAGAAGTGTATGCCTTCCCATATGTTTTGGAAATCACGGAATAAAGGGGTTTATTGTGATGGGAGAAAAATTGATTAAGCTTGCGGTAAATGGCGGAATTGCCTTTGGCGCCAAGCTCAATGGAAAACAGCTTTTGATGCTTGCCCGCTATATGGGAGAAGAACAGGAACTCGAGGTTACAACCTTTCAGCAATTGTATGTGGATGTTCCAGAAGGGCGCTTGGAGGAAGCAAAGGCAGATTTTGCAAGCGTTGGTCTGCAGTGCTATCCAGTCGGCAATTTTATCAAAAGTCTTCGCACCTGTAATTTTTGTAAGGGGGAACTGGAGGAAGGTATGCCAGTTGCAAAAGAAATAAACCGCCGGATTGCCGGGAGGCCGGTACCTTTCACTTTAAAGCCGGCCTACACAGGTTGCCCGGTGGGTTGCGGCGAGCCATTGGTCAATGATATCGGGGTAATCAAACAGCACGGTGATCGTTTTGACTTGTATGTCGGTGGCAAAGCGAAAGGGTTGGATGCCAGGACGGGCAAATTGATTGCGGACGGTCTTTCGGAAGAAGTGTTGTATTCCATGATTGATAGGTTGATAGATATCTATGCCGCAGAAGGCAAGAAGCGCGAACAGTTTGCCAAATTTGTAGGGCGATACGGGCTTGATGAACTGAAGGAGAAGGTAATGGCATAGTTGGGGAGTAGTGGTGCTTGATAGCCAACAGATGAGTTTGATGTCTGTTGGTTTTTCGGGCATCTTTTTATGTTGGTTGGAGATGGTCCACCACCTGAAACATTTCATCCCTCCAATGTAACTTTTTAACAGCTGCCTCGTCTAACCGTATAAAAGGGGGCAGTTACATGAAAAAAAAGGTGATTATATTTTCTTCTATTATAGTAAGCCTGGCCGTCATCTTTACGTATATCTATCAATCCAGAGAACCTTTTGCGGTCAATGGCACCGGCAATTCCTTCTATGAAAAAGACACTAAAACCGTACTCTCAGATAAAAAATGGCTGCTGACTTTTACAAAAGAATTTAAGCAGGAAAGCATCAAGGGGAATGAATCCATTTATGTGACGGATAAGGACGGCAAGAAGGTGGATACAGTGTTAGAAATAACCGAAGCCTTTGTCGCGCTATCTCCTCCTGAAGGTGGGTATGATCCAAGCAAAGGGCCGTATGAGCTACACATCAGCGGGGAAATTGAATCGGTGGACGGGAAAACACTGGGAGAACAGAAGAAGATAAAGTTTATGGCAATAGAAGAACTTCCAACGGTTGCTTCCAAAAAAGAACTTAACAAGCTATTCACTGCTCAACTAGAACGGATGGAAACGGCACAGAAAAGCATCGGATCATTTTTTGAGTCTATTAAAGAGTCAACCGCATCTTCTGAAGATAGCAATAGTGGTGCACCCAATGCAGATACTGGAGCAAGTGAGGCGGAGTCCAGCGGTGGAGGACATTCCGATACAAACATCCAGGTCCAAGGTGTCGATGAAGCAGATATCGTCAAGACCGATGGAAGTTTCATCTATCAAGCAACTGACCAAAAGCTTAAGATTACCAAGGCTGAGCCTGTAGAGAAAATGCAGGTCGTGTCAGAGTTGAAGTACACAGATTTCAGCCCGTATCAGTTGTTTTTAGATGGAGATCAGTTGGTAGTCATCGGAACCTTTTGGGATGAAAAGATGTACGCAGGCAGCAGTGATTCTAAAGTCGCAGGAGAGATGATCATGCCTATGTACGATTCAACAAAGGCGATTATCTATGATATTTCAGACCGCTCCAATCCTGTGGTGCAAAAAACGATTACCCTGGAAGGGAATTATGTATCAAGTAGGAAGATAGATAACCATGTATATCTGATTACCAATAAATATGCGGACTATTGGATACTAAGGGAGCGCCCTGAAGCAGACTTAAGACCGCGATTTTCCGATACACAAGGTGAGGAAGAAGGAGAAATGGAGGAAGTTCCATATAAGGATATCCGTTATTTTCCTGATTCCACAGAAGATAATTTTATGACAATAGCTACACTCGACCTAAACCAGCCTCAAGAGGATGCATCCATTACCACGTATGTCGGCAGTGGAGATCAGATCTATATGTCAAAGGAAAACCTGTATGTTGCGGTACCGAATTATGGGTATGCGCCGAACTGGGCAAATACTGAAAGTACGGAAGTTTATAAATTTGCCGTCGATGGGATGAATGTAGAATTCCGGGCCAATGGAGCCATCCCGGGTCATCTTTTAAACCAATTTTCCATGGATGAGTATAAAGGCCATTTCCGGGTGGCGGCAACCAAAGGACAGACATGGGATGAAAACTCGCCGTCAAGCAACCATCTCTTTATTTTGGATGAAGGAATGAATGTCGTCAGCAGTGTAGAGGACCTGGCAAGAGGTGAGCGAATCTACTCTGTCCGCTTTATGCAGGATAAAGCGTATGTGGTCACGTTTAAGGAGGTCGACCCGCTGTTCGTGTTTGACCTGAGTAATCCAAATGATCCAAAAGTGCTTGGGGAACTTAAGATACCGGGCTTCAGCAACTATCTTCATCCATATGATGAGAATCATCTGATCGGTTTTGGCTATGATACGAAGCTTGAAAAAGATCAGTGGGGAACGAGGGTGCTGACAAATGGTGTGAAAATTTCCTTGTTCGATGTGAGCGATCCAACGAATCCACTGGAAAAGCATACAGAGATAATCGGAGGCCAAGCCACGCATTCTCCATTGAACCACGACCATAAAGCATTACTTTTTAACAAAGAAAAGGACATCTTTGCTTTTCCTATCACAATGTACGATGAAAACAATAAAGATCACAGCTACCGCCTGGCTTTTGAAGGTGCATTGGTTTATGGCATTGATACCGAGAAAGGCTTTACCCTTCATACGAAGATAACGCATCAGCCGGAGAACACCATGTATGAGGACTGGGAGAACATGGTGCAGCGAATCCTCTATATTGATAAGCATCTATATACCGTAACACCTAAAGGGATTAAGGCGACGGAAATCACCTGGTAAGGAGGAGGGGGCGGATTTAAACCGCTCTCTTTTTTCGTCTTTTTTAAGGAAATAATGACAGGAAACTACGGCAAATTATTTCCTAGGAAAAAACCTTGTCGAAAATAATCTAGGCTTTTAGGTTTGCACTCTACACGCCAGTGGAAAGACATTCATATATTATGGGAAAAGATTTTCTGTTTTCCACCTACTTAATAAAGGAAGAAGTTTCGAAAACTTGTATGTAGGTGCTATAATGAAATAATTGAAGAATATCTAAGGAACAACAGTTAACGATCCTAAAACATAAACAGATCATCTCTTGAGGGGGAGCACAATATGAAAACAAAACTGCATTTATTATACGGTGGGAAATCCGCAGAACACCAAGTTTCCTTACAAACAGCTTTGGCAGTGACTAAAGCATTGGACACAGAAAAATTTGAGGTTTATCCGTTATACATAACGGAATCAGGGGAATGGAAGCGCGGCGGCTTGCTGGATGGACCAGCAGAAAGCGTACACCAGCTGAAGTTGGAAGATGGCGGCACGACGATTGCCCCTCTTGCTCTGACTTCAGGTGAGGAAACAGAAGAAACACCAACCGTCGTCTTTCCGTTGCTGCATGGCCCGAACGGAGAGGATGGGACTGTTCAAGGAATGCTTGAACTTCTGAACCTTCCTTATGTAGGAAACGGCGTATTGGCATCTTCGGCTGGTATGGATAAAGTTATTATGAAAAATCTTTTCGATCAAGCGGGACTTCCCCAAGTTGGATATGTGCACTTCCTGCGCTCTGAATGGGAAAAGGCAGCAGATGCGTCATATGAAAAGGTGGAGTCCGAACTTGGTTACCCGTGCTTTGTAAAGCCTGCTAACCTCGGTTCCAGTGTTGGAATCAGCAAAGCGAAGAATCGTGAAGAACTTGAGGCGGCTTTCCGGGAAGCATTTGAATTTGACCGTAAAATCATTGTGGAACAAGGGTTGGAAGGAGCACGTGAAATTGAAATCGGTGTGCTTGGCAATGATGAACCGGAATGCTCCGTTATTGGAGAAATCGCACCAAAGAAAGAGTTTTACGACTACAAAGCAAAGTATGAAGATGGCGATACAGCCATGATCATTCCTGCTGAAATCAGTGATGAAGTGTATGAGCAGGTGAAGGAAATGGCAATCACCGCTTTTAAATCAATTGATGGTGCAGGCTTGGTGCGAGCAGACTTCTTTTTGACAAAAGAGGGTAAACTGTATATAAACGAAGTAAACACTATGCCAGGATTCACCCCTTACAGCATGTTCCCATTATTATGGCAGCATACTGATGTTTCCTATCCGGAACTCATCGCAAAGCTAGTAGGATATGCGCAAGAACGTCACCAAGAAAAACAGAAGATAAAGCATACTTTTTAAGGCTGGACGCATATCAGTAGATTGATTTTACAGTTGGCAGGGGTTGGGTCATCACACGGAGGTATATTACGATACGTGATGTCAGCCCCTTCTCTGCGTAAAAGGAACAGGAGGGTATAAGGTAATATGATAAAAAGGACCTTAAAGAAAATCCAAGAAATGGCTGAAGGGCAGCCGATCTCCTCTGAATACAGTGCTGTCGTAGTGGAGGGGGTTTCAAGGGATACCCGTGAAGACATGAGCGGGAAATTGTACATACCGATCATCGGCGAAAATTTCAACGGCCATGAATTTGTCAGGGATGCAATCGAAAAGAAGGGGGCGGTAGCTTCCTTCTGGCAGAAAGACCAACCAGAGCCCCCTGCCGATTTGAACCTCATTTTTGTCGATGATACGATTGAGGCGCTGCAGCATCTTGCAAGCAGCTATCGGAACGAAATCGGAATGAAGGTTGTAGGGATTACCGGAAGTAACGGGAAAACGACAACCAAGGATATGGTGACATCTGTCCTTGAAACAACCTTCCGTGTGCATAAGACAGCAGGTAACTACAACAACCATATCGGCTTGCCGCTGACGATCCTGTCCATGAAAGAAGATACCGAAGTGGCGGTATTGGAAATGGGGATGAGCGGTCGGGGTGAAATTGAGCTGCTTTCCAATATCGCAAAGCCCGACGCTGCCGTGATTACAAATATCGGTGAATCCCACATGCAGGACCTTGGCTCGCGTGAAGGTATCGCGGAAGCGAAACTTGAAATCGCTGCCGGCTTGAAAGAAGACGGGAAACTGATCATCAATGGGGATGAGCCCCTTTTGACTGCCAGAGTCGGCGGCAATGCGAACGTTATCCCTTTTGGCTTGAAGGCAGGCAACCACTACCAAGCCAAGGACATAACGTTGAATGGGAAGGGCACTCATTTTATAATAGAAGAAACAGAGTATTTCATCCCGGTGCTTGGTGCCCATAATGTGACAAATGCCCTTGCTGCCATCATCGTTGGTGAACTATTTGGAGTGTCAGAAGAGAACCGAAAAATAGGCCTTGAGCAATTGACCATCACTGGGATGAGAAACGAAGTGGTGGAAACCTCTGGTGGATGGACCGTCATTAATGATGCCTACAATGCCAGCCCCACTTCCATGAGAGCGGCATTGGACTTACTGGGAAGCCTTGATGGGTATGGGAAAAAGATTGCCGTTTTAGGCGATATGCTTGAACTCGGTGACATGGAAAAGACTTTTCACCATGAAATCGGGCAATATGTAAAAGATGTGGACTATGTCTTCACTTTTGGGGAGCTGGGAATGGAAATTGCCAAAGGAGCCCAGGAAGTGATGGAACCAGCACGTGTGAAGCCATTCATGAACAAACAGGAACTAATAAGTGAATTGCTTCCGTTATTGGAATCTGGTGATGTGGTGATGGTAAAGGGATCCCGCGGAATGAAACTGGAAGAAGTCATCGAAGGAATAAAATAATCACTTTTTAAGAATACCGAGCGTCCAAGAAGAGAAAATTAAAAGTGTACTGTGCTGTTGCCTTAAATCAGATGGACAGAAAAATATTTTCCCGATTTATTCGGCAGGGGAGTGCGTTTGTAAGCGCAACCTCCTATAAGTTGGCATTAACCTTTATTGCTATTTAGTAACCAAAGTGTTATGATAACAGGTAATGTGTTTAATATGTCTACTTATAAAGATTAGGCAAGCGCTCTGACGCGTGCCTAATTTATTAATTTGTATAGATAAAGGAGTAGGAATAATTTGGCGTTATTTAAAGAATTAGGTTTATCAGAAGATATCATGAAGTCGATCGACAGAATGGGGTTTGAAGAAGCTACCCCTATCCAATCGGAAACGATTCCTGTTGCATTAACCGGTAAAGATGTTATCGGGCAAGCTCAGACAGGTACAGGTAAAACGATTGCATTTGGTCTTCCATTACTTGAAAATGTTGATGTGAAAAACGATTCCATCCAAGGTATCGTTATCGCACCGACTCGTGAATTAGCAATCCAGGTTGCTGAAGAAATTTATAAGGCTTCTTACCATAAACGTGCTCGTGTTCTTTCCGTATTCGGAGGCCAGGACATCAGCAGACAGATTCGTTCATTGAAAAAGAACCCTCACATCGTAGTTGGTACACCAGGTCGTCTACTTGACCATATCAACCGTAAGACACTTCGTCTTCAAAATGTGAATACGGTCGTTCTAGATGAAGCGGATGAAATGTTGAACATGGGATTCATCGAGGATATCGAAAAAATCCTTGCTGAAACACCAGAACAAAAACAAACATTACTTTTCTCTGCTACAATGCCTGCACCTATCCGTGCAATCGCTGAACGTTTCATGAGCGAGCCTGTAAGTGTAAAGGTACAAGCGAAAGAACTAACAATATCCAACATCCAACAATTCTACGTGGAAGTTCCGGAAAAGAAGAAGTTCGATACTTTGACTCGTCTTCTTGACATCCAGTCTCCAGAGCTTGCTATCATCTTCGGTCGTACTAAGCGCCGTGTAGATGAGCTGTCCGATGCATTGAACGTGCGTGGTTACTCTGCGGAAGGAATTCATGGTGACCTTTCCCAAGCGAAGCGTATGAGTGTTCTACGTAAGTTTAAAGAAGGTTCCATCGACGTACTTGTTGCAACAGACGTAGCTGCTCGTGGACTAGACATCTCTGGTGTAACACACGTTTACAACTTCGACATTCCACAAGACCCTGAAAGTTATGTTCACCGTATTGGACGTACAGGTCGTGCTGGTAAGAGCGGATTGGCGATCACATTCGTCAGCCCTCGTGAAGTTAGCTACCTGCACCATGTAGAACGCGTAACGAAACGTAAAATGGACAAAATGAAGGCTCCGACTCTAGACGAAGCGCTAGAAGGCCAACAAAAAATGTCCATGGAAAAATTGACGCAAGCGGTTGAAGCGCAAAACCTTGGTTTCTACCGTAGTGCAGCTGAACAATTACTAGAAGAGCACGATGCAATAACACTTGTATCTGCAGCTCTGAAATTGTTCACAAAAGAGCCGGACGAAACACCTATCCGTCTTACTGAAGAAGCACCTATGCACTCAAGAAGAGGCGGCGGCGGTGGTGGTGGCCGTGGCGGCGACCGTAACCGTGGTGGTGGAAAAAGTCATGGCGGCGGCGGAAAAGGCGGCTGGAACAAGCGCTCCGACAACCGTGGCGGCGGTTCTGGATCCAGAGACGCTAACGCGAAGCGCCAAGGCTACAAACGCTCTTCCCGTAAAGAACGCGTATAATTGATTTGATTATAAAAGCTCGAAAACTGACCGTTGTGAGATGGTTGGTCTTCGGGCTTTTTTTGTTGTGAGGGCGGGGACTATTGTTTCTTTTTCTTGAGCAGGGCATACTACTTTCAAACCACAATCCAAAAGGAGTGACCCGCCCCCATGACCCTTGTAAAACTGGGATATGTTGCGATGAGCGTCCACCTCACCAATGCATCCCCATCCAAAACCATGACCTATGCGCAGTTCAGCAAGCTAAAGGACCGGGAAGCGGCCATAGACAAGCTTGAACGGATCGCCTTTGAAAATCTCGAGAATTGCCTGCGTCTGCTGAAGCACAATGTTGCCAATGATA
Source organism: Sutcliffiella horikoshii DSM 8719 (assembly GCA_001648575.1). GTDB lineage: Bacteria > Bacillota > Bacilli > Bacillales > Bacillaceae_I > Sutcliffiella_A > Sutcliffiella_A horikoshii. Next base: position 18,175 of record LQXN01000058.1, on the reverse strand, counting down.
TTCAGTTCTTCCGCTTCAGCTCGAAGCTGGTCCCGCTTGCAAATCACGAAGAGCTGAAAGGCTGGAAGTTCATGCGGCCACTCAGAGAAATTTTGTCCCATATAGGTGACTACATAGATGCACACCCGATGCGAGTGGATTTCCATCCGGATCATTTTGTCCTGTTGAATTCCAAGAAGAAGGAAATAATCAACCAGACCATTAAGACGCTCAGCATGCACAGATCTCTTTTAAAGGGGATGAGGGTCCCGACCAAACATAGATGTGTGCTGCATATTGGCGGTGGTTATGAAGACAGGGAGCTTGCGCTTGAACAGTTCATCCACAACTGGGCATTGGTGCCCCGATCGCTACAAGAAATGATCATACTAGAAAACGATGACACGACATTCCATCTTCGTGATGCTTTATATGTGTGTGAAAAGTTGAATGTGCCCCTTGTTTTTGACTACCATCACCATCTTGCTCATTATGAAAAAGAAGCCAAGCCTTGGGAGGAAGACTGGGGGCGGGTCGTACAGACATGGGAGTACTCTCCGCTGCCAGTTAAAATGCACATATCAAGTCCTAGGGATGAGAAGAATTTCAGGGCGCATTCTGACTATGTGGACCCTAAGATGTTTATGGATTTTCTGCAAGGTGCCAAAGGGAGCACACCTGAAATTCATTGTATGATTGAAGCGAAACAAAAGGATGAAGCACTTTTTCAACTGATGCGTGATATGAAAGGCTTTTCCAATATTGAAATAGTGGATGGTGCCTCCTTCATCATCAAATAAAATTTTCCAATGATACCGTTAAGTAGTATACTAGGAACTGCGGCAACGAGAATAAGCTGCTATCAAGTTATTATGGAGGGAATGACATGAGGCCGGAGCCTAAACAGATGATAGATAGAAAAGCACTGTCGGTATGGAGGATATCCGCCGCGCTTAATGCCATCTTCTACTTATTGCTGGCAGGGGGATTTTGGTTTATCCAGCGCACCTTTGAACTGCCTTGGTGGACATTGGTGATAGCGGGGGGACTATTTGTCATTATTTTTATTTTTACCGTATTTATCTTCCCGTCCATGCATTGGAAACGATGGCGATATGAGGTGCATGAGCATGAAATCGACCTTCAGCATGGCATTTTTATAAAGAGAAGGACATTGGTTCCGATGGTTCGCGTCCAACATGTGGATACGAGACAAGGGCCGATTTTGAAAAAGTACCACCTTTCCACTGTCTTGATTTCGACGGCGGCGACCATTCATGAGATTCCTGCACTTGACGAAGAACAGGCAGATCAGCTTCGTGACTACATATCAAGACTTGCAAGGGTGACAGAAGATGATGTTTGAGAAAAGAAGGATGCATCCTGCCTCTATCGCCGTAGGATTTTTCAAGCAACTGCGTGAACTGCTGTTTCCGATCATCCTGTTCGTTTTCTTCGGAAGCAGGGGCGATGGGTGGTTCGGGATCATCTATATTGGTGTCATGATCCTGTGGTTTGCAGGTTTGATCGTGGTCGGCATCATATCCTGGTATCGCTTTTATTATTGGATCGAGGATGGCGAACTGCGGATGGAATACGGCGTTTTTGTGAGAAAAAGACGTTTCATCCCCCAAGAGAGAATCCAGACATTGGATACATCAGAAGGCATCATTCAACGGATATTCGGCTTGGTGAAAGTCCAGGTCGAGACGGCAGGTGGCGGTACCGAGGCCGAGGCGAGCCTGACCGCTGTCACTAAGGAAGAAGCCCATCGTTTAAGGGAGGCTCTGCTGTATAAAAAGCATCAGGCTGAGGTCCGGGACGAGGCAGATGACCTGAATGAAACGGAAATCCCTGATCTTGAGCCGGTTGAAGAACTGCCAAAGCCGACTTTTACGGTTTCCTGGAAGTCATTGTTCATTGTCGGGACAACCTCCGGAGGGATCGGGGTCGTCCTCTCAGCAGTCATCGCCTTTGTGTCTCAGTTTGACCAAATCGTGCCATATGAAGATATCATTGATCGCTTCGGAATGGTCCTGCAAACGAGTGTGTTCCTGATTGCTTCGATTGTATTTCTGGTACTGTTCCTCTCTTGGCTCATATCCATCCTGATGACCATGTTCAAATATGGAAATTTTACCGTTGTGAAAAATAAGGATGAGTTGCAGATCTCAAGGGGAATCATCGAAAAAAGGCAATTGACCATTTCCCTTGGGAGGATCCAGGCAATCAGGATTACGCAGAATCTTTTGAGGCAGCCATTCGGATATGCGACGGTTTATGTGGAAAGTGCCGGAAGCTCCGGTGGAAAGGAAGCGGACTTTTCGACAATCCTTTTCCCATTGGTGAAAATGGCGGAAGTCGAGGCCCTTTTAAAAGAGTTTGTACCATCCTACAAACTGTCACAAACCATAAATCCTTTGCCGAAGCGTTCCTTCATTCGTTATATGATCAGGCTTGGTGTGCCTGCGATCCTGCTTTCTGCACCATTTGCCTACTTCTTTCAACCGTATGGATATTTTGCTTTCCTGTCAGTAGGGGTAGCGTTGCTTCTTGGATACAGCCAATTCAAGACGGCCGGCTGGTCTGTTGGCCCGAGCGGGAGTGGAGATGGGGAACAATTGCAGCTTTCCTTCCGTCATCTCAGCAAAACCATCGTCCTGGTGAGGAAAAAGCGGATCCAATCTTTCGAATTGAGAGAGTCATTTTTTCAAGGGAAAAGAAAGCTTTATACTGTGAAGGCTTCGATCAAAACCGGACTTGGGGGAAAGAACTTCCAAGTGGTGGACGTTGAAAATGAAGATGGCCACCGGATCTATGAGTGGTATTCTTATGAAAAAAAGCAAGGGAACGTCGTATAACCGACTCCCTTGCTTTTGTTTTTAATAGGCTCTTTTCTCAAAGTCGGCAATTGGACTTTTCATTGCTTACATAGTCTTGAATTTGCAAGCGGTATTCATTGCATAACAGGGAAATGAGCACGATAGACGGGCTGATTGGAAATACGAAAAGCAACAAAGTTTGCGAAAACAGCCTTTTAATATTACAAATACCTTGCCAGGACCCCGACAAGCACCAAACCGATCAATACAATCCATATAATGGTCTGCTTTTGATTCTTTGGACCCCTTGGCCTGTCTGCTTTAGGGAAGATGGTGCGGAAAGATCTTGGGGACGAGTTCGGTCCTTTTCCTAAAAAGAAAGGAGCCAATACCGTTCCGGCAAAAAATCCAAACAGGTGGGCAACCACGTTTATGTTCTGGTTCAGAAATGTCATCACAAGCCCTATCACCAAAATGGTTAAGATAACCTGTGAATTCGACCGATCCAAAAGGTCTGGGCGCAGGAACACCATATAAAAATACAGGCCGAAAATCGCAAATATAGCACCAGAAGCCCCGAGATGCGAATAGATTTCAGGTTTTAAAAGCAAAGTCGCCACATTGGCGATAATGCCTCCAAGCAGGTAGAACATGATGAACTTCCACTTTCCTAACATACGCTCGACCCCTGGGCCGAACAGCACCAAGGACAGTGAGTTGAACAAAAGATGTGTCAGGCTTGCATGGAGGAAGATGGGTGTGACAAGCCGCCAATACTCCCCTTGCCATACAAGTAGATTGAAACCTACTGTCAGGTTGAGTATCGTTGGTGAAAACTGTACAAGCAGCCATAAAACAAGATGGATGGCTACAATTATGGTGATAATAGGATATAATCTTCTAAACGTACGGAAATTTTCCGTTCGGACAAACATTGACTTCACCCCTTCTATATATATAGGCTGTTACGTTTCCGAATTAGTAAAAAGCCTGATGCGAATAGTCTATATGTAAGAGTACCATGTAACCACCCTGATTGTCTTATTAGGTGAATTGAAGCATACATTACTATTATATGAGAAAGGTTGGTAAAAGTATGATTATTGGAACCGGGATAGATATCGTCGAGCTTGCGCGAATCCAGAAGTTGATGGATCGCCAGCCGAATTTTATAGATCGAATCCTCACCCCTGTTGAAAAGGAAAAATTCCATTCCCTCGGACAAAAAAGAAAAGTGGAGTTCCTTGCAGGCCGTTTTGCCGCAAAAGAAGCTTTTTCAAAAGCAAAAGGAACCGGCATCGGCAAAGGGCTCAGCTTTCAAGATATGACGATTGCATCCACCGAACTAGGGAAGCCTTATTTTGCTGCACCTTCGCTCGAAGATGGCAGGGTCCATCTGTCCATATCCCACAGTGAACAATATGCGATCGCGCAAGTAATTATCGAAAGCTTGTCAAGCTAGTCTGCATATTCCCCAAAACTTGCTCATATACATAGTTCAGAAAGGAGACAAGGTGTACAAGTAAGAGGTGCAGCCAACCTGCAATACGTATAGAAGCGGCTGGCCTGTAATCTCTGCACTCTCACTTTTCTCTAAGATAATCATGTATTGAAAGCAAAGGGGATGAATAATTTGAGAAAAGCATGGCTATTGTTAGTGGTTGGCCTTGTGAGTATCCTTGTTCTCGCAGGGTGCGGTACGAAGTCGAAAGAGGATGTAACAGCTTCTCTTGGTGCGAAAGTGGAAGAGATGAAAAGCTATGAGTCCAATGCAAAAATGACACTTCAAACTGGCGCAGAGCCGCAAGTATATGAAGTGCAAATCGGTCACAACAAACCGAATTATTACAGAGTCAACCTGAAAAATGCTGAAAAAGACCAAAGTCAAATCATCATCCGCAATGATGAAGGGGTTTTCGTCTTGACGCCGGCGTTGAACAAGAGCTTCCGCTTCCACAGCGAATGGCCGCAAAACAGCAGCCAAGCCTACTTGTTCGAATCACTTGTCAACGACATCAAAAACGATCCTGATGCGACTTTCACTGCAACGGAAGAACACTATGTGTTCGAAACAAAAACAAACTACCAAAATAATAAGCTGCTGCCAACACAGGAAATTACGCTTAACAAGAAAGATTTGTCGCCAGTTTCTGTAAAAGTCATGGATCCGGATAAAAAGCCATTGGTATTAGTGGAGTTCTCTGATTTCAAATTTGATGCAAGCTTCGATGCAGATGCATTTGATGTGAAAAAGAACATGACCGGTGCCCGTGCAAGCCTGGAAATGCCTGCCTCCGGACCTGTCACGGAAGAAACGGATGAGTTTTCTGCCATGACACCGCTTGATACCCCGGCGGGCTCTGAGCTCAAAGAAGAGACGGTGGTGGAAACAGCCAATGGAAAACGTGTCGTCATGACCTATGAAGGAGATAAGACCTTCACATTGATTCAGGAAAAAGCACGAAATGCCGATATCCCGACTTCCACATTCATCAACGGGCAACCAGCTGACCTTGGCTTCACAGTCGGAGCCATGACAGAAAACAGCCTGACATGGACCTACCAAGGAGTCGACTTCACCCTGGCATCCAAAGACCTGACACAAGAAGAGCTGCTCATGGTAGCGCGCTCCGTCCAAGGCGCAGCAATCAAATAGAAATTCCACATCTGGTAAATTGTTAATATATAACTGAACAACCAATAAAACACCAAACTAGCGGGCCCGTTGAGACGGGCCTGTCAGACTGTTGATAAACTATAAATTAGTTAGGTTATTTGTTGGAACAGTTGATCTCCGTTCCAGGAGCTTCGCTTTCCAGCGGGCGGTCCGTAAGCCTCCTCACTCCGTTGCGGGGTCTTACCTGTCCCTTCCTCCCGCAGGAGTCTACGCTCCTTCCACTGCGATCAACTAGGGAATTTAATTATTCTAAGCTTTGTCTACACACTAGCGGGCCCGTTGAGACGGGCCTGTATTTTTGTTTTTGTTTAAATTAGTTAAAAAAACCTCCTTTGGGGGTCAGACCCCCAAAGGAATTTCGCCCTCCATGTCGAAGGGCATTGCTGAGGCATGACTTTCGTGGGTTTTTTGGGTATGATAGTACATATTATTTTTAGTTATGGTTAAAAGGAAGTGCTTTGGAGGATGTCTAGTTTTCATCGGGATACTTGGGTTGAAGTGGACTTGGATTGTATATATGAGAATGTGAGGGCTTTGCAGAGGCATGTGACAGAGGGTGTTGTTGTCATAACGGTCGTGAAGGCGAATGCGTATGGCCATGGGGATGCGCAGGTTGCGAAAGTTGCCCTGGAAGCTGGTGCGAAATATCTTGCGGTTTCCTTCCTGGATGAGGCGATGTCGCTAAGGAAACAAGGCATCACCGCCCCGATACTTGTTCTGGGGGCTTCAAGGGTATCTGATCTGCCGCTCGCGGCCAAAGAGAAAATCACTTTGACTGTCTTTCAAAAGGAATGGGTGGAAGAAGCGGTCAGCGCCTATGATGACGCTCAATTAGAAACGGTCAACCTCCATCTGAAACTGGATACAGGGATGGGGCGTATTGGTGTGCGGACAAAAGAGGAAGTGGCTCACATCATGAAACTGACCGAAAAAGCGCCACATCTTCAAATGGAGGGGGTCTACACTCATTTTGCGACAGCTGATGAGTTGCAATCCCAATATGTAGAGCAACAGTTTAAAAGGTTCGATGTCATGCTGGACGAAATCACTAAACATTACAATATTCCATTGGTCCACTGTGGGAACAGTGCCACTACGCTAAGGTTTCCGACACGCATCTTTAACGCTGTCCGGGTCGGCATTGCCATGTACGGATTGACGCCTTCTCCAGAAATGGAACCGACCTTGCCGTTTCCGCTTAAAGAGGCGTTTTCCCTACACACAAAGCTTGTGCATGTGAAAAAGCTTTCCATTGGAGAAAGCGTGAGTTATGGGGCGACCTACACAACTAAGGAAGAAGAATGGGTCGGGACGGTTCCTGTCGGATATGCGGACGGCTGGATCCGGAAACTGCAAGGGATGGACGTTTTAGTGGATGGAAAACCCGCGCCAATTATTGGCAGGATCTGCATGGATCAATTCATGGTCAAGCTGCCGTATGAATTGCCGATCGGAACCAAGGTGACACTTATCGGAAAACAAGGGGATAAACAGATAAGCTCAAATGATGTCGCTGCCAAGCTTGAAACAATCAATTATGAAGTGCCTTGCATGATCAGTTACAGGGTGCCGCGCATGTTTTGGCGGAATAAAAATATAATAGAAGTGAGAAATTATCTGCAGGACAAACCCGTAGAATAGTAAATGGTAATTTTCTGCATAAAAAAGGGTTTTTATAGTGATAATAGTGAAGAATTCGCTAAATAGACTTTGCATTTATCGGTATTGATGGTATTATGGAATATGGAATAGTATTAAGTGTCTGTAGTTCTTGGAGGTGTATGCTGTGTCTGAATCCAGCGCAACAACTGAAATCTTGATTCGATTACCTCAAAACTTAGTATCGGAATTAGATGGTTTGGTAAAACAAGAAAACGGCAATCGAAACGAATTAATCTTTCAAGCAACAAAGATGTATCTTCGCGAGCGAAAAAAACGTCAAATTCGCGAGTCCATGAGACGTGGCTACATGGAAATGTCTAAAATTAATTTAAACATTGCATCTGAAGCTTTCTTGGCTGAATATGAGGCGGAGCATACGGTTGAACGCTTAGTTAGCGGGGGTTAGTCATTTGATTGTCAAACGCGGTGACGTTTATTTTGCTGATTTATCCCCGGTTGTTGGGTCTGAGCAAGGAGGCGTTCGACCAGTACTTGTCATCCAAAATGATATCGGAAATCGATTTAGCCCAACCGTTATAGTAGCTGCCATTACTGCTCAAATCCAAAAAGCCAAACTCCCAACCCATGTAGAAATCGATGCAAAGCGATATGGTTTTGAACGTGACTCTGTTATCCTGCTCGAACAAATTCGAACAATTGATAAACAAAGGTTGACGGACAAAATAACTCATCTTGACGAAGAGATGATGGACAAAGTGGATGAGGCGCTTCAAATAAGTTTAGGACTTATTGACTTTTAATATGTTGAATCCGTTTTATCGATAAAAAGCTATTCACAAGAGCGTGAGTAGCTTTTTTATTTTGCAGGAGTAAAAAAAGCATCTTGGCTGATAAATGTTGTACTGGGCGAAGAATCAATTGTGAGATAGCTCCTAGGGGAAATCTTCTGGTTTGTCGGACCCAAGTGTTTCGCACAACACACCAATTAAACAAATCTTTCTATGTACACCGGATATATATTAGAAGATACCACCATAATTAGGCAAATAAACCACAATTATGGATGGAATGGGATTAAACATATTTGACTTTTAAAATGATTAAAATTTATAGTGGTATTAGCGATACTAGAAATATTTATAAAATTTATTAATATATTTATCACCAGAAAAGGAGCCGGGATAATGAATCAGGAGATAATCATTTATATTGAGGAAAACCGTGAAACAATTTTCAATCGCTGGATTGAAGGCATGGACGAAATTGGCGAGCAAAAGGAATTCAAGGCTATCTCCGATAAGGTGTACCTGAGTACCAGTCGTGAATATATCAACCTGTTGTTAAATAATATCAGCCAGAACTCAGATGACTTGTCTACTGTGTTAACGGACTTTGCCGAGAAAATTGTTCGTTTTGGATGGCCGCTTGTTTATGTTACGGAAGGTCTGACCCTTTTTGGGAAAATCGTATATGAAGGAATGACAGAAGGTGCGGGCGACAGCCGTAAAGTCTCGTTGATGTATGATTTTGATCAGTGGCTTCGCCCGGTCGGGAATGAAATTTTGCAAACTTATACTGGATCTTGGGAACACACTGTTTCCATGCAGAAGATCGCACTGCAGGAATTGGCTGCACCGCTGATCCCGGTATTCGATAGAATCTCTGTGATGCCGTTAGTCGGCACCATTGACACAGAACGTGCAAGACAGATCATGGAAAACCTTTTGCAAGGTGTCGTCAAACACCGGGCGGAAGTTGTATTGATCGATATCACTGGTGTGCCTGTAGTAGATACAATGGTGGCGCATCATATCATACAGGCAGCAGAAGCGGTCCGCCTTGTCGGTGCAAAGTGTCTGCTTGTGGGGATACGCCCTGAAATAGCTCAAACCATCGTCAATTTAGGTATCAACCTGGATCAAATTATTACGAAGAATTCCTTGAAAAAAGGGATCGAGACGGCACTTGAGTTAACAAACAGACAAATTGTGACTGTGGGGGATCAAATGTGAGAATACCTATATTAAAATTGCATAATTGCCTTTTAATATCGATACAATGGGAATTAGATGATCAAACTGCGTTGCAATTTCAGGAGGATCTTCTAAATAGAATCCATGAAACGGGTGCGAACGGTGTCGTTATCGACCTGACATCTGTGGATATGATTGACTCTTTCATTGCTAAAGTGCTTGGGGACGTAATAAGCATGTCAAAACTTATGGGAGCGCAAGTTGTTTTGACGGGTATCCAGCCAGCGGTAGCCATTACTTTGGTCGAGCTTGGGATTCAGTTGGATGAAGTGTTCACAGCACTAGATTTAGAAAAGGGTCTAGAGAAATTACAACAGGAACTGGGGGAGTAAATGATGACTGTCCAATCCTGTGTAAGCATTAGAAACGAATGGGATATTGTCGCTGCCCGGCAAATGGGTAGGAATGTCGCCAAAGATCTTGGTTTCGGCACAGTAGACCAAGCGAGGATAACTACGGCAATCTCTGAGTTGGCTCGAAATATTTATTTATATGCAGGTACAGGCCAGATTTGTATCGAAGAATTGGACGAGTATGGAAAAAGGGGACTGAAAGTGATCGCTACGGATGATGGTCCCGGGATTCCCGATATTCGTCAGGTCATGGAAGATGGTTTTTCCACTTCAGGAGGACTCGGAGCGGGACTTCCTGGTGTTAAACGGTTGATGGATTCGTTTCAGATAGATTCTTCTTCGGAAGAAGGGACGGCAATCTATGCCGTGAAGTGGATTCGCTAGAAGGGGGAATAACCCATGAATTATAAAGATTTAGAATCGGAATATAAAGAAATTCTTTCAGCCTATCTGAACAGGCAATCAGAAGAGGCTTTATATAAGGGACAGGAATTCAGCAGGAGGCTTCTTGGGGAGAGGGTGTCTCCGGAAGAGATCATAAGTGTTCATAAATCGATGTTGCAGAATCTGTCTCCAGAAATCCCTGACAACATCCTGCATTCCTTGGACTTCCTTCTTGAAGTCATGATTGGATATGGGATTGCCTATCGGGAACATCAAAGTCTGCGTCACAGGCAGCAGGAGATTCAAACAGAAATCGAAATCGCGGCAAATGTGCAGCAGACACTGCTGGAAACGAAAATACCTGAAACGGATTCTGTGGAGATCGGTGCGATAAGTGTACCTGCCAAGCATATGAGCGGGGACTATTACCACTTTGTTCACAGTGAAAATGATTCGTTCAGTGTCGCGATCGCCGATGTCATCGGAAAAGGAATTCCGGCGGCGATGTGTATGAGTATGATCAAATATGCAATGGATAGCTTACCAGATACCAGAGTTGCTCCGAGTTATGTTCTCGGGAATTTAAATAGAGTGGTAGAGCAAAATGTGGATTCGAGCATGTTCATCACCATGTTTTATGGCATGTATGACCTTCACAAACATCTCTTCTCTTTCTCTTCTGCAGGACATGAGCCGCCTCTATATTTTGATGCGAAGAAAAATGAATTCTATGAACTGGATGCAAGGGGACTTGTACTTGGGATAGACCGACTGGCGACTTATCAGCAATATGAAAAAGAAATAGAAGTAGATGATATGGTTATCCTATTTTCTGACGGAGTGACAGAATGCCGTACAGATGAAGGCTTTGTAGAGGTTGAAAAAATAATAGAGTTAATACGATCCTATATCCACCTGCCCCCACAAGCCATAGTGGAAATGGTGTATAGGGACTTGGAGAAAATCCAGGACTTTCAGCTCAGGGACGACTTTACCTTAATTATTTTAAAAAGAAAGGTTTAAATGTCCGTGAAGCGGGTATTTAGTATTGGGATGACCTGAAATTGGAATTCTAATTCATGTTTGGGGTGACGTAAGAATGCATATGGACATTCAGATAAAAGAAGATTTAAACCAGACGACAGTTGTTCTGGAAGGGGAAATTGATGCCTACACTGCACCAAAGGTAAAGGAAAAGGTTGCCCCGTTATTAGAAGGATTCACTGGAGAGCTCATTTTTGACTTATCCAATGTTAACTATATGGACAGCACAGGCTTAGGAATGTTTGTTGGTTTCTTTAAAACCGTTAAGGCAAACGGCGGTGTCTTTCGTTTGATGGGTTTGTCCGACCGTTTGAAAAGATTGTTCGATATCACTGGTCTTGCGGGAATAATGGAAATCAAATAGGGCTTTTTTTCTAATGGAATTAGCCATTAAAAGTTCACTTAAAGGTGGGGGAACAATGAATCGGGCTTACGATTATATAGAAATGTCGTTTCCGGCCAAGGCGGAATACGTAGGAGTCATCCGACTTACCTTGTCTGGAATTGCGAATCGTATGGGCTTTTCATACGATGAAATTGAAGATATCAAGATTGCGTTAAGCGAGGCTTGCACAAATGCAGTAGAGCACGCTTATAAGCAAGACGAAAAAGGTAATATTCGAATCGGATTTGGGATTTATAAAGATCGGCTCGAGTTGGTGGTAGCTGACAATGGTCAAAGCTTTGACTTTGATAAAGTGAGAGAGGAACTGGGTCCATACACCGAGTCGCAACCAGTAGAAACTTTGCCAGAAGGAGGGTTAGGATTATTCTTAATCCAAACGCTGATGGATGATGTGAAGGTGCACAGCAATCAGGGCGTTACAGTCTTCATGACAAAGTATGTACAAGGAGAGCAGGTGGAAAGGGATGCAGAATCAATCTCAGTCCAATAAGCTGGATGTTAATATGCTATTAGAGCGGTACCAACAAGACGGTTGTGAAGTATCGCAGTTGCAATTAGTCGAGCATTATACGGCACTTGTTGAATCCATCGCTCGTAAATATTCAAGAGGCAAAGCCTTTCATGAAGACCTATCCCAAGTTGGGATGATTGGATTGCTAGGAGCAATGAAGCGTTTTGATGCTAGTTTCGGCAGAAGTTTCGAAGCTTTCGCCGTACCGACCATCATAGGAGAAATCAAACGCTTCCTGCGTGATAAGACATGGAGTGTCCATGTCCCTCGCAGAATTAAAGAAATAGGACCGAAGATAAAGTCTGCAGTCGAGGAACTGACAAATGAACTTCAACGTTCACCAAAAGTTTATGAGATTGCGGATTATTTGGAAGTTACAGAAGAAGAAGTTTTGGAAGCGATGGAAATGAGCCAGAACTACCAAGCTCTGTCTGTTGATAATGCCATTGAGGCTGACTCTGACGGAAGCACGGTGACCATTCTTGATATCGTAGGAAATCAGGATTCAGGCTTTGATCAAGTCGATCAACAACTTCTATTGCAAAAAATCTTCCACGTGCTATCAGAGCGCGAGAAGCAAATTATCGAATGCACATTCTTTAAAAACATGAGTCAAAAAGAAACAGGGGAAAAACTGGGTATTTCTCAAATGCATGTATCCAGGCTGCAACGTAAGGCGCTTACCAAGCTGAAACAGGCATTCATGGCTGATAATGCAACAACGGAGATCTTTACATGATAGAACAATTCAAACATGAAAGAGCGAACGTCAATGCCTACCAGAATGCGAAAAACGGAATGTATTTCTGTGGGGACAGCTACTATGTGAACACAACAGACGATTATTTTCTGTGTGTGGTGGCTGATGGCCTAGGTAGTGGGGAGCACGCTCATGATGCATCACAAGCGGTTATCTCCGCTGCCAAAGATCATGAAACAGAGGACGTTTCGGTAATCATGAAAGCTTGTAACGAAGCAATGAAGAATAAGCGTGGAGCAGCGGTATCCGTGTTGAAGGTCCATTATGGCCTGCAGGAGGTTGTATACAGCTGTGTTGGAAATATTCGATTCTTCTTATATCCTCCGACAGAGAAGCTTATCTATCCTCTTCCGGTTAAAGGCTACCTTTCTGGAAAACCTCAAAACCTTAAAACCCATCGTTTTCCCTACAGTTCCAAAATGAAGTTCTTCATCTACTCGGATGGATTGAATATCCCTTCTGTAAAGCGTTACATCAAGGATATCCCATCTGCAACGTCCCTGCTTGAGATCGCTGCAATGTTTACCGGTAATGGAATGGATGATGTCACCATCATCTCCGGTGAAATCCATTAGGGAGAATGTCAGGCTTAAATTTTGACGAAAAACATGTTCCGAGACTAACAAATTAATGTTAGTCTTTTTTCTTTGTTCATTATTTTGCTAAAATGGAAGATGGGTTATTAAGTTGGGAGGCTATAAAATTGGAATGGAACGAAAAAACAGAACAACTGGTAAATTTACTAGTCAAAGACGTTGAAGTAACTAAAGCACAGGCTAAAAAAGTAATTGCACTCCTAGAAGAGGGCAATACAGTTCCTTTTATCGCCAGATACCGAAAAGAACAGACCGGGTCGCTTGATGAAGTCCAAATCAGAGCGGTAATGGAAAAATGGCAATACATACAAAACCTTGAAAATAGAAAAGATGAAGTAATCCGCCTCATTGAAGAACAAGGAAAACTCACTCCAGAACTGAAAGCTAGCCTTATAAAATCGACAAAGCTGCAGCAAGTTGAGGACTTATACCGTCCGTACAAGCAAAAACGCCGTACAAAAGCAACGGTTGCAAAAGAAAAAGGACTGGAGCCTTTTGCACAATGGCTGTTTACCTTCCCGTCATCACCATCACTGGAAGAAAAAGCACAAGGCTTCTTGTCCGAAGAAAAAGAAGTTACTTCTATTGAAGAGGTGCTTGAGGGTGCAAAGGATATTCTTGCCGAAACTTTTTCAGACGAACCATCCTTTCGCCAATACATCCGCGACCTGACCTTCAAGCAAGGGAAGCTCGTTTCGACAGTCAAAAAGGCAGAAAAAGACGAAAAAGAAGTCTTTGCAATGTACTATGAATATGAAGAAGCGATTTCCAGGATTCTTCCGCATAGGATTCTAGCGGTAAACCGCGGGGAAAAAGAAGAGGTATTGCGCCTGTCTGTTTCCGCCCCGACTGACAGAATCATCGATTACTTGAATCGTCAGGTGATTAAAAGAGAATCATCCATTGCAACCCCTCTTATCAAGGAAGCGATAGACGACAGCTACAAGCGGTTGATCGAACCTGCCATTGAGCGTGAAATCCGAAAAGAGTTGACCGAAAAAGCAGAAGAACAGGCTATCCATATCTTTTCAGAAAACCTGAGAAACCTTTTACTTCAACCACCTTTAAAAGGTCGGGTTGTGTTGGGGGTGGACCCGGCATATCGCACCGGCTGCAAGCTTGCCGTTGTTGACGAAACCGGAAAAGTGCTTCATATCAGTGTCATCTATCCGCATACAGGTGCCCATAAGCGTGAAGAGGCAATCAAAAGCCTGATCGATGTCCTGGCAACCCACCAAATCGAAGTAGTGGCAATTGGCAACGGCACGGCATCGCGTGAAACGGAACAGCTTATCGCAGAGGTAATGAAAGAAAGCGGAAAAAACATTTCCTACCTCATCGTCAATGAAGCAGGTGCGAGTGTCTATTCCGCATCTGACCTGGCGAGAGAAGAATTTCCGGACTTACAGGTGGAAGAAAGAAGTGCAGTTTCCATTGCCAGAAGACTTCAAGATCCATTGGCTGAACTGGTAAAAATAGACCCGAAATCAGTAGGGGTTGGTCAGTATCAGCATGATGTTGCTCAAAAACGTCTGGCAGAATCCCTGAATTTTGTGGTGGAAACAGTTGTAAACCAGGTAGGTGTGAACGTTAACACTGCCTCCTCCTCCTTGCTGCAATATGTCGCAGGACTATCAAAGACAGTCGCAAATAATATTGTCAAAAAACGTGAGGAAGAAGGGAAGTTCGCCAGCAGGGCAGATCTTAAAGGAATCCCGAGACTTGGAGCCAAGACTTATGAACAGTGCATCGGGTTCCTTCGAATCATCGATGGTAAACAGCCCCTTGATAGAACTGGCATCCATCCGGAAACCTATTCAGATGTAAAAAAACTGCTAAAGCAACTAGGTGCTTCCGAAAAAGAGATTGGTACATCCAAATTACAAGATGCCCTGAAAGGCGCGGAAATCGAAAAGCTGGCAGAGGACCTGAACATCGGTCCTATCACTCTGCAGGATATTATCGATTCCTTGATCAGACCAGAGCGTGATCCCCGTGATGATATGCCGACTCCGCTTCTCAAGCAAGACGTTCTGAAAATGGAGGATCTGCAAAAAGGGATGGAACTTGAAGGGACCGTCCGCAATGTGGTCGACTTCGGAGCGTTCGTTGATATCGGAGTGAAACAGGACGGCCTAGTCCATATCTCCAAACTGAGCAACCGATTTGTAAAGCATCCACTCGATATTGTGTCAGTAGGTGACATTGTCACGGTTTGGGTGGACGGCGTGGAAGTGAACAAAGGACGAGTCTCACTCACTATGCTGCAACCGGAAAAACAGGAAGTATAATTTCGTCACAATATAAACCCCGAGCGCAATTTTCTATGCTGCTCGGGGTTTATCTTTAGACATTCTTCTTATAGTAAAAAAACCAACACTGATTCAACATTTTTATTTGGTAACGATCCTTTTCCAGGTAGGCCCGCTGCATCTGCTTCCTAAACCAAGATGGCATCTTCTTAGTACCTCCTTCTACATTTAACTCGAAGGCTACAAATATGACTTAATTTCTTCTATAGTATGCAGTATAATGAGGAGGGTTCAAAAGAAGGGGGAGGACAAATGGAAGACAAGGATCTTCAGAAGCTGATAGAAGATATATCTATATCCTATTTCAATAGACCATTTCTACATACAGCTTCATTCAACCACCGTTTGAAAACAACAGGAGGGAGATACTTGACCTCCACAAGTAACATCCAAATAAACAAGAAATACTACGACGCCTTGGGAATGGACGAGCTTGTTGGGATAATCAAACATGAACTCTGTCATTATCACTTACACATCCAAGGAAAAGGATATAAGCACCGAGATCGGGATTTCCGCGTTTTACTCAAAGAAGTGGGAGCTCCAAGGTTCTGCACCCCGATCCTTACAGAAGAGCCCAAGCCGAAAACGTTCCGCATATATGAATGCATCGATTGCCGCCATTTATATAAAAGAGTAAGAAGGGTGAATACGACAAAGTATAGATGTGGAAAATGTAGAGGGAAACTAAGAGAAATCAAAAAGCATGTTGACATACAACGGTAAAATATGATAATTTATTCTAGTCGCTGTTTTAAAAAAGCGCACCAATGACAATTATGATAATATATCATTATCTTTCGAAAAAACTTGACTTTTTAGGACATGCTTATTAAAATTAAAACAGTCGGTTGCGAGGGATAAGAGAGAAAATAAGCACTATACCGTATTATTATTCCACCATAGCTCAGCGGTAGAGCACGCTCGAATAAGCTTCTTCGAGACTCTACAGCGTACCGATTGAGCAACTTCACTGAAATGCTTCCCGAAATCGGGACGTTCGGCGTCTGCTACTTCTTAGATCCGTCGGGAACACTTTGCAATAATCCACCATAGCTCAGCGGTAGAGCATTCGGCTGTTAACCGAAGGGTCGTAGGTTCGAATCCTACTGGTGGAGCCATATTTGGAGAAGTACTCAAGTGGCTGAAGAGGCGCCCCTGCTAAGGGTGTAGGTCGTGTAAGCGGCGCGAGGGTTCAAATCCCTCCTTCTCCGCCATTTTATTAAGGCCCGTTGGTCAAGCGGTTAAGACACCGCCCTTTCACGGCGGTAACACGGGTTCGAATCCCGTACGGGTCACTACTAAGTGGGTTGCAAAGCATTTGTGCTTTGCTGCCCGCTTCCTATCTGGAGGATTAGCTCAGCTGGGAGAGCACCTGCCTTACAAGCAGGGGGTCGGCGGTTCGATCCCGTCATCCTCCACCAGAGGGATTTTACAATCTCCTCTTATACAACAACTTAGAACTACTCTTCTTTTCTTTTGAGAAGTCTCGTGGATTTTGGTGTCGATATTATTCCGCCTATTTCCTTCTGAAATAGTCATAATAATATCTGCGGTGTAAGCTCATGTAGCTTACTCTAAGAAGTTAAATTCACGGAGCATATTCAATGGGCTATAGCCAAGCGGTAAGGCATCGCACTTTGACTGCGACATGCGTTGGTTCGAATCCAGCTAGCCCAGCCAACTTTATATTGATGTATGCGGGTGTGGCGGAATTGGCAGACGCGCTAGACTTAGGATCTAGTGTCTTTGACGTGGGGGTTCGAGTCCCTTCACCCGCACCATACATTTTTACTAGCCATTCATTTTCGCGGTCGTGGCGGAATGGCAGACGCGCTAGGTTGAGGGCCTAGTGGGGGCAACCCCGTGGAAGTTCGACTCTTCTCGGCCGCACCAAAAATAATTTCAAAAAAGTGTTGACATAAAACGCTGAAATTGATATTATAGTTAAGTCGCCTCTGAGAGCGACATTATAACAAACACTGATATGAAGCGCCCGTAGCTCAATTGGATAGAGCGTTTGACTACGGATCAAAAGGTTAGGGGTTCGAGTCCTCTCGGGCGCGCCATTACTTATAAAGTAAACGGGGAGTAGCTCAGCTTGGTAGAGCACTTGGTTTGGGACCAAGGGGTCGCAGGTTCAAATCCTGTCTTCCCGATTTTGAATATTGCGGGTGTAGTTTAATGGTAAAACCTCAGCCTTCCAAGCTGATGTCGTGGGTTCGATTCCCATCACCCGCTCCATAATATTGAATGATCTTTGAAAACTAAACAAAACAACAGCGTCATAACGTCGGTTCTATGGAACTGGCAAAATGATTTAAGTAACACAAGCTAGCAAATTTTGAGCAAAAGCTCAGACTCTTTATTGGAGAGTTTGATCCTGGCTCAGGACGAACGCTGGCGGCGTGCCTAATACATGCAAGTCGAGCGGATCTTTCAAAAGCTTGCTTTTGGAAGGTCAGCGGCGGACGGGTGAGTAACACGTGGGCAACCTGCCTGTGAGACTGGGATAACTTCGGGAAACCGGAGCTAATACCGGATAATATAAGGAACCTCCTGGTTCTTTATTGAAAGATGGTTTTGGCTATCACTCACAGATGGGCCCGCGGCGCATTAGCTAGTTGGTGAGGTAACGGCTCACCAAGGCGACGATGCGTAGCCGACCTGAGAGG
>LQXN01000057.1 GCA_001648575.1 Sutcliffiella horikoshii DSM 8719 | reverse complement strand
GGCGGCCGCCCGCGACAGGCTGTCATTCAGGTCTTTTTCATTCGGCGGGGTAGGGATGATGAACACATGTGGAAGGGAAAAAGCTTCGATGAATTCCTTTTCTATCGTCAAACCGTTCGTTTCCATCCCCTTGATCTGGAACTGGACGATCCCCTCGACCCGGGCACGCTCCAGCAATCGGACCACCTTCGTGCGGGAAATCCCCAATAATGAGGCGATCTCATTTTGGGTCAAATTGTCTTTGTAGTAATACCAGGCTACTTTTATTAGAAGATTCTCTGTATAACTGTCATGTGTCATCTGCTGTACACTCCTCAACAAATGTGCGCAAGCAAGATTTATGTTCGCGCTTTATCCAAAATATATCCCCGCCCTTTTAAGAAAAGAACGAAAAGGAAAAATTAATTTGTTGTTGTCATATTCGCTTTCCTTACTGTGTAAATAAATAACAGGCATGGATTGATTTTGAACATTTCTTCAAGGAACGTTCATATGTGTATTTGTAAGCGCTTAAATAAAGGCAAGGTGGTGAGTGAAATGGACACAAAGCACGATCCTCTCCTTCATATAGAATCTATGTATAAGCAGTTCTCCGGAAACCACGTCCTAAAGGGGGTGTCCTTGGAGGTGCTGCCACACGAAGTGCACGCCATCGTGGGAGGAAACGGGGCAGGGAAGTCGACCTTGATGAAAATCATCACGGGATTGTACCAAGCAGACAGCGGAACGATGAGCGTGAAAGGGAAGCGGGTGCGTTTTTCCTCCACACATGAAGCGCATCATCACGGCATCTATCTTGTACCACAGGAACCGTTGATCTTCCCGAACATGACGGTGGAAGAAAATATCCTCATCGGGCTGCCGGGAAAACCTGCGCTCTTAAAGGCAAAAGTGGAAAAACTGATCAAAAGGCTCGGCTGGAACCTGCAGCTTGAAGAAAGCGCGATGACCATGTCCATTGCCGAACAACAATTAATAGAAATCATCCGCGGACTGACAAGGGAAGCGGACATCCTGATCCTTGACGAACCAACATCCACGCTGACATTCGGGGAGATCGACAGCCTTTTTACAACCATCAGGCAGCTGACCAAAGCCGGAATCGGCATCATCTATATCACCCACAGATTCTCCGAGATCTTTGAGCTTGCCGACAAAGTATCCGTGCTGCGGGACGGGATTATCTCTGCCAAGGGGCCGACTTCGGAATTCACTTATGAAAGGCTGCTTGCATGCCTGATGCCTGAAAATAAACAAACACCGAAGTCGGAGCAACAAAAAGAAACCGCGCCAAAAGAAAAGGGGTGGCCGATTCTCCAGGTTGAAAATCTTTCTTCACAAAAATTCAAGGATATCTCGATAAATCTGTGCCCTGGGGAAATCCTCGGCATTGCAGGAGTGGTGGGGGCAGGGCGGACAGAGTTGGCAGAAGCCATCTCAGGTCTAATGCCGACAACCTGTGGCAGCATCCAATTAGAAGGGGAGGAAATTCGAGCCCTTTCCGTAAGGCAACGCATCGACAAGGGACTGATCTATGTCCCGGAAGACCGGCATAAGCATGGCATATTCTCACTCGCTTCCATTCAAAACAATATGTCCTCCACCATCCTTCACCGCCTTGCGAAATTATTTTTACCTTTTACAAAAGAAGACGAACTTGCTGCAGACTATGTCTCGCAACTACAAATCAAAACCACCTCCATTAAACAGGAGGTCAAGGATCTCTCTGGAGGCAATCAACAAAAAGTGGTCCTGTCCAAAAGCCTTGCCACTTCCCCAAAAGTCATCATTCTCGATGAACCGACAAGGGGGATCGATGCCAATGCCAGGACGGATATCTACAAGATCATCCGAAATTTGAAACAAAAAGGCCTTGCCGTCCTCCTAATCTCCTCTGATATCGAGGAAGTCGTAAAGCTGAGTGACAGGGTGGTCGTGCTGTATGAAGGCAGGCTCGTAAAGGCACTTGAGCGCAAGGAGGACATGACACCGGATACGATCGCATCTTACGCATTCGGAATCGGTTGCGAGGTGAGCAACCGATGAGTGCACAACTGATCCGGTTATTGAAAGCCCGCGAGTTTTCCATCGTATTGCTCTTTGTCGCCTATCTCTTATTCGTCAGCAGCATCAACCCGGGCTTCTTTTCAGGAAACACCTTTTCCTTATTGATCAAGGCAAGTGTCATCCTGCTTGTGATGGCAATCGGTCAATCCTTTGTCCTGCTCACTTCCAATATTGACGTATCGGTAGGGTCCATCATGGGCTTATCCGCCGCAGTCTGCGGGGTGCTTTTGACCTCGGGTGTCAGCATCTGGATGGTGATCCCCGCTGTCCTGCTCGTCGGTGGGGTGGTAGGACTATTGAATGGAGTTGGGGTTTCGTATCTGAAGGTGCCATCGATCATCATGACCCTTGGGATGCTAGGGGTCATCCGTGGCCTCATGCTTCTTTATACAAAAGGAATGTGGATCGAAAACATCCCCAACTTTTATAAAAAGCTTGCCAATGTCACCTATCTCGGGCTGAATCTGCCGGTTTGGATTGCGCTGATACTGGTGGTGCTAGCGCATTCGTGGCTGACAAGAACAAGGTTTGGACGTTATTTTTACGCTGTCGGAGATAATCCCGAAGGTGCACGCCTCGTCGGATTGCCGGTCAAAAAGGTGACGATGCTGGCCTTCATTCTCTCTGGGGTGTCCGCCTCCATGGCCGGTCTCGTATTTGTCATGAATATCGGCTTCGTCCCAAACCAGACTGGTACCGGAATGGAGCTGCAGGTGATTGCTGCCGCGGTGCTCGGCGGAGTCAGCTTGACCGGTGGACTCGGCACGGTCATCGGAGCGGGGCTCGGTGCCATTTTCCTGACGACCATCACCAACTCCCTGATCTTCCTGAAGGTGCCGGCATACTTTAACAATGCGATCTTCGGACTGCTTCTCCTGATCATTGTGGTAGGAGATTCGAAGTTTCAATCTTTTGTAAAAAAACAAAGTGCCAGAAAGCGAGAAAGGAAATTGGAGACAACGGATGCTGTGACAAAAGGAGGGGGAGCAGATGAAGAGCAAATTAAAAATCTTTCATAAATGGGAAGGGGTTTTGGTGCTCTTAATCCTGCTGGAATGCATGGTGTTTGGTATCCTGTCCCCAAGCTTCCTGAGGATTGATAATCTCCTTTACAGCATGAACGACTTTGCCTTCATCGCCCTTGCTGCCATTCCGCTGACGTTTGTCATCATCACTGGTGGAATCGACGTTTCCGTAGGTTCCATCATGGGATTGACTTCCATTGTGTTAGGGGTCTTGTGGATGAGCGGGCTTTCCGTTTGGCTAGCTCTGGTTGTCGCGCTTTTGGTGGCTGTTTTGGCAGGTGGGGTGAACGGGGCACTTGTGGCAAACACAAACGTACAGCCGCTTGTCGTCACACTCGGCACGATGTTCTTATTTTCCGGAATCGCCCTTGTCATCTCCGGCGGCTCCAGTGCCTCAGGGTATGAAGGGATCAGCGGTTTTCCGGCTTCCTTTGTGGAGCTGTCAAACGGAACCTTCCTTTCTGTGCCTAATCCGATCTGGTTTATTTTGCTAAGTGTATTATTCTTTGGAATCCTGCTCCATTACACACGTTACGGTAGAAATGTGTTCCTGGTGGGGATCAATAGAAAAGCTGCTTCCTACAGCGGCATCCAAACGAAAGGAACCATCCTGAGTACTTATATGCTTTCTGGATTTGGCGGTGGTTTGGGGGGAGTAGTGCTCACCTCTTACTTCAGCTCTGCCAGGTCCGACCTTGGGGCCGAGGCGGTTTTGCCTGTCATCACCGCCGTCGTACTCGGAGGGACCAGTATCTTCGGGGGAAAAGGCAGTGTCCTTGGAACCGCGATCGCTTGTATCTTTATCGGATTGATGCAATATGGCCTGCAGATGAGCGGCTTTTCAAGCCCGCACATCAGTGTGGTGATCGGCAGTATCTTGATACTCGCCGTCGTGATGAAATATGCGAACTGGAACTCTATCATGAGTCTTAACTTTAGAAGCCTATTAAAAAGGGGGATGTAAGAGATGACAAGATTCAAAATGGCAGGTTTATTGATTTTAGTACTGGTGCTCGGAACATTCTTGGCAGCATGCAACAGCGGGGCCGACGGGGAAAAGAGCAAGGAAGATGTGAAACTCGCCTTCATTCCTAAATTGACGGGTGTCGGGTTCTTCACATCCGGCGGTCAAGGGGCAGAAGAGATGGCCGACTCGCTTGAAGTCGAACTGAAATACGACGGCCCGACCGAAGCGACCGTTGCCGGCCAAGTGCAGTACATCAACAATTTCGTCAACCAAGGCTATGACGCATTGATGATCTCTTCCGTATCTGTTGATGGTCTGAGCCAAGCCTTGAAGCGGGCAAAAGATAAAGGCGTCAAAATCATCACATGGGACTCTGACGTCAATCCGGAAGACCGTTCCTTCTATATTAACCAAGGAACACCAGAACAACTGGCAGAGTTGTTGATCAAAATGACCTCCGACCAGATCGGGGACACAGGCAAAGTCGCCTTCTTCTACTCCAGCCCGACCGTAACCGACCAAAACCAATGGGTCACCAAAGCCAAAGAAATCATCGCAGCTGACTACCCAGGCTGGGAAATCGTGACCACCCAATACGGCGAAAACGATGCCCAAAAATCATTGTCAGTAGGGGAAAGCATCCTGCAAACATATGAAGACATCGATGCGGTGATCTGTCCGGATGCAACCGCCTTGCCAGCCATGGCCCAAGCAGCCGAAAACCTTGGCAAAGACGGCGAAGTGGTCATCACCGGCTTCTCCACGCCAAATGTCATGAGGGACTATGTCAAACGCGGAACCGTTGAACAATTCGGCCTCTGGGATGTCAAACAACAAGGCGCCCTAGCCGCATACGTAGCCTACCTTATGACAGTAGAAGGAAAAGAACTCAAGGTGGGGGATGAGTTTGAAGTGCCGGAAATCGGAAAGGTGAAAATTGAGCCAAATACCATTCAGGGATATGAATATACAGCGGACGACAGCGGGATTATTTTATTGCCGGAGCGGGTGATTTTTACGAAGGATAATATTGATGGGTATGATTTTTAGAGGAGGGGAAGGGGGTCGAGGGGCAGGTTTCTTGACCCGAGTTCGCTTTAAAGTGTAGGGGTATCAACTAAAAGAAACAGGTCCGTCGACGCCAAAGGTGACGGACCTGTTTCTTATTATGGTGGGTTCTTTGTAAAGTCGTCCAAACGTGGGCCTGAGCCTGAGCGAAGGTGAATTAGTCAATAAACTAGAGAAAGTATTCAATAAATGGTCTGAAGTATTCAATAAACGCTCTGAAGTATTCAATAAAGACGTCCAAGTATTCAATAAAACAGTTCAAATTGACGATAATCCATATATTCACAGGATTATCCTCTTAATTTGGAGCAAAATGGACAGCTCCCCCGCCTCTTAATCAATTTATATCGGAAAATTGAGAGAGTTGCTTACCTAGCTACCTTGCTTTTGTCTAAAGAACGACCCTAGCTTTTTAACTCACACTTAACGAAGACAGGAAAATTCTCTCACGTTCTAATATAATAATATTGCGAGGAATTCCATACGACAAAGAAACAGAAAAAATGGTTACCCTAGAAAACACATTAGTTACAAAAGATAACGTAGAAGAAATCAAAACTCGGTAGGTGATCAACTTGTCAAAAATTGTAGTAGTGGGAAGCTATGTCGTGGATTTAACAGCAAGAACTCCCCACATGCCTAAGCCAGGAGAAACGGTGCTCGGTGGTCCATTTAAAATGGGCCCAGGAGGAAAAGGCGGTAACCAAGCTGTGGCTGCAGCACGGTTGGGAGCCCAAGTTACCATGGTAACCAAGGTCGGGAAAGACCTGTTCGGGGATGATGCGATTCGAAATTTCAAAAACGAAGGCATCGCCTCGCAATTCATCAATCAAGTGGAAGATGAATCTACCGGCGCAGCCCTAATCGCCGTTGATAACTCAGGGGAAAATATGATTGTCGTCTCGCTCGGTGCTTGCGGTACCATTACGGAAGAAGAAGTACTAAGAGCTGAAGCGGCCTTTAAAGAAGCGGATATCATTCTCGTCCAGCTTGAAACCTCGATGGCAGCAATCCACACCACCATCAATCTGGCAAATAAGCTATTAAAACCAGTCATCCTAAACCCGGCACCATTCCAAGAAGTATCAGATGAACTCTTGGCAAAGGTAAACTATATTACTCCTAACGAAACCGAAGCCGGGCTTCTTACAGGAGTGGAAGTGACAAATGAAGAGTCTACTAGAAAAGCTGCAGAAATACTGTTAGCAAAAGGAATAGACACGGTTATCATCACTCTCGGCAAGCAAGGATGCTACCTTTTACAAAAAGGAGAGAGCAACGGAAAAATCATACCAGGCTACCAAGTCCAAGCCGTCGATACTACTGGAGCGGGAGATGCCTTCAATGGAGGATTCGCCCACTTCTTAGCAGAAGGAAACTCCGTGGAAAAATCCTGCCAAATGGCCAATGCAGTAGCTGCCCTATCTGTAACCAAACCTGGTACAGCACCTGCCATGCCGTATGGTGAGGAAGTAGAAGAGTTGGTTGGGGAGTAGGAAGGTATACAGAGATGAATAAAAGAAGGAAGGGTGTGAGGGATGTCCTCTACCCTTCTTTTCTGTTAGCTATCTTACTTATTCAATTAATTTCCCTAACTACCTCCCCCTTAATCTATCACTTTCAACCCTAACAAAACCTCAGAATCTTGGTTAAACCAACCTGCAAGGTTTGATGCCATAGTTTTTCGATAAATGACCCCTTCTGTAGTCAACTCAATATCAATCCGGCCTGAATTGCCATTGGCATCTTCCAAAAATTCAAAACTTGCTTTCCCCTCAACAAATGTCACTTCCCCATCGGCACCGTTTATAAAATATGCGCCAGGGCTATGTTCCAGTAGATTTATTTCATAAACATCTCCATGTTTATTTATCATCAATGAGGAGACCATACCTGAATAATCTGTGGAATCCATCCATGTCCCAATAAACGTAGAAGGATTTGAAATGTCTAAGATAATGGAATCGGCTGCTGCAACTCCATGCTCCGTAAACTCATGTTCACTTTCTTCCTCGTTTTCAGTAGGCTCATCGTATAGAGCTGCAACCTGCCAGTCATGTACAGAGGTTTGTGTATTTATTGCAGAGTGGCTATTATTACCTTTGAAAATCAACCATGTAGTGCCTTCTATTTCTTTCTCTTCTAAAAATGTAAGACTTGTTTGGAACACGGCTTGGTAATACGCAATTATCTCTTCGGGTATAAGGTTTAATGGATAATCTTCGGATTTATCGTAAGTTATGACATGGAACTTTTCCTCTTTTTTATCTATGGTAATACTCCACGTGCCTCCGCCATACCCCATCTCATTTTGCAGATCAATGCTTGAAACCGTTATAAAATCTTCATTCTGTTCCACTATTGTGAATCTTAAATCCAGCGGGTATGGTCGTAGGATACCGTATGCATCACATTGGCACATGTAAGCATCCACCCACTTTTCCAGATCGCTTGAATCAAGCCATTCAGGTGAACCGATAACAGAGAGATCTTCTTTTATTTGTTTCATGTTAATGAAGTCTTGATAAGGAATGTTTGGTTCTGCTTTTTTAAAATACTCTGTCTGATGCACTGTAAGTATATTACTTAGCAAACTATAGTTATTCTCAATCACACCTTTTGCTTTTTCTTCTGACCACTCCTCTATTGGGAGGGTAGTTACCTCTTCCTTTTCTACCTCTAATGGTTCTACTACTTCTTTCACATTGGGAGGTGATTCTTCTTGGTCGGTCACTTCCTCATTGTTAGTAATAAAAGAAGTGTTGCAGCTAGTAAGCAAAAAAATTAAGACTGTACATCCCCAAAAAAGTGTGAATTTATATTTCATTCTTTTTTCCCTCCTTTTATCCCAAGTATTAAAAACACATAATTTACTTTTATTGTTAAAACCGTGGAGGTATGAATATTATTTTTTGTTTTTGCCTGCTCTTCCTATTTTCTCTTATTAATATTGTGGGGGTAGGTACGCAGACCCGCTATTGCTTTAAAAGGAAAAGATTCCAAAAAAGATTCTCACTTTACTACTGTTGTTTAATATAGAATTTGAGTTGGAGAAATTTTAAGTAGTTAAAAATAACATATTTTAGCAATTTACTAATTTTATGGTAGTGGTTAAATAATCCTATGTAGGGGGCGATGTTTTGGGGAGTGTAAAATTTTCTATTAGTTTATTGTTCTTCTGGATTAAAGGGAAGGTAGAGGTGGATAAACGGTTTGTTAAAACAAACATAGCGAACACCATCTTAGGGATTATCCCAGTAGGTAAAGATCAGCAAAATATACCTTTGAAGAATATTTCTGGTGCCATGCTATCGTCAAAGTACTATTTTAAGCCAATGCTATTTGGCCTGATTCTCTTATTATTTGGATTGGGTTCCTTCGGGGGAAACTTCTTCCTTGGCTTAGTCTTGACATTACTCGGCATTGGAATCGCCGGAAATGGTATACAAACGTTATTAGTAATAGAGAAGTCAGGATCACCCTATATCATAAGTGTGCCATTCTTTGAGAAATCAAAAATGGCCTCAATAAGCAACAACATACATCAAGCATTAGCAGATGACGTGGACAAAACAGATTTAAATATGTTCTTTGATAAAAAAGCTGACAAAAATGCTAATGCCAACATGAGTTAAGGGGATAGATAAGAGGACCAGCCATTGATTAAAAGGATGAAAGAGTGGGGGGAGGCGAGATTTATTTGCCTCTTCTTTTTTATTTCCACTTAGTTCAAGTGGAGGACACATAATTGAAGATAACTTGAGAAGAATTAGTTAGTATTGCTGAGGAGATTCTAACTATGAATCAGAAGAAGAATTGGATAATATGATAGGTAAGGTAGACAAATCGTTCCTCATCCCAGTAAAAATACCTCTCCCTAAAAAATATAGAGAATAGTAGGGGGAGAGGGTCTCCACCCGCTCCCCAAACCATTAATTCGAAACATTCACTTCAATCGGTTCCGATACCAAATTCCATTCTTGCCCAAGCATGGTAAAGGTGTGTTTTACGAATACCTGTGCTGTGCCAGGGGACAATGCGATGATTTCGTTTCCTTCAATCCGGACCACTCCGTTATTTTCTACTGCATAGAGTTCCGTTTCGATATTTTCTTTATTGCCTGTTCGGTAACTTAGAAAAGCTTTTGCTTGTATGTTACGGGACTTTCCTACTTTTAGGTTCGCTTTTTTAATTGGTGATTCTAGACTGATTGGTGATTCTGTCAGCCATTGCATGTAATCGGTAATTGGGCCGATTAAACCTTCTTTCAGTTTGTCTGCAAATGGATCCTCATCCCGGAACGTCCAGTGCATGCTTAACATTCCCCGTTGTCTCATGTAAGTCAGGAATTCTTCATATACACTGCCATAACTTGCATTCAGCGTTACATTTGCGCTAGTTCCATAGTCTACAAGCTTCTTTGCATTGTCCAATTTTGCTTGAAGGGATCCAGGAACAGCAGCTGAGAATAAATACCCTGTTGCAAGGTTTGGCTGTAGCTGGTTGAAGATTTTCATGCTGTTTAAGCTGAAGTTCTGGACGACAACCTGATCCAGCATACCTTCTGCCAAGATTTCCTCATTCACCTTTTCCTCCATACCAGCAGCCTTCAACTCTACTAAAAGCACAACATCCTTGCCTTTAAACTCCTGTAGAAATTCTCTAAAGGTCGGTACAGGTTCACCTGCAAACTCTTCTCCAAACTTGATTCCTGCATCAAGCTGTTTAATCTCATCAAGCGTCAAATCGGCCACGGCACCTGTTCCATTTGTAGTGCGGTTGACCGTCGTATCATGCATGACAATGATATGGCCATCTTTCGATTCATGAAGGTCCGTCTCAATCATGTCCGCTTCCAGATCGTACGCTAATCGGTACCCGACCATCGTATTTTCAGGAGCAAGGGAAGGGACACCCCGGTGTGCTGCGACCATGGGGCGCTGCACAATAGTATTTTCCGGATACTGGCCAAAAGCTTCAGAAGCATACTCTGGGTAATCGGTAATCATTCCATCGACACCTAAATGAATAAGCTCATGTGTGGATTTCAGTGAATCTGCACCAATACCCCAAACGGCAACCATGCGGTTATGCAGGTAATGGACGATTTCCTGTGTTAGTAATTTTTGAGGGATCAAAACAACCTTGCTTTCACTTGAATGCACTTGGAATGGCAATTCCCTCAAGGCATGTTTATTAAGGGAGTTTCCGGTATACACCAAACCACCACGGATCTTAGGATTAAGGATTTTTAATTCCTCAACTATATCAGGGTTGAAGGAAACAACGTGAACATCTGTTGTCTGGGTGGCATTAAGACTTTGAATGATCTGTTCGCCAAATCCCGTTTGTTCCACCTGCAACACAGGGATTTTTTTATTTTTTAACTGCTGCAGTTGATCCTGTAAAAGGAGACCATTCGCTGTTAACTCCCCATCATTATTGCGTTCCACCAATAACAGGGAGGAGGCACTTTGACTAAAATCACCTGTATACCCCGTGCCGGTGATGATTGTAGGAGGATTGATGATATTGGTCTCAGGTTCGGCAGGGAGGAAAGCGCCTGAATCCTCTATAGGTGGCAGTGTTTGCTCATATGTAGTGACTCGCACGTTGTCATACTGCACGGTCGAGCCACTTGCCTGGAACCCTACATCCCCATTCATCCATTCGGTAGCATCAGCACTATCAATTACCAACTCATCATTTACAAACTGTTGTACTCGATTCCCGCTAACCACTACTTTGAGGCGATAACTCTTATTGTAATCAAAATTCTCTGTATAGAAATTGGTCTGTGCGATGGCCCAAGTATTATTGCGCCTTTTTGCAAACTCTAATCCATTTAATGCGTTCGTCCCTTTTCGGGCAGCAAACTGATAGTAGTTATTGTTATCTTGAATCCGGTACATAATGGATGCCCAGCGTGCATCATCCACTGTAGAGAGGAAGGTTAAATCCGCCTCCATTTGATAATCTCCAAATTCGGGATCAATAGGCACTTTTACCACTGCTGGGCTTGCAGTTGTAGGAGAGCTTAATAAAAGTTTTCCATCTTGTACCTCACCACTACCTTGAACAACCTCCCAGTTCTCCGGAAGCTGTCCATTTGATACATGATCAAATGTTTCGTTTATTAACTCCGTATGATCCTGCTCGGCATGAACACTTACTTGAGGCTGGAAATTAATTAAACTAAGGGCTAAAGCGGATGAAATGACAACACTTCCGAAACTCTTAAAAGAATTCTTCTTCATGTTATTCCTCCTTCAACATAATGTAAGAGGGCAAATAAAAAGAGAAGAGCCAACCACGAAAACCCTTATTTTATAAGGATTTTAATGGGGTTCTTCTCCATGTCTCTGCCCAGTATTCATTTACATTCTCAACTATATATAGTTGTTTGAATTTTCTCAATAATTAAAAGGTCCTATGTTTCCGAACCAACTTCTCCTACAAAAGTAATATTTTTCAATATTTTGACGATTTGTGAAGGTTAAGGACGAGAGATGTCGAAATTTACTACTATTAAAATAGAGTGGCGAAATAGCATCAGTGAGGGACTGAACTCTTGTCCAAAATAAATTATCTATTTATACTATATTTCTCTGAAGTATTATTGTATAATTTAGAAAAGTAAAATAATTTGGGTAGAGAATATAAGAGAAACCCTCAACGGATGCGCCTGCTATAGGCTTCTTTCGTTGTGTGGTTTCTCTTTTTATTTTTTTCTGGAGGTGAAAGCGTATACAAATATGAATTTGTTCATCTTTCGGCCAACTGAATCAAAAATTATGAGGGGGATTATTTTTATGAAGAAATCATTATTAATCTTGATGGCGTTAGTGTTAAGCGTAGGGCTTGTGGCGTGTGGATCGGATACGAGCTCTTCTGATGGAAGTGTCGGCGAAGTAACTTTGTATTCACCTGAAACTCCTGATATGACCCGCGAGCTTGCGGAAGCTTTTGAAGAGGCGACTGGCGGGAAAGTTAATGTGCAATATGCTGGAACGAATATTCTTGTTAATCAAATGATTGCAGAAATGGATAATCCACAAGGAGATCTATGGTATGGCGGCGGAGGAATCCTTCCTTTTGAGTCCGCAATCAAACATGGTTTTATCGAAAGCTACACACCAGACGCAGCGAAAGACTGGGAAGTATATGAGAACGGCATCAAAGTAAGACATGAAGACTGGAACTGGGTGGGCTTGGAGGTATTCGTACTAGGATTAATCTACAATACCGACCTGGTGGATGAAGCAGATCTGCCTGAAACCTGGGATGATCTATTAGACTCCAAATGGGAAAAGGAATTACAGATTCCAAACCCTGCAGCATCCGGAACAGCGACACTGCTAGTGCTTAGCCAACTGATGGAAAAAGGCGAAGAAGAAGGCTGGGAGTATTTTGAGAAGCTGGTTCAACAGACAAATGCAATGCCGGATTCCGGTGGAGCACCTGCCAATGCCGTAGCTTCTGGGGAAGCATCCATCGGAGTCGGTTTTGACTTCATGGCCTACCAAATGAAAGACCGTGGTGAATCCGTTGATTTCCACATCCCGAAGAACACTCCTATTCTAGTAAACCCTGTTTCTATCGTGAAGGATGGTCCTAATCCTGAAGGTGCTAAACAATTCGTAGACTTCATGCTTTCTAAAGAAGGACAGCAAATCAAAGCGGATTGGTTCCACATCCCGATGCATCCAGAGGTGGAAGGTAAATCACCGTTGACATTGGAAGGACTTAAAGACAATGCCATGGAGCTTGATATCGACTGGGTAGTCGAAAACTATGACCGCGTACGTAACGAGTGGAGAGAGAAATTCCAATAATCCAAGGGTCTTTTCTAAGAGATTGTTGCCAACCACTAGCAAATACGAAAAAAGCAACAAAGCTTACGAAAACAGCCTAATCTAAAGACAAACGGGGAGATAATCATATGGGTTCAGTACAGGTAGATGGATTAATCAAAAAATATAATGATGTGACAGCTCTTAAGAATGTAAATATAGATATCCAAGAAGGCGAATTTTTCGCCCTTCTTGGCCCTTCTGGGTGTGGGAAAACAACAACGATGCGTTGTATTGCCGGATTTGAGAATCCAACTTCCGGTAACATCTATATCAATAATAAAGTCGTCAATAAACTGCCTGCGAACAAACGGAATTGCGGGATGGTTTTCCAAAGCTATGCCCTCTTCCCTCACTATAATGTCTTTGAAAATGTCGCTTATGGATTAACAGTCCGAGACTTTAATACCGGGAGTTTTTCCAAAAAGGTCAATAGCTTTGCTAGATTGATCAGCAAAAGGTTGGCCAAACCGTCCAAAGAAGTAGAGAAAAAGGTGTTTGAAGCCCTTGAATATGTGGAGCTTGGACATCTGGCAGAGCGTGGGGTAAATGAACTGTCAGGCGGGCAACAGCAACGTGTGGCACTTGCCAGGGCACTTGTGCTTGAGCCTTCCGTTTTACTGATGGACGAGCCATTATCCAATCTGGACAAGAAGCTTCGCAACACGATGAGAACAACAATCAGAAGGATCCAGCAGGATGTCGGCATCACAACCATCTTCGTCACCCATGACCAAGAAGAAGCCATGAGCATGGCAGACAGGATTGCGGTCATGAAGGACGGGGAAATCATCCAGGTTGCCACCCCAACAGAACTATACAGCAACCCTCGTTCCACCTTTGTCGCAGACTTTGTAGGATCTTCCAACATTTTTGACGGAACGATAGTCGGCTCCGATGAAAATGGGACTGTGGTGAAGATAGGGGACTGGACACTGAATTCTACTGCACAGTCCACTAAAAAAGATGTGAAAGTACTTATTCGTCCAGAAGGCATGAAGCTTCACAGAATAAGTGAGGATATCATGCATGGAAACGTCATGGAAGGGAAAGTCCTTTTACATACATATCTAGGCTCCAACATCCGTTACGATGTAAAAGTTGGCGACGCAGAGCTTGCCATTGAGCATGTCTACGTACCAGGCGACCCTATTTTAACAAGCGGGGAGATGGTAAAGGTGACAGTGGATCCGGAGAGGGTGCTATTACTATGAAACCAGAACTGCAGGATCCATTGAACGTCCAAGTCAAGCCGCCTGCTCCTAAAAAAAATACTAATAGACGCTCCATATTTGAAAAAATTGATGGATTATTCTTCATGAAGCTTCTGATCATCCTGTTTTTCTCACTCTTTTTGGTTCTTCCATTACTATCGGTTTTCCTAGTCAGCTTCACAGGCGCACCGGTAAATATACTTGGTTCTCTCGTAAATCCTGATATACTCGCAACCAATATAGAGCGTTTCTCCAATGCATCACTTGATCACTATAAAAAGCTTTTATCCGGGGGTACATACTTTAAAGCCCTCACTAATAGTCTGACCTTATCACTTGGGGTTTCCGCGTTAGTCATTTTTCTCTGCATCCCGATTGCGTATGGATTTGCTCGGACAACCATGCCTTTCAAAAAGACCTTTGCGGCCCTGTGTACGATGCCGATCATCGTTCCGACATTTATATCCGCTGCAGGCTTCATCATCATGTTTGGCCGAACTGGATGGGTCAACACAATCTATCAGGAGCTTGGTGGAAGCGGAGTCCTGTTCAATGTCTATTCCATGACAGGGATTGTTTTGGTTCAAATTTTCTTCTTTTTCCCATTCGCCCTGTGGCCAATGGTAGCAGCATTCAAATTGAGCGATATTTCCCTTGAGGAAGCATCCCAGAACCTTGGTTCAAGCAGCTGGATGAGCTTGGTGTTTGTGACATTCCCACTAGCAATCCCGGGAATCATCTCAAGTGCTTTGCTGATTTTCACCGTCAGTTTTTCTGATTTTGGAACACCAATCATTTTGGCACCTGAAGGACTCAACCTGATAGTGGTGGAAGCATACCGAGAAATATCCGGATTCTTCAACTGGGCAGGGGCATCCATTTTAACCGTAGTAATGGTCCTTGTAGCTGGATTTTTCTTCTGGATCCAACGAAAAATCACAAAAAAGATGAATTACGGGACGTTATCAGGTAAACCGAAAGCAATCAAACTCAACGACAACAAATGGGTAACTACTGGACTAACTATCTACACTGGCTTCATCATTTCCATCCCGTTGCTTGCGGTTCTTTCCGTCCTGATGCAATCCTTTGCGACCACTTGGGGAGCAGACCTTCTCCCGAGAGGTTTCACATTGGATCACTACCGGACTATTTTCTCGAGATCGACTAGTAACATCATAAACTCAATCGTTCTTGCCATCGGCGCACTTGGTATCAGTGTAGTGGTATCAACACTTGTCTCTTATTTTGTTGTCCGGCAAAATGCCGCGAAGCTGGACTTTATGTCCTCCATTCCGCTGATCGTACCTGGTATCGCCCTTGGAATCGCCTATATCCAGACCTTCAATACCGCTCCATTGCAGCTGACAGGAACGGCAACGATCTTGATCATTGCCTATGCCATCCGACGTATGCCATATATGATCCGATCCACGATGGGGACGATGATGTCCATCAAACCGGATATTGAAGAAGCATCAATCAACCTTGGCGCCTCAAGGCTGTTGGCCATCATTACCGTCATCGGTCCACTGATGCTCCCAGGAATTGCCGCCGGTTCGATCCTAGTGTTTGTTACAGTCATCAAGGAAACAAGTATCACGATTCTAATGGCGCCATCAAGCTGGGCACCGATGAGTTTAGTAGTATTCCAGAATTTACTCCGGGGAGAGGTCTATACAGCTTCTGCCATGGCCATTCTCATCATTGTCATCGTTCTATTCCTGCAGTTCCTTGCAACAAAAATCTCAAGGAATTCCTTGTACTAGGTGGTGTCGGTCATGAAAAAAGGATATATTTTCGATCTCGACGGCACGGTTTACCTTGGGGATAAAGTAATCGAAGGTGCAGCAGAAACCATCCAACTGTTAAAAGAGAGGGGAGACCAAGTAGTCTTCCTCTCCAATAACCCTGCCAACTCAAGAATGGCTTATAAAAGAAAACTAGAGAAAATGGGCATTGAAGTAGAACTATATGAAATTATCAATTCAGGCTATGTTACTGCCAAATACTTAAAGGAAGTCATGAAACCGGATGAAAGAGTATGGGTAATCGGTGAGTCCCCCTTATATGAGGAACTGGATATGAGCGAGGTTCCCATTACCCATGACCCAACAAAAGCAACATATGCATTAGTGTCATGGGATAGGGACTTCACTTACGGAAAACTGACGCAGGCCTTTCTTGCTTGGAAAAATGGCGCCAGCTTCCTTGCTACCAACCCGGACCGGACCTGTCCTGTTCCTGGAGGTCAAATACCAGACTGCGGAGCCATTATCGGAGCGATCGAAGGGGCGACAGGGGATGTCATATCAACAATCATCGGAAAACCATCCCGAATCATGGCTCAAGTTGCGGCAGATCATTTGAACATGGAACTAAGTGACTGCATCATGGTAGGGGACAGACTCGAAACCGATATTAAAATGGGAAATGATGTGGGCATGCAAACAATCCTTGTCCTGACAGGAATAACGGAAAGAACAAACATCAACTCTAACCTAGCCAAGCCAACTTACATTCTCAACAGCATTAAAGAGATTCCAAGACTACAAGTACAGGTATAAGGAAGGTGACAAGATGGCCATCAATATCGTAGACATGGTAGATTCACAAGTGATTGCAGCAATAGATGCACCTGAAAAAATTCAAGACGCCATTAACAGCAAAGCGAACATCGCCTTCCTGTTAACCGGCACTATCTTTACACTCCCTGACTACATAAAACAGCTAAAGCAAACAGGGATGTACGTGTTCCTCCATTTGGATTTCATAGAAGGCGTATCAAATGATAAA
Source organism: Sutcliffiella horikoshii DSM 8719 (assembly GCA_001648575.1). Classification (GTDB taxonomy): domain Bacteria; phylum Bacillota; class Bacilli; order Bacillales; family Bacillaceae_I; genus Sutcliffiella_A; species Sutcliffiella_A horikoshii. Next base: position 155,541 of record LQXN01000057.1, on the reverse strand, counting down.
AGCGGCATCCAATATATCGCCCAAGTCCTTCGACCGACAGGAATCATCACCACCAAGAACCACCTGATCAAATTTGCAAAGGAAGAGGGGCTGAATACCATCCAACGCCTCTTCCTGATTGACCACAACGCCATCAAAAAAGGCCAAAGAATGGTCGAATCATCCCAGCCTGATGCAGTCGAAGTCCTGCCAGGCATCATGCCGCGAGTCATCTATAATCTGACCGAAACATTCCCTACCCCCATCATTGCAGGCGGGCTCATCGAAAACGAAACAGAAATCCACGACTCCCTAAAAGCCGGCGCCCTCGCAATCTCCGTGGGGAATCCTGATTTGTGGAGGTGTGGGGTTTAGGAAGAGACTGAAATTCGGATCAGGTGGAATTTGTGGCGTTAATGTACTTGGGATAGATAATGAAAACTATTCTTCGGTTGAGGAAGCTTCCAAGAAGGAATTTAGGGGATTAGATTCAAGGCTTGAGGACCCGAACCCTCAAGCCTTTTTGTTTTATCAAATAGGATTAGTTAAAGGTTTTGCGTGAGGAGTCGAAGAATATAAATACAAAATTGTTATTAAATGTTAATATTGAAGGAAGTTTAATAGAAACTGAAATACACCTAAATTTTTGGTTAGGAGTTAAATGATGAAAAAAACACTCGGTTTCATCCTGTTGCTCAGTCTAATCTTAATTGTAAGCTATTACTCATTCGCAAATGAAGCATCTAGCACTGAGGAAGTCACATATCCCAATTAAACCTGGCAGGTTGCAAGTAAGGAAGAAGTGGTGTTCCCAGCCGAGAGGGAAAATGGATTGTATCATGCACTTGAAAAACGCCCTGAGATCCACACCATGCTTGTTATTAAGGAAGGAAAGATTGTGGTAGATTACGGGCATGGATTAAATTCAAATGACACGATTTATTCGGTCAATTCGGTAACAAAAAGTGTTGTTTCAATTCTTATAGGGATAGCCATACATAATGGACATATTGAAAGTGCAGATCAGCCTATTGAAGATTTTATACCTGAAATTAAGGAAATGGAAAATTATGAAACACTAAAAGTCCTCACCATAAAAGATTTATTGACCATGAGATCGGGTCTTCGATGGAATAAAGATTTTGAAATTGCTAGGTTTGGACAAAGAGACATGATTGAGTATGTCCTAAATAAACCATTCGTGCAAGAACCTGACACACTATTTACTTACAATTCTGGAACGACGGATATAATAGCCATTATTTTAGAAAGGGCAACTGGTCAAACATTGCTGGATTTTGCGGAGGAAAATTTATTTAGTCGATTAAAAATAAGTAATTACCAGTGGGAAAAGCACGGAGAACACTATGAAGGTGGTAGAGGTCTCCACATTCCGCCATATGAATTGGCTAAAATAGGTTACCTTATGCTGCACAATGGCGTTTGGAAAGAAGAAAGGGTTTTTGCCAGAAGGTTGGGTGGAGGAAAGCACCGAAATCTATTCAGATGGCAGGTATTTATACACAGATGGTTACGGATACCAGTGGTGGATAGGGAAATATGGAGGGGGAAAGGAATATTTCTTTGGAGCAGGAGATAAAGGGCAAACCGTATTCATCGTTCCAGAAGAAGATTTAATCGTCGTTTTCACAGCACGAATTTTAGACAACGACTATAGCATTTACTATTCATTACTTAGAAACTATTTGATTGATTATATAGACATTGAGGGGACAGGCCTCTCAGCCCGTGATTAATTATATTGAAATGAACCGGTGAAGAGGTAGTTCAAGACACTAAATAGATTCTTTTAAAAAAATATAGAATAATTAATAGGTCAAAATACCCAGTAATTACAGTGTTAAAATGACCTATAAACTGCATGAGGAAGGAAATGGAAGCGGTTTCATCAATAAATTGTATTTACAGATAATTCTCCCCAACCTATAATGGTGAAGGGGGTTTTTTTGTTTAAATAGAGGAAAAAAAGTCGAAAAACTGCATTTTTACCTTTTTTTATTTAATGTATCTACTAATCTAGCTTGCTTTTTCAGAAAATTATCACTCTTAAGCCTTGTGATAATTTTAATAATCTTCACATTAAATTAATGCTAGATTTACATTAGGTATATAAAATGAAGAATGGGAAGTGTATAGTACAATTTTCCCCAAGAAGCTACAAAAGAATAGGGAAATCATCACGATTCCACAAACGCTTGGTTTTATATTTTTATAAAATAGGAGGATGGAAATGAAAAGACGACATAAGAGGAGTATAAGTATCGTCACATTGGTTTTCTTGATTGCAAGTTTATTTGCACCAGCTGCAAATACCAATGTGAAAGCTGATACTCTTGTTGCTTCAGATCTCATTATTTCGGAATATATTGAAGGAACTTCCTTCAATAAGGCAATCGAACTATTTAATGGCACAGGGGAAGAAGTCGATTTAAATGGTTATACTCTTGAACATTATAATAATAGTGGTTCAGCTACTACAGGTGCTACCACAACCGACAAAATATTAACATTAGATGGCAAAATTGCAAATGGGGATACATACGTTATCTCTCGTCGTGCTTCAGATAGTGAAAAAGTGGATGCTGCTATTATTGCTGTAACCGATAAATTCGACGAGAGCAAGCAAGTGATTAATTTCAATGGAAACGATCAAATTGTCCTTAAAAAAGATGGACAAGTAGTAGATTCAATTGGCCAAGTCGGCTCAGTTGCAAATGTACTAGCGGATGTTTCACTAGTTAGAAACAGCAATGTTAAAACAGGAGATACAGTTATTAACGACGCTTTTGATAGAAATACAGAATGGACTAACTTAGGCAGAGATATTTTTTCAGATCTTGGAAAACATACCTTTGGAGCTTCCGAACCTGAAGATCCAACCGACCCAACTGACCCAACCGATCCTACAGATCCTACAGATCCTACAGATCCAGTCGATCCTGAACCAGAAGTTCCAACCGTTTCCATTGCAGAAGCGCGCGAACTAGGTGAAGGCAAGACTGTAACATTTGAAGGAATTGCCACGACCAATACTGGTCTATGGGGTTATGATACCTTCTATATGCAAGACGAAACAGCAGGAATGCTCGTCTTCAAAAGTTTACAAAATGTTAAACCGGGAGACAAAGTAAAAATCACCGGAAAATTGATAACTTATAATAATGAGTTGGAAATCGAACCAACCAAACAAGAAATCCTTTCAACTGGAAATGAACTTCCGGCTGCCCTTGCTGTAACAAAAGTAGATGAAAGTACGCAAGGTGAATGGTTAAAGCTTGAAAATGTCACGATTACTGACATGAAAAAGGACAATTTTGGAACGGCTACTTTCGAAGCAGTATTTGATAATGAAGAAAGTGTCACTGTCATTCACGATAATCGTACAGGCTCCACTTATGATGACCTGATCAAGCAATACAAAGAAGGAGATAAGGTTCATATAACAGGTGTTGGATCTGTTAATAGGGATGGCTATCACTTAAAGACTACTGGTCTAGGAAGCTATGACCTTGTCAACAAACCAGCAGTATATACAACTCAGGCACAAGGAGTTGTACCAGCAGGTACGAAAATTGAATTGAAATCCGATCTTGAGGATGCTGAAATCTATTACACTACTGATGGTTCAGCTCCAAGCACAAATAGTACAAAATATAGTGAACCAATTGCTTTAGAAACTGGAGAAACGACCATCAAAGCGATTGCGGTTGCTGATGGTACCGAAAGCGACGTATTCAGCTTTACTTACAAAATCCTGAATACAGAAGGCATCAAAATCCATGAGATCCAAGGAAAAGGCCATGTTTCAGATTATAATGGATCTTCTGTAAAAGATGTCACAGGTGTGGTAACACATGTCTTTAATGTAAACAGCTTCGTCATCCAAGACGATGAAAATGCAGATGATGACCCTGCAACCTCTGAAGCTATTGAAGTAGGCTATAGCGGTCATGGACTTTCTGTTGGAGATACCGTTTCTGTAGACGGAACAGTGACAGAAACACTTGGAGGAGCAAACCTCTCTAGAACACAAATTACAGGATCTGCAGTAGCAAAAACAGGTACAGCTACTCTTCCTGCACCTCTTGTAATAGGGAAAGATATCTTCCCTCCAAACAAGATCATCGATAACGATAGAATGGAATCTTTTGACCCAGAAGAAGACGGCATTGATTTCTGGGAATCCCTTGAATACATGCGTCTATCCTTCCCGGATGCTCTTGTATTGGGACCACCATATTCCGGTGAGGTTCCAATCATCGTGGAAAGCACGACAAATAACGAATTGAATTTAAATGGTGGATTAAACATCGCAGCAGACGATTATAATCCTGAAAAAATCATGCTTTCTGGCACTGGCACTACTTATAAAGCCGGAGATCGATTTGATGGGGATGTAGTTGGTGTTCTATCTTATTCAAGTTCAGGCTACCGACTGGTGACAAATAGAAATACGTTGCCAAGTGTCATACCATCAACCATCGAACCTGAAGTGACACATATTGTTCCTGCAGAAGATAAATTGACTGTAGCAAATTACAATATTGAAAACTTCTCAAACAACAAAGCAAATACACCAGATGCGAAAGTTGCAAGAATCGCAAAATCATTTGTAGATAATATGAAATCTCCTGATATCATCACACTTGTAGAGGTTCAGGATAATGACGGACAAACTGATTCTGGTAATACAGATGCATCCGAGAGCTATGAGCGCTTGATTGAAGCAATCAAAGTTGCCGGTGGTCCAGACTATGCTTGGACAGACGTTGCACCTGTAAATAACACGAACGGTGGTGCACCAGGCGCTAATATCCGCGTTGGTTACCTGTACAATCCTGAACGTGTGGACTTAGTGGATGGTACAAAAGGTACAGCCACTCAAGCAAATGCTTGGACAGAAGAAGGTTCCTTGACGTTGAATCCGGGAGTTGTGAACCCTGCGGCATTCAATAACACACGTAAACCGATCGCAGCTGAATTTGAATTCCAAGGTGAGCGCGTTGTTGTTATCGGAACTCATTTGAATTCTAAAGGTGGAGACCAATCTCTATGGGGATCAAATCAACCACCTATTCTGGGATCAGAAGCTGAGCGAATTCAATTAGCACAAGAAATTAACAATTTCGTTGTTGCAGGACTTGCTCAAAACCCAGAATTAAATATCGTTGTTGCTGGAGACATGAATGATTTCGAATTCACCCCAGCACTAAAAACACTTAAAGGCAATGTTTTAACAAATATGGTTGACCACGTTCCTGCAGAAGATCGTTTCTCTTACTTCTTCCAAGGAAACAACCAAGTATTAGACCATATTTTGGTTTCTAATAATCTAGTATCAAACACAACGGTTGATATGGTTCATATCAATGCAAATTTCACAGATGCGCAAGGTCGTGCGTCTGATCATGACCCAATGCTGGTTCAAATTGATTTAGCGGCAGAACCAGCTGGACCAGACTTGACACTTTTCCATACGAATGACACGCATTCCGCATTGGAATTAATGCCAAGAACAATCACAGCTCTAAAAGAACTTAGACAAGAATCTCCGGACGCATTATTGCTTCATGCAGGGGATGCATTAACCGGGACATTGTATTTCAATGAATTCCAAGGTAAAGCAGATATCGCCATGATGAACCTGATGGGCTTTGACGCGATGACGTTTGGTAACCATGAATTTGACTTAGGTTCTTCACCTGAAGGGCATCAAGCATTGGTTGACTTTGTCAAAGAGGCGAACTTCCCGTTTGTAAGTGCAAACGTAGATTTTTCAAAAGATGATAAGTTCGATGGACTATTCAATGACTCCATTGAATCAGCATATGAAAACGGCCAAATTTATGACGGTATCATTAAAGAAGTAAATGGAGAAAAGGTTGGTATCTTCGGATTGACAACAGAAGAGACAGCTGACATTTCCAGTCCTGGATCCATTGAGTTCCAAAACTATCTTGAAGAGGCGAGAGCAGCCGTTGCTTATTTAGAATCTCAAGGTGTCAATAGAATTGTGGCTTTGACTCATATTGGCTTTGACGACAATCCTGCTATCGACAATGACCTTGTGCTTGCTGAAAAGGTAGAAGGAATTGACATCATCGTTGGTGGACATAGCCATACAACATTGTCTGCTCCAGTAGTAGTGGATAATAATGGAGTTCCAACACTGATCGTTCAAACTGGAAATGCAAACAACAACCTTGGTGTGTTGGATGTGAATTTTGACGATGACGGTGTGATCACAACATATGATGGTCGCTTATTAACAATCAGTAATAGTATTGCGGCTGACCCAGAAGCAGTAGAAGTGCTTGCGCCATTCAAAAAGCATGTTGATGAAGTATCGCAAACAGAAATCGGTGTCACTACACCTATTGCTTTAGAAAGCCCACGTACAAATGGCGACAATACAAAGCCAAGTGTACGTAAAAACGAAACTATCCTAGGTAATTTGATCACTGACGGAATGCTTGAAAAAGCTAGAGATTTCACAGGTAATAACAATATCATCATGGCACTGCAAAATGGTGGCGGAATCCGTGCTGGAATCAATCAAGGTCCAATAACGGTAGGGGAAATCATCACTGTTCTTCCATTTGCTAATACACTTGCAACAATGGAATTGACAGGTGCAGAGCTAAAAGAAGCATTTGAAATCAGCTTAGGTCAATATCCTGCTGAAAATGGAGGCTTCTTACATGTAGCTGGTGCGAAAGTGGAATTTGATTCTACGAAACCAGCTGGTGAGCGTATCGTTTCCATCAGGTATCTGAATGAAGATGGGAAATATGTGAGAGTACAAGACAACACATCATACACGATTGCAACCAATGCCTTCACAGCAAAGGGTGGAGATGGGTATGGCGTCTTTGCAAAAGCATATGAAGAAGGACGTGTAACCGATTTAGGACTTTCAGATTGGGAAAACTTCCAGGAGCATTTACTAAATCTCGGTAGTGAAGGAATCCCGACAGAAGTGGAAGGTCGAATTACAGATTTAGAAGGTAAATTTGATTTGACTGTCATGCATATGAATGATACGCATTCCGCGTTGGAAAACATGCCTAAGACAGTTACAGCTGTAAAAGAAGTAAGAGAAGAAAACCCTGATGCACTTCTTCTTGACGCAGGGGATGTAATGACAGGGACCTTGTATTTCAATGAATTCCAAGGTGAAGCAGAACTTGCTTTAATGAATTTACTTGGTGTTGATGCCATGACATTCGGTAACCACGAATTTGATTTAGGTGCATCACAGGACGGCCACCAAGCATTGGCTGACTTTGTTAGAGGAGCGAACTTCCCGTTTGTAAGTACAAACGTTGATTTCTCTAAAGACGCTAAATTTGATGGGATATACAATGAATCCTTTGAAGCAGAATATGAAAATGGTGAAATCTACCGTGGAATCATCAAAGAAATCAATGGCGAGAAAGTCGGTATCTTCGGTTTAACAACTGAAGAAACATCAGATATCTCAAGCCCGGGATCCATCACATTCCAAAATTATATTGAAGCTGCGGATGAAGCAGTTGACTTCTTTGAATCACAAGGAATCAACAAAATCATTGCTATCACTCACATTGGCTTTGACGACAATCCTGCAGTCGATAACGATCTGGTTCTTGCAAAAGAAGTAGATGGCATTGATATTATCGTCGGAGGGCACAGCCATACAGCATTAACAAAACCTGTTGTGGTAGAAAGCGGTGCAGCTCCAACTGTCATTGTGCAAGCTGGAAACTCTAATAACAATCTTGGAGTATTAGATGTAAGATTCGATGAAAATGGTGTAATCATCGAACATGAAGGACGTTTAATTGCGGTAAGCAGCAAACAAGCTGATCCAGAAGCAGTAGAAGTATTGGCGCCATTCAAAGAACGCGTTGATGCGGTTGCAAATGAAGAAATCGGAGTAACAACTCCAATCGCATTAGAAAACCCACGTACAGACGGCGACAATACAAAGCCAAGTGTACGTAAAAATGAAACAATCCTGGGTAACTTGATTACCGACGGAATGCTTGCGAAAGCGAAAGATTTCACTGGTAAGAATGTCATCATGGCATTGCAAAATGGTGGCGGAATCCGTGCGGCAATCGATAAAGGTCCAATCACTGTTGGAGAAGTTATCGCAGTCCTTCCGTTTGCCAATACACTGGCAACGATGGAACTGACAGGTGCAGAGCTTAAAGAAGCATTCGAACATAGTTTCAGCCAATATCCAGGTGAAAATGGCGGTTTCTTACACGTATCCGGCGGTAAAATAGAATTTGATTCTACTAAACCTGCAGGTGAACGTGTAGTATCCATTAAATATATGGACGAAAACGGTCATTTGGTAGAAATTAAAGACGATGAAACTTACACAATTGCTACAAATGCCTTCACTGCAAAAGGTGGAGACGGATATACTGTCTTTGCTAATGCTTATGCAGATGGACGTGTAACCGACCTAGGCTTATCCGATTGGGAAAACTTCCGCGACCACTTAGTCACTGTTGGAAGCGAAGGAATCCCAACTGAAGTGGAAGGCCGAATTGTAGAAGTGAACTCAGAACCGGGCGAAGAGCCAGGAGAAGAGCCGGGTGAAGAACCGGGTGAAGAGCCAGGTGAAGAACCAGGTGAAGAACCGGGTGAAGAGCCAGGTGAAGAACCAGGTGAAGAACCGGGTGAAGAGCCAGGAGAAGAACCAGGCGAAAATCCAGGTAATAATCCTGGCGAAAATCCAGGTAATAAACCAGGTGAGAATCCGGGTAATAAACCAGGTGAAAACCCAGGTAATAAACCGGGCGAAAAACCAGGCAATAAACCAGGTGAGAAACCAGGTAATAAACCAGGAGAGAAGCCAGGTAATAAACCAGGTGGAAAACTTCCGAATACAGCAACGAATACGTACTCTGTTTTACTGACAGGATTAGTATTAGTATTAATTGGTGGGGGATTATACTTCATTAATAAGAGAAGAAGAACGGTTTAATTACTCACTAAAGAAAGGCAACTGTCCAGTGTGGCAGTTGCCTTTTCTGTTATGGGAGGGGAGTCGTGGGAATCCATCTCTCCTTCAAAGTGGAATGAGTGGCTATTAGTCTACCTAAAAAAGTAAGGTCTGAGGAGTAAAACTCTCAGATCTTTTTTTATTCTCTTTGAATAGTTTTTTTAAAACAAACGTTTGTTTAAATTTCGTTTTCATCCTGTCAGTAGGCCGTTTTGGACAGGTCGAGTTATATCGACTATTTTTGCATAGTATTCTGAGAAAATTTCAGTAGAACTCTTTAATATTCTATGATTGACGAAAAATACAAAATACATTATATTTGGTTGGTCGACCAACTAAAAAGGAGCTTTCTCATGGATAAAAAAATGAACAAAAGAAAACGCTTGATAGATGCTGCCTATAAAGTTTTTGTGAAAAAAGGGTATCTCAATTCTTCCATTAAGGACATTGCCAATGAGGCACAAATGACTCCAGGCCTTGTGCATTATTATTTTAAAAGTAAAGAAGAATTGTTATTGTCGGTCCAGCAAGAAATCCAGGCGAACTATCACACAAAATATAAGGGGAAAATAGAGGAGCTGCCATCTTTGAAAGATACGTTGCTCGAAATCAAATCACGTTCAACGGATAACCCAGATTGGTATCGTTGGAGATATGAAATCTATTCATTGGGGATAAAGGATACAGACGGTAATCTAGAGAATCAGGTTCAATCAGTCCTAAAGGGTGGAAGGGACAGTCTCTCTGCTCCATTGCAACAGGTAATCGGTGATGAGAAGGAAGCTTCGGCACTTGCAAGTATCATGCTCGCTTGCTTTGACGGATTGGCCCTGCAAAAAATAGTAGATTCAGATGTTGATATGGACCAAGCTTATGAAGTGCTGCAGGAAATGATTGAGCTCTATCTTAGTAGGAAGAAGGACTAATGACATGAAGAGAATATTTATGGCTATGTTGGTACTTATAGGGTTGTTTGCACCTTTGACTGCCTATGCAGCAGAGGATAAAGAGTCTGCAGAGCGAATCCAGGCATTTATGGACCAAGCGATGGAAGAATATAATATTCCTGGAGCTTCCCTATCTGTCATACATAACGGAACCAATGTTTTCCAGGATAGTTGGGGCGAGAGGAGCAATGGAGAAAAGATTACACAAGATACCACCTTCTTGATAGGGTCGGTTTCCAAGCCACTGACTTCCCTTGCTATCATGCTTTTGGTGGAGGCGGAGAAAATAGACCTGGATGGTGCAATAGATGACTATATCCCATGGTTCACTTACGAATCAAAAGGGGAAGGGAAGATGACCGTTCGCCAGCTTTTAACCCATACTAGCGGAATAGGGGGAAGCGATGGGTTGGAAGTTACAGATCATTTTGATTCCACTAATGATATAAAAGGAGCGGTGGAGAGCTTGAGTGGAGTGAAGCTCGAACATTCTCCAGGAGACGTGTATGCTTACAACTCAGCCAATTATTTGTTACTGGGAGCTATTATCGAGGAGGTTTCCGACCAGCCGTTTGGTTCTTTCATGGAAGAAAAAGTGTTTTCGCCGCTTGGTATGAATAACACTAGCGCTGATTATGAGAGCGCAATTTCCAACGGCTTTGTGCCTGGCTACCAGTCCTGGTTCGGCTATTCTATCAAAGGACAAGAGATGTTTGACCGTGCCGGTGCACCATATGGATATATGACCTCCACCACCAACGACTTGACTAAATTCCTCGATTTCATGATGAACGGTGGGGAACTGTTATCCGAGGAAGGACTAAAGATATTGAAGAGTCCTCCATCTGAAGTCGGGAAGCACTACGGATTTGGCTGGAATTTTCCAAAGAGTGGTGATCCATACCCCTTCCATACTGGTGCAACTCCGGATCATCGGGCAGAAGTGTTCTTCCTGCCGGAGGAAAACCTAGGAGCTGTGCTTTTGATCAATAAATACCACGAGTTTGAGGCGGGAGCTTACCTAAGCATGATGGAAGGAGTTCGATCTATTTTAAAAGGGGAAGAATCAAAACTAGTAAGCATTGATACTAGTATTCAATGGATATCCTTTGGTGTTCTCATTCTCTTGATCATGGTGTTTGGGGTTAGCATATATAGACTTAAGATGAAAGAAACAATAAATAGAAGGTTATGGCTGGCGATAGGAGTTATCATGCTTCTCCTTGCTGGTGGTTTGATTCCACTATTCACGATCATTGCCGGGGTATCATGGAGGACGTTTGGGCTGTTTGCACCTGATCTTCAGCTGCTTATAAAGATTGTCGTGGCGGTTGTTGGTGTTTATGGAGCGATTGTTTTATGGGTGGCATGGAAGAGGCGACCCGCTTTGTGAGAAGAAGTGTTATTAATTAGAAGAAGGTCGAGGTGCTTACCTCGACCTTCAGACTATTGATAAACTAAAAATTAGTTAAGTTATCTGTTGGAACGGTTGATCTTCGTTGCAGGAGCTTCGCTTTCCAGCGGGCGGTCCGTAAGCCTCCTCACAACGCTTCAGTGGTCTTACCTGTCCCTTCCTCCCGCAGGAGTCTACGTTCCTTCCACTTCGATCAACAGGGAATTTATTACTCGAATATACCTTTGTCTACAAACTGAAAGGTCGAGGTGCTTACCTCGACCTTTTCTATTAACCTTCCATCTGTAATTTCGGTTTCTTCTCTTTAGACAACATCCATCCAAGCACTCCGATGAGCACAAGTACAGTCCAGAATGTGACTTTCCAGGGGGCTCCTTTGGCAAATCCTTCTGAAAGGATGGCCAACTCCGGGTGGGAGAGTGCGTACACGCCAAGTTTTACCCCTACCCAGCCGACCACAAAGAATGCAGCTGTTTCGAGCCCGGGGCGTTTTTCAAGCAAGATGACAAAATAACCTGCCGCAAATCGCATGATGACCAAGCCGATGATTCCACCTGCGAGGATGACAGCAAAGTGTCCGCCATCTAGGCCACCGATTGTCGGGAGACTGGTTGTTGGAAGCATGACCGCAAGTGCCACTGCGGCAAGGATGGCATCAACCGCAAAGGCGATATCAGCTAGCTCTACTTTAATAACGGTCATCCAGAAGCCAGAGCCTTTCTTTTCCTCTGCATGCTTTAAGAGCTTAGGCTTCAACACATGCTTTTTCACAAGATGATACACGGCAATCCCCAGTAAATATAAAGCTCCTACAGCCTGGACCTGCCATATGTGTACAAGGTAGGAAATCAAGAACAAAGATCCGAATCGGAACACAAATGCCCCAGCTAATCCGTAAAATAATGCCTTTTTCCGCTTATTTTCCGGCAAATGCCTTACCATCGTCGCAATGACCAGGGCATTATCTGCAGCAAGGATCCCTTCCAATCCAATCAGTATGAGCAATACCCAACCGTATTCAAGCAACAATCCAATCTCCAATTAATATCTTCCTCCGCTCATTATCTATTATTTATACTCATCATGTAAAACAAGGTTCATTTAAATGACTGGTGCTGATGGTAATGCCAACGATCTTGGCGGGTTGTGAACATCCAGCGTCAAAATGGATACAGCGTACAGTTTCAGTGTGACAAAAAAGGTCAACCAAACTAATAGGTTCTTTTCAGATATGTGATTCAATTACGTTCGTTTTCTCCTTTTATCAGTGAGTTTTTAATTTATGTTGGCTTATTAACTTCTGTTGTTTAGATGGTCATTCCCTCCTTGGAAAAAACAAAAAACCTTTACCAAATAGATGGTAAAGGTTTGGAAATGCACAAATATATCCCTTTACCATGATGGCAAAGGTCTCGCAAACAACGTTTAAGTTGCCAGTTAAGCCGGTGATATCGCTATCACGTATTGTCGACATAACTGTCAGCTACTCCCCTTTGGAGTATATGGGCTCTAAGATAGAGCGTAGCACTAACTCATGTGCTATTGAGATAATAATATGATGTTTTGGATTGTTTTGCAAGAGAAATATTTTCTAAGGATGGGAGAGATGTGGTGATCGGTACAAAGCTGAGAGAATGAGAATCTAAGTTGATTAAAAAAGGGTTGACACTTTATATCATTAAACGATATATTATATTTAATGATATATCATTAAATGATACAAAGAGGTGAAATAATGGCGAGAAATGATGCTTTGGAGACAGGGGAGCTTACCGATACTTCCTTTTATATCTTGCTTTCCTTAGTGGAAGCGCGACATGGTTATCTAATTATGAAAAACATTGAAGAGCTGACAAACAACAAATTTTCGATCGGACCAGCGTCGATGTACACAACAATAAAGAAGCTTTTGTCAGCAGGGATGATTGAGCAAATGAAGGAAGAAGCGGACAAACGCAAAACCTATATAGCTACCAAACAAGGCTTGGAATTATTGAAAAACGATATTCAAAGGCGAGAAATGATGATTCATCATGCAAAACAAATTTTAAACGGGGGAGTGAACGAATAATGGCTCAAACGAAATATATAGCAAGCGGTGGGCTGGCGTTTGATGAGGAAAAGGATATGAGAAAGCTTGCAGATTATGCAAGGAAAGGTTGGGTGTTTGAGAAGTTTTCGTTTATGGGTTATAAGTTGGAAAAATCCTCCCCTGTAGAGCTGCAGTATGCATTAGATTATCGAAAGGAAGCAGATGAAGACTATTTTGCCTATTTTGATGAGGCTGGATGGAAGCATGAGGGAACCTCAGGTGGATACATTCATCTGTTCAGCGCTCCAAAGGGGATTGCGCCAATCTATACCGATAAATCTACCATTCTCGAAAAATACCAAAATGAGAAAAAGTGGATGGGGAAAGCAGCACTTTTGATGTTGCTCGTAAATATCGCCCTTGCAGTCGCTTTCTATTTTGTTACCTCCGGTGCTTATTACCAAGCAAACGACACCACCTTAACGATTACCTTTGCCATCCTGCAAGTCCTCGGTCTCATCTGTCTTATCTTTACGGGACTACCTTACCTAGGATATGTGCATCGTGTGAGAAAGTGGAGGAAGTAATCCTCTTTAAACAATAAAGAGGTCTGAGGAGGATTTCTCAGACCTTTTTTATGTCTTGTTACTTTCCTTCGCTTTCTCGATGTTATTTTGTGAAAATAACATATTTCAAACAAACGTTTGATTAATTTTTTATTAGTACTTGTCCGACAGGGATTATAAAGAGATCGGTAAATATCGACTATTTCCGCGAAATATATTTGAATAGTTATATAGGTAGTTATAACCTCATCCTCACCTGAAAATGACTCCCCTAAAATGGAGGCCACTAAAAACCAGATAACTAATTTTTTTATAAATTTCTAGCTGTTGATTGGAGCAATAGGCGAAGACTCCTGCGGGGGGATAGCAACATTCTTGAGACCCCGCAGGGCGCAAGCCCGAGGAGGCTCAAGGTTGCCCCGCGGAAAGCGAAGCCGGTTGCGAAAATCAACAGCGGTATAAAACAGATGACTAATATCATGTACCTTTTCAATGGCCCTCTAAAAAGCTCCCTCTTTAAAGTGAAATCCCACTTCTTTTTATCACATCTCTTAATACCGGTTCCAGTTTCTCCGCCATACTCATGAACCCTAAATCATTAGGGTGGATTCCATCAACGGTTCCTTCTTTTCCATACGCACCTAGCAAGTCTGTTCCTTCCATGAAGATAATATTTGAATCTCCCTTTTCTTGCAACTCCTGAATCAATTCTCGCTGAAATTGTAATCGTTCTACGCGATCATTGTATAATTGTTTATTTACGATTTCACCAGCATACGGGAATTTAGAAACGACAAGTATCGGGACATGTGGATTAGTTTCCCGGTATATACGGATAAATTCTGGCAAAGTGCTCTTGTATAGCATGGTGTTTTCGCAATTTGGTTCATAATCCAGTACAAGGCATGCGGGATCTTTAATGCTGCTTATTAACCTAGCTAAATTCGCTTCCCCTTTTCCATTCCCGGAGAATCCAAGATTGATAAATTCCAAATTGATGCTGCGACTCAGGATGTTTGTATAAGCGAGTCCCGGCCGCGACGCGCAGCCTCCTTGCAGAATAGACGTTCCGTAGAATATAACCTTTTTCTTGTCTGTATAAGGAGATGGTGGAGTCACCTGCGCTTCTTTATTAACACCAATCCACACATCCTCTACTCCTTGATAGAGCGGGAAGTTCAGTGTGATGGGGATGACATCCTTCCCTTTGCGATTTTCAAAAAGGTCGATTGTATATTCCTTTTCTGCAAGCTCATAGCGCGTGACATTACAAAAATCGGTACCAATATAGCAGTCAAAACCGCATTGACCTGTCGCTGCCATATGGCTCATGTAAGCTTTACCTGTTAGTTTTACCCTTACTATTAGTTTGTCAGCATTTGTCTGAAATCTTATTTGTCCCCCTGCAGGGCAGTCAGCGAGACGGTCCACCGCATCAGGTATTTCCACATGCGGCTTTCTAGGCAGCCGCCGGTAAAGTTTTTCCTCCTCAAACCAAGCAAGTCCACTTACTCTAAGTGGACCGCTTTTTGGTGTGTACCAGGTAATGTCCTTGCTCTCTGAATATAGAATATTCATATTTTCATCCAGTTTTTCCAAGCTTCTTTTCCCTCCAATTCATCCCTAATTTCCATAGATTCTTTAAAGTTGAAACTATTGACCTAATTCCAGAATATTTAGATTATTTTCTTTACAACAACTTTCTTATCTTTTATTATGGAAATATCTTTCGTAAATGTACAGAAAAAAGGAGAAATTCTTCAAAAATTTTTCTCCATTGTTGACAGCGCTTACAATACTCTTGAACTTCCTCAGAAGAAAATGCATCCGTTTTCACTTATATAAAATGCGTTATCAATACGCTTTTTTATAGTGCTGTTAAGAAAGAAATCTACCGCTAGTATTCAGATCCCCTTCGATAGCACAAATAATAAAAACGAGGTGATAAACCAAACACATTGGAGATCCCAGTTGCACTCTACGAGCCTTAGGAAAAATCTAAAAAAGGTAGGTAAAAGAATGAACGCTAAGAAATTAATGAGTATTCTTGTTGCACTGTTACTGGTCATTTCACTGATTCCTGACACGCTCCAAGCTGCTTTCACAGATGATGACTTGATCGAAGTGGAAGCAGCACCAGAAGATATCACGATTGGCACTAAAGGTCCGATGAAAGAAATTGATTTTATTGATGAGAGCTTCGAAGGAAAGGCGGATTTTCTTGGACTATATACAAGTGAATATGCCACTGAAATATTAGTGAAACGATTATGGGTTGCTGTTCAAGTAAATGACAGAAACGAAGTGGTTAGGGTAGTAAGTCCATCCATTGGTGGTGCAGTTCCAATCTGGGAGGATGAACAGAATATAGCTATCCCAGAAGGTGGGTTTGTCCTGTTGGCACAAGATGATTCATGGGCGACCAAAACCTACCGGAAATACTTGGCGACTAATTTCAAGGTTGGGGATGTCATAAAACTTCGGAAAAACGGAGAAGTGGTTCCTGTGACGGAATTTATGACAGGGGATGGACTGATTGCCGGCATTACTTTGGCGAATGAGCCGATGTATACTGTGACAGAAGGATCAACGGAGCTGAAAGGCAGCATCCGTAATTATGAGGATGGGGAAGAGTATACGTTAAAAGCCAATGACCAAGACATTGGACTTGCTGCAGATGGAACTTTCCAGTATAACTATGCTTTAAATAGAGGTACCAATTATATTGACTTGTCTATTTATAAAAATGGGAATTTACAGGACGAGCAGTCAGTTGTTGTCTTTTATAAGGATTATATAGAAGATGATAAGGAAGTTTTCCTTTGGGTGGAACAAGGTCCTAATGCCCGGAAATTCCAGTCATCAGAAAGCATCTATAACATGCTGGTGCTTGCCAAAGAGGCTGGAGTGACTGCAATTGCTCTTGATGTGAAAGGTGTAGAAGGGTATGCATCTTATAAGAAAAACGAATTGACAAACAGACCTTATGTCAGTGAAATGACAGCTGCTGCAAGAGCAGGGGCGAATCCTGATTTGGATCTGTTACAGGAATTCATCACACATGCCCACAGTCTTGGGTTAGAGGTGCATGCATCCATGAATGTGTTTGCAGAAGGTTCCATTGCCCATAATGAGTATGGTGTACTGGATGAACACCTGGATTGGGAAGAGAAAATATACCGGCATGAAGATAATGGTCAAATTCTGCGATTGCGTGAAAGCCACTATGGGAGGAATGGCGCCCTTGTTGCTTTTGTGAACCCGGCAAATCCTGAAGTGGTAGATTACCAGTTACGCAGCTATGAAGAAGTGATCAAGAATTACAATGTTGATGGAGTGATTTTGGATCGCGGAAGATATGATAATTATTTTGCCGATTTTAGTGATATTTCTAGAGAACAGTTTGAAAGTTTCCTTGCAGACCGGGGGAAAGAGCTGCAAAATTGGCCAGAAGATATCTTTACGTATAACGGAACCACACGTGTCGACGGCCCGCTTATTAACGAATGGTATACGTACCGGGCAAGTGTGATTAAAAACTTTACTTCTCAAATACGAGATTTGGTGGATGAATACAACACATCAGAAAACAAGGATGTCTTGGTTTCCTCCTATGTAGGTTCATGGTATGACTCATACTATTTGAACGGAGTTAACTGGGCGAGCCCGAACTTTGAGTATGATGAGCGCCTGAAATTCCAACAGGAAAGCCTGTATACAGATGAATACGCTCAGTATGGATATACGGAAGACCTTGATTTCTTAATGATTGGGACTTATCAGACCACGGCTGCTGAAGTTAAGAAATATATTACCCTTGGGAATATTCTGATGAACGGGGAACTGCCGGTTTATGCTGGAATGGCGCTTGCGAACCATCAGGAGCCTGCCCTACAGCGTGAAGTGTTTCAAGCAGGATTAAGGAATTCCGCTGGACTGATGATATTTGACTACTCCCAGGCGAACTTCCCTGTAATAAAGGCATCTATTGATGATGTGGAATACGTGAAAGACTATGAAATTGGTATAAGTGACCCTCGAGACGCAGAAGCAAATATTCAAGCAGACTATTTTAATGTTAACCGGAATGAGGACAATATCAACGTTTATTCCAATTCCTTTGGATATTCCACAGGTACGAATATCTGGGGAGTGGAGGCAGTGGTGGATGCTTCTGGAACTGTAACCAAAATGGTGAATAAACAGCAGGCAATGAATTGGAGCTGGGTCAATGTAGAGGACAATAATAGCATCATTCCAGATGGCGGATTTGTCATCTCTGCAGCGGATGCATCTGGTGTAAGGACTAGAAGGCAGATTGTTGCTAATGCATACAATGTAGGGGATCAGGTGAGGGCCGCCCTCTTATCCGGTTATCTGGCTTATGAAGGGAAAACTTTCCGAAAAGGAACAATGGAATTCAGTGGGAAGGTAGAGGTAGTTGGGCCAGGGGAAGCAACTGTTATCGTCAATGGCGAGGAAGCGACCCTTCAAAGTAATGGAACCTTTACATCTCCTCTGACGCTTGAAGTCGGAGAAAATGAAGTGGAAATAATGGTTCTTGTAGATGGAATGAAAACTCATCATAAACATCTTATAATCATGGGCGAGGATATGATCGATTCGCTGGAAACGGCTAAAGAAATGATTGCAGATTATGTGGATGGAGGTATCGGCACATCACTTTTGGCAAAGTTAAATACAGCAGTACGCCATTATGAAAGAATGGAAGCATTCTTGGCAGAAGGAAAAGAAAAACAAGCCAAGCAAGCAGAGGAAAACGGGATTAAATCCATTCAACATGTCATCAAACAGGTAGAAAAGCATGCTGGAAAACATATCGATCCGGCTCATGCGGAAGAAATCACCGCATACTTGGAAAGCTTAATTTAAAACAAATATATTAAATGGCAAGCATCAGGCCCATACTTTTTTGGGTGGTGCTTGTCTTTTTCATATCCCATATTTAAACATTAAAATTATTTATATAAAATTCAGAATTTATAAAATAAAGCCTTTACAAATGAAAAATCAATCGCTATGATGGAGGTATATTCCAAAAAAATAACAACAATGTGGAGGAATGTTCCACCTTTCGTGAGGGTTACGTTCTGTTTCTCGGCATCATGATTGGGGTGAAATACGGGTGAACAATAATCAATTCATGGATGGGTTTTACCGGTTTTGTCTTATGTTTATTAAACTAGCCTATCTGAATATCCTTTGGATGCTCTTTATACTGATAGGGTTTGGCGTGTTGGGATTATTCCCTTCCACAATTGCGATGTTCGGCATTGTCAGACAATGGATAAAAGGGAATGCAGATCTGCCAATCTTTCAAACATTTTGGCAAACCTATCGGAAAGAATTCGGCAAAGGAAATATGATGGGTATAACCTATCTGCTGGCCGGTATCATTCTTTATATCGACATATTGTACTTTTCTTCCCCAAAAAGTGTCATCACACTAGTACTCTATTACTTCTTTTGGGTTGTGACCTTTCTGTATCTTCTTCTTGGTGTTTTTCTCTTTCCGGTGTACGTTCATTATCAAAGTAAATGGTGGCAGTATTTTAAAAGCACGGCCATGGTTATGCTCATGAATCCGCTGGTAGTCATTGCATTTTTGATCATACTCTCAGGCGGATGGTTGATACTGCGGGCAATTCCAGGACTTATCCCGTTATTTTCAGGAAGTATGATAGCTTATGCACTTATGCTAGTAAGTTATAAAGCATTCGATAAAGTGGAAGCGTTTTCTACAAGAGGAAAACCCTTGCAATCGTTGAGTTCCAAGTAAGCGAAACCATTAACCTAGTAGCCAGGATGTGAAATGATGGAAAAACAAAAATTCCTAGATTGTATTAAAGGCCAGTTGATTGTTTCTTGCCAAGCATTGGAAGATGAACCCCTACATGGTTCAGAAATCATGGCGAAAATGGCGTTTGCTGCGAAAGTCGGTGGTGCAGCTGCAATTAGAGCAAATAGTGTGGAGGATATCATTGCGATCAAGGAAGCAACGAAACTTCCGGTCATCGGATTGATTAAACAGGATTACGAAAATAGCCCTGTCTATATTACACCGACAAAAAAAGAAATAATGGCCCTGATAGATTCGGGTGTGGATGTGATCGCATTAGATGCAACCAAGCAGGAACGTCCTGATCGGGAAAGTCTTGCAGAACTTGTCCTATACATAAGAGAGCATAGTGATTGTTTGATAATGGGCGATGTCTCCAATTTCGAGGAAGGGGTGGCAGCCGTTTGGGCCGGGGTGGATTTAGTATCTACAACATTATCAAGTTACACATCCTATACAAGGGACCGCACAATCCCGGACCTTCCTTTAATAGAAGAACTCTCGAAAGCGACAAAGGTACCGGTGATTGCGGAAGGAAATATTTCAACACCCGAAGAAGCGGCAAAGGCACTAAGGTTAGGTGCATATGCAGTGGTGGTGGGAACAGCCATCACAAGACCGCAAATTCTCACCAAACAATTTTATGAGGCAATCAGAAGTACGGCCGAACAGATATCCAAAGAAAAACAAGTGAAATAAAACACCCATATATAAAGGGAGAAGTGAAAAATGCTGAGCCATATTGAAGATACTATAAGACAGCTCGAATCTTATCATCCTCAGTTGACGAAACAGCAAGATCATGAAGACTTCTGGGAACGCACCCTAAATGAAACAAAATCCAAACCTCTACATGAAAAAGTAGAAAAAATGGATTATCCAATTAAACAAATCCAGGCATATGAAGTGAGCTATCATGGTTTTGATGATACCCCCATTCAAGCTTATTATATTTTGCCAAAAGACTATGAAGGAAAGCTTCCTTGCCTTATTATGTTCCATGGTTATTTAGGACATAAAAACTCTGTGTCCCATTATATGAAATGGCTGATTCAAGGGTATGCTGTCCTGGCGGTCGATTGCCGGGGACAGGGCAGAAGCGGAGACTACTCCACCTATACATCCGATGAGATGGGGACATGGGTCACAAAGGGGATCCTTGATAAGGAAGAATACTACTACCGAAAAGTCTTTATGGATAGTGTACGTGCAATAGACTTTGTATGCTCCAGACCTGAAATTGATCAAGACCGCATCGCTGTCATGGGGGCGAGCATGGGCGGGGGGATTGCGTTGGCGGTCGCCGGCTTGGATGATCGCCCAAAGCTTGCAATAGCGGATGTGCCAAACCTTTGTGATATCGGTCTTGCCATGAAGCAGAAGTTTGAAGGTTCGCTGATGGTAGTAGATCAATTTCTTCACAGGCATCCTGAATGGATTGAACGGGTATATTCGACACTCACTTATTTCGATAACTTGAACAACTGCCAAAATATTAAGTGCCGTACAAGGATTACCGCTGGATTGAAAGACTTGGTTTGTCCGCCCATGACCATCTATGGAGTGTATAACCTGATTCAAGCCCCGAAATCCATCGAAGTCTTCCCTTTTTCAGGGCATGACATGGCAATAATTGAACATATGGATAATACCCTTGCATATGTAAATGAACATTTATAATAAATTTCTTACTAACTTAGAAGGTGGATGAATAAATGAGCAGAGTAAACAGTCCGATGAACCCGGATGTCATGATAACAAGTATTTTTCAATCTTTGACGAAGTCTGAACAAAAGGTTGCGGAAGTGGTGAAAAACCGTTTGAAAGAAGCGGTATACTGGTCAGTTTCCGATCTGGCGGAGAATGCGGAAGTAGGAGAAACGACAGTAATAAGGTTTTGCCGGAAGCTTGGGTATAGGGGATACCAGGATTTCAAGCTTGCTGTGGCCCAGAATGGGACGGAGGGTACCAAGCAGGAGTATGGCGAAGTGGAAGACACAGATAGCTTGTATGTGCTAGCTCAAAAAGTGACAGCAGAAAACAATGCCACATTGCAAAACACGTTAAGCCTTGTGGACCCCGATTCCATGGAAGAGGCGGCACAAGAAATCATCGCTTCCTCAAAAATCTATCTCTTTGGGGTAGGAGCATCCGGGGTCATGGCTCAACAAGCTCAATATCGTTTCATGCGACTGGGGTTCAACGCCGAAACGGCATCTGATTCTCATGTTATCGCGATGAACTGCTCTCTTGTTAAAAAAGGGGACGTTGTCATCGGGATCTCCACTTCAGGAAGTACTAAGGACCTCGTAGATGCCATTGAAATAGCAAAAAGAAATGGAGCCTATATTATCTGCATTACCAATCATATGAAATCGCCTATCACGAAGTATGGGAATGTAGCACTCCTGACATCCGGTAAGGAAGACCCATTACATGGAGGGGCATTCTCCTCCCTTATTTCACAAATGCATGTCATGGATGTGTTAACAAGATATATTGAAAGGCAGCAAAAAGACCGTTCACTGGTCGCACTGCAAAAGACAGCGAAAGCAGTTTCCGACAAACTATACTAGGAGGCCCCTTTTATGAGTATGAAAGAACGAAAAGCGGATATCGTCATTATCGGGGGCAGTACGGGAGGCTGTGCAGCAGCACTTTCTGCAGCTAAATCCGGTTGTCATGTCGTTATGACAGAAGAGACGAAATGGATCGGCGGGCAGCTTACCAATCAAGCGGTGCCTCCGGATGAACATCGATGGATAGAACAATTTGGCTGTACACGAAGCTACAGGACCTTTAGGAACAAAGTGAGAAACTACTATCTCTCTCATTTTCCAGTAACCGAAACTGCAAGGTACACACCGCTGTTCAATCCTGGCAATGCCATCGTAAGTAGAATTTCCCATGAACCTCGAGTGGCCTTGGCGGTACTGCAAGAAATGCTGGCCCCCTTCATACATAGTGGAAGAGTGATTATTCTGACTGAAACAAAGGCGGTCCGTGCAGAGAAAGACGGAGATGACATCAAGGTTGTGGAAGTAGAGCACACTCCCACAAAAGAAAAAACGGTCCTGACCGCCCCGTACTTTTTGGATGCTACAGATTGTGGAGATCTCTTGCCTCTTGCTGAGGTGGAATATGTCACAGGAGCGGAATCACAAAAGGATACAGGAGAGCCGCATGCTAGACAAGGCGAGGCGGATCCCATGGATATGCAAGCCATCACCCATTGTTTTGCACTGGATTATATAGAAGGAGAAGATTTTACCATCCAAAAACCTGAGCAATATGATTTCTGGCGTGACTACCAAGCGCCATTCTGGCCAAACAAGCAACTAGATTGGACGGGTGTAAGCCCTGTTACGCTGGATCCGATCACTTATGGTTTTTTTAAGGAAGAAGGAAAATTTTCTTTATGGGAGTATCGAAGATTAATAGATAAGTCCCTTTTTCAAAAAGGAGTTTATGAGGGGGACATCTCCTTAATTAACTGGCCGCAGAATGATTATTGGCTGGGGCCGGTCATTGATGTCAGTGAAGAAGAAAAAAGAAAGCATTTAGATGGAGCGAAACAGCTCAGCCTTTCTCTTCTATACTGGATGCAGACGGAAGCACCAAGGCCAGATGGCAAACAAGGATACAGAGGTTTACGTTTACGGCCGGATGTCGTAGGAACAAGTGATGGATTAGCGATGTATCCGTATATTCGTGAGTCAAGAAGGATAAAAGCAGAATTTACGGTGCTTGAACAGCATATCAGCACAGATGTAAGGGGAGAAAATGGAGCAGAAGTGTTCCATGATTCTGTCGGGGTGGGCTGCTATCGAATAGATCTCCATCCAAGTACAGGTCTTACCACATTTGTGGATATTTCAAGTCTGCCATTCCAAATTCCACTAGGGAGTCTGATTCCCGTCAGAGTAAACAATTTGCTTCCGGCATCCAAAAACATAGGCGTGACCCACATCACAAACGGCTGCTATCGTCTGCATCCAGTGGAATGGAATGTCGGTGAAGTCAGTGGGTACCTTGCTGCCTATTGTGTAAGGCATGGCTATAAGCCCCGACAAGTACGCAATGACGAAAGATTACTCAAGGAATTCCAAAGCCAGTTAGTAAAAGAAGGTATCGAATTATCTTGGCCGGTCATTCACGCTGTGTAAGCTTCACCCTTAAACAGAGAAGGGAGGGTACAATCCATGTTAAAAGATACACCAGTAGAAGCACAGCAACAACAGGACATTAAATGGAAGACAAAACCGAGAATCAAACCGAAAAATGCATTAGTGAAATATTGGGATTTATATTTACTTATGGTTCCCGGCATCTTATTCTTCCTCATTTATAAATATGTCCCCATGTGGGGGATTGTCATAGCCTTTCAAGACTATAGTGTTTTTGCCGGTATTCAGGGAAGCGAATGGGTGGGACTGAAACATTTCGAGCGAATGTTTCAAGCGGAAGAGTTCTACCGTATTTTCAGCAATACTCTTTTAATCAGTTTATATAAGCTTTTCTGGGGGTTTCCAGCCCCGATAATTGTGGCACTGCTTCTAAATGAAATTCGCAATATGATGTACAAACGAACCATCCAGACGATCATCTATATGCCCCATTTCCTTTCATGGGTCATTGTCGGCGGGATCATGATGAACCTCTTGGGACCTTCCACAGGTATCGTGAATAGCTTCGTGCAATTCTTAGGCTTTGAACCTATCTACTTTATTGCCGATGACAGTTGGTTCCGTACAGTGCTTGTAACAAGTGACCTTTGGAAAAGTGTAGGATGGGGAACAATCCTATACCTTGCCGCCCTTGCTGGGATCAACCCTCAGCTTTACGAAGCGGCTACGGTGGATGGGGCAAATAAATGGCAGCAAACATGGCATATCACATTGCCAAGTCTGCTTCCAACCATCGTCATCCTTTTCATCCTGCAGATGGGTAATATCTTAGAGGTTGGGTTTGAGCAAGTATTCATTCTATTGAATCCTCTTGTCTATAATGTGGGGGATGTTTTTGAAACGTATGTGTACCGTGTAGGGGTGACACAAGGACAATTCAGCTATACAACGGCAGTCGGTTTATTCAAATCTGTCATTGCGCTGATTATGGTTGTAGCAGCAAATAAAATAGCGAAAAAACTTGGGCAGAATGGCTTATGGTAAGGGAGGTGCTGTGACATGGCAGCTATGCAAACAAAAGGGGAGAAGGCATTCTCTTTAATGAACTATTTAATCCTTGGAGGATTTGCACTACTGTGCCTGTTTCCTTTCCTCCATGTTATTGCTCAGTCTTTAAGCAGTCAAAGAGCCATCGTTTCCGGTGAGGTCATTTTCTTACCAGTAGAAACAACCTTCCTTGCTTATAAGGAAGTCCTTATGGATCAGCACTTTCTGCGAGCATTCGGGGTGAGTGTCGCAAGGACTGTAATCGGAACCTTTATCAATGTTTTCTTCACCTGTCTGATGGCTTATCCATTATCCAAAACATATATAAAAGGCCGCGGCATCATTCTTTTTATGGTCGTTTTCACGATGCTGTTCAGCGGTGGGATGATACCTACTTATCTAGTAGTCAGGGAAACAGGGCTTTTGAATTCGTTTTGGGCTTATATCATACCTACTGCTATCAGCGCCTTCAACTTGATCATTGTAAAGAACTTCTTCCAGAGTGTTCCGATGGAGTTAGAGGAATCGGCTAAAATAGATGGCGCATCCAACGTGGGTATCCTTTTTAAAATCGTTATCCCGTTATCTATGCCAGTTATTGCGACCATTGGTTTGTTCCATGCTGTATTCCACTGGAACTCATTCTTTGATGCGGTACTGTACATGAATGATCGGAGTTTATATCCTTTACAAGTCTACTTAAGGGAGCTCATTCAATTCGATCAATCCGAGATAAATTTGCGGGACAATTTTGAACAACAGCTCCTGGCAAATGAATCATTAAAAGCAGCAGCATTGATATCTAGTACCTTACCAATTCTAATTGTTTATCCTTTCCTGCAGAAGTACTTTGTAAAAGGGGTAATGCTTGGGTCAGTGAAAGGGTGAGCTTGGAAAAACAAATGTCAAAAAGGGGGTGCATGGGGATGATGCCGACTTAGCTTAGATTATTCATCGTCCATTGAAATTTCGGGAGTTATCTTAAGGCTGTTTTCGTAAACTTTGTTGCTATTTCGTATTTTTTTAACAACCGTAATAATTGTTGCTGTCGTGCTCTTTTCTTGGTTATTCGGAGAAACTGCATGATATTTTAAAAGAAGATACACGGTAAAAAGACCAAATGCCGACTTTTTACTAGTAAATAGCAACAATCTTTTAGAAAAGAGCCTATTTTAAAAAATGTTTCCAAAGGGGGAAATGGAAAAATGAAGGGGTTATTATCTAAGAAACTGCTTTTGCTTCTGGCGCTTGTGACTGTCATAATGATTATTGCTGCTTGCTCTAATGAAACTAGCAGTGAAGAAGAGTTGGAAGACGCAGAAATTGAAATTGTCGTGAATAACTACGGGAGAAATTTCCCGAGTGGGATGGATGAAAACACTAATCCATACCTAGAGTACATTGAAGAAAATACCGGAATAGATGTGACGGTTCAAGTTCCGCCGGCAGAAGGTTACATGGAGCGCTTGAATGTTCTTATGGCAAGTAATGATCTGCCAGACCTGATTTATAGTCCCGATGCCACCTGGTTTGTAAACTATGTGAACCAGAATGCGTTAACACCATTGACGGATATAGTGGAAGAGCATGGGAAAAACCTGAAAAAGCTTATCCCTGATGAAGCATGGCAGGCTGTGACAGTGGACGGGGAAGTCTATGCCATTCCACATATACTTCAAGAAAAAGGATCTGAAATCGTTTATGTACGACAAGATTGGTTGGATGAGCTCGGCCTGGAACAACCAACAACGCTTGACGAGTATGTTAACGTCCTGAAAGAATTCAAAGAAAAGAAAAATAACAGTGGATTTATCATGACAGACGCATTGGGGCGTATCTCTCCTATCCTTGGGGCATTTGGCATCCAGCGTAATCAGTGGGTGGAAAGAGACGGGGAGCTAGTTTACTCCAGTACCACTCCGGAAATGAAAGAAGCATTGGCCTTCTTGGCGGAAATGTATCAAGATGGCATCCTGGATAGAGAATTTCCATCCAATAACTTAACGGTTCTGGGTGAAAAAGTGGCAAATGACCGTGCAGGATTATTTACTGCAGCATGGTGGGATACACGTGGCCCGATATTGACGAACCAGCAAAATAACCCTGATGCAGAATGGACATCCTTGGAATATCCTATTGGACCAGATGGTCATTCTGGAACTGTTGCAAGTGCATTCGTTCGTGGCTATAATGCAGTACCTGTAACAAGTGAAAATGCTGTAGCGGTCGTTAAATACTTGGACTTCATCGTGTCCGACGGGTTCCGTGATATATTCCTGGGCTTTGAAGACGACATTTGGAGTATGGAAGACGGAGTGGCTACAACAGATTTTGAGAAACATAATGAGCATTTGTACCGTCAAATGTACACGACAGTTGAACCTTTAGATCCAGAAACAACGAAAATCCGCCTGGATTCCCTTGGACTAGAATTCAACTTGTTTGATAACGTAACGAAGATCGGCGAGCATGCCATGGCATCTGAATACACTGGTCCTCCTACTCGTGCGAGCGGTCAATACGGCGGTCAATTAAAATCTATGGAAGATGAAATATTTGCAACTATAATTGCAGGAAATAATTCTATTGATGAATTCGATAAGTTCGTTGACAGATGGTACAAAGAAGGCGGTCAAGAATGGACCGATGAAGTGAATGAATGGTATAAAAATCAGTAACAAACTAAAGAAGAAATGGTACCTGAAACTAGGTGCCATTTCTTCACATTAAGAGAAGCGGAGGAACCTGCGGATGAAATCGTCATATGATGAGGCCAAGGTTTTATGGGTGGATTTTCTTGCAAATGGACCAATCTTACATAATGAAAAGAAAAGAGTCAGCTACATAAGCAATGCCGTTCAAGCAGGATTTACTCATATTGTCATAGATGCCAAGATTCCATATGGTTATGTGACCTACAAAAGTGAGATCGCTCCACATGTCGGGCAATGGGACCGGTTTAAAGAATGGGCGGGGATGGATTATGTAGCTCTTATGTTGGAAGCGGCAGAAGGAAGCGGACTGAAGGTAATCCTGAAGGTTGACGTATTTGCTGAAGGAATAATCGGTGCTGCCACCACTCCAAAAAAAGAATGGCAAATCACCTACTATCATGAGGACGAAAAAGGAAATGGCATGTTCACTTTAGCAGAAAATTTCACTGAAAATGCCATCTTCGTCAACCCGGCCCATCCCGAAGTAAGGAAATATGAACTCTCCATCATTCAAGAACTGATCAAAAACCATCCATGCGACGCCATAGTCCTTGACCGCTGCCGCTACCCCAACATCCACGGAGACTTCAGCAACCTCAGCAAACAACAATTCCAAACAGACACAGGCCAGATAATCCAGCATTGGCCACAAGATATTGTAAAGGGGTCAGACCCCGTAATATTTGTAACAAAAGAAACTCCCCCTTTGCTGCAAAGGTGGTTGGCTTGGAGGGCGGGGAATATCAGGTCGTTTGTGGAGGAGGCGAAGGCTGTTGTGAAGGGGTATGGTGAGGAGATTGGGTTTGGTGTTTATGTGGGTTCGTGGCATCCAGAGTTTTTTCATGAAGGAGTGAATTGGGGCAGTGAGGATTACGAGGCGCCTTATGAGTGGGTTGATCAAAACTATGCTAAAACTGGCTATGCCGAGGAGTTGGATTTCCTGATGACAGGATGCTACTACCCGGATGTAACGGTGGCTGAAGCACAAAAGCATAGTCTTGCGGACTGGAAAAGTGTGGAGGGAGCCATTGAACTGAGCAGACTGGTCACTAAAAATCGCACCAGCCTTTTACCTGGGCTTTTCCTGTATGACTATGAAGGGGACAAGGACCAATTTAACCGTGCACTAAACATTTGTGCGGAAAACAGTTCCGGTTTAATGATCTTTGATGCGATTTACTTAGAAAAATATAATTGGTGGGACATTTTGATAGAAAGAAACCGACAAAGAGCATGAAGGAGAGATCATATCATGAGTAAGGTAATTCATATTCCGCTAGACGAACGTCCATGCAATCTGCAGTACCCACAAGCATTGGCAAACATGACCGATATGGAAATGGTAGTCCCTGGCCGAGAATTGCTTGGAGAAATGAAAAAGCCTGCAAAAGTAACACTTTTACACAATTGGCTAAAAGACGAAGCAAAACAAGCAGACTATTTAATTGTATCTATAGATATGCTGATTTATGGCGGGATTGTACCGTCACGCCTTCATACGCTCACCCTCCAAGATTGCTTAAAAAGCCTAGAAATCATCCAAGAGATCAAGAGAGTGAATCCAAGCCTTAAGGTTTTTGCCTACAACTTGATCATGCGTGTTCCAGCCTATAGCAGCAGCGAAGAGGAGCCAGATTATTATGAACAATATGGAGAGTACATTTATCGCTTAGGCTGGTTGACAGACAAGAAAGAACAGAATCTCGCAGACAATGAAGAGTTAGAGGAATACACAAAAATATTGGAGATGCTTCCCGAAGAGGTGAAATGGGATTATTTTGAGCGGAGAAAGGTAAACCATTCTGTCACTAGCCAGATACTGCAAATGGTAGATAGCGAGTTGATTGATTATCTTATTATTCCATTAGATGATAATTCCGAATACGGCTTTACCGCCAAAGAACAACGTCAGCTTATGCTTGAGGTCGATCGGAAAAATCTACTTGATCGAATAGCGATCTATCCTGGTGCAGATGAAATTGCCTGCACGCTCTTTGCCCGGGTATTTTGTGAATCACACAGTTATACACCTGAAATAGCATTGCGCTACTCTTCAACAAAAGGTCCCTTCATTATTCCTCGATATGAGGACAGAAGCCTCTCGGAAAGTATTAAATCTCATATTACGGCTGCAGGAGGGGTCATTGTCAGGGATGAGAACCAAAACAATGTGTTGTTAATGGTCCATTCCCCTGCAGAAGGCCAAAAATATATGGCTGAATCAAGCTTTGCCATGGAAAAGAGGCATCGTTCCTATTTTTCAGAGGTAAATATCAGGGAATTCGTTCAAGCTATGAAACACCAATTAGGCAAGGGGATAAATGTGGCCCTTGCTGATGTGGCGATTTGTAATGGCGGTGATCATTCTTTGCTTCAGCTGCTGCAAAAGCAGGGTATACTAGGTGATTTACTTGCTTATGCGGGTTGGAATACGAATGGAAATACAATGGGTACTGTTGTTGCGCATGCCATTATTGCTTCCTACTATAAAGGTGAAGAAACACTGCCGTACCATGAAAAAGCCAGCAGGACTTTCTTTTATTCCCGTCTTGTCGAGGACTGGGGTTACCAGTCCGTTGTCCGAAAATATGTCTCCTATGAAGTGTTGCCGACGATGGGTCTGACACCACGTTATTTGGGCGGTCACTTGGAAGAGGTAACAGAGCTTGTGAACCGAAAAATGGAAGGCTTCATAGAAAAATACTTATTCGACCTGAATGAAGGGTCGATTCAAATAAATGATGTCCATCTACCTTGGAAACGGATGTTTGAGGTAGGGTTTACGCTCTCCCTCAATGAGAAAATGGAGAAAGTAGAAAAAAGTTTATAAGGAGGAATAGCGGTGGAAACGAAAGGTTGGTCTTTAAAAGAGAGAATCGGTCAGATGTTTATCATTGCCTTTGGTGGAGAGGAAATGTCTCGCGAGTTAGAAATGGCCATCATCGAGTTGAATGTCGGGGGTGTCATTCTTTTTCAACGGAATTTGAGGGACTTTGAAAAAGTAATCCAACTGAATAAAAATATCCAGCGAGTAGCAAGGGAACATGGAAGACCCCCACTATGGATTTCCATTGATCAAGAAGGAGGGGGGATCGCCTATCTATGGAAAGGCATGACGCTGTCTCCAGGGAATATGATTATAGGAGCTGCGCAACATACACAAAATGCCTACGATGCCTCCTATATAATGGGCTTACAATTGAAAAAACTGGGCTTTAACATGAACTTTGCTCCCAATATTGATGTAAATAATAATCCTAAAAACCCTGTCATTGGTGCGCGTTCTTATGGGGAATCACCAGAGAAAGTAAGTGAACTCGGAAGAGAGAGTGTCCGGGGCTATCATGACTCTGGGGTGCTTGCGGTAGGAAAGCATTTTCCCGGACATGGGGATACAGCCTTGGATTCCCATCTAAGCCTGCCGAAAGTGGAGAAGGATCTAGAGAAACTGGAGCAATTTGAGCTGCTTCCGTTTCTTGATTGCATGAATGATGGCATGGAGGCCATTATGACCGCTCATATTCTATATCCGTTGCTTGACCCGGAAAATCCGGCTACATTAAGTTCCTACTTTTTAAAGGATCTTCTTCGGACAAAGTATAGGTTTGAGGGGCTTATTATTACCGACTCAATGGAGATGCATGCCATATCCAAGTTTTTCGGGAGAGAGGCAGGTACTGTAAAAGCGGTTAAGGCGGGAGCGGATATCATCCTTGCATGTGGGAAAGATGTCGAATCACAGCAGAAGATGATGGAGGCGGTGGAACATGCAGTGAACGAAGGAACCCTTGATGAAGCTGTCGTGGATTTGGCGGTAAATAGAATCCTTACCTCAAAAGAAAAGTGGATTGCAGATACAGCAGGGTCCAATGTAGACCTTGCTTACTTTCAACAACATGATTTCCAAGATAAAATGTATCAAATCGCTTTAGAAGGGATCACCTTACATTTTGATCGGACGCCCCTTTTACCACTGCCTGTAAATGAAACAATCAGCATTATCAGTCAAAAATCCTATAATGATGAGAATTACACGGGGGACCGCCAATCCATTGTGCATAAGCTGTTCAACAAAGATAAGTACGACGTCTATTATCTAGCAGGTGCGAATCCAGATTCAAGAGAAATTCTGGAATTACCAACAACGGTTAATCATAACCAGTATGTGGTTCTAATGATCAATGAACGAAGAGAACTAAGTAAAACTTGGGTGGATCTAATACTGGCTTTGAAAAAGAAAACCAAGAACATAATCGTCGTTTCTTTATGGAATCCGCAAATTATCGAATACCTTCCAGTTGATCTGAGCACCTATATTACCACCTTCAGTTACACAGATCAGGTAATGAAGGGATTGAAAAACCTTTTGGAAGGAGACCAGCCCTTTAAAGGAACATCACCAGTAACATTATTAGAGTCAAAGGTAAAGTCATGAGTGATATTCACCTTTATCCTCTGTCAAAAGCTAAAAATAATCCAAGCGCAGCAATATTCCACCTTTGGAATCGTAACCTGAAACATGATTTTCCTATCTCTAAAAGATTATTAAATCAAAATTTATTGGACCATCCCTTACTTGACTTGAACCGATCCTTCCTTGCTTTTGCAGGGAAGAAGTTGGTAGGATTTTTAATGGCCAAGAAGCATCCTTCCGGAAAAAAAGTGTGGATCAGTGCCATGCTTGTCGAAAGGGACTTCCAAAGAAAAGGGATTGGAAGCCGCCTGCTCCTGGCCTTTGAAGAGCATTTATCTTCTGATGCAGAGATATTAATAGGGACAGATCCCGGACATTTGTTTCCGGGTCTTCCGGACGAAAAAGCAGAAACCATTCGTTTCTTTTCGCAAAAGGGCTATAGAGTTGAAGGGAATGCGTTTGATTTAATCGCTAACATCTCTGCTTATCATCCAAAATATGAACTTGATGAAAAATATACGGCTAGAAGATT
Source organism: Sutcliffiella horikoshii DSM 8719 (assembly GCA_001648575.1). Taxonomy (GTDB): domain Bacteria; phylum Bacillota; class Bacilli; order Bacillales; family Bacillaceae_I; genus Sutcliffiella_A; species Sutcliffiella_A horikoshii. The sequence goes on along the minus strand of LQXN01000057.1, from coordinate 122,887 downwards.
AAGAGAAGAAGAAAAGGAAAATCTGCTTTTTTTAATCAAAAAGAATTTTAGTTTGCGTTGGTACGAGGACACTGTTACCTTGCTTGAACGGGAAGGAAGTGTAAGGGGGACGATGGGCCTTTTTAAAGAAGGTTCCCTTATTGGCTTTGCCCATACCTACTCCTTTCAGGAAGATGGGTTGGGTCCAAGTGTTTATTGGAAAGGTCTTCTTGGAGAGAAATACGGTGGTCTCGGTCCCATTGGAGTCGCAAAAGCTTACCAGAGAAAAGGGCTTGGTACCGCGTTTTTCGAAAAAATAGTCCTTTCCCTCCAGCAGGATGGGGTAGAGGATATGGTAGTCGATTGGACCATACTATTAAGCTATTATGGGAAGTTTGGCTTCCAACCTTGGAAAAAATATGTGCATGCCAAAAAAATCATCTAGAGGGGAAAGGAGGGACAGGAATGTATTCCATTGGCGTTGATATAGGTGGCACCAAAATTCTTGCAGGTATTGTAAGTAAAAACGGTGAGGTTCTATATAAACGAAAAATTCCAACCCCTGAACTTGGGAGGGACGAGATATTAATTCTCTTAAAGGAAGCAATCTTGAAAATGACCGAATGGGCAAATACAGAGACAATCCCACTTGAGAAGATTGGCATAGGCACTGCTGGCCAAGTAGATTTCATTAAGGGAGTTGTGTTGTCCGGCACGACCAATATTAAAGATTGGGGGGATGTTTTTTTACGTGAAGAAGTGGAGAAATATACCCATTTACCTATCTACATAGATAACGATGTGAATGTATTAACTTTAGCAGAGCATCAACTTGGTGCAGCGCAAGGATATAAAGAAGTTGTATGCCTTGCCCTTGGTACTGGTGTCGGCGGTGGAGTCATATCAAATGGCGCTCTTTTACGTGGTGCATGGGGCGGGGCAGCAGAACTTGGGCATATGACACTTGATATGAATGGAGAACAATGTAACTGTGGAATGCGGGGGTGCCTTGAGACATATGCATCAGGGACATGGGTGGCGAAAAGGATGGAAAACCTTATGCAACTTCAAAATCCAAGTAGCGGATCATCTCTCCCTATTACTAGCCAACAAACGTTCCAGCTTTACCATGAAGGGGATGCGATGGCGAAACAGGTTGTGCATACAATGATTACAGGTTTGGCACATGGTGTAGTCAATCTCATCCATACCTTCAATCCACAAATCATTGTGCTCGGTGGAGGCGTCATGGAAAACGGTCAATGGATCATTGAACTTTTACAAAAGAAGATCCAAACCATCGGCTTACAGTCATTAATTAATGATGTAAAAATTGAACTATCACAAATGAGCACAGAAAGCGGACTTATCGGAGCAGGAATGCTGGGGGAATGAAGACGGGTCAAGGGAAATAAGTACCTTGACCCGCCACTTCTTTTTTACATAGAAGTGGGATTTGCAGGGAGGGTTATCTCTGCAAACTTGAACAATACTACCCAGATGAAGTCATAGAAAATCAGTATTATATAATAATTTTCAAACAAACGTTTGATTAATCACTTATTAGTTGTTGGTGTATAGAGACAAAAAACCATTCGTTATATATCGACTATCTGTGCATGATATATTGAAATAATATCAACTATTATTTATCCCTTTATTTTTGCTACTCCCAGAGCATAGTGGCCAAAAAGGATGTTTTCAACAAGCTCTGCCTGTGCAACATCGCAATCGACAATCACAATTATTTCGGAGTGAAATCCTTTTAACAGCCTGCGTTTCTTTTTTACAACCTTTTCGGTAAAGAGGCGAATGGCAAGACCTATAATAAACCCTCCAGTTGCACCTATTAATCCCCAGTAGATTGGTCCCCATGCCAGTTTGAACCCAATACTTGCGCCAATAACGGAAAGAGCCGTCCCGAGTGCCGCTCCGATATCAATAAGAGAAGTTCCGTCCGAACGATTAAGGGTATCAAACAACTTATGATTCTCCTGTCTGTTATCAAGGGGGACCACAAATATATTTTCCCTTTCAATACCCTTCTTTTCAAGGGTGGATATAGCCATTTCTATTTGTGTAGAATGTTCAAAAGTTGAAAATAATTGCATCATTTTATTCCACCTTTTTTCCTTTTAATACCTTAAAGGATGAAGATTGATACTTATCAATAAAAAAACTGCGTTGTTCTTTATCGTATAATTTATTATTTTCAACCGAATTAATATAAGAATCATAAATGGCAAAACCATATAAAGATGGTAAGAACAAGAGCCATTCTGGATCAATGGCCGCCGTAGCCTTTTCAATTTCTCCTAAAAACAATAAGGAAATAGCCTCCAGACCGTGGGAATAATAAAAAAAGACAACCAGCCATATGATGACGAAAAATGCCGTTACAATTCTATGTATATAAAGCTGTCCTAAACCTGGAATGAAAAATGACCATATGACTGCCATTATGGGATTTCTTCTATCTAAATAATTCACTTCAAGTGCACCTATACTAAAAGTATTGAACCTATGCTCTTCTCGTTCTGCCAATACAAAAACTTTATTCATATCAACAGTTGTCCGATAACTATCCCAGATTGCAAATATATAGACTGGAATATAAATTAATAACCATTGGGTATCCAAAACCTCTTTTGCTTTATCAATATCGCCTTGAAAAGAATAAATCATTGCAGAATTAACATGGGATTTAATATTGACCAAAACCTCCCAGATAAACAGTACGAATCCCCTAATATATTTGGATAAAAGAAGATGTCCAAACCCAGGAAAAGCAGCACTCCACCAAGCCATGATATAAGGGTTTTTAAGATGAAGCTGAGTTGTTCCTAGTATACTGACATGGGCTCTATATCTTCTTGCTGTGTTGTCATTGCTGAAATTATCCATGCTGTTCTCCTTTAGGAAAGGCTCTTTTCTCAAAGATTGTGGTTATTTCATCATTAAAAACTAACCAACCTTGACGAAAAGATATTGTGATATTTTTCCTCATTGTATTTGTTTTATGCGCTGAGGTTTTAGACGGTTTTAGAATCCCAAACATCACGTTTCGCCACCTTTAGGGTAGTCCTTTACTACTATTAATTTTACAAAAAATACTAGATTAATCTTACCTGATACCCTATTATTGGAATTGTATAAAAATATTCCAAAAAATGAGGTGCCGGGTTGTCAAATCTGCAGAAGGCCGTAGTTAAATCAATAGGAATTATTATTTTATTTCCATTATTGTTTGCGATAGTTCCAATAGTTTTGCCGTTTTTCCTTTTTGCAGGAATGATTTATTTAAGAGTCAACTTTCCACGGATAAAAGGGGCAATTGGGGAGAGGGCTGTGAACAGGGAATTAGAGAAGTTGGGTCCTTTGTTTAAGGTGTATCATGATTTATATGTACCAAATGAAAAAGGCGGAACTGCCCAAGTGGATCATGTGGTAACATCTCCGACAGGAATCTTTGTTATCGAAACAAAGCATTATGATGGATGGATTTTCGGGAAGGAGAACCAGCGTCATTGGACACAGGTGATCTATAAGCGGAAAGAGAAATTTTTTAACCCAATTTGGCAGAATTATGGACATATTCAAGCTTTGAGGGGATACCTTGGAGAACATCATAATTTTCAATCAGTTGTTGCTTTCTCAAGCAGATCTACGTTGAAATTTGAAGATGATTTCAGCACGGCAAGGGTTATACAAATTCCCCAGCTGAACAAGGTTATAAAAGAGTCTTTAGAGCGTCAAGTAAGTGAGGAAGAATTGCAGAATATTAACAAGGCTTTAGAACAATTGATTATAAAAGATAGAAAACAAAAGAAACTTATTTATAGAAGACATGTGGATGCGATAAAAGATAAGAAACGGGAAAACCTTGTGCATAAGCCGGTGACTAAGCATCAGTCAGATATCCATAAAAGTGCCGAAATATGCCCTAAATGTGGTGGCCAACTCGCAATTAAGAAAGGCAAATTTGGTTTGTTTTATGGCTGCAGTGGATATCCTGTTTGCAGGTATACCAAGGCAGGGTGAAGTAGTAAGGACATTTTCCTCTGATATATTCTGCTTTATGTCACTTCTCGCATAAACGTGCTCACTCCCCCCATTTGCCTCCCCACCCCACCACTATGATAGAATCAAAGCAACAAAATGTATTTAAAGGAGAGTCTCGATGTTAATTCAGTGCACGAAGAAGCTGTTCGATGAATTGAAAATGATTCCTGGTGAGCCGGATGGTGAATACGAGCCACTTCTCGCATGGCACGCGAATTTTTTAAAGTTTGGCAGGGAAAAGTTTTTTGTCTTGGTTAATGATAAGAACCGTTATGCTATTGTTCTTTATGGATTGAAAGCGAAAGATAAGAAGCGTTTTGACACCCTGATCAAGGATGCAATCCGGGAGATGTTTCAGGCTGAGTCGATTAAAGATGAGGTCATCGATAAGTATCTTCAGACTACATCCAGTATGAACTATGCAAAAACCAAGGATCGCAAGTTGGTCGCACGGCTGAATAAGGCTTGTGAAGAGGTGCATTTTGGTGAGAGGCTATGGGATCCAAATGTAATCGTGCAGGTCGGAATGAGCAAATGGATCAGCTCGATGTTGGTTGGAGAAGGTAAGAATGCCTATTTCAAACCCAATGAAAAGATGTATAAAGACTTACAGGATTTTTTAGGTAAGCCAATTTTTGACACGGAAGCGCTGGTGCTGAAAGTCACATTAGAACTTGAACACCACTCGGTTTGGAGGAGGATCACAGTTCCTGTAGCCATTACTTTTCCCGAACTGCATGAGGTTTTGCAGACTGCTTTCTCTTGGCAAAACAGCCATCTCCATGACTATGAGGTATTTGAAAAGAAAGATGATGGCTCTGGATGGAAAGACCGCCCGGACCTTAATCTGGTCTGTAGTGAGGAATCATTATCCTATCAGGGCGAGGTTCCGATGAAAATGGAAACCGGACTTAGACTGAAGGATTTTGCAAAGTCCCATATTGTTTACAATTATGATTTCGGTGATGGCTGGAAACACATAATTGAAGTAGAAGAAATCATAAACGACTACAATGTTAACTATTCGACTTGTAATGAGGGTGAAGGAGATGCACCGCCCGAAGATGTAGGAGGAGAAATGGGCTTTGAGACGTTTCTGGCTATCATAAACGATCCCTCGCATGAAGATAACCACCAAACAAAGGAATGGGGAGAGATGCAGGGATATGAGAAGTTTGATAGACAAAAAATTAATTGGCTGTTGAAGAAGATTTAAGGGCTTCGGGGACAAAGGGGGTGCCGGGACAGGCACTTTGGACTTTTGACTAAACAAGGACTGAGAGGACAGGCAAGCCGCCCCAAACTGTGACACGGTGCCTGTCCCTAAAATCCACTTTTCTAAGATTCAAACCACTTATCCAACACCAACGCCAGCCACTTTCCATCAGCATGCACACGCACATTTTCAATCAAGCCTCTTCGAACTGCAAGCGGCAGGGAAGGCGTCAAAATGTCTTCCCGCAACATCTCTAAAGACTCTTTGACCACTGAATCTTCCATTTCTTCTGCCTGCCTATCCACCAAGGCAAGCACCTCTTCTTTAGAATCCACGATTTTATCGGCATTTTTCAAATAGAACTCGAGTTCCTCGGTAATAAATGGGATGTTAGAATGCTTCGCCAAGCTATCCGTCTTTTCCACTAGTGACTGACATAATAAGTTCATATCCAGCTCCACCTCGTAAAAAAGAAACAGTTCTGAATAAATACGCAAAAAGCCTTTTATACAATAAACAAGGTCATACTTGGTTGCCTGAACCCTGTCTCCATAAATACTCTCCACCATCTTCAAAATGTTCTTAGAAGTTTGAACATCATAGGTCATGGACTTCATCAGTAGTTCCTGGTTCAGGGAATGGGGCATTTCTTTTATAAGGACTTTTGCAAAATCGGCATGCTTTGCAAAGAATTGAAACGTCAATTGGTAGAATCTAAAGAGTAAATCTTTATCGCTTTTATGTAAATTGACTAACTGGTCAGTTTCGGTCGTTACTTCTATGAAAAAGTAGTCAAGCATCTCCATGATCAACTCATCTTTTGATTTAAAAGACAGGTAGAAAGACCCTTTGGATATGCCGCATTTCTCTGTTATTTGTTGGATGGAAGTCGCTTCAAAGCCTTGATTGGCGAAAAGCTCTGTGGCTTTTTCCATGATTAGTTGTTTTTTTGACATATAGTTTCCCCTATCTAAATCGTTGACATATGACCGGATAGTCATTAGTATATGGAATGGAGTATATAAAGTCAATAAAAGGGTAGGTGCAACCGTGAGAGGGTTAGTCAATTTTGTTATAAGAAATAAGTTGGCAGTATGGTTACTGACTATTATTATTACCGTAGCAGGAATCTATTCAGGTACAAAAATGAAAACGGAAACGATTCCAGATATCTCAATCCCGTTTTTAATGGTGATGGATGTTTATCCTGGTGCAACGCCTGAAGAGGTGATGGAGAGTGTCTCGATCCCGCTTGAACAGGTGGCGGAAGGTTTAGACGATGTAAAATCGGTTTATTCCAACTCGTATTCCAACATGGCAAATTTGCAAATCGAATATGAGTATGGAACAGATATGGATGAGGCGAAGCGTGCATTAACCGCTGCCTTGAATGATGTGGAACTCCCTGAGGGTGCCCAAGAACCAATGGTTACATCAATAAGTATGAATATGATGCCTGTTGTGGCTTTAAGTGCAAGCAGCGAAACAGAAGACATTGTAGAATTATCGGCAACTGTGGAGGAATCCTTGCTTCCGAAAATCCAGAAGCTTGAAGGCGTTGCGTCCGCGACCATTGCCGGACAGCATATAGAAGAAGTCGAGCTTCGCTATGACACAGAACAGATGGAAGAGCTTGGGTTAACAGAAGATGATGTCAAACAAATGATTCAAGCAAGCAACTTGGATGTTTCTCTAGGGCTTTACGAGTTTGAAGAGGGAGAAGAAGCAGTTTCTGTTGACGGGAAATTCATGACCGCAGCGGAACTAGAGGAAATGCTGATCCCTGTCACTCCATCCGAAACGGTTCAAGTTCCTTTTGTAAAATTAAGTGATATAGCCGAAATCGAAGTGATCGGAAAAGTGGAATCCGTTTCAAGAACGAACGGGGCAGATGCCATTGCGATTCAAGTATTGAAGCATCCGCAGGCTAACACAGTGGATGTTGTAAATGAAGTGAAATCATTAATGGAAGAAGAGCAGGAACGCATTGACGGTTTAGTGGTTGATGTGACCCTTGATCAAGGGGAACCAATCGAGAAATCCGTTGCAACAATGGTGGAAAAAGCATTGTTTGGTGGCGCAATTGCCATCTTGATCATCCTACTATTCTTAAGGGATGTCAAATCAACCCTGATTTCCATCGTATCCATTCCGGTGTCGATTTTCATGGCATTTTTACTATTGAACTGGATGGATATTACGTTAAATATCATGACACTAGGGGCGGTAACCGTCGCAATCGGTCGTGTTATCGATGACTCGATTGTTGTTGTGGAAAATATATACCGAAGATTGCATTTGAAAGAAGAAATGTTAACAGGCCGCGCACTTGTCCGGGAAGCAACCCTTGAAATGTTCAAGCCTATTCTTTCTTCAACGCTTGTAACGGTTGCGGTATTTGCACCGTTAATCTTTGTTGGCGGAATGGTTGGGGAGTTGTTCATGCCGTTCGCCCTGACAATGACCTTCGCGCTTGGAGCGTCACTGATCGTAGCGGTAACCATCGTTCCTGCGATGTCGCACTTCCTTTTCAGGAAAAAGCTTTATAGCGAAAAGACAGAAAGCGGTCATAAGGAAGTCGGCAAACTTGCTAATTGGTACAAAGGTGCCTTGAATTGGTCTTTGAACCACAAAATCATTACATCCATTTTAGCGGTTGTGCTCTTGGTCGGAAGTCTTGGTCTGACTCCGCTTATCGGATTCAGCTTTTTAGGAAGCGAAGAAGACAAAGTGATGTATTTAACGTACACACCTAAAGCCGGGGAACTCAGAGATGAGACCCTTGCGAATGTGGAAGAAGTAGAAGCAACCATGATGGATCGTGACGATATTGACATTGTGCAGCTTTCTGTCACAGATGGTGCAGATGCTCAAATGGCCATGATGGGCGGCGGATCTGACGGAGTGTTGATGTACCTCATTTTTGATCCGGACATGGAGGACTTCCCTGAAGCACGTAGTGAAGTGGAAGACTATGTGTTCAACATCGGTCAATCTGGTGAATGGAAGAGCCAAAACTTCACCACTGGAGCCATGGCATCCAATGAAATCAGTTATACATTCTCAAGTGAAAACCTTGATAACTTAAATGACGCAGTAAAAATGGTGGAAGACGCGATGAGCGGCACGGATTCATTAGAAAATGTTTCATCAACTGCTGAAGAAGCTTTTGTCGAGCACACGTTAAAAGTGAGTCAGGATGAGCTGCTCCAATACGGTCTTACAGCTGGGCAAATCGTGATGATGCTTAGCCCGCAATTTGAAGAAGTACTGACAAATGTAGAAAAAGACGGCAAAACCCTTGATGTGATTGTAAAACAAGAACAACAAGAGCAGCCAAAATCAATTGATGAATTATTAGCAACAGAAGTTCCGACGGCCATGGGAACAACGATGCCTTTATCTGAGCTTGTTGAGGTGGAAGAAGGAACGACGCTTAATACCCTTGCTAGATCAAAAGGCGAATACTATGCTTCTGTCAGCGGAACGGTCATTGGTGATGACATCTCCAAAGCAACCGCAGAAGTTGATGAAGCGATTAGTGATGTGGAACTGCCAAACGGCGTAACGATGGAAGTTGCCGGTGTGACAGCTGACATGGAAGAAACGTTCACACAGCTCGGGCTTGCGATGCTTGCAGCGATTGCGATCGTTTACTTCATCCTTGTTGTGACATTTGGTGAAGGAGTAGCACCATTCTCCATCCTATTCTCCTTGCCATTCGCAGTAATCGGTGCCTTTGTCGGCCTACTTTGGGCAGGAGAAACGATCTCCGTACCAGTCATGATGGGGCTGCTCATGCTGATAGGTATCGTCGTAACGAATGCCATCGTACTTGTAGATAGAATTCTTCACATGGAACGAGACGGCTTGACGATGCGCGAAGCTATCCTAGAAGCAGGCGCAACCCGTTTGCGTCCAATCTTGATGACAGCCATCGCAACCATCGGAGCGCTAATCCCACTGGCAATCGACGGTGGTGGAGGCCTGATTTCAAAAGGACTCGCAATTACCGTTATTGGTGGACTGACAAGTTCAACGCTGTTGACACTGATTATAGTACCGATCGTTTATGAAGTATTGTCGAAGATTTTCAAGAAAAATCGCAGGGAAGTTCAAGAGAACTAGGAGAGTGAGGGTCGGGTACGCTGACCCGCGTTCACTATGGAACCACCTGAAAAGAGAATAGGAACAGAGAAGGCCCGAGGTTTAACCTATGGCCTTTTTTCTATCTGTGCTTATTGGTTTTTCGTTTTATTTCTTCCAATTTAACCTCTTTTACGGCTTCCGACTCCTTATAAAAATGAATCGTCACGTCGACTCCGAACTCTTTGTCCCCCTCTTTCAACCAAAATCTAAATTTTTCGGTTGTCAGTATCGGGGCTTCTTGCTTGCCCAAATGTTGGTAGTCGACTATCTTCGCTTTTGGATACTTATCTTTTGTCCTTTTCATTGCAAGCTGTCCCCATTTTGCATAACCGGGGATTTGTGCAATGGTGTCCTGTGTTGCTTCTACATATGAGGCTGGTTGGAATCCAACTAGCAGTAAAAATGCAAGACTTGAAAGCAGTATAGTTTTTTTCATGTTAATCCCTCCAATAGTATGTATAGTGCCCATTTGTTGGTGGATTAGTTTTAGTATGGGGATTTTGTTTGGGAAAGACTGTTTTAATAGTGAAAATTGGTTTTTGAAACTAGTTTTTTCTAGATTGACTTTTAAGGTCTAATAGAGATAGTTAGGCATATGATTTTTTAAGATAATTATTTTTAATCAAACGTTTGAATAAAACTTTTTTCAACTTCATTGGATTAGGAATAAGAAGACTATGACATATATCGACTAATCTCGAAAGGTTTATTGGTATAACATCAGAGGAGCAGAGCGATTACCATTGAGGCTGTCCAGAAAGGGGCCAAATCAGATAAGAGAAGTGAATTATTCAATAAAACAGAAGAATTATACATTAAAGCTGCAAAAGTATACAATAAACACTCCGAATTATTCAATAAACACGTTCAAATTGACCGCAACCCATATATTTACATTAAATAACCCCTAAATCCCACGAGTTCCTCTCTAGTGGCCCACTCTTCCTACCTCCATGAAACAGTCGGCTCCAACACCGTCAATGTATTATTGATGGTGTTCAGATTCACGGTGGCGCCAATTGGAATGGCCGCTTTGTATCTGCCGTGGCCTGTTGCGAGGTTGGTCATTAGTGGTTTTCCTAAAGGAACTAAGAAATAATTAATCAGGTTTGAGTATGTAGTATTATAGGATGCGGCACAATCTGTGCATTCGCCCATGATGATGCCGAGGCAGTCATTGAGTTTCCCGGCCATGGACAGCTGGGTCAAGTAACGGAATATCATCGTGGCAGGTGAGTGGACTTCTTCTAGGAATAGTATTTTTCCTTTTGTATCGATTTCATATGGAGTCCCTAGTGTATTCACGATGGATGTCATATTACCACCAACGATTGGGCCTGTCACATTCCCTGGGGTGACACTCATCAGTGTCATTTCTGGTGGATTTTGAATCACTCGCGGCGATGTGAATGTAGAGGTAGCTGCGAAAAATTGATTAAAATTATATTCTGGAGTTTCGGCACGAAAATCAATGAGCATCAAACTGTGAAAAGTAATGAGATCACTGAACTGATAAAGGCTGTTCAAAAGGACAGTGTTATCACTGTAACCTGAAATAAGCTTAGGGTTTTTTCGGATAATGTCAAAATCGAGAAAAGGTAGGACGCCTTGAACCCCTGTCCCTCCGCGGGTAGGCAAAATCAGCTTCACGTCAGGATTCTGAAACATACCCATGATATCCTCAGCCCGTTTATCCGCAGGGGCAGATACAATGCCGTCAATGGAATAAACATTATTGCCGAAAACCACGTTAAATCCCATATCTCTTAAAAATTGTGCCCTCGCATTAATAATTTCCGCATTAATTGGACTTCCCGGTGTAATCAGTCCAATTGTATCTCCGCTTTGCAGTACAAGTGATTTTATGGCCATTTTCAACGCTCCTAAGCCAAACATTATTACTAAGTATATGAGCCTATCAATTGTTTGATGCTTGAAGGGGGGGTGATATTAATCCTTAGGGTTTTAAAAAATAAACAATCAAATAAAAAGGTAAATGACCAACCGAAAGAGAAATTTACTAAAAGACACTCATCCAGAACTAATCGTCAAAAAATGTGATGGAGGAACGATACATGACAACCAAAATGATTTCGAAAGTGGAAGGGAATGTACTTGTTTTAGAGCGTGAATTCGATGCCCCGAAGGAAATGATATTTAAAGCGTTCTCTGAAGCAGAGCATCTCAAACGATGGTGGGGGCCGCGCGGATGGGAGCTTACCGTCTGTGACCTTGATTTCAGAGAAGGTGGAGCTTGGCATTATTGCATGAAGGGTGTGGATGAGAACCTGGGCGACTTCTTTGGATTTGAGTCATGGGGCAAGGCGGTATATCACAATATCATTCAGGATGAGAAAATTGAGTACACAGACTATTTCTCCGATGCAGAAGGAAATGAGTCTCCTGATATGCCGGCTACACTATCGACGGTGATGTTTCATGAGCAGGACGGCAAGACAAAACTTATCAATCGTGCGGAATATGATACACCAGAGTCATTGAAAACAGTATTGGACATGGGAATGGAGCAAGGTATCACAGAAACTTGGGATCGTTTGGAAGAGTATATTACTTCATTAAAATAAAACAAATAAAGCGCAAAGGAAATCATCCTTTGCGCTTTAATTTATGCTTTTTTAGTCCGTCCTTACATACTCTAAATTCAGTTCTCAGCCTCCACTTTAGTCCGGGAAAGTGGTTCATGACTCCTGTCTCCAAAGCCCACTGTCTCCTTGACCACATAAATAGGCCGGTTTTTGCTTTCATCATAAATACGTGCAATGTATTCGCCGACTATTCCCATGCCGAGGAGTTGGATGCCGCTGAAAAAGGTGATAGCTACCATGATGGAGGCCCACCCGGCTTCGACCTCATGTCCGAAAAGCTTCACAAGTATAGTGTATACCAGGACCCCAAACGAAATTAATACCGAAAAGAATCCGAGGGACATCACAAGTTTCAATGGTTTTGTCGAGAATGCGACTATCCCGTCTGATGCAAAACGGATCATCTTTTTCAAAGGGTACTTTGTTTCGCCGGCAAACCGCTCATCACGCTCATACTCAATAAAGGTTTGTTTAAAACCGATCCAAGAGAACATGCCCCGCACGAAGCGATTGCGCTCAGTCATCTGCTTGAACACATCCGCCACTTTCCGGTCAATAAGGCGGAAGTCGCCAGTATCCTTGGGTATATCTATATCCGACATATAATTTAGGAACTTGTAGAAGTACTTTGCAGTAAGTAATTTGAATTTTGTTTCCCCGACACGCTTCTTACGCTTGGCATAAACGACCTCAAACCCATCATGCCATTTTCCGATAAGCTCAGGAATCACCTCTGGCGGATCCTGCAGGTCTGCATCAATAATCACAATTGCATCCCCTGAAGCATAATCAATACCCGCAGTCACAGCCGTTTGGTGTCCGAAATTACGGGCGAAATTCACTATCTTCACCTGTGGATCAAAGCTTGAGATATTCGATAATATCTCCATCGTCCTATCTGTGCTGCCATCATTTACAAAAACAAACTCATAATTAATATAATTTTCATCCATCACAATCTTCAACCTGTTATAGCACTCTTGGGCAACTTCTTCCTCAAAATACATGGGTACCACAATAGAAATTAACTCGCGCATAATATCCTCCATTATCCTACTTGCTGTTGTTGAAATGTCCATTTTGAATTCAAGAAAAAGTTAATCAATAAGCTTGCACCAGTTGCCAATAGGTTTGCCAGTACAGGCTGCAGACCGGCATTACTCACCAATAGATACAACAGAAGGGTATGAATGCCAAGCGTCACCAGATTGACTGCAATAAATTTATAAAAAGTGGCTGATTTCTTCCTGTTATCCTTGAACACCCATTTCTTATTCCAATAAAAGCTGTTCAATACCCCAAGGGCATAACCCATCACATGGGCCAGTAAATAATTTATCCCAATATAATAAAACAACGTAAAACTAAGTAATGTAATCAACGTGTTGAAGACCCCAACCGTCCCGAATTTAAGGAATCGCTTCATCCTATGAATCTCCTAATCCTTATTTTAAAATAACCCATGCAACTCAACAGGATAATAAGTGGCGTCACACTTACCAGATAACGCGAACGCGTCTCCCATAAAAGAAAGAAAAGAAAGTAGCCCACAATTGCAAGCATGCAGAACATCACGAAGGACCTTTTTTCTTTCAGAAGACTTGCAGCGAAAAGCAAGCCGATAATTAAAATCAAATGCTGTACCCTTGCATAGCCCTGGAGCAGATCTCCGGACTTATAATCAAGCAAGCTGGTAATATTCTCAGGCTCAACCGGGTTCCGCTTAATTTTATTCAAAGAATAGTAGGTTCCATCTGTCCATGTATGTTTTAATTTCTCCAGGTTAAAGGCTAAATTCCCATAAAGTCCTTTTTCCTCCACGCGATCACGAAGCTCCTGATAGTGAATTTCGGATACCTGATCACGTGGATTGTTTGCCAGCAGCTGCTTTGTCCACTCCACATCGTCTCCTGAGTACTTCCCGAATCTCTCGCCGTTTTGTGCCATGACCAACCAATGCGAAACAGGGAAACTAGTTTGCTGAAGTTGTCTTTCATCCAAGATCTCTAACTGATAGAGAGCGCTGTTGAATATAGTTTTTACGATGATTAACACCACAAAAGGTAGAAGCACATATGCCTTTTTCCAGCCTTTCATGTAAAAGAAAAGCGTAATAGCAAAAGCGATAATGAAAATGATAAGGGATCCTTTTAACAACATCCCGAAAGCGAATATGACCGCAGCCCCCAATATATTAGGAAGCCCACTCTTGAATTCTCCGTCCTTATCCAACAGCATGTTTAATGGCAGAAGCAAAAACACGAGCGATATGGTATCCGTATAAACAACCGGGGCAAAAAAGATATATGGGAAAAACAATACACTAACTGCCAAGGTGACCATCGCGATAGATTGCCCTGCTACCTTTCGTGCAATCGAGAAAATCAAATACTGACTGATGGTGATGATGAAAATATTAAAAAGAAGATAGATGATCACGGAAGGGGTTAATACTTTTCCGATCACAACTAACAAGCAAAATAAAAAGATGTTGTTAGGATAAATGGAAAAGTAGGCGCTGACCTCGCCGCTATCAAGATAAAGCCTTGCCCCATTTATGAGTGCACCGAAATCCCATGAAGGCCTGACCGCAAATAGCTTGACCACCACCAGCTGAAGAATAACGCTAAATCCTAAAAACCCGGCAACCCAAAAGGTCACCGGAATCTTCTCTAGTAATCTGACAATATGTTGGCGAAGTGTAAACAAACCCGCAATAAATAATAATGAAATAATAATGGTAATTAATTTAAAGTACATTGGATACTCGGAACTAATGGAATGATGTCCCCGTGTCACAAAAACATTAAGTCCAACAAGTATCCCTGCCACCATGAAAAAGATGATGACAATAAATCTCTCCAAAATACGTAAAACAGCAGAACTCACAATCGCTCACCTTGCATCCGGACACCAAGTGTCTAGATTCTTCCTCTTATAGAATCAACAAGAAAATAATTCCTTATATTAGTAAAACTAAATAGCTGAATAGATTATATTACAGAAACAGGAAATGGACAAGAGGAAAATGGGTCAGGAGTCTACTTCTTTTGCTAGCAATCATAAGCAAGCTGATCTGTGATTTGAGGTTTTCATATGTGAAAGTAAACACACTTCCACAAGAAAAAGAGGTTTTCCACAACTAAATCGAAATGGAAAACCTCTTAATTCTTTAGTAACTACTAAATGAACGATGAGCTTGCGATTTCTTGTAAATCCAATCTACAATTATCTTCACAAGGATACTGACTATCAAAAGCGTTATAAAAGATAGGGTGTAATTCCAATTGTATAGGATGTAAAATTTAAAATAGACAAACAGCGGCACAATCACATAACCAATAAATAAGAACACGATCACATTGGCGTAAAGAAAGTACTTCCATTTGCTGAAGTATTGATAAAGCAGAGTTAAAATTACTGGTACTGTTATAAAATCAACAGCGTTCATTGTTTTGGTGCTTGGAATAAATTGATGCGGATAGCTCCAAAGGCCGAAAAAATATCCTAATTCGTTGACTATCCCCACCAAAAAGAAACTGACGAAAAATGCAACAGTTATGTGCAAGATTCTACTTCGATCAATTAACATGAACAAGAGTAGTAAGAACAATATACTTAAAATTACGATAGCCCACCATCTAACACTCAAAAAATCATATTCAGACCAATACGCCATCTCGACCTGATTGATGCGCCTGATCTGGCTCTGCAGCTCTTCAAACATACTAATCACCTCTACTTACCATTATGGGCAGGAGTAGGAAATGATAAACAGAGGAGTTTAGAGAATAATCAAATCCGCTACTAATCTTCATCAATGACTGCAGCAATATCAATTAAACTAATAGGAGGCAAAAATGCGATTCGCCATCTTACTTATCACAGCTTTCGTCACTATTATTACGGTATATAATCAAGAATCACCGGAGGTCGACTTTAAACAAGTGACCACCGGCAATGCTAATCATGTAGGGGAAATCATTCAAAAGAAGGGGGAATCGGTCCTCATAGAAGAACGCTACACACATTTTAACCAGCCTCTCTCCCATATATGGATCACGATTAACGATGAAACCGATATTTTTACGGATCAACAGGAAGAAACTACGCTTACTAAGTTGAAAAAAGGGGACATGGTGGAGGTTTGGAATGATGGAATGATTCTAGAGTCATATCCTGCAAAGACGACTGCTCTGAAAATTAGAAAGTTACAGCCCAAGTGAAAATTAATTTCATGTTCCCTACTTGAGCAGGCGACAAAACTCTGAAATAATCATATTTAGAAGTAAATTACCAGAACTGAGGTCAAACCATGCGGAAATTTTCAATAACATACTTAATATTATTCAGCATCAGCACCATCCTTACAATTTTCATTGTTTATCAGGATGTAAATCATCCACTTGCCACTGCGATGGTTGGCGGCTATGCGATTTTCCTGATAGCTTCATTATTTTACTTCCTTTTTGCTAGCTTATGGCAAGCAAGGAAATTGCCGCGTCCGGAATTGCAAAGGAGAGCACGACGATTCATTCTTTATTTTGTGATATTTTTTGGGTTGAGCTTTCTAATGAACTTGAGTGACCCCAATTACTTTAAATCTATCTCCATCGCTTTGGGGATGTCGCTTGGATTATCTTTTTTCGACATGGTCTTCTTACCGAAAAAAACTGAATCAAGTTGATAAGAAATAGAGAGGGGATGCTTAATGAACTACTTGCGAAAAGGTTATGGGCTAGATGAGAATGGGTTCATTGTCCGGGATGTTGTAGTAGAAAAAATAGCACCTCTCTATCAGGAATGCATCAAAGAAACCATCGAAACCCTTCACATGCAGTTTCCTAAACTGTTGCACAGTATTTATGTCTACGGCAGCGTAGCAAGGGGGGATGCCAAGATAGGCAAGTCCGACCTTGATGTTTTGGCTATATTTAATCGAGACCTGGATTCTAGCGAACATCTAGCCGTGAAAAAGCTTGGAGAAGCTTTGTCTCAAATATATCTCTCCTTGGTACGAGATATAGGCATAGCGAAAACTACATTGAATTATTGTTTGGATCCGGAAAACTATTACGAGCAGGCATTCCTGCGTGAACTTTGTGTTTGTGTGGACGGTGAGGATCTTAGCGACCAATTCGGGCCTTATAAGCTGACAAAGGATATAGCGATAAGTTTTAATGGAGATATAGCTGAAGTTTCTGAACGATATTTGCAAAAAATAAAGGTAGCTACTGAAACCGAATTTCACCCAACCATACAAGGCTTTGCAAGAAAATTGATAAGAACCTTCTATTCCATGGTAATGGCCCGCTCCCAAATTTGGTCTACCAAGCTAGAAGAGCAAGCTGAGATCTTCCTTCAATATTTTCCTGATAAGGAAGAAGTGGTGAAAACGCTCCAAGCATGGATAGAAAAAGCACCTGCAGATAGGACAGAGGCATTGGGATTTATGGAAAAGGAAAGTAAGTGGGCCGTGAACCACTTTATGAAAGAAGCTAAATTAGGAGGAATTCAATCATGAAAACAGAACAGCAATTTTTCCAAGAAGGAAAATCCATTCAGACTTATATGGAGGAAATGAGTTCATTAAAGGAAGAAAGCTTCACAGTCTATGAAAAGTTTCACTTGCCAGATGATGGATTGGTAGAAAAGTTGCAAACTCAAAACCTGCACTTCCTGACTATCACAGAAGATTGGTGCGGCGACGCAATGATGATCAATCCAGTCATCCGCAAGCTTGCTGAAGCTGCAGACATTGATTTTCGGGTTGCTCTAAGAGATGCTGACACAAGCCTGATCGACCGCCATTTGACTAATGGTGGACGAGCGATTCCAATGATCTTAATCTTGAACGAACAAGGCGAGCTTTTGGGAAAATGGGGGCCGCGCGCACCTGAAGTCCAGCAGATTGTGGATAATCTGCGAGGCGCTCTTCCATCTAAAGCAGATCCTTCCTTTCCAGAAAAACAAAAGGAAGTCATTGCTACTTTAAGGGAGCGATATGTAACCGAAGAAACGTTATGGACATACGTCTATGAGAGTTTCAAAGAGACATTATTGAATATATTGGAAAAAGGGAACAGATAGAACACAAAGGAGCCCGAGGTTATCTTCTATAACTTCGGGCTCCTTTTATTATGGTGTCTCCTTCAGGAAAAACTTACATTATTTAAATGAAGGGTAAAAGTAATGAAAAAGCTGCTGATAAGTTTACTGAAGTATTCAATAAAACTGCTGAATTATACAATAAATCCACTGAAGTATTCAAGAAACGAAATCAAATTAACGACAAGCCCTATATTTAAACACGAGAGCTTGGAAAAGAGAGTTCAATTTGGATTTTTCTTAAATTTTTCCACTTTGGAATCCACCCTAGGCGCTGAAACAATAAACTTAGAAAGAAATTACTATATTTGAGGCCAAAACTATAGGGAAGTTGATCAAAAATAATTGGTTCAGCACCATCATTTGCAAACTGAGTACCTAGACACTTTCTAATCCATTCCCTTTCCCCAAAAATTCTTTTCTCGTTTCTTGAAATTTTCTCCATGCTCAACACGTTATAATAATTAAATAGCACAATCAGAGTGCAGAGGAGGTGGGCTTTTGGAACAGCAGGATGATTTGTATTTTGTCGAGCAGGTGCTGGAAGGAAATAAGCAGGCGTTTGCGTTTATTATAAATCGATACAAAAACAGGCTTTATGGCATGGTTCTTCGGATGGTGAAAAATCCTGAAGACGCGAAGGATCTTGTCCAAGAGTGCTTTATCAAGGTATATGGACAACTTGAAAAATATGATCGAAAGGGAACTTTTGCAAGCTGGTTGTACCGGGTTTCCGTCAATCATTGCATGGATACTTTTCGCAAAAAGAAAGTAGATACAGTGGAATATTCGGACGAAACAGGGAGCGGGAGCCTGACCCCGGAAGTTGTCTATCTTCAAAAAGAAAAGTATAGGCAGCTTGAAAATCTATTGGCTACATTAAAAAAAGAGGACCGTATCATTGTCCTTCTCAAATACACGAACGACTTGAGTTATGAGGAAATCGGAGAAGTGCTGAACATACCCGTACACACGGTCGCAAACAAAATTCACCGGGCAAAAAATCAATTGAGGAAAAACATAAAACGGGAGGAAGGGGGCTATTTTCATGAAATGTTTCGAATTTAATCAACTGGCTGCTTATGTAGATGAAGTGCTGTCTCAAGATGAAAAGAAGGAAGTTGAAAATCATATAGAATTCTGCCCATCCTGTCGAGAGGTGGTGGCCGCGCTAAAAAAAGAGGATGCCTTTCTCCAAGAAGTAGTCCAGTCGCCGGTATTGCCCGCAGGATTTGACGACGAAGTGTTAAGCAAGCTCGAACCGTATAAGGTGAAAAAGAAAAAGCGAAACTGGCCATATCAGTTGTTGACTGCTGCAAGCATTATCCTTGCAATGGGATTGGGAGCAGCCTTTTATAGCGGTACTCAGGAAAGTGATGGGGGCAATACCCAGCATAATGTAATTGAGGAAGAGGAGTCACCCGCATTATATTCGGTAGAGGACCAAGGTATCCTGTTGGAAGTTACCGATATAAGTGCAAGTCCTTTGAAAATAGAAGTCTTTTATCGATTAAAGCCCGAAGAATCAGTTATAGATGAATTTTTAAAGAAGCATAATGTGGAACACCTGAGTCAAGTAAGGGTCGAATACGAGACCTTGCCCCCAAATGGAAAGATAGTTGATATGAATGGAGAAGATTTACCCTTTAGAGAAGTATCTTTTGGGGGAAATGACAGATTAGAAAATTCTATCGTTATAAAGCCTGGGGACGTGGAAAATTTGCCCGATACCTTCAAGATGCAGGTGGATTTTGAAGAGCTGTTTTTGCAGGATGGAAGTTGGAACTTGGAAATCCCTATTGATATCAAGGAAGCGAAAGCAAATACTAGCAAATATTCCATGCAAAGTGATTTTCAATTTGATGATTTTTCCGTTAACTTGCTGGAAGGGGAATCTTCTGAAAATGCTCATAGGATAACTATAAAATCGGAGTACTCAGAATCTGAAAAGGAGCGACTGGTTGATATTATGATGGCTCGCGGGGAAGATGGTGAAGAATACTCGATGATTATGCCAGAAGTAATGGTTGTGACAAAGAATTATAAGCAACATCTTTTAACAAATGGAACCACCCTGCACTCCTATATGGGTCAATCCTTTACAACTGAATTTGAGTTCGCTAACCGTATAAAGGGAATGGGGTCAAAAGAAAATCTCCCTGTTGATGAAGATCTGTTATTGATAATAGAGGGTTTCCGCCTACATGAGCCTGAAAATACACAATTTGAACTTACAGATCAATCAGAGAATGTGCAGGTAAATGACTGGATTATTGAATCTGTAACAACAGAACCTGAGACATCGAATTCCAAAATAGTAACAATTAAAGGGAGAACTTCTATAGAAAGTATAGAAGATTTCATTATAGAGGTGAAAGGAGATAATAAACGGTTCACCACCGAAAGCATTAGTAACCGTGTAACCTCCGAAGGTGAATTTGTTCTTCAAACAAATATGCCAAACAGCACCGAAATATATAACCTAGATATCCAAAAAATCACTAAATGGATTCCGTATGAAAAAGAAATAACCTTAAATAAATAATGAGCCGTCTGAAATTGTCGACATAAAGTCTTTTCAGCGATATTTCTCGGGAAATTGTTGAATATTGATAGCGAAATAATCAAGATGCGACACTAAAGGACGGAAATAGTTAAAAAAATCGCCTATGATATCATTATCTGTATCACAGGCGATTTTTCTAGTATTGAATTGATCGTATCGTACACCGATATAATAGAAATGTGCAATATGTAATAACTCTGAAGCTTATCCGTGCTCTATCATCGGCATATCGTCGGCCGATACGTTCTAGAATGTTTTATTTCTTGAAAAGGGAAAACAGCCAACTC
Organism: Sutcliffiella horikoshii DSM 8719; assembly: GCA_001648575.1. Lineage (GTDB taxonomy): Bacteria > Bacillota > Bacilli > Bacillales > Bacillaceae_I > Sutcliffiella_A > Sutcliffiella_A horikoshii. Next base: position 101,914 of record LQXN01000057.1, on the reverse strand, counting down.
CAATTGCCGCCATTACGTTTTTGCATTTCTTCCTCTAATCGTTTATTAAAATCATTCTGAGAGACCCATTCTTTTTTCTGATCGTCCCGCATCTTTTGTATTTCTTCCTGTAAGAGTTCCGTTCTTTCTCTTTCTTGTTCAAGTAAAGCTTCATAGTTAGTTCTTTGCTGTTCAGTTAATCTTTCAATCTTGTTATTGGTTCTTTGTGCAGAGTTTCCAATGCTAGAACTAATTACATGATGGTCTTGTTGAAGCTGGGCAACGGTCGTCTTGATATGTGTCATATCGTTTTTGAGCTGAACATTCATTTCTCGTGCAACTGCCAGCTCATTAACTAAATATCTAAATGCTTCTTTTATCTGGTTTGGATCGCTCGGTAGAGTATCGCCTGTATCGGGTAGCGCTATATCCGTTTCTGCTGGGTTTTCTAACCGCTCTTTTTGTAAATCCACTAAATTTCGTGCCGTGCTGTCAAGTGGCTTGTCAGTATCGCGTAGCGCTATGAGGGCTTCGATATCCGATTCAACAAAGATGCGCCTGTCACCATCTTTTAAAAACTCGTACCCATTGCGCTCTAATATCTGTCCATATTTACGTACTGTAGGTGTGGCAATCCCCACTTCTTCCGCAACTTCTTTGGTCGAATATGCCCGTTCATTTTGTTGTATATCGTTTCGCATATCGCACCTCCTATCTTTTAATATGATGGTTTTATAGGGATTTTGCAAGGGGTATATCGCTTATTAGTTTAGAAACTGTGCTTACTTAACACCACGTACTTTAAATTTAATAAATACCGAAAAAAGTAACCCGATTACAGCTGCAACAATAAGTGGAAAAGGATTAAACAATGCTCCAATATAATAAGATGTTGCTAGGAAAATGATAAAGCATCCCCATACCATCCAAGCCTTACTTAAGCTTCCTCTACCCCTTCTTAATAAAGTCAATCCGAGGTATACCCCCATCATTCCACAAATACACCCACATAAAAGCTCAACTATTGTTCCGTGTTGAAAAGGAAAAACTATAAGACCCGGGAGGAGAAACAGGTATATGAATTTCACAGGACCATACAATTTTTCAAGCCGTGGGCCAGCCATTAGCACGCAGACAATCCCGATGAATAGGAGAAAAAAACCATCTGAGGAATCTATAACAACTTTGATAGGTTGAACATTGTTGGTAGCAGGGGAGAAATCCTTCACCATTACCTGATATATGGTGTAAAGCAATAGAGAAACAATAAGTAGCGCAGTTCCCCAGTATCGAATTGGAAAATAGGAAATAATGGCGCCTGAATTTAAGTTTCGCTTTTGAGGGATGGACTTGGATCTTTCAATATGATTATGCAATTCCAACTCAATCAATCTCTCAATTTCTGCATCCTGAAACCTATCCCATACTCGATAGTTTCTTAAATTCATTAGTATTTTCTCCTTTAAACTCGTAACTAGTGCATGGTTTAGGGAGGAGTTCGTATGGTAGTCTTTTATGATGTGTTCGATTGACTTTAGATGTGAGTGGAAGTGCTTGAGTATTTGAGTTCTGAGGTTTTGTTCAGGGTTATAGATTCCCATTTTTAAGGTGCTCCTTTTATTAGTTTGGGTACTAAGACCTAATTATCTATATTATACCATCGATATTGCTTAAAGGATTTAGAAACTAAAAACTATTGTTGACTGATTTATACAGTAATATGTGGGTGGAGGAAAGATATTTTAATTAAGGAGTCCTGATTTTCCCAGTCAGATTAAAAATGGTATGATTTTGAAGTGATCTTATTTGAGAAGAGGTAATATTCTTGTATAAAAAAATGATTGCTCTAAGTTTGATTGGTACGTTACTGATAGGTGCAAGTTTTATATTTAGAGAAGGGCAGTTTTCCACACCTGCATTGAAGGATTCTTTTACAAGGAACTTTATTTTACAGGACGAGCAGGCACCAGAAGGTTTTCACCTTTTTAAATCTAAAATTGATACATACACGATGTTGTTTCCGAGTGATTTTCAGTTAGTTAGTAATCCGCCTGAGTTTTATGGGAGGCAGGGGAATTTTTTTGAGTTATGGATAGCTGATTTAGAAAACTCTTCTAAGGGTGCTAAAAAAATGGTGAATTTAAAAGGGACATTTAGATTGCTAGGAAAAGGAAACGTGGAAAAGGAATTGGAGATTTTAAAGTCGGAAAGAGATCGAACGAAGTATTATGAGACGTATGAAAATGAGGGTAATATTATTTTTCTAGAGAAGGTGGTTAAAAACTACGATTCTATTCAGAAGAAAATGGTACTAGGTGATCCAAATAAACAAGAAGCAAATAATTATTACGGATTTGTAGCAAATAAAAAGACTAATCAATCATTGGAGTTAGTTTATTCTATTAACTGTAAAGATAATTGTTCCATAGATGTAGAAAAAGAGTTGATATTTATGAAGACATTGTTAGAGAGCGTAGAATTTAATAATTAAAACTTTTTTTCTCATTTTCTAGTGAAAGTCTTGAATAGGACTTTCGCTCTAACTTTTGACCGTAATAAAACAAAAAAGGCCCGAAAAGCAACTTCATGGTATAATTTTGAAAAAAGCTCTTATAGAAAGGAGCGATAATACTTGTATAAGAAATGGATAGCGCTTGGCTTTATTGGAGTTTTACTGATTGGAGGAGGCTTCGTGGTGAAGGGGATGCAATACGATACACCTGCATTAAAGGATTCCTTTACAAGGGATTTTATCATACAAGATGAGCAGGCGCCTGAGGGGTTTCATGTATTTGAATCAAAGATTGATACATATACGATGTTGTTTCCAAGTGATTTTCAGTTAGTTAGTGATCCGCCTGAGTTTTATGGGAGGCAGGGGAATTTCTACGAAACTTGGATAGCAAATAAGAAAACTAATGATGGGAATTTCATCGAACTAAAGGCTACATTCAGGGAGATAGGAGAAGGACAAATTAAAGGCGAATATGAGATGTTAGCAAATCAACATATAGATAACTATGAAATGTATGAGTATAATGACCAAACAATCTTTTTGGCTAAGGCAGTAAAAAAGTATGATCGTGCTCAAGATAAAATAGTAAAAGGCGATCCGAATAACGAAGAAGCAAATGTCTATTATGGGTTTATTGCTGATGAGCAGTCGAATCGGACCTTAAAATTAGATTACTCCATTGTGTGTCCTGATGGCTGTTCCATCCATGTTAAAAAGGAAGAAGAATTTATGAAAGTTTTGTTGGAAAACATTCGCTTTGACAAACGTATTTCATTAACGGAGAAAGACTAATGACTACCCTATCTGTACTATCTAATGATGCAAGAAATCATATTACTCAAATTCAGTATGGAGATGTTTCCATTGAAGATGTTTTAGAGATAGTGACCAAGGACACTGGGTTACCGTTAGATACAAAGCACGTATCCTTGTTCGATAGTCAAAGTATGGGTATAGGCCAATCAAGTGGGATGGATAGTTTAGCTATTCATATCAATTATCCAGAACAACAAATAAACCAAGTATATTACATTTTCCGTGGTACCCATGGTTTAGAAGATATTTACTACGACACTACGGGAATAGCTGCAGCTTCTAACACTTCACAGTTAGCCGATGCAGAAAATTTTTTGAAGAAAGTTAATGCTGCGATATCAAAGGATGGTAATAACCCTGATACTTTTGGAGATGGTCATTCTTTGGGCGGTCATGTAGTAATTAATCTTGCATTAAAAATGAATACTTCAACCGACTTTGGAGATATTTCCTTTGCAAATGTAAGGGGATTAAATGATGCTCCCGTGAACATATATTCTTTAATAGATTTTGACGAAGAATTCCGGATTTATTTAAAGGAAAAGTATGGTGTGAGTAATTTCAAGAAAATATCAGAAAGCCAACTTATCCAATACACCAAAGAATACTACAGCGAACCTGCCCAAATCATCGAACATGTTCGTGTCAAAGGGGAGCCTCTGTATGCTCAAGATTTCAGGGGGAAGCTTTACATAGGTTCGCAGATTCATTATTTGGGTGACTTGGAGACAGAGGAATTCACGAATGTTGCGCAGTACCCTTTTTCCCATCTGTCCTGGATGCCTTTTTTTAAGTTGCAGGAATTACGGTATAATGCTGGAATTTCTTCATTCATAGAAGGGTTTGGAAATTTTGATAGGAAGATTGGGTTGGAGAAGGCGAAAGAGATGTATGAGAGTCCGTTAGGGAGGTTCATTTTAGGAGTAAATATTGCAAGAGAAGCAAATAAGTCTGCAAAGCCAATATTGTTTAACCCGTATTTTGGATATCAGTTGGCTCAAGGGTATCAGCAGCGTGATCAGCTAGAGTATCATGGGATTGCTCATCTAACGGAGCTTTACAGGACAGGCCATATGAAGACATATTTCAATATGCTTGATCCAATTGGTGGTATGCCGATTCTCCTTGATAGGGAAGAGCTGTTGCTGTTCATGGAAAAATGCCAGAATGGTGTGGGGGATAAGCAGCAAATCATCCGGGAGTTAAGGGGCTATATTCATAGTGAGCTTGAAGAGATTTATTCAGCAGTTAAGTTCGACATAGGCATGGGCATAAGTGCTTTGGAGGCTAACCCCGGTGTATTGCTTCCTAAAAATAGGATGCCAAGTTACGGGATCCTTGGGGGAATACCGAAAGAGCGAAAAGCGAGGAGTATCGTTTTTGATGAGAGCTTTGAACCGATCGAGCATGGGGTATTGGGGCCGCTAGAGGAAATCATTCAAACGATTGAACAGGAGATCAAGCACCTAGAGAAATTCATTCAAGATGTTGTGGTGACATTGGATGTTCTTTTCGATAGAGACAAGGAGCTTGCCGGTACCATTCGTTCCGCACAAGTTGTGACAGGAGGAAGCAGATGAGTCCAGTAATAAAAGATACATATAAATTTCCGTTTTCCTCCGGTGAGTTTTTGCATAATGCATCACCTACCTTGAAAAACCTCCTGGGAAGAAACGAAGAGATAAATGAAAGCATTGTCCAATCTAAAAAACACCTTTCCAACCAAGCAGGCGAATACATCGATTCACTTGAAAAATTCCTCGAAATGTACAGCCGCATCACAACTTCCCAAGCCCAAGATCAGCATCGTCTACTATTTGAACACCATTCCCGATTTGCAGCTTTTCTTAAAGAGGCTCATGTGAGGGATTATAAGCTTTATTATGAAGAGGAGTGAGTTTGGCTATATGCCTCTCACTTTTTTTCGTATCCCGAAACAATATCGTTGCAATTTTTTCTAAGCCCTACTAAACTAATATCAAACATTCAGGATCTTTTCTTTAGGGTTAAGGGAAAAGAGCCCGACAGTAAAGCATATAATGGCTGAATCAACTATTCGTAAAAGTAACAAAGCTTACGAAAATAGACTAGATAAAAGAGGTACTGCCATGAATCAAACATCAGAAAACAGGGAGTTTGGAATAGGAGTTGTCTTTGCGGGCTTATCCTACATATTATGGGGGGTTCTTCCTTTATTTTGGAAAATGGTGGACGGTGTCCCAGCTGGTGAGATCCTTGCGCACAGGATTGTCTGGTCGCTTGTGTTCATGCTGCTTATTTTGGCTGCGTTACGGAAAATCCCTTCTTTTGCAGGGGAGCTCAAGGCACTTATAAAAAACCGCAAGCGTCTGATCGGTATCAGTCTTGCCTCCATTTTCATCAGCATTAACTGGGGGCTCTATATTTGGGCGGTAAACGCCGACCGGGTCATCGAAGCGAGCCTTGGTTACTACATCAACCCGCTTGTAAGCATTTTACTTGCTGTCATCGTTTTAAAGGAAAAACTGTCTGGCCTTCAGACAGTGTCTATTATTCTAGCAGGAGCCGGGGTACTTGTGCTGACTTTCAGCTTCGGTACCTTTCCATGGGTGGCGATCATGCTTGCATTGAGCTTTGCTTTTTATGGACTCATTAAGAAAATGGTCCAGGTGGGAGCGCTGGTCGGGCTTGCGATTGAAACGCTTTTGATTACACCATTTGCATTATTGTTTTTGAGCTATGTGCATGGAGTGAGTGGCGTTGGCGGAGCGTTTGGTGGAGAAGTCGGGATCACATTGCTTCTGTTGCTGTCCGGTGTGGTCACAGCCATCCCGTTGCTTTTATTTGCAAGTGGAGCGAAGAGGATACCGCTTTCTATGGTCGGTTTGCTGCAGTATTTTGCCCCGACAATCAAGTTGATCATGGGTGTGTATTTGTTTCATGAACCATTTACTGATGCTCACCTTATAGCTTTTGCGTGTATTTGGATGGCGCTAGGGATTTATACGTATACGTTGATGAGAGGGTGGCGTTTGAAGCGTTCTGTTGCAGTAAATAAGGGGGTCTGAGGTTATAGTTTGGTCTTTATTGAAAGCACTCTTGGTAGTTGAAGACAATCTCGTTAAGAAAAAGTGAGTGGGATTGTCTTCACGAGTGTGATGAAGACAATCTTAATAAAGAAATTAGCATGGGATTGTCTTTAAATGCGATATGAAGACAATCTCAATGAAAAAGTGAGCAAAGAATTACCTTCATGAGTCTGATTTAGACATATCATATCTTCATAATATTAAATTCAAAATAAAAATATATTAAAAATTCACACTAATGATAACTGTTCTGATATATTTATACAGAAAGGAGTGTGCAATGTTATATAAATCTCGAATCATGCCACGTGAATTGCAGATATACCAATATTTAAACTTACGTGTAAAGTTATCAGGAAAAGAAAGGAAGCATCTATTCAACCTACAAAAAGGCTATGAAGGAGAACTGCAATTTGATAGTTTGACAGCAACAATTAGATCCGATTGCCTAATCCTCAACGATTTACTACTATCTAATAATAGAAACATCTTTCAAATTGACACTCTAATTATTCTCCCCGATACTGTTTACTTATTTGAGGTCAAGAACTTTGAAGGTGATTATTTCTACGATTCAGACCGCTTATACACGCAAGTACCTCCAAATTCAGAAGTAAATAACCCATTAATTCAATTACACAGAAGTGAATCATTGCTACGCCAGCTACTCCATAATCTCGGTTGCAAATTAACTATTCAAGCATTGATTGTTTTCATCAATCCTGAATTTACCCTCTACCAAACACCAATTAATAAGCCTTTCCTTTTGCCAGGGCAAATTAATAGATTCCTTCAAAAAGTACAATCCACATCACAAAAAATCACTAATGAACACAAGACATTAGCCAATCAATTAATTTCCCTTCATATTCAGGATCCACCTTTATATATCCCTCCTTCCTATCAATATCATGATCTTAAAAAAGGTAATATATGTAGGAATTGTGGTTCTTATGAGATTACAGTTAAAGGTACGAAATGTATTTGTAAAAGTTGTGGGGAGAAAGAATTATCAGAAGATCTCATAATGAGGAATGTGAAAGAACTTATGTTGCTGTTTCCTGAAATGATAATTACCACAAATACCATTTTTGAGTGGTGTGATAAAGTACTACCCAAGCGCACTATTGGGCGAACTTTAAAGAGGCACATGAATTGTAAGGGAGAACATCAATGGAGGCATTATGAGTTTTGAATTAGTACTTGTATCGGGTGTTTTTCGATTGTAGAGTGGATGAAGACAATGCTGAGAGGGAAACAAGCATGGTACTGTCTTCACAAGGTGGATGAAGACAATGTTGAGAGGGAAACAAGCATGGTACTGTCTTCACAAGGTGGATGAAGACAATGCTGAGAGGGAAACAAGCAAGGCACTGTCTTCACAAGGTGGATGAAGACAATGTTGAGAGGGAAACAAGCATGGTCCTGTCTTCATAAGGTGGATGAAGACAATGTTGAGAGGGAAACGAAAGACATGGCACTGTCTTCATAAGGTGGATGAAGACAATGCTGAGAGGGAAAAAATGAGAAAGTGTCATCATAAATGACCTAGTCTGAATAATAGTTATTGGAGGTAAAACATGCAACATTCATTAACAATACACCCAGTGGACTCTTCAAACTGGCGGGATATCATCGCTCTTAAAGTTGCGGACAGTCAACAAAAATTCATCGAAAAAAATGAGATTTCCATCTTGGAATCTGTATATGACAGAAAACACGATTGGAAATGCTATGGGTTGTTTGATGGCGGCATAGCGGTTGGCTTTGTCATGATTGGTGCTGAGAATAAAGTAGAACGCTATATTTGGCTTGATCGATTTATGATTGACGCTAACTTACAAGGAAGAGGCCTTGGTGCTGCTTTTCTCCAACTAACGATTGAATTAATCTCCGAGCACTTTGAAGTTGGCGAAATTGTCCTTAGCGTTACAAAAGACAATCCAGGAGCAAAAGCTTTTTACGAACGACATGGATTTGAAAATACAGGATTAGTGGATGAGGAGTTTGATGAGGAGATATTTATATATAAGCTAAGTTAAAGTCCCACACCTAGAGCACACTTAGAGGGGGATTTTAGTATGAATTGGGGTATGGAAGCATATGAGTAATGCAACGACCCAAACTCCAAGAAAGCAGGCGAACCCACCATGGATTTTCTAGATAAAATTAAGAGCGGAGTCAATCATATCAAGGAAGGAAAGGGTATTCCAGTCCCGGTTACAGCAAACATGCTTCAAGAAGTTCTTAGAAGAAATGACAGGCTCCAGGATGTCACTTTAGAAATAAAGGAGGGGGAGATCCATATCACCGGGAAAGCTAACGCGGACTTAAAGGTGACAACGAAGGACCTCTCCTTTTCCATAACCCTCCAACCCGTTCAGATAGAAGGTAGAGAGCTGATCTTTAAGATTGCAAAACTCAAACCCTTGAACCTTAGTATACTTAATAAGCGTATTTTCGATAAGCCGCCTCACCTCACGTATAAGAAGGGTCATATCAGAATGGATTTTAATAGTTGGGAGATTGTTCGTAAGATACCAATTGGGAAAATTAAGAATTATAAAATGGAAGAGGGGAGCATCATCATTATAGTGGGGATTTAACAATTCACTCCAAGCTTATCCTTCCCCCTTCACAAAAAAAAAGAAAACGCTTGCAACCCCCTTATCCACATGTTACCATCACAATATACAACAAATTGTATATTGTGATGGTGAAGCTATTGAAAAAGAATGTTAATTTGTATTTGAAAAGCGGGATTATTCTGCAGAAGCTTAGTGAAAAGCTTCTTTTTATGGAAGTAAATGAAAGAATTCCGAGAGTGGAGGATCTTTCTAAAGAGCTTGAGGTTGGTCGTGGGACCATTCAGACAACTCTACAGAGACTTGTAAAGCTTGAGGCTATTTCCTTGGAGTCACGCGGACATCTTGGAACGTTTCTCCGTTATAAGGATACGAATGAATTATTAAAATGTGCGGGAGTCAATCAGGTAACAGCTGTTATGCCTTTGCCTTATTCGAGAAAGTATGAAGGGATGGCGACCGGTCTGACCTTTGCCTTCGAAAAATTGAACATCTTCTTTAACATTGCGTTCATGAGAGGTTCGAGTCTGCGGATTGGGGCTCTCCGTGAAGGAAGATATGATCTTGCTTTGGTATCGAAGTTCTCTGCCGGACAGCATATGGCTGAAGATAACAACTTTGAATTTGGACTGGCTTTTGGTCCTCAATCATATGTATCCAATCATGCCCTTATGTTTGCCGATGAAGCTTCCGAATCAATCATGGATGGAATGAAGATAGGGGTAGATCCGTCATCCACAGACCAAAAGACGTTGATACTGGCAGAAACAGAAGGGAAAGACGTCGAGTTGATTTCTTTAAACTATATGCATCTATTATCCAATCTCCAAGCAGGGAAAATCGATGCGACAGTCTGGAATGTAGATGAAAGGAATCAATATCAGATCAACATCCGCCCTCTGACTACTTCTGCTGCTCTGCAAATGGAAGAGGAAATGACCGAAGCTGTATGTTTGATGAACAAAGGTAATAGAAAACTGGAATATCTTTTAAATCTCATTTCTATGGAAGAGGTAAGAGAAGTCCAGCAACAAGTGGAGAGAAATGAGGTTATACCACGGTATTAATTTCAAAGAAAGAAAAGGGCGGAGTCTTCAGTTGGAGAAAGAAGACCCCGCAGTGTGCTTGAAGTAAAAGCTTTTAAACTACTAGAATTCTAAAATACAATTTTTTGTATTTTGATTTTCAAAAGAAGGGTCGTGAAATTAAGTGAGCATGCTTAAAGAACGGGTTGATATCCTCGTGTCGACAGAAACAATTACTGAACGTGCACAGTCAATCACTTTAAAAACAATGGAAGCTTATGTGAGTTCCGCGCAAGAAGAGAGATACCAAATGCTCATCACCCATTTGGCCATGGCGGTGACGAGGATGGACAGAGGGGAAGAGCTTTCGGCACCACCCGAGATAATTATGGACGAAGTGCAACAATCCCCTTATATCCATGAAGCCAATAATCGAATCGCATGGATAGAACAGCAACTAGGGGAGCCTTTGCCTCAAGAAGAAAAAGCCTTCTTACAAATGCATTTTGTAAGTGTATTAAACAATTAATTTACTATTCAGGAGGGGTTTACTATGAAAATTGTAATTGGCGGGCAAGTGGAGAAAAGTGAAATTGAAAAGTTGGTAATCGAGCATGGCAACGGAAAGGTTGAAACACAAGTCAAGCCGGATTTAGAGGCTGCCATGATGTTGAAGAATGGACAGGCGGACTATTATGTTGGTGCTTGCCATACAGGTGGAGGCGGTGCACTTGCGATGGCCATTGCGCTTCTGGGGAAAAACAAATGTGCCACCATCTCCATGCCAGGCAAACCGCCTGTGCAGGCGAAAGTGCAGGAGGCCGTGGAAAAAGGGGCGACGGCTTTCGGCTTTACAGGGGATCATAAGGAAAAAGCGGTAGAATTGCTGTTGGCTGAACTTTTAAAATAGTAGGGAGAAACGGGGGAGTTTTTCATGGTATTAGAAGCAGGAATATTAATTTTACTAGGGGTAGTAGGAGCCGTCATGGCGAATATGGGGATTGCTGTTTTTAATGATGGTTTGAGGCCGGTAGTGCCGGAAAATTTGGAAGGTCGCATGTCGCGGAAAGAACTTTCTGTTACTGCATTTGCGATGAGCTTTGGGCTTGTAATCGGATTTGGGATTCCAATCTCCATTGCTGGCGGGATTTTGTTGATCCATAGTATTTTGCTTGGAACGGATATCATTGGTCTTTCGTTGAACAAGGGGAAGGTGTCGACTGCCATAGCGGGTCTAATTGGTGGACTTTATGGTGCCGGGGTCTATTTTGGTCTTCAATTTGTGGTGGCAGGGTTTGAAAAACTGCCATTGAATTTTGTTGACGGATTCAACCTGGTAGGAGCGCCGGTTGTAGTTTCTTTCATGGTGTTCCCGGCGATTGCGATTGCTTTGCAGTTTGGCGTAAAGAAAGGTATCATCGCCTTTTTAGTCGCTGCCATTGCGCGTCAGATTATTGTATTCACAAACACAGAGCAGTTAATTTCAATCGGTGGCACGCCTGTTGTCCTTAGTCCTGAAGGGATTGCCCTTGTGGTTGGAATGATTTTCTTGATGACGTTTGCCATTCGGGAGAAATCGGATGATACGAGCTTGTCTACACTTGCGAGTCTGTTTGTAGACCGTGTGAATCGAATTAAAAAGCATGTCTGGATTTTAATGGTCAGTGGTGGACTCATTTCTGCAGCTGCCAATTATTTGATTGTTGCAGGAGACCCAATATCTCTTAACCTATTATCAGAAGGGAAAATCTCCGAGGGTGCGATTGCTTCTTTTGCAAAAGCAATCGGGTTTGTGCCGCTAATCGCAAGTACGGCCATTGCAACAGGAGTGTATGGTCCAGCAGGGTTCACGTTCGTCTTTGGGGCAGGGATCCTGTCACCTAACCCACTGGTTGCGGCCGTTGCCGGGGCGCTGATTATTTTTGCGGAAGTTTGGTTGTTGACGTACTTGGCTAAGTTTTTGGATCGCTACCCTGGAGTGCGTGCCTCTGGTGAAAATATCCGTACTGCCATGACACGGGTGCTTGAAGTGGCATTGCTGATTGGTGGAGCGAACGCGGCAAATGCGATTGTACCTGGTTTCGGGTTCTTCGCTATTGCAGGGATTTACTTACTAAATGAAGCGGCTGGGCGCCCGATCGTCCGTATGGCGGTTGGTCCTCTTGGTGCCATTGCAGTAGGTGTCATCGGAAACATTTTAGTGTTACTCGGTCTCTTCACACCGCCTCAATAAACTTGATTAGAAGGAGACGATCTACATGTATATTCAAACTATCTTTGGCCCGATTGCTCCGGAAGAGTTGGGGGTATGTGCCTGTCATGAGCATCTAAGTATTGATCTTAGCAGGATCAAAGGCGATCCGGATACTGCCCTGCAAGATGTAAGGCTTGTAACAGAAGACCTTAGAAGCTTTAAAGCACACGGAGGAAAAGCCGTTATTGAAGTAACCAATTATGGGATGGGCAGGAATATTCCTGCCCTTCTCCAAATAGGCCGTGAGCTAGACTTGCAGATTGTAGCAAGTACTGGTTGTTATAAAGATCCTTTTATCCCGGAGGATCGGACAAGCTACACGCGGGATGATTTTCGCCAATGGATGATCGATGAAATTAGGCATGGAATGGACGGCACGGATGTACTTCCCGGTGTTATTGGGGAAATCGGAAGCAGTTTCAATAAGTTTGAACCGATTGAGTTGGAGCTTTTCCACGGGGCAATCGAAGCTGCAAAAGTTACGAAGCTTCCATTATCCACGCACACCACCCTTGGGACGATGCCCTTGGAGCAGATCGAACTGTTTGTAAAAGAAGGCCTCCCGCTGAATCAGGTAATCATTGGTCACCAGGACCTGAATCAACAAGATGAAGTCGTTCTGGAGGTACTTGCTTCAGGTGCTTTTGTTGCGCTTGACACCATCGGCAAAGAAAACTACCGTTCAGATGAAGACCGCCTCACGTCACTCATGAAATTTTTAGAAAAAGGCTATGAAAACCAGTTGTTACTATCGAGTGATCTGACACGGAACTCCCATATGCGGGTAAACGGAGGTCAAGGTTATGACGTAGTGCTCCGCAGGTTCATTCCAAGGCTTAAGGAATATGGGGTGGATGAAAAAATAATTCAGAAACTACTCACCAAAAATCCTCAGCAGGCATTCAGCATACGAAAAGAGGCGAGCTTATGAGATATGAACGTTCCATATTACCGAATTTGTCTTTGAAAGAAGCACAACAACTTCAGTTCCGCCTGATTGACGAGATAACGAGGGAATTTAAGAATAATGAATTTTTCCAAACCGGGGATGTCGGTCTTCACCCTGTATTTAACCGACCATATGTAACAGCCCGCGTGGAAAGGGTCCTTGCAGAAACATTTGATGCAGAGGCATGTGCTTTGGTCAGGGGGAGCGGGACTGGAGCGATTCGGATTATCTTGAGCCAGCTGTTGGAACCTGGTGATGCTTGCATCGTTCATACAGCACCGGTCTATATGACAACCAAGGAAACATTCAGGATGATGGGAATAAAACAAAAGCAAGTGGACTTCAATGACTTGGAAAAGTTGCGCGCGCACTTGAATTCTGATAACGATTCCAGAGTCTTTTATGTACAGCACGCAAGGCAGCAACCAACAGATTCTTATCGATTAGATGAAGTTATCCGACTTGTAAAAGAAGTACGCCCAGACCTTCCCATTGTTGTGGATGATAATTACTGTGCAATGAAAATGCCTAAAATAGGAGTTCAGCATGGGGCGGAGTATTCCACTTTTTCCGGCTTTAAACTACTTGGTCCACAGGGGATAGGTATTCTTTTGGGCAAAAAAGAAGCAATTGAACAAATTCATCATCGTAATTACTCAGGTGGAGGCCAGGTTCAAGGGTTTGAGGCACATGAACTGTTAAGGAGCCTTGTCTTTGCACCGGTAATGCTCGCTACTCAAAACGAGCAGGTGGAAGAGTTGCGGGAACGGATTGCTTCAGGGGAAGTTCCCCATGTCAAAGAGGTGTATATCACCAATTCCCAATCCAAAAATGTCATTGTGGAACTTGAGCAGCCGGTCGCTCAGGAAGTGATTAAGGTAGCTTCAGACTTCGGTGCAGCTACTTACCCTGTCGGAGCGGAATCTCGTTTTGAACTTATACCGATGATCTATCGTGTTTCTGGGAGCTTTTTGGAAAGCCAGCCTGAGCTTAAAGAGTATGGTCTGCGAATCAATCCTATGAAATCCTCTGCAAGCACGGTCATCCGTATTTTGAACAGTGTGCTTGAGAAAGTAGCATTGAGGTGAGCAAACATGTTTCTTGATATGACACTGAAAAGAAATGAGGAGCTGGTGAGGACCGCGACCTTGCTTCATCGAAATGGCGATATTCCAGCCAATACTTATGTGTTGGATCTGGACCAGATCGAAGAAAATGTCCAAGCACTCTCACGCTCTGCTTCCAAACATGGTATAACGCTCTATTATATGACCAAACAATTAGGAAGAAGCCCGTTTATTGGGCAGATCATCGAGCAGAATGGGATTGGAAAAGCTGTAGGAGTGGATATTGATGAGGCAGCCATACTAAAGAGCGGCGGTTGCCGGATCGGAAACCTGGGCCATCTTGTCCAGCCTTCCAACAGCCAGTGGAAGTATATGCTTGATGAGCTCCAACCAGAAGTGGTCACGTTATTTTCATATGAAAGGGCACAACAATTATCAAATGCCGCTATGGAGCTTGAAAGAAGGCAGGATGTCATCTTAAGGGTCATCAAACCTTCTGATCAGGTGTTCCCAGGTCAGTTCGGCGGGTTTCTTTTAAAAGAACTGGAGGATGAAATCAAGCGACTCATTACGCTACCGGGGATCAGGGTAATCGGGATCACGAGTTTTCCGGTCTTTCAACTGAATGAAGAGAAGGATGGTATGGACTTTACCTCCAATATTCAGACGCTTAGTAAAGCAAAGTCCATTTTGGAACAGCATAATCTCGAAGTCCTCCAGGTGAACGCTCCAAGTGCCACAAGTTGCTATACCATGCCCCTTTTAAAAAAGAAAGGTGTGACACACGGAGAGCCTGGCCATGCCATAACAGGGACTACCCCGTTGCACGCGTTTAGGGAAGATCTTGCAGAAGTCCCATCCATGGTGTACGTCTCTGAAATTTCTCATATGGACCAAGATTTTGCCTATACCATTGCAGGCGGGTTTTACGCGAGAGGGAATATGGAATCTGCTCTATATGGAAGTGAAGAAACAACGCTTCTTACTCAGCGCGCAAAGACAGCACTTGTTTCTCCTGAGAACATCGACTATTACGGGGCTCTTGAGAAAAGGGAGAACATGAACGTCGGGGATACTGTGGTGTACGCTTTCCGCACCCAAATTTTTGTCACACGTGCACATGTGGCATTTGTCCGAGGGGTTCGCACATCTAGCCCTGAAGTTGTCTATTTCCAGAAAAGGGGGCTGTAATCGATGAAGAAAGTCACATTATTGATTCTGGATGGTTTTGGTGTTGGTGCAATGGAAGATTGTAAGACTGTCAAACCCGAGGATGCGGAAGCGAACACGTATAAAAGCATTCGTGAAACGGTAGATTTGAAGATTCCTAACCTTTACCGTCTCGGACTTGAGAAATTAGTGGATGGAACTGGTGTCCCGACTGCTGCCCATGGAAAAAGCAATCTTGCCCATTATGGAGCAGACACTTATATGGGTCATCAAGAGCTGATGGGGAGCAAACCAGGCAGACCGCAAGAGAGATTGATGAAGGATATATCTCCTGGACTGAAGGCTGCATTGGAAGCAAGCGAGTATAAAGTGGAGTATCCATTAGATGGTGTACCTGTTCTTTTAGTGGAGAATTCCGTGGTCATTGGTGATAATCTCGAATCTCAGCTCGGTAATATCATCAACGTGGTATGCGACCTCAATCAGATTACTTTTGAGGATGCCTGTGAGATTGGAAAAGTGGTGCGAAGCAATGTGGATACAAGCAGGGTCATCATATTCGGCAACACTACCACCACCAAAGAAATCATCCTCTCCACCGTACATGAAAAAAATCCGGGACAATGGGGAGTGGACTCACCTAAAGCAAAGGTGTACGGCCCGGGGTACCGTGTGTTGCACCTCGGCTATGGAGTAGACAGCACCAAACAGCTTGCATATCTTGCAGAAAAAAAGGGGCTGCCAGTCTTTCGAATAGGGAAAACAGCAGATGTCATCCAAGCGGAAGGGTATGCAGACGGTGTGGTCGAAACAAAAGAGGTGTTACGTCAATTCCAAGACAAGTACAACTCAACGAAAGAAGATGCCCTCTTCCTCGTGAATGTCCAGGAAACAGACCTCGCCGGCCACAAAGAGGACAGCAAATGGTACAAAGAAGTATTGGAAGAGGTGGATCGTTTTCTTTCTGAGTTCATCCCTACTTTAGGAAAAGGGGAGTTACTGATCATCACCGCCGACCATGGAAACGATCCGACCATCGGCCATTCCAACCATACACGTGAACAGACACCGGTTCTTATTGTAGGAGAGGGTGTCTCCCCGGTTGACTTTGGCACAAGAAAAACGATGGCTGATCTTGCTGCGACCATTGCAGAATATATGGAAGTGGACAAACCTGAGTATGGAGAGAGCTTTCTAAATTTATTCTGATTTTAGGCACAGGGAGGAACATTCCCTGTGCCTTTTTGTGCTTTCATCTAGAAATTCTAAAGCCGTAGTCATCCACCCACGCATTCTCGAAAATCTCACATAAAATAATAGAGAAAATAGAGTACCAATGGATCTTTATTTAATAAAGGGGGTGAATCTGTATGATACGTTATTACAAAAACATCGAAAACTTTTCCAATAGCATATACGGTCAGAATGCCAAAAAGCCAGGGAAGAATATTGACATCACCATCAACTGCAATGGTGGCGGGGATAGGAATGAAACGGCAGCTTTTCGCGCTACTAAAACGAATACATTCTCGATAGAAGCGGATACCCCGTATAAGATTTTTTTCCAAAACGAGCAGTTTGACATAGGGAATATCTACAATGTTAATACTTCCACTCTAGTACCGCGTGAAGAAGGGGTCTATTATGTTTCTGGGCTGATTTCTTTTTTTCCGGATGATACGGAAATTGATTATCGTGTACGAGTTGAGATCCGTGTGAACGGGGAGACGGTTGCGGCGGACAACGATTTCTTTGGTCCGCTTGCCGGAGGGCTTTTGCGGTTGAATGTCATCCAAACATCCACCATTTTGAATTTGCAGGCGGGTGATCTTGTTGAAATCTTTGTTACAAGCTCCACCTCTGGCCAGGTTGAAGCTGACGTACCGATAAACGGTTTAAGCACTCGATTTGAAGCCGCAAAGTTTTAATGTCGTTTTTTTATATCCTTTCCCTGCCCTGGCGTTCAAGTAATTCCCGTTCCTTTTTTTGTTGGCGAAGAGCAATAGGGTTGGTATAAAAGCCGTAAATATCCCCTTGTTTGTATCGTTCCTCCTTTGTTGTATCATTTGTTTCCTGGAGCTTTCTAAATACTTTCGTACCGCTGAGGCCAGGGAGAAAAACGACTGTTAAAAGGATAATGGTGATTATCCCCCATATATTCCCTTGAATTAGAAAAAACAAAAACATTACCCCCATAACAATCAACCACATGTTCCAGTAGCCTCCAATAATTAAAAAGTTATACCTACTTATATGGCGATAGTGTGGAAAATATGATTTGCTCCTTCCTCACACTTTTTGTGATTTTTCATAGAATAATAGGGGAGATGAGAGGAGGTGAAATGGTTTAAATGAAAAACTTTTATTATAAGAACGAAGATAATATGCAGAACACTCATTCCAAGAAAGTTGATAAGAGTATCAATATTAAGGTGAATTGCGGAGATGGTAATCAAGGACAAGATTCAGCTGCGTTCAGGGCAGTCAATAATGCAACTCAGCGGGTTGATGTCATCGGGGAACAATATAAAGTTTTGTTTCAGGAAGAGCAGTTTGATATTGGTGACATTTACAATGCAAATACCTCTACTTTTGTTCCTGTGGAAGATGGTATTTATTATGTAGCAGGAACGGTTACTTTCTTTCCTGATAACATTGAGGACCCTTACCGTGTCCGGGTTGAAATTCATGTGAACGGTGTCAGCGTGGCAGCGGATAATGATTACTGGGGCGAAGGGTTTTTGGTGAACACTATCAATGTGGCAACAATTCTGCAGTTAGAAGCAGGTGATTTGGTAGAAGTATTCCTCACAAGCACCACACCGGGTGCAATACAGATAAACTTTGAGACTCAACCAGCCTATAGTACTCGTTTTGAAGCTTCTAAATTTTAAAATTGTACGATTATCCTCCTTCATATCCCCAGTCAAACTCCATTTAGAAACATAGAATAGTAGAGAAAATAGAGGACAAGATGCCCGGAATACCAGATACAAGATAAGGTGCTTCCCCATTCCCCTTTTAAAGGAGGTGAAAAATAATGGCATGCTTTTATAAATACAGCTCCAACAACCATGCAGCAAATCATGTGCAAAAATGTAAAACAGACATCAATATCAAAGTGAAATGTAATGATGGCAATGGTGATGACAACCGTGAAACAGATGCTTTCCGCGCAGTAAATACGGAACCTCAAACAATTGCTGATGTGGATACTTTCTATAAAGTACTATTTCAAAATGAGCAATTCGATATTGGTGATATCTACAACTCTAACAATTCTACGTTTGTTCCTCGCAGATCTGGTGTCTATTATGTTGCTGGAACGGTGACGTTTATAGCTGATGATGGTACCATTCCTTACCGAGTCCGTGTTGAAATCCGTGTGAATGGTGTAAGTGTAGCAGCAGACAACGACTATTGGGCAGAAATTGATCAACAATTCCGTTATGTGAACACAATCAACGTCAATACAGTGCTTCAACTAGAAGCGGGTGATTTAGTAGAGGTGTTCTTGACAAGTACTACACCAGGTTCTATTGATTTAGATACGCCTGGTTTCAGTACACGTTTTGAGGCAGCAAAGTTTAGATAATAATTTTTAAGGCAGGGGCATCTTCTCTGCCTTCTACTATTAATCTATCAAAATCCACAAACGATTATGACAATAGCCCTGACATTCAACCATAACCTACATAGAATGATAGAAAAGGTAGAAGAAATGATTTATCCAAGCTAACTATCTTTCAAAGGAGGTGTCACACC
The DNA here is from genome assembly GCA_001648575.1 of Sutcliffiella horikoshii DSM 8719. GTDB lineage: Bacteria > Bacillota > Bacilli > Bacillales > Bacillaceae_I > Sutcliffiella_A > Sutcliffiella_A horikoshii. The sequence goes on along the minus strand of LQXN01000057.1, from coordinate 82,721 downwards.
ATTATGAAATGTTATTACTACCTTGGCTCGAAACATGACCACAAAACGCACTGTAAGCCAAAACAAAAAGATAAACACCATTGTAAAAAATGCGAGAACCATTTCAATATCAATATTTTCGGTATCAGCATCAATATCGGGGGGAAAGGTCATTGCTGAATGGCCCTAGGTTTACACACTGAGGATAGTGAAAACTGTCCTTTTTTATTTTTCTTTGATAATCTTAGAAAAAAGGGGGATCACTCCAATGAATTTGACCGGAATACACCATATTGCCATCATCTGCTCCAACTATGAAAAATCAAAGCATTTTTATACCAATATGTTGGGGTTCCCCGTTATTCGCGAGGTTTACAGAGAAGAGCGGGATTCCTATAAACTGGATCTCCAGCTTCCCGGCGGCACCCAGTTGGAGCTTTTTTCTTTTCCTGATGCACCTGCCAGACCAAGTTACCCGGAAGCACAGGGACTACGTCATCTTGCATTCAGTACTCCAGATATCTTCTCCGTCAAAAAGGAACTGGAAGGGAAAGGTGTAATGGTTGAAAAGGTAAGAATTGATGAGCATACCAATAGAAAATTTACATTCTTTTCTGACCCCGATGGATTGCCCATTGAACTATACGAGGAATAGAGAACGACAAAATGCCAAGGCCGTTTATCATTCCGGCTCTTGGCATTAATTAGTATACAGGTCAAAAAAGTAGAAAAGGTGGCTTTACACTTGATTGTTGAAGTCTGGTAGCTATATTAAACAGAGGATGATAGTTGGAAGTGACCTGTACTGTCTAAGGAGCTTATAGGTTAGGCACTGACTTTGGCTTGGGATTGTCGACTAATTGCTTTAAGAATGAACATCTTATCTTGGGCTGTCAGCATTCTCCAGCTTCTTACTTTGATTTTCATTTTAATCCCCCTCAAACGTTTTTCCGATTAAACTTCTATAGTTAGAAAATACCTTTAATTTACATGATATAAACAACAAAAAAACCAACATTTTCCGAGTGGAATTGCAAGTTTTACGAGAAGATTTATTTGATTCCTGTAGAAAAAAGTAGATGTTTGTACTTTATAGTATTTACAGGATTTATTTACCAAGTTAATATAAAGGAAAAATAATATAATATTTTACTATTTTATCCTGCTGGTCATCATGATAGAATTAATATTTGTTGGTAGGATTACATCTTGCAGTTTCAAGTTTAATGAAACTAACATGGGGTATAATCCGTATAAACTAATATAGCAAAAATCAACAACTACATAGAATAGAGGAGGAACAAGAAATGAAACGTACAGCAGAAATAGTAATGGCTGTTATCGCAGTGATTATCAGTGGACTTACAGCATTGGTTGGGTTACTGATGAACTTTGGGATGTCTGATCCTGAATTTTTACGGATGGTGGAGGAAGAAGCGGCAGCTGACCCTGCGGCACAAGGAGTAGATATGGCAGAATTCATGGACTTAGTGGCATTGGCAGGCCCTATTTGGATAGCTGTAGGACTAATTTCGCTAGTTCTTGGCGTAATTGGAATCATTGCTATTAAAGGGAACAAAAAGCCTGTGCTTGCCGGAGTCATGTTGATTTTGGCTGCAGTCGTAATCGGAATCGGTACATTCGGAGTTGGATTCATACCAGCCCTTCTATTCTTGATTGCGGGTATCATGGCGTTTGCTCGCAAACCTAAAGTAACAGAACAACCATATATCTAAATTTTAAGAAGAGAGGGGGAGACCCCTCTATTTTTTATGAAATAAACAAAGCTCTTTTCATAAAGATTATTGCAATTATGAAAAAGAACAAGTATAGAAAAACAGCCATAAACAAAGAGGCCGAGAAATTATCCGGGCCTCTTTTATCTGTTCTTCTTAGTTGTCGCTCAAGGTTTAACAAGTTAAATCTTGAATTTTCGTTCTGCATTGAATTGCTTCCAGCCTATGTGATTCCGCTTTTTCCACTAGCTGCTGTTTCATTGTCTTGTCGAGACAATCTTCAGCGATGACAGTGTAATAATGGGACCTCATAGAGTGCCAGAAGTACTGTAAGTTTCTTACGGCCTTCATAGCAGGACCTCCTTTTCGCTCATAAATCAACGGAGGTTGGTGCGGGTAACTGGCTAACTGGTCTGCTTCAAAGGCAAACTTAAGTCCCTTTAGTTTTGCGTCACTAGCTTTCACTAGTTTTGCCTTTTTCCATGATTTATGAAAAGTACCTACTTATTGTAGTCTTTTAGAAGGTGTAATGACATAGGTCTTTTGGGGTGTTTTGTCGGTTTTTGTCGGTGGAGGAACTTTAAGGTAAAACTTTAAGGTAATAGAATTGATAGTATCTAAATGGATGATCGGTCTATTCCCGAAACCAAACCTAATAAAAATATTGATTATTTAAAAAACTCATAGTATCTTTAATATTAGATAGGTTGGTAGCGTTTGCAATAGAAGACAGGCTTTGCTAGATGTTTGAGAATCTAGATGTGCAATTTTGCGCAAACGATTTCACATTTACATAAACATTCTTGGCATCTTTTAAATTATTTATTGTGCAACTTTGTGCAAACGCTTCCACATTTTAGCAAGAAATGCAAATCATTGTATGGAAAGGGGCAGGGATATGAAGAAAAGGTTTCAAAGGGGTATGGCTGGTTTACTTTCTATTTTACTTATTGTTTCCATGTTTGCAGGCTATCTACCGGCAAGAGCAGTGGCCGAAACGGGAGACAAGCGGATAGAATTCAGTTATGAACGACCAGATGGAAATTATGAAGGCTGGAATTTATGGGTCTGGGGAACTGGTGTGAAGGATGACCAGATAGACTTTACAGAATTCAAGGAAGGCAAGGCATATGCCGACATAGCAGTAAGCGATAATGCGGATAAAGTCGGTTTCATTATCCGTAAAGGGGATTGGGAAGAAAAGGACTTTGATGGGGACAGGTCGATTACGATCAATAAGATCGATGACATCACCAAAGTGCATGTAACAAGCCAGCAGGAAAAATTCGGGCAAATTCCTGACGGCAGCCCACCTGTTGTTGCGGACGGGAGTGCAGACTTCTTTTTCCGTGATAAAGAACTGTACGCAGCAGGAGAAATGGATAAGGTTGAGAAAGTCGAACTGTCCATTTTAGGCGAAAAATACGAGATGAATGGTGAGCCGGAAAAGGAGCGTTTTACATATACATTAAGCGATCTTCCTACAGGCGAGCATGAATATACTTATTTGGTGACAGTGGATGGACAGACAGAGGAAGTTACCGATCCATATAACACGGTGGATGGAAGGTCTGTTGTGGAGTATGTGACATCCGATGTGCAAGTATCGGCTTCATTTACACCGGCAAAGGTTGATTATAACCAGAACGCTGTGGTGAAGGTAGACATTGAATCAGAAACGGAAACAAAAATCCGTGAGATGTCTATCAATCTATCAGAAATCGGCGGCAAAGAGAAAGCAACCATTGATCCTGCGCTGAATGAATTGACAGTTGCGGTCAAACAAGGTGTGACGGCAGGTGTGAAAAATTTGCCTATCACTGCGATTGATGAATTCGGAAATCGCCATGAGGGATCTGCTACATTAGAGGTTCAGGCGCGTACTATAACAGGTGAAAAAGCAGATTTCGACTGGGATCAATCTGTGGTTTATTTTATGCTGACAGATAGATTCTTTGATGGGGATTCATCGAACAATGACCCTCATGGTATTGGCTATGACACAAGCAAGTCTGGTACATACCAAGGCGGAGATTTTAAGGGGATCACGCAAAAGCTTGATTACTTGGACGAGCTTGGAATCAATACGATCTGGATCAGTCCGGTTGTCGATAATATCAAATTTGATGTTCGACACAGCGAAGGACCTGATACACCATATTATGCTTACCACGGCTATTGGGCGGATAATTTCGGGGAATTGAACCCGCATTTCGGTTCCATGGCGGATTTCCATGAAATGATTGATGCGGCACATGAACGCGGCATTAAAATCATGGTTGATGTGGTGTTGAATCACACTGGTTATGGATTGAAACCAGGTGACAGCAGCAGTGTGGCGAACTTCCCGACAGATGAGGACCGAGCTCGCTTTGACGGAATGCTTCGTGATGGCGGATCTGGTGAAGTTCGAGGCGAGCTTGCTGGCCTTCCAGATTTTCTGACGGAAAACCCGGATGTCCGTGAACAGGTGGTGCAATGGCAGACGGACTGGATCGAAAAGTCCAGGACGGCAAAGGGGAACACCATCGATTATTTCCGTGTCGACACCGTCAAGCATGTGGAAGACACCACTTGGATGGCGTTTAAAAATGCCTTGACAAAAGCGATGCCGGAACACAAGCTGATTGGGGAAGCATGGGGAGCAAATGTCAATGACGACCTAGGTTATCTGAACAGCGGAATGATGGATTCTTTACTGGATTTTGATTTCAAAAATTATGCCCGTGACTTTGCAAACGGACAGCTGGATGCGGTTCAGCAAAAGCTTGAGGCGCGTAACAGCAAGTTGAACAATACTGCAACACTTGGTCAATTTTTAGGAAGCCATGACGAGGACCGCTTCTATGAGATGGTGGGAGGAGACCTTGGCAAGTATCAAGTTGCTGCATCCCTTCAACTGACGGCAAAGGGTCAGCCTGTTATCTATTACGGAGAAGAGCTGGGCTTGCCTGGTGAAAATAATTATCCGTATTACGACAACCGTCAGAACATGCCTTGGGATGATGTGGATGGCAATGAAATTCTAGAGCATTATCAAAAATTACTGGCATTCCGTAATGATAATCCGAACACATTTGCTAAAGGAGACCGCAAAAAGGTAGCGGGATCTGACAGTGAAGGATATCTTTTATTTTCACGGACGTACGGGGAAAATTCCGTTTATGTAGGTTTGAATACGGAAGCTGCTGCGAAAGACGTAACCTTGAATTTCGGTTCCTCAGAAGCAGTGCTGACGGACCGCTATTCCGGTCAGGAGTACCAAGCAAATGAAGAAGGCCAAGTGACGTTCTCCATTCCGGCGATGGAAGACGGGGGAACGGTCCTGCTTGAAGTGGAAAATGGAGCAGTGCCACCTGTGGAGGAAGAACCAACTGAGCCAGGTGAAATCGAAGAAAACACGCTTCGCATTCACTACCAGCGCACAGACAACAGCTACGAAAACCTTGGTCTATGGTTATGGGGAGACGTCGCGGCACCATCTGAAAACTGGCCATCAGGCGGCACACCGTTCCAAGCAGGTAATGTAACAGACTATGGTGCATATGTCGATGTGGAATTGGCAGAAGATGCTCAAAACATTGGATTCCTTGTTTTGAACACCACAAACGGTGACAAGGACGGCGGCGACAAAGCAGTAGAATTGTTCAGTCCGGATTTAAATGAGATTTGGATCAAACAAGGCTCTGATGAAGTATTTTTATATGAACCGGTGGACCTTCCGGCAAATACGGTCCGCATTCATTATGAAAGAACCAATGCCGACTATGAAGGCTGGGGGTTATGGAACTGGGAGGATGTCGAGTCCCCATCTGACGGGTGGCCGAACGGTGCCGCAGATGCTGCGGGTATCGGTAAATACGGTGCTTACTACGACATCAAGCTGAAAGAAGATGCTAATAAAATCGGTTTCCTTTTTGTGAACAAACAATCTGGTGGCCAAACGGGAGATATGACGTTTGATATGCTGAAACAATACAACCAACTTTTCGTAAAAGAGGGCGAGGACAAGGTCTACACCAATCCTTACGGGACCGTGCCATTGGCGCTTGTGTCTGGAGAGGTATTGTCAGACAAGTTGATCAGTCTTACTTTTACCAGGACAGAAGGATTGGATTTGGAAGAATTGAAAGAACAGCTAGAAATCAAGGATGTGGACGGGAACGATGTTTCGTTTACAGATGTGACGATTGAAGGCGAGAAAACGGTCCATGTCCACGGCGAGTTTGACTTGGAGAAAATCCCGTTCTCTGTGACCTATCTAGACCGCACCATTTCTGTAAAATCAGGCTGGAAACTGATCGACGAAATGTATGCCTATGATGGAAAGCTTGGGGCAGAATTGCATGAAGACGGGACGGCTACTTTGAAAGTATGGTCGCCAAAAGCGGACAATGTATCTGTCGTACTTTATGACAAAGTTGACCAGAACGAGGTTGTAGACACCATTGAAATGGTAAAAGGGGACCGCGGTGTCTGGTCTGTAAAGCTAACTAAGGATAATACAGGCCTTGATAGTTTAAAAGGTTACTATTACCACTATGAAATCACGCATGGTGACGTAACGAATCTTGCTCTAGATCCGTATGCCAAATCAATGGCGGCGTGGAATAACGAAGCGGGGGACAAGGTAGGAAAAGCGGCGATCGTGGACATCGGCTCCATTGGGCCTGAGCTTGATTATGCCGACATCCCTGGCTTTGAAAAGCGCGAAGACACCATCATCTACGAGGTGCATGTACGTGACTTCACTTCCGACCCGAATATCGGTGAGGACCTGAAGGCACAGTTCGGTACATTTGCTTCTTTCGTGGAAAAGCTGGATTACATTCAAGAGTTAGGTGTCACTCACATTCAATTGTTGCCTGTGATGAGCTATTATTTCAGCAATGAATTTGAGTCTGGGGAGCGCATGCTGGAGTATGCTTCAACGGGGACTAATTACAATTGGGGCTATGACCCGCACAATTACTTCTCCTTATCCGGCATGTACTCCGAAAACCCTGAGGACCCGGAACTGAGAATCAAAGAATTCAAGAATCTGATCAACGAGATTCATAAGCGTGACATGGGTGTGGTACTAGATGTAGTGTTCAACCACACCGCACAGGTTCACATTTTCGAGGACCTTGTACCAAACTACTATCACTTCATGGATGCGGACGGAACCCCAAGAACTAGCTTTGGCGGTGGACGTCTTGGAACGACACATGAAATGTCCCGCCGTGTGCTGGTGGATTCCATCAAGCATTGGGTGGATGAATATAAGGTGGACGGATTCCGTTTTGACATGATGGGTGACCATGATGCAGAGAGTATTCAGATTGCTTTTGACGAAGCCAAAAAATTGAACCCGAATATCGTCATGATCGGGGAAGGCTGGGTAACATTTGCTGGTGACGAGGGCGAGCCGGTCCAGGCGGCCGATCAACAATGGATGCAATATACCGAAGCAGTGGGTAGCTTCTCGGATGAATTCCGCAACGAGCTGAAATCCGGTTTCGGAAGCGAAGGACAGCCACGTTTCATCACAGGTGGCGCGCGCAATGTGCAACAGATTTTCGATAACATCAAAGCACAGCCTTATAACTTTATGGCTGATCAACCAGGCGATGTGGTCCAATACATCGAGGCCCATGACAACCTGACACTATACGATGTCATCGCACAATCTATCAAAAAAGATCCGGAAATCGCGGAAAACGATTTAGAGATTCATAAGCGCATTCGCGTGGGTAATGCCATGGTCTTGACGTCTCAAGGTACGGCATTCTTACACGCAGGACAGGAATTTGGTCGTACAAAGCAATGGAGAGCACCTGCAACGGAGGCACCGTACAAGTCTACGTATATGACAGATGCTGATGGTAATCCGTTCGTGTATCCATATTTCATCCACGATTCCTATGATTCGTCGGATATCATCAATCGTTTTGATTGGGAAAAAGCGACAGATGCCGAGAAATACCCTGTCAACAATGTGACACGTGACTACACGGCAGGCTTGATCGAGCTGCGTCGTTCATCTGATGCTTTCCGTTTAGGTTCTCGTGAATTGGTCGATTCCAATGTGACAATGGTTGATGCCCCGGAAATCAAGGAGCAGGATCTCGTTGTTGCCTACCGCAGTGTTTCGACTGCCGGTGTGGAGTATTACACATTCGTGAATGCGGACACTTCCAGTAGAACATTGACCTTTGGGCAGGATTTGACAGAGGGCGTAGTGGTGGTCGATGCAGAAGAGGCTAATGTAGCCGGTGTAGCTGAGCCTGCTGGTTTCGAATTGACGGCAGAAGGCATCACACTTGAGCCATTGACTACAGTTGTCGTCCGTGTAGGTGAGCAGGAAGGGACAGACCCCGGTGATGGGGACGGCGATGGAAACACGCCGCCACCAGGAGACGGCGATGGCGATGGAAATACGCCGCCTCCAGGAGATGGAGATGGCGATGGAAACACGCCTCCTCCAGGCAACGGTAATGGCAATAATCCAGGAACACCACCAGGAAAGGGTGGAGAAAACCCTGGTAAAGGCAAAAACGACAAAACACCGCCTGGCAAAGGTGGGGAGAATCCAGGTAAGGGGAACAAGCTACCACTTACCGCAACCGGAACACTTAATTACATCCTGTTTGGTGCAGTAATGTTGGTTCTTGGAACGCTGCTGTATCTAGGGGTCAGAAGAAAAGCAGGATTGAAAGAAAAAACCTTATAAAAATAGCAAAAAGTGTGGCAGGGGAATATCCCGCCACACTTTTTCGTTATTATCAGGCATTATTTGCTTGTAGATTAAGGATTTGCTATAGGTTATTTCACGTACCTTACGTTTTACTTTCCGTTGGGCCATATTTATTTTCCATACCGCTCATTTTACTTTCCATTGGACCACATTTACTTTCCAAACAGCACATTTTATTTTCCAAACAAACAAAATACATGCCGTTCGCCAAAATTCTACAAAATACCTCAATGCTGTCGCCGTATCTATCTACCTACCTTAAAACCCCCCTGGTTTAAACAAACTCCGTAAAACCAGTGTGCAAGCACCAACCGCCATCCCCTTTTTCCCTAAGGTGGAGCATTCAATGGCTTCAGGGCCGGGGGAGCTTTTCAGGGTGCTCCTTTCCACCATTGTGCGGATCGGGGAAAGAATGAGATCGCCTGCATCGAATAGCTTTCCTTCTAAGATAACTTTAGATGGGGTAAAGATATTAATGAAATTGGCGATGGCAAGGCCAAGATAGCGGCCAGATTCTTCAAGGGATTCTAGTGCCAGCTGGTCTCCTTTTTCAGCGGCGCGGAATATCATTTCAATATCCCATCGGTTGTCTTCATTAATTTCGGCAGCTAAGATAGAATCGCGCCCCAAACGGATGCCTCGCTTGACACGCTCGAGCACTGCCGCCTCTGAAGAGAATGCTTCTAGGCATCCATAGTTGCCGCATTTACATCTGGGACCATTCACATCGACGATGGTATGCCCAATTTCTCCTGCGCTGTTATATGCACCATTATAGATTTTATGATTCAGGACAATGCCTGAACCGATACCCCGTCCTACACTTATACAGATAAAATCGGAGACATCTTTCCCTTTTCCGTACCAACTCTCAGCCAGTGTCAGGGCCCTCACATCGTTTTCCATAAGTACCGGAATGGAGAACTCATCCTCTAGGGTATTCTTAATCGGGATATTCGATAAATTTAAATGCGGTGCGAAAATGGCTATTCCGCTCACTGGATCCACTAGCCCGTGCATGGCCACTCCGATACCGATGATGGAGGAGTGGAGGAGGTCATTTTCATCTAAAGTGTCTTGTATGCATTCTTTTAGCATGGTTAGAAATTCTTCCTCACTTGGAGTATTCCAAACCTCTTTATCTTTACTGTAAATGATCTCCCCATCAAGGTTGGAGATGACAGTGGTGATGACCTCAGCAGATCCATATATGCCAATAATAAAGTAGTTTGTCGAATTAAGGGTCAGCATGATCGGCTTTCTTCCACCCTGCGATTTCGCGAAGCCAGTTTCTTCCTTAATAAAATCCGCCTCCAGCAGTTCGGAAACGATGCTGCCAACCGTAGGGGGAGTTAATTTCGTCAGTTTTGCAATTTCGGCTCTGGAAATCGGTCCCTGTAAACGGATCAAATTCATAATGGCAGACTTGTTAAGTGATTTCATTCCTTCAAAGCTACCAGTTTTCGGTATAAAAGACATATTTGTTCCTCAATTCTATAAAAATTCTTAAATGCTAATAAAGGGCGATTCGCTGCACATTGAATTCCTAGTTATTCCAAGGTCTGATAAACCCTCTCCACTTAACATTATAATCAAAACTGTATTCGTCCGGGTTATATTTGTGTAATAAAAAGGAAAGAGAATTATAGGATATTAAAGCCAGCAATCCGCTCCAGGCAACGAGCATGATGGTCAAAACGCTGCATATCAAGGTAGTGATTAATATATATAATGCGATATTAAAGGTAAACGAATAATTCTCCGTTACCAGCTTCCAAGATTGTTTGAGAATGGTGACCAAATCTTGCTCTTCCTGTATGACCATTAATGGGAACATATACAGGACAATGAGGTTCCATATAATCAGTATATATATGAGAAGGATTCCAATAATATTGGGCGCAACACTTCCATTTGAAAAGAGGATTATAGTATAAACGGTTCCAGGTACCATGATAAATAGATACAGGAGGGATAGTTTCATCCCGATTCCAATATGTTGATGAACTGCTTGGAAATAATCCTTTACAGTTATACTGTGACCTTTCTTACTTTTAATTATAACGGAGAACAGCCCAGCGGTTGCCGGGCCAAAAGTCAGGATTGGCAGCATACAAAGCCACCAAAGAATAGTGAATTTAATGATCGTACCCAGCTGTTGATAGCCATCAAATACAGAACGGTTAAAAACAATCCATGCGTTCTTCATGGTTTATCCTTTTATTCCTGATAACGCAATACCTTTTACAAGGAAGCGTTGTGCAAAGATAAACAGGATGATAACAGGAAGGGCAGAGAAAATCGTTGCGGCCATCAACTTGGCGAACTGTATATTGAATTGTCCTTGCATGATGGCAAGTCCTACTGGTAATGTCCTCATTTCTGCGCTTGAAGTGACGATCAATGGCCATAGATAGTCATTCCAGTTCCCCATGAACGTAAACAGGGCCAATACAATCAAGGCAGGTTTAGAAAGGGGAAGGATGATCTTCCAATAAATCGTGAAGCTTGATGCTCCATCAATTCTCGCTGCTTCTTCGAGTTCCATGGGAATTCCAATGAAAAATTGGCGAAGAAGAAAGATGCCGAATACACTCGCAAGGCCTGGGAAGATCATGGCCGCATAGTTGTTGGTCCAGCCAAGTGAACTTACAAGTCCATATAAAGGAACGAGATTCATGACAGGAGGGATCATCATGGTTCCCATCAATGCCCAAAATAACATGTCTCTTCCTTTAAATTTCAGGCGGGCAAAGGCATATGCAGACATGGAATTGAATAATAGCATCAATCCTGTATGGACGGTTGCTATGAAAAAGCTGTTCCAGAACCATCGGAGGATCGGAACGTCATTCCTAGCAAATACATCTGTAAAATTTTTAAAAGTAATGGTATCCGGTATCCAGCGAATCGGCCAGGATATCGCTTGGCTCTCAGGCTTTAAAGATGTGGAGATGACCCAAAGGAAAGGGATGATCCAAAATAGAGCCGCGATAGATAAAAAGATGAAACTGAATCTTTTGGATGATTTATCTTTTATAGCCATTTTCTTTGCCTCCTGTCTTATTTCTCTCTCATCATCAGTTTAAATTGAATCATACTGATGCTCAGAAGTATCAGTCCAAGCACAACAGACATGGCTGCCGCCAAACCTGCCCTTGGATTTCCGCCTGTGAAACCTACTTCATAAATATATAAAATTAGTACTCTCGTTTCATACCCTGGCCCACCGCCTGTTGCAAGCTGTGGCTGTGCCATGACGTTGAAGGAGGCGAGTGTCGTGATAATCAGGACAAAGGCCATTGGTCCCCTCAAGCCAGGCAAGGTAACATGGAAAAATTGCTGCAGCTTGTTCGCACCGTCGATTTTTGCTGCTTCATACAAATGATCCGGAATTTCACCCAAGGCAGCCAAGAACAAAATCATATTGGTTCCGATCGTCCACCAAATCGTCATGACCACAAGTGAAATCCAAACCCAAGGAGTCCTTGTGAGCCAAGGGATGTTATCAAGACCCAATTGCCCAATGTAGTAATTCACCAGCCCTGCATTTGTATCAAGCAGCCAAATCCAGATCAATACTACAGTGACAACGGAAAATAAACTTGGGGCATAAAATAGTGCTCTGAAAAAGTTATGCCCTGGAGGCCGAGCATTAATCGCAACTGCGATGAATAAAGGAATGATAACTAAAAAAGGCACGGAAATTACAACGAATAGCAAAGTGGCCCGGAAGGCAGACCAGAAATAAGTAAAAAAGAGGCTATCCTTATTCCACAGGATGTTGGCATAGTTCTCCAATCCCGCAAACCTCATGTCGGTAAAGAAGTTCCAATTGTGAAAGCTGATAAAGAGTCCGTTCAAGGTTGGATAGGCAAGGAAAATGATAAAAAAGAATAGATGAGGACCTATAAATAATAAGGGGATTAGTTTTTCTTTCCAACTTTTCCTTTTACGGAAAGGCTGGCTGTTTTTGGCTTCCAAGGTATTCATTTGCAATCCTCTCCTATGAATAAAGAATATAAGGAGGGAGACCCTCCTTACAGAATGTTGATTTAGGTTATCAGTTGAAACAGTTGATCTTCGTTGCAGGCGCTTCGCTTTCCAGCAGCTTACTCGGCTTACGCCAAGGCCACTGAAAAAGCACAAGATTTTAGTTATCTGTTTCATACCGCTGTTGATTTCCGCAAACGGCTTCGCTTTCCGCGGGGCGACCTTGAGCCTCCTCACAACGCTTGGGGGTCTCAAGTTTGTCGCTATCCCCCCGCAGGAGTCTTCGCCTTTTGCTGCAATCAACAGCTAGAAATTATCATACAGATAAGTTATTTGGTTTTTTAGTGGCCTCATTTACGCCCGCAGGAGTCTTCGCGCCTTCCACTGCGATCAACTAGAGAATTTCATTATCTTGAACTTTTTCTACAAAGTATAAGAATGGAGACCCTCCTTTTACTTTAGTAATAAATCCTATTGTGCCGCTTCTTTCGCGTTGGCTTCTCCCTCTTTTGCTGCTCGTTCCAAGGCGTCCGCTGGGGAGAGTTGATTCAGCATCGCTTCATCGACTGCAGGTCCTGTTGGGCCCCAAGCATCTCCGTAGAAAGGAGTGGCAGGAGGGAAGACGAAGTTTTGTTGTGATGCTTTGTATTGGTGTTCAAGTGCTTTGAATTCTTCGCTTTCAAGGACAGAATATTTTGCAGGTACCTGTCCGGCTTTTGCCCACTGTAAACTGTTTTCAGATACATATTTGATGAACTTCATCGCAGCTTCCAGTCTTTCTGGATCTTCGTCCTTTTGGGCCGGGATGACAAAGTTATGAGAACCTGCCCAGACTGCTTCTTGATCTCCGAAAGCAGGAACTGGAGCCGTTGCAAAGTTTAATCCATCTTGCTCTTCAAATCCTGCAATCATCCAGATGCCGTTCAGATGGAATGCGCTTTTCCCTTGGCGGAATAGTGTCACTTCCCCATCGGCTTGGACGTCTGAAGGTGATACCTTGTGTTCATAAACAAGATCCACCATCTTTTGAAGCGCTTCTTCGCCCTCTGGTGAATTATAGAGAGGAGTAAGTCCGTCTTCACTGACCGATTGCCCTCCATGAGACATTAAGGAAGTATAGAAAATCATATTACTTGGCCAGAAAACAGGCATCGCGATTCCCCAGGCATCTGTCTGTTCTTGCACTGCTAGAGACATTTCCAATAGTTCATCATACGTTTTTGGTGCTTCTGTGTAGCCTGCTTGTTCAAGTAGGTCGACATTATAAAATAATGTCAGGGGATGTACATCCAATGGAATCCCATATCTTTGGTCTTCATAAACCCCAGCATCCCATACTTCTTCTATAAAGTCCCCTTCACTTAAACCAATGTCACCGGCCAGATCATCTAATGGAGTCAACAGCCCGTATCTTGCATATCCAGCAATCGAGTCTAAATGCATAATGGCGATATCAGGTGCTTCCCCGTTTGTCACAACGGTTCTGTACTGATCGTAAAAATTCCCCCATGGCATCGTTTGCGTGTTGATTTTGATCTCGCCTTTATGTGCTTCGTTAAACTCGTTGATGATTTTACCGATGTCCTCACCGTCCGGACCAGTAAACCCATTCCAGAACTCCAATGTGATTTCCCCATCATTCCCGCCACTGTTAGCGCCATTGCTGCAACCTGCAAATATCAACGACGAACAGATCAGTAACAAGAGCATTACTTTTAACCCTTTCATCACATAACCCCCTATGTTCTTTTGGATAAAAATATATGGAAGGATGAGAAGTCATCCGTATTCCCTACATATAAACCGTTTCGCTACGCAAAAAGCCAGCAAGCTAAAAGTAGTTTGTTAAATAAATTTATTATCTTGGGATTTATGATAACGCATACATTATTGGCTGGCAACATTAATTTACAAATAAATTTAAATATTATAAAAATATAAAGGGGATAAACTGTATTGTCTCTGCGTCTCCCTTGATAACAGTTGAATTATTCGCAATATTTAAATAAACGCTTACAAAAGTCATAAGTAACTGGTATTATCTAAAATAAGTTTATTAATTAAATTTACTTTCTTGGAGGGGGTAGTTGAATGAAGCGGAAATGGTGGATTGGTAGTGGGCTGGCATTGGTGGTGTTAGCTGGGATCAGCTTTCTTGTATTCAATAATGTTTTTCAAACGAAAGGGCCGGAGTATCAAAATCCGATATTTGAACCGGTAATAGCGGATCCTTCCATTGTCGAAGGGAAGGATGGTTATTATTATGCGTATGGAACCGAAGACAATTGGGGGGACGGAATGGGTGCAAGGGTTGTCCCGATTGTGCGTTCAGTGGATCTTGTAGAATGGGAGTATGCGGGCGAGGCATTTACAGAAAAACCAGCCTGGAAGGAAGAGGGGGGAATATGGGCACCTGATGTTTCCTTTTTTAATGATAAATATTATATGTACTATTCTCAATCCACTTGGGGAGACGCAAACCCGGCTATTGGTGTTGCTGTAGCGGAGAGTCCCGAGGGGCCTTTTGAAGATAAGGGGAAGTTATTTGATAGTAAGGAAATCGGTGTGAACAACTCGATTGATCCGCAGCTTTTTGTAGAGGAGGATGGGACGGCCTATCTTTTTTGGGGGAGCTGGCATGGAATATGGGGGATTGAATTAAGTGAAGACGGCTTGACCTACACCGGAGAGAAATTTCAGATTGCCGGCACTGATTTCGAAGCACCTTATATTGTGAAAAGGGATGATCATTATTACTTTTTTGGTTCAATGGGTTCTTGCTGTGAGGGGCAATGGAGTACATATCGAGTGGCGGTCGGACGCGCTGAAACCTTGAAAGGACCTTATCTTGATAAGGACGGCAAGGACATCATGGGTACAAGTGGAACCCTCCTGTTAGAAGGGGGAGATCGTTTTGTCGGGCCGGGACATAATGCCATCATAACGGATGGAAAAGATGATGATTGGATCATTTATCATGCAATTGATAAAGATACGCCGTGGATTGGCAGTGGTACAACAAGGCGGCCGTTAATGTTGGATAAAGTGAAATGGGAAGACGGTTGGCCAAGTATAGAAGGAGGGAAGCCTGGAGATGGAACGCTTGTAGGACCTGTGACCAACAGATGATTTTTAATAGAATATTAAGAAAAATCTTGAAACCATTTGCGTGGTAGCGTAGTATGAAAACAAGTTAATAAAGTTAATTTACTAACAACAAAATAAAAACCTTTCATAGAGGGGGGACATCTTTATATGAACATTCAAATCTCCGCGCTTTCTCCAGAACAAAAGGTGAAAAATTGGCTTCAGGAAAAAGGATATGACGGACTTTTGGTCCGCAGAAGGCAGAATTTCTCCTGGCTTACAGAAGGAAAAGTCAATCATATCGTCAATACCAGTGAATATGGAGTAGCAGATCTCTTGTTTTTGGATGATAAAAAATATTGTATTACTGTAAAAATGGAATCAAGAAGGTTGATGGAAGAGGAGTTAGAAGGCCTTGGATATGAACTGGTGGAATGTGAATGGTATGAAAGCACAACACCCTTGATCAACAGGCTTTGTAAAGATAAAAAGGTGGTTGCTGATTTCGAGATGGCGGACCTGAAGGATGCTTCTTCAGAACTTATACAGTTAAGAAGTCAATTATCAGATAAGGAGCGGGAACAATACCGCTTGCTTGGTCAATTCGCTGCAAATACCCTAGAAGGTGTTGCAAGGGAAATTCAGCCTGGCATGTCAGAGTTTGAGATAGCTTCACTTGTCGCAGCAAAAACGATAAAAGAGGGAGTGAACCCTCAAGTGATCCTTGTTGCAACAGATGAACGTATTGACAATTACCGTCATCCTATCCCTACCGAGAAAAAACTTGATAAATATGCAATGTTGGTCCTTTGTGCAGAAAAAGGCGGACTTGTTGCTAATGTGACGCGTTTTGTACACTTTGGTCCATTGCCAGAGCATTTGAAGATAAATAAGGAGAAGCTTGCCAAGATTGATGTATGGATGAATGCCTCGACCCGGCCTGGCAGTAAGGTGAAGGATGTGTTTCAGATCGGATTGAAAGCGTATGCAGAGGCAGGATTCCCTGAGGATTGGCGTCTTTTGCATCAGGGTGGATTGACCGGCTTTGCCTCCCGCGAATATTTAGCCAGCATGAACAGTGAAGAAAAGATTGTTTTATACCAAGCATACGCCTGGAATCCTGCCATTCGTGGGATTAAATCTGAAGATACGATTTTAGTAGAAGAGGAAGAGAACACTTTCCTTACCCATACCGGCAACTGGCCATATATAGAAGTAGAGCATCAAGGCCGAAAGTATCAACGACCGGATATCCTAATACGTGATTAAAGGAGAATTACATTATGTCTATTCCAAGATCTGAATACCCAAGACCGCAATTTATCCGTAAAAACTGGGAGAATCTTAACGGCCAATGGCAATTTGATTATGATGACGCAAACAAGGGACTTTTGGAGAAGTGGTATCTTCAAAAAGAATTCACTAAGGAAATTACTGTACCATTCAGCTACCAAAGTGAGTTGAGCGGAATCCATGATACGGATTTCCATGATCTTGTCTGGTACAAAAGAAGCTTTGATATCCCGAAAGAATGGGATCAAAAACGCCTCATTCTTCATTTCGGGGCTGTGGACTACCGGGCATCTGTGTGGGTGAACGGGAAGTATATCGGTTCCCATGAAGGAGGGCATGTCCCTTTTCAATTGGAAGTAACCGAAGCGGTGGATGTTGGTAAGAATGAATTGGTGGTCCGAGTGGAGGATGTGACGCAGGATTTAGATCAACCACGCGGAAAGCAATACTGGAAAGAGAAGTCAGAAGGTATCTTTTACACAAGGACCACCGGCATTTGGCAGACTGTATGGCTTGAGATGGTAGAGTCTTCCTATATTGAAAAAGTGAAGATGACTCCAGATATCGATAAAGATGAAATCATGATGGAATATGTGGTGAATGGGGGTTCCGATTCACAGTTCCTCGAAGTGGAAATTTCATTTGAAGGAAGTCTGGTAGCCTCTGAATCTCTTAAATTGATTAATAATAATGGGGCACGCTCCATCTTTCTAAATGATTTTCATGTCCATGACGAAGGGCGCTTATGGAGCCCGGAACATCCAAATCTTTATGATGTCGTCTTCAGGCTGAAAGATGGCAGTACTGTCTTGGATGAAGTGAGCAGCTACTTTGGAATGAGGAAGGTCTCCGTAGAAAACGGTAAAGTCATGCTGAATAACCGGCCATATTATATGAAGCTGATTTTAGATCAAGGGTATTTCCCTGATGGACTTTTGACACCTCCATCAGATGATGCCATCCGAAAAGACGTCGAGCTTACGAAAGAAATGGGCTTTAATGGAGCAAGGAAGCACCAGAAGATTGAGGACCCCCGCTATCTCTATTGGACAGATAAACTTGGATTGTTGGTTTGGGGAGAAATGGCCAACAGCTATACCTATACCGAAGACGCCGTCCGCCGCATAACGGATGAATGGCAAAAAGCAATTGAGCGGGATTACAACCACCCATCCATCGTTGCATGGGTACCTATCAATGAAAGCTGGGGTGTTCCAAAGCTTTTGGCGGACAAAAGGCAGCAAGACCACACCCTTGCCATGTATTATCTGACTAAATCACTGGATTCCACCAGATTGGTCATTTCCAATGACGGCTGGGAGCATACAAAGTCCGATATTTGCACCATCCATGATTATGAAAGCAACAAGGAAGTCTTAAAGGAACGATATAGCACAGTGGAGAAAATCATGGAGGCAACCCCGGGCAGCCGGCTTATCTATGTGCCTGGCCATCATTATGATGGGGTGCCGATTCAAGTATCCGAATTTGGCGGCATCGCCTATAAAAAGAGTGAATGGGAAGGGTGGGGATATTCCGGGGCATCTGATGACCAGGATTTTGCCAACCGTTATTACGATGTTGTTTCCGCTCTGTTGGAGTCGCCCCTTGTCCAAGGGTTTTGCTACACCCAGCTGACAGATGTGGAGCAGGAAATAAACGGTCTGTTAACATATGACCGCAAGCCGAAAATAGATTTAGAGATTATCAAGGAAATCAATGAAGGCCGTTCCATCAAACGTTTTTCCAGCGAGGTTAAGTAAGATGACTTATCAAAATCCGGTTATTTCCATAGCGGGATTGGACCATGGAGATCCCGCGGTACTTAAATATAACGGCAATTATTTTCTTTATCATACAGGTCCAAGTGAAATAAGGGTGTATACCTCAACGGACTTAGTGAACTGGGAGGCGTGCGGGGTCGCATTGCATGCCTCTGATGAAGATGGCCATTGGGCCCAGGTAGATTTATGGGCGCCAGAAATCATCCATGAAAACGGCACTTTTTATATGTATGTGACAGGTGCCGTCAGAGATGAGAATGGACACGGAAATGATGAGATAAGAAGAATAGGAGTGGCTAAAAGTAAAAGCCCGACAGGACCATTCACGCTTGCAAAGGAGCCATTGACAGATGAATGGTCCATCGATGCCCACCCTTTCAAGGACGAGGATGGAAGCTATTATATGTTTTATAATGTCCGCAACGAGTACACCAGGGGGCCAAACAATGTCATCGGAACGGGAAATGTGGTCGATCGGATGACTGATTTGGAAACGTTGAGCGGGAATCCGACCATGGTAGTTGCTCCTGAGCATTTGTGGGAGGGAAACAAAGAGCACAGCTTCTTCTGGAATGAAGGACCGTTTGTTTTGAAGAAAGATGGTACTTACTATCAGATGTACAGTGCAGGCTTCTTTGGAGATGATACGTACGGTGTCTATTATGCGACATCTTCCAAACCGATGGGGGACCACGGAATGGAAGATAAGAGCTGGTCGAAATGGAAAGGCGGAGAGCCTATTTTAAAAACCAATGATGCATGTCATGGGCCGGGACATCATGTCGTGGTGAAAGGCCCGAATGGTGTAGATGACTATATCGTCTACCACGGCTATGAACCTGAAGAGAATGTCGGGGAAAGAAGGGTCAGGGTTGGCCGCTTTCAATGGCAAGGGGACCACATATGGCTGGAGCCTCCAGTGAAAGGTGAACTTCCGCTCCCTTCAGCGCCGACATATGATGGTCGCTTCACTTCATCTATCAGTGAGCTGAATGCCGGACTGTTAGCGCATCAATATCCAAGTTTTCATTTTGAGACGAATATCTCTCTTCCAAGTAACGGAGAAAAACTGGTGTGCTTCCTGTCATTCCTCCAAGGTGACGGAAATAAGGTGAGATGGTCATTTGATAGGGAAAAATCCATTCTCAAAACGATCATACAAGGAGAGTCCGAATCAGAACAGGTGGAGGAAGAATATCCATTGCCTGATGGCCATGATTTTTCTGCTTATCATTTTGTTCAGGTCAAGAAAAGGAATTCTAACCTTTCTCTCTATTTAAACCAGCTACTTGTCTGCTCCATTGAACTGGTGGGAGAGGGGGATGGTACTATTAATTTTCCGTTTCACGATGATGAAGGGCTTAAAGTGGAAGGGACAGTATTGACATCCTTGAAGGAAAAATGATGCTTTAAATGGAAAGGAGGTGCCCTTGATGCTTGAAGGTTTAGTAAAGGATTTTGAAAAGGTTTTTGGTGATGCTCAACATGTCCGGGCATTCTTCGCACCGGGCCGTGTCAATTTGATTGGAGAGCATACGGATTACAATGGAGGTCATGTTTTTCCATGTTCATTAAGCGTTGGGACGTATGCGATCGCAAGGAAAAGGGACGACAGGGAAGTGAATATGTATTCCAAGAATTTTCCTGATGCGGGAATCATTAATTTCCAGCTTGATCACCTGGTTTACGATGAGAAAGACAATTGGGCCAATTACCCAAAGGGTGTCATCCGCGAATTTGTGAAGAATGGTCATGAGGCGGATGCCGGGTTGGACGTTTTATTTTTCGGAAACATCCCAAATGGTGCGGGTTTATCCTCCTCTGCATCCATTGAACTTGTTACATCTGTCCTCCTGAAGACTTTGTACAGCTTGCAGGTGGAAATGGTCGAGATGGTGAAGATGAGTCAAAAGGCAGAGAATGAATTCATGAAGGTGAACTGCGGCATCATGGATCAATTCTCCATTGGAATGGGGAGAGCAGATCATGCGTTGCTCCTTGATTGCAATACACTTTCCTACACATACAGTCCAATCCACCTCAAGGATGCCACACTGGTTATTGGCAACACCAACAAAAGGCGTGGGCTTGCAGACTCTAAATACAATGAACGAAGAACAGAATGTGAACAGGCATTAAAGGAAATACAGGAGCACCACTCCATCCAATCCTTAGGAGACCTTACCCCAAGCCAGTTTGAAGAAGTGAAACACCACTTGTCCAATGATGTCATCAAAAGGCGTGCCAAACATGCCGTGTATGAAAATGACAGGACAAAAGAAGCGGTCCATCTCCTTGAAATGGGTGATATTAAAGGGTTTGGCCAGCTGATGAATGACTCCCACCGTTCCCTTAGAGATGACTATGAAGTGACTGGCCGGGAGCTCGATGCTCTTGTGGAAGCAGCATGGAATCAACAAGGAACCATTGGAGCCAGAATGACTGGCGCCGGATTTGGCGGCTGTACTGTCAATCTCGTGGAGAATGCACATTTGGATGCGTTCCTGAAGAATGTGAAAGGGCAGTATGAAAAAGCAACCGGATTGGTTCCTGAGTTTTACACAGTAGAAATTGGTGATGGGGCAAGGGAGATGAATATGGACTAAGGAATTGAAATTGACTTGGATGTGGCATCAACATCATAAGGAAGGGAGTGTCTTAACATGACTGTAAACATTTACGGACAAATAGACCAGCTCATTCAATATGGCCTGCAAAAGAAGCTGATAGAGGACCAAGATATAGCTTACACAAGGAATTCGATCCTATCCATTTTAAAGCTGGAGGATTATACACCAGCTTCAAATTCTGTGGAGACTGGCAAGCTTCACTCTCCCGTCCCTATTTTAGAAAAAATATTGGATTGGGCGGCAGAGGAAGGCTTGCTGGAGGCAGATACTGTCACTTACCGTGATCTTTTGGATACCAAAATAATGGGTTGCTTTGTACCAAGACCATCAGAAATAACAAAAGAATTCAATCGAATCAAGGAAGAAGAAGGGCCGATTCAGGCTACAAATTATTTCTATAAACTAACGAATGATTCCCATTATATTCGCAAAGACCGCATCGAAAAGAATGAGCACTGGTTGGCGAAAACGGAGTATGGCAATCTAGAAATAACCATTAACCTTTCCAAACCTGAAAAGGATCCAAAGGCTATCGCCGCTGCACGGAATCTGAAAGAGACAGGATATCCATCCTGTTTGTTATGTGTGGAAAATGTAGGTTACGGCGGGAGGGTTAATCATCCTGCACGTCAAAACCTCCGGACCATTCCCCTTTCATTAACGGGAGAGCAGTGGCATCTTCAATTTTCCCCTTATGTTTACTATCACGAACATGCCATTATATTAAAGGGTGTACACGAACCGATGAAAATTTCAAAAGACACCTTTCACAGATTGGTAGAGTTCACAGAAAAACTTCCACACTATTTCGTCGGCTCCAACGCGGATCTGCCTATTGTAGGAGGTTCCATCCTAAGTCATGACCACTTCCAAGGTGGTTTTCATGATTTCCCGATGGCCAAAGCCGAGATAGAGGAATCCTTTTCCTTATCTGGCTTTCCAAATATGACCGCCGGGCGGCTTTCTTGGCCGATGAGTGTCATTCGTCTCAATGGCCTTGTAAAAGAGGAAATCATCGAGGCTGCAGATACCATCTATCAGGCCTGGAAAAATTATTCCGATGAGACGGTTTCCATTCATGCCTATTCAGGGGAAACCCCGCACAATACTGTCACCCCTATTGCCCGCAGAAAAGGGGAGCTATATGAATTGGATTTAGTACTGCGGAATAATCGAACAAGTGAAGAACATCCCATGGGCATCTTCCACCCCCATGAGGAAGTGCACCACATCAAAAAAGAAAACATCGGCCTTATAGAAGTAATGGGGCTTGCTGTCCTGCCCGGCCGCCTTCAGGAAGAATTCCGGATTCTTGGAGACCTGATGATATCTGCTGATGGATTGGACCGAATAGCCGCTGATGAGAATATGAAAAAACATTTACATTGGGCTGGGAGAATGATAGAGAAATATCCAGAGATCACCACAGCTTTTGAAGACGTGGATGTCCAGGCGATTTTGAAAAAAGAAGTTGGTCTGATCTTTGCGTTGATCCTCGAACATGCAGGAGTCTTCAAACGCGACAGGGAAGGCAGGGAAGCATTTAGGAGGTTTTACCGGACGTTGTAACTCGGTGGTGGAGGCTGGGGGCTGTAATAATGCAAGGATGAAAAATCTGTTTTACCACTATACGGTTGATTCTTCAATATGCTACCATATGAAGAAACTAAATTACGGAAGGACATTGATATCACACTTCCGTACCAAGGAGTCCAGCCGTAATGCACCACACTAAATACTACCTATCGCTCCTGATCATCATGATATTCTGGGGCATGAACGTTCCGTTAGTTAAAATCCTTGTGGAGAACTTGAGCCCTGTCACCATGACCGCTTTCCGCATCATGACAGCAGGCATCACCGTCTTTTTGATCCTCTCCATATTCAAGCTTGTCAGGCTTCCTACAAAAAGAGAATTCTACTATATCATTCTAGGAGCCTTCCTAAATGTAGTCTGCCATCACTACTTTCTATCGATTGGCCTCAAAGGTACATCTGGTACAAATGCAGGTATCATCTTGGGAGCGGGACCGATCCTGACTGCCCTGATAGCCTCTGTTTTACTTAACAGGAAAACAAACCGCCAACGATGGATCGGCTTCCTCCTTGGCGGAGCGGGTGTTGCAGTCACCATCTTAGTTGGAAGCAATGGGGTGTCCGAAATCAACATCGGAGATATCTATGTTTTCATTTCGATTCTCACACAAGCCTTCAGTTTCATCCTCATCAGTAAGCTGGCAAAAACCCTTGATCCACGCTTGCTGACGGGGTACATGCTTGTCATTGGCTCGCTCACATTGATGGTTATCGCGTTGATTACGGAGCCCGGGGCAGTAAGGGAGTTTGCAACTATCTCGTGGCAGGTATGGCTTGCCTTTTTCACTTCAGCCATTATAGCCACTGCGCTTGGGCATATGTCCTATAACTTTATCATTGGAAAAATCGGACCGGCAGAAGCATCCATTTTCCTGAATTTCACGCCATTTTTCGCACTCATTGGCTCGGTCTTTTTGCTTGGTGAAAAGGTGACGGTATTTCATCTCACCGGATTGGTGCTGATTGTTGCAGGTGTTTTATTGGGGTCTGGGGCTTTGGAGCGTAAAAAAGCATCGAAACAAGAAACGGTCAACCATTTAAGGGGAATTGGAAGATAAATAAAAACAGCCAAGCAGTGAAAGCCCTGCCCGGCTGTTTTTTCTATTGACTCATAATTCTAAATCAATTAAGCCACAACTCTCCGTCGTGTCCACAAAACTCCTGCAGTACCAACCAAAAATAACGCCAATCCAATCAGGATATAATTTAATGTGTTGGTAGCAGTTAAAGGAAGCTTATTTCCTTTTTTCGTATCTGTTACTGGTGTTGGCTTTTTATCTGTTTTGTTCTTGTCTTTATCCACCGGCTTCACTACAACAGGTGCTTTATCTTCATCTTGTGGCTCTTCTTCATCTACCGGCTTTTCTTCCTCCACTGGCTTTTCAGTTGCCGGTAGAGTTGTTGCTGTAATGGACATATAATCCGTCCAATACTCTTCATCCTCATCAACTACCGCTGGAGCCATGGCAAGCTCGTAAGTGGTATCTGCATCAAGATCTTCATAGATGTAAGAATTACCTTCCGTAATATCAATTACTTCCTCATTAAGAAGTACCACGTAATAATCCACATCTTCATCCCACTCATAGTACCATTCAATTTCAATGGAATTATCCGTTACATCCACCACATCGATCGTTAACGGGGATGGACCGTAATAGTCTTCTTCAGAAAGATATACCATAACACCTAGTGCTCTTAGTTTTTCCACCACGTCAAGCTCAGGAGAACCCTCTTCAAAAGTTAATCCCGCAATCCCAAAAAGGGTAACTTCCCAAAGGTAGTCAAGTTCAAGTAGAACACTGATGTCTGTGATGTTTGTGTTGTGCAAGTAGACATATTCCAAGTCAAGCAACCCGTTCAAGCCGGAAATGTCCGTAATTGGATTATCAGACAAGTCAAGAGATAAAATATACAGGTCATTCAATGGTTTGATGTTTGT
Organism: Sutcliffiella horikoshii DSM 8719; assembly: GCA_001648575.1. Lineage (GTDB taxonomy): Bacteria > Bacillota > Bacilli > Bacillales > Bacillaceae_I > Sutcliffiella_A > Sutcliffiella_A horikoshii. The sequence continues at coordinate 57,942 of LQXN01000057.1, read as the reverse complement.
GATCAAGTTATCTGATAGATTTAGAGATTCCAAGGATTTTAGTCCTTTTAAAGGAGTAAGGTCCTTGATCTGGTTACCTGTGACATCCAAGTCATAAAGGTTGACTGCATGCTCCAATCCATCCAGTTTTTTGATATCCATCCACCCGGCAAATAAATATCCAAGCCTATCCATATCGGATTGCTGAATATCACGGTTGATAGCCTCAAGTCCAAGCTCACCACGGATTGCTGCTTTCAAGCCTTTATCAGGAATGTTTATGATAGGGCCAAAAGGTTTTGAAAGAGTCTGCGCCATTTCAAATGTCTCATGGAGCATCTCCCCATTGGAATCAAACATCTTCACTTTGATGATGTAATCTTTCAATGGGTCAAGTCCTAAAATGGTAACCTCAGTCATTTTTGTCTCTATATAAGGGGTGTCGTTATCATCATAAGGGTTGTCGCTATCATTCACATACACTTTATACGTGTATTCTTTTTCGTAGTCCTCTTCATTCTCGGGATAATACCACCAAGAAGCAGAGATGCTTTGTTCTGTGACACCATACAAATACAACTCAAGAGGTTCGATATATTCCTCCTCGAGAACATCCACATAAACTCCAGCTTCTGCCCAAATATTCAACAGGTCCCATACGGATGATTCTGGTGAAAAATCGATTTTTGTATCTGCTATTGTTACAAAAGTCAGGTTTAACAGATTTTCCAGGATAGAAATATCAGTGATTTCCGTATTGTGCAGGAATAACCCTTCCAAACTTGTAAGTCCCGCCAATGGTTGAATGTTAGAGATCGGGTTGTAAGCCAAGCCAAAGATATACAGCTCCTTTAAATTGCTTAGAGCAGTAATACTCGTAATATTATTCTCCTCCAAGTCCAGGAGGAAAAGTTTCGTCAAGCCAGCAAGAGGAGTGATGTCCTTAATGCTGTTGGAGTATAAGAATAGGACCTCCAAATTGACTGCTTTTTCAAGTCCTTTTAGACTTTTGATGCCAAGGGAGCCTGCATCAAGCATTGTCAGATGCTCCATATCGCTCTCTTGAATTTCACGATTTAAATTCATTTGGCTTTGGATTGCCTTCTTTAAATTGGCATCTTCGAATTTAATCACCTTGCCAGATGGTGCAGGAAGGGTCTTGATTTTCAAGGATTCTTCCACTAATACATCATTCGTTTTATTTAAAGCTTTCACCCTGACCTCATATACGGTGTCAGGCGTTAGATTTGTAAACTCATAATCTGATAATCTAGGACCGCCGGTTGTGATGAGTGTGTCATTAAGATATAACTCGTACGTAGAGATTCTTCCAAGACTCTTGTCGACAAAACCAAACCATACAATCCCAAAGGAGTGCTCATTGACATACATTTTGTCAAGGAACATGAATGCTTCTGCATCTTCATCAATCAATGCATTTTTAAGGTGGTTTTCTTTTTCCGAAGGGATGAAATTCACTTCTGCTCCTTCTACTTCCTCAACGGATGCGAGAGCATTTTCAACGATTTCATCAGTATCTTCGGTTGCAGCCGGTTCTGAGGAGGATTCATTTGTTTGTTCCTCATCTGTGACAACCGGTTCTGAGGAGGATTCTTCTGTTTGTTCCTCATCTGTGACAACGGTACTGCCTTCAGATTCCTCTTCCTGAACTGTTTCTTCCTGCGTTTGTTCAGATGGATCTGCATTTTCTTCGTTGGAAGGTGTTTCTTCCTCTACTGATGCTGCCGGTGCCTCTGCAGTAATTTCATTACTCTGATGAATTTCTTCACCCTTTTTCCACACAACACTGTACATGATAGCAGTTGGGTCTTCTACCTTGTCCGTATATGTATAGACTTTCTTGTTTTCAGTAGCCAAGACAGCCACTTCTTCAGGGGTAACTTCTACTTCTTCACTGTTCTTTACTACGTAGAAACTTTGAACCTCGGCGGAAGACATCAAATCCTCGCCATGCGTTTCCCAAACCAAAACATTGCCTTCTTCCAATGATACTGCTTTCGTTAATAATACCTTGGCAAACTCTTCTCCGGTTCCTTCCGAAAAAGCCTGTGCAGCAGGACTAAGTAAAGAAAGTAGTAAGGTGAATACAACTGTTACATTTAGCCAAAAACTCCTTTTCAACTAAAACAATCCCCCAATTCCAAATTATATAAAATTTACCCAACAGAAAGATTATACTACCAAAGTTCGTTTTAGAGAATTACTTTTTTATGTAATTTTGTAGAAAAAATTGGAAACTTGTGATTTTGGTTTGAGGAGTGATTGGTGGAAGGGGGAAAGAGTAGAAGAGGTAAATATCCGGGTTCTTGTTCCACTTCAAAGAATTGCAACGAGAACCTGGAATCCTGTCTATTAGCAACAGATTGTTGTAACCTTACCCCTATAAAGGTTGCAGCAATATCTTACTAATTCATGGTGAAAAGGGTAGACGGCTTATCTTCTGAGATCCTTTCGTGAGCGCTTTGCTTTTGGATTCAATGAAAAATTAAACTGTTTGTTGGAACAGAACCTTGTCAATACAACAGATGCCTTTTTCACCTGCTCATAAACAGTGATGGCTGATACATCAAGTTCCAAATATTGATGGTTGTTAAAATAAACAATACATTTTGTTGAGGAAACAGACTCTACATGTGAAAGATGCTGAAGGAACAACCAACAGCATGCCTCCTGATCAGGGGAATGTGTCGGAATGGCTATTATCCCTTCCGCTTGGTCAATCAAAATCGGTGTTTTTTGGATATAATTTGTGAAGTGGATGGTTGCAATCCTTCTCCCTTCATAGGTGCAACTGTCATCCAGGCAGCCTCTATGCAATATTTCCCTAGCAGTTTCATCTGTGATGAATTTCCCTTCCATATCCAATATCATTGTCTGATATTGAGGATGCCGGTGAGAAAATAAAGCCATAGTACTTAGTCCGATCCGATACTGATGAATCACATTCCAATCTTTATCCATACCCATAAATCCCTCCCACACAAATTAAAATAAAAGCGCTTACATATTCATTATAAATAAAGTGGTAAAAAATACCTAGCATTTTTTCGGGAAATTTGTTTTATTTTGTAAAAAGTAGGTCTTTGGAATTATGAGGACGCTGAATTTGAAAAAGACGGGAGCTATGTGCCCGCCGTCTTAGATTGCTTTCCAATGTTATGGTGGTTAACACCGTTGTTATTTACTCTTTATACCCGTTCGGATTGTTTTTTTGCCATTTCCAGGAGTCTTGACACATTTCCTCAAGTCCTTTTTCCGCTTGCCATCCAAGTTCTTCTTTAGCTTTCGCAGGATCTGCAAAGCATGCACCGATATCCCCTGGTCGTCTTCCGGTGATTTTGTATGGTACTTCTTTTTCAGACGCTTTTTCAAAGGCCTTTACCATTTCCAGAACAGAGTAGCCTTTTCCGGTTCCGAGATTATAGGCATTGACACCTTTATCTTTCATGACTTTTTCAAGTGCTTTCAGGTGACCCTTAGCAAGGTCCACCACATGGATATAATCACGCACTCCCGTTCCATCGACCGTATCGTAATCATCTCCAAACACCGCAAGCTCAGGCAATTTTCCAATGGCAACCTGGGTGATAAAAGGCATCAGGTTGTTAGGGATGCCGTTGGGATCTTCCCCGATACGCCCGCTCTCATGTGCTCCAATTGGATTGAAGTACCGCAACAGCGAGATGCTCCATTCGTTGTCTGCTACATGTAGGTCACGCAGGATTTGCTCGATCATCAATTTGGTCTGTCCATAAGGATTTGTGGCACTTAATGGGAATGATTCTGAAATAGGCACACTTTCTGGTAAACCATATACGGTTGCAGAAGAACTGAATACTATGTTTTTAACGCCATGCTTGTGCATAACCTCGCACAAGTATAACGTCCCAGTAATATTGTTGTGGTAGTAAAATAAAGGCTTTTCTACAGACTCACCGACCGCTTTCAGTCCCGCGAAGTGAATGACAGCATCAATGTTATGCTCACGGAACACTTTTTCAAGCCCATCCTTATTTAAAAGGTCCACTTCATAGAATGGGAAGTCCTTTCCAGTGAGCTCTTTGATCCGGTCCAGCGAGACATGGTTACTATTTAATAAATTATCAACAATTACAATATCTTGATCATTGTTTAACAGTTCCACACAAGTATGGCTGCCTATATAGCCAGCTCCACCAGTAACTAAAATCGCCATCCTATTTTCCTCCAAATTGAGTTTTCTTACATAGTAGCATAAATGCGCAAATTGTACCATGAACGGCTATATTGGTGATTTTTGATGAAGACGGGTATGTTACTTATATAATGTTGTTGTTACAAAAGTAGCGGGTACTTTTCAATGTGATTAAAAGTCCCATTACATATGGGGAAGGGCTTTTTGGCATGTTAAACTTAACAGTATTTTGACTGGAGGTACTCGCAACATGAAAAAGCAGATACATGAAATATACTGGATAAGGGCCATCGCCTGCTTGACGGTGGTAATGATCCATTCCCTGACACGGACATATGCCACCTATGACCTGCCTAATTCTACGGTGGATTTTATCAGATCGATACAGATTGTCCTGCTCTATGCTACACCAATGTTTATTTTAATATCAGAAATTGTCATTGCGAAGGTTTATCCCGATAAACTTCCAGGAAGCTTCTATAAGAAACGGTTCCTGTTTTTGTTTCTTCCATATGTGTTTACACCTTTTCTTTATGGCCTATTCCATCTCTTGGTGGAAAATGATTCCTGGAGGATTGTGAAAAATGGCATCATGGACAAGCTTTTGCTTGGTGCATGGCATGGATATTTCATCATTATCATTCTACAATTTGTCCTTATACATTATCTATTTATCCGGTTCTTGAAAAACGTATCTCCGTGGCTTATCCTATCCGTCACTTTTGTAATAAATGTGGCCTATCTTGCCATCGCAAACCTGCGGAGCGACCTGCTTCCACAGCTCATGCAAGATCAATTATCATTTGTACGTATGCCTTTCCTTGCATGGATCTTTTATTTTGGCGTGGCATTTTATGTAGGAAAGTACATGGAGGAGGTCAAGGCAAACAAGAGCTGGGGCTTCCCCATGGCCATTGTTGCCACTGGAGTAACAGGTTTTTTACTGTTCAAGATATTTACGAGTGGAATATTCACACAGCTTTCTTCGGTTCGACTTGATATCATGTTTTACACGATTTCCTTATTTTTTGTGTTGTTATTCCTTTTTTCCTACTTTCCCAATGTACCAGGAGCAGTCATGTTCATCAGCAAATATTCATTTCAGATTTTCCTGCTGCATTTTTTAGCATTCGATATTGCCGATTTGTTCTTACCTGAAATGGATATCCGTGCCTACGCATTAGTGATGTTCTTGGCTGGCTTATTCGGCTCAGTATTGCTCGCAATAGCTATCAACCTTCTGCCGATAGGAAAGTACATTGTCGGTCCAATCCGGGCAATGCCGAAAGTAAGGAAGGAGAGGGGATAGCAACTAGGAGTTTCTCTTTAAATAATTCGGGTTAATGGCAGGGTTGTATGATATACTGTTTGAGTTATAATCCAAGTTTTTCAATTATTGAGGGTGCTTACTTGCATGATGCATTATAAAATTTTCATTTCATGGGCGCTGGTTATTAGTTGGATGGCACTGATTTTCTACCTCTCGGCTCAGCATGCAGAACGATCAGCTGATTTGAGCGGAGGCATTACAGAATGGGTGAATGAGGTAATAGAAAACGTGGCACCTGCAGCTGAATTTCAGATAGATGAGATTAGTTTCTTCGTTAGAAAGAACGCTCACTTTTTTGCATACATGCTGCTTTCGATCCTTACTTTGAATGCAGTGAGAAGAAGTGGGGGGCGTGGACTGGTGAGTATGGTAGTGGCTTTAGTCATCTCTGTCCTGTACGCCATATCAGATGAGGTGCATCAGCTATTTGTACCAGGCAGGAGCGGCCAGGTAAGTGATGTGCTGCTGGATAGCGCAGGGGCATTGGTTGGAATCCTCCTGTACACCCTGACAAGCCGGTTGGTGGTAAAAAGGAAATATGCTTCCAGAACTGTACAACCGGGAAAATAACGAACAGTCAATAAAATGCTGTTGATAAACTAACTGTGAATGAGATAAAAAAAGCCGGCATGGGGAGATGGGAAATCTACTCATGCCGGCTTTTTAGGGGTCAGACCCCTCTTCACTCCTCTACCTTAATAAAGCTTCCCTTGCCTGTAAAGGACGGTGGAGAGCTTCATAACGGAGTGGATGTAGCAGTTTTGCCTTAGTGGGTGGGGGTCACCGAAGAAGGCAGGGAGGATGGTGTCCATGGTGTTTTTCATTTTTTCGAGAAGGAGTCTGTACACCTCTTCCTCTGAGTAGAATTGGGTTTCGCGGCCTTGCATCCATTCCAGGTAGGATACGATCACCCCACCGGCATTGGCCAAGATGTCCGGTATGACAATCACGCCTTTATTACTGAGGTATTCATCTGCTTCACTTGTCACCGGTGCGTTGGCACCTTCCACGATGATCCGGGCTTTTATTTTTCCTTTATTGGTATCGTGGATCTGATCTTCAAGCGCTGCAAGGAATAACACATCCACGTCCAGGTACAAAACGTCGCTGCGGTTTTGAATCGCGGCTTTGACATTTGCTTCAGCTAGTTCCAATTCAGTTGTTGGAAGATCTCCTCCATGAAGGGAGGTGAATTTTATCAACGAAGGGATATCAAGTCCGTCGGCGTTAAACAACGTGACATTTCGATCACTGACCGCGACCACCTTATTCTGGAGGTGCTGGCATTGGTAAGCTTCAAGTGCAGCGACAGACCCCACATTACCAAAGCCTTGAACGGCAATTGTCAACGGGCTTTCGCTATTGTCGTAGTCAAGGGCGGTTTTTGCAAAAATGCTCTCAGAATTTGAAAGGAACTCTCTTTGTTTTTGAAGGAAATCATGCAGCAAGTAGCGGAATGTAAAATACACCCCTTTACCGGTGGCTTCCCTGCGCCCCAAGGATCCGCCGTTTATGACACTTTTTCCTGTAAAGCTACCCTTATAGGCCTGGCCAGGTCGGATTGATTTATATTCGGCCATCATCCAGTCCATTTCGCGTTCACCAGATCCCATATCAGGGGCAGGGATGTCCTTGTCTGGTCCAAGTATGTCACTGAAATATTGGACGTATTTTTTGCAAATTAAATGTAGCTCCTTTTCGGAATATGCGCGGGGATCCAGGACAATCCCGCCTTTTCCTCCGCCATATGGGACATCATGCAAGGCATTCTTTAACGTCATTAGGGAAGCGAGGTTGATGACTTCATCCTCATTTACCGACTCATGGAAACGAATCCCGCCTTTATAAGGTCCCAAAGCGTTGTTATGCTGCACCCGGAAGGCAGGGATCCTGACAACGCTTCCATTCTCAAGGGCAACTCTCAGAAATGATTTATGTAAGTGATTTGGTGTTGAAAGGATGGCACCAAGCGAGGTGAAAGCCTGTTTTCGCGCCTCCCCCTCAAGACCCGGCAAAAACGCAGTATCCTCCAATAAAGCATCCAATGAATCCTGAACAATCATCCTAGTCTGACTAATCATGACAAAAACAACCTCCAATTTCTCTATATTTTCTAAAAAGTATAACACAATCAAAACACAAGAACCCCCGAGAAGCCTCGGGGGTTCTTGGGGGTGGAAAAGGGGAGGGGTCAGACCCCTCTTTAGTGCTTTAACGGAGTGAGGGTCAGACCCCTCTTTAACATATCACCTCTTCACCTCATCACCACAACAGCACTTTACAGCCCTTTTGTTCCGCAGGATCTAGTGGGTGCTGATTTTATAGCTGTTGCGGGTGGTGTTTTTGACGGTGTAGAGGGCTTGGTCCGCTTTTCGTAATAGGTGTTTGACTGTTGCCCCATTGGCCGGGTAGGTAGAAACACCGATGGAAGAGGTGGCTTGTATTAGGTTTCCTTGGAGAGTATAAGGATTTTCCAGGCTTGCCAGTATACGTTTTGTCACCTGCTCGACTTGATATAGATCCTCCATATCGTGCAAGATGATCACAAATTCATCCCCACCCAATCTCGCTACAACATCCTGCTCTTTTATGCAGTTTGAAAGACGGCGAGAGAAGGCAATAAGTAACTCATCCCCAACCTCATGTCCAAAGGTATCGTTCACTGCCTTCAAGTGATCGCAATCAAGGAATAGCAGCGCAAGCATAGTATTGGTTCTTTTTGCTTCGTTCAAAGAATCTTCCAATTTCCTTTCAAGCAGCCTCCGATTAGGCAGCCCAGTCAAGCTGTCGTGAAAGGCTTGAAAAGTAAGCTGCTCCTGCAGTTCTTCCTTTTCTCTTTCAATAAGTCGTTTTTCTGTAATGTCCTGTGCGATCATGTATGTCCCTTTGCTGACTCCCTTAACAATGATCGGGACATTCGTTACAGATAAATAGAGATCCCGTCCATACGCATCCGGAAAGAGGAGCTCATAGTTTGTCACTTCTCCGCGCCTTGACTTGTCCAAATCAAGTTCAGGAACAGCTTTCTTCGCATATTTAACAACATTAAAGCCTATTAATATTTCTCTGGGGAAACCTGTGATTTCTATACAAGCATCATTAATGTTTTCAATGACTCCTTCTTCATTAAGCATACAGACCGCATTTTTATGATATGAAAACAATGATCTATAGGCTTCATTGCTTTCTTGAAGTTTTGTTTCAAGCTCTTTTAGATGTTGGATATTACGATAGATCATTGAAATCGCAACGACTTTACCATTTTCATTCATTATGGGCGAATAGCTGACAGAGGTGTGAATTTCCTCCATATCTTTAGTCACGCGAATGGTTTCTTCAGTAGGAATGGATTTTGCCTCTTTCAATAGGGCTATGGCATTTCTTGATTGAGATTTCAATTTTTCCGGAATGATGGGAAGTGACTCCCAATACTGTCCAAGCAGTTCGGAGGCACTCCAGCCAAATTGCCGGACAAAGGCCTCATTTATCTTCAATATATAACCATCACTATCAATGACCAACATGGCATCTACAGTATTTGCAACCAAGGATTCTAGGAAAATATAATCCTCCGCTTTCTTTTTTAATGCATTAACATCCCTGGTGATAGCAAGGACATATGTTTTTCCGCTCTCTTCAATTAAGGTCAAACTTGTCTCAGATGCTGGGAGGTCGGATACAAACAGGTTCAAATCAGAATAGGTAACAACTAGTTTCGACTCAATACATTTCATATAGTGCTTACTTAATAAAGAATAAACGGAATCAGGTAGTACATCTGCCAACCTTCTGCCGATCATTTCAATTCCAAGCTTCTGTTGTGCAGATGGATTCACACTCGTATACCACAATTCGCGATTTCTCCATTCCACCAAAAAAACCATATCCGTCATCTTCTCGAAAAACAATGAAAACTGTTGTTCTATGCTCATAGCAATCCTACTTTTCTCATAAATATAGTGAAATTTCCTTCTATTATACCAAAAAATTGGTGTTAATTAACAGAAAGGTTTGAAAAAAAACAATGGCGGGGGTCAGACCCCCGCAGGAAAACCCCCTCACATGTCGAAGGGCCGAAAAAACTTCAAAAATGGTGCCTGACCCCCGCAGGAAAACCCCCTCACATGTCGAAGGGCCGAAAAAACTTCAAAAATGGTGCCTGACCCCCACAGGAAAACCCCCTCACATGTCGAAGGGCCGAAAAAACTTCAAAATGGTGCCTGACCCCCGCAGGAAAACTCCCTCACATGTCGAAGGGCGGAAAAAAATTTCAAAATGGTGCCTGACCCCCAAAGGAATTTCCGCCTCCATGTCGAACCGCCACACTCTATTGTACAGGTCAATCGAGTACTCCTAAGGTGTCAATTGAGTGACCCTGAAATACCTAGGGAGCGTTTTATAATGTAGGAAAGCGTTTACAAAATAGGCGGTGAGTTAGTAACGATGGAGACTAGAATTGAACCTAAGGTGGATCCTGTTGTGCCAAATACGTCAGGCAGGACGAAGTTGCATGATGTGAAGGGCGATCCGAAAAGGAAAGCCAGGCTTAAGAGTATTTTGACGTACACGGCTTTTGTCGGCCCTGCACTTATCTTTTTCTTTGTCATCCAAATCATCCCGTTCCTGATGGGAATCTATTATTCTTTTACATCCTGGAATGGTGTCAGTTCCACCATTGAATGGGTTGGGCTTGCGAACTACAAACGAATTTTCACGAATGACGATGTGTTCTTCAACTCTTTTATGTTCACCACTAAATTCATGTTTGCGGCAGTTATCATCAGTAACCTAATAGGCTTCGGCCTCGCGCTGTTATTAAACGCAGCATTGAAAACGAAAAATATATTGAGAACGGTCTTCTTCATCCCCAATGTCATCGGGGGACTTTTGCTCGGATTCATCTGGCAGTTCATTTTCGTCAGAGGATTCGCATCTGTTGGGGAGCTTACCGGCATTTCCTTCTTCCAGCTGCCATGGCTTGGAGATGAAACAACAGCATTTTGGGGCATCGTCATCGTATTTGCTTGGCAGATCAGCGGTTACATGATGATCATCTATATCGCAGCCCTGCAAGGGGTGGACAATACCCTGCTCGAAGCGGCAAGAATCGATGGAGCCAACAGCTTCACCCTTATCACAAAAATTATCATTCCACTAATTTTACCGGCATTTACGATCTGTTTCTTCCTGACGATCGCAATGGCATTCAAAATATTCGACCTGAACCTGAGCTTAACAGGCGGGGGGCCATTCAACTCGACACAGTCTGTGGCCATCAACATTTATCAAGAAGCCTTCCAGAATAACCGATATGGCCTTGGGACGGCAAAAGCAATCATCTTCTTTGTAGTCGTGGCGATCTTCACGACATTCCAAGTAATGGCAACAAAGAAAAGGGAGGTTGAGGCATAATGGATCAAAAGTATACAAAACGAACCTTGGTGCTGGAGATTATCGGAATCCTGCTTGCGATCATCTTCCTCATTCCCTTTTACTTTGTCATCATAAACTCAGTAAAAAGCTTTAGTGAAATACTGATTGACGCGGCTGCATTGCCGACAGAAATCCTTTTCAGCAACTATGCAAAAGTATGGGAGATCATCCAATTCCCACGAGCCTTCTGGAACTCGCTGATCATCACGGTTCTCAGTAATACAGGAATTGTTGTCATCAGTTCGATGGCAGCTTGGAAAATGGTCCGCACTCCCGGAAAGTTTAGTAAAATATTATTTGTCATCATCGTTTCTGCTATGGTCATCCCGTTCCAAACGGTCATGATCCCATTGATGAAGCTAGGTGGCGCACTTAATCTGATCAACAGCATCCCAGGGATCATCATCATGTACTTCGGTTTCGGGGTCCCGCTATCGCTTTTCCTTTACCACGGATTCGTCAAAACGGTTCCGGTGGAAATAGAGGAAGCGGCAAGAATCGACGGTTGCAGCCAATTCGGGGTATTTTGGAGAATCGTATTCCCGTTGCTTAAGCCGATCACTGTCACTGTCGTCATCCTGAACACACTGTGGATCTGGAACGATTATCTGTTGCCATTACTGGTACTTCAATCCGCAGAGCTCAGAACGATCCCGCTTGCCACAAGCTCGTTCTTTGCCCAATATACGAAGCAGTGGGATATGGGGCTTGCGGCCTTGATGCTCGGTATCGCACCAATCATCATCTTCTTCTTATTTTTACAAAAGCATATCATCAAAGGTATTGCTGCAGGTTCTGTTAAGTAAGCTTTGCAAGGGCTGCATCTTGCAAATGCGCACTATGCAGTCCCTGCCAGGTTACTATAAAATTTTTCATTTAAAAACAAGGGGGGCATTTCAATGAAACGCTTAGTACTTCTTTTATTATCATTGTCATTAGTGGTTGGGATTTTTGCAGGCTGTTCTAGCGATAATTCTTCCGGCAACAATGGCAATAACTCCGGGGATGGAGATCAAGTAACATTGAACCTTTTCCAATTTAAAGTGGAAATCGCTGATCAGTTAGCGGAAATGATCAAAGAATTCGAAGCAGAGCATCCAAATATCAAAGTGAAGCTTGAAACAGTCGGGGGCGGTGCCGATTACGGTGCGGCGCTTAAAGCGAAATTTGCATCTGGTGAGCAACCAGACATTTTCAACAATGGTGGATTCAAGGAGCTTGAGCTATGGAAAGAGCATCTGGCTGATCTTTCTGAAGAGCCTTGGGCAGAGCACGTTCTTCCAATCGGAAAAGTTCCAATGACAGATCCTGATGACGGCAAGCTTTACGGAATGCCGGTCAACCTTGAAGGATACGGTTTCATCTATAATAAAGACCTGTTTGAAGAAGCTGGAATCTCAGAAGCTCCAACGAACATTACAGAATTGAAAGCTGCTGCGGAGAAATTAAAAGCGGCAGGAATCACACCATTCTCAGCGGGTTATGGCGAGTGGTGGGTAATCGGACAACATTTACTTAACATTCCATTTGCACAGCAAGACGATCCGGAAGCGTTCATCGCTGGTCTATATGACGGCACGGAGAAAATTGTCGGCAACAAGCATTTCGAGGAATTCAAAGAAGTTCTTGATGCAGAAATCAACTTTGGAAACGCAAACCCTTTAACAACAGACTACAACACACAAGTTACGCAATTTGCCAGCGGAAAAACAGCTATGCTTCAACAAGGGAACTGGACGGAGAACATGATCTATGAAATTTCTCCAGACATGAATATGGGCTTCCTGCCAATCCCTATCAATGACGATGCAAGTGCAGACAGCCTGCCTGTTGGAGTACCAAACAACTGGGCTATCAACAATAAATCAGAGCACCTGGAAGAAGCGAAAACATTCCTTAACTGGATGGTTTCCTCTGAAACAGGTCAACGTTACATCACAGAAGAGTTCGCCTTCATTCCAGCGTTCGATAACATCGAGCCGGAAGGTCTAGGTGACCTTGGTCAGTCCATTCTTGAATACTCCACTGCAGAGAAAACGGTTCCTTGGACTTGGTTCATGTGGCCGGATGGGGCGAACAAAGAGTTTGCTGCAACCATCCAGGAGTATGCAGCTGGACGAATCGATTACGACACAGTACTCGAGCGTTTCCAGACTACATGGGATAACCTGAACTAATAGAAATTTGAAAAGCATGTCTCTTAGCGGGCATGCTTTTCTGCTATAATTATAGAAAAGAAATTCCCCCTTGTTTACTGGAGTGCAAGGTGTGAGACTCCTGCTGAAAGCGACGAATGGGAACAGGGAGTTTAAAAGGTATACAAAAAAATGTAAGCGCTTCGGAGGTGGCTGGGATGTTCAGGAAAAGTATTCGCAATAAGCTAATCGCACTTCTTTTGATCATCACCATCCTGCCCTTCGGAACGTCGATCATCATTACCTATTACCAGACAAAAGAAGCATTCAAGGATCTGGTCGTGCAGGAAAATAGCAATCTGCTTTACCAGGGTAAAATTAATCTGCAAAACTATCTGGGGGAGCTGAACGGCCTTACACTATCCCTCTATAATAATCCTGATTTTATCAATTACATGAGAGCTCCTGACAAGGATGATAACTATATCACAATAGGGATGGTCCGGAACGTCCTGCAGACCATTCTTTATGCAGAGGATAACATCACTAGGGTCCAAATTTCTTTTGCAGATGATAACAGGGGAATCACCGCTTCCAAGCGATCGACCGTGGTCTTTTCTGATAGGGTTTCGGATGCCTATGACGCAGCGTATAAGCGTGCACAGCTCAGTCCGTTCAACTATCACATTGAAACAGACCAGCTTCAGCAGGGTCGCAATACGATTTTTGTGCACCGGGTGTTGAGGAATGTCCCTTCCGACAGGGTGCTTGCATTTCTTACACTTGAAGTGGGAACGGAAAAAATCTTGGAGCTGAGCGAAAATCTTTTTACAAAAGAAACAGAGGAGTTTTTCATCCTTTCCCCGACAGGTGACCTTATTTACAGTTCGAATCCCGTCGTTTCGACTGAGCAGGTGGAACAAAAGTGGATTCCCGCCATCATGGATTCTGAGATGGAAAAAGGGACGATGGAATGGGAGAATGGCGATTTTCAGGGGGTCATGATGTTCGACCGGACAGATCTTGCAGTTGGTGGCTGGATTTTAGTCAAACGTGTTCCGTATTCGACCCTCTATGATAATGCGTTTGTCGTGACGAAAATCAATATTCTTTTCGGGGTCATCGGATTATGCCTGGTCATCCTGGCCTCGTTGATTGTTTCTTTTAAAATAACCTCTCCAATCCGGGTTCTTTTGCAAAACATTCAGCAGGTTAAGGAAGGGAATATGCAGGTGCAGTTTGAATCATTGGGGAACGATGAAATCGGTATGTTGGGATATCGTTTCAAGCAGATGATGGAACGAATCAATGTGCTGATCAACAGGGAGTATAAGCTGGAGATTGAAAATAAGACCAATCAGCTGAAGGTGCTGCAATCCCAGCTGAATCCGCATTTTCTCTATAATGCCCTGCAGTCCATCGGGACGTTGGCCTTGAAAAATAATGTGCCTCAGATTTATACCCTTTTGACCCATCTTTCGAAGATCATGCGGTATGGCATGAACATGGAAGAGGATATGGTCCCTTTGAAAAAGGAGATCAATTATTTGAAAGCCTTCCTTTTGCTGCAAAAAGAAAGATTCGGCGAGCACTTTCAGTACGAGTTTGATATGGAAGAGGAAGCATTGAATGTCGAGGTTCCGAAAATGATCCTGCAACCGATCATTGAAAACTACTTTAAACATGGTTTTGATATCCGCGAAGGAGTCGGGAAAATCTGCATTTCTGGCAAATTGAAGGATGAGTATTTGCATTTGATCATCCGTGACAATGGTGCTGGGGTGAGTGAAGGCAGGCTTGTCGAAATTTACAGGAGCTTTTCGGAAGGAAATCAGGGTACGGAGGAAGAAGAAACACATATAGGACTTCGAAACATCTATACCCGAATACAGCTATATTATGATAATTTAGCGGCGCTTCGTTTGGAAAATCATCAGGACGGTGGTTTCATGGTAACGCTGAAGCTTCCGCTTGAAGTTGGGGGTGAACAGAGGAATGAAGGCAATCATCATAGATGATGAAAAGCATGTGCGGGATGGCTTGCAGCTGCTGGCGGATTGGAAAGGGAATGGCATCGATACAATCTATGAGGCTGAAGATGGGGATGAGGCAATCACGCTTATTAAAGAGCATCGCCCCGAAATCATTTTCACGGATATGCAAATGCCAAAGCGTGATGGAATCAGTCTGCTGAAGTGGATTGCAGAATCTGAGCTAACGAGTATCACGATTGTGGTCAGCGGCTATGACGATTACACGTTTATGCGCAACGCCATCACGTATAAGAGCTTTGACTATATTTTGAAACCGATTGACCCGGATTTACTGAATGAGACATTGGAGCGGGCGGTAAAGAAGTGGAAAGAAGAGGCCTTGATGAGGCGTGCTTCAAGCAGTGTGGAAACGATTCCTTCCTCTTCCGTTCATGCTTCTCCTTCTAGTATGGAAAAAATAGAGGAATACCTGCGGACCAATTATCAGCAGGATATCACCCTCCAGGAGATTGCTGACCGCTTCTACTTGAGCAGGGAGCATATCTCCAGGAAATTCAAGCAGGAATACCATGAGACCATAACAGACTATGTGACAAGGATTCGGATGGAAAAGGCAAAGGAGCTCCTGGGCAAACCGGGCTCCAAAATCTATGAAATTGCCTATCATATTGGCTATCATAACGAAAAATACTTCAGTAAGGTTTTTAAGAAGTTTTATGGCATTACCCCTAATGAATACAGGGCTTCGCTAGTGAAGTGAAAGAATACTGAGATATGAGGTGCAGACGAATGGAAAAGTTGAAAATGGGAATTATCGGAGTGGGTGGCATCGCGCAGAACCGCCATATCCCCACATTTTTAAAAATGAGCGATAAAGTGGAGATTGTCGCGATCAGTGATGTGAATGAAGCGACAGCGGAAATGGTGGGAGAGAAGTTCGGTATTTCAAAAGTGTATGCGCATTACGCCGATATGTTTGAGGAAGTGGATGCAGTGACGATCTGCACACCAAATAAATTTCATGCAGAAATTGCGATTGCCGCACTTGAGGCAGGCTTGCATGTATTCTGTGAAAAGCCGATGGCCATGCGTCCTGATGAATGTGAGGCGATGATTGCCGCATCAGAGGCTGCTGGGAAGAAGCTTGCGATTGCGTACCATTACCGTTTTATGAAGGAATCGATTGCAGCCAAGCGTCTTGTGCTGGAAGATGAAATCGGCCGCCCGATGGTCGCAAGGGCAAAAGGGATGCGCCGCCGCAAGGTACCTGGATGGGGTGTTTTTACAAACAAGGAGTTGCAGGGCGGCGGTAGCCTGATCGACTATGGATGCCATTTACTCGACCTGTCATTGTGGTTGCTTGGCAATCCTAAGCCTGTTGAAGTGATGGGAACAACCTATAATGAATTGAGCAAAATGCCGGGTCAGGTGAATCAGTGGGGGAACTTTGACCACGAAACATTTGAAGTGGACGACCATGTGACAGCATACATCAAGTTCGAAGGCGGAGCGTCGATGATGTTCGAAACGTCCTGGTCTGCCAATGTGAAAAGCGATGAAGAGAGTGTCAGCATTTCCGGATTGAGCGGGGGAGTGGACCTGTTCCCATTCCACCTCAACCAGATGAAACACGGATTGCTCTTGAACACAGAAGCCGACTGGGTGCCAGGCGAAGACGACCCAAGCCTGCCACAAGCCCTCAACTTCGTCAACAGCTGCCTCGGCATAGAAGAACTCATAGTCAAACCCGAACAAGCCATGCAAACCTCCCAAATCATCGACGCCATCTACCGCAGCAGCGAAACCGGCAAAAGCGTCAGTTTGTAAGAGGGGTTTCGACATTCGAAGGGAAATTCCTTTAGGGGTCTGACCCCTTTTCAAAAAAAATTTCAAATTAAAAGCACCAGCCCCAGGCTGGTGCTCTTATCCATCATTTCCTAAATAGATCGTCGTCTTCTGTGTCGAAGAGGCTTGTGCGCTTTTTTTCCATTCTGTCCTTTTGGCTGGAGGAGAAAGGGGCGGAGTGCTCTTCTTCGTATAATGAAGGATCGGTTTCTTGGTTAGATGAGCTCTCTGAATGAATATCGTTCTCCTCATCTGTACTGTCACCATGTTCTTCTAATTCATAGTCAGATTTAGGTCTTAACCCTCCATCTTTGGATTGGAACTTCGGACTGTCGCGTTCCGTTGTGGTTCCGTCACCTGGGACATCCTCGACATGCAACGGACCATCAGCCATGACATTTCTATCATAAACGTCTTCCTCGTACGGTTTTTCCATAGGAAACGGTTGACCGTGCTCATAGAGCAATGCCTTATCTACATCTTCCTCACGTTTATTCTCTGCATAACGTTTGCCGTTGTCAGGCTCCGCCGAGGTAGTATCCGCACGCACTTCCTCCCGTTGCAACGTTTGGGATTCATTAGTGAGTCTAGCCTGATCGTGTAGGGAGATCACTTCTTCCCGCGCATAATCCTTTTCCGTCTTCCCGTCCATCACAGGTTCCTCTGTGAGCAATTGCTCGTCCAACGGAATGCTGCTATCAATATTGGTATCAGGTAAAGGTTTGTTTATGGAACTGCCGGTCACGTTCCCAGATTCCATATCAGCCTTGCCACCTGCATTCTCACGCCCATCAATTTTGATATCGCGCTCAGGTCTCCAATCAATCTTTTCGTCATCCTCAATCATCAAAGCAGGCTCTTCACCTTTTCCGGTAAGGCCTTCTTGCATTCCGGTATTGTGGTTGAAGTCACTTGTTGGGTCAGAATCTGCCAAAATGAGCATCTTTCCAACCTTAACATCAAATTCATAGCGGTAGGCTTCTTCTTTATTTATACCTTGCTCCATCAGGGTGACAGCCACGCTCTTTGTCTCGGGAGTTAAAAGGCTGCTTGGTGACACGACGGAACTTGTGGGCTGCTCAGGTTGGTAACCGGAATCATTGATGCCTCCAGAACGGGTGATTGGCTCTTCGCCTAATTGCTCCAGGACGCCGCGTCGGTCCCGGATGATCCAAAGCTCCTCCGGGCGATAGCCTTCTCCCTTTAACCAATTGACTTTATTCATTGCCTCTTCTTCCATCAAATATGATCCGATAATTTTTTTGCGTTGCTCTGTCATGCGACTTCCTCCTCAAAAATTTGCTTTATTTTTATCTATTTATCTTGAAGAATTTAAGAAATTACTTACATGTTATATACCCGGTACAAGAAAAAACGTAAACCAACCTAGAAAAATGTTCTAATTGCTCAAAAAAAACCCCATCAATTATATGAGGCCACTGAAAAAGGTGCATTATGATTAGTGATCAGTTTCATACCGCTTTTCGTTTCCGCAAACGGCTTCTTTTTTTCAGTGACCACCATTTATTTGAGAGGGTTTACTTTATTGAAATAGTTTTTATAAAAGTTAATCCGAATTACAACAGCTGAATCCCTTGGGAAACCTATATTCCCATTTTCCCTTTAACAAACGTTTGTTTAAAAATTACTATCTCAGCTCAGTCAAAACAACAAGATCTACTATTGTTCTAGAGATTTCGACATATCCTTAAAAATGTTCCTGATATATCTTTCTCAAAAGTTATTTTTTTTTGCAACGACTGAATACCATGGGAATCCTGAATTTTCATTTCCCTTTCAACAAACGTTTGTTTAAAAAATACTATTCTATGATTGGGATTTTACGGGGCGGGAAGGTGATGGCTGTTAGCGATCGATCCTGTACCTCAACACTCGCGATGTGCTGTTCAGGAAGGGTGATGTGATTTACCTCTATGACATAAGTATAAGTTCCTGGGAGGGGAACTATATCAGTCCAGGTTATTTTAGTCGTATTGATGATGGTTTTTTCGCTTTCACTTTTTCCCACTTGATTAATCATGGCAAAGCTTTCACTTGTCAGTGGAGTTGCTCCCCGCAATAAAGAAAATTCCACGATGAAACTATAGTACGGGTCATTTTCTGTAAGGATGAAAGCCTCAAGCATGGCATCCAATTTAACGATTTCATTAGGGGAAAAGGTTGTTACCTCCAGCTCAATGGCCTGTGTCGGCTTATCAGCCAGTATACCGAGCATCTCATCCGACTGAGTGAAATAATATCTCGGCTCATCACTCTTCGGTTGAATATCGCAGTTACAAGGTACACGGCATCCGCAGCTCTTCCTCCATTCAAAATACAATGACATAGTATTAATGCCTCCTTTAGACATACTATCCACTTCATAACATATGCTTGTCATGGTTATTTGGCGAGGGTAGGAGCCTTGTTGGAATAATTTTCTTTTTAAAAAATTGCACTTCCATACAGTTAACTGGCAATCCACCTTGAACTGGATTTATGGAAGGGAAAAATGGGTAGTTGGAGACACCTTATTGGTTGAATAAAAACGAAGACTGGTTCAAACTATAACTTCTGCTATAATGTTGGTGGACAAAAACATCCTATAAAGGACATTAAGAAATATAACGGGTTGATTGAAAAATACGAAAAGGCAACAAAGTATAGAAAAACAGCCAATAATAATGTAGAGGTGATTAATATGAATTACAAAAGAGACATCCTGTTCCTCGAACCGATTTTCCAGGAACGCATTTGGGGTGGAACCAAGCTTGCTGATGAATTTGGCTATGAGATACCTTCTGAA
Source organism: Sutcliffiella horikoshii DSM 8719 (assembly GCA_001648575.1). Lineage (GTDB taxonomy): Bacteria > Bacillota > Bacilli > Bacillales > Bacillaceae_I > Sutcliffiella_A > Sutcliffiella_A horikoshii. Next base: position 38,225 of record LQXN01000057.1, on the reverse strand, counting down.
CTGACAGGGGAGTGCTGGGCGGTTTCCGGACATCCTAATGGCCAGAGTATCATCAAAAATGGACCTTTTGAAGGAATGGCTTTAGGGGATTTATATGTGGAGGAAAGGGATCTTTTTGGCAACTATGACAGCGAGAAATTCCCGTTGTTGACGAAAATACTTGATGCAAACCAAGATTTGTCTGTCCAGGTTCATCCGAATGACGAGTATGCCCATGCCCATGAAAATGGGGAACTAGGTAAAACAGAATGCTGGTATGTCATTGACTGTGAAAAGGATGCGGAAATCATCTTCGGTCATACAGCTGAAACAAAAGAGGAATTTGTAGCAAGAATCGAAAAAGGAGAATGGAATCAGCTTCTGACAAGGGTAAGTGTGAAGCCTGGCGATTTCTTTTATGTCCCGAGCGGTACCATTCATGCGCTTTGTTCCGGGGTGTTGATCCTTGAAACGCAGCAAAGCTCAGACACCACTTACCGGGTGTATGATTATGATCGCAAGGATAAGGAGGGGAATGCGCGTGAGTTGCATATTGAAAAGTCCATTGATGTATCAACCATTCCCCACACGAATGTAAATGTCACTCCGGAGTTTTTTGAGCAGGATGGTACAAAAGTGACCACGTATGTAAATGCGGAGTATTTTTCTGTGTACAAATGGGATGTGATTGGTTCGTTTGAATCTGTACAGGATAAGCATTTCTTAATAGGGAGTGTGATTGAAGGCTCCGGGGAAGTGAAGCTTGATGGCGCTACCCATCCCTTGAAAAAGGGCGATCATTTTATTATTCCTTTTGGGGCTGGGGAGTTCACGATTGAAGGGGATCTTCAGTTGATCGTTTCCCACCCGTAATGGAAAATGGAAAAATCCGTGAAACATGGCTGATCGGAGCTGTGTATCGCGGATTTTTTTATGGGTTTACTTCCGCTTCCGTAACTTCTGCATTAAATATGATTCGAAAATAATATCTATCAGCACTAACAATGTAGAGCGTGCGGTCAGGTCGTAGCCGGCAAATTTCACCCGTTCGACATTTGCGCTTACACTGCAGGAAACCAATTTATTCAGCTTACTGTCGACTGTGTTTGTTATAGCAGCGGTATTTGTATTATGGTACTTCAGCTTTTCTGCAATGTTAATGATGGTCTGTGTTTCCCCGCTTGAAGAAATAAAGATGACGAGGTCATTGCGGCCGACCATATTGGAAAGCAGGTCAATGATATGGGATTCATAGACATAAAAGGTCGGTTTATTGACCTGCATGAGCAGTTTGCTGAAGTATTCCCCCATCATTTTGGAAAGCCCTACCGCAACAATGATGACCTTTTCCGCACGGACCAGCTGTTGTGTCAAATCATTGATATCTTCGATCCGAAGCTGACTGAGCATGCCGTTGATGTCTTGGTGGTGGCGGCTGATAATGTTTTCATCGCTTGGGATTTGATCCTCGTCCATGGTTTTTAATATGTATTTCAATTCTGTGAAACCGTCGAGTCCAAGTTTGTGGCACATTCTCACAATGGTAGTCGTACTGACATTGTTAAGGTGTGCAAGTTCTGTCAATGGAAGGTTTTTGGCCTCTTCTAAATGATCTTCGATATAGTAGAGTACATGTTTTTCCGAATGGCTTAAGCTGGGCACTGTGCTTGCAAACCTCTCTATCACTCTTCCCATACCCTATTTCCCCCTCTCATTATTTAAAGTCTGCGTTCTCATTGTACATCAATCCGTACAATTGTACACCGACCGTACAATCATAGTATGCGACTCTGTGGTAAAACATATATGTAAGCGATTTTAGCAACCGCTTTCAAATTTTGAAAGAGAGAGTGGAGTGAATAGTCATGTTGGAATTGAAAAAAATGACTGATCGAGACTTGCTCTTTTTTGACGCAGATTGGTCAACAAAAGAACAAGTAATAGAAAATCTGGTTGATTCTTTATATAAAAATGGAAATATCGATTCAAAGGAAGCTTTTTTTCAAGCGGTCATGGACCGGGAAAAGCTTTCTGCAACAGGAATGGAAGCAGGACTTGCAATCCCTCACGGAAAGTCGACAGCGGTCAAAAAGGCGGCATTTGCAGTAGCAAAGCTGAAGACTCCTGTAGCGGATTGGGAAAGCATCGATCCGACAAATGAAGTCAAGCTTGTCTTCCTTTTGGCAATACCGGACGCTGAGGCTGGCAGCACGCATTTGAAGCTGCTATCCGAATTGAGCACGCGCCTGATGGATCCGACCTATTTGAAAGGTCTGTATGAAGCCAATGACGCGGAAAGCTTCTTGGCAGCATTGGATCATGTAAATAAGGCGGAGGAGCCGGTAGTAACACCTGCTGCCAATGGCCCGAAAAAGAAAGTCTTGGCAATCACTGCTTGTGCTGCAGGTATCGCACATACCTATATGTCCGCAGAAGCACTAGAAAAGGCAGGGCGTGAGCTTGGCATCGACGTAAAGGTCGAAAAGCAGGGTGCAAATGGAATTGAAGATGAACATCTGGCAGCACAGATTAAAGAAGCAGACGCAGTTATTTTTGCAACAGACATCGCGCCTAAAGGGATGGAGCGCTTCAACGGAAAGCCATATATCCGCACAAAGGTGGCGCAGCCGTTGCGTGAAGCGAAACAGATGATTGAACGCGTATTGGAAAAGCCGGACGGTACGGTGAATGTGAACGATGAAATGTCTGAATCAAAAGAAGAGAAGAAAGGTTTCTTTTCTGAGATGGCAGCAGCCATTTTAACTGGTATTTCTTACATGATTCCTGTCATCGTATCTGCGGGTTTGATGATCGGGATCGCAAAGCTTGGGGCCATGCCATTCGGCCTTGTGCAGACAATAAACGAACCTGAATTTGCAACTCATTCAAACTCATTATTAGTAATCCTGCATCACCTTGATAAATTCGGCGGTATGATATTTAAATTTATGTACCCCGTATTCGGTGCCTTTGTGGCGTATGCTTTGGCCAACCGACCAGGGTTGGTGTCCGGATTCATTGGTGGTGCTTTTGCAGCAGGACTGCACTTCACCTTCTGGGGAGTGGAAGATGGGGTCGCTTCTGGGTTCTTGGGAGCATTGGTACTTGGTTTAACAGCAGGTTATGTATCAAAAATTGCAAATGAGAAAATCAAGCTCGGCAAGAATTTCCAAGCTATGAAGCCTATGTTGATCATTCCGGCAATCAGTGTACTATCAGTCTTCTTTTTGAACTTTTATTTTGTAGATCCTGTTTTCGGAGCATTGAACCTTTGGCTGACGAATGTGATCGCAGCAGCAGAAAGCTCCGGGGCATTATTCCTTTCTTCCATCATTGCAGGTGCAACCGCATTTGACCTTGGAGGACCTATCAACAAAGCGGCAGGAGCGATTGCGATCGGACTTGCGGCAGATGAGATTTTCCCTTTGACGGCACGTGTGTTGGCCATCGTCATCCCGCCGATCGGACTGGGATTGGCAACGGTGATCGACCGTTATGTAGTAGGCCGCCGTGTGTTTGAAGCAGACCTTCGTGTGGCAGGTAACACATCCCTGCTATTGGGATTCATCGCAATCAGTGAAGGTGCCATTCCATTTATGCTGCGCAATCCGTTATTGACGATTCCGTTGAATATCATCGGCGCGATCATCGGTGCTTGTACAGCTGTTATCCTAGGAGCGGTTCAGTGGTATCCATTGCCAGCGATTTGGGGCTGGCCGTTAGTCGAAAATGTATGGGCATATCTGATCGGGTTGATCGTTGGTGCGGGCTTCATCGCATTCTCCAACATCTTCATCCGTTTTGCCCTTATCAAACGCAAAGAGCGTAAAGCAATAAGCTAAACAGAGCAGGGAAGTCCAAGTAGTTGGAGGAGATTTAACATGAGTACGGATAAACAAAAGAAAGTATATGTGGTACCACATTCCCACTGGGACCGTGAGTGGTATTTTACAATAGAAGATTCAAATGTGTTGTTGGTGGAGAACATCGATTATTTAATGGACGTGCTGGAAAATGACAATGAATATCATGGTTATGTGTTTGATGCGCAAATGTCCATTGTTGATGAGTATTTAAAAATACGTCCGGAGCAGCGCGAGCGTTTTCAAAAGCTCGTTGCTGCGAAACGTATCTTCGTCGGTCCTTGGTATACCCAGGCAGACACCCTTTTGGTGAACAAGGAGTCCGTCATTCGTAATCTGCTATATGGAACACGTATGGCGAATGAGATGGGACATAGCATGAACATCGGCTATCTTCCTGATATTTTTGGACAGAATATGTACCTGCCCTCCATGTTTGAAGGGTTCGGTATCGACTATAGCATCCTGCAGCGCGGAATCTATACGGATCAACTGAATGGGGATCTGAACTTCACATGGAAATCACCAGACGGCAAGACCGTCAAGGCCAACAATATTTATTTTGGCTATGGTCCAGGGAAATTCCTTGATACAGACTCAAGTTATGTAGAGGAACGCCTTTTGCCATTGTTAGAAACCTTGGGTGAAATGAATGGGAATACAGATAACCTTCTGCTACCGGCAGGAGGAGATCAGGTGCTTGTCCGCGACCATTTTCCTGAGACGGTGAAAAAGTTGAATGAGATAAATTCCACAAATGATTATATCCTGAGTGACTTTGAAACATTCATGGAGGAAACATGGGAAAAGGATGGGGAAAGTTTCAAAAATGAAATCGAGGGTGAGCTCATTGCCTCCCAAAGATCCCGGATCCATAACACCATCCGTTCCCAGCGCTACGACCTGAAAAAGCTGAACTATGACGTGGAAAATAAAATTCTGTATGTTTTGGAACCGCTAGCGGTACTTGGAAAATCATTTGGTTTGAAGTACCCGCAAACATGGCTCGACCAGATGTGGAAACAACTATTTGATGTCCATGCACATGACAGTATTGGCGGATGTAACTCAGATGACACCAATCGCGATATCATTGTTCGCCTTGAAAAGGTCGACCGCATCGCAAACGGATTGATCAACATTTTGAAAAAACAGATGACACGTGCCATCAGCAATCAGGTGGGACAAGATAACATCCTTGTTCTGTTCAACACAAATGTAAAGCCATTCAATGGCCTGATGGAAACCGTCATCTTTACAAAAGAAAAAGGCTTCACGGTGGAAACGACAAATGGTGATGCCCTTGAATACACGATGCGCGACCAAGAATACTTGAGCGGCGGCAAACAAATCGTCGTCACCGCAGACGGCGAAAAAGAAGTCGAAGTCCCAGGCTACTACCGTACCGAAATCGCCATTAAAACCTCCCATGTGCCACCAATGGGATATGCAACATTTGTTATTGTGGAAAATGAAAAAGAAAAAAGGGGTCAGACCCCATTATGGTCAACCTCCAATAGCACCAACATCTCGAACGAGTTTTATGCGGTAAGTTTTAATAATGGAACATTATCGTTGGAAAATAAGGTGAGTGGCGGAACGATCAGTGACTTGCTGCGTTTTGAGAATGTGGGGGATGCAGGGGATTCGTATGATTTCTCACCACTTGATGGGGATAATCCTATTTATGTGGAACAGTTGGAGCTTGTTTCTGTGGAAAAGGCAGCACTGATTGAAAGACTGAAGGTGAAAGCAACCTTGAATCTTCCTGCTGACCTTGAGGAAAGAGAAAACAAACGTGCAACATCGACCATGGAGATTATTACATCTCTAGAATTACACAAGGATGAGGAATTGGTACGCGTCCAGCATGAAATCGATAACACATGTGAGGACCATCGAATCCGTGTCCTGCTCAACACTAGTCTTACAGGGGTTGAACACTCCTATGTAGATCAGGCTTTCAGTATCATTGAACGCCCTGTGGTGAATCCTTACCTTGCAAACTGGCGTGAAGATAAGTTTGCCGAAGCGCCTGTCCCGATGTACCCGCTGGAGAATTTTGCAGCTGTGACAGACGGCAACCAAACCTTTGCCACAATCACAAAAGGAATCAAGGAATACGAGGTTCTCGCAGATTCCAACGAGCTTGCCCTTACGCTATTCCGTAGTGTCGGGCTGCTGGGTAAAGACAATCTCGCATGGAGGCCCGGAAGAGCTTCGGGAATCAATAATAAAGTTGTCTATACACCGGATGCACAATTGAAAAAGAACATGACATTTGAATATGCCATTTCCTTTGCAGATGGGAGCGTCCAAGCAGAAAAGCTGTTCAGCCTTACCGACCATTACATTGGGCACTATGCTACCTACCAGAAGCAGTCCCTCAATACTTTTGAAGAACGATTGGAACGTTTTGAGCTGCCGCAGCCCCTTGCGACGATTCCTGCAACTGCTTCGCTGTTTTCTATTACCAATGAGGAAGTGTTTGTCAGTACATGTAAGCAGGCATATGAGGGTGACGGCGTGGTAGTGCGTTTGTTCAATCCTACCGGTAACATTCAGAATGTTGCACTTCGTACCGAACAGTTCAAAAAGCAGGAGCTTGTCAACCTGTATGAAGAGGTACAGCAAGAGTTGGATGGGGAGATTGTCATTCCGTCTAAAGGATATATCACAATTAAGCTGACATAAAAAAAGCGAATCGCCATTGATTATGGCGATTCGCTTTAGGTTGTTGAAAAACTATAAGGAAGTCAAGTTATCTGTTGGAACAGTTGATCTCCGTTGCAGGAGCTTCGCTTTCCGCGGGGCGACCTTGAGCCTCCTCGGGTTTACACCCTGCGGGGTCTCAAGAATGTCGCTATCCCCCCGCAGGAGTCTACGCTCCTTCCACTGCGATCAACTAGGGGATTTCATTTTCTAACCTTTGTCTCCACACTGAAGCGAATCGCCAGTGAATGTGGTGATTCGCTTCAGACTGTTAATAAACCATTAAGAAGTAAGGTTATCTGTTGGAACAGTTGATCTCCGTTGCAGGAGCTTCGCTTTCCGCGGGGCGACTTGAGCCTCCTCGGGTTTACAACCCTGGGGGGTCTCAAAAATGTCGCTATCTCCCCGCAGGAGTCTACGCTCCTTCCACTGCGATCAACTAGGGGATTTAAATATTCTCAAAGCTTTGTCTCCCCACTGAAGCGAATCGCCAGTAAATATGGTGATTCGCTTTCTTTGTGTTATTCGTATAATTCTTTATACACAATTGCCTTCAGTGCAAGCAATTCCTCGTCTGTCAGTTTGTTTTCAAAGGTTTGGATCATCTCCATGGCTTCCTGTTCCGTCATGCCGTTGGAAACCTTTGACTGGACTTGCTGCATTTCTTGTAAGCTCAGTTTACTCATGACCATTCTTGTTGCTTCTTCCCTTGTTTGAATCGGGAGCTCTTCCAAATTCGCATTTGAACCCTCAGCAATATAGTTCTTCAACGCCGGGGAGCTATCCACATATTGCCTTGCAACCTCAAGGTCGTTGTTATTCACCATATCATTTTCCACATACTCCACAGCCTGATCTTCAATGTATTTATTAATAAAATAATACCCGGCAAAACCAAGTCCGCCAATTATAATGACGGTTATAAATAATCCTTTTAATATCCTCATAAATGAAGGTCACCTACTTTCACTTCTAACTATATAAAATATCTATACCGTAAGCAAACAAGAAGAATAGGTTTCAAAATATGACACAAAGGGGTAAGAAAAGATAAAGGACAGCAACGATAATCTTACATTAATTGAAAATTTTTGAAATAAATCTTGTTTTTTTATAAAAAAATAGTAGAATTGTAATATATTTTGTAATTTATTGGGCGGTGAAATTTCTGAAATGAATGATGTGAAAACAATAGACAATAAAGATGAAATCATAAAAGTTCTTCAATATGCCTATCAACAAGGGACAGAACGGGAGAATATCTCCATGATGGAACTAGTAGATGAAATGAGAGAAAAGCTGCAGACGCTTATAAAATAAATAATAGATTGCTAGATGGCACTTCTGACCTTTTGGTTGGGAGTGTTTTTTCTTCCTTGGGTTTGGCTAAGATACCCAGCCCCTGAATTACTCCATGAAGGGAGGAAGTATGTTAGAATTAAACTCGTTGTCTGTAATTTGAAGGACGAGCAACTACGATAAAACTAAAAGTGTAAGGTGATAGAATGATTGGAAGAAATGAACCATGCCCTTGTGGCAGTGGGAAGAAATATAAGAAATGCTGTGATAAGAAGCAGGACGGTCTTGGAAAAGTGCTTGAATCGGAATTAATGGGCCTGCAAGTTGATATAATGCGCTTTGCTTACGAAAAATTTGCAAGCGAGCTTGAAGGTGTCAGCGCTAAATACCTACATAAGTATACAATGGATGAGATGAAGGAGGAGGCCTTCAATGAGCTTCTCCATCTCTGGTATATGTTCACGGTCAAACGGGATAACGGCCTCACGATTGTGGAGGAATTTGGAGAGGTTCATGCAGGGAAGTTCTCACGTGCCCAAGTTAAAGAGTGGGCTGAGAGCTGGCAGGACGCTTATCCTTCCATCTACAAGGTGGCTAATATCCGTGGGGATGTTTACACGATGGAGGATTTCTTTACGAAGGAAAAGGTGAAGGTCACTTATATCGGAAGGGAAGACAGCTTGAGCAAAAATGAGCTGGTCATCGGGATGTTCGTTCCATATCAACAGGCTAAAGTGGTGTTCATGTCGACCTTTGAAAGAGGGGTGCTTGAGGCAATCCGCTTAGAGGAGAAGATGCAGTCAGAGCTTAAGGACGTGGCAATCGACGAAGCTTACATCCGTGACAATTTCCCAGATCTTGCAGGCAGCATGGTTGAGTTTGAATTGAGGGAAGAGGATGTACAGGAGCTTCCAGTTCAAAATGCAGCACAGGGGCGTGTATTGGAGCTTTTTGCTGAGGCCGCTAATAAACGCGGATATCCGGAGAGGTTCCTCGAATTTGCCAAAATGCTGTGGTCCATCTACTGCATGAAGGAGAGCCCGGCAATCCGCAATGAACAGAACTACGCGGCAGCACTTATTTACTTCTTGGATACCCATTTCATGAAAGAACAAATGGAGACCCAAAAGGCGCTTGCTGATGAGTTCGGGGGATCACCTGGTAGTGTTTCATCGACTTACCGCAAGCTGGATGAGGTCCTGCAGCCTGTTCTCCAAACGTTTGCAGAGGATATTGATGCAGTATTGGAAGGCGCATCGTAATATAGTCAATCGGCATCTGGTTTCCACGTCATTTTTGGCAGTGGGAACCGGGTGTTTTTTTGTTGGGGAGGATAATATTGTCCCAAAGATGAGTCATTCTTCTTTTGTATAAATTTTCCGTTTAGGTGCATCCTACTAAAAAGTTCAGCGAGTAAAGGGAGGCATGAAGGATGCAGCGGATTATATTGTTTGTATGTGCTTTAATGGTGGGATCCACCTTGTTTATGGGGCCAATGAGCGTTGGTGCTGCCCCGAGTGAGGATGAAGTCGACTCTTACCTGAAGGAAATCGGTTGGACGAGAAGCGACTTGGATAACTATTTAAAATTCTATGAGATAAGCTTAGAAGATTTTAAAGATATCGATCATCTTCGTGATGAGCTTGGCACCCCAATCAATGAGGAAAATTTATTGATCATGCTTGAAACGTATGATTTGACGAAGGAAGAATTGGAAGTATTGTTGTCCAGGTTTGGTGAAAAAGTTCAGGATTATACTTTCATAGAAGATTTGGAAATTGCCGTGGACTTTTACATGACGCATGAGGAGGAAGTGGCAAGGGCGGAGGATTTTCTTGTCTCCATGGGATTTGAGGCAGAGGAAGCAAGATTGATTTTTCATCATATCCTAAGTCTTCCTAAAGACGTGCTTGCAGAAGAATTGAAGCGGCTGGAGGCAATGCTTGAAGAGGAGCCAAACTCCGTTGATAAGGTGTTTTCCATTTGGACAGAAATGATGAGTGTTTTCCAAGTGGACGCCGATCTGCATGTAGAGGACGGGGAGCGGGTGCAGGTGACAGAGGAAACGCTGATGCAACCGGGTTGGCTGGAGGGAAAGGCCGTCCATTTGGATTTATATAATGGGGAAGGCAGCCTGCTTGCTTCTGCAGTGATGGATGAGCAGATCGTGTCGCCGACATATGTGCAAACTACAGGGACGGAACTTGTGCATCTCGGCCAGGTTGGTGTAAAGATGAGTGATGAGCTTTATCAAAACAGGATGCCTGATACTGCTTCTCTTTATGGATTAGGGATGCTGGTTGGGCTATGTATGCTCGGAGCGTCAGTTATGTTGGTGAGATGGAGCAGAATGGGCTTGGCAAGAAGAGGTAGCTGATGGGTATTGGGATGGGAGGCTTCCCTGTAATGTCATTACGTGTGCTGCGGATATTTGGAATAGTGTTGTTTACTGTTGGGGCTGCTTTGTTTGTTGGAAGCGGCCTTTTGTATTGGCAGGGAATTTCGGCGGTGGAGGAGAGGTCGGGGAGAGCGGATTCCGTTGAGGAGTTATCTTCTTCTGGATTGGAGGATTTGGAGGGATTGCCTTGGACTGAATCTGGAGTCGCTGGTGAAAGGGAACAGGGTGAGTTTGTTAAGTTAGTGGCGGGTGAGGAGATAGGTGAAGTCTACTTCCCGGTTTTAGAAATCGGGATGCCTGTATTCCATGGTGTGACAGATGATGAACTGGTAAAAGGGGTTGGTCACATTCTAGGAAGCAGGTTACCTGGAGAAGGAGGAAACATTGTGCTTTCGGGTCACAGGGATACGGTGTTCCGGAGGCTTGGTGACCTTAAAGTCGGCGATAAGATTGTAGTAGGGGTGAATGGTGACGGTGGGAAATTCGTATACAAAGTCGCCAGGACCAGGATAGTAGATAAAGAAGATACTACCGTTGTGGTCCCAAAACCACGAGAAATGCTGACCATAACAACATGCTATCCATTCCGATTTATTGGGAGTGCACCAGAGCGGTATGTGGTCGAAGCGGAGTTCTTGGGGAGAGGGGTAGAATAAGTGAAGGGGTCAGACCCCTCTTCAGCGCTTTAACGCACTGCGGGTCAGACCCCTCTTCAACTCTCTAACGCTTTACCACAAAACAAAAACCCCATCCGCAGCTCAATAATTTCTATTTGCTTTTTTCCAGTACGGGTTTTTCTTTGATTTTGGTTTTGAAGGCGTTGACGAGTTCTTCGCCTTTGTAGCCTTCGATTACTAGGCGTTCGAGCAGTTTTTCGTGATAGTTGGAGTTTTTGCGGAAGAGCTCTCCTTCAAAGAGAATACTCATTTTATCCTCCATCACAGCCACTTGCCGAACAACGGCCTCAAAGGAAGCGGGGTCGTTTGTTGGTTTCGAGATGGTGGCTTGAATATGGATCATCTCTTCGTTATCACGGAATTCCTCGTATTTTTCCGGCTCGCTCTTTGGGAGCAATGCTTCTATCAACCAGTTTTCTTTACCGTACTCTCTATTGATAATCAGTCCGTCTTGTAAATCCAGCTGTTCAACATCTTCGCCATGTACCAGGGATAATGCTACTAGTTTGAACGTTTTCATGATTTTCCTCCAACGGGTCATTTTTCGGATTATTCACAGCGTCAAACCAGACTCTCTCACTGGAAAATACCGAAATCATGTACCAATATTTTGTCTTATTATAACATAAGCGCAAGGAAAGATACCTTCTCCAAAAGAATCATAAAAAAATCCTCCTTTCTTAAAATATCATGATTCGACACACACATTGGCAAACAAAATCGTATTTTCCCCTTAGATAAAATGATGTTTTTATAAGAAAACCGTCAGCTAAAAACCCAAAACCCTCATTTTACCAGATTTCCATAAGCAGTTATGATAACGAAGCAGCACGAAAATTGTAGAAAAAGGAGGGAAGTATATGATAAATGAAGTAGTGCTCATAGGCAGGATGGTGAAAGATCCCGACCTGCGGTATACAAAGGAAGGTATACCTGTTGCAAGCTTCCGTTTAGCTGTCAACCGGACCTTTAAAAACCACGAAGGAGTGGTGGAGGCGGATTTTGTTTCTTGTACTGCCTGGAGAAACCTTGCAAAGACAACCGCCGATTATTGTCGGAAAGGTGCTTTGGTGGCAGTTACAGGAAGGATTCAGACGAGCCGTTTTGAAGGGAAGGATGGCACCACTGTTTTTGTGACGGACATAGTGGTGGACAATGTGAGATTTCTTGAAAAGAAACGTGAGGAAAAGCAGGCGTCCCCTGCGGCTTCCAATACCACAGTGCCTCCGCCGCCCCCGCCAAGCCCTGACGATGGGCAGTATTCCCAACCGCACGTACAAGCGGAAAGCGGAAGCCGGCCTCGGGAATGGATTCGGGATCAGGTGCCGCAAGAGAATCAGAATCATCAATCACAGGAGCCTCAAGTGTCCTCCCAAACACAGGAACTCCCGAATTTCATGGACAGGCAGCCAGAAAAGGTACACGTTTAACAACAAAACCAATTAAGTCATCCGTATTTATGTATCAAGTAATCTTTAACCTAATATCCATAAAGCAAAGGGCTCCCCTCCCATATTTGCTTTGGCCTTTCAATGATAAAGGCAACTTGCGGAAACAAGCTGCCTTTCTTTTTGCTTATCAGCATGAGAAGAGGATAAGCCCTCCAGGTTCCTCTATAGAGAAGATTTACCACATTGTATCTCCATTTCATGGGTGCCGACCTTTAAGGGGTTGGCTTTTTTTAGGCTTGTTGGACATGGTTTTTTTCATGTGAATTACTTTTTCACATAGATTCCCATCATCTCTTCAAATACTTTTCTGTCTATGATGCTCTGGGTGGTGTATTTATGTAAGATTTCTTTAAAGTTTGGATGTTGCTTTAAGTAGTCGACGATTTGCATGAGTTCTTCGTCGGTTTTGTTGATTTGATAGAGTTGGTTGAATTCTTTTACATAGTGCTCTTCTTCGTAATGGTTGCCCACCAGGTAATCGATGGACACTTGAAATAGTTTGCTTAGTTCGACGAGGGTTTCTAATGGGGGAACTTCCTTCTCCGTCTCCCACTTACTGATGGTGGCATGGACCCTGTTCAGGCGATCTGCAAGGTCTTGCTGTGACCAGTTTTTCTGATTGCGAAGGTATTTGATGTTTCTGGCTAAAAAGGACGTATTCATCATATCTCCTTCCTCTTTTCACATTTCTTTTACCGTAATAGATAAGAGAAGGAGTGATTGTTCTCATACAGAACAAATGGATGAATTGTTCCTATATAGAAAATGTCGAATTTAGCAAGATATAGAGGATAATGGAGGATAGGTAAGAATACCCAGATTAATACCACATAAGCATAAATTACCTTTATTTACTATAATAAGTAAAATTATCTATAATGAGGAGGAATGAACTATGCAAGAGGGAGTGATGGATGTGGCAGGTTTTAAGTTGACGACAGTCAGTTTTCATCCTGGTCTGAATGACCGGAACGCAGATGGACAGAACTACTTTATTTATGTAAAAGAACCATTGGAAGGCTATTCAGCAGCAAGGGCTTCATTTTTTGATGCGTTGGAAATAAGTAAGGAAGAGTCGTCGTTGAATGAAAATTGGCGTTGCATTTCCACTACCGGCAATCAGGCGGTGGAACTCCATTTCCGTTCCTATGAGGTGAAAAGAATCATTTCGGTCACCATCAATCTCCCCAGCTATCAATTGGATATTTCCTCTTATGCGTGGTACCGTCATCGAAAAGCTTTTCTGAAAGTCGACTATCCGGAACAAGTGGGACAGGATGTTATAGAAGGGCTTCTGCAACGGATAATTGTTAAATACAAAGGTAAGACCGCCTATCTTTCCATGAAGGAATCGAAACCTGGTGTGACAAGCAAGAGAATTTAGCTTGTAGTGTATAAGGGTTGGCTATATAGGACAAACCGTAATTAAGTAGAATCTTTTTTAAAAAAAGCCTCAGATCGGTGACAAACCGTAATAATCTTTAGATTTGCATATGAATTGTTGATCTTCATTCCAGGAGCTTCGCTTTCAAGCGGGCGGTCCGGGAGCCTCTTCGGCAAGCCTGGGGGAGTCTCCCATGTCCCTTCCTCCCGCAGGAGTATGCGCGCATGCCACTACGATCAACATGGGCATTACATATTCCTAAAGATTAATACCTTTTCACCTGCCTGGATTTTTTGTGAAAAAGATCTAACATATTAACGGTGGTGGCTCCTATGAAAAATAAGAGAATCCTATACTATTTGTTTCTGGCTTTCGGCTGGACCCTCATATTGTTCTATTTGTCTTCCATGTCTTATGCGGAGCAGGATATCCGGCCGTATTTGCGAATTTTGGTGGCGGAAGAACATCTTGCACATTTATTTTCCAATGTGGAGATACCGTACCGAAATTCTATGGTGAGTGTCGACAGTGTGGGAGGCTATCAGTTTGTGGAATTTCTTTTTCGGAAGGGAGCACATCTATTTTTTTATAGTGTCCTTGGGTATCTGCTTGTCAGGTATTTTGCGAGTTCTTTAGGAAGGAAGTATTGGAGGGTATGTTTGTTCAGCCTATCCATCCTTCTGACAATCAGTATGCTGGATGAGTTTTTGCAACATCTGCACCCAGAACGAAATGGGCAGTGGGCGGATGTTTGGTTGAACGGAATGGGTGGGGTGAAAGGGATCATCACCGGATTTCTGTCTACCTATATTAAAAAGAACCGTAAAGGTGAAACTAATAAAAGCGCAGGGCCATCAATGTAGATGGAAGCTGCGCTTCAGACTGTTGATAAAATATAAACTAATAAAAGTATCAGTTGGACCAGTTGATCTCCGTTGAAGGAGCTTCGCTTTCCAGTGGGCGGTCCGTAAGCCTCCTCACTCCGCCTGAGGGGTCTTACCTGTCCCTTCCTCCCACAGGAGTCTACGCTCCTTCCACTACGATCAACAGGGGAATTATAGCTCAAAAAGAACTTTGTCTATACACTGAAGCGCAGGGCCATCAATGTAGATGGCCCTGCGCTTCTTTTTTTCTATCACTGCAATGTCAACAAGTCCTTCAATTCTTCATTATCAAGCTCCGTTATCCAGCCCTCACTGGTGATGATCTTGTTATTCAGCGCTTGTTTGGATTCGATCATGGCGTCTATCTTCTCTTCCAAGGTTCCGGTGGCAATGAATTTATGCACATGCACAAACCGGTTCTGGCCGATTCGATATGCCCTGTCGGTTGCCTGGTTCTCTACTGCGGGATTCCACCAGCGATCGTAATGGATGACGTGGTTGGCGGCTGTGAGGTTCAACCCGGTTCCTCCAGCTTTCAAGGAAAGCACCAATACATTGAATTCCCCGGCCTGAAAATCTTGGATAAGCTGATCGCGATTCTTTTTGACCACACTTCCATTCAGAAACCTTCCTGTTTCCCCTAATGATGCCTTTAAAGTCTCAATGATCATATTGCCCATCGAAATGTATTGGGTGAAAATCAGGCAGCTCTCCCCGCGTAAACGGATCTGCTCCACCAATTCCACCAGTTTTTCCATCTTGCTTGAGCGCATCAAAAGATTTTCCGGGGCCTCTTCTTTTAAATAAAGGGCAGGATGATCGCACACCTGCTTCAATTGGCCGAGCATTTTCAAAACAAGGCCGCGGCGCTGGATGCCGCCGAGTTCTTCCACTTTATCTAATGTTTCTTTTACAAGCTGCTCGTATATGGACGCTTGTTCAATGGTAAGCGGGCAATATTCCTTTTGTTCCTGTTTTGCAGGGAGGTTCAGGGCGACCTGTTCATCCTGCTTGGTGCGGCGCAATAAGAATGGTTGGATGAGCATTTGCAGCTGTTGTATTTTCTTTTTGTCTTGATCTTTTTCAATCGCCATCACGAATTGTTTATGAAAAGAGCCGAGGGACCCGAGATAACCAGGGTTGATGAAATCGAAAATGGCCCAAAGCTCAGATAGACGGTTTTCCATTGGAGTTCCTGTGAGGGCGATGTGATGTCCGCCACTCAGGTTCCGTACTGCCTGAGACTGCTTCGTATCCGCATTTTTGATGTTTTGTGCTTCGTCCAGACAGATGGTGCGCCAGCCGACACTTGTCAGCTCCTCTTCATCAAGATGGGAGATGGCATAGGAAGTCAATATGACATCAAACCCCAATACTGCCTCCCGGAAAATAGATCCTTTCCCGCGGTTTGGTCCGTAGTGCAACATAACATCCAAGCTAGGAGCGAACTTTTCGAGCTCCTTTTGCCAGTTGCCAAGGACGGAGGTGGGGCAGATGATCAATATTGGCGGTCCTTCCGGATCCTTTTCCTTGCAGGAGAGGAAGTAGGCGATAAGCTGAATCGTTTTCCCAAGCCCCATATCATCTGCAAGGCAAGCCCCGAAGCCATGCTCCCTTAAAAAGGACAACCATGCTGCTCCATGTTCCTGATAAGGTCTAAGCTCCCCTTTAAATGTCTCTGGCACATCAAAAGGAGGGATGTCCTTGCCTTGATACAGCTGTTCAATCAGGCGTTCGGCTGATCCGGTCAGTTCGTAAGAGATATCCTGGACCGAATAGCTTGCATTCGAATCTGCACCATCCGGAATCTCGCCACCCATCCCAGCGGCATTGCTTTTCAACAGATCCTCCATACGGATTCCGTTTTCTTCTGCATGCTTCATCATTCGCTTGATTTCTTCAATGAATCCCGGGTCAAGTACCACCCATTCGCCTTTTATCTGCACGAGTCGGCGGTTCTCTTCCACAAGGGCCAGGAACTCCTCTTCTGACAGCTCTGTGTTGCGTGTCGAAAAGCGCCATTCAAAATTGACAAGCGATTGAAGCCCGACGAAGGATTGGGAAGCGCCGCCTTTTTTGGAACTGTTCACCCGTGCCTTTACTTTGATGCGTGAATCCTTGATTGCCTGCCACCATGGAGGCAGGTAGATAAAGCTGCCGATTGCAAGCAGTTTTTCGCTTCCATCCACTAAGAAACGCCAGGCATCTTCTTCCGTCAGGTAGCTTCTTATTTGCCCGTTTGAAAAGAGGGAAGGGGTCAGCTGCTGCCATTTTTTAAAGCCGCGGTTCACTTCTTTTTTGTATTTTTTATAGGAGGGTGGAAGGGAATCCTGCTCCCAAACATAAAGTTCTTCAGTTTTCTTATCTCTTAGAAGGGTTTCCAGCTTCCAGTCCTGCTCGCCTTTTTCCGGTTCCAATAAACGGAGGCCAAGCTTGAATGGGGTGGAGTCTTTCGTCCAACCGATATCCCGGAGCCAATCTTCTTCGTCTAAATACTGAACAAGTCTGCCTTCTGCCGCAAGCTGGCGGGGATCGCCGCCATAATTCATCCAATAAGTTTGAAGGTTTTCGGTTTCATTCCTGTCAAGCCAATCCTTCATGATGGCATTGATCCACTCTTGCATTTTATCCTTGTAAGAAGGGAGTAGGGGATTCTGCTTAATGATCTGCATCCCCTCCTCAGTCAAAGAGAAGTTGAGTTTTCCTTCCTGCCAAGAGGAGAAATCCGGCTGAAAGGCTTTTTGGTTCAACACTTCCGATACAGTCGGGGCAATCAGGCGGTATTGCTCAGACTGGTCGCACCATTCAAGCTCTAGAAAGGAATTTTCCGTATTGTCTGCAAAAAGCTCCAAAGCGCCACCGGGATTCAAAAATACACCAGCGACTCCGTCATAGGTGGATTCCTGAAAAAAGGAACCAAAAAAAGAACCTTCATGCCAAGTGAATAAGAGCGGGATGAATCTTGAAGGCGGAAGGACAGAAGATCTTAATTTTACATGTAGAAAAAACTGATTTCGTTCTTCGATGTAGGTTGAATTGGCATATAACGCCTCATTAATCATAACTGAATCTTCCTTTTTTCAATTCTTCTTGGAAGGAGCGAAGACGCTTGGTTCCTTCTTTTAGCTGTAGTAAGTATTGAAGCCAGACATCCTCGAGCTTTTCTTTTTTATACAGGCTATGTAAAGCTTTCAAAAGCGAGGTGGCCTCTTTATAAGCAGTCTTGTTCCGCTGTTCTATCGCATTATTAATCGCAACATGATATAGCGGGAAAAGGGCATAGGGATCTGCTTTCTTAATCACCTTAAGCTTGTAGGACTCGAGGCCGTTTAAATCAAATCCCATCCAAAGCTGGAGCTCCACCCATTTACGGTAGCTCTTTGTTTCAAATAGATACCATTCGTATTCCCCGTAGCTGTATGGCATGAGGTTGCGAAGTGCTTCTTTATACAATCTGTCATGCTTGGTTTCCAATGCATAATCTGTCAGCAGTTTCAAAAGATGCTTGGTAAGCTGCCTTTTCCTATCATAAGTAGGTTCGGAATGGATATATTCCGTCACGATAGGAAGCGACATAGAAAGCCAGTTGTCGAGTCTATCCTTAGCTTTTGCACTGACAAGGGCCTGTAACCAATGAAAGATATATGGCGCATACTCATTGCCATGTTTTTTGACGTACTTCAAAGCCTCTTCATCTTTCTTTTGTAAAAACAGAAGATGGGTTTTGGCAAGTTCTGCTTGCAGGGAATCTTCTCCTTCAAGCTCCTTTAACTCGGAGGACATCCAGTTGCGGCGCTGGAAAACATCATTCCATGTGAACTGATAAATATAAAACATTTCCCGTATAAAAGGTTCTTCTTGGTGCAATAGCTTTTCACGGATCAGTTGTCTGCTTTCCTTCAGCAATGAATCAAGCTGAAAGGCTATCGCGCTGTGAAAAAGACCTTTTGCTTCCTCTTCCACAATGTCCACAAAACGGTGCAGAATGTCTGCTATATATTGATAAGGCTGTGTATTGTCATAGCTTTTGATCACTTGCTCCATGCAAAAGATGGAGGCGTGCACTAAAAACAATGGACGGATTTCAGCCTTTTTAGGTGCCTGTAAACGCAATTTTGGAAAAAATGCATGAGTCAGCCCTGTCAGGTAGGTCCTTTTAGTCGGAATGGAACTTTTAAATTCTGCATGTTGACCTTCCACATATTCAAGCCAGCTTGAAAGAGAATTATCTCCGTAACTTGTTGCCTTCTTTTTAGGTACCTCAGTTAGGAAAGGTACAGCGTCTTCTGCTGATTGTGCTTTCCAGTTATCAATGAGGGAGGCAATGGTATGATTTTTGGACCATATGGTTAGAAAGGTGGCTATCTGGTGGGAGCAGAGGGTAGAAGCGCCACATGAGCATCTGCTGAGATCACCGATTTCCGCATCAAGCAGTACGTGCTTTTGGCCGTTATCCTGCACTTTCCCAATCAAGCTTTTGCCTTCCTCATAGGTGTTGATGACATGGCCTTGACGGAAGAGCTTTAAGCCTTCTCCCAGGGTGTGACGATTGGCATCATCCGAGAGTGGATATGTATCTATTAGCCATGATGTGAACTGCTCCATTTTGTGTCACCTTCCATTTGCTTGTAAGTTGTTACTCTCCTGTTTCCTGCATCCCAAAAAAGGAAAAGGTCTACTTTGACTCGTAGACCTTTAACGGTAAAATCTTCTTATTCTATTATAGATAGTTTACGGTGCAGTTACAACCTTATGACAAATATGCATAAATCATTCAATGGTGAACGTTTCTTTTGCAGAAGCATGGTGGTTGGAGTCTGTGAAGATAAATTCGATGGTGTATTTCCCTTCAGGAAGGTCTGCTGTTACTTCATCATAGGATACTGGATATTCCAGTTTTTCACCTGGTGCCAAAGCAACCTCTTTAATTGCCTGCGTGTACATCATGCCCTCTGACAGCTTTTTAACCACTGCCCCTGATTCATCAACGACTACATAATCATATTCCTGGCCGGATGAAAAAGTGATTTCCGCATCTTCTTCCTGGTTGTTAATAACAGTGAACAGGAAATCCTGATTATTGCGCTCAAGCTGCCCTTTCAGTTCACCGTCCTTGCTCTCTTCTAAGTTCTCTTTAAGCTCTTCCTTTGACTTGTCCGATTCAGGAGTTTCTTCTTCATTTCCATCTGGAATCCCGCTTCCTGCAGAGGAGTTGTTTTCAACAGGTTCCTCCTGCGTGGAATTACCGTTCGTTCCACATGCAGCCAACATTAAAGACATTGTTACTAATATCATTATTTTATACATGTCCTACGCCTCCATTTATCTTGTTAGTAATGGGGAAATGCCCCATTTTCCTGCGTTCTCACAACTTATATATACCATACCCCTCTTTGTATTGTTAGACGTTAAATTATATAAAAGGTTACAAGTGATCCAATTGGTCATAAGCCCCTTTTTGTAAATGTTTTACATGTTGGACATACAATGATAGTACAAAAGATCTAAAATTATTGAAAGAGGTGGGATTATTGAAAATAGTGTTAGATGCTGGTCACGGCTATAGTACACCTGGTAAACGAACTCCTGATGGAATGAGAGAGTATGAGTTTAATAGGGTGGTCGCCCAGTATGCAAGGCAGGAACTATTGCGCTATCAAGATGTCGAGATTCTGTTTACCCATTCAGATGAGAGGGACGTCCCCTTGCAAGAACGTACAGACCGGGCAAACAGCTGGGGGGCAAGAGCTTTTGTCTCCATTCACGCAAATGCATTCGGCAACGGGGGCTGGAACACTGCCCAAGGAATAGAGACCTACACGCCTGTTGTCAACTCCCCAAACTCCGACAGACTTGCCAACATGGTTCACCGCAGGCTTATTCAAGCGACAGGCAGAAGGGATAGAGGAATCAAAACCGCAAACTTCCACGTTCTGAGGGAAACGACTATGGCTTCAATATTATGTGAATGCGGCTTTATGACATTCTACCAAGAAGCACAGCTGCTCAAAACCGATAGTTATCGCAGAACCTGCGCGATTGCCATTGCAGAGGGACTTGTGGAATATTTCAACTTGAGGCTCAAACCGACTCCCCCACCATCAACTAGAATTTATAAGGTACAGGTCGGAGCCTTCCAAGCTAAGCAAAATGCGGACAATCTTGCAGCAGAACTAAATAGAAAGGGCTTCAATACGTTTGTATTCAGAGAGCAGAATCTATATAAAGTGCAAGCAGGAGCTTTTTCTCAAAAAGAAAATGCCGACCGCTTGGCGGCAACACTTAGATCACAAGGCTATTCAACATTCATTAGCACATGATGGGATCTATGTGTGAAGAAAAACCTCAAAATAATGAGATTCTCTAGTTGATCGTAGTGTAAGGAGCGAAGACTCCAGCGGGGGGATAGCGACATTCTTGAGACCCCGCAGGGTGTAAACCCGAGGAGGCTCAAGGTCGCCCCGCGGAAAGCGAAGCTCCTGAAACGAAGATCAACTGTTCCAGTAAATAACCTAACTATTTTATAGTATGTCAACAGTCTGTAAGGCCCCTAAATGGGGCTTTTACTTATTTCGACATTTTTTCTCCAATATCAAGAAAAAAACAGGGAAAATGTACTTATATATCGAATGAATAGGGGAGACAATTGAAATGGGATTTTAGGGGGATATAGAAAGAATGAAATCTATTGATTGGCGGTCAAAAATGAAGAGTTTCACCAATTTCATCTGCTTTGCATTAGCACTATTATTTTTACTTTATAATATCAGTATTGTCGGATTCTTCTACTTAATTGTGACTTATGGGGAAGGGCAAGGGGCCATGATTTATTCTATGATAAGCGTTGCAGGCATCCTGTTGGTTGTCATTCCATTGGTATTTCGATTGGCAAAGAGTAGATTTTATCATTTCGCATTGATTGGCTTGCACCTCATTGCTGCTTTTTTACCAATCATCATGAAAAATTTATCTGGTGTTTTTGACAAAGTTTTGTAAAATGTCGAACCAATGAGACTTGTTGTTTCTGTTAGATATTGTAGAATGGAAGTAAATAACGTTAGGGAGATTAAACACATTGAAAAAAGGAATGATCATTGCCGTCCTGTTTATTGTTGCCGGTATTTCATTTATAGGTTATGGCCTTTTTGAGAAAATCAACATGGATCGAAAAACCGAGGCTGCGTTAAGAGAAGCAGTAGGGATGACGAAAGTGAATCCAGAGAAAAAAGAACGTCCGCCAGTTCCGGATGACTTTGACCCACAGACCGGAGAAGTCATCGGCTTATTGGAAATTCCTAGACTTGAGGCGGAACTTCCGATTGTGGAAGGTACAGACCCTGCTGAGCTAGAAAAAGGGGTAGGACACTATAAAGGGGCATCCTTCCCGGGTGAGGAAGGACAAATTGTCTTTTCTGGACACAGGGATACAGTTTTCCTGCGCCTGGGAGAGCTTGAGGTGGGAGATAGGTTCTTTGTCAGGATGTCTTACGGGGATTATATGTATGAAATCTATGATTCTAAAATTGTGGATGAAGATGACCGCACTGTCATAACATTGCAAAAAGAAAAAGAAGACCTTCTTTTGACTACATGTTATCCATTCACCCTGACCGGGGCAGCCCCGGAAAGATATATTCTATATGCAAAACCTATGGATACAAGATAAAAAGACACCTTTCATGGTGTTTTTTATTTTCGAACCCTATCGGCAAAACTTTTAAAAAATTAATAGTTATAAAGTAGTCTTTTTTAATAAAAGTAATTTTTACACCAAATTACCGTTTTAATGGGATTTTCTGTCGTTTATAAGTATCCTAGAATAGAATTATAGGAAGGAATAACCAATAAACAAGTTCGAATATCCTTGATTTTACTTTATTCGACAAAATACACCCATTCTAATAGGATTACTACTATGATAATATAATTATAGACTATTAAAGAGAGATAGATGGTACTAAAGTACTACTTGTGGAGGGGTTCAAATGATTGATGTGCATTGTCATATACTTCCGGCAACCGATGATGGAGCCAGACATATGACCGAAAGCTTAGAAATGGCCAGAGCGGCTACTAAAGAAGGAATTACAAAGATAGTAGCGACACCTCACCATAATAATGGACAGTATATGAATACAAAAGAAGAGATTCTGGTGAAGGTCCAGGAATTGAATGACCGGTTAGTGAAGGAAGGAATTGATATAATCATCCTGCCTGGTCAAGAATGTCGGATCTCAGGTGAATTTCTTGAGCAGTATGAAAACAACGAACTGCTAACAATCAATGATACAGGACGTTATGTGTTTATTGAACTTCCTTCCAGTCAAGTTCCTCTTTACACGGAAAAAATCATCTATGATGTTCAACTGAAAGGTCTGATACCTATCATTGTACATCCTGAGCGGAATGCGGAATTGATAGAGAATCCTGAAAAACTATATCAGTTAGTAAAAAAAGGTGCATGTACGCAAATTACCGCGGCAAGTGTGGCCGGGAAATTCGGAAAAAAAATCAAAAAGTTTTCATTGGATTTGATCAATGCGAATTTAACCCATCTTGTGGCTTCTGATGCGCACAACCTGAAGAATAGGAACTTTCAAATGAAGGATGCGTTTAACGTGATAGAAAAAGAGTGTGGTCAAGATGCCCAATACATGCTCATGGAAAATGCAGAGTTATTGGTGGAAGGTTCTATGATCATGAAGGAAATACCGGAAAGAGTAAAAAGAAAGAAATTGTTCGGTCTGCTGGGCTGATTGTTCTTAATAAAGGAAAGGAGAAGGCTGCAAAGATCCTGCAGCCTTCTCCTTTTTCGTTTTAGTTATTACTTGCCACTTCAGAGTCGAGTTCCAAGTGTTCTTTCAGTTGGTTGGAAATGGCCAAACGGTCTTCTTCAGGAATGATTAAATAATAGATGTTGTCAATTCTAGTCCCCGAGCCTGTCAGCTGGTGCTGGGAAAGCTCATGACGTGCATCTTTATAGTTTGATTGAATATCGACCATATCATCGAAGGTTAAGTTTGTCCGAACGTTATTCCCCATAATCTCCAATATATCATCAAACTTAGTAACAGAAGAGATGCTTGCTCCCTTGTTGATTACTCCCTGAATGATATCTCGCTGCCTTTGTTGACGACCGAAGTCACTATCAACTGAACGCATGCGTGAAAAGCTCAATGCTTCCTCGCCATTCAATTCAATTTCACCTATAGGGAAATGATGTCCGCTTTGACTGAATTCCAGTTTATTGTTTACTGTTACTCCCCCAACCGCATCCACAATATCCTTAAAGCTTTCCATGTTGACTTGCACAAAATAATCTATCGGTATGTCCAGGAAATTCTCAACTGTAGCAATGGACATTTCCGGCCCTCCAAAGGCATACGCGTGATTAATCTTATCCTCAAAGCCCTTGCCGATTATTTCTGTCCTGGTGTCACGAGGGATACTGACCATTTGCATCGACTTATTGTTTGGATTGACTGTAAGGACAATCATGGAATCCGAGCGACCTTTGTCGCCAGGGCGTTCATCCACACCAAGAATCAAGAAGGACAAAGGATCTTGGTTTTTAAAATCAACTTGAGTCATTCGCTTGTCGGAATTGGACCTATCTAATGGTGTATGCATGGATGTTGCTGCACTCTCAAGAGATTTATAGACCGTGAAAGCAAATATTCCTACACCAAGTGTGGTGATTCCCAAAAAACTGACCAGCATAATAAACCATTTTTTCTTAAACATAGCACGCTTCCTTTTGTTTTATTTTTCTACTAATGATTATATGGTTTATTTTTAATTTACACAATATTTAGTAACCTAGATACTACTTGGGAATGTAATTATATGTATATAAGAAGAAGGGAAATGAAAATAGCACCAATCAGAGAATTGGTGCGCTAGTATTTAGACGAAGTTATTTTTGAGTTATAAAAACCCTGTAATAAAAATCAACTGTTCCAACAGATAACATACCTACTTAATAGTTTTTCAACAACTTGACCCCACCTATCAAAGTGATTGGTACTTATTTTCTGTCATTAAAATTTAATAAAAAGTATCCATAATATAAAGGTTGCAAACAGGATTCCGGCATATATATAGGAAGCAATCCGACCGAAACGTGAGCGGGAAGTGATGTGCTGGATAAATAGTGCCGGAACTATAAGCCATGGGATGAGCATTAGAATGGAAAGCAGGTAACCGATAATAGAAGATGCATCATATGCAAGTTTAAAAGCAAGTGCCGGCAGTATAGTCAGAACGGGACTCAAACAGGTGAGGATAATCAGTCTGATTCCGTATGCGGACATCACTTCGTGAATAGCGGACCAATTCAAATCAGGTCTCCATTTTTTGGCGGTGGTGAATGTATGTTTCATAAACGGGACAAACTTGTTGGAGATGGCAGTCATTTATTATTCACCCTCATTTCTAACTTAATTTATATATTCTATGATTCCGTTTTTCACTCTATGAATACTTTTGCTAGATATGTAAGTTCATATATTAATACCCGTTTTTAAATAGAAGATAAACAGTAATATGAAAAAAAGCTGCTTCAATATTAAGAAGCAGCTTTCAGACTGTTGACAAACTAAGTTATCTGTTGGAACAGTTGATTTTCGTTCCAGGCGCTTCGCTTTCCTGCGGGCGGTCCGTAAGCCTCCTCGGCTTACGCCTGCGGGGTCTTACATGTCCCTTCCTCCCGCGGGAGCTATTCCTGTGAGATAGTCCAACGGCTATTGCACAAAAAAAGACCCTCCGTTATGATGCAAGGTGACAAAACCAATTCGCACATAAAGGAGAGTCTTTACATGCATCATAGTAGAAATCAAAAAATTAATCAAATAAATGAACACACCTTAATCATCGGAATC
The DNA here is from genome assembly GCA_001648575.1 of Sutcliffiella horikoshii DSM 8719. Classification (GTDB taxonomy): domain Bacteria; phylum Bacillota; class Bacilli; order Bacillales; family Bacillaceae_I; genus Sutcliffiella_A; species Sutcliffiella_A horikoshii. The sequence continues at coordinate 12,698 of LQXN01000057.1, read as the reverse complement.
GACATTGCCAAGAGCTTTCATTATGCAATTGCCATTGATGAACGAGGTCGTGAGCTAAGTAAGAGTTGGTTAGTCGCTCAGTCAGCTCAAGGCTTCGAAAAATTTTATGACAAGCTGATAGAACTGATGAAGATCCATGGGAAAACGACGGTCTACGTGGGATTTGAACCCACGGGGCACTACTGGATGAACCTTGCCTCCTTTTTAAAGGATCGAGGTATCCCCACCGTTCTGGTCAATCCCATGCACGTGAAGAAGTCAAAGAATTGGATGATAATAGTCAAAGTAAAAATGATCAAAAGGACGCTCGTGTCATTGCCAAATTAATTCCTCAGGGGAATTACAGTGTTCAACGCACGATGAGCGAAGATGATCATGAACTTCGACAAGGCTCCGCCTTTCGAACTCGGCTTCAAGAAACCATCACCTCGGTGAAAAATCGAATACGCAGATGGATGGATCTCTATTTCCCTGAATTTGAGGAAGTGTACAAGGGCCTTGGCGTTCAGGCGTGTGCGTTGTTACGTCTGGTTCCTTTGCCAAGTGATGTGAGAAACACGACCTATGACAAACTCGTTGCCGAGTTAAAAACACAAGGGCTGAAAGCCCTTCGTAAAGACGCTCTCTCACGCCTGTTTGAAGTAGCCGAGCACTCCATTGGCTTAACTTATAGTCCAGTTATGGCCCGCAATGAGATCCATGCTTTACTTGACCAATACCATATGCTTGAAGACCAACTGGAGGCGATCACCGCTGAGCTCACAGAGATTGCGAGACGCCTTCCTGAATTTAAATACCTGGTTTCGATTCCTGGCATTAGCGAAAATACCGTCATGGAACTCATCGCGCAGACCGGTTCACTCAAGCTCTATGATAACCCACGCCAACTTATTAAACATGCGGGGTTAACGCTTGCGACCAATTCCTCCGGGAAGTATGATGGCCAAAAGAGAATCTCCAAACGGGGACGAAGGAGACTAAGAGCCCTGTTGTACAAAGCTGTGTTTCCCTTGATTCGAAACAATCAAGCATTCATGAAACTTTATGAGTATTACCGAACCCGGAAAGAGAATCCTTTAGCTGGAAAAGAAGCCATTGTCGTTCTGTGCAGTAAGCTGCTTAAGATATTTCATGGACTAAGTCAGCATCAAAAAGCCTTTGACGCCAATCGAATGATGGAGGATTTACCCATTTTAGCGCAGCCAACCGCAGCTTAAGACCGCTGTAACCAAGGTCTATTTATTCAAATGTATCATCTAGCAGTATACAACTCAGACACGGATAAGCCGGCCACTAGGAGACATTCGACGGTCCTTTGATCAGTCCATGCGGGAGCATTTGCCGGCCTCTGCGTTAGGGTGAGACCCAACGAAGGAATGTAGGCACACGATGCCAGGAGACGTGGGATGGTTAGTCCCCCTAACAAGCAGAGTCCTTACGTGCCCATAAGCAATCAAAGGGAGTGTTTACCACTCGCCTGCCGCATCGCGTAAGCCTAAAACCCTTTATTTTTCATAAATATCAAATATAGTCACGGATTTGGAAGTTGTCTGTTAAAAAAATATTTTTATTAGTTTAAAAAGACTTGATTAACCCTGGTATAATCACCTTTTCTGAGGGAGTCTGCGCGCCTTCTACTACAATCAACTAGGGATATTTATCATATTTGAACTTTGTCTACACACTGAGCTGCTTCAAATATTAAGAAGCAGCTTTTTCCTGTAGTCTTTGAGTAGTGGACTTTGTGTTTTTAGGTTTAGGGACTGTTATAATTAAGTGGTTCCAAGGTAGTAATTGAATAATCTTAACCATGGCAACAGAACCTGCTAAAATGGCTAAAAATACGAATGGGAAATTCATGGTTGTCCAAATACTCTCCGGCACAGTACGCACAAATACATAGATGACAAACATATGCACAAGGTAGATGCCCATGGAGAATTGGCCAATCATATTCAAAGTGTTCGTTAATAACTTAGACTTGCTCACATAATCATAAAGCCCGATAATGGCAAAAATGATAATGGGAACATTCAAGAAATTCCAAGCCCTGTTGGAAGAAACAGATCCTTTATTTTGATATTCATACATAGTAAATAGTACAACCATGATGACCCCGACAATGGAAACAAGCTTAAGTCTCTTCGCGTAGTATTGAATTGATTCCCAGTTATATGCCAGGAATCCGCCCAATACAAAGAAGAATATCCAATTTAACAAGAATGCCCGCTGATCCATGATGTAATTTACCGTATTCATTTCTTCAGGTGAAGTATAATACTGGACTGCATATAGGTTTAATCCTAATGCTGCTATTAAAAGAAAAATCCAGCTTTTCTTTGAACGGAAAAACTGCAGCAAAGGAAACAATAGATAAAATTGAAAGACGATGGACATGAAATATAAGTGCACATAAGAATTTCCTAATAAAAAATTGACCGTAAATATTTTTTCGCCATCGCTTAGAGGATTCTTTCCTTCGAAAACGAACATTAATAAAAGATAAAATACACTCCAAAAGACGAAAGGTGCCCCGATCTTGACAGTTCTGGAGGAAAGGAATCGCTTAAAGTCAAATCCCTTTTTTCTCACTTGATAAAAGAGTAAGAATCCGCTTATGACTGCAAAAAGTGGTGTGCCGAATCTTCCTATTTGATTTAGAAAGAAAGTCAGATCGTTATATCCGTTCTGCTGGTAATAGTATGTGGCAGAAACGTGCACTAAAAGGACAAGCAAACAACCGACTGCCCTTATGGTCTGTATCTCGAATAAATAGCTCTTTTTAGCTGATTTCATTATGATCATCACTCCTTTTAAAGGACCGACCATATTGTAACGAAATTATATCGGTATAACAATGGTTATATTTTGAAAAGCTGGAAAGGGGAAAATGAGTTGAAATGAGCGTAAAACTACCTGCTATTTTGTAATCTAAATTTAATTATGTTTCCTGTGAGAAATAGAAATAATTCCAATTAATTATGCTATAATCAAAAATTATTCACCAAATTTCTACATAAAAGTTTTAGTTTATGTGGAATAGTAAATAACTAAAGAGAAGGTAAGTTTACATAGAGAAGGTAAGTTTACATAAAGTAGGGAAAAAAATGTCGACTATAACAAAACAGATTTTGACAGGGGCGAAATGGACAGGTATTTCCACTGTTATCATTACCGTCATCCAGATTGTCCAATTTGCTTTACTCGGAAATTTATTATCAAAAGAACAATTCGGGATTGTAGGGATGATCACTACGGTCGTGATTTTCACCCAAATCCTCTTAGATATGGGATTCAGTGCAGCAATCATCCAACGGGAAAAAGTAACAAATGAGCAATTATCTACTCTATATTGGCTCAATATAATAGTAGGAATTGTTTTATTTGTGCTGTTATATTTTACAAGCCCGTTGATTGCTGGTTTTTACAATCAGGATGAATTGATTCCGCTTATCCAGTTGCTTGGGATCATGTTCTTGATTGCGCCGATTGGCCAGCAGTTTCAATATCTTCTTCAAAAAGATTTGAATTTCAATTTGTTGAGCCGAATAGAAGTGCTTGCCAATGTAGCATCCTTCTTCAGTCTTGTAGCACTTATTTTTTTCATACAGGAGCTATACGCTTACGTCATTTCGCAAGTTTTCTTGCACTCTTTAAAGGGAATATTATTCTTTGTTGTCTATTCAAAAAAATGGAAGCCTTCATTTATATTTAATTTCGCCTGTATTAAAGAGTTGATGTCATTCGGTATTTTTCAACTGATGTCAAGACTTGTGAACAGGATTGGTGCAAATATAGATTATATTCTAATCGGTAGGTTTCTTGGAGCAGAGGCCCTGGGGATCTATTCACTGGCTTATCAGGTAGTAACCATTCCGGTTCAAAAAATCAACCCGATCATTACAAGGGTTGCCTTCCCTGTCTTCTCTAGGAGTCAGTCAGATAACGCCCTCTTGTCTGAGGGATTCTTGAATGTCACGAAGATTTTGGCGCTTGTCAGCTTGCCGCTTCTTCTCGGTCTGGTAGCGATTTCCGATGTGTTCATTGAAGTGTTTTTCGGAGAGAGATGGCTCGTGGCAGCTCCGATTTTAAGTATCCTGGCGGTTGTCGGCATACTTCGGGTTTTAATGAATCCCAACGGTTCTGTCATCCTTGCAAAAGGAAAAGCGAATATCGCCTTTTACTGGGATTTCGGGGTCATGCTACTCTACGGATTCACGATGTATTATGCGACAAAGTATGATATCTATGTTGTAGCTTGGACATATGTTATTACAAGCTTCATAAATTTCTTCATCGGAAGATGGTTATTGAAAAAGCTGATTGACCTCCATTTGGGAGAATACATTAAAACGTTGCTGAAGCCCTTACTTGTAACTGCATTGATGGCGGGAATTGTTTATTTCTTGAAAACCGGGCTTTATGCAACTGAGTGGATGCCGACACCTGTCATCATGGCGATATCAGTCGCGGTGGGCGGACTTATCTATTTTACTGCAATCTTTTTGGCCTATCCTGAAATAAAAGAATGGAATATAACAAAAAAATTATTAAGGCGTAAAAGGAGGGAATCGGTGTGAGAGTGTTATTTATAACAAGTATCTACCCTTCCGAAAATAAACCAGCCGCAGGTGTGTTTCATCAAACACAGGCGGATTCCTTGCAACAGCTTGGGATGAAAGTTGAGGTTGTTTGTCCTGTCCCGAAGACACCTAAAATACTTGGTATGATCAATAAACGATACAAGGAGTACTTAAATCAGCCGTTGCATTATCGTTGGGAAGGAATTGATATCTACCGTCCGCGTTTTCTTGCCTTACCAGGCCAATTGAAATGGGCACAGCCCCATAAAAGATTTGCGGCAGCGGTAGAGAAAGCAATTCAGGAAAACAACCTGGAATTTGATGTGATTCATGCACATCTTGCCATGCCTGCAGGCGGTGCAGCAGCCATTATAGCTAAGAAATACAATAAGCCTTACGTACTAACCTTGCACGGCAGTGACGTTAATGTGTATCCACATTATAGCAAGGGTGCTATGGAGGCCTTCCAATTTGCTGTGAAAAATGCTCAAGAAGTAATCGCCGTCAGTGGAGCCTTGGCCGATGAGACGGAAAGGCTGACAGGTGTAAAGCCTCGAGTCCTTGCCATTGGGATTGATATGGAGAGGTTTAATGGAACAGGTTTAGATGCGGAGAATAAAAGGGCGATTAGAGATAAGTTACAACTCCCAAATGACAAGAAGATACTTTTGTATATTGGGAGATTAGTTAATGAAAAAGGTATTAGGGAACTGGTAGAAGCAATGAAACAATTAGATGATAATTATCGTCTGGTACTTATAGGGGACGGGCCCCTAATGGAGGAAGTCAAAGGTGATCCTAAAATTATTTTGACGGGTCAACTACCAAACGAAGCAGTTAAGGACTATTTGTTATCTTCCGATCTATTTGTACTACCTTCCTATAATGAGGGGATGCCTACTGTAATTATAGAAGCACTTTCGCTTAAGGTACCAGTTTTATCTTCTAATGTTGGAGGGGTTCCTGAGCTATTCGGTGAACACGGTAATTTATTGATAGATCCAAAATCATCAGAACAGATTGTGGAAAAAGTAGAGCAATATTCCGCAGGCATCGTTTATACTGAAGAGGTTCGAAATTCCCTTTATACGAAAGTCAAAGAAAAGTTTGATGTTAAGAAGAACACGATAGATTTAATAAATTTGTATAAACAACTGTAAGAGAAGAATCCTAACTATGAGGTGGAAATATGACAATCAAAAAAGTAATCATCCCTGCAGCAGGTTTGGGGACGCGCTTTTTACCTGCCACAAAAGCTCAACCGAAGGAAATGCTTCCAATTGTGGATAAACCGACAATACAATATATCGTGGAAGAAGCGGTCAAATCCGGAATTGAAGATATTATCATTGTAAGTGGACGAGGTAAAAGAGCAATTGAAGATCACTTTGATAAATCTTATGAGTTGGAAGAAACGTTGGTGAAGAAAGAAAAATATGACATGCTACAAGAGATTCAGTCGATTGCTGACTTGGCCAATATCCACTATATCCGTCAAAAGGAGCCATTGGGATTGGGGCATGCGATTTGGTGTGCAAGAAAGTTTATTGGAAATGACCCATTTGGTGTAATGCTGGGTGATGATATTGTAAATGCAGAAGAGCCATGTCTGCAACAATTGATAAATGTTTTTAATACTTACAAGTCCTCTGTTGTTGGAATTCAAACTGTTGCAAAAGAAGATGTTTCTAAATATGGCATCATTGCACCGAAGGGAAGAGAGTTAGAAGAAAATGTTGTACAAGTGGATGGCTTTGTTGAAAAACCTTCTATTGAAGAAGCGCCATCCAATTATGCAATCATGGGCAGGTATATACTTACACCGGAAATTTTCGATATTTTAGAAAATACTCCTAGGGGCTCGGGAGGAGAAATCCAATTGACAGATGCAATCAATACTTTGAATGACACTCAACGAGTCTTAGCTTATCAGTTTGATGGGATTCGTTATGATGTTGGAGATAAATTTGGATTCGTGAAAGCGACACTAGATTTTGCTCTTAACAGAGATGATTTGAAAGAAGATGTAAAAAACTACCTCCAAACATTGCATCAAAACAATTTCAACACGAGAGGGTAGATACTTTTGAAAAAGCTAGCAGTTATTGGAACAGGATATGTCGGATTGGTTTCCGGTACATGCTTTGCGGAAATTGGTAACGAGGTCACTTGTTGTGATATAGATGAACAGAAAATCAACAACTTAAAAAATGGGATTATTCCTATTTTTGAGCCTGGATTAGAGGAGCTAGTAACGAAGAATGTGGAACAAGGAAAACTAAGTTTCACTAATGATGTTGCCGGAGCAATGAAGAAAGCTGATATTATTTATATTGCTGTAGGGACACCGATGGCGGAAAACGGTGAAGCAAACCTCAAGTATGTAGATGCTGTTGCAAAGACAATTGGCGAAAACTTGAATTCCTATAAAGTAGTAGTTAATAAAAGTACGGTTCCTATAGGCACTGGGAAAAGAGTATTTAATATAATAAAGGATTCCTCAGGTGGAAAGCAAGAATTTGATGTAGTATCTAACCCAGAATTTTTACGTGAAGGCTCGGCAATTGCAGATACCATGAATATGGAAAGGGCAGTTATCGGCGCTACAAGTGAAAAAGCAGCCTTCCTGATAGAGGAACTTCATCAACCTTTTGGAACCACCATTATTAAATCAGATCTGGAAAGTGCAGAAATGATTAAATATGCATCCAATGCCTTCTTGGCGACAAAGATTTCCTTCATTAATGATATTGCAAATATCTGTGAGAAGGTTGGTGCGGATGTTACGAAGGTTGCGGAAGGGATGGGGTTAGATAGTCGAATTGGAAGTAAGTTCTTGAAAGCAGGCATTGGTTATGGAGGTTCTTGTTTTCCTAAGGATACAAGTGCCTTGCTTCATATCGCTCATTCTGTTGGTTATAATTTTAAATTAATCGAGGCAGTCATAGAAACGAATAATTACCAAAAGCATAGAGTAACCGAAAAGATTCAAGATATATTCGGTGATTTAAAAGGAAGAACCTTCGCAATTTTAGGACTTGCCTTTAAACCAAATACAGATGATATGAGGGATGCACCTTCATTGGAAATCATTCCTGATCTTGTGAGACAAGGGGCGGAAATTAAAGCTTTCGAACCAATTGCAAAACAGGAAGCTTTTAAACACTTTGGTGATACCGTTAACTATGTTGATGACATATATGAAACATTAGATGGTGCCGAAGCATGCATTATATTAACAGACATACCTGAAGTGTTTGATCTGGATCTCGAAAAGGCTAAGAATAAACTGGGTAATCCAATTATCATTGATGGACGAAACTGCTTCTCATTAGAGCAAATGAAGGAGCTCGAATACATCTATCATTCAATCGGGAGACCAACAGTTTTATAATAAACGCACAAGGAAAAGGGATTTTCTGATACAGGTAATCGGACGGTCCCTATTCCTAATAAACGAACTGTATTAAATAGGAGGGGAACGATGAGCCTCGAACGTTTTGGCAAAATGCAGATATTTATAGGCCTAGTTCTTCTTGCAATAGGATCACTCCTTACTATCGTCCTGTTACAAGTGGGAACAAGAAGTTATGTGCTTCTTTTTTTAATAATGGTTTCCTTAATCGTTTTGTTGCTTCTTAAAAGGTATTTGTTAGATGAACGTTTTTTAATGATTTCTGTGTATGCGCTACTTGCTGCCACCTTTTTGAATAATGCATTCTTTGCAATAAATTTAGGCTTTTTCAGTCTATTTCCCTATAGATTTTTACTTATAATAGTAGGGTTTCTAATTGTATTTAATTTAATTAAATATGAATTCAGAAAGGATTTATGGAGAAATTGGAAACAAGTTAAGGTAAAAGGAAGCCTTTTATTTTTTGTTTTTTGGCTTTATTATGCAATGCTTACATTATTGTGGGCTAAGTCGGTAACAGATGGCATAAAATATCTTTCCATTTTAATTATGGGGATTTTTCTGCTTTTCATTGTTACTATATTTATTAACGATCTTCGCAGAATTACTAACTTCTATTACATATGGATAACAATGACTGTATTCTTAATGTTGATTGGATACTGGAATTATTTAACAAGAAATCACCTGCCGAGTTCCACATTATATGAGGGTCCGCAGTACAAGCAACATTTTCCGACATCAGTTTTCCATAATCAGAATGATTATGCTACCTTTTTGTCCCTTTCACTATTCTTTTTTCTATCTCTGATCAGAAATGGGAAAAATGCTTATTGGCGTGCCGCCGGAGTGGGTTTATCACTGATTTCTATCCATCAGATTATTCTTACGGGTTCGAGGGCGAGTCAACTGGGGGTTATTGCTGGTGTAGGAATCTATGTATTTATTCTTAGTAGTAAAAAAATCAAAAAGTTATTACTGTTACTTGGCACAGTCAGCACCATGTTGTTTATTATAGTTTTTCATAGCAAGATTTGGAGCACTTTTACAGAATTGTTTTTAACCCCTACAGTTCGTGACTTTAGTGAACGGCTACCTTCCAATGAAGGACGGGCAAACCTAATAAGAAATGCCTTTAACTTTTCCTTAGAATCTTTGGGTATGGGGATAGGAGCAGGGAATGCGGAGTATTATATGCAGAATTATCAAATCCATGATACAGATGGAGTGGTCAATATTCATTTTTGGTTTTTGGAGATACTAACAAATTTCGGTATATTTGTGTTGCTGGGCTATCTGACTCTATACGGATATCTGCTCTACAAATTATATAAATATCACCAAGCGCAGCTAGCGACCAATTATCGATTGGTTGTAGAAGCTATTCTTGTATCGCTTGGAGCATTTGTATTTTCTAGTATCAGTCCTAGTTCTGTAGCAAACCTTTATTTCCATTGGGTACTGTTTGCTTTTGCTTTAGCCACATTAAACATTTTAAGAAAGAACCATTCAAAATATGTACAGTCCGTCTCTTTAACTGAAGGAGGATAATATGGAACAGTTATTTAATACATTAAAAAAACGAGCGATAAAAACCATTCCGTTATTTATTATAATTCCATTGCTTTTGGGTGGTTTGGGATATTTTTGGCAGGTGGAAGCCAAGCCCTTGATAACTTATGAAGCAAAAGCAAAGGTAGAGCTTGGTTATTATGAAGACCTTAATCTTAACGAAGCAGATACAGCAAAATCACTTCTAACCAATCATGATTTTTTAAGCGGGATATTTACCGAGCTGGAGAATAAGGAATTGAATTCCCTTAAGAGAGATATTGAAGTGAAGACTCCCTCAGATACAAAATTAGAAATCAGATATAAGGGTGCGACCGATGAAGAATCAAGAAGCACACTTAAAGAACTTGTGGAAGGCTTTCTTGAGTATGACCTTTCTAAATTTGAAGAAAGGTATGAAGTATTAGAGGATAACTATGAAGAGTTAAGAACTGAAGAGGTAGACCAAGGCTCAAAAGTTGATAAACAGCGATTTATTTATGAATTACAAAATCAATTGTTAACCATTTATCCAGCCCAACTCGCAGATCCTGTTACGGTGAATGAACGCACACAAGAAGAATTTTCACCTGTGAAACGAGCGGTCCTTGGTGGGATGGTAGGAGTAACGGTAGTATTCGGATTCTTAGTAATACCAGTACTATTTAGAGAAGAAGATAATCTGTAATGGTGGTGTTAATATCATGTCCTCACCTTTAGTATCTATCATTACCCCTTCATATAATGCTGAAAAATTTATAGAAGAAACGATAAAGTCTGTTCAGAATCAAACATTGACAGACTGGGAAATGATAATTGTTGATGATTGCTCAAAAGACAAAACAAGAGACATACTCCATAGAATAGCCGAGCTGGATTCAAGGTTAAAGGTGGTTCTCTTGGAAGAGAATGGCGGAGCTGCAGTGGCTAGAAATACTGCCCTGGAGCAAGCAAGAGGAAGATATATCGCATTCTTGGACAGTGATGATCTGTGGAAAGCTAAAAAACTAGAGAAACAAATTGCCGTTATGCAAAAGAATAACTATGCATTTACATTTACAGCCTACGAGTTGATGAATGAAAATGGGGATTTACTGAATAAAACGATTAATGCCCCCAACAAAATCGACTATAAAGGTCTCCTGAAGAACACGATAATTGGCTGTTTGACAGTTATTTTGGACAAGGGTCAAGTGGGAGATGTAAGGATGCCGAATATTAGAACGAGACAGGATTTTGCTTTGTGGTTATCAGTATTAAGAGATGGCCATACTGCTTATGGTCTGTCGGAACCATTGTCAGTTTACCGATTGGTTGAGGGTTCTATTTCAAGTAACAAATTAAAGACGGCAAAAAGAAACTGGTATGTGTATAGAGAAATTGAGAAATTAAGTCTTCCTTATGCAAGCTGGTGCTTTTTGAACTATGCATTCTATGCATTGAAAAAAAGAGTGAAGGCCTAGAGGTGATGTAATATGGATCATAAACAAAATCTACATGTAGTTGTAGCTACTGGTGAATGGGGCCAAGATCACTTGAGGTACAGGAGACACCGTCTTGCAGAGTATTTGGCAGCCAAACCTGATACAGGGGAAGTTATTTGGGTTTGTCCTTCAATTACTAAGAAAACGAAGAGCCTCACCACTTTAGAAAATGGCATAAAACAGTTTACAATTAATGACCTTCATTCAAATAAACTACTTCGCTTTGGAAGGTACTTTGATATATTTTATCGCGGAAAGATTGAAGAGCTTAAGGATTACCTTTTACAAAAAGAAGAAACCTGCAACCTTTGTTTGTGGATTACTTTCCCGGGGTTCCCTGGTATGCTAGATCTTTTGAAATGGGATAGAACTACATACGACTGCAGTGACTTGTGGGGGTCTTCCATAAGCGGGAGCAATAACCTTGTGATGACAATGAGAAGTAAAAGTATTCAGCAGGCAGAGGCCAGAGTAGCTAAGAATGTAGATAAGATTTTTTGTACATCAGATTTTCTTCACAAAAATCTTAAAAGTAAATATAGCCTTACAAAAAAAATCCAAGTATTGGAAAATGGAGTAGAGTACGAACTTTTCCAAACGGAGGAAAAAGCACAGAATCTTGATCTTAAAAGTGATCTTGTTCTTGGGTTCATCGGAGGAATAAAGCCAAAGCTGGATTTTGATTTACTTTACAAGATAATGGAAAACAACCAACAATGGCATTTATTATTGGTTGGACCTGATGGGACAAATAATCATCCGGATTTTCAACGTTTAATAAACATGTCAAATGTTACATGGACCGGAAAGGTTCCACCTGACCAAGTTCCTCTTTACATGAACTGTTTAGATATAGGTATATTGCCTTACAAATCATCAATTTATAACAATGCTGTTTTTCCATTGAAGTTATTCGAATTTTTAGGGTCCGGAAAACCTGTGGTAGGAATGAACCTTCCCTCTACTGAGAAGTTTAAAGAGGATAATGTATACGAATATGAGAATAATCCACATGCCGAAAATTTTGTAAACATGTGCAAGAAGATAGCTGATACAGTTAATCAAAAAGAGTGGATACTGAGAAGAAAAACCTTAGCCAAAGAAAAAGATTGGACCAATATATTCAACGAAATGTATAAAGAAGTATTAGAGTAAAAATATGAGGGATACCATTTAGGTATCCCTCAGTGTGTAGACAAATTCCCTAGTTGATCGCAGTGGAAGGATCGAAGACTCCTGTGGGAGGAAGGGACAGGTAAGACCCACTAGCTTTGCATGAGTTCCTATATATGTAAAATAATCCATATTATCTCTAGACAAATACAAAAAAAGCTCCTATTGTAGGTATGTTGGATGTTTGTTCCCATAAACAATCCACCTACAAAGGAGCACAAAAGCAATATTATGATAGCTCATAAATCAGTTATAAGTCAATGTTTATCTTTATTACCTACAGAAGATTTAGCTTGTCCCCTCCTAAATTATGAGATGAAAAAGCTATCTGTAGAACAATTGGTAAAGCTTTTTATCACAGCTCAATTAGATCATTGGGAATCATATCCGGAATTTGATATCAAAATGCGTGCGTATTCCGATCTCATGAAAGATATTGGAATTGAGAGTATCAGTAGCTCTCAATTAAGCCGAAGAATCAATGATTTAGAC
>LQXN01000056.1 GCA_001648575.1 Sutcliffiella horikoshii DSM 8719 | reverse complement strand
CGATGGCTGCGAGGCCATCAATGGATTTCCTTAAATCGGTACTCCCTTGGGCAAGATAAACGCGATCAACTTGGCGAGGGTTGATCATACACGTCTCAACACCCTTAATAAACGAATCATATGAGTATCACTTACGTCTTCTGGTATATAAACTGATAAATCATTTATCCTTACCTCTATCGTTGGAGCAGTAGTAAAGCCCTGGACATCAAACGATGTCCAACCATTTTGTTCGTTTTGACACACTTCATTTTTTTCACCTTTAAGCTTTTTTCTCCAATAATGAAATTGGTAGATGGTGATCTCATCCTGGCAACTGGATATCCACTCTTGTACGGATTGACCACTAGATTCGTAATCTTCCATTCGTTTTCTCCAAACTTGATGCTTTGCTTTTCGATCCATAGCGACACTCCTTACGAATTTCATAATCATAGTATCGCATGTCACGATTTGGTGGAGAAGGTGTGGGCTATTTGACGCTTACGATACTCTTGCGATGAACGTGCCGACAAACGGCGACCAAGATATCCACCAAGCCCAATAGAATATCGTCCAACCTTCAATCCATTCCGCATTTTCACTATTAAAAGGAGAAAGCCGCAGGCCCATGCTCGGGAGATTTTGGACGTAGTCACCAAGGGTAGTCGTAAATAGGTTCAATAAAAACGTAGTAGGACCGATAAACAATACCGAAAAAAGTAGGAGGGTGGCTAAGATCATGTTTGTGTTGCTTAAGTATTTGATTCCTTTTGAAAGGCCAGTGCCTGCCGAAATGATGAATAAAACTGTCACAACCGCCATGATGGTCAACTGAATGGCGAAATTATTCGGAATACCGAACAGATAGTTGAGTCCGCCATTTATTTGCTGCGCCCCAAGACCCAAAGAAGCACAGACTCCGAAGACTGTGGCAAAAACCGCAACGATATCCACTGCCTTTCCGAAAGGCCCATTCGTTTTCTCTCCTAAAAGAGGATACAATGTAGCACTCATCAATCCTGGAGCATCTTTTCTGAACTTAAAATACGCAATGGAAAGGGCGATTGTTGCATAAATTGCCCATGCATGAAACCCCCAATGTAAAAATGTATAGCGAAGTCCTAATTTTGCTGAAGCTGCAGTACCTCCTTCCCCAAGTGGGGGAGTGGCGAAATGTGAGATAGGCTCAGCGACTCCATAAAAAACAAGTCCAATTCCCATGCCCGCACTGAACAGCATCGCAAACCAAGTCAATGTGGAGTAATCAGGAAGATCTTTATCTTTACCAAGCTTTATTTTTCCATATTTGCTAAAGATGAGAAACAATGCAAACAAAAGGAAGAAAGTGGCTGCGAGTTGATAGAACCAACCGAAGACCTCAAGAATGAATGAGTTTGCATATTCCATTCCTGTACTAAAGGGTACGGGGAAAATCACTCCAATCAATACAAACAAAGCAGCAATGATAACGGAAATCCAAAAAACAATGCCGATTCCTTTCATAGCATACACGCCTTTCCTAAATTATCCTCTCGCTAGCATTCCCTAAATCACCTGATTCCTTTCAAACTAAAATTACTTCTTCTTTCAAACCCCTCGGCATAGGTTGTACAAGATGCTCTATTTGTGCAACTGCAAGAGGGAGGAAACTTTTGATGAAAAAACTATTAGGTCACTTCGACCCGTCCGTTCTATCTATGGCAGGGATTCGAATCTTTTCAGGACTATTAGAAATTACCGCTGCGATAATCATGCTCAGTTTAAATGATGTTAAAAAAGCAATTGTGGTGAACTCGATGCTGGCGGTGGTGGGTCCACTGATCTTCATTTCCACCATGATGATTGGACTGATCAGCATGGCTGATGAAATCTCCTTTTCCAAAATGATTTATATTGCGATTGGAGTAGGGTTTATTTTGTTCGGCATCTATAAATGAGAAATTGCATTCCGGTGTTATATATTGTCCACACGCGCATACATTTAAGTAACAAAAGGACAAGAAGGGGATATGTATGCTTGCGAGTATTACAGGGGTCCTGCCCCCAGATATATCAGGTATTATTGATACACTTTCACCATCTGTAAAAGAAAGAATGGAAGAAATCCGGGTCCGAGTGAATCGTCCTTTGGAGCTGATTATAGATGGAGATCCATTTTTTCCTTCCTATAAAGTGACTGCAACGGACGCAATCCATATTTTAAATAAAATAAGCAAGCATTCCATTTATGCCCTCGAAGAAGAACTTAAGCGTGGTTACATCACCATCACTGGTGGCCATCGTGTAGGACTTGCTGGCAAGGTGATAACAGAAAAAGGCAAAGTAAAGGCGATCAGGGACGTTTCCTCATTTAATATCAGGATAGCCAAGCAGAAAATCGGGGTGGCAACACCTTTACTGCCATACCTTTATGAGAAGGATAGGTGGCTCAGTACAATGGTCATCGGTCCTCCGCAAACAGGGAAAACAACGCTACTCAGGGACTTGGCGAGAATAATGAGTTCAGGATGCAAAGTCAAAAGCGTTGCTTCATGCAAAGTCGGGATAGTGGATGAAAGGTCTGAAATTGCAGGCTGTGTAAATGGAATTCCCCAGCATGATTTGGGACAAAGAGTCGACGTGCTTGATGGTTGCCCGAAGGCTGAAGGGATGATGATGATGATTCGTTCCATGAGCCCGGATGTCATTGTAGTTGATGAAATAGGAAGAATGGAAGACAGCGAGGCGGTCATGGAAGCGGTGAATGCAGGGGTGGGGTTGCTTATGTCGGTTCATGCTTTCTCATTTGATGAATTAAGAAGCCGGCCAAGTCTCCGGGAGATATTATCCATGCGTGCAGTGAAGCGCTTTGTGGAACTGTCGAGGAGCAACGGACCCGGTTCCATCAAGAGGATTGTGAATGATGCGGGAGAGGAGATCTACCGGGAAGAGAGAGTGAGACGATGATCAAATTGATAGGGGCAGTTTTCATCATAGTGGCCACATCTTGGGCAGGCTTTGAAGCAGCAAGGCATCTGACGGAAAGGCCAAGGCAATTGAGACAATTAAAGGTCGCGCTGCAGTCGCTCGAAGCCGAAATCATGTATGGCCACACTCCACTTGCAGATGCAACCAAAAATATTTCAAAGCAACTGGAAAAACCTCTCTCCTGGTTTTTTGAAAGCTTTTCCTACAAGTTGGAGAAAGCGAGCTTGTCAGTAAAAGAAGCATGGCAAGAAAGCTTGGAAGATGTTTGGAACACCACCGCTTACAAAAATGCAGAACTTGAAATCATGAAACAATTTGGCGAAACACTTGGCCAACACGACCGCCACACTCAGCAAAAACACATTCAGCTCGCCCTAACACATCTAGAGCGCGAAGAACTCGAAGCCCGCGACAAGCAACTCCGATATGAACGAATGGTCAAAAGCCTCGGCGTCCTCTCAGGATTACTGCTGGTTATTTTGTTGATTTAGGGTACGAAAGTTAGTGGGACTTTGGTAAGTATGAGATTTTCTAGCTGTGTAATGGAGAAAATGGCGTAGATTCCAGCGGGAGAGTAGCGACAATCTTGAGACCCCCTAGCGTAGCAAGGAGGCTTTAAGGTCGCCCCGCGGAAAGCGAAGCCATTTGCGGAAAGTAACAGCGGCATTTAAAGGCAACAAAGCCATTCGTAAAAAATAGGAGGAGCGTCCATGGGCATTGAAGTAGACGTAATATTCAAAATCGCCGGCATCGGGATCGTCGTTGCCTTCCTGCATACCGTGCTGAAACAGCTCGGCAAGGAAGAATACGCACACTGGGTAACCCTACTCGGATTTATCTACATTCTTTTTATGGTGGCAAGCATCGTCGACGATCTATTTAAAAAGATAAAATCGGTATTCCTGTTCCAATGATAAGGGGTGTTGACCTATCGAGATCCTTCAAATAGTAGGTCTTGGCTTAATCGCCACTTTTCTTGCACTGGTTGTGAAAGAACAAAAGCCGACATTCGCTTTCATGCTGGTCGTTTTTGTCGGCTGTGCCATCTTCTTATTTTTAGTGGATCAAGTGTTTGATGTCATCCGCATGCTCGAGAGAATCGCCATTAATGCCAATGTGAACTTAATCTACGTCGAGACTATATTGAAAATCGTCGGGATTGCTTATATCGCAGAGTTCGGTGCTCAGATTACGAAGGACGCTGGGCAAGGGGCGATTGCTTCGAAAATTGAACTTGCCGGAAAAATATTGATATTGGCAATGGCCATTCCAATCTTGACCGTCATCATCGAGACCATTATTAATCTCATTCCTTCTTAAACTGAAACGACTGAGGGGAGTATTCCAATGAAATTCATTCTAGCACTCATTGCAGCCTTGTTGATACTACTGTTTATTCCATTCGAAATTGTACAAGCTTCGCCTTCCTCTCCTTCAGAGCTGGTGACAGAGCAAATTGAAGGAGTGGATGTAGAGGAAATAAAAGCGTACTGGGAAGAAATCATGCAAGAGTACGGGGGTTTTTTGCCGGAAAGCCAAAAAGGGACATTTATGGAATTTGTCAAAGGGGACAAGTCCTTTTCTTTAAAAGAGTGGTCTAAAGGCTTCGTCAAATATTTGTTTCATGAGCTCATGGCAAATGGAAAACTACTGGGAAGTCTCATTCTGCTCACCGTCTTCAGCATGTTCCTCCAAACACTCCAAAATGCCTTTGAACAGAAGACAGTTAGCAAAGTGGCCTACAGTGTCGTCTTCATGGTATTGATCATCATTGCGCTCAACAGCTTTCACATCGTGATTTCTTACACCCAAGAAGCAATAACCGCCATGACTGGTTTCATCATCGCACTCGTACCATTGCTCATCGCCCTGATAGCTTCTTCTGGAGGACTTGTCTCAGCAGCATTCTTCCATCCTATTATTCTATTTTTGATGAACACAAGCGGCCTGCTGATTCAATATATCGTATTACCTCTTTTGTTTTTGGCGGCGATCCTCAGTATTGTCAGCACGCTTAGTGAACAATACAAAGTGACTCAGCTAGCACAACTTTTAAGAAACGTGAGTATTGGAATCCTGGGAATCTATCTGACCGTATTCCTAGGTGTCATTTCTGTGCAAGGGACAACGGCAGCGGTTACAGACGGAATTGCCATCCGAACGGCCAAGTTTGTGACAGGTAATTTTATACCGGTTATCGGGCGGATGTTCACTGACGCGACGGACACGGTCATTACCGCTTCGCTATTATTGAAAAACACAGTGGGGATCCTTGGTGTTGCCACGCTGGTTTTACTTGCAGCATTTCCGGCTGTGAAGATTCTCTCCATTGCCATCATCTATAAACTTGCAGCCGCACTCCTTCAGCCACTTGGTGGAGGCACGGTGATCAAGTGCCTGGATATAATCAGCAAAAGCATCATCTACATTTTTGCCGCGCTAGCCATTGTCTCTTTTATGTTCTTCTTAAGCATAACGGTCATCATTGCAGCCGGTAATATCACCGTGATGGTCAGGTAAGGGGGGAGTGGACCGATGGGTTATTTAACGGACTGGATCACAAGTATCATCCTATTTATTCTTTTGGCCACTGTAGTAGAAATGCTATTACCGAATTCTTCCATGCAAAAGTATACGAAGCTTGTGATCGGACTGTTGCTGATCGTCGTCATTCTCACTCCCATATTGAAGCTGCTTTCTACCGACATGGACGAGCTTTTTGCGAAAATGACGACACACTCCTCCTATACCTCGGAAACAAATACAGAAAATTTAATAGAAATGAAGAAAAAAGAAATACAAGCCTCACATGCTGCATACATATTAGATAAAGCGGCTGTCCTAATGAAAGAAGACGTGGAGGAGGAGTTGAGGGAAAGCTATGGTTTAACCGTTAAAGACCTAAAAGTCGTTGTGAAAAATGAGGACCAGCTTACAGAAATGCCAATAGAAGAAAACATAGAATCCGTTGTGATTCTGCTCGAACAAGCCGACCAAAAGACAGCCATTCAAGTAGTAAAGCCTGTCCAAATAGACACCTCCAGACAAAAGGAACCAGCATCTTCCTCGAAAGAAGAAGGTAAAATAGCAAATTTCCTAGCAGATCGATGGCAACTACAACCTACCAATATCTCTGTAGCAGTCGAAGGGGGGGATTAGTACCAGGTGGAAAAGAAAAACCAAGCTTTCATCCCATGGCTAAAATCTCTGCTTACCAATCAGTCAAAAGACAAAAAAGCCAAATACCAATACATGACAGTAGTGCTTATACTTGGTGTAGCATTCATGCTTTTTGGCACACTGTTTTTTGGGGAAGACAGTGCAAATCCTCCTGGCGGGGGAGCCTTAACGGCCATGAAACAGCAAGATACCGAAGACGAAGAAGTATTCGGACATAATGATGATGCCAACGCACCTTCTACTATCTCTGATTACGAGGCAAGTTTTGAGAACCAGCTGAAAGATGCCCTCGAGGCAATCATCGGCGTCAATGACGTTTCTGTCGTCGTAAATATCGACGCCTCCGAAAAGAAAGTCTTTCAGACAAACAAATCCACATCCCAGCAAACAACCGTCGAAACAGACAAGCAAGGCGGGGAGCGGAATGTGACAGACAGTTCACAAGACGAACAAGTTCTTGTAATCAGGAAAAATGAACAAGAGATCCCGGTCGTATCCGAAACAAAAAAACCGGTCATCCGAGGTGTTCTGGTAGTCGCAAAGGGCGCTGAAAATATACATGTCAAACAAATGATTTTGGAAGCAGTCACCAGAGTGCTCGACGTACCGCAGCACAAGGTCGCAGTACTTCCAAAAAAATCCGAGGGGGAATAATCCATGTTATTAAAAAAACAAACCGTCTGGTTACTGACCATGCTCAGTCTAGTTTTCGTCCTATCAGCATACTATTTCATCGGCGACCAACAAGCAGGTGAACAATTGGCAAACGAACAAGCTGAACAACCAGCAGCAACAGAATCGGCAGAAAACCATGACGGCGATCACGGCGAAGCTGCCGGGACAGAAGGTGAAGAAGGAACAGAAGGTGCAGAAGGAACAGAAGGTGCTGAAGGAGTCGAAGGGGAAGAGGCTGCAGAGGAAGACGGTAGCGCAGTGGTCAAATACATCTCCACAGATGAAACTCTCGCAGAAATGCGCTATGAACTCGAAAACCTTCGCAGCGTCCACCGCGCTGAATTGAAAGATAGAATGGCAAGCACAGAATTACCGGCAGAGGAAATCTCCAAAGCCGTCGATCAATACAATGAACTCGCACAAGTCTCTGAAAAAGAATTAATCTTAGAATCCACCATCCGTTCCCGCAAAGACGTCGATGACGCCCTTGTCCGTGTAACAGATGGCAAAATCCGAGTAACAGTAAAAGCGGCCGAACACTCTCCACAAATAGCAAACGATATCTATCACATGGTGCGCCAAGAATTCGCCGATGTGCGCAACGAAAACATCGCATTTGAGTTCAGCACTGCTGATGCTAGTGAGTAATAGTATAGTAAAGGCACCGAAACCCTCCTGAGGGTTTCGGTGCTTTTGAATGTTTGAATATGTGATTAAAGGATGTATCGCCGGTTTCTGGTGGAGCCAATGTAAGCGAAGTTGGCGGAGGTTAATAACCTCAAGGCAGTACTTTCACACTTGATACCAAGAAACTCCCGAAGAGAGTTATTGCTGATAGTAGAACAAATCAATAACTTATAATCTTGCATTGCTTCTAAATGTGCAACTGAACTCTTACTGTTACACTTTTCGCATACCCAGCAACCTCTTCTTCTCCTCATGGAGAGGACATCGCAGAATTTGCAGAGTACCCCATTTAAAATATCATTCCTTTTAATACCATACTTATTAAGCAAGTCCGTGAATAGTGAGGGTTCATTGTTTTTCAAGATAAACTTTTTTAGTTTCTTGAATTCTTTCGTATCCCATTCCCCATTTCCATATTCCGTTATATATGCAGCTATTCTATCGGAAAGAGCAGTATTCCGGGAGACGAATTTTTGAACTATATTCGGATGAGATAATGCCCTTATTTCTGAATTGGAATTAGCCATAATGACGAGGCATTCACAGGGGAGGATAGGGAGTTTTGCATGTTTCAACCATGATTTAAATTGTGATAGTTGGATGTTTACTTGTTGGATGGGATCCCGATGAGAGACCCTTTTTTCATTTCCGTCTTCATTTATTATTTGTATCAACTGTTGGAATGCAGGATCAAACTGAATGGTACCAATCATGTTTTTTACTTCTAATATGAGATAGAATGTAGGGGAAATAAGAAGGGTATCTAGTTGAAAAAACTTATTATTGCAGGGGAGCCTAAGATCATGAAATATTGTAATATCATGTTCCATCTCAGGTAGAATGCTTAAATAATAATCTATGGACTCCTCTCCTTTAAAGCCAGCCATAGCCATACCAAGGTCTTTTTTGATAATAGGTAAAGAAGGGTGATTAAATCTCAGTCTTCGAATAAGAGCCTGCAGTATTTTAATCTTCATAGAATATTCTCTTTCTTTTAATACAATCAACAAATCACTTCCTTTATTGTGGTTAACTACTAAATTTGCTAAAAGTAGACAAATTCCTTCAAGTAATTTGGGTATTTTTAAAAAAGAGTTTTCTGGCTACGAATTGCACTAGTTTGTTATATAGAAATTTTTATTCCGTCACAAGGAAGAAGAATCCCGTCATAACTACTCTCAAATACTCCCCTTTGAACCAAGAGGAAGACAAGCACAGCTTCAATCCCGTCACAACCCAACAGAATCCCGTCACAACTAAGTAAAATTCGCTCACAACTCCCGGTAATCCCGTCACATCCCAACAAAATCCCGTCACAAACATTATCCGCTGGGAACCTCATTAATTCGTGGACCATTAATGAGGGAGAACTCCTCTACTTAATGGGGGTGCGTGAAAAGTAGGGAAACTCCTGCAAAAATAGTAGATCTAAACTAATATTTAAAAGCGCAATTCACATTGTTAAACTCGAAAAATAATAATCCCGTCAGACAAAAGAGGAATCCCGTCATAACTGTAGTCAATCCCGTCATAACTACTCTCAAATACTCCCCTTTGAACCAAGAGGAAGACCAGCTCAGCTTCAATCCCGTCACAACCCAACAGAATCCCGTCACAACAAAGAAAATCCCCCTCACAACTCCCGGAAATCCCCTCACAACCCACCAAAATCCCGTCACAAGCCTTATCCGCGGGAAATCTCATTAATTCTTGGACCATTAATGAGGGAGAACTCCTCTACCGAACCGGGATGCGTTAAAAGCAGGGAAACTCCTGCAATAAAAGTAGATCTAAACTAATATTTAAAAGCGCAATTCACATTGTTAAACTCGAAAAATAATAATCCCGTCAGACAAAAGAGGAATCCCGTCATAACTGTAGTCAATTCCGTCATAACTACTCTCAAATACTCCCCTTTGAACCAAGAGGAAGACAAGCACAGCTTCAATCCCGTCACAACGCAACAGAATCCCGTCACAACAAAGAAAAATCCCGTCACAACAATGAAAAATCCCCTCACAACTCCAGGAAATCCCGTCACAAGCCGTTCCCCCCCCTCAAAATAAATAAAAAGACCACCACTATTCATACCAATTAAATTCCCCTATAATAAAACTTAAAGCGTTTACATCCATCATCATCGTTACAACAAGGCGTTCCCTCTCCTAATCACCACAATTTAGCACTAGGTAATAATATCTATTACTATTTCTAGTTGAATTTCGGGAACTTGTATCGTATGATGAATATGAACTATTTTGTTGAATTGTACATAGTAACAGCTAAATCAGCTAAGCAGAAACTAATCATCAAAAGGACCAAGGAGTGAAGGAAAGATGTTAAAGATCCAAGAAATCAGAGAAATTATCAAGTTGATTGACCAATCCAATATAGATGAATTCACGTATGAGAATGAAGGTTCCAAAATCAAGATGAAAAAGCATGCTGCCCAAACAGTTGTGAACACACAAGTGGCTGCTCCTGCGCCGCAAGCAGTGCCTCCATTACAAGCGCAAGCTGCTCCACAAGCTCAGCCTGCGGCACAACAAGCTCCAACAGCTGCAGCTGATACAAAGCAAGAAGCATCAAAACAAGAAGATCCAAATCTACATAAAATTACTTCCCCGATGGTTGGGACGTTCTATGCTTCTCCATCACCGGATCAAGCGGCATACGTACAGGAGGGCGACAAAGTTGGGGAAAACTCTGTTGTTTGTATCGTAGAAGCGATGAAGCTTTTTAATGAGATCGAAGCGGAAGTAAAAGGCGAGATTGTAGAGGTTCTGGTTGATAATGGCCAATTAGTCGAATATGGTCAACCTTTATTCCTTGTAAAAACAGTATAAGGAGGGGGAGACACTCATGATAAAAAAGTTATTGATTGCGAATAGAGGAGAAATTGCAGTTCGTATCATTCGTGCCTGCAAAGAAATGGATATCGAGACGGTAGCGGTTTATTCGGAAGCAGATAAGGAATCCCTTCACGTTCAGTTAGCCGATGAAGCATATTGTGTAGGGCCAACCGCTTCAAAAGACAGCTACCTTAACTTCACCAATATCATCAGTGTTGCAAAGCTGACCGCATCAGATGCGATCCATCCTGGGTATGGTTTCCTTGCGGAGAACTCAGACTTTGCGGAGCTTTGTCGCGAGTGCAACATCACTTTCGTAGGGCCTAGTCCTGAAGCGATCAGTAAGATGGGGACGAAGGATGTCGCGCGTGAAACGATGCGCAAAGCGGGAGTTCCGATTGTTCCTGGTTCTCAAGGGATCATAGAAAATATCAATGACGGAATGTCCATCGCCAATGATATCGGTTATCCTGTCATCATTAAAGCGACGGCAGGCGGAGGCGGTAAAGGAATCCGTGTTGCAAGAAATGAAGAGGAACTGAAAAAAGGGATCTCGATTACGCAACAGGAAGCTGCAACTGCCTTTGGAAATCCTGGAGTTTATTTGGAAAAGTTCATTGAAGACTTCCGACATGTAGAGATTCAGGTAATGGCGGACGGTCATGGTAATACGATTCACCTTGGTGAACGTGATTGCTCCATTCAACGCCGCTTGCAAAAGCTTGTCGAAGAGACGCCTTCGCCTGTTCTGGACGAAGAAATTCGTGCGCAGATGGGAGATGCGGCGGTTAAAGCAGCCGAAGCAGTGGACTATATGGGTGCAGGTACGATAGAATTTATATATGACTATCAGAACAAGAAGTTTTACTTCATGGAAATGAACACGAGGATTCAGGTAGAGCACCCTGTTACAGAAATGGTGACGGGAGTGGACCTAATCAAGGAAATGATCAATGTGGCATCTGGAAAAACTTTATCTATCAAACAAGAAGATGTTGTTTTCAACGGTTGGTCGATTGAGTGCCGGATCAACGCTGAAAATCCTGACAAGAATTTCATGCCATCTCCAGGGAAGATCGATATGTATCTTCCACCAGGTGGACTTGGTGTTCGCGTGGATTCAGCGGTATACCCTGGCTACACGATTCCGCCATATTATGATTCCATGGTGGCAAAGCTTATCACATATGGGGCAACACGAGAAGAGGCGGTTTCCCGAATGAAGCGTGCGTTAAGCGAGTTTATTATTGAAGGCGTTCATACGACGATTCCTTTCCATCTGAAACTAATGGATCACGAGAAGTTTAAGGATGGGGATTTTAATACGAAATTCCTTGAAAAATATGATGTCATGAATTCTTAACAAAAGTAGGAGGGTTAATGATGAGTGAAAGAAATTTATTAGAAATGGAAAACAATAATTCCCTTGGCAAAGTAGAAATTGCTCCCGAAGTAATTGAAGTAATTGCTGGCATTGCTGCTTCCGAAGTGGAGGGTGTCATGCAGATGCGTGGAAACTTCGCTGCTGGAGTGGTAGAGAGACTTGGGAAGAAGAACCACGGTAAAGGTGTAAAAGTGGATCTTAGCGAAGAAGGCATCAAAGTGGATGTTTTCTGTGTGATGCAGTTCGGTATTTCCATTCCGACTGTTGCCCAAAAGGTACAGGATAATATCCGTCAAGCATTACTGAACATGACGGCTCTTGAAATTACAGAAGTGAACATTCATGTGGTTGGTGTTCAGTTCGAAACACAGAAGAACGATGTGGAAGTAGAGCAGGAAATTTAACAGTACGTTCACCTTGTAGGCACTCTCATTGAAGGGTGCCTACATTTTTTTATGTTGCCCACTTCCCTTTATACGAGAAACCCTTCAATAAAGTTTCCCTTGTATTAGCAACCGATATTAGGTACAATTTTAGTCGCTTTCTCTTTTAGAGGAAAAGTATAGCAGTGTATGATGTAGGTAATGATGAAAGTGATATTTAAAATAAGTTTTTAGCTCCCCCAGAGCGAAAATGAAAACGGTTAATTCCGAACATTTATACTGGCAATTTAATAAACGTTAAGAAATGCAGTAAAAAACAGTCTAAAAACATGTGTTTTTTTATAAAAATGTGCTATTATCTTTTTATACTAGTATATAGGCACGATAAGGAGATCGAACTATGAAAAGAAGTAAATCAAGAGAAAAGGCGCTGCAAGCCATTTTTCAAATGGATTTAAGTGATATCACGCCAGATGAAGCAATTGAGAATGTATTGGAAGAAGGGGAAAAAGCGGACGACTTCCTGAACAGTATCGTGCTTGGTACAAAAGAACATCAAGCGGAGATTGATACTACGCTTAAAAACCATTTAGAAAAATGGTCCCTGGATCGTTTAGGTACTGTCGATCGCACCATTCTTCGTATGTCTGTGTTCGAAATGATGTATGTGGAAGATATACCGGCAAATGTGAGCATGAACGAAGCGATCGAGCTTGCAAAAACATTTGGTGATGATAAATCCAGCGGGTTTATCAACGCGGTCCTCTCAAAGGTCAAAACAACAATCGAAAAATAATGCATAGGTAGTAAAAGGGGGAGCTATTCATGTCAGCAGTGATTGTATCAGGTAAAGAACTTGCAACCGAAAAAAGGGCTTTTATTAAGGAAAAGGTATCAGAGCTACATACGGAAAAAAATATTCAACCAAGCTTGGCCGTGATTTTGGTCGGGGAAGACCCTGCATCGCAATCCTACGTCAGAGCGAAACAGAAAGCTTGCGAAGAGGCTGGAATTCGCAGTATTTTGGAAGAATATTCAAGTTCCATTACACAGCAGGAACTACTGGATAGAATCACCCACTTTAACCAAGATGCCTTTGTTCATGGTATTCTGGTTCAGTTGCCTTTACCTGATCATATCGATGAGCTGGCTGTTATTGAACATATTTCCCCTAATAAAGATGTGGATGGGTTCCATCCCGTCAATGTCGGCAGAATGATGATTGATCAAAAATCGTTTCTTCCATGTACGCCATATGGAATTGTGGAAATGATTAAATCCTTGAATGTTTCCATTTCAGGGAAGCATGTAGTCGTTATCGGAAGAAGCAATATCGTTGGAAAACCTGTCGGTCAATTGTTATTGAAAGAAGATGCGACAGTCACATATTGCCATTCACAGACGAAGGACCTGGCTTCCATCACCAAACAGGCTGATATCCTGATCGCTGCGGTTGGCCGTGCGAAACTGATTGGCATTGAATATGTAAAAGACGGGGCAATCGTCATCGATGTCGGAGTTAACAGGCTTGAGACAGGAAAGTTATGCGGTGACGTTGATTTTGAGACGGTAAAAGAAAAGGCTGGCTACATCACTCCTGTTCCTGGAGGAGTCGGTCCGATGACAATCACGATGCTATTGCAAAATACACTTGAGTCGGCACAAAACGAAGCAAGTGAAAACAAGACGTTTTCCTGTTAATATGGTATCTTAGAAGATGGAAAGAACTTTACGTTCTTCCGTCTTTTTTTCGTATAAGCAGACTCGAAAAGGGAGTTAATATTATGAGTGAACGCAGGTACTTGACTGTTACTGCACTGACAAAATACATAAAACGAAAATTTGATGTGGACCCTCATATGCAGGATGTATGGCTGAAAGGGGAAATATCGAATTTTAAACAACATACTAGAGGGCATATGTACTTTACGTTGAAGGATCAGAATGCCCGTTTATCTGTCGTCATGTTTGCCGGCCAGAACCGGAACCTTGTTTTCAAGCCGCAAGAGGGAATGAAAGTCCTTGTTCGGGGGGAAGTAACGGTCTATGAGGCCAACGGATCCTACCAGATGTACATAAAAGAAATGCAGCCAGATGGTGTTGGCAGTCTATTTTTGGCTTACGAAGAATTGAAAAAGAAATTGTCTCAAGAAGGGCTTTTCTCCCCAGAGCATAAAAAAGCATTACCAAAGTATCCGCGTGCGGTCGGGGTCATCACTTCTCCGACTGGTGCTGCCGTTCGGGACATCATCACTACCTTAAAGAGAAGATACCCGCTGACAAAGATAATCGTGATACCTGCACTTGTCCAAGGGGTTAATGCTGCGCCTTCCATTGTGAAGGCTATACAATTGGCCAATCAACAACCTGAATTGGATGTATTGATCATTGGGCGTGGTGGTGGTTCGATAGAGGAATTGTGGGCTTTTAACGAAGAGGTCGTGGCAAGGGAAATCTTTGCTTCAAAACTTCCAGTCATCTCTGCGGTAGGCCATGAAACGGATTTTACCATCGCGGACTTTGTGGCGGATATGCGTGCCCCTACCCCAACCGCTGCCGCCGAGCTTGCAGTCCCGCATATTAATGAATTGATGGAGCGGTTGTCAGATCGGAAGTTCCGTTTGCATAGAGCTTCTAATAAATTGATGCAGCATTATAAAGATAGACTGACAGCCTTGCAAAAGTCTTATGCTTTCCGGTTTCCTAAGAACTTATATGCACAAAAGCAACAGGATCTCGACAGGGTGCTGGATGATTTAGATATGTCCATGAAAAGAATGGTTGAACGAAAGCACATGAAATGGGAGCAACTGTCCTCCCTGCTTGTACGCAACCATCCCAAAAAACAATGGGAGGCAGAAAAGCTATCCCTAGAACAACGGACGACCATGCTAACAAAGTTGATGCAACAAGCTTTGCAAAAGAAGCAATGGGAGTTTCAACATAAATTGACAAAAATAGATGGCTTGAGTCCTCTTAAGATCATGAACAGGGGATACAGTTTGGCATATCAACAAGATGGGACCATTATAAAAAGTGTGGACCAGGCAAAAGAAGGTGACACCATACAGGTGCATCTCCAAGACGGGCAGATTGCCTGTGAAATACAAGAAGTAAAGGAGAGAAATGATAATGAGTGAAAAGCAACAAGTGACATTTGAGGAAGCGATGAAGGAATTGGAAACCATAGTCGAAAAGCTTGAAGAAGGAGATGTTCCATTGGAAGAGGCGATCTCTTTTTACAAGGAAGGAATGAAACTGTCCAAGCTTTGTCATGACAAGCTATCGAATGTAGAGGAAGAGATGGAGAAAATCTTGAAGGAAAATGGGGAACTTGAATCATTCCAAGTACAGGAGGATGAATCTTAATTGGCACAAGTAATGGATTTGCAAACCTTTATGAAGGAAAGAAAGAAATTGGTGGAAGATGCTCTGTTTACTTATATTAATGCAGTGGATGCCCCGCAGGTATTGCTGGAATCTATGAGCTATTCACTGGAAGCTGGTGGAAAGAGGCTTCGTCCATTATTGGTGCTTGCAACGCTGCATTCTTTCGGGAAGCCTGAGAAACTGGGTCTGCCTGTAGCCTGTGCGGTTGAAATGATTCATACGTATTCGTTGATCCATGATGATCTTCCGAGTATGGATGATGATGATTATAGACGTGGTAAACCAACGAATCATAAGGTTTACGGGGAAGCCATGGCCATCTTGGCAGGAGATGCTCTGTTGACATACAGCTTTGAAGTGATGGAAGATCTCTTGAACCGAGGTGTTTCACCCATCAAGGTAGTCACCCTGATGAAGGAACTTTCAAAAGCTTCAGGTCCTGAAGGAATGGTCGGTGGGCAAGTTGCGGATATGGAAGGGGAAGGGAAGGCCCTTTCTCTAGAAGAACTGGAGTATATACATAGGAATAAAACCGGAAAGTTGTTAGGTTACAGTATAGTCGCAGGCGCCATACTCGGGGATGCATCGGAGGAACAAATTGCAAAGCTTTCCCTTTTTGCAGATCACCTAGGGCTTGCATTCCAAATACGAGACGATATTCTTGATATTGAAGGGGATGCTGAAAAAATCGGTAAACCAGTTGGTTCGGATACTGACAATGATAAAGTTACTTATCCTTCCTTGTTGACGATGGAGGGGGCAAAGGAAAAATTGGAATACCATATTAGTGAAGCACAACAATTGCTTAGCGAAATGTCATTGGAATCTGATTTGTTATCCCAGCTCTGCGATCTTATTGCCAAAAGGGACCATTAATCGACAAAAATAGAGGTGTAAATTGAGCATTCCCTCTTTTTGTGTTATAGTATATGATACAAATGGGTGGTGCAGTATTCTAGTCAGTCTACCTTTTCTGAAGGCGGGCCTAAAAATCCGCTAAAGGGCACATCGATGAAGTTCCTTGTGTCGGCTTGAGGCGCCCAGCCTTGGGTTGATGCTGGGAGTTAAGGTTGTAGGGCGATCCACAATGGCATGTGGGCGAAGACCCTACTTCCGTGGAGGCCCATTCTCATCCATGTTTACCCCTAGGGAAGCATGAGGTGGAATGGTGATAAACCTGATATATGCCTAACTGGGTTGGGCATATACAGCGTAGCCTGCCTTGAGTGGAGTTGGAGGGGATTATGGTATAGGATCTTTTCGCTAGGCCAGTGAAATTATCTTTGTATTCCATATGAAATCTGCTCTGCAAAAGAGGCTAAGAATTGGTTAAAGGCTGTAGAGGAAAACTCCTAGACTGTTCTGTTTTTAAGACATGCATTGGGGATTATAGTGCGGACTAAGTGGTAATCCAGTCTAGCTGATGGCGACACAGCTAAGGCAGGTTTAATGGGAAACCGCCAGTATGGCGACATCTGGTACTTGCTTGGGAAAACCTACTGGACCTAAGCCGCAGTCTTTACCTAATGCATGACCACCCTCTACATATAAAAATTTGGTGGTTTACGTTAAAAATGTCTATAATAAAATATAGGAAGACTACAAAAGCATACTTATATAGAGTTAGGAAATCATACCATGTTAAATAAATGGAAAGATGCAATAAATTGGAGTTTAGCTATCGCCGTTATCACACTCGTGTTAGCGGCTATTTTTTCAATCGTTTCCACTTATCTGCTCTCAGGTGTCACATGGGCGATAGGGATGATCATCGTATTCATCATTGTATTCATCGGCATATTTTTCGATATGCTTGGAATTGCTGCGACGGCTGCAGATGAAACACCGTTTCATGCCATGGCAGCCGAAAGGGTAAACGGTTCCAAACAGAGTATACAGATTGTCAGGAGTGCCGATCGTTTTGCAAGCTTTTGTAATGATGTGATCGGGGATATATCTGGAATTATCAGTGGCACCGCCTCTGCGATAGTAGTTATTTCCTTCACGATATCCATTGGACAGAGGGAAGATTCCTTCTTCCATTATGTGGTGGCGGTGGCGTTTACAAGCGTGGTGGCTGCAGTGACAGTCGGTGGCAAAGCTTTTGGGAAATCAATGGCTATCCGCTATTCTACTCCCATCCTGTTTCAGGTGGGGAAGCTATTTTATTTCCTTGAAGACAGGTTCAAGATCGTTGTTATGAAAGAGAATAAAAACAAACGTAAGAATAAGAGAAATCAGTAAGGAAAGAGAGTGATCCCTTTTGGATCTTACAAAGATTGAAAATCCGCAGTTTTTAAAGAAAATGTCTATAGCTGAAATGGAGACACTGAGCGAGGATGTCAGGCGATTCCTGATCGAGCAGCTTTCCACATCAGGAGGTCATATTGGTCCAAACCTTGGGGTTGTGGAACTTACGATAGCGCTTCATAAGGTGTTTGACAGCCCTAAAGATAAATTCCTTTGGGATGTCGGGCATCAGGCTTATGTCCATAAGATCCTTACAGGAAGAGCCTGTGAATTTGGCACCTTGAGAAAATATCAAGGGCTTTGCGGGTTTCCGAAAAGGAATGAAAGTGAACACGATGTATGGGAAACAGGGCATTCCTCTACCTCTCTTTCCGGAGCGATGGGGATGGCGGCAGCACGTGATATAAAAGGGACGGACGATTATATCATCCCAATCATCGGTGATGGGGCATTGACCGGTGGGATGGCTCTGGAAGCTTTGAATCACATCGGCCATGAAAAGAAGGACATGATTGTCATTTTGAATGACAATGAAATGTCCATTGCACCGAATGTGGGAGCTTTGCACAGTGCTTTAGGAAGAATGCGTACAGCTGGTAAATACAATTGGGTAAAAGACGAACTGGAAGTGCTTCTCAAGAAAATACCTGCAGTTGGCGGGAAACTGGCGTCAACGGCTGAACGCATCAAAGACAGTTTGAAGTACCTTGTTGTCAGTGGCATGTTTTTTGAAGAATTAGGCTTTACGTACTTAGGGCCGATCGATGGACATAATTATAATGATTTGATTGATAATCTTAACTATGCGAAAAAAACAGAAGGCCCTGTCCTTATACATGTTGTCACAAAAAAAGGGAAGGGCTATGAGCCAGCAGAACTTGATACGATCGGAACATGGCATGGTACCGGACCATATAAGATTGAAACAGGTGACTTCCTCAAACCTGTCGGTGCACCTCCTGCTTGGAGCAGTGTCGTCAGTGAAACGGTCAGGAAGCTTGCGCGTGAAGATGAGCGCATCGTTGCACTGACACCGGCCATGCCTGTTGGGTCCAAGCTGGAGAATTTTGCAAAGGAGTTCCCTGAAAGAATGTTTGATGTGGGAATTGCAGAACAGCATGCGGTAACAATGGCCGCTGGTTTGGCAACCCAAGGGATGAAGCCATTCTTGGCTATCTACTCGACCTTCTTGCAAAGAGGGTACGACCAGGTGGTTCATGATGTATGCCGACAAAACTTGAATGTTTTCTTCGGGATCGACCGTTCTGGTTTGGTTGGAGAGGACGGAGAAACGCATCAGGGTGTGTTTGATATAGCCTTCCTTAGACATCTTCCAAACATGGTTCTGATGATGCCGAAGGATGAAAATGAAGGCCAGCACATGGTTTATACAGCTAATAAATATGACGATGGTCCAATCGCACTCAGATATCCACGCGGCAACGGATTGGGCGTGAAAATGGACGAAGAGCTGAAAGAACTGCCGATTGGATCCTGGGAAGTGTTAAGGGAAGGGACGGACGCGGTTATCCTTACCTTCGGAACCACCATTGGAATGGCACTCGAAGCAGCTGACTATTTGAAAAAAGAAAACCTGGGAGTGAAAGTGGTAAATGCACGATTCATCAAACCGATGGATGAGGCATTACTGCATGACCTCTTCAAATCGGGCATACCATTTGTAACGATAGAAGAAGCGGTCCTTCAAGGTGGATTCGGCAGTGCGGTCGTCGAATTTGCAAGTGATAACGGGTATACGAACCGCGTGGTTAGAATGGGAATTCCAGATCGCTTCATCGAGCATGGAAGTGTTAAGGAACTGCTACAGGAAATCGATTTAACAACAGAAAAAGTAGTGGAAAATGTTAAATTGATCGCAGCTAGAAGAAAACAAAAAAGGGCTTAAACGTATATGGCGAAAAAAGAAAGAGTAGATGTACTTTTAGTGGAGCGCGGTCTTGTGGAAACACGCGAGAAAGCAAAGCGTTCCATCATGGCGGGACTAGTATATTCAAATGAACAACGGTTGGACAAGCCGGGTGAAAAAGTGGCTACAGATGCACCGCTTAATGTGAAAGGGAACCTTATGCCATATGTAAGCCGTGGGGGATTGAAACTGGAGAAGGCGCTGAAAGTCTTTGACTTGAACATCAAGGATAAGATCCTCCTTGATATCGGCGCTTCTACAGGTGGATTTACCGACTGCGCGTTGCAAAATGGAGCAAAATTAAGTTATGCCCTGGATGTAGGTTACAATCAGCTGGCTTGGAAACTTCGGCAGGACGAACGTGTAGTCGTGATGGAGCGTACCAATTTCCGCTATGTCACACCGGTTGATCTCAACGAAGGCATGCCTGAATTTGCAAGCATAGATGTGTCATTCATTTCACTGAAATTAATCCTACCTGTGTTAAAGACATTGCTTGTTCCTAAAAGTGATGTAGTAGCATTGGTTAAACCCCAATTCGAGGCAGGGCGTGACCAGGTTGGTAAAAAAGGGATTGTCAGAGATCCCAAGACACATCAGGCGGTTATGGAGAAGATTATCGAATTTGCTCTGAGGGAAGGCTATGATGTAATGAATGCTTCCTTCTCTCCTATTACGGGAGGTGAGGGGAATATTGAATTTCTCCTTCATCTGCAATGGAACGGACACACAGAAGAAAGCTCACAAAACAACCTTCAGGTAACCATCCCTGATCTGGTTGCAGATGCTCACCGACAATTAAAGGTGGAAAAAGGGGAATAACTGTAATTATGGTTGTTCCTTTTTTCTTGGGTAATTGTTTTGCATAGATATAAGGTTTGAATTAACATAAAGCTAGGTAATAAAGGTTACATAGACAATAAGGGGTGCCGATATGACAAAGGGCCAAAGACATATTAAAATCAGAGAACTAATAACGAATAGTGAAATCGAAACACAAGACGAGCTTGTCGACCGTTTGAAAAGTTTAGGATTCAATGTGACCCAGGCAACGGTTTCAAGGGATATTAAAGAATTACACCTTGTAAAGGTTCCGCTATTGGACGGCAGATATAAATACAGCCTACCTGCCGACCAGCGGTTTAATCCGTTGCAGAAACTGAAACGCTCCCTCATGGACGCGTTTGTCAAAATAGATATCGCCGGTCACATGATTGTAATGAAAACCATGCCGGGTAATGCAAATGCCATTGGTGTACTCATTGATAATCTTGACTGGTCGGAAATACTCGGAACCATTTGCGGCGATGATACTTGCTTGATTATCTGCCGTACACCAGAGGATGCAAAAGAATTATCCGACCGCTTTATCAATATGTTATAAAATCACCCAAGGAAGTGATGGAATGATTGCTGAATTGACAATCAAAAATTTCGCTATTATTGAATCCCTTTCCATCTCATTTGAAAAAGGGCTAACAGTACTGACCGGGGAAACCGGTGCAGGTAAATCCATCATCATTGATGCCATCCACTTGCTCGCAGGAGGCAGGGGCTCTCATGAATTCGTGCGCTTTGGTGAAAAGAGGGCGGAACTCGAAGGGCTGTTTTTGCTGGAGGATGAAAGCCATCCTGCATACAGGGTCTGTCAGGAACTTGGTATCGATATTGAAGATGAGATGATTGTCTTGCGTAGAGAAATCCACGCAACCGGAAAAAGCGTCTGCCGGGTCAACGGCAAGTTGGTCACGATCGCCTTGTTAAGAGAAGTGGGACAGACATTGGTGGACATTCATGGACAGCATGAACATCAAGAGTTGATGGATCCGGATCTTCATCTTTTGTTATTAGATCAGTTTGGTGGTTCTTCTGTTCAAAAGGAGCTTCAGTCATACAGTGATATTTACAAATCCTATAAGGATGTTGAAAAAAGGCTGCTCGAGCTTACAGATAACGAACAAAAGGTTGCTCACCGTTTAGATTTGCTTCAATTCCAAGCAGAAGAAATCAGCAATGCACAACTAAGCTTGAATGAAGAGGAAAATCTCCTTGAAGAAAGAAATAAAATCAGTAACTTTGAGCGTCTTTATCAGTCACTTAATAATTGTTATCATGCGATGCACGGCGAGCAAAAGGGGCTCGACTGGGTCGGACAAGCCATGTCAGAGGCGGAAGGCTTAGAGGAGATCGACAAAAATCTCAAAGATGTACACGAAATCATTTCAAATTCTTATTATCAGCTGGAGGAACTATCTTATCGCATCAGAGACGAAATTGATCAGCTTGAGTTTGATCCGAACCGGTTGGATTTTATTGAAGGCAGATTGAATGAGATCAAGCAGCTGAAGCGTAAATACGGCACAACAGTGGCAGAAGTGCTGGAATACGCCTCCAAAATTGAAGAAGAGCTAGAGACGCTTCAAAACCGTGATTCTCACATTCATCAGCTTCAAGAGTCATTGGAATCGCTTAAGCAAGATCTTGCCCTTGAAGCCAAATCCCTTACGGATGCACGCAGAAAAGCCTCTGAAAAACTAATGAAGAGCATCCATAAAGAACTAAAGGACCTCTACCTTGAAAAAGCGATTTTTGACGTGAATATGGATGTGAAAAAAGAAAAGGCATCAGGCGATATAGTGTTTGGGAAAAATGGAGCCGATGTGGTGGAATTCTACCTTACGACTAACCCGGGTGAACCATTGAAGCCGATGGCAAAGGTCGCATCAGGTGGAGAGCTTTCTCGGATCATGCTTGCCTTGAAAAGTATTTTCTCAAGGCACCAAGGCATCACTTCCATTATTTTCGATGAGGTGGATACTGGTGTCAGCGGCAGGGTGGCACAAGCCATTGCCGAAAAGATTTATCAGGTTTCCGTTGATTCGCAAGTGCTGTGCATTTCCCACTTGCCGCAAGTTGCTGCCATGTCGGACATGCATTTATTCATCAGTAAGGAAGTATCCGGTAAGCGCACCAAAACAAAGGTGAGAGGACTGGATCAGGATGAAAAAATACGCGAAATCGGCAGGATGATTTCTGGTGTGGAGATAACTTCATTAACAAAAGAGCATGCGCGCGAGCTATTGGAGATAGCCGGGAGCATTAAGCAAGGATAACTTATAAAAGCCATTCACATTTAAAGATGTGAAGGCTTTTTTTTTCAAATACCTTCGCACAAAAAAGCTGAATCTTGATCCCAATATGCTGTTCTCACCTCCTGAAAAATTATCCGCGTTCTCCCCATATAACATAACTATCCATAATGGGTAGCTTTTTTATTAATTCCGTTGTTATAAATGTGGCCTGACAAGGCAAAATTATATAATGTAGCCATGAGTGGTGTGGGATAGGACCGAGGAGAGTGAATTGTTTGAGAGAAGATATAATTAGAAAGATTGTTGGTGTATTTCTCCTTGTTTCAGTCATGGTATTATGTGTAAGTCAACCATTTAAAGAGTATGTCCAAATTCCGAATAAAATAACGATGTTTGAAGGACAAGGACTGCATTTCCAGTCGTCCGTACCGGTGACAGCAAAAGTAAATGAAGATTCTTCTTCATCCCTCGGGATGGAGACAGACCACAAAACATTGGCGTTGCACGGAAAACAGGCAGGAGAAGGCCAAGTGGTGCTTCAACTTGCCGGCATCCCTGTAAAACAGGTTAATGTGGATGTTATACCGGAATATAAGGTGTACCCTGGAGGACAGTCCATTGGAGTGAAATTAAATACTTTAGGTGTCCTTGTTGTCGGTCATCACCAGGTAGATACACTAGAAGGAAAACAATCACCTGGAGAAATAGCCGGGATCCAGGTGGGAGATATTATAACGAAAATCAACGGCAAAACCATCGAGCAGATGAGTGATGTGGCTCCATTTGTACAAGAGTCCGGTAAAACCGGTAATCCCCTTGATGTTGTCATCACACGTGAAAAAGAGACCATTGAAACAAAACTTATTCCTCTTAAAGACAAGCAAGATAGTTCGTTCAGAATTGGACTGTATATTAGAGATTCTGCCGCAGGGATTGGGACCATGACGTTCTATGATCCAATCACCATGAAATATGGGGCATTGGGCCATGTGATTTCTGATATGGATACAAAAAAGCCTATTGTCGTCCAAGACGGTCAAATTGTACGTTCTACAGTGACTTCCATTGATAAAGGCAGCAATGGGGTGCCGGGTGAAAAACTTGCGAGATTCTCCACTGACAGATCGGCTATAGGTGATATATCCAGAAACAGTCCTTTTGGTATCTTTGGAACGCTTAACAAGGATATTGAAAACGGCATTATGGATAAAGCATTGCCAATTGCCTTATCAACAGAAGTTAAAGAAGGACCTGCAAAAATTTTAACGGTTGTAGATGGAGATAAAGTAGAAGAATTTGACGTAGAGGTAGTAAGCAGCATACCTCAGAAATTTCCTGCTACAAAAGGAATGGTAATAAAGATCACAGATCCGGTCCTTTTGGAGAAAACAGGTGGGATAGTGCAAGGCATGAGTGGAAGTCCAATCGTCCAAAACGGCAAAGTGATTGGTGCTGTGACACATGTATTTGTAAATGACCCGACAAGTGGTTATGGTGTCCATATCGAATGGATGCTAAATGAAGCAGGGATTGATATTTATCAAAAGGGTAAAGAGAAGAAAGTGGGCTAAGCTAGCTCGCTTTTTTTTTCTTTTATATTCACCATAAATCCGTTATGATAAAATCATAAAGATTATTCGACAAATATACCAGTAAGTTCCATGTTTTGCGTATTACGTCGAATTTAAGAGGATTCTGGAGAAAAATAAAGATTTTATATAAAATTTAAGGTTTTTTATAATTTTTAAAGGAAAAGAGGTTGCATTGTCGAATTTAACATTTAGAATAATATAAAAGGCATAATTGCTTTCAAGAAAGTACAGGGACTGAGGAGGAAACAAGTTATATGAAAATTAAAGTATGTGTAGTTGATGACAACCGTGAGTTAGTTGGCTTATTGGAAGAGTATATTTCAGCGCAAGAGGACATGGAAGTTGTAGGGGTGGCTCACAATGGCCAAGAATGTCTTCAGTTGCTTCAAGATAAAAATCCTGATGTATTGGTGCTAGATATCATCATGCCGCACCTTGACGGACTGGGAGTATTGGAAAAGCTGCGTGCATTAAATTTAGAAAAATCACCAAATGTTATCATGCTAACTGCATTCGGTCAGGAAGATGTAACGAAAAAAGCAGTAGACTTAGGTGCATCATACTTTATTCTTAAACCTTTTGATATGGAAAACCTTGTGAGTAACATCCGTCAAGTAAGTGGTAAAGCATCACCTATACTTAAGCGGTCAAGTTCTTCCTCCATTCGTTCCTCAAGCCCGGAAAATAAAAGTAGAAATCTTGATGCAAATATCACCAGTATTATTCATGAAATTGGTGTGCCTGCTCATATTAAAGGATACTTGTACTTACGTGAAGCAATTTCAATGGTCTATAATGATATCGAGTTATTGGGTTCCATCACCAAGGTCCTTTATCCTGATATCGCAAAAAAATACAATACAACTGCTAGCCGAGTCGAACGAGCGATCCGTCATGCAATCGAAGTTGCATGGTCGCGGGGGAATATCGACAGCATTTCTTCCCTTTTTGGATATACTGTTTCGATGACAAAGGCAAAGCCTACCAACAGTGAGTTCATTGCGATGGTTGCAGACAAGCTGCGCTTAGAGCATAGAGCTTCTTGAGAGGGTTAGGAACATAATCTGTCAATTTAACAAACCCAACATACAAAATGGTATGTTGGGTTTGTTGTTGTCATTCTTAAACATTACTTTTTACTCTCATCAGCTTCTTTTCGCTCTATTTCCACAAGCTTTTGAATGAGTATGTGTTGTGGAAGATGCATGACTTGTTCAATGGGAACATCCAAGGCTTTGGCAAGTTTTTGAGCCGTCTCTGCGGAAATTTGTAGTGGGCGCATTTCAGATCACCTTTCTTCAAATTAGGCTGTTTTCCTAAAATATGTAGATTTTTTGTTACTTACCAACTAACCGTTAAATTCCTTACTATCGTGCTCTTGTCGTGTTTATCTGTATTGTCTACTTGCTTATATTAAAGCAGGTAAGAGGACATAGCCTCAAATAAAGATTGTACTAGAAGGTACAATGGTTTACAATTTTTTTAGCTAAGTGAAATGGAAAGGTTGGGGGAAGAATGACTGAAATTTTTGGCCACAGAGGTTCTGCCGGTACCCATCCGGAAAACACGATGATTAGCTTTAAGCAAGCGTATATAGATGGAGCGGATGGCATTGAGTTAGATGTTCAATTGAGTAGAGATGGTATTCCGGTTGTCATTCATGATGAAACAGTTAATAGGACTACAGATGGAAAAGGTTATGTGAAAGATTTGACCTTGATGGAGTTAAAAAAGCTTAACGCGGTACATAAATTTAAAAAGCAATACAAACATGCCGAGATACCAACTTTAGAAGAGGTATTGGACTGGGCGGCAAAAAAACGATTCAAAGTGAATATTGAATTAAAGAATGGTATTGTCCCATATGCAGGAATGGAAGAAAATATTCTGGATTTGATCGATAGGTGCAACATGGACCACCTGATCATATTTTCTAGTTTTAATCACTATAGCATAGCGCGGCTGCACACCCTTGCTCCGGATATAGAAAAGGCTGTTCTGTACATGGAAGGTATATATAAACCGTGGGAATATACAAAGTGGGTTGGTGGACAAGGCATCCATCCTCATATTAAAGCAGCTAAGACAAGCATTATTCAAAGGGCACAAGATGCAGGCGTACCGGTTAGACCTTTTACAGTCAATGAT
This sequence comes from Sutcliffiella horikoshii DSM 8719, assembly GCA_001648575.1. Lineage (GTDB taxonomy): Bacteria > Bacillota > Bacilli > Bacillales > Bacillaceae_I > Sutcliffiella_A > Sutcliffiella_A horikoshii. Next base: position 110,067 of record LQXN01000056.1, on the reverse strand, counting down.
GAGAAAACGATGAGCAGGCTTTTTGAAGAAGGATGTGCAGGGTTTTTCACGGATTTCCCTAAAAAAGCAGTGCAATTAAAATATCAAAAGTAAAACCGCTCAGGAATCAGCGGTTTCAGTGTGTAGACAAAGCTATTTTATCTTTGAGGTATGCAATAACCTGTGTTGATCGTAGTGGAAGGCGCGCAGACTTCTGTGGGAGGAAGGGACAGGGGAGACCCCGCAGTAAGCCCGAGGAGGCTTCCGGACCGCCCGCGAAAAGCGAAGCGCCTGGAACGAAGAACAACAGCCAGGATGCAAATTTAAAAAATATTTAGGGCTTTGTCAACAGTCTGAAACCGCTGAGCAATCAGCGGTTTTTTATTGCTCTTTTTTCTGGAATCTCTTTTGAACATTGTTGCGCTTTCGGTCACGGTGAAAAATAAAACCGGCTACAAACCAAAGGCCGATAAGGAAAAATAAAAACCCGATGATGAATTGCAAAGTTAGAGAAGGAATTAAAGGATGAGCAATATTGAATACCATATCACGCATAAGCTTTATCCCATAAACAGCAAGTATCCCTGGTATCAACAAAATTATTAAAGCGACTATTCGTTGCATTATTTTGTATGCCTCACTTTCAAAGCTTTCGACTTACATTATATCAGAAATTATCTTGCATAGAAGAGGAAAAAGAATTAAGATAAAAGTGTGCAAGAAATTTCACACCTTTTAAAGAAGACTGTGAATTTTCTTTCAATTATATTTAAATTCATGTGAAGCGATAGAATAAATGCATCCGGTGTAGAGGAGTTTTTTATGCAGACGGTATTGGTTGTTGGCGCTGGTAAAGGTGGCTCTGCGATTTTAAAAATGTTAACGCATTCAGGAATGTTCAACCTGCTTGCTGTAGTCGATGTGAATCCGGCTGCACCTGGATTGGCGTTGGCAAAAGAGATGGGGATCACGACTGGGCAGGAGTGGAGATTATTTCTGTCAGAGAAGATCGATATCATAATTGAAGCTACTGGTTCTGAGGAAGTATTTCTGGAGATTCGTGATGCTAAGAACAAGAAAACGGTTTTGGTACCTGGAACGGTTGCACATATCACGGCAACATTGGTGGAAGAGAAAGAAGAACTGATTGCCAAAATGAAATATCAATCCCATAAACGCGATTTAATTTTCAATCTTATGCATGATGGATTGTTGGTAGTAGATCAAGCAGGTAAGGTGATCATCTATAACAAAAGTGCAGAAAAGATTGTAGGGATTAAGAAGGCTTACATGCTTGGTCAGCATATTCTGGAAAATATTACGACCAGCAGATTGCAAGAAGTAATACATACACAAAAAGTGGAAAAAAATAAAGAGATGCTCCTTGAAAACGGAAAGAAAATAATTACGACAAGATCTCCTTTGATAGATGAGGATGGATTAGTGATTGGGGCATTTGCAGTATTCAAGGATATAACTGAGGTCATGAACCTTGCAGAAGAAGTCACGAACCTCAAAGGAATTCAGACGATGCTAGAAGCGATCATTCATTCTTCGGAAGAAGCTATATCGGTTGTGGATGAGTTTGGACGAGGATTAATAATCAATCCTGCATACTCTAGGTTGACAGGCCTTGAAGAAAACCAAATCATCGGAAAACCTGCCACAGAGGATATATCTGAAGGCGAAAGCATGCATATGAAAGTTCTTGAAACCAGGCGGGCTGTTCGCGGGGTGAACCTGAAGGTTGGACCTTTCAAAAAAGAAGTCATCGTCAACGTAGCACCTATCATTGTGGACGGAAAATTAAAAGGGAGTGTAGGAGTCATTCATGATGTCTCTGAAATTCAGACCTTAACAACCGAACTTGATCGTGCCAGACAAATAATCCGTACACTTGAAGCAAAATATTCGTTTGAAGATATTATTGGGACTTCTGAAGAAATGAGCCTTGCGATCGAACAGGCGAAGCTTGGCGCTAAGACGCCGGCAACCGTACTTCTGCGAGGGGAATCGGGTACTGGGAAAGAGTTGTTTGCCCATGCCATTCATAATGCAAGCAATCGTAAATATAACAAATTCATCCGGGTGAATTGTGCGGCTTTATCTGAGTCCTTACTGGAAAGTGAGCTCTTCGGCTATGAGGATGGTGCATTTTCCGGTGCCAAACGCGGCGGTAAAAAAGGATTGTTTGAAGAAGCTGATAACGGCAGTATTTTCCTTGATGAGATTGGGGAACTTTCTGCCAACACCCAAGCCAAACTTTTAAGAGTCCTGCAGGAAAATGAAATAATTCGAGTTGGCGGTACGAAGTCGATTTCCATTAATGTTCGTGTCATCGCAGCTACCAATGTTAATCTTGAAAAAGGCATAGCAAATGGATCGTTTCGTGAAGATCTCTATTATAGGTTGAACAGGATGCCGATTCATATCCCACCTCTTCGAAAAAGAAAAGAAGATATTGAGGCCTTGGGTGAGCATCTCATCCGAAAGATAAACCAGGATTACGGCAGGAATGTTGAGGGGTTGACTCCAAGAGCAATCAATCATCTAGCAGCGTATGATTGGCCAGGGAACGTAAGGGAGCTAGAAAATGTGCTTGGCAGAGCAATCATTTTCATGAAATTCAATGAAGTATTTATAGATACAGAACATATCCCGGCACTTGCGGCGAATGGGGATAAAGTTTCCCAAGACTCAACAGAAACTGTTTCTAGTGATTTCACACTTGCTGAAATGCTTGAAGGATATGAAGCGAAAATAATTCAGAAGACATTGAAGAAGAATAAAGGTAATAAAACACGAACTGCCAAAGAATTGGGTGTTTCCATCAGAAACCTATATTACAAGATGGAAAAGTTCTCAATCGAATAATTTTGCATGCAAAATATTGCAGGTGTTGAAATAACTTGCGTATTTATTTTTATAGAAATAAAGCGTTTTCAATGTTTTGATGTTGGCACGCTTCTTGCATAGATAATTATGGTGCAGAAAGGAAGGGTTGAGAAAATGAAACTAGAGGATCTTATCACCAAAGCAACCCAGCTCACTTCAAAAGTTGTAGCGATTGCTGCCGCAGAGGATGAAGAAGTAATCGAAGCGGTTTCTCATGCTATAGATAAACAATTGGCTTCATTTATATTGTTTGGAAATGCGGGGAAAATAACAGCATTATTGAATGAACACAATTTGGATGCAACACATCCGGCAGTAACGATAGTTGCGGCTGATGATGCCAAGGCAGCTTCGGCGCTTGCCGTAAAAGCTGTATCAAGCGGTGAAGCTGATGTCTTGATGAAAGGGAATGTCCCGACAGCAACCATATTGAAGGAAGTTCTAAATAAAGAGTATGGACTGCGTACAGGCAATGTACTTTCACATGTAGCAGCATTTGAGGTTCCGGGCTACGAGCAGCTTATTTTTGTAACAGACGCTGCCATGAATGTTGAGCCTGATCTGAATCAAAAAATTCAGATTGTACAAAACTCCGTACAAGTGGCAAGGGGATTAGGGATTGAACTACCAAAAGTAGCCCCTTTGGCAGCAGTGGAAGTAGTCAACCCTGCGATGCAAGCGACTGTTGATGCAGCTTTGTTGACGCAGATGAATAATAGAGGCCAAATCAGAGATTGTATCGTTGATGGACCTTTAGCGCTCGATAATGCCATATCAGCACTTGCAGCTGAACACAAGGGAATACGAAGCGAAGTGGCAGGTCATGCAGACATCTTGTTTGTCCCAACCATTGAAGTAGGGAACGTCCTTTATAAATCACTAATATATTTCGCAAAAGCAAAAGTCGGTGCGATCATTGCAGGAGCAAAAGCACCAATAGTGTTAACATCCAGAGCCGATTCTGCCGAGAGTAAACTATACTCCTTGGCATTGGCGGTCTGCTCTGTAAAATAAATGTTTTGTGATTAATTATGCTGGTGCATTCAATCCGAAAATCACCAACGGTTAACACAGAACCGATAAACTAAAACTATTTACTATCTTGGGGAGGAATTTTATCATGGAAATTTTCAAATATATGGAGACTTACGACTACGAACAACTGGTGATCTGCCAAGACAAACAATCAGGACTTAAAGCAATTATTGCCATTCACGATACGACACTCGGGCCGGCTCTAGGTGGTACACGCATGTGGACTTATGCCAATGAAGGTGCAGCGATTGAAGATGCACTGCGACTTGCAAAGGGAATGACTTATAAAAATGCAGCAGCTGGATTGAACCTTGGTGGCGGTAAAACAGTTATCATCGGTGATCCACGTACTGATAAAAACGAAGAAATGTTCCGTGCATTCGGACGTTACATTCAAGGATTAAATGGCCGTTACATCACAGCAGAAGATGTAGGGACAACTGTCGCGGACATGGACTTGATATATGAAGAAACTGATTATGTTACAGGTGTATCTCCTGCATTCGGTTCTTCCGGAAATCCATCTCCTGTCACAGCATTCGGTGTTTATCGCGGAATGAAAGCAGCTGCTAAAGAAGCATTTGGAACAGACTCTCTAGAAGGTAAAGTAGTAGCCGTTCAAGGTGTTGGTAACGTAGCATTCAACTTATGCCGCCACTTACACGAAGAAGGAGCACAACTTATCGTAACGGATATCAATAAAGAAGCGGTAAATCGTGCAGTAGAAGAGTTTGGAGCAAAAGCTGTTGACATTAATGACATCTACAGTGTCGAATGTGACATTTATGCACCATGTGCACTTGGTGCGACGGTTAACGATGAGACAATTCCTCAATTAAAAGCAAAAGTAATCGCAGGTGCGGCAAACAACCAATTACTTGATACTAAACACGGCGATATCATCCACGAAATGGGTATCGTTTATGCTCCTGATTATGTCATCAATGCTGGTGGAGTAATTAACGTAGCGGATGAGCTTTATGGTTATAACCGTGAGCGTGCAATGAAAAAAGTAGAAGGAATCTACGACAACATTGAAAGAGTTATCGAAATTGCAAAGCGTGACGGTATCCCTACTTACCGTGCAGCAGATCGTCTTGCAGAAGAGCGTATTGAAAGAATGAAGAATTCCCGCAGTCAATTTTTACAAAACGGACATCATATTTTAAGCCGTCGTAACGGACGCTAATATAAATAAATTAAGTTTCTCAGAAGGGGCAAACGCGGTGAACCTAATAGTCACTCGTTTGCCGTCCGTCTGAAATGGAGGTTTCAACGTTGTTAGAAAAGGAATATCGCATACTTGTCATCAATCCAGGATCAACATCAACGAAAATCGGCGTATTTGATAATGAACGCTCTGTTTTTGAGAAAACTTTACGTCACGATAGCGAAACGATTAATTCCTTTGCAAGTATCTATGATCAATATGAATTTAGAAAAACGACCATTCTTGAAACATTGGATCAAGAAGGCATCAATATATCAAAGCTTAGCGCAGTATGTGGCCGCGGTGGACTTTTACGTCCAATCGAAGGTGGGACATACTCCGTCAATAAAGAAATGTTACATGACTTAAAGATTGGATTTGCAGGACAACATGCATCCAACCTTGGTGGAATCATCGCTTACGAGATTGCTACAGGATTAAATATCCCATCCTTTATAGTCGATCCTGTTGTAGTGGACGAGCTTTCCGACATTGCCCGTATCACAGGTTTCTCCTTGATTGAGCGTAAGAGTATCTTTCATGCATTGAACCAAAAAGCAGTGGCGCGCAGAGTAGCCAAAGACCTTGGGAAAAAGTATGAAGAATTAAACCTGATCGTAACCCATATGGGTGGGGGGATCACCGTTGGTACACACGTTGGCGGAAGGGTTGTCGATGTGAACAACGGTCTTCATGGAGACGGACCGTTCAGTCCAGAACGTGCTGGAACTGTGCCTGCAGGTGATCTAGTATCATTATGCTACTCTGGCGATTATTATCGTGATGAGATTATGAAAAAGCTAGTTGGACAAGGTGGACTTGTTGGATACCTTGGTACAAATGACGCAGTAAAAGTGGAACAGATGATTGAAGCAGGCGATGAGAATGCCGCGCTTGTATATGATGCGATGGCATATCAAGTTGCCAAAGAAATAGGCTCGGCAAGTGCTGTGCTAGCAGGTAAAGTGGATGCCATTATTTTGACTGGTGGACTTGCTTATGGAAAAGGATTTGTTAAACAAATCTCAGAGCGGATCAGCTGGATTGCAGACGTCATCGTTCAACCTGGGGAAAATGAATTGCAGGCTTTAACAGAAGGTGCACTGCGCGTATTACGTGGTGAAGAACAAGCAAAAGAATATCCGGGTACGGTTGTAGACACGAAAGTAGTACAGAGCTAGAAGGGAGCAAGGTTTAATGGCACAAGAATATGATTTAGTCATCTTAGGTGGCGGAACAGGCGGGTATGTCGCGGCTATTCGTGCATCTCAACTTGGCTTAAAGACAGCAGTGGTAGAAAAGAAGAAAATCGGTGGAACATGCCTGCATGCGGGTTGTATTCCGAGTAAAGCATTGCTTCGCAGTGCGGAAGTATTTGCACAAACGAAAAACAGTGAAGAGTTCGGCGTCATTTCAGGTGAAGTGAAATTGGACTTTTTCAAAGTGCAAGAACGTAAACAAAAGATCATCGACCAGCTTCACGGTGGTGTGCAACACTTAATGAAGCAAGGTAAAATTGATGTATTTTACGGAACCGGCCGTATCTTGGGTCCTTCCATTTTCTCTCCGATGCCAGGAACTATCTCTGTGGAGTTCGAAAATGGTGACGAGAACGAAATGTTAATACCAAAGAACGTTATTGTGGCAACAGGATCTCGTCCCCGTTCTCTTCCTGGACTTGAAATTGATGGTACGCAAGTCATGACTTCTGATGAAGCATTATCACTTGAGGAACTTCCAAAGTCCATCATTATCGTAGGTGGAGGCGTGATCGGTATCGAGTGGGCGTCCATGCTGGATGATTTCGGAGTGGAAGTGACAGTTCTTGAATATGCTGACCGAGTATTGCCAACAGAAGACAAAGAAGTTTCCAAAGAGATGCAACGTCTGTTAAAAAAACGCGGCATCAAAGTGGTGACAAGTGCAAAGGTTCTTCCAGAAACACTTGAAAAAGCGGACGAATCTGTAACTATCAAGGCTGAGCATAAAGGAGAAGAGAAATCCTTTACCGCAGAAAAGATGCTTGTATCCGTTGGCCGTCAAGCTAACGTTGAAGGAATTGGGATTGAAAATACCGATATCCAAGTGGAAAAAGGCTTCATTACAACAAATGACCGTTTCCAAACAAAAGAATCCCACATTTACGCTATCGGCGATGTAATCGGCGGCTTACAGCTTGCACATGTTGCTTCACACGAAGGAATCGTAGCTGTCGAGCATATGGCAAACGAAAACCCTGATCCAATCGACTACTCTATGATTTCGAAGTGTGTTTATTCAAGTCCTGAAGTGGCATCTGTTGGGTACACAGAAGAAGAAGCTAAAGAAAAAGGCTTTGACGTAAAAATAGGTAAATTCTCGTTCCGTGCAATCGGAAAAGCACTTGTTTATGGTGAGTCTGACGGCTTTGTGAAACTGGTTGTGAACAAAGAAAACGAAGACATCCTAGGCGTCCACATGATCGGGCCTCATGTTACAGATATGATTTCAGAAGCTGGTCTAGCGCGAGTGCTTGATGCAACACCTTGGGAGATCGGACACACAATCCACCCGCATCCATCCCTTTCAGAAGCAATCGGCGAAGCGGCACTTGCTGTAGATGGGAAAGCGATACATTCTTAAAATTTGATATGGGAGCTAAATTGCGCTCCCAACTCTCTACATATAGGAGGTAAATAAGATGGCAGAAAATCGTCACCAAGCTCTAGGGCTTTCAGATGAAAACGTATTAGAAATGTTTGAAACAATGTTACGGGCTCGCCGTATCGACGAGCGCATGTGGTTACTGAACCGTGCAGGAAAGATTCCTTTCGTTATCTCTTGCCAAGGTCAAGAAGCAGCACAAGTAGGAGCGGCATTTGCATTAGACCGTGAAAAAGATTACGTATTACCATACTACCGTGATATGGGTGTCGTTCTTGCTTTCGGGATGACAACTACAGAATTGATGCTTTCCGGATTCGCTAAAGCGGAAGATCCAAATTCAGGCGGACGTCAAATGCCTGGTCACTTCGGCCAAAAGAAAAACCGGATCGTAACTGGTTCATCGCCTGTTACAACACAAGTACCACACGCTGTTGGAGTGGCACTAGCTGGACGTTTAGAAGGGAATGACCTTTGTACTTTTGTAACATTTGGAGAAGGATCATCCAACCAAGGAGACTTCCATGAAGGCGCTAACTATGCAGCAGTGCACAAGCTTCCTGTTATCTTCATGTGCGAAAACAACAAATATGCAATTTCTGTTCCTTATGAGAAACAAGTTGCATGTGAAAAAATTTCTGACCGTGCAATCGGATACGGTATGCCTGGTATAACAGTAGATGGAAACGACCCACTAGAAGTATATGCAGCAGTAAAAGAAGCAGCAGACCGCGGTCGCCGTGGAGATGGGCCGACACTTGTAGAAGCGATCTCCTACCGTTTGACTCCTCACTCCAGTGACGATGATGATCGTGCATACCGTGAGCGTGACGAAGTGGATGCAGCAAAAGCAAAAGACCCGATTATCAGCTTTGCAGCTTACTTGAAAGAAGCAGGCGTTCTAACAGAGGAAAAAGAGAAAGAAATCAACGATAAAATTGCTAAAGAAGTAAATGAAGCAACAGAATACGCAGAAAATGCTCCATATGCAGATGCTGAATCCGCAATGAAGCATGTCTATGCAGAGTAAGGGGGAACTATCATGGCAGTTATTTCTTATATAGATGCAGTAACGATGGCCATCCGTGAAGAGATGGAACGTGATTCTAAAGTATTTGTTCTTGGGGAAGACGTAGGAAGAAAAGGTGGAGTATTTAAAGCGACCACCGGCCTTTATGATCAATTTGGTGAAGATAAAGTCATCGACACACCTCTTGCAGAATCGGCAATCGCTGGTGTAGCAATTGGTGCGGCAATGTATGGAATGCGTCCAATCGCTGAAATGCAATTTGCGGACTTCATCATGCCTGCAGTCAACCAAATCATCTCGGAAGCGGCTAAAATCCGTTACCGCTCCAACAACGACTGGACTTGTCCACTTGTTGTACGCGCTCCATACGGCGGGGGAGTTCACGGTGCACTTTACCACTCCCAATCTGTTGAGGCTGTGTTCGCAAACCAACCTGGCCTTAAAATCGTCATGCCTTCTACTCCTTATGATGTAAAAGGATTATTGAAAGCGGCAATCCGTGACGAAGATCCGGTACTATTCTTCGAGCACAAACGCGCGTACCGTCTAATCAAAGGCGAAGTACCAACAGATGATTACGTCCTTCCAATCGGTAAAGCAGACGTGAAACGCGAAGGGGAAGATATCACGGTTATCACTTACGGATTGTGTGTACACTTTGCATTGCAAGCAGCAGAGCGTCTGGCACAAGACGGAATTTCCGCTCACATTCTAGATTTACGTACGGTTTACCCGCTTGATAAGGAAGCAATCATGGAAGCTGCTTCTAAAACAGGAAAAGTACTTCTACTTACAGAAGATACAAAAGAAGGAAGCATCATGAGTGAAGTGTCTGCAATCATTGCAGAAAACTGCTTATTCGACCTTGACGCACCAATCATGCGCCTAGCTGGACCAGACGTACCTGCAATGCCTTATGCGCCGACTATGGAGAAATACTTCATGGTAAACCCGGACAAAGTAGAAAAGGCGATGCGTGAGCTAGCTCAATACTAATACCTGATTTTATAAGTGGAAGAGTGAATGAATGGTAATGTTGATTATCCTTGCAGTTGATCGTAGTGGAAGGAGCTTGACTCCTCGAAAATGCTATGCATTTTCTTCGTGCGAAGTAAAGCTATCGAAGCTTTCCTTGTCCTGCGGGAGGAAGGGACATGGGAGACCCCGCAAGGCGTAGCCTGAGGAGGCTCCCGGACCACCCCCGGAAAGCAAGTTCCTGGAACTGAGATCAGCTGCAAAGTTCAACAGAGCCCACCGATTAAAGGAGGTTCTCATCATGGCAGTAGAAAAAATTACAATGCCACAGCTAGGAGAAAGCGTAACTGAAGGAACTATCAGTCGTTGGATCGTAAGCGTAGGCGACAAAGTAAACAAATACGACCCTCTAGCAGAGGTCATGACAGATAAAGTCAACGCAGAAATCCCATCTTCTTTTGCAGGAACGATCAAAGAACTTGTAGCAGAAGACGGTGACACCCTTGCAGTAGGAGAAATCATCTGCTATATCGAAACAGAAGGTGGCGGAGAGGCAGAAGCAACTGCTGACGCACCGAAAGAAGAGAATGCACCTGCACCTGCAGCTAAATCCGAAGCGCCATCAACACCAGCTGCACAAGAGGATGCAGACGCACCTAACAAACGTCGCTACTCTCCAGCAGTACTTCGTCTTGCACAAGAGAACAATGTAGATCTTGAGCAAGTAAAAGGAAGCGGAGCAGGCGGACGTATCACAAGAAAAGACATCCAGGCGGTTATCGATTCAGGTAACATCCCAACTGCAGATTCCAAGCCGGCAGCGGCTCAAGCTCCAGTGGCGGAAGCACCAAAAGCCGCGCCTGCAGCACCGACTGCTCCATCTGCACCGGCAGCAGCAAGTGCTCCAAAAGCAGCTCAACCAGTTAACGTACCAGTGGAAGCTGGAGACATCGAAATCCCTGTAACAGGCGTGCGTAAAGCAATCGCTGCAAACATGCTGCGCAGCAAGCACGAAGCGCCACATGCTTGGACGATGATTGAGGTTGATGCGACAAACCTTGTAGAATACCGCAACTCATTGAAGAGTGAATTCAAGAAAAAAGAAGGTTACAACCTTACTTTCTTCGCTTTCTTCGTAAAAGCAGTTGCGCAAGCATTGAAAGAATTCCCACAAATCAACTCCATGTGGGCTGGCGATAAAATCGTCCAAAAGAAAGATATCAATATCTCGATTGCGGTTGCAACAGACGACGCTCTTTATGTTCCGGTTATACGCAACGCTGACGAAAAGACAATCAAAGGCATCGCACGTGAAATTACAGAACTTGCAAACAAAGTTCGCGCTGGTAAATTAACATCTGCAGAGATGCAAGGTGGAACATTTACTGTCAACAACACTGGTTCATTTGGTTCTGTACAATCACAAGGTATCATCAACTACCCACAAGCGGCTATCCTGCAGGTGGAATCCATCGTGAAACGGCCGGTAGTAATGGACCATGGCATGATTGCTGTTCGCGATATGGTGAACCTATGTATGTCCCTAGATCACCGTGTACTTGATGGCTTAGTATGCGGACGCTTCCTTGCTCGCGTTAAGGAAATCATTGAGAAAATGTCTAAAGAGAATACTTCGATTTATTAATAATGTGGAAACCGATAAGGTCCTTCTTGAATGGAAGGCTTTGTCGGTTTTTTAGTATGAAGATATGGAACAGTTCCAGATCTGTCTAGAGGGAATTCGGTTTTGCTGGTTTGGGATAATACTTATGATGAAATCTACGTACAAAAACTTTTGGACTTTTGATCTGACCAAACAGCAATTGGATTAATGTGGTAATATAGAAATGATCAAAAAGGTACTAGAAAGGAGATTTCACCATGTCACACCAAAAGAGAATAAGAGATTATGGAGTGAAAGTGGGAGAAATGAAACCTGGCCAAAATAACACTATCACAGATGTAAATGGAGTTACTGTTGGACATGTTACACTTAGTGATGGGGACAAGCAAACCGGTGTCACTGCAATTCTCCCACATCAAGGAAATACCTTCAAAGAAAAGCTAATTGCATCAAGCCATATCATTAATGGATTTGGTAAATCAGTGGGGACCATTCAAATTACGGAACTTGGAACGTTAGAAACTCCAATCGTTCTGACAAACACACTAAGTATTGGGACTGCAGTAGATGCAGTATTTGATTATATGCTGCAACGTAATCCAGAAATCGGGCGGACAACAGGTACCGTCAATCCGATTGTATGTGAATGTAATGACATGATGTTAAATGATATCCGATCTAGATTCGTTACAAAGGAGCATATTCTTGAAGCATTACATAATACATCGTCAATAGTGGAAGAAGGCTCAGTGGGAGCTGGAAGAGGAATGCTTTGCTATTCTTTGAAAGGTGGGGTTGGAACGTCATCAAGGGAGATGGAGATGCAGCATGGGAAATATACGATGGGGGTTTTGGTGTTAACCAACTTCGGAAGTTTGGGTGACTTAACCATAGGGGGTAAACGTATAGGAAAAGAAATAGAGAAAGCCTTACGCGAAACTGTCAAGGAAGAAGACAAAGGTTCAATTATTATCATTGTCGGTACAGATCTTCCCGTATCGGAACGACAACTAAACAGGATTCTAAAAAGAACTGTCACAGGCCTGTCCCGTACAGGTTCCATAATCACAACGGGGAGTGGAGAAGTCGTGATTGGTTTTTCGACAGCTACAAAAATTCCTCATGACAATCCAGGCAAGTGCACAACTGTTCCCATCATACATGAGGAAGATATTGATATCGCTTTTCGGGCAATTGGGGAGGCGACAGAAGAAGCTGTATTAAACTCATTGATTTCAGCTTCCAAAATCACAGGCAGAAACGGAAATGGGAGACCTGCTTTAAAAGATTTGGTGGAAGAACTTAATATTGAATTGAAATAGATCAGGCTAAAAAGCATTGCTTCTTAGCCTGTCTTGCCGACCAGAAATCTTTGGTTTATTTAATTCTTGAAAACATCCCATCCAACTCACGCATTTTATCATAAGCTTCCAGCAGATAATCTGGTACAACCGTCCTCCCAAACACCCACGCATTTTTTTCAATTTGCCGCATAAGGATTTTCTTTTCATCTTCTCCCCCATACATCAATATCCTTAAGTCATGCTTGTTCTTTTTGAAATCCAGGTAATAACCAATCTCATGGAAGAGTATGAGCTTCACAAAGTTCTCATCGGATTCTCTGATTTTATTGTTTAGTTTGGCTTTGTATCCGTTGATTTGCAAATAATCGAATTTGATGGTGTTGGTTGATATGTTAAAACTCATTGGTGCTTTTAACTTATTGTCAAATTCAAAGTTGATGTCTATGTTGAGCTTTTCTAGTGTTTCTTTCATTATGTTTTCAATATTCCATATGTATAACATCGTATAAATCACTACCTTTTTAAGAAACTATCATTTATATAGTAAGTATAGTTATTCTCTATAAGGAATACCACCGAAAAATAAGTAAATCCAATGCTTTCTTTATTTGCCGAGCTCACATAACTATATTAAAATAAATATATGAACTTTTGAAAAAAATAATTTTGTAAGCGATTTCGCAATTGAGGAAACGAGGGGATGAAGATGAGTAGATTGAAAGAGATGAAGAACAATAGTTTCCCAAAAGTGGCTATGGAGGAGTGGGTTGAGCAGGCAGAGAAAGCGTTGAAGGGGAAGCCGATTTCCAAGCTCAACACCGTTACATACGAAGGCATTACACGTAAACCGGTATATACAAAAAACGATATAAATGACCATTCATTTAAACAATTAATAGACAAGTCTGATTGGACAGTCAGCCAACAATTATATCCATCTACTTCATTTGAGGAATTAAATGCTCAATTGAAAAAGGAACTACGAAGTGGCTTGCAATCTATTCATTTTGCCACTTATCCATCCACAGAGCCCAATGCATTAGTAATTAAAGAACAAAAAGACATTAAGACGATTTTCAGTGAGATTTCGTTAAATATCATACCTCTCCAAATACATGCTGGAACCTCTGCAACAACATTCATCAATGCCTTGATCGACAGCGGGATGGAGACAAATAACTTACAGGGAATCATTGGAGCAGATCCTGTCGGCGAGTTAGCAGCAACAGGTACACTAAATAAGCCACTCAAGCAATATTATGACGAAATGAAATCTAATATAGAGTGGAAAGAAAATAATGCTCCGTACCTTAAAACAGTCTGGATTCAGTCCAATCCTTATCACAACGGGGGAGCCAATGCTGTGCAAGAACTCGCAGCGGCTATGGCGACAGCAGTTGAATATTTGCAAGAGCTTATGAATAGAGGCATGTCCATTGATGAAGCTTCCCAGGAAATAGCATTCACTTTCCCGGTTGGAAGTGACTTCTTCATGGAGCTTAGCAAGTTGAGAGCAGCAAGAGTGTTATGGGCAAATATCGTGGAGGCTTTTGGGGGAGATGACCAAGCACAGAAAATGACGGTCCATGCCACAACTTCTATGTTTACTAAATCTAATCTTGATCCGTACGTCAACATGCTCCGTACGACAACCGAGGCATTCTCTGCCGCGATCGGTGGAGCAGATAGTATCAATGTAGATAGCTATCAGCAAGGTGGGGATGTTTTCTCCCGCAGAATTGCAAGGAATACCCACTACATCTTAAAAGAAGAGAGCTTCTTAGGCAAAGTTGTTGATCCAGCAGCAGGATCTTATTACGTAGAAAACCTGACGAATCAATTGGCAGATGAAGCTTGGAATCTATTTCAGAAGCTGGAGAAGCTTGGCGGTATAGTGGAAGCTCTGCGAAGGAATTTCCTACAGGACTGCATTGCAGAGGTAAAAGGCAAGCGACTTAAGGATGTCCAAAACAGAAAGAAAGTGTTGGTCGGGACTAATATGTATGCAAATCTTCAAGAGGAGCTAAAGCAGCAGATAAGCTCAAAGCCTATCGAAGAAAATGAACTTGCTACAGTAAAAGTACAGGCCATTCAACCCTTAAGATTATCTGTAGCCTTTGAAAGTCTGCGTTACCAAGCGAAGTTGTATCAGGAAAAAGAGGGAACGCCTCCAAAAGTTACCTTGCTCAATCTTGGTTCATTAGCAACACACAAGCCACGAACGGACTTCTCATCAGGCTTTTTTCAAGTAGGGGGTCTTCTACCTGTCGTCAGTCCAAGCTTTGAAGATGCTAATGAAATAGTGGAATGGAGCTCGGCTCATAACATAACAGGGTATGTATGCATTTGTGGAAGTGATGACACTTACGAAGAGTTGTTAAATGCAGCAGTAATGGCTATAAATTCGCCTAACCGAAAAATATTGGTTGCTGGATTGCCTGAAGCAACTCGTCATAAAGAATTGCAGGAAATAGGGGTAAGTGATTTTATCCATATGCGCTCCAATTGTTATGAACAATTAGTAAAGATACACCAAGAAATGGGGTTGACCGACAATGAAGCCTGATTTTTCAACGAGAACACTGAATAAGAAAGCCACATCCAGCCAAGTGCCACTATTCAATGAAGCCGTGGAAGAACTATTTTATGAAACCAATGAACAAATTAAATTGAAAGCTAATTACTCACCGGCCGATTTGGATGGAGCCGACCACCTGGGAACGCTCCCTGGTATCGCCCCGTATTTGCGTGGTCCTTATCCAACCATGTATGTGAACCGTCCATGGACGATCCGTCAGTATGCCGGTTTCTCGACAGCGGAAGAGAGCAATGCTTTTTATAGAAGAAATCTGGAAATGGGGCAAAAGGGGTTGTCTGTTGCCTTTGACCTTGCGACACATCGTGGTTATGATTCCGATCATCCCAGAGTAGAAGGGGATGTCGGAAAAGCAGGTGTTGCCATTGATTCCATTCTCGATATGAAGGTTCTTTTTGATGGTATTCCTTTGGATAAAATGTCCGTATCGATGACGATGAACGGGGCGGTTCTGCCGATAATGGCTTTTTACATCGTTACAGCTGAGGAACAAGGGGTAAGTCCAGAAAAGCTTTCCGGGACGATACAAAATGATATTTTAAAAGAATATATGGTTCGTAATACGTATATTTATCCGCCAGAGATGTCCATGCGAATTATTGGCGATATATTCGCTTACACATCCCAGCATATGCCGAAATTCAATAGCATCAGTATTTCCGGTTATCATATGCAAGAAGCAGGAGCACCGGCGGATATCGAGCTTGCCTATACGCTTGCAGACGGTCTCGAATATGTAAGAACAGGGCTTGAAGCTGGCATTGATATCGATAAATTTGCTCCAAGACTTTCTTTTTTCTGGGCAATCGGCATGAACTTCTTCATGGAAGTAGCGAAAATGCGGGCCGCTCGATATATATGGGCGAAGATGATGAAGGAGTTCACGCCACAAAATCCGAAGTCCATGGCATTAAGGACTCATTCTCAAACTTCAGGTTGGAGTTTGACGGAGCAGGATCCGTTTAATAATGTGACACGTACATGCATTGAGGCATTAGCGGCAGCCAATGGGCATACACAATCCTTGCACACCAACGCCTTGGATGAAGCGATTGCGTTGCCAACGGACTTTTCCGCCCGTATTGCGCGTAATACGCAGTTGTATTTGCAGGAGGAAACGGAGATCACAAAAGTCATCGATCCTTGGGCTGGTTCGTATTATGTGGAAACATTGACGAAGGAACTGATTGATAAAGCGTGGGCACATATTGAGGAAATTGAAGAGCTTGGCGGTATGGCAAAAGCGATTGAGACAGGATTACCGAAGATGAGAATAGAAGAAGCTTCAGCGCGTCGTCAAGCTAAAATTGATTCCGGTAAAGAAGCGATCATTGGGGTCAACAAATTCCGTTTGGAAAAAGAAGATATGGCAATAGATGTTTTGGATATTGACAATGCAGAGGTTCGTAAAAAGCAGATTCTACGTTTGCAAGAGCTGCGTGAAAACAGAGATGAAACAGAAGTCGTTTCTGCTTTAGAAGCACTTACAGATGCTGCTCGAACTGGTAAAGGCAATTTGTTGGAGCTAGCCGTTGATGCTGCCCGTGCCCGTGCAAGTCTTGGAGAGATCTCGGATGCTATTGAAAAAGTAGCCAATCGCCATCGTGCCGTCATCCGTTCTATCAGCGGTGTATACAGCAGTGAATTCTCCAATGAGGAGGAGATGAAGGCCGTGAAGGACAAAATTGAGGAATTTCTTGAGTTCGAGGGAAGAAGACCAAGGATCATGATTGCGAAAATGGGACAGGATGGACATGACAGAGGGGCAAAAGTCATTTCAACCGCGTTTGCCGACCTTGGATTTGACGTGGATATCGGACCTCTTTTCCAAACACCAGCAGAGACAGCGTTGCAGGCAGTGGAAAATGATGTACATGTAATTGGCATCAGTTCCCTTGCTGCCGGTCATAAGACACTCCTTCCACAACTGGTGGAAGAGTTGAAAAAGTTGAACCGTGAAGACATCATTGTAGTAATTGGCGGAGTCATTCCAGCTCAGGATTATGATTTCCTTTATAGCAAAGGTGCATCAGCAATATTCGGACCAGGTACAGTCATACCGCTTGCAGCAGAAAAGGTCCTGGATGAAATCTACACACGCCTTGGCTATGAGGAAGTGGAAGAAACACATGAGTAAAGAGCGTAAACCTCGAAAAAAGGTGCTCAAGAAAGAGGAGCGAAGTACAGCGGATATCATTTCAGGTATCTATGACGGAGTACGTTCTGATCTCGCTCAAGCCATCACGCTTGTGGAAAGCAATGCAACAAGACATTTTCATAAAAGTCAGGAAATCATTCAGGAACTGATGCCAGCTACTGGTAACTCTGTTCGAATAGGAATCAGCGGAGTACCTGGAGCAGGTAAGAGCACATTCATTGAAGCATTTGGGTTGTATTTATGCGAGCATGGCCATAAAGTGGCTGTGCTTGCAGTCGATCCGAGTAGCTCCAAGACAGGTGGTAGTATCCTAGGGGACAAAACGAGAATGGAGCAACTCGCAAGACATCCGCAAGCCTTCATCCGTCCATCTCCTTCAAGTGGCACGCTAGGTGGAGTTCACCGAAAAACGCGTGAAAGCATTCTTTTATGTGAAGCTGCAGGGTATGATGTGATCCTGGTGGAAACTGTTGGTGTTGGACAAAGTGAAGCAATAGTGCGGGACATGGTTGATTTCTTCTTATTGCTTGTTTTAACTGGTGCAGGGGATGAGCTGCAAGGGATGAAGAAAGGTATTATGGAGAGTGTAGATGCAATTGTCGTGAACAAAGCGGATGGGGATAATAAAGCAAGAGCGGAGAAAACGGCACATGAGTACAAACAAATCCTTCACTTTTTGCAACCTGCAACAGATGGTTGGGAGACAAAGGCATTTACGTGTTCGGCATTAAATAATATTTCTATTGATAAAACTTGGAGCATAGTGGAAGAGTTTATCGGACAAACCAAAAACTCTGGTGTTTTTTTAAAAAGGCGTAATGAGCAAAAAAAGACTTGGTTCTATACCTCTTTGAAAGCTGAGATAGAGCGGATGTTTTTTGAAGAAGAATCTGTGAGATTGCAGTTGCCTATACTTGAAAAACAAATTGGTATGGATGAAGTTTCTGTATCCAAGGCAGTAGAAAAGCTAGTCGAGAGATATAGACAATAATTGTATGGGTGAAAGTCTTTGATAAGGTTCTATCGAAAAAAAA
Organism: Sutcliffiella horikoshii DSM 8719; assembly: GCA_001648575.1. GTDB lineage: Bacteria > Bacillota > Bacilli > Bacillales > Bacillaceae_I > Sutcliffiella_A > Sutcliffiella_A horikoshii. The sequence continues at coordinate 91,584 of LQXN01000056.1, read as the reverse complement.
AAGGAAAGTGAGCATATCACTTTCCTTCATCTAGGGAGTATAGGGGTATGGACATCTAGATGTTAGTGATATAATACCCGCCTTTATAGAAAATAAACCTTTTTTGTTTTTTTATTTGAAAATAATTGGTATGATAAGAGTAGTAAAAACTTGAGGTGATACAACATGAATATCGATTTTAATATGTTTATGAATGATGTTGTTCGTACTGCCAGAGAAGAGATGGATAACGCTGGCTATGAGCAACTTAGAACAGTTGAAGATGTAGAAGAAGCATTTGCGCGTAAAGGGACGACACTTGTGATGGTGAACTCGGTTTGTGGATGTGCAGGTGGAATTGCTCGCCCGGCAGCAACACACTCAGTACACTATGACAAGCGTCCGACTCACTTAGTTACAGTATTTGCTGGTCAGGATAAAGAAGCAACTGAGAAAGCTCGTGAGTATTTTGAAGGCTATCCGCCGTCCTCTCCTTCTTTTGCGTTACTAAAAGACGGGAAGATTGTAACGATGGTAGAAAGACACGAAATCGAAGGGCATGCTCCAATGTCTGTTATCACAAAGCTTCAAGGTTATTTCGAAGAGCATTGTGAAGAGCTATAAGATTTAAGAAAATGTCGATTCCTAATATGGAATCGGCATTTTTTTGTTACGTTGAAAGCTAATATTTACCGCTACATTCTCCACCCATAGCATATTAGAATAATGGTTAAGCAGTTTATTAATATGCAACTTAGACGGAAACGTACGTTATTTATTGGTTCTACTGGTTCTTGTAAGTGGAGTAGTTATTTATATATTTAATAAATACTTCAAAGTCTGTCCCTACTAGTTTGACTTCAGAAAAGAAACCGAAAGTCAACGAGGAAACTGACAACCCACATGAAATTATTTATTTGACCTCCGATAATAATGGCTTGTACCAGTCATTTAATGGGGGTACTTCGTTTAGCTATGCCAAGCTTGATTCTGAATACATCAATAAGAACGGATTTGAGCGATATTGGTTAGAAGAGACAGAAGTACCGATTCTTTATGACGGAAATACGTTCATCAGTTATGATGACAAAGAATCGATTGTGAAAAAAACTGAATTTCTGAAAGCTAATGGACTTGGTGGAGCGATAATGTGGGAGCTGAGTCAGGATCCAAAAGGGGCTCTGCTCAATCCGATTTACGAAGAATTGAATAGATGATAGGAAAAGCACGCCAGTAAGAGGGCGTGCTTTAGTTTTCGAGACTTCTGCAGATTTTACTCTTTAATAATATAATCAGGACTAGAACGTCTTAATGAATTTTCTTTTAATCCCAAAGCATTCGTTTTATCGATGTAATTATCGTTTAATACGACAGAGTAATAGGCTTTAGGAATCCCATCGAGCTCTTCTAATCCATTAACAATATCATTGAAAACATCTTCATCAGGCTCAGCATTCTCATCTTCCATATATAAATATAAGGTAATTGTGAAACCTCTTGAAGAATAATCCTCTTTACCAAAAAAGGATTTCCACTCTTCAGAAGTGATATTGGGGTTATCTAGATATTTAGTTACCAATTGGTCAAAAACTGGGTCATAACTGTTAGTGTAGTAAAAAGTGTTCCCATGCCCTCCTGCACGGACATTTTTTAGTGCATCTTCCGTTATTCCTGTAATAGGATGTTTTTCAATCATTTCTTCCACGAATTCTTCATATTTAGCAAGTTCCTGATCAAATATCATGGCAAAAATCCCTGTTATAATTGCATCTTCCACTTGCCCCTCTTGAGACCATACTTTTTCACTAAGGACTTTTTTCTGATCTACATCAATTGGAACAATTGCATACGTATAGAAGTGAGGTTCTCCAACAGACTCTACAAACACGGTAGCTCCGTCAACTGCCCCTACCATATTATGTATCATTACTTCTGTTTTGTATTTTTCCAAGAAGAACTTTTCCACAGCATTCGTAATTTCTTCTTTATTTTTTTGAGCTATTTTATCCGACTTGTTTCCATTTCTAAGAGTATAGCCTTCACCGGTATATTCTTGCACGTGAACAAATCTATCATCTTTATTGTTGTGTTCAGCATGAACATTTTCAGGTTGATCATTCCTTGATTGTAGGTTGCTGCATCCAGTTAAGAAGAGGGAGGATCCTATACAAATAACCAATAATTTATATAAAGTATTCATGTTTTTTCCTCCTAGATTACTCTTTGATAATATTGTTAGGGGTAGCTCGTTTTAACGAGTTGTCTTTATAGCCAACTCCAGATTTCTTATCGATATAATTATCGTTTAAGACTACACTGTATGCAGCTTTCGCCAAACCTTTCATTTCTTCAATGTCAGATACAATTCTTTTAAACAGTTCATTATCTGGTTCTAGGTTTTCATGCCTCATGTAGAGGTAAATGGTAAAAGTAATACTGTTTGCTGTGTACATTTCAGATGTAAACATATTCTTTAATTCATTAGCACTAACATTCGGGTTTTCGAGGTAGTGGTCTAGTAAAATATCAAACTCATCCCCGGTTGTATTCGTGTAATAGAATGGGGTAGCATACCCTGCTGCGCTAACTCTTTCTAATGCCTCATGCGTTCTACCAGTTATCGGTTCCGTCTTTATAAGCTCTTCTAAATATCTATTTAAAACTTCTATTTCCTCGTCGAAAACAATCGCGAATAAGGCAGTCTTAATAGCATTCTCGACTTGTCCTTCTTGAGACCATACCTTATCTGTATGAACTTTCTTTTGACTTACATCGATTGGAACAATCGCAAAAGTATAAAAGTGGGGCTCACCGATTGATTCAACATACACGCTGGCACCACCAGAGGCACCAACCATGTTATGTACCATTACTTCTGTTTTGTATTTTTCCAAGAAGAACTTCTCCACAGCCTCCGTGATTTCTTCCTTATTTTCCTGAGCTATTTTATCCGTTTTGTTTCCATTCCTAAGGGTATAGCCTTCACCAGTATAGTCTTGAACACGTACTAATCTATCATCTTTATTGTTGTATTCTGCCTGAGCATTATCAGGTTGCCCATTACTTGATTGTAGATTGCTGCAACCAGCTAAGGATAGGGAGATTCCTAAACATATTATGAAAACTTTATCCATTAGGTATAAACCTCCTGTCTCTTAAGTTCATTCTGATAGTACTTTATTTCATTTTTTAAATCTCATTATTCCTTAATAATATCGTTCGGATAAGAATGCTCTATAGAGTTGTCTTTTGCTCCGATGGCTGTTGTTTTGTTGATCCAATTATCATTTAAGATGATGTTATAAGATCCTCTAGGAATATCCTTCATCTCTTCAATGTCTGATACAATTTGGTTAAGTATCTTTTCGTCGGGTTCAACATTTTCTTCCATATATAAAGATATACTAAATAATATGGAATCAGGGGAGTAGGGGTTTTGTTCAATTAGGTCTTTCCATTCTGATATGGAAATCTCCTGATCATTCATATATTCTTCAAAGAGGAAGTCTAAGGAGTCACCCATTGTACTAGAGTAATAAAAAGGAGTACTATATCCTGTGGCCCGAACATTTCTTAAAGCTTCTTCAGTTATTCCAGTTATTGGATGATCACTAACTATATCTAGTAGATACTTTTCAAGTTTGGAAAACTCCTCGTGAAAAATCATGGCATATAGACCGGTTTTAATTGCATTCTCGACTTGACCTTCCTGAGACCATACATTTTCACTAAGTACTCTTTTCTGATCTACATCAATCGGAACAATGGCATACGTATAAAAATGCGGTTCTCCAACGGATTCTACAAACACGGTAGCTCCGTCAACTGCCCCTACCATGTTATGTACCATTACTTCTGTTTTGTATTTTTCCAAGAAGAACTTCTCCACAGCCTCCGTGATTTCTTCCTTATTTTTCTTGGTTATTTTATCCGTTTTGTTTCCATTTCTAAGAGTATAACCTTCACCAGTATAGTCCTGCACACGAACCAAAGTGTCGTGTACTTTGTTGTTTTCTGCTTGGGTAGCGTTGGTATTCTTACCATTCATCTGATTGCAACCAGATAATAGCAATAGAATACTTGCGAAAACCACCAATAATCTAACCAATGTAACAACTCCTATCTAAGATCATATTAATCTCTTGAAAACTAAAAATACACGTATTACTTATACGTGTATTTTAGTTTAAGAGATTGTTCCTCGTTCTACCTGTTCTTGTAGGATCCCCATGTTCTGTTTAACTTTTTCAGAAACTTCTACGAGTACATCGATACTGACGGCCTGCTGGGAGGAAAGCTGGTGGACAATATCTGTGAAGAGCAAATCCATTTCTTTAAGGATCGCAATAGAAGCAAGGTTGTAAAGATGGACATTATAGAAATTGTCTTCTCCAAAAATCGCACTATCCAAATAAGGTTTGAAATTTGTTAAAAGGGTAGGGTAGCCATGAATTAATTGGTTTAATCCTTTGCGAATTCCTCTAAGTGTGGAAGTGAGCTCGTCGATTGGTTCTAAAGAAGTGTAAACTTTACTCTTTACTTGATCATCGAAATCACTAAATTTACTAATAAGATTGCCAATCAATGTTCCATTAAAAGCTAGGTTGGTTGCACCTTTGATAGAACTACTAATTGTATCCAAAGAACCTTCAATGGCAAAGGTCAGTAAATGCAATTTGCTCAGTAACGGAATTAGCAGGCTGTGACTTACAGAAGAAAACCTTGAAAATGCAAAATCTACTTGGGCATCCTTAAGTTTCATTTTCATCAAAAGATAAGGGGATTGTTCTAGGGTGTATGTATTTGTATGCTGCACTCCGTCAATACCAAGTATGGAACCGCCGTTATTACGGATAGCATGACCCAATGATTTATCCTTTTTATCAAAGGCTTCCGCAACATCTTCGACCTGTTTTTTGAATTCAGTTATGTTTGTAAGTAGTTTTTCCCTGTTTCCATTCACAATACTGTAGTGTGCCCTAAGCTCACCAACTACAGCGTCATACCAAGCTTCTTGGCCACCCTGGAAGAGTTCAGGAATTAAGTCCATGACAATACCATGTAAAATGTTTGTTAACCCATCTACATCATCGCGAAGGTCGTTTAACTGTCGACGTGCTTCCGAGAAAACCGACTCGACGCTAATATTCTTATTGAAAAGATGTTCAATAAGTTCAGAGGGAGGGGAGTTCAGCACATAGTTCAGCGATTTGCATCGCACTTCGGCGAGGTCTAGCAAGATAATGAGCCGATCAATTTCCGATTTAAGTCGATTCGAGATTGCTGTAATGTTTCGGAATAAAGGATCACCGACGAGATTGTTGAATAAATCTTCAAATTGCTCCTGAAGAACTCTCATGCGCTGATATAGGTTATTACCTTCATATTCTACAATATCTACAGAGTTTCCCATATAACTGCTTGCAAGTTCCAACCTTTCCGTAACAACACTGCTTAGAGCATCAGCCAATACGACTAATTGCTCCTTATCAATCTCTATTCTTTCTGAATTTCCTCCATACAGTGGGTAACCAGTCCAAATACTAGTTACAATATGGGAGTCCGCATCTATATAAATTTTTCCATAACCGGGTTGTCCTTTAATACCGATCTCATAATATTGAGTGCCATCCTCTTTATGAAGATAGCCCGTATGGTTGGTTCCGAGCATTGCAAAATCAGGAATCCCATTGTAAATTTCATGACGATGGCCTGGAATTCTGTCCAGCTTCAAAGCCATTAAAGTTTGTGTGAGTACATCGTAGGTGCTGAAATAGTTTGTAATGTTGTCATAAGATTCATTCGGTTCTAACATCCCTTCAGGTAGAAGCGCTGGATTGATAGTTACTGCATGTACCTCAGGGTTTTCTATTGCAACAGCAGCAACGAGTGCACCTCCAAGGGAGTTGCCAGTAATGGAGGAAACACCTCCACTGTCCATATACTTATTATTCATCTTATCAAAGTACAATCGGGCTGCTTGAATTTGTTCAGGAGTTAGGTCACTTAGAAGTTGCACATCAGTTTTAAGATCTTGAAATTGATTTTTATCAGTACCTACATAGACTATAGTAATCTCTTCTGAATTCATATTAAACACAGTTAATGCATCTAGACCTGAACTATGTCCGTAAAGTGTATCAAGAACAACGTAATCAACGCCATTTACAGTTAATAAATCTTCTTTGTCATATTTGTTGTAGGCATGATACCCTGCAAGTTCAACTAGATTTGGGTGAGTTGAAGTATCAAAGTGGATTTTTTGAGGAACTGACAATTCTCACACCTCCATTACTCTTTAATAATATTCTTAGGAAATCCTCGTTCTAAGGAGTTATCTTTAAATCCAACTCCAGAGGTTTTATCAATAAAATTATCGTTTAGAAGAACACTGTATGATCCTTTCGCCAATCCTTCCATTTCCTCTATATCTGAAACTATTTTTTGGAAAAGTTGATTATCAGGTTCCAAATCTACTTCCTTCATGTAGAGATATAGGGTGAAAATAACTTTATTCGCTGTGTACATATCAGGAGTGAACATACTCTTTAATTCTTCTTTACTAATATTTGGGTTATCTAGGTACTGTTCTAATAAAATATCAAATTCATCTCCAGCTGTATTAACAAAATAAAAAGGAGTAGCATAGCCTGCTGCACTAACTCTTTCTAATGCATCTTTTGTTCGGCCAGTTATAGGTTCTGACTCACTAAGTTGTTCTAGATATCTATCTAAGACTCCTATTTCCTCATCGAAAACCATCGCGAACAAAGAAGTCCTTATAGCATTCTCCACTTGCCCTTCTTGAGACCAGACCTTATCTGTATGAACCTTTTTCTGACTTACATCGATTGGAACAATCGCGAATGTATAAAAGTGAGGTTCTCCTACAGACTCAACATATACACTGGCACCATCAACAGCACCTACCATATTATGTACAATCACTTCTGTCTTGTATTTTTCGAGGAAGAATTTCTCCACAGCCTCTGTGATTTCTTCTTTATTTTCCTGGGCTATCTTGTCGGTTTTCTCTCCATTTTTAAGAGTGTAACCTTCACCTGTGTAATCCTGTACACGAACTAACCTATCATCAGAATTTTGGTTTTCAGCTTTGGTTGATTCGTTTTGTTCATTTCCTTCATTTGCGTTTGTTTGATTCATATTTCCGCACCCACCTAACATTAGTGATAGACCTATACTTCCAATTAATATTCTATTGTTTAATTTCACGTTATTGTCCTCCCGAGTGGATGTTATACATTCACCTAATTCTAACTGATAGTCTACTTTAATAAAATACAGGATGGTCAAAAGTTACCTAAATAATGTAAAATGGTAGATTGGTAACAGGAACGAGTTGGAAAATTAAGTGGATATTGCTCTTTTACATGTAAGAAAGTCCTACTGTTTGTAAAAATACCCCAATTACCAAATGTTAATCTACTATTTTATCAATTTTTTACAATATAATCGGGAAAAGATCGTTCTAGTGTATTCGACTTTGGTCCAATGGCTGATTTCTTATCTATTCTATTGTCGTTTAATAATACAGTGTAAGAACCTTTAGGTAAGTTCTCCATTTCCTCTAGATCTTTAACAATAGAATCAAAAATCTCTTGGCTAGGCTCTACATTACTTTCTGCCATATATAGATCAAGGGTGAAAATAATACTATCAGCGGAATAACTATCCTTATTAAAACTATCTCTTAATTTATCCGCGGTAATGGTAGGGTCACTTAAATACTTTTCCAAAAGAACATCAAACTCATTGCCTTTAGTATTTGTGTAGTAGTATGGGGTGCTATATCCACCAGCCCTAACATTAGCTAGAGCTTCTTCGGTTATACCAACGATAGGGAATTCTTCTACTTTAGCACGAATAAAGTCGTTTAGTTTTTTGATTTCCTTATCAAATACCATTGCAAACAGGCCAGAGTGCATTGCATTTTCCACTTGCCCTTCTTGAGACCATACACTGTCCGTTCTAACTATCTTTTCTTTTACATCAATAGGTACGATAGCAAAAGTATGAAAATGAGGTTCTCCAACTGACTCAACAAATACGGTTGCCCCATCCACAGCACCGACGATATTATGTACGATTACTTTTGTTTTGTATTGATCTTGAAAATACTTAACGACAGCTTCTTCAATTTTTTCTTTGTTCTTTTTTGCGATTTTACCTGTTTGCTTGCCGCTATTAAGTTCGTATTCCTTTCCTTTATAACTTTGCACACTTACAAAAATGCCTTTTTCGTGTTGTTCTTGTGTGATGTTTCCCGCATTATTACTGTTTTCTGATTCTAAATTGCTCATAACATTACATCCACCTAATACTATTAAAATTGCTAAGCTTCCAATAATTAAACTCTTTTTTGCACTCACTTATTTCTTCTCCCTAGTGGTGGTTTTCACTAATTCTTACATAATTAGAAAATTACAAGAAACGAGGTTATTACTATTTACTATATATCCCACTTCCCAACAATTATATAATAGGTTAGTAACTTAAGAAATTCTTAAGAAAATACTTCAATAATACTTAAGATTTACCATATATGATGTGTATATAGAGAAAGAGTGGTAAGTGGGAGAAGGGTGAGAGATGGCGAACTATACTGTGTTGGTAGTGGATGATGAGAAAGAAATAAGAGATGCGATTGAAATCTATTTGAAAAATGAAGGTGTGAAGGTCTTAAAGGCTCAAGATGGGGTGGAAGCGTTAGAAATGCTTCATGAAAATGAAGTGCATTTAATTTTATTAGATGTGATGATGCCGAGGCTCGATGGTATTTCTGCAACACATAGAATACGCGAAGAGAAGAACATTCCAATCATCATCTTAAGCGCAAAAAGTGAGGATACCGATAAAATCCTTGGGCTGCAGGTGGGGGCGGATGATTATGTAACAAAGCCGTTTAATCCGATGGAACTTGTCGCGAGAGTGAAATCACAGCTCAGGAGGTATGTCACACTTGGAACGTTTGAAGGAATCAAGAAAGTCATTGATTTGAATGGACTGACCATTGATAAAGAATTAAAGGAAGTAACGGTTCAGGGAGATCCGGTCAAGTTGACGCCGATTGAATATAAAATAGTGGAGCTGCTGATGACCAATGCCGGCCGGGTGTTTTCCATCAATGATTTATACGAGCGGGTTTGGAAAGAACCTGGCTACAATGCGGAAAATACAGTGGCGGTACATATTCGGAAAATTAGAGAGAAGATAGAGATAGATCCAAAAAATCCAAGATATTTAAAGGTGGTATGGGGGATTGGGTACAAGATGGAGAAATAGAATAATAGCTTTTTTGATGGCGCTAGTTTTTGTTTGTGCGTTAAGTGGAAGCTTTTATTTTATCAATAACTTAGAACGATTTGAACAGAAAAATTATTTTGAAACAGATGAGTTCCGTAGTGAGCTTGGCGAATATGCCAACACTTTAATTAGAAGCGAACAACTTGGAACTGTGTCAGTAGAAAGTGTAAAAGAAAAAATTACCGTTACCATGGAAGAAATAGAAGAACATAGATATGAATACGGTTCATTGGACGCTCAGCTAGATAACATCCGCTATCAATATGAAGAAAGAATTCTACTAGCAGAAAACGGAGAATCTAGTGAGAATCCAGAGGAGGTAATAGCTGAAAGGGATGCAAAATTAGAGGATATTCGAAAAAATTTCTCAAGTGATGAGCATGTAGAGAAGAAAATAAGAGAAGAAAAGGAAAAATTAGTGGATAATTACTTTAATGATGAAAGTAACTTCCCTCCTGTTTCATCTCTATTTAACGATGAGATCTTATACTTTTTTGAACAAAACGGAGAAATTTATACCAACACAGATGCCCAAATTAATTCATTAGAACAATTATTCAGTGAAAATAACATGCAATATGTTACTAATTACACGATACATGGAGATAGGTATTTTCATTCATACAATTGGCCCTACGAGGATTGGTTGTACCAAGCACTGGCTGATGTAAGAGGTGATTTTAATGGGAAGATTGGTGTGCCATCAGATCTTGCTTCCGATAGCCTATTGATGACTTTAAAAACTAGTTATGAAGAGAATAGGACTTGGTTTTGGAGACTTGGGATAAGTTCACTGATTGTATTATTATTATGGTTTGTCACTATGTTGAAAATTATTTCTCTGCCATTACAAGCGACCAAGTGGCAAAACCTATATGAAAAAATTCCGGTTGACCTTAGAATTGCAGCGGTAGGAGTCTCTACTTTCTTATTATTGTTCAGTCTAATGTGGGTGCATGATTGCATTAATCAATTGACATACAGCTTATCAACTGCATGGGCTACTGAATTTGTAATTAGTATTCTAGTCTCAGCATCCATGAGTTTACTAACCTACTATCAACTAAGATATTTGGTGGCAACGATAAAAGACTTGACGGACTTCAAGCAAGCGTGGACAAAAAGTATGCTTCTCAGAGCATTCAAAATTTGTAAAAAAGTGTATCATCAGCTATACCGTATCATAAAAGATGCATTTTTAAATACTACTACAGGCATCCAAGTGTTCATTCTCCTTGCGATAGTCTTTGGACTAGGCTTTGGTTTCTTTATGATTTTTATTGATATAGCTTTCTTCCTGCTATATTTCCTCTTCGCTGTTTTCTTAGGAGTGCCGACGTGTATTCTTTTGATAAAAATTGTTGGTTATTTCAATAAAATCTCCATCAAAACTGAGGAAATGGCAGCAGGTAAACTAGGGGAGCCAATAGAAGTAAAGGGAAATTCCATTCTTTCTAAAATGGCAGCAAACCTGAATGTATTAAACAAAGGAGTAAAGGTTTCCCTAAACGAACAGGCAAAAAGTGAGCGCTTGAAAACGGAACTGATTACAAATGTGAGCCATGATCTTCGAACACCGTTGACATCCATCATCACTTACACGGAGCTTCTGAAGAAAAATGACCTTTCTGCTGAAGACAGATCGGCTTACCTTGAAATCATTGATAAAAAATCACAGCGTTTAAAGGGTTTAATTGAGGACTTATTTGAAGTATCAAAAATGGCAAGCGGGAATATCGAGCTTGTAAAGGAGCGGGTCGATCTGAATCAGCTTCTTCAGCAAGCACTGGCGGAATATGATAGTTCGTTGAAGGAATCCAATCTGCAATTTCGAGTTGCGAATACAGATAAGCCTTTGTATGCCATGGTTGACGGGCAAAAAATGTGGCGTGTTTTTGATAACTTGATAGGAAATATTGTGAAATACTCTTTGGAGAATTCACGAGTATATATTCAAGTCCATCAGTTTGGAAATGAAGCAAAGATCACCTTTAAAAATGTATCAAAATATGAATTGAATGATCAAAGCGAGGAATTATACGAACGCTTTAAAAGAGGAGACACCTCCCGGCATACGGAAGGATCTGGTCTTGGCCTTGCGATTGCAAAATCCATCATTGAACTTCATGAAGGAAGTCTCGACATAGAAACGGACGGAGACTTGTTCAAAGTAAATATCGGCTTGAGAGTGGTGGAGTAGATGGAATTCACGAACCTTTATAAACACTTTTATGAGAAAGTATTCCACGTGAGTTTGACCATTATCCGCGACCGCCAATTAGCTGAAGATAATGTGCAGGAAACCTTCTTAAAAGCCTACAAAAAGCTTGATAGCTTAGAGGAAAAGGAGAAGGTTGGTGCTTGGCTTTGCGTTATTGCAACCAGGACTGCTATTGATTTTGTAAGACGGGAAAGAAAGAATAAAGGATATCCAGTGGAATTAGACATATTAGATTTTCTTGGACTGGAAGCAACCCAGAATGTCGAAGCCGAGGTGGAAGTAACCTTCTTAAAAGAGCTTTTAAGCGAAAAGATGGAAGACTTCCCACTGGAAGATAAAAAACTGCTTGTCCTTAAAATGGAGAGAGGATATAAAGAACGTGAAATTGCTAAAGCTTTGCAAATGAATCCGGCTACTGTAAAGTCGAAGATCCATAGAGCTAGAAGGAAGTTAAAAGAACGGATGGCTGTAGAATTGAGTGCTTGAATGGATATTGGTGCAAGGGACACATTCAAATGTGGACCTTGCACTTTTTTATTTGTAGTCCTTTGTAATTACGATAAGTTTATAGGTCAATAGAGTTATAACATTACCGCTATATTTCAGAATAATAAAAATATATAAACTTTATTTATCTTTATTAACTATATTGCATAAATATTAACATGTGTTAAAATACATTTATTCGAATAAACATACACGATATAATTACTTGATTTAAATGTAGGTTTGTTTCATAATAAGATTAAATTTTTACTTTTCTGAAAATAAGCTAGGGGGAAATTATTGTGAAAAAATGGTTTATGTATTCATTCATTAGTATTTTAGTAGTAGGCATGTTGTCTGCATGTGGCACATCTGGTAATGGAGACGGAACGAGTGGAGAGGGAGAAGGAGAGAAAAAAGTATTAGTCATGGGTACTTCCGCCGACTATCCTCCATTTGAGTATATTGATACAGAGGTAGGAGAAGAAATCATCGGCTTTGATGTTGATCTTGCAAAAGCTATTACAGAAGAGCTTGGTTATGAATTGAAAGTGCAGGACATGGACTTTGGAAGTTTGATTACTGCAATGAAGGCAGGTAACATCGACCTTATCTTGGCGGGGATGACTCCGACAGAAGATCGCGCTGAGCAGGTGGATTTTACGGAAATTTATTATACTGCAAATCATATGATCGTTTCATTAAAAGATAGCAATATTAATAGCCTGGAAGATTTAGAGGGTAAAACTGTTGGGGTTCAAATGGGATCAATCCAATATGATAAAGCGGAAGAAATTGCAGAAGAAGTAAATATTACAATTGAGAATCGTGACCGTGTCCCTCAAATTGTTCAAGATTTAAAAACGGGTCGATTTGATGCAGCAATCATTGAAGATACTGTTATGAAAGGCTTCATGGAAAAAGATGCTGATTTGACTGGATTTACGCTTGATTCTGACGAAGAAGGTTCTGCGATTGCTCTACCAAAGGGCAGTGAATTGACAGAAGAGTTCAACCGTGTTCTAAAAGAAATGGAAGAGAACGGTAAGATGGAAGAGCTAATCAATAAGTGGTTTGGTGGAGAAGAAGAATAAGTCCATGCTAAATCAAAAGGGTGCTTCTGATGCCCTTTTGATTTTCTTGTTGAGAGGAAAATTATTTTTTACCCTGCTGATGTTTTCTATGCAAGGTTATTGGAGAGTTGCCTTTTAGGGCGAGTGGGGACACCCCTAAGCACTGCCATTAGTTTGAGCACTCCATTCTTCAGTTCTATTTATTGAAACTTAAATTGCTCTACGACTTTGGTATTATGACAGAAAGGACTGGTAGTACTTGACGATTGACTTCTTGGATTTCAGCGCCATAACGGGTTCCATGGATTACATTCTTGCTGGTGTCAAGGTTACACTTCAAGTTGTGACACTCGCTGGGATTATTGGATTTATCATTGGAACGCTGTTGGCTTTATGTAAGATTGGTAGAATCAAACTACTTAGAATTTTTGCGGATATTTATACATCCATTTTCCGGGGAACACCGCTCGTTCTTCAATTAATGTTAATATTTTTTGGACTGCCACAGGCAACGGGTATAACGTTTGAACCTGTTACTGCGGCAATCCTTGCATTCGGATTAAACTCAGGTGCATATATATCTGAGGTTATCCGCGCTGGGATCATGGCTGTCGATAAAGGACAGAGAGAGGCAGCCATGGCTCTTGGAGTGCCATATCGCCAAATGATGAAAGACATCATTTTACCGCAAGCATTGAAAAATATTTTACCTGCACTTATGAATGAATATATTACACTGACTAAAGAATCGGCAATTGTCACGGTTATCGGTGTCATGGATGTCATGAGACGTTCCTTTATGACGGCTTCGAATACGTATGCCTATTTGGAAGCATTCATGTTTGCCGGGCTTATCTATTACGTGCTAGTAATGATCCTGACATTCATTGGCAAGCTCATTGAAAGGAGAATGAGACGCAGTGATTAAAATAGAAGATTTGCATAAATCCTTTGGCAAGTTAAAGGTGCTGAAGGGGATATCTACACAAATTAAAGAAGGAGAAGTAGTGGCGATCATCGGACCATCGGGATCTGGTAAATCCACTTTACTTCGTTGCATGAATTTATTAGAAGAACCAACTGCCGGTCATATTTGGATTAAAGACCAGGACGTTGCCAATAAGAAAACGAATATCAATAAAGTGCGTCAAAATTTGGGGATGGTGTTTCAGCACTTCCACCTGTTCCCGCACAAGACGGTTCTGGAAAACTTAACCTATGCTCCTGTGTCTGTAAAAGGCATGGGGAAAAAAGAAGCAGAAGCGAAGGGGATGGAACTGCTTGCAAAAGTAGGACTGGCTGAAAAAGCAAAGGAATATCCTAATCGCCTGTCAGGCGGTCAGAAGCAACGTGTAGCGATTGCCCGTGCCCTAGCTATGGACCCTGAAGTTATGTTGTTTGATGAACCAACTTCCGCCTTGGATCCAGAAATGGTAAAAGAAGTGCTTGAAGTAATGAAAGCACTGGCGCATACGGGAATGACGATGGCTATTGTCACACATGAGATGGGCTTTGCCCGGGAAGTGGCGGATCGCGTATTGTTCCTTGATGATGGAATGTTAGTGGAAGATGCTCCGCCTGCTGATTTTTTCACCGCACCGAAATCCGAGCGTGCTAAAGTGTTTTTGGAGAAGATGTTGTAATAGTGTGAGACCAGCTCGATTTAAGGGCTGGTCTCTGTTGTCTATCCAAAGTGAAATCTTCTCCCATACCCCATATGAATACATTTTCAATGATGACTCCAGCACGAGAATGTCATCATCCACCCACTAACCTTAATGTATAGAAAAAGCTGGAAAACATAAACTATCCCTTAGCAGATAACTAAGGGGGGACCACCATGAAAACCGCACGGATTATCACCATCATTTTCATGTCTATCATGCTCGGCTTCACAACAACTATCACCTACGCAGAAAGCCCGGCTTATAAATCAAGATCTGACATTCCACCTGAATACAAATGGAACCTACAGACTCTTTATACAAGTGAAACACAATGGAAACAGGATGTACACATGGCCAAAAAGCTGGCAGACACATTCGCTAATAAGGAAGAAAAACTCGACAGCGACAAGCAAATTCTAACCTTGTTGGAGGATTACTTTGAACTGTTTCGATTAATGGAGAAAATCTTTGTCTTTTCACGTATCAATCTTGATGTGGATATTAGTAACACATCTGCACAAGCCTTATCAGATGAAGGACAGAATATGATGATGTATGTGGTGGAGCGGACGGCATGGTTCTCCAATGAGTTGCAGGCAATTGAGAAGGAAAAATGGGACAGTCTCATGAAAAGTCCGAAACTAAAGCCTTACTATAATCACCTTATAGATACCTATGAAGAAAAGGTACATTCCCTGCCACCAGAGATGGAGAAGATGTTGATAAAAACGATGCCAATTGTAAACGCACCTAGTGAGCTTTTTACGATGATGTCAAAAGATCTTGTCCTGCCAAGCTTTACAGTAAAGGATAAAGTATATGAAATGTCCGCACCATTATATTCAGTATATATGTCGAGTAAGGATAGGGAAGTGAGAAAGACTGCTTTCCAGACGTATTATCATACTCTTGAAAATTATCAAGATACTTTTGCTTCCATGCTTGCTAATATTGTCAAAGCCAATAACTTCTTTGCTACAACAAGAAAATATCCTTCTTCCCTTGCAGCACATTTGGAAGGAAACGATATTGATCCGAAAGTATACACCCAGCTGATTGAGACGGTGGAAGACGGCCTTCCGCTTTTGCAAAGGTATCTTAAGCTAAAAGAAAAATATGTAGGGATAGATTCCATGCATATGTACGATCTATCTGCACCTTCCCCATTTACACCGGAGGAAAAGATTCCATATGAAGAAGCAAAGGAGATCGTCGTAAAGGGGCTTTCTCCTATAGGGGACATTTATTTAAAAGCACTTTCAAAAGGCCTATCCTCCAACTGGGTGGATGTCTATAACACGCCAGGGAAAGCAACTGGAGCATATCAAATCGGGTCATATGACTCCCATCCATTCGTATTATTAAATTATCAGGGGCTGCCAAGCGATGTATTGACTCTAGCGCATGAAATGGGGCATGCGATGCATTCTTATTTTTCCAACAAGAATCAACCTTACCAAGATGCAAGGTATGTGACATTTACGGCAGAAGTTTCCTCGACACTGCAAGAGCATTTACTCCATAAGCAATTAATGGATGAAGCGACAACGAAGGAGGAAAAGCTTCATGCTCTTTATCAATACTTAGAAGATTTCCGTGTCACACTTTTCCGTCAAACTCAATTTGCCGAGTTTGAAAAGATCATTCATGAAATGGGACAAAAGGAAGAGTCTTTACATGCAGATGCCATCAAAGCTGTCTATTTTGATTTGAATGAAAAATATTATGGGAAAAGCATAAAAGTGGATGAGGAAATTGCGATGGAATGGGCCAGAGTTCCTCACTTCTTCCATTCTAGCTTCTATACTTATCAGTATGCAACAAGCTTTGCCGCTTCCGCTGCACTAGCGGAGCAGCTTGAGGAAGGTGGCGCTGATGCGCAAAATAAGATACTGACCGAGCTATTCTCTTCAGGTGGCAGTCTATCACCTATCGAAATACTCAAGCGGGCTGGAGTCGATATGAGCAAAAAAGAGCCGATTGAGGAATCGCTAAAGAGGTATGAGGAGTTAGTCGATGAATTTGAAGAGCTATTAAATAATGGTTAAATAAACATCTCCCTCCAATTTTCCTGTATAGTATAAATATGTGATACATTGAACAATCGAAAGTCGGGAGAGTTTGTTGTATGAAAAAATTTAGGATAGGCTATCGGACAGCTAAAACGGCTTTGGGAACAGGAATCGCGATCAGTATTGCTCAGCTGTTGAACTTGGACTTTTATGCATCGGCGGGGATTATTGCCATCCTCTGTATTCAAAATACAGTTAAGAAGTCTTGGAAAGTGGCGACTGCCCGTTTCTTAGCGTGCTCTTTAAGTCTTTTATTCGGCTTAATATTTTTCGGTCTTCTGGGATACAACCCAGTATCCATTGCATTGTTGTTGTTATTTTTTATCCCTGTTACAGTCATGCTGAAAATTACAGAAGGGATAGCAACGAGCTCGGTTATCTTACTTCATGTATATTCGGTGGAAGCTTTTTCATTAGGGCTTGTTATCAATGAATTAAGTCTCATTTCCATTGGTATTGGGGTTGCGCTTATCTTGAATATATACATGCCAAGTGTGGATAAGGAATTGAAGAGCTATCAACTGAAAATAGAAGAGAATTTTCATCTGGTCTTTACGGAAATTGCCCATTTTCTGCGACACGGAGATCGAGGTTGGGATGGTAAGGAAATTCCTGAAACAAGTAAGATATTGAAGGAAGCGAAAAGCCTCGCCTTTCGTGATGTAGAGAATCATTTTAAACGGGAGGAAAATCATCACTATTTCTATTTTAAAATGAGGGAAAAGCAGTTAGATGTGATGGAAAGGATGCTGCCGATTGTCGCGACAATTGAACATGATGTCGAACAGGCACATATAGTAGCTGATTTTATTGAGGATCTTGAGCACGCCATTCACGCCGGCAATACAGCTTACCTATTTTTACAGCGTTTGCGCGACATGCACAAAGAGTTTCAGGAAATGCCATTGCCCAAGTCCAGGGAAGAGTTCGAGACAAGGGCTGCACTTCGCCATCTACTTAAAGAATTTGAACAATACTTAATACTCAAAAGTGATTTCATTGGCCTGGAATCTTCTGAGTAGACGAATGAAATGAACATCTTTCAACCACACTAAGCTTAAAAAGCAGGTGGTAGAAAGATGTTCATTTTCACTTTGATCTTTGCATTGGTGACATCACCACTCTGGCCGCTTGGGCCAAATCCGCTTCCAGGGGACCCGTATATTATTGTAAATAAACAGACAAATCAACTTGCCTATTTTCAAGGAGAAGAACTGAAAGAGGTCCATACGGTCGCCACTGGAAAATCTAAGGACCTTACCCCCGAAGGTGAGTTCACCATTACCGTTAAGGCAATCAATCCTTATTATCGTAAAAAAGACATCGCTGGCGGCGACCCGAAAAATCCACTTGGGACAAGATGGATTGGATTTGATGCACAGAATACTGACGGACGTACCTATGGGGTACATGGAACAAACAATCCATATTCCATTGGGGGTTATGTTACTCAAGGGTGCATACGGTTGGAAAATAAGAATGTGGAAGACTTGTTCGACAGAGTGCCCATCGGAACGAAAATTTGGATAGTCAAGACAGGCAAATCGTTTGAGGACATGGGCAAAGAAAAGGGTATATTGAGATGAATAGTAGATAAGTTATACTCCGAAATAATAAAGATCCAGTTCTTTTCTAATGGAAAGAAGTCTGGGTCTTTTATTACGTGGTTTGAAAAGGCTGTTTTCATAAATTTGTTGCTTTATTGCATGCAGATATTAATTTTCTATGTTATAAAAAGTCCAATTATCGACTTTTTCAAGTAAATAGCAACAATCTTTGAGAAAAGCTCTTTTCTCAAAGATTGTGGCTATTTATGGATGAAAAGTCGGCATTTGGACTTTTCATTGCTTACAGTCTTGAATTTGCAAGCAGTATTCATAGCATAACAAGGAAAAGAGCACGATAGTAAGTTATATAACGGGCTGATTAGAAAATACGAAAAGCAACAAAATATACGAAAACTGCCTTAAGAAAAGAGCTTTATTAAAAAACTTGTCAAAAAATTAATTAAATTTCACTATTTGAAATTTTTGGATTGTTTTGATAAATCATTCAACCTATAGTATAAAAAGATAGTTTTACTGGAGGTGAGAATTTCATCAGAAAGTAAATTATATTATTTTGAAAGCGATTACAAATTATTGACTAATACATAAAAGGGGGAAGCGTGATGGGAATCAGGACAGGTGAGCAATACATTAACGCTTTGAAATCCAGAAAGCCAGAGATCTGGCTTGGGGGAAGAAAAGTGGAGGATTTGTATAACGAAGATGTATTCAAACAGCCGATTCATGAAATTGCCAAACTTTATGATCTCCAGTTTGATCCAGAGTACCAGGACAAAATAACCCATGTTTGTGAAGAGACAGGGGAGCGGGTGAACAATGCGTTCCTTGTTCCAAGATCGCAGGAAGATCTTATGGCCCGCAGCAGATTATTTGAAGCGTATGCCAGGGCGACATTCGGTCTGATGGGAAGAACCCCTGATTTCTTGAATGTAGTGGTCACCTCCATGGCAAGCAATTCCTGGTTCTTGGATAAATATAATCCGGACTGGTCAGTGAATATAAGAAACTATTATCGTCACATCAGGGACAATGATTTATTTTTAACACATGCCATCATTAATCCACAAAATGATCGGAGTAAAGCATCCTATGAACAAAAGGATTTGTATACCCACTTAGGGACGGTTAAAGAAACGAAGGGTGGATTAGTTGTCAGGGGCGCAAAAATGTTGGCAACATTGGCTCCGATCACAGATGAAGTAATCATCTACTCCTTCCCGGGCTTCCAAGCTGGTGACGAGCGTTATGCATTGGCCTTTGCGATTCCTATCGATACACCTGGTTTGCGTATTATCTGCAGAGAACCTATGCAGGATGGTAAACGGTCTGTATTCGATCACCCCTTGGCTTCAAGGTACGAAGAAATGGATGCCATCCTAGCGTTTGATGATGTATTGGTTCCATGGGACAGGGTGTTCATGTATAACAATGTGGAAGCTGCCAATTCCTTATATCCAATGACAGGAATCGCCCAGCAGCCTGCTCATCAGTCCGGGGTCAGAGGATATGTGAAACTGGCATTTGCAACGGAGGTCGCGTGTAAAGTAGCGGATTCCATCGGAGTAGACGGATTTTTGAATGTACAGAATGATCTTGGCGAACTGGTTCAGGCAGTAGAGACAATACGGGCTCTATTACGTGTATCCGAATATGAGTATGAAGTGACAAAAGATGGAGAATATCGACCGGCACCGGCACCTCTTGAAACCATCAGAGGCCTGTTGCCAAAAATGTATCCACGGGCAATTGAAGTGATGCAAATCATCGGAGCAGGCGGACTGTTAATGTCCCCTACGGGTGCCGACTTCGAGAACACGGAATTGCGTCCTGATTTGGACAAATATTTTGGAGGAAGAGAAGGAGTGCCGGCAGAAGAACGGGTCCGTATCTTTAAGCTTGCATGGGACCTTTGCGGAGAAGCATTTGGACAACGCCTGCTTCAATATGAGCGTTACTATACAGGGGATCCAATCAGGAAAAGAGCGATTTTTTACAATCAGTATAAGCGGAAAAATAAATTCGAGATGGCTGACCAAGCGTTGAAGGATACTGCGAAAACAGAAATAAATCTCATTTAAATAGAGGGAAATGACGTTCTATGTTTAAATATTAGAATATTACATATATTCTGATACTTATTGTGGAACTTTGATGAAAAGGGGCGAAGACATGATATCCTCTGTGCTGAAGGTTGCAAAGATTTTGGACTGTTTTACAGGGAATGAGCCAGTTTTGGGTAACCAGGAAATTGCGGAGAAATTGGGGATGAATGTAAGTACGGTTCATCATATTGTCAGTACATTATGCCATGAAGGAATTCTCATTCAGGACAGCAGAAAAAAGTACCGGCTCGGATGGAAGTTATTAGAATGGAGTAACCATGTCATGTATCAACAGGAAATATACAGTGAAGCCATTCCCATTGTAGAGGAGCTCGTCAGGCAATATAACGGTACGGTCCATATCGGTATGTTTGATGCCGGGGAAGTCCGTTTTGTCTTGAAGGTTTCTGCCAAAAATTCAGTGCCTGTTCCAACATTTGTAGGTGCCCGAAAGCCTGCTTATTGTACTAGTACTGGAAAGATATTATTGTCTTTCAATCCTTCATTCATCCAGCCTACTATATCCAAAGGGCTGTTACAAAGAGCGCCGAATACCATTACATGTGTGAAAAAGTTGAAGAAAGAATTGGATGAAATAAGAGAACAAGGGTATGCCATCAGCAATAATGAAAATGAACTGGGATTATATGGGATTGCTGCTCCGATTCATTCTTATACTGGGCAAACGGTAGCCGCGTTGAATATGGTTGGTCCCATTTCTTATATGCAAGGGCAGCAAAAACAGGCCATCATTCAAAGTGTTTTGCGGACATCCAGGCAAATTTCAAAAGAGTTGGGTTACATTAGCGCAATTTGACAGCGCTTACAAAACTATGAGGAGGAATTAGCTATGGCATTGAAGACGAGATCCATGAACATTATGAAAGTAATCGAGGATAATAAACATTTATTGAAACCGCCGGTTAACAATAAAGTTCTTTGGGAGGACTCTGAGTTTATCGCGATGTTGCTTGGCGGGCCAAACAGAAGAAGGGATTTCCATGTTGATCCATCAGACGAGTTTTTTTATCAGGTGAAGGGTGATTGCTACGTAGAATGCATAAATGAAAAGGGAGAGCGCGAGGTGGTTACGGTGAAAGAAGGGGAAATGTTCATGCTGCCGGCAAATGTACCGCATTCCCCGCACAGAGTTGCAGATACGTACGGAATTGTTTTAGAAAGAAAAAGGGACAAGGGGGAACTGGAGGACTTTGTGTGGTTCTGTGATAACTGTGATGAAGAAATGCACCGGGTGACAGTTCAATTGACAAATATTGAAACACAGGTAAAGGGAGCGATTGAGGAGTTCAATGGAAGTGAAGAACTGCGCACATGTGACCATTGCGACCATGTAATGCCAGAGGAAGTAGATGTGTGGAAATGCGAATAGATTTTCACACACACATCATTCCAAAAGAGTTTCCTGACTTTGCGGAAAAACATGGTGGTGACCGCTGGCCGACACTGCATCAGACTTGTACATGCGGGGCAAATATCATGGTTGCAGGAAAGGTGTTCCGTGAAGTGACAGATCAAGTTTGGTGTCCGGATAAGCGAATTCAGGATATGGACAGAGAAGGTGTGGATATTCAAGTGCTTTCCCCCATCCCGGTGACATTTTCCTATTGGGCTGACAAAGAGGCGGCGCTTGAAATGGCACAGCTACAAAATGATTTTATCGCCGATACAGTGGAAAAGCATCCTACCCGATTCATCGGATTAGGAACTGTACCGCTTCAAGATACGGTTGTGGCCATTCAGGAAATGGACCGTTGTATACATGACCTTAAGCTTGCCGGAATAGAAATCGGAACAAATGTAAATGGGGAGAACCTCGATTCCCCACATTTGACAGAGTTCTTTAAAATGGCTGAGGAGTGGAATGTCCCTCTCTTTATTCACCCGTGGGAAACAATGGCGAAAGACCGTACACCAAGACACAATTTCATGTACACAATCGGGATGCCAAGCGAGACAGCTCTTGCTGCTGCAAGTTTGATCTGGAGCGGGGTCATGGAGAAGTTTCCGAATCTCAGAATCTGTTTTGCCCATGGGGGAGGCTCTTTCCCGTATATATTACCACGCCTTGATAAGGGGTGGGAGGTATGGCCGCATCTAAGGCTTACAACACATCCTCCTAGTCATTATGCAAAGAAGTTTTATTTCGACTCTCTCAACTATGATTCTCTTACAATGAAATATTTGATTGAGCGATTTGGCATCAATAAGGTGATTATGGGATCTGATTATCCATTCCTGCTACGTGAGATTCCACCCGGAAAAGTGGTAGATGAGATGGATGACCTGTCTGATTTTGACAAAAATCTGCTTTTAGGAAAGAATGCTTTGGAATTTTTGAACATAAAGGAGACCGACTATGGAACAAAAGCTGATGACTCCAGAGGAAAAACTGAAACGATTAGGTCTTGAGTTAAGAGATGTCCGTCCGGCAGTCGGTAACTATGTCAGTCATGTAAGAGTGGGCAATCTGATTTTCACCGCTGGCCAAGGAGTTGATCAATACCATGGCAAGTTGGGGAGGGATTATACCATTGAGGAAGGGTATCTTGCTTCCCGCCAGTCGATGATTAATTTACTAAGTGTGTTGAAGCATGAGCTAGGTGAATTAAGCAGGGTGAAGAAAATCGTGAAAATGTTGGGCTTTGTCAATAGTACAGAGGATTTCACTGATCAGCCCAAAGTGATGAACGGTGCATCTGACCTGCTGGTGGAGGTTTTCGGTGATAGAGGAAGACATGCCCGTTCTGCAGTAGGCATGGCACAGCTTCCTAATAATACGGCTATCGAAATAGAACTGATTGTGGAAATTGCAGAGTAACGACTCCTTCTCTCTCTTGGATGAGAGGGAGTCTTCATTTTGGAAGGCTCTTTTCTCAAAGATTGTCGCTATTCACGGGTGAAAAGTCGGCAATTGGGCTTTTCATTGCTTACATACTCTGGAGATCACAAGGGGTGTGCTTTGTAAAACAGAGAAAAGAGCACGACAGCAAGTATTCGAACCAGTAACAAAGTTTACGAAAAAAGCCTTTTGGAAAGGGTGGGTTGTTTGATGCAAGTAAAAGAAAGTGTTGTTAAAAAAATCAAGCCGATAGATTGTCGCCACTTCATTGACGGCGATTACATCGATTCTATTAATTTGAAAACCTTCAACAATATCAATCCTGCAACTGAAGAAGTGATTGGAAAAGTGGCAGAAGGTGGGAAAGAGGAAATTGATAGAGCCGTAAAGGCCGCAAGAACAGCACTAAAGGGTCCATGGAAAAAGTATACGACCAAGGAGCGCTCCGATGTATTACGAAGAATCGGAGATGGAATTTTAAAAAGAAAAGAAGAATTGGCTGTCTTGGAGTCGATGGATACAGGCAAGCCATTCGAATTGGCTCTTGAAATGGATATCACAAGATCTGCCTACAATTTTTACTTTTTTGCCGATTTTCTCACCTCAATGGGAGGGGAGTCCTACCAACAAGATAATGTAGCGCTTCATTATTCAATTAGAAGACCCGTTGGAGTCGTTGGGATGATCAATCCTTGGAATCTGCCTTTACTCTTGCTGACTTGGAAATTGGCCCCATGTCTTGCGGCAGGAAATACAGCGGTCATGAAGCCCGCAGAATGGTCCCCGATGACAGCAACTGTTCTGGCAGAAATATGCAAGGAAGCCGGAGTACCTGACGGGGTGGTAAATCTCGTTCATGGCTTTGGCGCAGATTCAGCAGGGTCAGCATTAACCGAGCATCCTGGTGTCGATGCAATAACTTTTACAGGGGAAACCAAAACAGGATCAGCCATTATGAAAGCGGCAGCTCCCACATTGAAAAAATTATCCTATGAACTCGGGGGAAAAAACCCGAATATCATCTTCGCAGACTCCGATTTGGATGAGGTCATTGATACTACGCTCAAATCAAGCTTCATGAACCAAGGGGAAGTATGTCTTTGTGGCTCAAGAATTTATGTGGAGAGCTCTATTTATGATTCGTTTCTAGAAAAATTCACTGTAAGAACCAAAGAACTGCAAACCGGCGATCCTTTTGATACAGCTTCAAAAGTTGGGGCGGTTATCAGTAAGGAACATTATGAACGGGTCCTCTCCTATATCGAAATAGCTAAGGAAGAAGGAGGGACCATCTTAACAGGTGGAGGTCGACCGGACTCTGTTGATAAAGGTTACTTCATTGAACCGACTATCGTCGTTGGATTGGATCGACATGCAAGATGTGTCAAAGAAGAAATCTTTGGGCCGGTTGTCACCGTAATCCCGTTTGAAACAGAAGAAGAAGTATTGGAGCAGGCAAATGATACTCATTACGGGCTGGGTGCGACGATATGGACAAATGATCTTCGCCGTGCACATCGTGTTGCAAGGGAAATCGATGCGGGAATCATCTGGATCAATACTTGGTATTTAAGAGATTTAAGAACTCCATTCGGCGGTATGAAACAAAGCGGCATCGGCAGGGAAGGTGGCATGCACAGCTTTGATTTTTACAGTGAATTGTCCAATGTGACAGTAAAACTTTAGTGCTTGAAAGGAGTTCTGGAAATTGACCATTGAAACAAAAAACCTATCTGACTTGTTATTGAAGGCTGAAAAATCTAGAAAGGGTGTTTTACCTTTAACTAAAATGAACCCTGATTTAACAGTGGAAGAAGCATACAATATTCAACTCGATAACATTCAAGTGAAGCTTGAAAAAGGAGAAGCAATCAGTGGGAAGAAAATTGGACTTACCTCACTGGCCATGCAACAACTTCTCGGGGTAAATGAACCTGACTATGGTCATCTCCTTCAATCAATGGAAGTGAAAAATGGCGGGATTATTTCACGCCAGCAGCTTCTCGAACCAAAAGTAGAAGGAGAGATAGCATTTTTCCTGAAAAAAGAGTTGGCCGGGCCAAATGTGACCGTTGCAGATGTATTGGATGCTACAGATTATGTAGCTGCTGCATTGGAGGTTGTGGACAGTCGGGTGGCAGGTTGGAAGATCAAACTCTGTGACACGGTAGCAGATAATGCTTCTTCGGGGCTTTATGTACTAGGTGATAAAAAAATCCCTCCACATCAACTTGACCTTACGGAAGAGAAGATGACGTTCTATAAAAATGGACAATTAATCAATGAAGGTATTGGTAAAGCTGCATTAGGAGATCCCGCTTATTGTGTCGCTTGGCTTGCCAATAAACTTTCTGAATTTGGAATTACATTGAAAGCAAATGAAATAATCCTCTCAGGTGCTTTATCTGCGGCATCAAACGCAGAAAAGGGCGACGGATTCGCAGCGAAATTTCAAACACTCGGAGAAGTAAAAGTAAGTTTTAAATAATGAGTAGAACTCTAGAGGTTGATCGGAGCAAAAGGAGTAGACTCCAGCGGGATTGTTACCCTCTGGATAAGCGAAGCCTTTTGTCGAGAACAACATCGGCGTGTAACAGAGCCTTAAAAAAGGGGGAGTACCCATTGGGGAAAGTGAAAGTAGCTATCATAGGTTCAGGTAACATCGGGACAGACCTAATGCTTAAACTTCATCGTTCCAAGTCGCTCGAGCTGACGGCCATGATTGGCATAGATCCTAACTCAGACGGCCTCAGACGCGCAAAGGCATATGGACATACCATTATCATGAATGGAGTGGATGGGTATCTGGAAAAACCGGATATTGCAGATATACTTTTTGATGCAACATCTGCGAAAGCCCATTACAGACATGAAGAGGCATTGAGAGATAAGGGGAAACATCTGATTGACCTAACGCCGGCAGCTATCGGGCCATTTGTCGTCCCGACCGTAAATCTCATGGAACACATTAATGAACCAGTTGTGAACATGGTTACTTGTGGTGGACAGGCAACCATTCCTATCATTCATGCCGTCAGCCAAGTATGTGAAGTGGAATATGCGGAAATTGTAGCGACTATTGCAAGCAAAAGTGCCGGTCCTGGGACGCGCATGAATATTGATGAGTTTACCACCACTACAGCCCGTGCAATCGAGGAAATAGGTGGGGCTGAAAATGGAAAAGCAATCATTATCCTTAATCCTGCAGAACCACCCATTTTAATGAGAGATACGGTTTATTGCCAAGTGAAAAATTCAAAAGGAAAAGAAGAACAAATAAGTTTGGCTATAGCTAGGCGTGTAGAAGAAATTCAAGAATATGTACCTGGCTTTAGACTGCGCACTGAACCTATATTCGATGGAGAAAAGGTCAGTATTTTCATAGAAGTGAAGGGAGCGGGGGATTATCTACCTGATTACTCCGGAAATTTGGATATCATGACTGCCGCGGCAGTTAAAGTAGGCGAGGAAAAAGCAAATCGAATGGTAGGCAAAAGGGCTAAAACAGTTAAGGCAACATAAGAGAGGGGAGGGAAAAAGGTTGAAACGTGATATATGGATTACGGAGGTTGCTTTAAGGGATGGTAGTCATGCTATCAGTCATCAATTCACCGAAGCTCAAGTGAAAAGTGTTGCCAAAGCTTTGGATGATGCGCATGTCCCGGTCATTGAAGTATCACATGGTGATGGACTTGGAGGATCTTCCCTTCAATATGGAATGTCGCACACCAATGAAATGGATTTGATCAGTGCTGCATCTGATGTGGTATCCAAAGCAAAAATTGCGGTATTGTTACTTCCCGGCATAGGGACAGTTCAGCATCTGAAGGAAGCAGCTAACCGTGGTGCAAAGATAGCACGAATTGCAACACATGTAACAGAAGCGGATGTCTCAAAGCAACATATTTCTTTTGCAAAGGAACTTGGTTTAGAAGCAGTTGGCTTTTTGATGATGTCTCATATGGCAACAACAGAAAAATTGCTCGAACAGGCAAGCTTGATGGAAAGCTACGGGGCGGACGTCGTGTATGTGGTAGATTCTGCGGGGGCTCTTTTACCGCATCAAGTAAAAGAAAGAGTTCATTGTTTGCACAATAGTTTGGATATACCGATTGGGTTCCATGCCCACAACAATCTCTCATTAGCTGTTGCAAACTCTTTAGTAGCAATAGAACAAGGGGCAACCAGGATCGATGGAAGCATACGTTGCCTAGGGGCAGGTGCTGGTAACACCCAGACTGAAGTGCTGGTATCTGTACTAGATAGGCTAAATATTCAAACTGGTATTGATGTATATAAAATGATGGATGTGGCGGAGGAGATTGTCGCGCCTATTTTGCAGAAACCGCAGGAAATCACTAGGGAAGGCCTTCTACTTGGCTATGCAGGTGTTTACTCTAGTTTCTTGGTTCATGCCAACAAAGCGGCAAAGCAGTTTAAGGTGGATGCAAAAGATATATTAATAGAATTAGGTAAACGAAAGGTTGTCGGAGGACAAGAAGATATGATTGTCGATATTGCTGCGGAGATGGCCAAAAAGACCGTGCAAGCCTAAGAGGAGGATGTATATTGGACTTACTTCAAATTGCAAGACATGTGGCAGACCATCAAAAAAATGGTCAAGAAATGGATAAAATTACGCTCACTCATCCGGATATGAATGTGGAGCATGCTTATGAGATTCAAAAACTGAGCATGGAGCAAGCAATAAACAGTGGTGACAGATTAATTGGCTGGAAGATGGGTTTGACCAGTAAGGCAAAACAATTGTCCGTAGGAGTTGAGGAGGCCATTTATGGGAGGTTAACTTCTTCTATGGAAATGATGGAACCGACCTTACATATCGGCAATCTCATCCATCCGCGAGTGGAACCGGAGTTTGCGTTTCTTCTCAACAAAGAACTTAAAGGAGAGGAAATTACCGTTCGTGATGTATGGATGGCAACGGAATGCATCTTCCCTGCAATAGAGGTCATTGACAGCAGATATCGCAATTTTTCCTTTACTTTAGAGGATGTGGTGGCTGACAATGCATCATCCTCCAAGTTCATTTTAGGGAATCAAGCATTTTCTCCTTATTTTACCTCTTGGGATAAGGTTGGAGTGACAATGAGCAGAAATGGTGAGAGGGTGCAAACAGGAGTAGGAGCGGCAGTATTGGACCATCCTGTGAAATCTATTGTAGAGCTGGTGAAGATGCTGGATAGGGAAGGGCTTTCCGTCCAGCCTGGGATGGTGGTTCTTGCTGGTGGAATCACAGAAGCAATTAATGTCTACAACGGCGACTTAATCGAGGTACACTTCGATCATTTAGGAACGATGAAATTGAATGTCGAGCTGTAAAGGAGAACCAGTATGCCGATAACTCATATCCACTTGTTGGAGGGCAGAAGTGTCGAACAGAAACAAGAACTGATAAAAAATGTCACTGAGGCCATCACTCATACCCTAGGAACTGCACCTGAACAAGTGAGGGTGTTGCTCATTGAGCTGCCAAAAGAAAATTGGGGAACAGGCGGTACGACAAAGGCACAGATTGAAAGTAAAGCAACTTAGAAGGAGGGAAGCAAATTGTTGATTCATGGGGCTGGAAAAGTCAGTTTACCAAGATCAATTGTGACTATTGGAGCCTTTGATGGAGTCCATAGGGGGCACCAAACACTTATTAAAGGAATTGCTCAAAGGGGACGAATGTTAAAGGTTCCAAGTGTCGTTTACACCTTTGATCCGCCCCCGCGGGCATTTTTCCAAAATGCCCGGACACTTTCTCCTATTCACGAAAAGATTAGAAGGATGCAAGTATTAGGATTGGATCATTGTATTGTCGCTGCATTCAATCAAAATTTTTTGCAACAAACGGCGTATCAATTCATAGACGAACTTCAACAATTGAACCCTGTAGAAATTGTGGTAGGCAAAGACTTCCGCTTCGGCAGAAATCGCACTGGAGACATAACTTTATTGAAGGAATGTTTTAAAGTCAGAGTTATCGAGCCGGTATTTTGTTCGAAAGGAAAGGTCATTTCTTCCACTAGAATCAGGGAGTTGGTCGGTAGAGGAGAAAACCAACAGGCTTTTTCATTACTGGGTTGGCCAGTTTAGTCCAAAGAAAAAAAAGGGGGAGAACGATGAAAAAGGTGAAACGAAATATAGTAATGATCCTGGTAATGTCATTGGTATTGGTACTGGCAGCGTGTGGAGGAGACGAAGCGAGCGGTAATGAATCAGGGAAGACATATTCATTTAAATTAGCGCACATTACCCCAACCAACCATATGTGGCATCAGGCTGCTGAGAAATTCGCAGAGGAATTGGAAAGCAATTCGGATGGAAGAATGAAAGTCGAAATCTATCCAGCAAGCCAGCTTGGCACAGAAGCAGACATGGTTCAACAGATTGAAGCAGGGTCGGTGGATTTTGGATTAATCACGGCAGCTTATATGAGTTCCCGCTCTCCTTCTTTTGCCGCATGGTTCATGCCGTATGCATTTGAAGATATCAATGCCGCACACGAAGCTAGAACATCTGAGGTTTCTAAGAAGATTTTGGCCACATTGGATGAGCAAGGCCTAGTTGGATTGGATTATCTGTTTGCCGGCCAACGGGTAATGTTATTTAAAGACAAGGAAGTGACTTCACCAGAAGATATGGCCGGTTTAAAGTTACGTGTTACGCCAAGTCCGCCGATGCAGGATTTTTACCGTTCAGCAGGTGCCTCCCCTGAAGGGCTGCCACTTCCTGAAGTGTATGCTGCCGTTCAAACAGGTGTAATTGATGGAATGGACATGGATTTGGATGCCGCTATCACTAATAAATATTATGAAGTCGTTGAATATGGAGCTGTAACCAACCATATGGTTTGGCCATCAGTTGTGGTCGTCAATAAATCCACCTTTGAGGGGATGTCCGAAGCAGACCAAAAGATAGTACGAGATGCATTGACAGTAGCCACCGATTTTGCAGTAAACACGCGTTCTGGTCAAGAGGAAGAATTCAGACAAAATCTAAGTGATAACGGAATGAAAATCTATGATATCCCTGCAGAGGCATTTTCAGAACAGATTGCAGAGTTTGATGCGAAATACAAAGAGGCAGACCCTCTGATAAAAGAGTTTATCGAAACGTATAGAAAATAGGAGCGAAGGGGGAAGTCGCGAGAATGATGAGCATCAGTGACGGAATAGCCAAAGTCGAGAAGTTTCTCGGTGCATTCTTAATGTTATGCATGGCGGTTATCATTACATTATCAGTTGCCTTCCGGTACTTCCTGAACTCCCCCCTGTCATGGGCCGGGGAAGTATCTATCTTTCTATTGATCTGGATCAGCTTTATTGGAGGTAGCTTGGGCCTGAAATATAAGTCCCAGGCTTCCGTTTCCATTGTCCTGGAGTATGTGTCAACAAATATTAGAAAAGCATTAATCCTGGTTGGTCAAATATGTATGCTGTTATTTCTTCTGATCATTTTATATTATACCTATACTTGGATACTATCTCCCAATGTAGCTGTGCAGAGGTCAAGTGGTATCTTGTTGCCCATGTGGATACCATACAGCGCTGTACCGATAGGACTTACTTGTGCAGCCATTCATATTTTGGCTAACTTTTTAGTTGTTATCCGTGAGGGGGAAGTAAAATGACGATACTAGTAATTGTCTTGTTTTTTGTATTTTTACTTATTGGTATCCCTATCTCACTTGTCTTAGGTATGACCACTGTATTGTACTTCTTACTTGTAGGAAGCCCGGTCCTGCTTCAATCAACCCCAATGCGTTTGTATTCTGGGCTTGAAAATTTCGGACTTTTAGCGATCCCGCTTTTCATGCTAGCAGGGGAATTGATGAATAGTGGTGGGATCACAACAAGGCTTGTGAAGTTCTCTAAAACTTTAATCGGTCATGTGAGAGGTGGCCTGGCATATGTGACGATTATATCTAATATGTTCATTGCTTCCATACTAGGTTCAGCAAATGCCCAAGCAGCGATGATGAGTAAAGTCATGGTCCCGGAAATGGAAAGAGAGGGGTATAAAAGAGAGTTTTCCTCCGCGCTCACCCTTGCTTCCTCCATTGTCGCCCCCATCATTCCTCCAAGTATGATATTCATTATTTATGGGACTCTCTCTGGCACCTCAATAGGTGGATTATTTATGGCAGGAATAATTCCTGGAATCATCTATGGATTAGGTTTCATTGGTCTCATTGCCTTTATGGGTTATAAGTACAATTTCCCTAAAAGTGAACGGTCGTCATTTAGTGAGATCCTACACCACGGGTTGTATGTCATACCAGCTTTAAGTGTCCCATTTATCATTATTTTTGGTATTTTAAGCGGTGCATTTACCCCGACGGAATCAGCTGCGGTCGCATGTTTCGTCGCCCTGATAGTAGGCATGTTCCTCTACAAGGAGTTGAAACTGAAGAACATTCCAAAGCTATTGATGAATACGGTGATAAGTACAGCAACCGTTACATTTTTAATAGCAATGGCTAACATTTTTGGCTGGATGATTGCCTTTGAGCAAATTCCACAACTTGTTGCTGATGGCATGCTGAGCATTTCGGAAAACCCGTTAGTTTTCTTATTGATGGTAAATTTAATGCTTCTTTTGCTTGGGGCGGTCTTAGACGGCATTGCTGCATTGATTATTTTAATTCCTGTATTGATGCCGCTTGTCGTGGCATTTGGTATTGACCCGATCCACTTTGGTGTCATCATCTGTATCAATTTGACCATCGGACTTTTAACACCACCTGTTGGAACTGGATTATTTGTAGTATCCTCCATCGCCGACGTGAAAATAGAAAGGCTGATAAAGGCTACCACTCCATTTCTGATAATGGGAATTCTCATCCTGATGGTGATCACGTATTGGGCGGATGCTGTACTATTCATCCCACGAATGTTAGGTTTCTAAAGAATTACCGGACCGTAAATGGTTCGGTTTTTAGATTTGGGCTAATAAATGAAACTTCAGGTGCCTCCTTTCGTATACATATTTTGAAGAGGTATTGGCCTACTTATTATTAATTGCTATAATTTTCTTGATATTCATGGAGATTGTAATGTTGGTACTAATAGCGCAATTCCGTAGAACACTATAGGAAGGGGGGAGGATATGACTTTTGTATGGCTTATGCTAACGATAGCTGTAGCCCTTGTCTTGATTGATGTTGTAGTAAGAAAGTTACTGGGGATAAAACGTGCGAAGCTAACAAATCCAAAAGGAAAGAGAATAGAAATGCTTGGAAGAATTGCTTGTGTTATTTTAATTTTTATAACCTATCCGGCCTTCATTGATACTGGAATACTTGAAATAAAGCATCTCTTTATTATTTTCTTCACAGTTCTTTTTTGCTTACAAGCAGTTGTTCAATACATTTATATAAAGGAATCAAAAGAATATATCATAACAATGCTTATGAATGTTGTGTTTGTTGTTTTTCTTTTCAATATAGATTTACTCGTAAATCTATACAGTTAATCAAAAAACGAGCCAGGGATTACTGGCTCGTTTCTATTTGTTTATCTATTAAAAAAACATGGAAGCTCCAGCTAATAATGTCGTAATGAGCATAACGCCAATCATTAAATATACGACAACCTTTTGTATTTTACGGTTCATCATTTGAGTTCATTCACTCCCCATTTATTCTACTAACCCTATTTTACATGGATTCCCTTTCTTTCTCAAGTTAGGATTATAAACGAAAAAGGAAGGAATTTTGCACAAAAAGTCGAAATGTTATAGAGTCATAGTTAGGGACATACAACAAGGGGGATTGGCATGATTAAAAATGTAAATCATATCGGGATTGCTGTAAGCTCAATCGAGACAGCGCTTCCATTTTATACAGAGACACTGGGCTTGGCCTTTGAAGCCGTTGAACATGTAGCGGAGCAGAGGGTAAGAGTCGCATTTATCAATGCTGGGAATTGTAAGCTGGAGTTATTGGAACCTACCTCACCAGATAGTCCGATTGCCAAGTTCATTGAAAAACGTGGGGAAGGAATTCACCATGTGGCATTAAGTGTAGAATCAATAGAAGATAGAATACAAGAAATGATTGAAAAGGGAATCCCGATGATTGACAAGAAATCCCGCGTCGGTGCCGGTGGAGCGGATATCGCATTTATGCATCCAAAAGCAAGCAACGGCGTACTGGTAGAATTCTGCGAAAAGGCGGCGAAACACCATGACAATTGATATCTATGAAAAAATAAACGAGCTTTATGACAAACGTCGCGAAGTGGAACTTGGCGGTGGAGACGACCGCATTGACAAGCAGCACGAAAAAGGGAAATTGACTGCAAGAGAGCGAATCGAACTTCTGGTGGATGAAGGAACTTTTGTAGAACTCAATCCATTCATCGAACACCGTTGCAATGACTTTGGGCTGCAGGGGAAAAAAGGTCCTGGGGATGGGGTCGTTACAGGTTATGGAAAAGTCAACGGCAATCCTATCTATTTATTCTCTCAAGACTTCACTGTATTTGGAGGTGCCCTGGGAGAAATGCATGCAAAGAAAATCGCCAATGTCATGGATATGGCAGCAAAAAACGGTGCACCGATTGTCGGCTTGAATGATTCTGGTGGCGCGAGGATCCAGGAGGGTGTTCTTTCTTTAGATGGATACGGACATATCTTTTACAGAAACTCCATTTATTCAGGTGTGATTCCGCAGATCTCAGTCATTATGGGACCTTGTGCAGGCGGGGCTGTCTATTCCCCGGCCATTACCGATTTTGTCTTCATGGTGGAAAAGACGAGCCAGATGTTTATAACGGGTCCAAAAGTAATTGAAACGGTAACAGGGGAGAAAATCAGCTCAGAAGGACTTGGTGGAGCAAAAGTACATAATTCCATCAGCGGCAATGCTCACTTCTCCAGTTCATCTGAGGAAGAGGTATTGGCACAGGTGCGAAATCTGCTAAGCTATCTTCCGCAAAATAATGAAGAAAAGCCTGAACGAATTTCTTGTGAGCAAGGTGATGACTACCGTCCCGATTTAGCGGATGCCATCCCATTTGACGCAATCAGACCATATGATGTTCGAATTGTCATCAACCAGGTAGTGGATGAAGGTTCATTCATGGAAGTCCATAAAGATTTCGCTAGAAACATCGTAGTTGGATTGGCAAGGCTGAAGGGCGAAGTAGTCGGACTTGTTTGTAACC
The DNA here is from genome assembly GCA_001648575.1 of Sutcliffiella horikoshii DSM 8719. Taxonomy (GTDB): domain Bacteria; phylum Bacillota; class Bacilli; order Bacillales; family Bacillaceae_I; genus Sutcliffiella_A; species Sutcliffiella_A horikoshii. The sequence goes on along the minus strand of LQXN01000056.1, from coordinate 57,055 downwards.
AGCCTAAAGTCATGGCAGGCGGACTTGATATCGACTCTTCCGATAAAGCATCCAGATTCATTCGTTTCTGTGACTCTTTCAATATCCCGTTGATCACGTTTGAGGATGTAACTGGATTTTTCCCGGGAGTAAAGCAGGAGCACGGTGGGATTATCCGTCATGGTGCCAAGATCCTTTACGCTTATTCGGAAGCTACGGTGCCAAAGCTTACCGTGATTTTACGAAAAGCTTACGGTGGTGCCTATGTGGCCCTGAACAGCAAATCCATCGGTGCGGACCTTGTATTTGCATGGCCTAATGCGGAAATCGCAGTAATGGGCCCACAAGGAGCAGCAAACATCATCTTCGCCCGTGAAATTAATGAAAGTGATAATCCAGAAGAGACACGCGCCAAGAAGATCGAAGAGTATCGTGAAAAGTTTGCCAACCCGTATGTGGCTGCTAGCCAAGGAATGGTAGATGACGTAATAGATCCAAGAGAGACAAGGATCAAATTGATTCAATCATTAGAAATGCTCCGCAACAAGAAGGAAACAAGACCATATAAAAAACACGGGAATATCCCACTATAATTCTTGAGGAGAGATAGTAGGTCAGAAATAGCCTGCTATCTTTTTTTCTAAAAGGGGAAAAATGGCATGATTAATTTAGTGAAAGTAAACCCCGATGACGAAGAAGTGCTACATAATATTATTCAGTTATATATTTACGAGTTTACAAGATTTAATAAGCAAATTTCTTTAGAGGCAGACGGGAAGTACAAACCTTTTGATTTAGAAAAATATTGGAAAGGAGGGGGGTATCATGCATTTTTCATTAAGATTAATGAAGAACTTGCCGGTTTTGCCTTCATGGAGGAGGGGCATAAAGGTTCACCTCATGTTATTGAGGAGTTCTTTGTGTTAAGAAAGTTTAATGGAAAAGGAGTGGGGACCATAGCTTCTCAAAAGCTATTTTCTATGTTCCCTGGTAAATGGCAGATTTTCCAGATTGAAAATAACTATCCGGCTCAGGCTTTTTGGAGAAAAACAATCAAGGAATATACAAGCAATACATTTACGGAGCGCTACGATGAATTTAGAAGGTCTATTCAAGAATTCGATACCGCTACTTTGCCGAATAATTAGGTTGATCAAGGAAATAATCGCATCAATAGGTTATAATAGGATGGGATTCATTAAGTAGTAGGAGGAACATACATATGATTAACAAAGACAGACTTGTCGAAGAATTTTTAGAACTTGTCCAAGTGGACTCAGAAACCAAATTCGAAGCAGAGATTTGCAAAGTATTAAAAGAGAAGTTCACCGCGCTTGGTGTACAAGTAGTTGAAGATGATACCATGAATGAAACCGGTCATGGTGCAGGCAACCTAATCTGTACACTTGAAGGAACAAAAGAGGGTGTCGATACCATCTATTTCACGTCCCATATGGACACAGTTGTTCCAGGTAAGGGAATCAAACCATCCATAAAAGACGGTTACATTGTAACTGACGGTACGACTATCCTTGGAGCAGATGATAAAGCAGGTCTTGCTGCAATGCTTGAAGCGGTAAAAGTGCTTAAAGAAAACAACATTGAACATGGGAAAATTGAATTTGTAATTACTGCAGGAGAAGAATCCGGTTTAGTAGGGGCAAAAGCTCTAGATCCAGCATTAGTAACTGCGAAATTCGGTTTTGCCCTTGATAGCGACGGGACTGTTGGAAACATCATCGTAGCAGCGCCAACACAAGCAAAAGTGAAAGCAACCGTTTACGGGAAAACAGCTCATGCAGGAGTTGCTCCGGAAAAAGGAGTTTCTGCAATTACAATCGCTGCTAAATCCATCGCAAAAATGCCATTAGGCCGTATTGATGATGAAACTACTGCAAACATCGGACGTTTCGAAGGCGGCGGACCTACAAATATCGTATGTGATCGTGTAGATATTTTAGCAGAAGCCCGCTCATTAGTTCCTGAGAAAATGGAAGCGCAAGTGGCAAAAATGAAGGATGCATTTGAAACAGTTGCAGCAGATATGGGTGGCCGTGCAGAAGTAACAATAGACGTAATGTACCCCGGCTTCAAATTTGCCGATGGCGATCATGTAGTGGAAGTGGCTAAGCGTGCCGTTACTGAAATCGGCAGAACGCCTGAACTACAACGCAGCGGTGGCGGCAGTGATGCCAATGTTATCGCAGGATTCGGTGTTCCAACGGTCAATCTTGCTGTTGGATATGAAGAAATCCACACAACAAATGAAAGAATGCCCATTGAAGAATTGATTAAAACAACTGAACTTGTTGTGAGTATCATGAAGGAAGTAGCAAAATAAAATGGGAAAGCTTGGTGAAATTGCCAAGCTTTTTTTAATACCTTGATTTATAATAGATAAAAAAGGACGAATAGGAGAAAAGTAATGGAATCCCAAAAACTAGTGATTTTTGAAGCAAATGGAGAAGAATATGGCATACCAGTGGAATATGTCATTTCCATTGAAAAAATGGCAAGTGTTACTGCGCTACCTGAGATGGAAGACTATGTAAAAGGATTGATGAAAGTTAGAGGAGAACTTATTCCTGTACTAGATGTGAAACGGATTCTATTTTCCAAATTGATGGAAGTGAGTGATAAGACCCGTCTGATAGTTGTGCAGACCTCAGACCTATCTGTAGGGTTGTTAGTTGAAGATGCTAAAGAAATATTAGATGTAAGCCAAGAATCTATTAAAGATTTTAATGGATTGGCACTTCAGTCATCACCTTATATTAGCGGGATGGTCAACCTGGAGAATCGTTTAATAGCAATCATCAAACCTGATAATTTAGTAAATAGCCTGGAGAAAATTCAACAAATTAAAGGTGCAGTCGAAGCCTCTGCTTTATAAAAAAAGCTGTAATTGTATACTTTGTTGTTTATTTCGTATTTTCCAATCAACCTATAAAAACAAACCCACCTGTTTTTAATTCACAGGTGGGTTTGTGCTAGTCATCAACCTTGTACTGTTGTATTCAGTTCAACCTCAATATTCCCTTTAGTAGCTTTTGAATAAGGGCATACAGAATGTGCTTGCTCTACAAGCTTCTCGGCATCCTCTTGATTAACACCGCTGATCTTGACATTTAAAACAACTGCAAGTTTGAATCCCCCATCTGTATCCTTTCCAATGGAAACTTCTGCAATGACTTCAGAATCAATTTTCTGCCTAGCTTGTCGTGCAACAAGGTTTAATGCACTGTCAAAACAAGCAGAATAGCCTGCAGCAAATAGTTGTTCGGGGTTTGTTGCGCCTTCCTTATCCGTTCCACCCAATGACTTGGGCATGGCAAGAGACAAATCCAATGTACCATCTTCGCTTTTGATCTTCCCGGCTCTACCACCTGATGCTTTAACTTTAGCAGTATAAAGTGCTTCCATGTAAACTTCACTCCTTTTAATTGTGTAAAATTATATTGTGTAAAATTTAATTCCTCTCCATCTTATCGCTCGTTATTAACTTAGTCAACTAATAAGTTGTGCTAAAGATATTTGTATAAGGAATACTCGAGAGGTACAATAGGATTATCGAGATTTAAAGGAGAAATATGTATGAAAAGTAACTTAACTCTAGAAAACCAATTATGTTTTAAAATTTACTCAGCAGAAAAAAAGATGATGAAATTATATAGATCTTATTTAGATGAACTCGGAATTACTTATCCTCAATATTTAGTTCTATTGGTGCTCTGGGAGCAGGATGCCATATCGGTGAAAGAGTTAGGCGAAAAACTCACGCTTGACTCAGGTACGTTAACTCCAATGCTTAAGCGAATGGAAACCAACCAATTAATTACCAGGAATCGTTCCAAAAAAGATGAACGAGTTGTTGTCATAACTCTTACCCCTAAGGGAAAGGCAATAAACAAAGAGGCAGAATGTATACCTAATAATTTTCTTGAAAAAGTGTCATTAAACCCGAATGATTTAAAAGTGTTAAGCGACCTTTTGACAAAGGTGGTAGAAAGATAAACAGATAATATTGCTAACAGAAATAAAATAGGTAAGAAAGTTTAGGATGGATAGTATGAGTGAAAAGATCGCAAAAAAACATCGTATTATTTTTCATGTAGATATGAATAGCTTTTACGCATCTGTTGAGATGGCCTATGATCCAGCCCTTAAAGGGAAACCGGTGGCTATCGCTGGAAACGTGGAAGAACGTAAGGGGATTATCGTAACCTGCAGTTATGAGGCACGGGCTTTTGGTGTACGGACAACAATGCCGTTGTGGGAGGCAAGACAAAAATGTCCCCAACTTATTGTGAGAAAGCCTAATTTTGATAGATACAGAAAAAGTTCTCTAGCAATGTTTGAGCTATTAAGAGAATACACAGATTTAGTTGAACCAGTTTCCATTGATGAAGGGTATATGGATGTTACAGATTACTCCGGGGATTTATCACCTTTGCAAATAGCGGAGGAAATCCAAACACGGTTGCATAAAGAATTATTGCTACCATGCAGTATAGGAATCGCTCCAAATAAGTTCTTGGCAAAAATGGCTTCTGATATGAAAAAACCGATGGGAATTACTATTTTAAGAAAAAGGGAACTTCAAAAGATCCTTTGGCCATTGTATGTGGGAGAGATGCATGGGGTCGGATCCAAAACTGCAGAAAAACTTAAAACCATCAAGATTGATACCATAGGTGATCTTGCTAACGGAAATGACTATCAATTAAAACATCTTCTCGGTATTAATGGCGAGAGGTTGAAGAAAAGAGCAAATGGTGTAGATAATCGGCCGGTTGATCCTGATAGTGTATCAGAGTTTAAAAGCATAGGTAACTCCACTACTCTACCCAAAGATACAGATGATGAACGGATGATTGAAAAAACCATCGAAAAACTTGTGGCTTCAGTAAGCGCAAGAATGAAAAGGAAATCTGTTCTTAGCCAAAACATCCAGTTGATGATTCGCTATGACATTCATCATACGGTTACAAGAAGTAGAAAATTATCTAATCCAATAGAATCTGAATCTCAAATCAAAGAGGCCACTATGTTTTTATTAAGGAAGCATTGGAACGGAGAACCTGTTCGATTGCTAGGTGTCACAGCGCAAGAATTGGTTGAAAAAGATGATTCATTCAAACAGCTTGATCTTTTTACCTACCAAGAAGATGCCAAGAAAGAACCATTGCATAAAACCCTTCAGGACCTAGAAGAGAAATTTGGGAAGGGTATTATAAAAAAGGGAATCAAGAATAAAAATACAGCCGACTTAGGGTCAAAAGCTAAAATTACCACTAGTTTTCAAAAGGATTTTTTGGACTAGGAAACTTTGAATCTGCAAACATCATGGTTGCAGGTTTTTTTATGTACTTGAAAAAAGTAACAATCTTTTTGAAAAGAGCTTAAAATGATTAATAATCTGTCCCACAAACTTATATATATAGGGGGAGGAGGATTGCAACCATGAAGAGAATGCGTAGGACTTCCCTTTTAAAGAGTGGGCCATTGCCATTGAAGTATGTATTTTTAATTACATTTATTTTATTTAACATTTTGACTGTTTTCAGCTTAATCATTATTAATAAAAATTTAGAGCCGAGTTTAAGAAGTATAGCAGAAACCAAGGCTCGTCAGATTGCAACCCAGGCTATAAACGATGCAGTTTCAAAAAAGATAGCAGATAGTTTGAATCCCGAAGAATTGATTATTGTTTTGAATGAAGGAACAGATCATGTTGCTTTTGGTACGAATCATCGTGTAGTAAATAGGGTGATCTCCGAGACAACATTAAGGGTGCAACGGTATCTGGACTTTCTAGAAGAGGGCAACTTGGAGGGATTGGAATCATATAAAAATGATCTGAATATAGATTATGAAGCATCGAAAAAACAAAACGGTATTGTATATAATGTGCCATTGGGAATGGCTACCAAAACTACGCTTTTTTCAAACCTTGGACCAAAAATTCCAGTACGCTTTGAGATATTAGGGGATGTTATCTCCAATGTGGAAACAAAAGTTATTGAAACAGGAATAAATAATACGGTCATTGAAATCTATGTCAATGTAAGTGTGAAAATGAATATCATCATTCCGTTGGTAGAGCAACCAATGGAAATAAACAACTCTGTTAAGATAGGGGATTTAATCATTCCAGGTAAAGTCCCTATGTATTACCAAGGAAGTGGAAATGGTGGTGGTGGAGTAGCACCAGTTATCATCCCTGAAAATCCTATAGAAGAGAAAAAGAATAATAACTGATTATCCTGTCCTGTGGTGTCTGGTCGCGGGGCTTTTTTTATTTTGGGAATTTGGTTTTACCAGATAGGCGATGACATCTTCTTTGCAAACGTCCACCACAGAGCTAATTAAATCCAAGTCATTCGTCACATTGTATTTAACCAATCTTTTGGCGATTTCGAGTGCTGCTTCCTTTGAAGTTAAGGGAGTATCAAGATTCATGATGAGATTCCTCGTAATTGTTGATGACATTTTTCATACCTGGGATTGCAATCAAGCTAAGGGATGTCATAAGGCTGAGCATGAACATTGGGGCATTGCTTGTCTTATCTGTCATCATGACAAAAAATAGGATGGCAAAGCCGGTTACTGCCAAAAGCTTTAAAGTGACATAGAAAGATTGATGAATTAGTTTCATAAAGATCACCTCGTAATTTATTAGAACGTTTGTTCTGTTTTTATTATAATCGAACAAACGTTCTAAAAGCAAGTGTTTAATGCAAAAAAAAATAACACCTTAGTAAAGTGTTATTTTAATAGTGTTTTATCCAATAGTTCAGATAGCTCTGTTAAACCTTTCACTGTATAGTTGGCTTCACTATCCTTGAATAATTCGAAAGGGTCTATACAAATTGTTTTGCAACCCATTAGGATAGCAGGAAGTATTTCGTTAATATAGTTGTCGCCGACACTTAACATTTGGTTGAATGGTGTTTGGTGTTCTTGAGCTATATATGTAAGACGATCTGATGTGTTGACCGGTTTATTTGCCTCATAGATTTTGTCATGAAAATAAGAGGTGAAACCCAGCTTTTTCAAAATGACATCACTATCCGTCTGGGGACTATTTGTCATTAATACTAATGTGTACTTGGAATGCAATTTTTCTAATACTTGGGCAAATTCTTTGAGTGGTTCTAGTATAAAGTCGTCCGTCATCATATGTTCCCTAGTTTGAAGGAATGCGGCATATGCTTCTTCACTGCTTAACCCATAATGCTTGGCTATAGAAACCGGTACCCACCATAAATCCCCGATACTGAGCATATCAAATAGGTCAAATGTGAGAGAGTCAGGATAATGAGAAGCAAGTTTTTCTTTCGGCACTTCTACCCCTTCCCATGTCCAGCCGTTAGTTACCTTCCCGTCATGATGCGCTAGAATAAGTTTCTTTTTGGCATCATAAACCCTACCAATCTTTAAAGTGTGTGTTCCTTCCCCGGCCGCAATGTAGTCTTCCTCAAATAGGGTCTGTTTTTCGAAAGGCAATTTGGCCTTTAGTAGGTCGGCATAGTACTGAAAATGATGGGTATCCTCGTATAAGGTGCCATCGAGGTCAAAAACAATTGTTTTTATATGTTCCATAGCTAGTCTCCTTTTCCGTTATATTATCATTGTACTATATTCCTGCATCCTCTTATGGAAATTTCTATAATTGAGTATAATGAAACAAGAGGAGCGGATGAAGATGAAATTGACGTTTTTAGGCACGGGTTCTGGTGTTCCGGCCAAACATAGAAATGTTTCCTCCTTGGCATTGCATCTTGATGACAAAGAGGGTTCAGTGTGGCTTTTTGATTGTGGAGAAGCAACACAGCATCAAATTTTACATACATCATTAAAACCAAGAAAAATAACGAAAATATTTATTACACACTTACATGGAGACCATATCTTCGGTTTGCCCGGTCTTTTAAGCAGTCGCTCTTTTCAAGGCGGGGAAGCACCATTGACGGTTTATGGACCAAAAGGAATCGGAGACTTTATTGAAACGTCTTTGCGAGTGAGCATGACACATGTGAAGTATCCCCTTAATATTGAAGAGTTTGATGAAGAAGGTTTGTTCTGTGACGAAAAGGATTTCCGTATTGAAGGGAAAAAGCTGGTTCATGGGATCCCTTCCTATGGTTTCCGCATTGTCCAAAAGGATATGCCTGGAGCCTTATTGATGGATAAGGTCAAGGAAAACCTTATTCCATCCGGTCCCCATCTACAAAGTTTGAAAGAAGGGAAACAGGTTACGCTGGCAGATGGAAGAATAGTGGATGGGAAGGATTTCATTGGTCCTCCTAAAAAAGGAAAAATAATTACGGTCCTTGGGGATACAAGGTACAACGAGACATCTATTGAGTTAGGTCTAGCTGCTGATGTTCTTATTCACGAGGCTACATTTGGAGCGAAGGATGAAATGCTGGCAAAAGAATATTTTCATTCGACCACCATTCAGGCTGCAAAAGTTGCCAAGGAGGCAGGGGCATCACAATTGTTACTTAACCATATTAGTGCCAGGTATCAAAAAGAAGAGGTAAATATGTTACTTGATGAGGCAAGAGAGGTTTTTCCAAACACGATAGTTGTGAATGATTTTGATATCATTACAATAAAGTGAGGGGATTGTTCATGATTCAGGGAATCAATCATTTATTATTTTCGGTTTCCAACCTTGAAAAGTCGATTACATTCTACCAAAGCGTATTTGATGCAAAACTTTTAGCACAAGGAATAAGTACGGCTTATTTTGACCTGAACGGGATGTGGCTTGCTTTGAATGAAGAAAAGGATATTTCTAGGGCTGAGATTGAGCATTCCTATACACACATTGCCTTTTCCGTTGATCCATCGGATTTTGATGAATTGACAGAAAGGCTTCATCGACTAAGTGTCAACATACTTTCGGGACGACCGAGAAATGAAAAAGACAAAAAGTCTATCTATTTCACTGATTTGGATGGTCATAAGTTCGAATTCCATACTGGGACATTGAAGGATAGATTGGATTACTATAAACAGGACAAACATCATATGGAGTTTTTTGATTAAGAGGAAGCGATTACTATCGAGGTAATCGTTTTTTTTTTAAGTTGCTCGTTACATATATGTTACAAATGTTACGAAAATAGAAAGCAGACTTTAAAGCCATCGTTATCCTGAAAGATTGTAAAAGGGGAATAACCTCTTTTAGAGCGTAGTAACCCTACAGGTCAATCTTTGGCATAAAAGGAAAAATAGAGGCTGTAAATCTGCACTAGATAGAGGTTTAGAAGGGAATACCGGTTTCTGATTTTAGCTATTTCACCTAACTTTAAAAGCGATGTAACAATAGAAAGATAGGAGATTGGTACAATATTACATATAAGGTAAGGGGGAGAGAAGATGGCTAAAGAAATTATAAATAATGAAGATCTTTACGAAATGTTAGATGGACTTCTACGAGAGCCCAGGGCTTTTTGGAATGACTTTTATGAGGATAGAAACAAGGAGATTCCATTCTTTAAAGTAAATGGTCCGGATGAAAATCTAGTATCCTATTTTGAAAATGGGCTGTTACCTAAACGAGTGTTAGAGATTGGATGTGGGCCGGGAAGGAATGCGATATATCTAGCAAAAAAGGGTTGTGCAGTAGATGCTATCGATATTTCACAAAATGCTCTTTCATGGGCAAGAGAAAGGGCTATTTCTGAAAATGTTGATATTAATCTTTACCATTCCTCCCTTTTTGAGTTTGAAGTGGAACGCCACACTTATGATTTTATCTATGACTGTGGATTATTCCATCATCTTGCTCCACATCGCAGACTGAGCTATGTAGAAACGATTAAGAAAGCACTTAAAGTTGGCGGTCACTTCGGTTTGGTATGTTTTAATACTAATGGTGCATCAGAAACTTTAGACTGGGATGTTTATGCACAAAGAAGCATGAACGGAGGGATTGGTTATTCAGAAGATAGACTGAAGCGTCTTTTCGAAGTGGACTTTGAGATTCTTGAATTTAGGGAAATGATAAAAGTTTCGCAGCCGGCTGAAGTGTTTGGTGAGGACTTTTTATGGACGAGTCTGATGAGAGTTAAATAGTATTTATTTAGTTGAAACTAAAATTATTTTTGTACGTAATAACATATAAAGAGAAAAGGGGGAGTTAGTTTGTTCACAGATTTAAACCAAGAGTTATTAGAGGTTAAAGATAACCTCCGTAAAAAAGCGAAGTATGAAGAACATATTGAAAGATTAAATACATATTTGTCGGAAGAAAAGCGGAAAAAGTATCAGTTAGAGTCTCTTCTTGAAAAAGAAGAAGAGGATGTCGCTCGCCTTGAACGCTTTACCTTGACAAGTGTATTCTACTCGATGATCGGTAAAAAAATGGAGAAGCTTAATCAGGAGCAAAAGGAAGCACTTGCTGCTAAACTGAAATATACAGAAGCGATTGAGACGATTGAGGATGTGGAGCGGGAACTGTCAGAATTCCGAACGCTGCTTGCCCCTATTGCCGATGCTCCTATTAGATATCAAACTATCATCCGGGAAAAAGAAAGGCTAATTAAAGACTCTAATTCTATTTGGAGTGAAAAATTATATGATTTAGCAGATAAAGAGGCTGATCTGCAAACGAATCTGAATGAATACAATGAAGCGATCGGTGCTGGTGAATTGGCTGTTGGCGCATTGGAGCGCGCATTATCCTCTTTGGATTCTGCAAAGGGGTGGTCTACATTTGATATGTTCGGCGGGGGAATGGTATCCACTGCGATGAAGCATAGCCGCTTGGATGACGCCAAAAAGCATATCCATCAAGCTCAAAACAAGCTTCGTGTCTTTCAAGATGAGTTACTTGATATCAAGCATCACTTTGATTCCACGATTGAAGTGGGTGGAATGTTGACATTTGCTGATTATTTCTTTGACGGACTGATTGTGGATTGGATGGTACATGGGAAGATAACACAAAGTTATGATCAGACTTCTCAGATAATCGGAAGGGTTTCTAGGTTGCTCGGAAGTTTAATAGACCAGCGGGATCAAATGGAAGAAGAGTTACTTTCTGTTAAAGAAGAAAAGAAAAACCTTCTTGAATCTTCGAGCTAGTAAAAACGGCCACTCCCGGGAGTGGCCGTTTCTATTACCAAGAACGATCATATTGTTTTGGAGAATCAATCTCAAGACCAAGTTCCTTCGCAGCAGTTCTTGGCCAATAAGGGTCACGCAATAGTTCCCTTGCGACAAAGATTAAATCTGCACGGTTGTTTCTTAAAATTTCTTCCGCTTGCAAACCTGAAGTGATTAGTCCTACCGCACCAGTATCAATGGCAGCACCCGTCTTGATGGTTTCAGCAAAGCCGACCTGGTAGCCTGGGTAAACATCAATTGCGGCCGGCACCACAGCACCAGAGCTTACATCCACCAGGTCCACTCCTTGCTCCTTCATCCATTTTGCGTATGTTACATAATCTTCCGCAGTCAAGCCTTCAGGGTGATAGTCATTAGCTGATACTCGGACAAATAATGGACCATCCCACACTTCGTTTACGCCATCAATGATGTCTCGAAGGAAGCGGTAGCGATTTTCTGTACTTCCACCGTAGTCATCCTTACGTTTATTCGTAAGAGGTGATAGGAATTCATTGATTAGGTATCCATGTGCACCGTGAAGTTCAATAATATCAAATCCTGCTTCTTTGGAGCGCTTGGCGCCATCCACGAATGCAGCGATCGTTTCTTTTATATCTTCTGTGGACATTTCCACAGGCGTTTTCATTTTTTCGTTAAATGCCAATGCTGACGGTGCATAAATATCGCCGTCTACCATTGCTTTTCTGCCGGCATGGGCAAGCTGGATGGCAGTTTTTGATCCGTGGACCTTGATTTGTCTATTTAGTTCTTGGAAGCCTTGGATATGCTCGTCGTTCCAGATCCCAAGGTCTTGTGGAGAAATGCGGCCTTGTGGCTGGACTGCTGTTGCTTCCACCATGATAAGACCTACTTGGCCGACTGCACGGGATACATAATGGGTCATATGCCAATTTTGGATATGGCCGTCCTCATTATGACTGGAATACATGCACATCGGGGACATGACGATCCGATTTTTCAATGTGACACCTTTTACTGTATATGGGGAAAATAATGCTGACTTCATAAATGATTCCTCCTATATATTTCGAGTACCTAAAATATTATATCAAACGTTTTTATTCCCTCCAAAAGATAGGTGTTCATTTTATGAAAATAGTAGTATGATAGGAGAAAAATACTACTATCTAGAGGAGGCTGGGAGATGCATTGGCAAACAAAAGAGCAGTTGACCAATCTACTTGTGTCCCTTGTCCAACACGGAAGTGTGACATTATCGGGGGAAGAGAAGCGTTTGGCTTCCTTTATTTATTATCAACTGAATCATCTGGATTATTTTCAAGAGAGCCCCGGTAATCTGGAGCTCCATCGGATGGAGGATGGGCGTTCTTTTGTAACCGCTTTAGTGAAGCAGTCTGAGAAGAAAGATACGATTGTGCTTGTGAATCATTTTGATGTCGTAGGAGTGGAAGATTACGGATTCCTGAAAGATCTTGCTTTCCAACCAATTGAACTGACACGTGAACTTGAAAACAATGCCGATACCCTTCCAAGTGAAGCGAAAGAACATCTATTATCCGGTGATTGGCTTTTTGGAAGAGGGGTCATGGACATGAAAGCTGGACTGGCTCTGCAAATGTCTCTCCTAGAAAAAGCGATTGAAGAGAAATGGGATGTAAACCTCCTCTTATTGGCAGTCCCGGATGAAGAGGTGAATTCTCAAGGAATGCTTCAGGCTGTTCCAGCTCTAAATGAATTCGCTTCTAGACATGGATTGAACTATAAGGCATGTGTCAATTCCGAACCGATGTTTCAAAAATACCCTGGGGATAACAATCTCTATCTATATACAGGTGCAATAGGGAAATTATTACCCGGATTTTTCTGCTATGGGAAAGAAACGCATGTTGGAGAACCATTGGCAGGTCTGAATGCTAACCTTATGGTTTCGGAAATTCAAAAATTAATGGAGTGGAATACGGATTTGTGTGAACAGGTTGGTGCAGAGGTGACGCCTCCTCCCACAAGTTTGATTCAAAAGGATCTTAAAACGGAGTATTCCGTACAAATCCCCCACACAGCTGTAACATTATATAATGTCTTGTTCATGGAGAAGTCGCTGCCGGATTGGGAAACAGATTTTCTTAATATTGCAAAGCAGGCGGCAAAGAATATAAACGAATTTTGTAAAGGGAAAGCCGACCAGTTTAAACGGTTCACATCTTTTACCGAAATGCCAGTGGACGTATCAGTTTATACCTATGAAGAGCTTCTGGGAAAAGCAAAGGCAATCCATGGGGACCAGGAAATGGACATGAGAATCTCTTCGGTGATTGTATCCAACTCGCATTTAGATGAAAGGGAGCAGTCCATCAAAGTTGTAGAAGAAGTGGCTTCCCTTTGTAAGGACCTGGGACCGATGATCATCCTGTTTTTTGCACCGCCATACTATCCGGCGGTAGCAACAGAAAATAATGAATTGTTGAATTCTGCCCGTGAATTTATTCAGAAGTGGAAAGCGGATGCGAATGTTGAGTTTATCGAACAGCGCTATTTCTCAGGCTTATGTGATTTGAGTTTCATAGGAAAAGCCGACTTTTCTGCGAAAAATCGCCTTCCATTCAATATTCCGGTTTATGGATCTACTTACTCCTTACCTTTTGCTGAGATGGAGGCATTACAGATGCCGGTGTTCAATCTGGGTCCGGTCGGGAAGGACCCCCATCAATGGACTGAGAGATTGAACGTGAAATTTTCCTTCGAGGAATTTCCGCCGATGTTGGCTGACTTTGTAAAGAATTTATAATGGTGGTAGCCTGTTTGGAAAGCATAGTCTTTCTGAATGGGCTTTTTTATTTGGTGAAAAAAACCATTTTTCATTGGTTAATTATGTTAAAATTGATATATATCGATTCAAGATAGGAGATTGGGAGTATGACATCTATTCAAGTGAACTGGGGAGGTTCTATTGTTCAATTAATTTGGGAAAAGCAGTCTGAACTTCCTCCAAGGGAACTGATTACCAGTGTTCATGGTTATTGCTTTCATCAAGGTAAATTGATGTTGGTCAATCTCAGAGATAGAGGGTGGGATTTTCCAGGTGGACATATCGAATTCAAAGAAACTCCAGAAAATTGTTTTAAAAGAGAAGCAATGGAAGAGGGGTATGTGGAAGGAGATTGTCGCTTGCTCGGTTCCATTGTGGTGGATCATCATGATAATCCAAGCTGGAACGAGGATAGTCCTTATCCGAAAGTAGGATATCAGGTTTTTTATAGAATGGATATTACCAAGTTTCATCCTTTTAGGGCAGAACATGAATCATCCGAAAGAATGTTAATTGAACCTAAAGATCTATCAAAGTACTACAGAGGCTTCAACAATGTTTATCAAGCCATTTTACATAAAAGTTTAAAAATTGTTAAAGAAGGAGTAGCCAATGATCATTGAATTAGAAAAGAAAGAATTTCATAATTGTGAACATCTTTTACATGAAAATGGACTTATAGAAGTAAAAGCAATCATCGAGGGAATCAATCCGGGCAGGGTTTTTGTGGATAATCAGAATTCTCCGGCCACTGGATTTGTATGGTTAGGAAATAATGACGGTTTCATCTTTTTTGGAAATGAGAACAATCTTGCATTTAACCTGGAATTGAATGGGTTTATTGAAGAGGTAATAAAGCCAGAGGCAGCAAAGGTTAATTTAAAGTGGTTTGAAGCGCTTGGTGATCATGCTGGTTGGCATAAAAGCTTAGAAGGAACTTTTCGCCATCGTCCCCTAGGAAGTTGGAAGCAACGGGTCTATCAATATAGCGGAATCTTACCTATAATTCCGGAAGCCACGTTTTTGGACAGCGGGTATAAAGTACATAAAATGGATAGACATTTATATGGGAATGATCGAGCGACCAACATGGAAGTGATGGTCGATAAAGTCCTGAATTCTTGGTCTTCGATGGAGGAGTTCTTTGAACATGGCATTGGGTATTGTGCCACCTTTGATAATAGAATCGTTAGTACCTGTTTCACTGTATTTACAAATGGAAAGGTCCATGCCATTGCCATTGAAACGGAAAAAGAGCATCGTGGAAAAAAGCTGGGCCAGCAATTAACCTATCATTTCATTAAAGCATGTGTAGAGGCGAACAAGATAGCTTACTGGGATTGTGTAGAGCGGAACAAGCCGTCCATTGCAGTCGCGGAAGCTTGTGGGTTTGAAATGGTTAAAAGGTATGATGGATGTGAGTTTTCTATCCGTCCTTAAGGATCTATAAACAAAAGCACTTGGAGCCGCTATTTTTCCAAGTGCTTTTTTAGTCTTTATTTTATTTATTTGACGCTTTCTCCTTCAACTTTTCCGCCATTTCCTCTCCCATCTCCCTGGAACGTTCTGTCGCCCCTTCAATACAACTTTCAAAAGCTTCGGAGACTTTTCCTTCATCAAGCAATGATATTCCTCGTTGTGTCGTGCCGCCTGGACTTGTTACTTCTCTTCTTAAGACCTCTGCATCCTTATCGGTTTCTTGTAGCATATGTGCTGCTCCAATCAAGGTCTGACTGACAAGCTTCTTGGCGACCTCCACATCCAGGCCTTGTGCCAATGCAGCTTTTTCCATGGCTTCAGCAATGTAATAGATATAGGCGGGGCCGCTTCCGGAAACTCCTGTGACCGCATGGAGTTGGTCCTCCTCCACTATAGTACATAACCCAATGGCAGAGAACAGGGATTGCACAAGGATAAGATCTTTGTCTGTTGCATGGGCGCCTTTGGCGATTGCGGTCGCAGACAGACCGATGGCAGCCGATGTATTCGGCATGGAGCGAATGACACGCAAAGTTTGCCCAAAGAGCTCTTGGATGGATTCGCTCGAAATACCTGCCAGTACGGAAACAATTAGCTGCTCTTTCTTTACGTAGGATTTGATTGCCTGAATTCCATCTTTGGCATCCTTAGGTTTCATGGCCAAGAAAATCACATCTGCATCTTTTAGTGCGGTTTCTTTATTTTCCGTGATGGTTACGCCATATTTTTCTTCCAGGTTCTCCAAACGGAGTTGATCTTGCTTGTTCGTCACCGTAATATCTTCTTTTATACAGATTTCCTTTTTCAGCAGTCCGGCCATAATCGCCTCTGCCATTGATCCGGCACCAATAAATGCTATCTTCATCGTTAACACGCTCCTTTTAAGAATGGCTGTTTTCGTAAACTATGTTGCTTTTGCGTCTTACTGTCGTGCTCTTTTTCCCGTGTAATGTATTGTTCACTTGCAATATTTAGAGTTAATAAGAGGGCAAAAGTCCAAATAACGACTTTTTGCTAGTGATGAGCAACAATCTTTTAGTAAAGAGCTTTAAAAATAGAAAAAAGACCCATCTGTCCTATAGAAAAGGACGGATAGGTCTTATCCGCGGTACCACCTTGATTGGTTGGTTAAACCCAGCTTTTAATTCCCGTATCGTGGGAGGACGATCAGGTTTTCCTGATTGTTCCTGGGTAGGTTCGAAAATGCAGGGGATGAGGAGGTCTTTCAGCCGGTGAACCTCCATCTCTTTTCATCTTGCAACTTTCTACTGGTCCCATTCGTCACGTTATCATTTGTAATTTTATACATTATGCAATGGAAGAAGGGGAAAGTCAAGGGGATATTTGTCACGACTTTCATTTTAATTTTCAGGAGGTATTAGGCTGCTTATCTCAAGGCTATGACACACAAAATTAGTAGCGGGAGGGAAATTCGCGCGTCATAGGAGTTTGTATGACACGCAAAATTAGTAGCGGGAGGGAAATTCGCGCGTCATAGGTGTTGTATGGCACACAAAATTAGGAGCGGAGGGGAAATTCGCGCGTCATAGGGGTTGTATGACACGCCAAATTAGGAGCGGAAGGGAAATTCGCGGGTCATAGGAGCAGTATGACACACCAAATTAGGAGCGGGAGGGAAATTCGCGTGTCATAGGGGTTGTATGACACACAAAATTAGGAGCGAGAGGGAAATTCGCGCGTCATAAGAGCAGTATGACACGCCAAATTAGGAGCGGAAGGGAAATTCGCGCGTCATAAGAGCAGTATGACACGCCAAATTAGGAGCGGAAGGGAAATTCGCGCGTCATAGGGGCAGTATGACACACCAAATTAGGAGCGGGAGGGAAATTCGCGCGTCATAAGAGCAGTATGACACACCAAATTAGGAGCGGGAGGGAAATTCGCGCGTCATAGGAGCACGCGTCTTAGGAGTAGTGATATGCACATTCAGTAGTCCGGACAAATGCTCAAATGCACTTGACGTTATTTCAAAAAAATGAACTGGGAAATTTTATTAGTTATTGAGGAATAACCCTTTCTTTTTTCCCTTATTTAGTGCATTCTATAGTTGAATGGTTATTCACTTATCATTTTTGGGCTATTATTTTGTTATAATTTTATTAAACACCTACTACATATTTACATACAATAATGAGTTTAAAGGGGATTATGATGAACAAGGTTTCTTGTAAGCAAGAGATAAAGCAAATTACAATCCCGACCCCGTTTGCGGTTGGGGACGTACATACTTATATTATTATCACCGATAAAGTGACATTGGTGGATGCCGGGGTCAAGACGATGGAGGCTTGGGAAGTGTTTCAGCGTGAACTGAACAAGCATGGATTGAAAGTCATGGACATTGATCAAGTGGTAGTGACACATCACCATCCAGATCATGTCGGATTACTTGATTTCATGCCATCTAATATTCCGGTATATGGGCATAAGCGTGCACATCCATGGATGACTCAGGATCAACGCTATTTTTCCATGCATGAAACGTATTATAAAGGGCTTTTTGAACAGATGGGAGTGGAGCAGCGCTTTTATTCCTTGTTGAATGCCATTGATAAGCCATTGCGTTTTTCCTGCCAACGTGGACTTACTTCCTTTATTGGAGAAGGAGATCGGTTAGAGGGTCTGGTAAATTGGCGCATCCTGGAAACTCCCGGACATGCAAGCAGCCATCTGGTTCTGTTTGATGAAAAGAGCGGGACATTGATAGGGGGAGATTTGATTCTGGCGGATATCTCTCCAAACCCTTTGGTGGAGCCACCTTATGTGGGTGAAACAACTCGAAAGAAATCGATGCTTGAATACATACATTCCATTGAAAAAATGAAAAGCCTGCCAATCACCCGAGTCCTGCCAGGGCATGGGGGGATTGTCGAGAATGTTCCAGAATTACTGGAAATCCGTTTGAAGCAGCAGGATAAACGTGCGAACAAGGTGCTGAAATTCCTAAAGGAAAGTCCTGCAACCGCTTATGAGATCTGTCAATTCCTTTTCAAATCTGTTTATGAAAAGCAACTATTACTTACGCTTTCTGAAACACTTGGTCAGATTGACTTT
The DNA here is from genome assembly GCA_001648575.1 of Sutcliffiella horikoshii DSM 8719. Lineage (GTDB taxonomy): Bacteria > Bacillota > Bacilli > Bacillales > Bacillaceae_I > Sutcliffiella_A > Sutcliffiella_A horikoshii. The sequence goes on along the minus strand of LQXN01000056.1, from coordinate 38,607 downwards.
TTACTTGATAAGGGCTTGATTATAGAAGATGCATCTTCCAAGCCATATACGTATAAAGCTGGGGGAGATTAATCGATGGCTAGTCTTCAAGGTAAATATATTGTTATCACTGGTGCTTCAGGTGGAATCGGAAAAGCGCTTGCTTTTGAGGTTGCAAAGCGAGGGGCAACGCCGGTACTTATGGCTCGGTCCTTGGATAAATTGGAGCAAGTGGCAACTCAAATAAAAATGAATTACCAAATAGATGCGCCTTTTTATCAATTGGACGTCCGTAATCATGACGCCATTGAGCAGACGTTCAAGATATTAATGACGCAAATCCCTGCTGTGGATGTGTTGGTAAACAATGCAGGTTACGGAAAATTTGACGATATAGCCGATCTTTCGCTTAGTGATATGAGCGGGATGTTTGAAGTGAATGTGTACGGTCTGATCGCCTGCACCAAAATGGTCCTGCCGTCCATGCTGGAACAAAACCAGGGACATATCATCAATATTGCTTCACAGGCAGGGAAGATTGCCACTCCTAAATCAAGTGTCTATGCTGCCACAAAACATGCGGTTCTCGGCTTTACGAACAGTATGAGAATGGAGCTTCATGATACCGGTATCTTTGTAACATCCGTGAACCCGGGGCCAATCAGGACGGAGTTTTTTGATATAGCTGATTCATCAGGTAGTTATAAGCAAAAGGTGGACAAGTGGATGCTCGAGCCTGAATATGTAGCCAGTCGTATCACTGATGCGATGTTCACTCGTACCCGGGAAATTAACCTTCCTGGCTGGATGAATATGGCCAGTAAATTATATCAACTGTTTCCAGGGCTAGTGGAAAAATTCGGCGGCAAAGCATTTCGTCAAAAATAATGTGGCTCTTTTCCAGTGGTTGTTTCTATTAATATAGAAACTAAACAGCCAATAATGAACATTCTGTAACTTTTCATTCTATCCTCCGTCAAATAGGGCAAGAGGTGATAAGAGCATGAAAACAGTAAAATTCATTTCATTACTGTCTTGTTTCCTTCTTTTGTTTGGCTGTGGAACAGCTGGAGGAAACAATAACAGCGGCACGGGATCCAATCCGGGTTCTGGTGAAGAAATCCCTAGTGAAGAACCGGCGGATGATGAGGAGCAGGCAGTCGAGGACTTGACCGGTCATATTATTTCGATTTCTGATGAACAACAGATACGCATTCTAGTGACTGGTCAGCACCCAAGCAGCGGAGGCTCTGGTACTTCTGCCACCATGTATACGCTTGAAGAAAGTACGAAGGTGGAGAATTCTGAGGGTGAAGCGTTGGAAGCGGCAGACCTTGAAGTAGGTATGAAAGTAACAGTGTGGAACTCTGGCATCGTGGCCGAATCCTTTCCAGCTCAGTCTGGTGCCATAAAGGTTCTGGTGGATACTGATCAGGACGAGCATGAGCAACAGGCCATCGCCAAGGCATTGGAGGAAGTGGATACAGGTGACCCTTGGCACGTCGAGGAAGTGTCGGATGAGGGAGACCATCAATATAAGGTTACGTTGAAGAACCTGTTAGATGATAGTGAGCCAGTGGAAATTGAGGTTGAAGTGGAATAGGCATAATGCCCATATGAGAGACGTCTTCTGTGATTGATGCAGGGCGTCTTTTCGTTTAGTATGTTTATTATAAGGAAGGGTTCTCAGCGCAGGTTTTGTCGGTGTTTGTTGACATTTGTCGGTTCGTTTGTATTGCTCTGAGTTTGGCTTGTATTACAGTATTCACCCCGAAACCGACAGTAATAAGGTTTTTTTCGCTAGTAAGTGACTTGTCGGAGGATAATCATTGTACCATACACATGAAATGGAGGCATAATACATATGAATTTTATTTTGGAAGAGGAAAATATAGGCGCAGAGGTCATTAAAGCAATTCAAACCGGAGATGTTTCATCCCTAAAGGGTTTGCTCGCTGATCATCCAGACCTTGCCAATGCAAGAATAATTTCAAAAGGTTATCATGATGAAAATTCTGATACATACGGAGTGTCCCGGACATTGCTTCATGTAGCCACTGATTGGCCTGGTCATTTTCCGAATGGAGCAGTGACTGTACGAGTTTTGATCGAAGCAGGGGCAGAGGTGGATGCTAGATTCACTGGTCATCACTCGGAAACACCCCTTCATTGGGCGGCAAGCAGTAATGACGTGGAAGTACTCGGGACGCTTCTCGATGCAGGTGCGGACATAAATGCAACAGGGGCAGTTATCGCTGGAGGAACCCCATTGGATGACGCTGTGGCATTCGCACAGTGGGATGCAGCCCGCCGTCTGATAGAGGCTGGCGCACAAACCAAATTGTGGAATTCAGCGGCCCTTGGGTTGCTGGATAAGGTAAAAGAGTATTTTGGAGATAACAACTTACCTACTCCGTCCGAAATCACTCAAGCGTTCTGGCTATCATGTCACGGTGGCCAGCTTAATACGGCTGAGTACCTTTTTGATTTTGGTGCCGATATCAACTGGATCGGTTATGATGGACTTACTCCGCTTGATGCAGCGATCCGTCATGATGATTCGGACAACAAACTAGTCGGGTGGCTTCGCAATAAGGGTGCTCACTCTGCGGTGGAAATGGCGTAAGGCCTTTCTTTTTCAGATTCTTGGATGGTTGTGGCCGACTTTTTTTGAGAGCTGTCTGGCCAAACCTTTTCCCACATCATTTGAAATCCGTACATTAATAGTGCTTTGACCAAAAATAACCCGTATAGCTGCTCTCGGTTCATTTTTTTCATTTCAAATATCCCCATGCTTTTAAACAAGGAAAATACCGGGTACATAAATATGGCATCCACAAATGCATTCAACAGGAAGTATAAATGGAATCTCCCGTAAGTCAGGCGTAATATCCAAAGGGAACCGGCAAAGAAGGGACCTATTATAAATGCAAATTCATTCACGAAATATGGGGGGATTTTCTTGTAGATGGCCCACCATTTATATTTTTCCGCAACGATGCTTTCTAACGCAATCAGTATAGACATAAACACCGTCCCTGGTAAATAGCGTTTGAAATTTTGCCATCCTAGAAAAGGGAGCGTCAAAATAGAAGTGAATACCATAATCCATAATATAAGCACAGGTTTTTTCTTCATGAATGTCCCTCTCCTTTTACTAAGCTTCTGCTTTTATCTTGTGTAATTGTATGGGATTTATGAATTAATTTACAACTGCATGTAGCTAAAAAAGCACTATTCCCCCTCGGAATAGTGCTTTTCATTCACTTAAATATTCGTATACCACATCATTGACTGCTTCATACACATCCGATTTTGGATCTTCGTTAATTATCTTCTGTACTTTTTCTGCCAGCTTTTCGTATTCCTCTTCACTCAGAGGAATGGAATGAAAATCATGCTGATATTGGATAAAGCAGTTTCGTATCATCTTCCTAAATAAGTTTCTTTCCACATCTTTCACCCCACTATTCCATTAGTATAACGGTTTTGCTGGCTTTTTCAGCAGGGAAAAATAGTGTTTGTCGAAATATGTAGTGGAATTTACCATTGAAACCGAACGTATATTCGCTTATTATTGGGTATATACTACTAATACGAACATACTTTCTGTTTTAGTGAGGTGTGAAGGTTCGTGGACATGGATTACAGCAAGATGCCAAACAACAAGATTTTATGTGTAGATATGAAAAGTTTTTATGCCAGCTGCTCGGCAGTGATGATGGGGCTGGATCCGCTGACCTGTTATTTGGCGGTGGTCGGGGACACGGAGAGGCAGGGAAGCGTTGTACTTGCGGCCTCTCCCATGTTAAAAAAGGAGTTTGGAATCAAGACGGGCTCACGCCGGTTTGAGATTCCAAACGACAAACGCATCCATATTGTGAACCCCCAGATGGCAACCTATCTGCGCATTTCCACAGAAATCACCCGGCTATTCAACCGCTATGTACCAAAGGACGCCATCCATACTTATAGTGTCGATGAAAGTTTTTTACAAGTCGACGGGGTGGAGGCGCTGTGGGGAGACGCTACCATGATTGCCGAAAAAATCAAGGAAGACATGGAACGCGAATTTCAGCTTCCATGCGCCATCGGAATTGGTCCGAATATGCTTATGTCAAAACTTTGCCTGGATCTTGAAGCAAAGAAAAAAGGCGTTGCGGAGTGGGCCTATGAAGATGTGAAAACGAAACTTTGGCCGCTTTCCCCGCTCAGTGAAATGTGGGGAATCGGATCCAGAGTGCAAAAAACGTTAAACCGAATGGGAATTTTCAATGTTGGACAGCTCGCAAATTATCCCCTCGAGCTGCTGGAGAAAAAATTTGGGGTGATGGGGAATCAGTTGTACCATCACGCCTGGGGGATCGATCTATCAGAACTTGGCGCCCCGATCATCCAAGGGCAGATCAGCTTCGGTAAAAGCCAGATTCTAATGCGCGATTACACAGATCCAAAGGAGGTTAAACAAGTTATCCTCGAAATCTGTGAGGAAGTGGCGAGGAGAACCCGCCACCATCGCAAAGCAGGCCGCACCATCAGTCTGGGGATCGGCTACAGCCGCGATGAACTGGGCGGAGGATTCCACCGGTCGCGGACGATGGAACGCGCCACCAATGTCACAATGGACCTATACCGCACTTGCCTTGAACTGTTTGAGGAAAACTATGAACCAAAAACCGTTCGGAAGATAGCCGTGTCCCTCTCTAATATAGTGGAGGACAGTGAAATGCAACTGAGCCTATTTGAACTCGAACAGCCCAAAAAGCGCGAACTCGGCTATGTGATGGATACCATTCGCGGAAAGCACGGCTCTAACGCATTGCTTCGTGCGGTGTCTTACACAAATGCCGGGACTGCCGTGCACAGAAGCAGGCTGGTGGGCGGACATAAGGCGTAAGTAGCTTAAGAAAGGATGGGATTGAAGATGATACGAGATCGCGGGACCATAAAATGGACGTCCATGATGTTGCCGGAGCATGTGAAAATGCTGCGCGACTGGACAAAAGAAGACCTATACCAAACCAAACCGGAAATCGATGAACAGCGACTTGAAGAATTAAACGAATTGTTTTGTGAAGCGATGGAAACGGGTAAGGAAGTAACCATTACCTATTATGAAAAAAGGAGATACCACCTGTTTGTAGGAGCGGTGCACCATCTTGATGCCTATCAGAGGCGTTTGCACGTAGTCGATAAATTCGGTGAAGCAGGAAGTTTAAGTATAGACGATATTTTGGATATTTCCTAAAAAAACATCCTTCCCAACATTTGAGGAAGGATGAAGCTTTTTATTTCTTTTCAAAATACCCGAGTGCCAAGATGGCCTCAAACACTTCTTCGCCCTCATCAGAAGTCACTTCCACTTCTTGACCTGGCTGAAGGGCAAGTGCCAATACGCCAAGCAGGCTCTTCGCATCGACTACCCAGTGCTCCTTTTTGAATAAAACCGTACCGGAATACGTACTGATTGTATTGACCAGATTGCTCGCAGACTCAGCAAAGATAGGCTTTAACACTGTAAGTACCATATGTATCTACCCCTTTTATAGTGTGATACTTTAAGTATAAAGAAAATGATGGAAACAACAAGAGAAAAATATTGATATGGAAGAAAGGGGAGTCGCAAAAGGATGAGAGTAGAAGTAACGGAAAAGACACCGCAAAAACTATTAACCAAAGCGAGTGGCTTCTTAAAAGGCTACACTCATACACTCAATCCCTATATCGGCTGTGCCTTTGGTTGTTCCTATTGCTATGTAAGACAAAGTCCGGTTGGTTTGTTCCGGAAACAGGAATGGGGCACATGGGTGGATGTAAAAAAGGATGTAAAAGAAAAGCTGGCCAAGGAACTGCGACTATTGAGGAAAAAAGAACAGCCCATCAGTATTTTCATGTCCTCTAGTACAGATCCTTATCAACCTGTGGAACAAAAGGAAGAGGTTACCCGGACCCTTTTGGAAGTGATGGCAGAAGAGCCGCCGGATTTTCTTTTTGTCCAAACTAGAAGTCCATTAGTGACAAGGGATATGGATCTTCTAAAGGAATTGGGAGAAAAGGTGATGGTGAGCATCACAATTGAAACCGACCTGGAAGAGGTTCGCAAACGATTTTCTCCTGCAGCACCACCAATCCCTGCAAGGCTGAAAGCATTAAAAACCTTGCATGGAGAAGGAGTGCCCACCCAAGTTGCGATTGCGCCGGCCTTACCCTTTTCCGAAGATTTTGCTTTGAAGCTTAAGGGAATCGTGGATAGGGTGTGTGTGGATGATTTTACAGGTGATGGGAGTAGTGGCAAGAGAACGGCTCGGCTAGGTGTGTATGAAAAATACGAGGCCCAAGAGAAGGAAATGTGGTTGGAAGGAAATGTTCAGCAAGAGGTGTTTGAGAAAATGTGCGGGGTTTTTCCAGCAGAACAAATTATCCGAAGTCCAGAGGGGTTCTTTCCACCAAAAGCAAAATAAGCCTGTTTTTTTGTTGCTTTTTCGTATATTCAAATCATCCGTTTTAATACTTACTATCTTGCTCCTTGCAAATTCAAGGGTATGTAAGCATTGAAAAATTACTGATAGCAACAAGTTATCATATAAAATTAATAGCGGAGCTTATAGGTTTGTTTAATGAAAAGGTAAGAAGGGAAAATGGAAACAATATAAATAAGGGGACCATAGGTGATGAATAAAGCCCCAAGTGCAGGAGGTTTATTGATGGATAGTATTATTTTTGACTTGGATGGGACGTTATGGGATTCCAGTGAAACTGTGTTAGTAGCTTGGAATAAAATACTGGAAGAAGAAAATAAAGAAATAACGCTTGAAGATTTAAAGGGAATAATGGGTCTTCAAATGCATGAAATAGGGAAACGCTTGTTTCCAGAAATAGAAGAGGAGTCCCGCACTCAACTATTAAACAAATGTGATGAAGTGGAGAAGGTGATGTTAGAGGAAAAGGGTGGGGAGCTCTACGCGCAAATCGAAGAAGTGTTAGAGCGTTTATCGAAAAAGTACAAATTGTTCATCGTTAGTAACTGTCAGGATGGATACATAGAAGCCTTTTATAACTACCATCGTTTAGAAAAGTATTTTCATGACTTTGAAAATCCAGGGAGAACAGGCCTTTCCAAAGGGGAAAACATTAAATTAATAATAGAACGAAACCAATTAAAGGCCCCTGTTTATGTGGGAGATACGCTTGGGGACCAAAAGGCTGCAAAAGTGGCAGGAATCCCATTTGTTTACGCTAGCTATGGTTTTGGAGAAGTGGAAGAATATGATTATGTGATTGATTCACTAAATGACCTATCGAGAATTTTCTGACTGAATCAGGTGAGAAGGTGAAGTGGGATATCCTGACTATCCCCGAAACAAGTCAAATCTTATATACAAAAATGAACCTTGAGGGGTGTTAAACTCTTCAAGGTTTCATTTTTGTTATTGACGCCTTCAAAAGACAAGTGTATAGTAAAGTTTGCAAATAGTAATCATTACGCTTTATTTGAAGTGATTTTTAAAGGCTGTTTTCGTATACTTTGTTGCTTTTCGTATTTTCCAATCAGCCCGTTATATTACTTACTATCGTGCTCTTTTCCCTGTTATGCTAGGAATACTTCTTACAAATTCAAGACTATGTAAGTAATGAAGAGTCCAATTGCCGACTTTTCATCCATAAATTGCAATCATCTTTGAGAAAAGAGCCTATTTAAAAGATGATAGGTATTATACTGAGAATTAAATCGTAATCGTTCTGTTCTGAAGAATGTAAAGGAGAGAAAAAAATGAAATCAAAAAAGTGGATATATCCGTTTGTTTTGTTGGTATTAGTAATCGCAGGTTGCAGTAATGCCAATGAAAATACAAACTCCTCAAAAACGTCTGATGGGAAGTCAGTTACGATGTTATTCAGTTTCGCTTCCAAAACAATGGATCCGCATCAGGATTGGATGGGAGTACGTGCAGGGGTAGCGGAAACATTGGTCAAAATTGATGAGAATTTAGAAATCGAACCATGGCTTGCAGAAGAATGGGAAATGAAAGACCCGACGACATGGACTTTTAAAATAAGGGATGGGGTCACCTTCCATGATGGAACACCTGTAGATGGAGAGGCCGTGAAAGCCTCTTTCGAAAGAGTACTCGAGACGAATGAAGCAATCGCATCCAGCTTGAAGATTGAATCGATGGAAGCGGATGGACAGGAGATCACATTTGTAACGACAGAAGAATACCCAGCGTTTCTTTCTGAACTGGTACATACGAATGCATCCATCATTAAAACAGGAACAGAAAACATAGATGGTCAACCAATTGCAACGGGACCTTTTAAAGTGGAAAGTTTTACACCAGAAGCGGAAGTGAATCTTGAAAGATACGATGATTATTGGGATGGAGCGGCCAAGCTTGAACAAGTGAAAATTAAGTTTAACTCGGACGGGAATGTCAGAGCGCTCGCCCTTCAAACAGGGGAAGCCGATATTGCCTATCATCTGCCACCGGAATCACTTGCCCCAATTGAAAGCAGCAATAATCTCCGGGTTGAATCGGTGCCAAGTCTGCGCGTTCATTTTCTTTTATTTAACAATGCGACCCCTGCATTACAGGATGTTAATGTGAGAAAAGCATTGGATTTATTGGTAAACCGACCGGTGGCGGTGGATGAAATCATGAATGGGTATGCCACTGAGGCTGCGGGACCGTTCAATCCGAATTTTGCATTTGCGGGAGAAGGAAAACCAACAAGTTATGATCCTGAAAAGGCTGAGGAACTGTTAAAAGAGGCAGGGTATAAGAAAAACGCAGATGGGAAAATGGAGAAGGGTGGAGAAGTCCTGAAGCTTAAGCTAGCAACTTATACTGGAAGACCAGAGCTTCCACTCCTTGCTCAATATTTACAGGGAGAGGCTGCTTCGATAGGCGTGGATATTGAGATTGCCACCATTGAAAATATTGATAGTTATCTTTGGGAACAACAAGGAGAGTGGGATATGGTAACATACTCGAACTTGACGGCTCCACGTGGAGACGGCGGGTATTTCCTCAATGTTGCTTACATGCCAGAAGGAGCATTGAATCCTGGTCAAATTGATATTCCAGAATTAAGTGATATAACTGAACAATTGAATACTACGGCAGATACGGAAGAAAGAGTGGTGTTGCAAAGGGAAGCTGTTGATATCATTCAGCAGGAAACGCCGCACTCCTTTCTTTTACATCCGCATATTATCGTTGGGGTGAATGATAGAGTGAAAGATTGGAAACCTGGATCAGAGGAGTACTATCTAATCACCAATAAAATAAATGTGGAATAAATAGGTTAAGTGAAAGTGTCCATGGATGCTTTCACTTTTCTTCATGGAAATGAAGGTGAAAAAATGAGGCAAGCTGTTTCCATTATCAGCTCAAGGTTGATGCAGTTATTAATTATGATATTACTATTATCTTTTGCAACATTCGTCCTTATGAAATTAACTCCAGGAGATCCGATCCGGGCTGTTCTAAAAGTAGACGATGTGATTTCCACCACAGAGGATAAGGACCGGGTAATGGAGGAGTATGGATTTAACGAGCCGATATTGGTCCAATATGGCAAGTGGCTGTATAATCTCGCACAATTCGATTTAGGTGATTCCATTATTTCGAAACGGCCTGTCCTGGATATGCTGTTAGAAAAATTGCCGGCAACAGCTGCGTTATCCGCCGGAGGCCTGATAGCCCTTTTCTTCCTTGCTGTGCCATTAGGTATAGTAGGGGCGGTGTATGAAGGGAGATGGCCGGATTATGTGAGCAGATGGTTTGCTATGATCGGGGCATCCATTCCAAGCTTTTGGTTAGGCTTATTGCTCATTTATTTCTTTTCATTAAAATGGAATATGTTTCCGGTCATGGGAAAAGGAACACTTGCCCACTACATTCTCCCGTCCCTCACTTTAGGAATTGCGATGGCCCCCTTGTATATAAAAATATTACGGGAAAGACTGATTTCTACTTTGCAAAGCAGTTACATAGAATCAGCCAATGCAAGAGGATTGGGGAAAGGAAGGGTTCTTGTTTTTCATGCCCTTCGTGGTAGTCTTATTCCCCTTATCACCATGTTTGGATTAAGCATCGGAAGTTTGCTTGGAGGGGTGACGGTAATTGAAATCCTCTTCTCCTGGCCGGGGATGGGTGAATTAATCGTACAAGCAGTCATGCAGCGCGATTATCCCGTCATACAGGGATACATAATGGTCATAGGCTTTTTGGTCGTCATGACCAATTTGATTGTAGATCTATTATATATATTCATCAATCCACAAATTAAGCAAGAGAAGGGGTGGGGTTGATGGAGGCAGCACTCATGAAAGTAAAGAAAATCAGGCTTCTGCATAATCCAAATCTAGCAATTGGTTCGCTTCTTGCAACGATCTTATTTGGGATAATGCTTTTTGGAAGTTCCTTCATTCCTCATGATCCATTTCAAATAGATATGGGAAACAGGTTGCAACAAGCATCTTCTGTACATTGGTTTGGGACAGATCAATTGGGGAGGGATATTTTCTCAAGGATTGTGTATGGGGCTAAACTAACGATCGGACTGGGGTTGCTCTCTATCATCCTTGCCATTGGAATCGGGGTGCCGATCGGACTTTTCTCAGGTTATATAGGAGGAAGGATAGATGCTGTTTTTATGAGAATGATAGACGGGATCCTCGCCTTTCCAGACTTCATCCTTGCCATCGCCATTGCCGGCATACTGGGGCCAAACCTGACCAATATTGTGATTGCGATCATCCTAGTCAGATGGATTACCTATGCGCGAGTGGTCCGAAGCCTGGTCCTTGTAGAAAAGGAAAAGGAATACATTCTTGTATCAAAAATATCTCACTCCAGTACATGGAAAACGATTCGAATGCACTTGTTCCCTCAGGTTTTACCAGAAGTCATTGCGATGGCAGCCATTGATATCGGGAAGGTGATTCTCATGATTTCGGCCTTGTCTTACATCGGCCTTGGTGCTCAGGCGCCCATTCCTGAATGGGGGGCGATGCTCAATGATGGGCGTGGATATTTTCAAGTTGTACCTTCCTTAATGATTTACCCGGGCCTTGCCATTATGATTACGGTCCTGACCTGCAATTTGCTGGGAGATGGTTTGAAGGATCATTTTGATATCAGAAAGGGCAGTGATAAACGATGACCGAACCTTTATTGACGATAAAAGAGTTGACGGTTAATAAAACGAATGAACAAAAATCTGTCATCCATCCTATCAATCTACAGATTCATAAAGGAGAAATAGTCGGATTGATAGGGGAAAGTGGCTGTGGGAAAAGTATGACTGCAAAAGCCATCATGAATTTGCTTCCCGCTCAGCTGAAAGCAAGCGGTAGAATTGAATATCAAAATAAAAATCTATTAAGCCTGTCGACAAAAGAGCATCGCAAGCTGTTAGGAATGGAAATAGGGATGATTTTTCAAGATTATCGAGGAAGCTTCACTCCATTTATCCGTATTGGGAAACAAATGGTGGAGACGATACGGGCTCACCATTCGGTTTCAAAACGTGAAGCAGGCTTGCAGGCGCGCCTTTTACTAGGTGAAATGGGGTTGGATGCAGACCGAATCTATAGCAGTTACCCTTTTCAACTAAGTGGCGGCCAGGTTCAACGTGCAGCCATTGCCATGGCACTAGCATTACAGCCATCCTTATTGATTTGTGATGAAGTTACCACAGCTCTTGATGTGATGAGTGGGGAAAAGGTAATGGATTATCTGGAAAAAATGAGGATCGAAACGGGGTGTTCCATTTTGATGATCACGCATGATCTTACTCAGGCGTATAAGCTGGCAGACCGAATCTATGTGATGGAAAAAGGAGAAATCGTTGAAAGCGGGACTCCAGAGGTTATTCGTTGTGAACATAAGCATCCTTACACCAAAAAGCTATGTTCTTGTGTCTTGGAATTGCCAGAAGAAAAAATGGTGATGACCGTATGAGTCAATTAATCATCAAAGATCTCACAGTTCATTATTCCAAAGAATTTAAAGCGCTGGATAATGTTTCGCTAAATGTAACCAAAGGAGAGTGTGTGGGAATTGTCGGAGAGAGTGGAAGTGGGAAGAGTACTTTGGCAAAGGTACTGTTAGGTCTTCAATCATTTAAACATGGTCATATCACCTTTAACGGGAATCAGGCAGTCCCTGAACAGAAAAAGTCATTGCGGGAATACCGTAAACAAGTGCAAATGGTGTTCCAGGATGCCAATAGCACGCTCAATCCTAAACTGCCGGTATGGAAAAGTGTCTTGGAGCCTCTCGGTAATTTTAAAGAAGTTCATCCGACCTTCCTGAAAAGGGGAGCGGTATCCACTAAAGAATTGGCAGTGGCGCTTTTGGAGATGGTGGGATTGAATGGAGATATGGTAGATCGCTATCCAAATGAATTAAGTGGTGGGCAGAAGCAACGTGTCAGCATTGCGAGGGCGCTTAGCTTAGAGCCGTCCCTCCTCATATGTGACGAACCCACAGCAAGCTTGGACGTTACCGTACAAAAACAAATCTTAGAGTTAGTGAAAAAACTACAACAACAAACCGACATGACGGTTCTTTTCATATCACATGACATAAGAGCTGTGACCTTTTTGTGCAACAGGATCATCGTCCTGAAAAGCGGAAGGATCGTGGACAATTTTCCTGTCCATGAACTCTATGAGGATAACCGGCATCCCTATACGAAAGCATTGATCAAGGCCGCATCTTTTTAAAGAGAGGGAAGTAGTTTATGTATACAATGGCATCCAAAGAGAAGAGGGACATGACGAATCGCCAATACTTAGCACTGGCATTTCCTTTGATCATTGCCGGGATCACCACCCCACTTATCGGGGCGGTGGATACAGCGGTGGTGGGAAGGCTGCCAGATCCATCTTCTATTGGGGGAGTGGCAATCGGAGCGGTGATTTTCAATACGATGTATTGGCTGCTTGGTTTCTTGAGAGTAAGCACAAGTGGTTTCACTGCACAGGCGATAGGCTCAAATAATTCGAAAGAAACCTTCATGACATTGTTGAGGCCGATGGTCATCGCAGTTTTATGTGGTGTTTTATTTATTGTTTTTCAAAAGCCGATATTACAGGTTGCATTGCTAGTGATAGGAGGGAGTGAGCAAGTGGCTTCCTTTACTTCTACATACTTTTCCATCCGCATATGGGGGGCACCATTCATCCTATTGAGCTATGTTTTTATTGGGTGGCTGATAGGGATGGGCAATGTAAGGCTATCGCTTGCCACCCAGCTGGTGATGAATCTCATGGAACATCGTGTTAAGTATTGTCTTTGTGCTAGTTTTAGATATGGGAGTCGCTGGGGTAGCCTATGCCACTCTGATATCAGAAGTAAGCGCGGTATTATTTGGCGGGTTCATCATCGTGAGAAATAACAGAGTAAACTTATCAGAGTTTTCTTTTAAGATGATTTTAGAGCCAGAACCTTTGATGAGGATGGTAAAAGTAAATCACGATTTGTTTTTAAGGACGATATGCCTGTTGATTATGACGGGGATCTTCACTTCCAAGGGGGCGAGCATGGGGGAAGTGACGCTTGCTGCAAATGCTATTCTATTGCAAATCCATTATATAATGGCCTATTTGATTGGCGGATTTGCCAATGCTTCCAGTATCTTATCGGGAAGGGCAATAGGTGGAAAGAATCGATCACTATTCAGGAGATCGGTAAATTTGTCTGCAGTATGGGGATTGGTAACTGCAGCTTCACTTGCTTTTCTCATTATGGTTTTTGGAGATAGCGTTGTTGGATGGTTCACTAATATTTCCACGGTCCGGGAAATGGCAATGGACAACTTGATTTGGATGGTGATATATCCGTTTGTGGGCTTTTGGGGCCTGCAATTAGAAGGGGTTTTTTCTGGGGCGACAGAAGCGAAGTCTATCAGAGACTCCATCTTTCTAGCATTGCTGGTATTTTTAGCGGTCATATGGATATCCGTCCCGGCATTTGAAAACCAGGGGATATGGTTGGCTTTTGTGGTATTCAGTTTGGGGCGCTCCGTTTTTCTGTCCTTGTATCTGCCAAAACTCCAGCGCCTCCATTTTTCATGACGAAGGGAGGGGAACACGGTTTGTCCCCCTCCATCATGTCATATCTTGGATTACGGCTGCGCCAAATCAGTCATTCAATACTTGGGCAGCCCGCACACAGGATTCGAAATTGCCTTTATGTGAAGCATCACAATAAGGAAGCTTTTTGGAAAGCCCGCAACGGCACAACGTGAATGCCGGCTTGTCCTCGAACTTATTTCCTTCCGCATCAATCAATTCCACATCACCGGTCACACGAAAGCCACCGTTATCCATCACTTTAATCGTAACTTTTGACATTGGTAAAACACTCCTTCCCATTCAGATATAAGTATCGTACCTACAATTATCCATTTTGACAACAGGAACTTTGCCAACTACCATCCTTTCCAAATGCCTTCTAGTTATACTAATGAGCAATATATGATACAATCAGGCTAACAATGAAACAGTTGGAGGCATGAAACGTGAAAGTAACGTTCACAGAGAAAGCAGCAGAAAGAGTAAAAGCAAAGCTTGAAAACCAAGAAGGAAAATGGTTGAAGCTAAAATATGATACAGATGGATGCGGATGCGTCGTTAGCGGAGTTTCCGCACTATGGATCACATCGGAAAAAGACGATGACGATGTAGAGCTAGAAACAAACATAGGTCCATTATTAATGGAAAAGTCAAAGCTTCTCTTTTTTGATGAAGACATGACAGTTGATTTTGTTGAAAATGCTAACAGTTATATGTTGAAGTGCCCAAGCCAGATTCTTAATCCGCGGATGAGTTTGTTGGTGGTGGAGGGAGCAAGATGAGTAATGGTGGGAAACTTAATTCGCTGAAAAATGTGGCGAAGTCCAAAACATGGGCATCATTTTTAAACCATAACCACCCTTACAGCTTGTTACACTGGTCCATCGGTGGCATTAACCATGAAGATAAAGACGTATGGCTGCTTCAGGATGAAGTGACATTTGAGGTTCAGGAATTTGAAAACTTGGATGTTGCGGTTGATTGGATCTCGGAAAATATGGACGGGATTACGGATGTGTTAGGGTGAGTCTTTTTTAAGCTTGAGAGTCGGGGAACTTTGTTCTTCGGCTTTTTTGTGTTGGTTGAATGGAGTTTTGCATCTGCATGCGAAGTGGTGGGAGCTGGGCTTGAGTTTGGGGAATCATTGTTGTCGGCATTTGTCGTACCATGACGATTGGCATGTATCGTGGTGAATTTGGATAGTAAATGCTCCCCTTTAGACTGTATTTTAAAATTATGGACAGTATTTCCCTGTGCACCGATAGAGCAGGAGTGGTTTAGACAGTAAATCTGTAATCGGGAAAATAAATAAAGTAATTTTCACCGTCTGCTGGACAATTTCATAAGCTTTCAAAACCAATTATTTACACCTCACCCAACCTTCTCTATAATTACAATTATAATTTTCAGAATGAGGAGAAAAATATGAAAAGTATAATTAAAGTTGAAAACTTATCAAGAACATACAAACTGAAGGGTGATAAAAAGACAGCCCTTAATCAAGTGAGCTTTGATGTGAGGGAAGGAGAAGTGTTTGGGTTGCTTGGGCCGAACGGTGCGGGCAAAACGACGACCATCAAAATATTAACAACTCTGTTACTCCCAACAAATGGCCGTGTATCAGTCCTGGGATTTGATGTGGTAAAAGAAAGTGCGAAGATCAGAGATAAAATAAACTTCGTCTACGGAGGGGAGCGGGGTGTGTATGGAAGGCTTACGGCAAAAGAGTATATGCATTATTTCTGCACATTATATAAAATCCCCAACAAAGACCAACCTCAACAGATCAACCAGTTACTAGAGCTTGTAGGATTGACAGAAGCTGCGAACCAGAAGATACATACCTATTCTAAAGGAATGGTACAACGCCTGCATATCGCAAGATGCTTGATCAATGATCCGAAAATCATCTTTCTCGATGAACCGACAATAGGGCTCGATCCGATTGGGGCAAGACTTCTCAGAGATATCGTGAAAGAACTTGCCCAAAAAGGAATCACGATCATTTTAACGACGCATTATATGCAGGAAGCTGATGAACTGTGTGATCGAATTGCCTTTATTAAAAATGGGGAAATCAGTATGATCGGGGATCCGACTCATATTAAAGAGAGCTGCAACCATCTAAAGCTGTTTGAAGCTACGATGCAAGTTTATGATACTGACAAATTAAAAGAGGATTCCTTCCTGCAAAAAGTGGAAGTGACAGAAATTAAAGCTCCTTATTACTCTGTTATGTTTCAAGTGGGAGAGAAAGAAGCCCTTTTGGAGGAATTGAAGGAATATCTCGCAAAATATGGCGATGTCATAAAGCTTGAAAGACGTGAGATATCGTTAGAGGATGCTTACGTGCACCATATGAAAGATGTAGGGTGAGGGGCATGAATTTTTTCTTTTTATTAGGGAGAGAGCTTAAATACTTTACTAACTTTCAAAACAAAATGTATCAGTTTTTATTGTTTTTCCAGCCATTGATGTTTTTGGCCATCGTCTATTTTCTCCAGCAGATGCGCGGAGGTGTGAATGTTGAAAAATTTGTAGTGGCGTCTGCTTTAATTAGTATGTGGAGCTATGTACTTTATTCTTCAGGTTCAGCTTTGATTGCTCAAAAATGGAGCGACACGTTGAAACTTTTGATCGCAGCGCCTGTATCCTTATTCCAGGTGATTCTAACGAAGGCCATCAGCAATGCATTTATCGCTCTATTATCAATGATTCTTAGTTTCGTATATGCAAGATTCATTTTTCAATTACCGGTTGGCATTCAAAATTATGGACTGTTTTTTCTTTCCGTTCTGGTACTGTTGTTCTCTTTGAGTGTCGTCGGCATGATACTTGCCATCGTTTTTGTTGCATTTCAAAATGTATTTGATTATCAAAACTTAATTTTGATACCGGTACTGTTAATATGTGGAGTGTTTGTACCAGTGGACAGTTTGCCATGGATCTTTAGAGCCGTTGCCTATGTTATTCCTATGACATGGGGCATTCAGGGAGTATATGAGACCCTTGCGTTGTCACCACAAATGTTTACGACCATGGGAGTTGCATTACTTATAAGTGTTGTATATTTTCTACTTTCCGTCCTCATCATCAGAAGAATGGAAATGGTATTAAGAAACCATGGCAGTCTGGGGGCGATATAAATGATACTTCTCAATAAATTCGGTTTTACTTATTTATCTTATAAAGCACTCTATTCTTTTCAGACATTGAGGCTGTTTATTCTTTTCAGGATTCTGGATCCTTTCATGCACTATTTATTTTTTGCCACACTGGTAAGTGCGATTGCGGGGCCAGAGTATTTGTCCTATGTAGTCCTCGGTAACATTGTTTTCTATACCGGCCGGACGATGATGATCAATTTTATGTCTATGTTCAGGGGGGAGAGGCAATATGGGACATTGGAGTTGAATATTGCTTCACCAACCTCTACTTTTGTGATCATTTCAAGAAAAGCTGTCGTTCCTTTACTGGACGGATTGTTTGTTTTTGTAGTGGGACTCATCATCGCGAGACTTTTGTTTGGAATTGAACTTCCGGTGGAGCAGTTTGGTTATTTGCTACTACTGTTTGTGGTAACCATGTTTTCACTTTTAAGCTTTTCACTACTTTTTGCTTGTGTCAGTTTACTGTTCTCCAATGTAAACCTGTTTTTGAATTTCATGATCGCTTCGTTTCAGGTTTTCTGTGGAGTGAACTTTTCGGTCAGTCTGCTTCCCGGGCCGATGGAGGTCATTGCAAGATTATTACCTCTTACTAATAGCATAGAAGCAATTCGATCCATTTATCAGTTGGAATATAACGCTATAAGTCCGCTCTTGTTAAATGAGTTGATGGTAGGTGCCGCGTATTTCATCATTGCCCTCATACTTGTCAATGTGATGGAGCAGCTTGCAAGAAGGCAGGGAGCATTATTTAAAAATCTGTAAGGATGAAAGGAGTAAACAATGAAATTTTTTCGATTTGATAAAGAAGTAGGTTTTCAGATAAATCAATACGATTCACAGGCTGCCCATTTTATAAAGGTATTTAGAAACAAGCAGGAGAATAGTGTCGGATTTATTCAGTTGGATGCTGGCGGTGTAGTGGGATATCATCAGGCAAAGGTGCAGCAGTTGTTCATTGTTGTCCAAGGGGAAGGGTGGGTAACTGGAACAGATAGAGAAAGAATCTCCATAAAAAATGGGGAGGGAGTCATGTGGGAAAAGGGTGAATGGCATGAATCAGGAAGTGCGAGTGGAATGCTTGCGTTAGTAGTTGAAGCCGAAACAATTGATACCTCCCTTCTTCAAGAAAAATAAACATCAAGATAAAGGAGCATGAAACAATGCAAGCAATAATCTTTGATATGGACGGGACTCTTTTTCAAACAGATAGAATACTAGAATTGGCTTTAAATGATACATTCGAGCTGTTAGGTGAAATGAATGTTTGGGAGAAAGAAAAGCCTACTCCGATTGATACCTACAGAAGAATTATGGGGGTTCCCCTGCCGGTGGTGTGGGAAACACTTTTGCCATCACATGCACTTGACGTCAGAGTCGCGGCTAACGAGATTTTCCATGAAAAGTTAATAGACAATATTATGAATGGCAAAGGGGCTCTGTATCCAAAAGTACAGGAAGCCCTAGAATATTTGAAGGAACAAAATATTGAACTATACATTGCCAGTAATGGTCAAACGCCATATCTACAAGCGATAGTTGAAAAGTATGATTTAATGCAATGGATATCAGAGGTTTTCAGTATCGACCAAATTGAATCCTTGGACAAGACAGAGCTTGTAGGGGTGATAGTGAAGAAGTACTCCATTCAACATGGAGCGGTTGTTGGGGATCGCTTATCGGATATTAATGCCGCAAAAGCAAATGGATTGACCGCAATAGGATGCAGGTTTGATTTTGCCCAGGAAGAAGAGCTTGCACAAGCGGATTTGGTGATTAGCAGTTTTGAAGAGTTGAAAAATTTAATAGTTGAAAAAGCAGTAAAGTAATCATTGGAAAATGGAACCTTTTTCCCTTTAAAAACGTAGTAGTAGAACAGGCAACATCTCTAAGGAAATAAGGGTGATAAATATGAAAACCGAAAATATTAAAAAAGAATTGTTTAGTTGGGGGAAGGCCTGCGTAATCGGACTCTTTTTCGCATTTCTTGTCAGTGCATTGGTTGTGCAGCCATTTACCGTAAAAGGAAGTTCCATGGAACCGACGTTAGATGGGAAAGATATGTGGACCAGCAAGGATGATGGTGATAAAGTTTTAATCTTTAAAAGTGGGTATATAGTGGGGATCGACCCAAAGTACAATGATATCGTTGTCATTGATAGTCGGGTGGAGCGAGAAAGAAGTCTAACAGATAATTTCAAAGAGAGTCCACTAGTGAATGCGTTGCTAGATGAAACCCAGGGAAACAATTACTGGATTAAACGAGTGATTGGTGTAGAGGGCGATACGTTGGAATATCGTGAAGGAACCGTGTATCGGAATGGGGAAGCGCTGATTGAGGAGTATGTTCAAGAAGAAATGCTTTATCCGTTTGAGGAAGTGACTGTTCCAGAAGGTCACGTTTTTGTGATGGGGGATAATCGCAATGAAAGCAGGGACAGCCGTGAGATTGGATCTATACCGAAAGAGAACGTGATGGGAAAAGTGGTTCTAAGGTATTTCCCATTTAATCGGGTGGATACGCTTGAATAATAAAAATATGGAAAAATACTTTAACAACTTGACCGATATTATAAAAGTCATCACAAAAGAAAACTTTCTCGGCATTTATATCCATGGCTCTTGGGCGATGGGCGGCTTTAATCCTGATCGAAGTGATGTAGACATACTCGTTGTAGTGAGAAATTCGCTGGACATCGCCACTCAATGCGAACTGGCAAAATTTCTGGTTGCCAATTCAAATGACCCGTACCCGATTGAAATCAGCTTTTTAACACAGAAGCAACTTGAAAACTGGACTCATCCAAGTCCCTATGAATTCCACTATAGTGAAGCGTGGAGACAAAGCTTTGAGGGGGAACTGTTAACGGGCCATTATGGAGCCATTAATAATAATCATAAGGTGGACCCTGATCTGGCAGCTCATATCGCTATACTCAATCATAGAGGGGTATGTTGGGAAGGCCCGCAGATACATGATGTTTTTCCTGTCATTCCACGAACGCACTATTTATCTTCTATCCTCGCAGATTATAAAGATTGTTTGCAAAATGTAGAGGCTGATCCGGTATATTGCGTGCTGAATTTGATAAGAGTGTACTGGTACGTAAAAGAGGAAGTGATTTCTTCCAAACTAGAAGCGGGAGAATATGGGCTGAATTCCTTTCCGCAAGAGTACAAGGAGACCATCCGTAAAGTGGTAGAGAGCTATCAGGGAATCAGAGTAAGAGAACTTCAGAAGGAAGAGTTAACTAGTCTTAGGGATTACATACAAGATGAGGTAGAAAAACGCGTGGGAGGGCCAGTCGTATGAAGATAAGAAACATACAAGACGAAGATTTTCTCCGTATATCCACCAACCTTAACACCTGGTGGGGCGGGAGGAATATGGTCGACATGCTGCCACGATTATTCATCCATCATTTTAAAAACACAAGTTTTATTATAGTAGAAAACGGAGAATCACTCGGGTTTGTGATAGGCTTCGTTTCTCCATCAAATCCAGAACAAGCATACATACATTTTGTAGGGGTAAACCCCAAGGCGCGTAAGAAAAATATCGGAAGAACACTTTATGAACATTTTTTTCATGCAGTTAAGGAAAAAGGGTGTACAGAAGTGAGCTGTGTAACCTCGCCTGTAAATGCCACATCTATTAACTTTCATACAAAAATGGGTTTTGCGATGAAGGACGGGGACGTGGTGTTAGACGGCACCCCCATTAATCAGAACTACGATGGTATCGGGCAGGATCGGGTTGTATTCGTTAAATCATTAGAGGCCTGGAGTGATACTCATTTCGAAAATTAAAACCAGTCATCAACCATAATAAATTATCTCAAAGGGGGCGAATAGGATGGATGTCGTTTTTCATACAGAACAAGCCGTTTTCAATTACAGAGTGGCAGGAATTTGGATACAGGACGGTCATATCCTCCTGCACAGAGCAAGCGGCGACAAAATTTGGTCGCTGCCAGGAGGAAGAGTCGAGATGAACGAAGCATCCCCCCTCAGCCTGCAAAGAGAATATATAGAAGAGTTGGACCTATCTGTAAAAGTTGAAAGGTTAGTATGGATCGTTGAAAACTTCTTTGAATACCGTGAGAAGAAAGTGCACGAAATAGGCTTTTACTATCTTGTTTCGACAGAGGATAAGCAAGACGTAACTAATGGACCGTTTCATGGGCTGGAAGGGGAAAGATTGGTTTATGAATGGGTTCCAATCACTGAGTTAGAAGAAGTAGTATTATATCCGGAATTTCTGAAGAAAGCATTAAAGGAAATACCTGCGACCATGGAGCATCTAATAGTAAGCAACTAAATCCAAGGATATATTCAAGAATTTAACGATTCGACAAATTGATGTGAAGGACATCCTCTACGCCAATGTTAATGAGAAAACAAAGAGGGGATTGATAACTCATGTGTACCTTTGTCTCCACACTGAACTCCTGTTTAGACAGGAGTTTTGTTTTGTTTGAGGATATATGTGGAAAGAATAATGAGATATGGTATGATTTACATAAAATTGTGTTGGGATGGAGGTATGATGATGGTTGACGAGAATATTATCGTAAATTTCTTGGTCAGAGAATTAGGCCCAGAAGTTATCTATTTATTTGGTTCTCAAATTACACCAGAGTTGACTCATCCAGATAGTGATGTAGATATCGCTTATCTAAGCAGCAAGAAATTGGATCATTATGAAAGGTATATGCTTGCTCAGAAATTAGCAAGTCTTATTAATAAAGACGTGGATCTAATTGACCTTAAGCAAGCATCTACTGTTTTTCAAATGCAAATCATTACCAAAGGAAAAGTAATATATTTGTCCGATAAGAAAAGAAAGGCTATGTTTGAAATGGTCACCTATAAAAAATATGCAATGTTAAATGAGGAAAGAAAGAGAATTCTCGATCGAATTACCGAAAGTGGGAGAGTTTATGAATAATGATATTATCCTCAATAAAATAAGTACGATAGAGCGGTGTATCAAAAGAATTAGAGAAGAATATGATAATAACCCATTAAATTTAAAGAATTTTACAAAGCAGGATTCTATTATACTCAATATTCAACGAGCATGTGAGGCAAGCATTGATATTGCCATGCATATAGTTTCTGAAAAGAAATTGGGTATTCCACAATCAAGTAGAGATGCATTTGAGTATTTGTCTTCGCATGCTATCATTAATGAGAACCTGTCTTTAAAATTGAAGTCGATGGTAGGATTTCGTAACATAGCAGTTCATGACTACCAAGAAATCAACTTAGAAATTGTAAGAGTAATTGTCGAAAAGCATCTTGAAGACTATCTAGAATTTACAAAGCAAATATTAAATGTAAAAAAATAAATAGGCGTGACTTTTAAAAGTTCATCCATTATACTGTATATATCTTCAAACAGAAGGAGTTTGTTTTATGGAAAAGGTAGTTCTTAACTAAACGTAATCAAATACGTGCGATATGAGGGAAAAGTTCGACAGTGTCGAGCTCTGTTTGAGTACGCTTTTTTTCTCATAACGAAATGTTAAGAACACGGGTTTGCGCCTGCTCCATAAAATGATAGTTACAGCATATGTATAGGTATTTTTCTACCTAACGTGCATTCAATTTTAAAAACTACCATTCAAAACGCAAAGGACGAGTGTTGTTCTTTGTGTTTTTTTGTATGCAAAATTATTTAACGACCCTGCTCTTAGCATTTCCTCGCACGGAATTAGTGATTGCACCAAATCAAACTGCTGACTAATTAGGAGGAAAAACAGTGAATAACGAAACTATTCAAGCATTACAATTTACAGATTTAAAGAAAGATGTGGCAGCCCTTGCTATTTCCGAACCAGGGAAAAAAGCCGTTTTGGCTTTGGAACCATCCATTAACAAAAGACAGATTGAAGCATGGTTAAATGAAGTCACAGAAGGAAAGAAGATTCTCAGCATCAGCTCAAGCGTGCCGATCCATGGACTTCAAGGCATTGAGTATATTCTCAAAAATCTCCATAAAGGTACTGCTTTCAGGCCAGATCAGCTGATAGGATTATACGAATTCCTGGATACAATCGAAAAACTGAAGCGGTTTATGAAAGACAAAGAATCTGCAGCTCCTGTCATCACAAGCTATATGTATTCGGTTGTGGAGCTTTCTCATGTAGCCGAAGAAATAATTCGCTGCATTCGAAACGGGAGGGTGGACGACTATGCAAGAAAGGAGCTGCTGAAGGTAAGAAAGCAAATCTCCACTCTGGAGGAACGAATAAAAAACCGAATAGAACAGGTGGTCAAATCAAGCAAATACAGTAAATATCTTCAGGAAAGTCTGTTCAGTATTAGAAATGGCAGATATGTAGTACCTGTTAAAAAAGAATATAAAAATAATATAAAGGGTGCTGTGCTTGATGTTTCAGCTTCCGGATCTACATTGTTCATCGAGCCGGAAGAAATCAGCAGCATACAGGATTCCATCAGTATGCTGAAATACCAGGAAGAGGCCGAAGAAGAGCAAATCCTTTTTGCGCTGACTGGATTAGTTCAAGAGCATGAAAAGGAAATCAAACTTGCGTTGGATTTGATGGTCAGCTATGACGTTATTTTTGCAAAGGCGAAGCACAGTTTATTGCTGGGGGGAATGTCACCTCGGATAAATGATCACCATGTAATACGGTTGGTAAGTGCGCGACACCCGTTACTTGGAAAGAATGCAGTACCTTTAAACTTGGTGATCGGGCAGGAATATGATGCACTTGTTATCACTGGTCCGAACACCGGAGGAAAAACAGTCACCATTAAAACGGTGGGGCTCCTGACATTGATGGCTCAGTGTGGTATGCATATCCCTGCTGAACATGGAAGCGAGATTGCCATCTTTCATAAGGTGTTGGTGGATATCGGGGACGGACAGAGTATTGAGCAGTCATTGAGTACGTTCTCATCAAGGGTGAAAAATATCATCGGAATCTTGGCGGACTCCACACCGCAGACCCTGGTACTCTTGGATGAGCTTGGTTCCGGAACAGATCCTGCGGAAGGCATGGGGCTTGCCACCTCCATCTTAGAAGAACTTTATAATAAGGGAACGACCATGCTTGCCACCACCCATTACAGTGAAATCAAGGAATTCGCAAATGAACGGGAGGGTTTCTGCAACGGCTCGATGGAGTTTGACGTGAACACCCTAAAACCGACGTATCGCCTTATCGTTGGAAAGGGAGGGGACAGTCAGGCATTTGCCATCGCTTTGCGTCTAGGCATGCATCCTAAATTAATTGAACGGGCCCACGAAATAACTTACAAAGAAACGAAGGATTACAGCGACAAAACGGATAGACCAAAGCATGAACTGGAAAGGCAGCTCGCAATGAATCGCAAGTATGTCAGAAAGATGAAGCATCCCGAGAAAGAAAAGACCAAACAGGAAATCACTTTTAAAAAGGGTGATAATGTAAAGATTCCATCTATTGGTGAGTTCGGTATCGTATATAAATCTGCAGATGATAAGGGGGATGTGGAGGTTATGGTAAAAGGACGGATGGAGACCTTCAACCATAAGCGACTATCTCTTTATATTAAAGCGGAAGATCTTTATACAGATGATTACGACATGGATATTGTGTTTGAATCTAAGGAAAACCGGAAACTACGAAATAAGATGAAGAAACATCATGTGGATGAGGTTATTTTTGAAGAGTCGGACGACTGATATTTAGGGAACATTAAGCTGGCGTAAATAATGTATAGTTGTTGTGAATTATTGGTAAAAATGCTTTATTTGTTTCTGATTTTTTGTATGATGGAACTTGTAATCCAATAAAACAAGCATAGCTCAAGGAGGAAGTTCAATCATGAAAAAATGGTTTATGGCTTTATCATCTTCCGTATTATTACTAGCTCTTGCCACTGGATGCGCCGCTGATAATGAAGAAATGAACAACAACGAAACAAACATGGAGCAGAATGAAACGAATACTGGTGAAACAAACGAAGAATAGTTGAGTAAATGAAGGTACCTGGGAGTGACGGCTCTATTAAGAAGAGTCTATGTGCTTCTGGGTCCTTTTTTATGTAGAGGTTTTTCTTGTGCCGGGATTATTCACCGTTATGCCGGGATTTTTTAGTATTGTGAAGGGATTACACGGAGTTATGAAGGGTTTTCCCTTCCTTGTGCCGGGATTGTTTGTCAGGGATATCCCCAGTTAAATAGAGAGCCCGAAAAACGGTCAGTTGTGCCGGGAATTTCTCTTTTAGTGAAGGGATTAGCCAATCAAGTGACGGGATTTTCCTGAAAAAAAAAATACCCATAAAAAAACTGCTGCAATCAAGAGGTATTTCCCTCAATTACAGCAGTTTCCTAAAACCAACTTCCAAATTAGTTCACAATCGCTAATGAAAACGCCTGTGGACCCTGCGGCACATTGTATGCCTGAACCTCTACCGTATATGTCCCACTTTGTGGAGCATTGATAAATACATTTTCCACGTTATTACGGCCATCCCAGTTGTTATCAAATGGTGCAGTGAAGTCGTTTCCAACATATTTCGTTCCGTTTGGAGCAGTAATCACCAAGTCAAGGTCATTCACTAATGTTATTGAAGCGGATGTACTCGCAGGAGCATCAGACCAAACTAGAGAGATCTTAAGTGGCTTGCCTGCAGTGGCTGTAAAGGAATACGTTGCCTTTTGACTTGTGGACAGTGAGCTTGTCTCATTCACAAATGCTGTGTTCAATGACTTATCCAATGTTACACGGCCCCAGCCTTGGTTGCCGTTCGGGAATCCGAGACCAACATCTGTGGCACCTGCGATAAGGGCAGCCTTCAGCAACGATGGCTTAGGTGTGATTCCTCTGTTTTTGATAAAATGCTCACGTAATTGTGCCACGTTTCCGGCAACAATCGGTGTTGCCATGGAAGTTCCGCCCATGTAAGCATATTTGCTGTCATGGTTTGCCCAGAAGGAAGAGTTCGGAGCCAAGGATGAACGTGCGGATAAAATGTATGTTCCAGGTGCCATTACATCCGGCTTGATTCGACCGTCTCGAGTCGGTCCGCGGGAAGAGAACTGTGCAACATGGTTGATGTTGTCTGCATACGATCCAAAGCTTGGACGTAAGTTTTCCGTCGCTCCGACTGTGATGGCGTTTTTGGCAGTACCCGGTGCACTGATGGTGCCGCTGTTCGGTCCTTCATTACCGGCTGCGAAAAGGACTGCAATGTCATTTTTACGAACATAGTCATCCACATTTCTGGAATCAGTTGTGTACGCCCCATTTACCGCAGCACCCCATGAATTCGTATGGATTCTTGCTCCGGCACTATAAGCTTGGCTGAACAATGTGCTCAAGTTGGAAGGAAGGCCGCCCAATCCGCCACTGCTGTCCATGATTGATTGGAAGACAAGATTAGCCTGTGGCGCCATACCTTTATTCGTTGCTCCGTTCCCAAGAACAGATCCAGCCACGTGTGTACCATGACCATTCGGATCGTTTGAATTATTGGATCTTCCTAACGCATACAAGGCAGTGATTTTTCCACGGAAGGCTTCATGCATGGAGCTGTCATTGCGACCGGTATCAAGTCCAGTATCCGCAACTGCCACCACTTGGCCTTGTCCGTATAATCCAAAACTGTTCTGTGCTACGTCCGCTTTTACGATCCCTCTTGCTACATCATTCATCACCTTATATTCCGGTTTTGGTGAGATGTAGAGAACGTCATTGCCGGCAGCATATTGAACAATTTCATCTATGCCTTTAAAGTTTATTTCTTTGTTATTTTGTTTTGCATCAAGTGCAACAGCCTTCACTAAAGCAGATGCGCCTTTGGTAAACAATAAAGGGTCCACTTTGTAAAGGAGAAGATATGGCTCAACAGATTCCAGGTGGGCAATCCCTTCTGTTGCTTTTGCCACATCACCTGTATATTCCACGATATATGCATAGTCTGGAATGTAATCCACGATGGTGACCCCGGAAGACTCCAGCTCTTTTTTAGTTTCTTCTAAAATTGGACCATCAAATTGAACGATATGAAGTTTGTTGTCTTTTGGTACAACCTCTAGTTTCTTTTGTAGTCCATTTGGTATTTTAATATTTTCCGTATTCACTAGAAAAGAAGCTTCACCAGTTTTACCACTCTTGGAAACGGCTTTACTCTCAGTAATTTGGCTGACCCCTTTGAAATCCAGTTCAAAGCTGTTTGCCCCACCTGTTGATGGACTGCTTAACGCAACAGTTGATAAGATCGTTGCTGCTGACAAAACCGATAAAAATACTTTCTTTGATTGCCCCTTTTTCTTCATCCTACTGCTCAACTCCTCTCAATTGGTAACACAAGAATAATTTAGCATATTAAAGGAATTTTTTATATTGGGAAAATTCAGAATAAAAAATTCGAATTACTGCCGAAAACAAACACTTGATTTTCCTAAAAAATGATTAATAGAAGAATAGACCACCAGTTATGGTAAAATATACATAGTCTTTGTAAAATAAAAGGAGTTTTAATGATGCACAAAATAATGCTTATTGAAGATGATAGGCAGTTAAGTGAACTTGTTGGAGGACATTTAAAGCGCTATGGGTATGACATTCATCAGCCTGGTGATTTTCAGAATATCTTAAAGAGCTTTTCGGAAATTCAGCCTGAGCTTGTCCTTTTAGATATTAATCTTCCATACTATGATGGTTACTTTATATGCAGAAGTATCCGTCAACAATCAACAGTTCCTATCATCATCATTTCTGCCCGAAGTGGAGAAATGGATCAAATCATGGCAATGGAACTTGGGGCAGATGATTATATTACGAAACCTTTTACATTTGACCTGTTACATTCCAAAGTAAAGGCAACGATAAGAAGGGTATATGGGGAATATGCAGGAAAAGAAAGTGGATGGTTAGCTGTAGGCCCTTTGAAAATAGACAGTCAAGCCCTTGTCGTCCATTATGAAGGGAAACGCCAAGAGCTTAGTAAAAATGAATACATCTTACTGAAAAAGTTAATGGAAATGCCAGAAACCTATATTAGAAGAGAAGTTTTGATCGAAGAAGTGTGGGACGCACTGACATTTGTCGACGATAATACGCTGACAGTCAATATGACGAGAATTAAGCAAAAGCTCTCTACCCTTGGATTGCCAAATGTCATCACAAGTAAAAGAGGAGTGGGTTATATGTTAAGTGTACCCAGTTTGAATGAGTTGCAAAATGGTTAAAAAAATCTTGAAGCGATTTATTCAGGATAGGATGTTGCTCATTGTTTTTTACCTTTTCAATATCATATCTGTCATTGCATTTTTCCACCTAAGTGTACCTGCTAATACAGAAGTGATGTATCCTCTTTTCATTGGGTTATTTCTTCTATTCGTTTACCTTGTCATCGATTGGATTCGCTATTATCAAGTCAATGAAGCGATTGAGAAGAAGTTGGAAGGTACATATTCGGAAATGCCGATACATACAGGGGAACAGAGAGCTTACTATCAATGGATAACCAAAATGAACCAAGTGCATTCTTCTGAAAAAAATGAGCAAGCAAAAAGAAATAAAGACAGATTATATTTCTTATCACACTGGATGCATCATTTAAAGACTCCAGTATCTGTTATCGATTTAATCATTCAGAATGATAAGCATGAACAAACGACAACAAACACTTTAGAGAAAGTGCGTTTGGAAAATAAACGACTACATACCGCCATTGAACAAGGGTTGACAATGATTAGAATGGACAGCTTCGAAAATGATTTGGATATCAAATCCGTCCAGTTACTTTCTTCCATTCGAAAAGTAATCAATAATCGAAAGAGTGAGTTTATCTACCATTCTATATTTCCGGTATTGGAGACGGAAGATGAGGATATATCGGTTATAACCGATCAGAAATGGAACGAAGTTATGCTGGATCAAATTATTTCCAATGCCATCAAATACTCTTCTTCTAAAAATGAAAGCAGAAAAATTAGGTTTTCTCTCAAAAAACAAGATGAAGATGTCACCTTATCAATAACGGATCATGGGGTAGGGATCCCATCTTATGATCTGGAAAGGGTGTTTGAAGCATTTTTCACTGGTGAGAATGGGAGGAAGAACCAACATGCATCAGGTATCGGACTCTACTTATGCAAAAGGATTGCTGATAGGCTAAAGCACAGCCTCTCCATAAAATCGGAAGTTTCAGAAGGGACAACCGTATCGATTCGATACCTTACAAAAGTGTAAGGTATCTTTTGTATTGTTCTATGGTTGATGTATTGGCGACTCAGTAAAATAAATACATAGATAGGGAGTAAGCTTACATCCCAATTTCTTAAGGAGGCAAAGTGATGGGGGAAACAATTTTAGAAGTTAGTAAATTAGTGAAGATATATGGGGAGGCGAAGGGAGAGGGGGCAACGACAGCGGTAGATGGGGTGGATCTTTCCATCACGAAAGGTGAATTCATTGCCATCATGGGCCCATCTGGCAGTGGAAAGACGACCTTGCTTCAGTTGATGAGTGGAATAGATGCCCCGACATCAGGAGAAGTTTATATTAATGGCAGGGAAATCAGTGAAATGAATGGGGATGAATTGGCACTTTTCCGAAGAAGTCAACTCGGGTTTGTTTTTCAGGAGTTCAACCTGCTGGATAGCCTGACGGTAAAAGAAAACATGATCGTGCCGATGGTGTTGGAGAAGAAACCGATTAAGGAAATGGAGGAAAAAGCAAGGGAGTTATCTGAGCTGTTTGGAATTGACGCCATCATGGATAAATACCCCTTTAACATCTCAGGTGGTCAGCAGCAACGAACAGCTGTTAGCCGTTCGCTCGTGAATGACCCTTCCATTATTTTTGCAGACGAGCCAACCGGTAATTTAGATTCCAAATCATCCACCGTCATAATGGAGTGCTTCGAAAAGATTGTGAAAGAGCTTTCCACGACCGTGGTGGTTGTCACTCATGATGTATTCGCCGCAAGCTATTGCCGAAAGGTTGTCTTCATTAAAGATGGGAAAATAGATTCTTATATCATCCGTAAAGGGGATAGAAAAGAGTTTCTAAATCAGATCATGGATAACCTTGCCGTATTGGGAGGAAGATCTCGTGACATTTAATCAACTAGTTTGGAAAATGGCGAAAGGGAATAAAGGGAAATACTTATTTTATTTTCTATGCAACGCATTTGCCGTGTTTTTCTTCTTTATGTATAGCACCATCTATTTCAATGATTCGGTGGTGTCGGTCAAAGAGAGTGAAAGCATAAAAGATGCATTATCGATCCCCGGAACTGCGCTAGTCTTTTTCACGGTATTCTTTATTACATATGCCCATCGTATTTTTACTAGGAGAAGGAAAAGGGAGTTTGCACTTTTGATGACATTAGGCATGTCCAAAAGAGATATCGCAAAACTATTATTAGTGGAAAATGCGTTGATTGCCTTTGTTTCCATAGTATCCGGTATCATGACAGGGATGGTTTTTTCCCGGTTACTATTCTTGCTATTTATCAAATTCTCTGGCTTGGGGGAAGTGCCATTCCATCTCTCGGAGGAAATGTTCACCTATTCTATCTTGACCTATCTTGCTATCTTCCTTATTTCAGTTTCAATCACACTATACTTGACCTTGAGGAGAAGCGTTTCCCACAATCTCAAAAGTGAAAAAGTGGCAGATATGATCAAAGGTAGAAGTCCTGTTTTTGGATTGCTCGGCATAATCCTATTGATTGGCAGTGTAATATTGTTGTATTGTACTTTTGCCATACCGTCCTTCGCCCAAGATAATGCAGGTGGGTATCTGCTTCTAAGTACTCTGGGAATATTTATGAGTCTTTATATTGTCCTTTCCCAAGGGATGAGTTTCTTGATTGAAAAGGCTCAAAAACATAAACCCTACTATTATAGAAGAATGCTTACTTTAAGCAATCTTGAGTATAAATTTAATCAGTTGGTGGCGATTATGCTCCTGATCACAATCATGAGCATGGTTACGATCTTTTACACAAGCATGATGTTGATCGTGGGTGCTGAAGGAGAAAAACAGGCAATTAACTCCAATCCATATGATCTTTTCTACGCACAGACCGAAACAAAGAATGCGCTTACCAAAGAAGAATTGTTCAACATCGTGGATAAACCGGAAACCCCTGTTGAGGAATACGAGAAAGTGAACATGTTCATCTTCTATCAAGATGATCCGTATTGGGAAGATGCCTATTATGATTTTACGTTCATGGGAATCTCTGACTATAATCGCATTATGGATACAGAAGAAAAATTGTCAGAGGATGAATTGATTGAATGGATAAATTCGGATCCAAAGTATGTAAACGATGAGGGTATGTATGAAAATGGGCTTCAATTCATGGATGGAAACAACCCATATCAATTTGAACGTAAAAAATTTGTGATGAAAAACCAATTGAATTCTCATAGATTCACGCCATATTCGGTACTGGTTATAGATGATAAGGTATTTGATGAGATACGAAGCGGTTTAGTGGGCGATGAAGTCACCTTGCATTTGTTGAATTTCAGGGACTGGAAGCAAACAGAAATGGTTGTGGAAGAGTTGAAAAACAAGTTGGATGGGCTTAACCTCCTCACCCCTCCTTTTGAAAGTGTCCGAGAAACATTCAATGAAGAGGACCAACTTGAAATCTTTCAACCAGTCTCTAAAATCACCGCATTTAATGCCATTAAGGTTTCATCTAAAATCATGTTTTTGGTATCTACGTTTATAAGTATCCTGTTTTTCTTTGGCTCTTTCATTCTGCTTTATCTTACTATTTTCTCTAATTTGGATGAGGAAAAGGCAAAGTATAAAAAGTTGTTTAAAATTGGGATAACCAAAAAAGAAATGCAGACACTTGTATCGAAAGAAATGGGGGTTTTATTCTTTTTTGCCCCGATTCTTGGATGTAGCATAGCGTTTATCTATGTCTTATCTTTTTCACAGGATGTGGGAGGAATACTGGAGAATCCGCATGCTCTCTTTCATTTCGGAAGCGTTTCATTCGTTTACTTAACGATTCAATTAGTCTATTATGTTTACTCTAGGAAAAAATTGTTGCAGGAACTGAAATTTTAAAAAGAGCAGGCTTGATTCTAAATGGATTGAGCCTGCTTTTTTACTTTTTATATATTGTGTAATTTCCAAATGTTTGAAATAATTAAATGCTAGCTAAGATGAATTAAACCTATTGATAAAAGCAATAGACTAATAGTTATAAGATATATCAAGGAGGGAATTATGGATATCACAAATTTCAACGTAATTATCAACGAACTATTTCCTAAAGAGTTACTGGAAGAATTCCATGATGATTATGGGTTTACATACACTTCCAATAAGATAATAAAGAAAATCGGGTTTTCAACCAACCTTTCCGTTGAAGTGATTGAACAGGCAAAAGCTGCTCAAGTTGATTTGGTTATTACTCACCATGATGCCTGGGATTTTATTTATGGTTTAAAAGAAGAATGTATCAAGAGATTAAAAACATATGAAATCAGCCATTTCTGGATCCATGGGCCACTTGATTATATTGATTTTGGAACATGCACTTCATTAATGAACAGAATTGGTATTGATAATATCATACGTTTTTCCGAGTACAAAAACACTAGCATTCCAGGTCTTGGAGAGTTTAACGAAGCGAAAAGTTTTGAGGCACTTGCAGATAAAATGAGAACGGAATTGAACGAGCCTGTCAGGGCGTGGAAGAATAATGAGAATACAGTTAAAAAAGTAGGCGTGCTCACCGGTGCGGGTAATTCGACTGTTCATATAAAGTTTGCCTCGGAACAGGGATGCGACACTTATATAACTGGAGAGGCAAGCTTGTATACGATTCAATATGCTAAATTCGCAGGTGTAAATCTACTAGTAGGAAGCCATACATTTACGGAAATATTCGGTGTTGAGAGCTTAGCTTTAAAGATAAAAGAGCTAAACAAAAGTATCTCACTTATTAAGTTGCAGGAAGAACACTTTGAATTAAATCCTAGAGGAAAATAGAGCTCTTTAAAAAATTCAAAGCTAAATCTGAAAAGGAGAAAGTTATGTCCAATACTCCATCTATTTTGATATTAGGAACAGACCATTTTGAGAAATCGGCAGTTCAAGATTATGCGAAAACAACAGAACTAGATATTTTGAATGAACAAAAGCAAGAGGAAATTCGTAAAATAGTAGCTTGTCTGAAGAAATTCTCGCCAACAAAAATAGTTTTGGAATACCCTTATAAGAATCAACCGAAGTTAACTAGTGAGTATCAAGAATACCTTTCTGGAGAAAGAGAGCTTTCAGTTAATGAACGTCACCAAATCGGGTTTCGACTAGCAAAAGAAATGGGTCACTCCAACATATTTGCAGTAGACTGGAACGAAGAAGAAGGTGTACCAGGGATATTTGAATACATGGAAAGAAATGAGACAAAGGGGTCTAGGCAAGTATTTAGGAATTTAGAAAAGATTGTAACCGAAGCCAATGAAAAGTCCAAGAGCTCAACAGTTGGGGAATATCTAAAATTTTTGAATGATATACAACAAATTAGGAGGAGTCATCAACTGTATATGGACATTGCGTTAATAGGGGAAGATGACGATCCTATTGGTGCTAAGTGGGTGGCAAATTATTGGTATTATCGTAATTTACTAATCTACAAAAACATAAAAAATCTAGCCAGCGAAAATGACCGACTTTTAGTCATATATGGAGTGGGGCACGTTCACCTGATAAACCAATTTGTTCAAGAAGGGGACCACTTCTCTAATGAAAATGTTGGAGAATACTTAAAGTTTTATGTTCCCAAAATAAAAACGCTCAAATTCTGAGCGTCTTTTTAAAAATCGTATTCTTCAATGATCTTTTTAGTTATCAACTCATACCCTTTTTCATTTGGGTGAAGAGAGTCACTGAAATATTCCTTGGACTTTTCCTCGAAAAGATCATTTGTGGAAATGAATTTAATGCGTTCAAAGTCATCAACAATCTTTTGGCTATTTGCATTCCACCGAACAATGATATCTTCATGTTCCGCTGAATCAGGATAGGAATTGTATAAACCGAGAAATAATATCGGAGCATCTTTATTTTCTTGTCGTATTGTTGTAAGAATTTCTTGTATATTCTTCTCGTATTCCACAGCGCCTTCTTTGATCTTTTCTTCATTGATTCCTTTCAAGTCGCCGCCATTGCTTTGAATTAAATCATTGGTTCCGATAAAGAGGATAATGTAATCAGCGTTGCGGATGTTCTCCTGAATGTTAGTAAGCTTCACTTGCTTAGCTACACCGTCCGATTCTTGCCCGGGGATACCATAATTTTCGACTTTAACATTCGCAGCTTTCTCTTCCTGGATAAGATTTTCCAAATTTTCTACATATCCTTCACCGGAATTGTCACCGACTCCATATGTCAACGAGTCGCCGAGTGTGACCATCGTTTTCGAAGACCGGTTCGAATCGGTTGTATCTTCATTATCTTGGTAGCCGCTAAAGAAGCCTGCTCCTATAAGCGCAACGACAATTAAGGCGGCAGCATAGATGATTGTTTTTTTCATAGGTGAACCTCCTCAATGTTGTAGTAGTTCCCTAATATAAAAATAATTAAACGGCCCGATTGAAACCTTTTTGTTTTCAGAAACGTTTACTTCAATAAATAAGGGATTTAGAGGTGGGGACGTTTATGAGCATGAAAAAAATTATTCCTTTTGGACTTGCGTTATTGTTCTTCAGTGTTGCGGCTTTCGCTTCCTGGTACGAAGGAAGCGAGTTGGTTGATAATACTTTTGAATGGAAGCACACAGCAATTATCACTTCTTGGATGAACAATGGGGAAGTGGAAAGGGGGAACATATCTCAACTGGACTTCTTTATATACTCCATTAAATTCAAACCGATCTTTCCCATTATCATGCTGGGAAGTTTATTGTACATGTTAGTGATTATAGGCAAGAAAATAATTAGGCAAGACAGGTTTGTAAACTTGTATGTAGTGTCATTAGGGATTTTCCTAGTGATTGTGGCAGCATTTTTAATGGATTCTCCTACTGCAGGGGCAAAAGCGTTTATGTTTTCACAGCTGGTTATTGCAGGATTTCTAATAGTATATTCCATACTTCGTTCTACTAGAAAAATACAAGCAAATTAACCAAAGTGCTCATCCCAAGGGGAGAGCACTCAGACTGTTGACAAAGACTTAAATATTTTTAAATTGCATCCTGCTGTTGATCTTCGTTCCAGGCGCTTCGCTTTTCGCGGGCGGTCCGGAAGCCTCCTCGGGCTTACGCCCTGCGGGGTCTTCCATGTCCCTTCCTCCCGCAGAAGTCTGCGCGCCTTCCACTACGATCAACACAGGTTTTACATATCTCAAAGATAAAATAACTTTGTATACACACTGAGTGCTCATCCCAAGGGGAGAGCACTTTTTTTAATTAGTATCTATTTCCGTTTTTATCTATATAAACGGACTTCACAATCGTGCGTTCAAAGGGATTCCCGTTTTTCGTAGTACCTTTCACATCAAGCGTGATGGTGTAGACACCTTCTTCTTTAAAGTCTAGGTCAACCTTACCTTTATTGGCAACTTTCATCCCAAAGTCTGCTTTGGCCTTTCCATCTTTGTTGATTTTCACATCTACATTCATACTTTTCACTTTTTGTCCTTTATTCTTTAGTTCGAATGTGGCATCTTCCAAGACCACTTCCTCATTTAAGTCGGTATGATATCCAACTGTCATCAAGTAGGCAGCTTCATCTTTTTTGGCTTTGACTGTCCATACCCCACGTTCAGGTGACGGAATTTGAAAGGTGTGGTGATGGCCGCCTTTAAAAATTTCCTGATCAATGGAATGGATGAACGTAGTATATACCTTTCCAGATGGACTGATCACTTCAATATCTTTCGTCTGCTTGTCGCTTAACCAATCCAGGTCAATCTTTTGAACATTCTCCTCTACATTGAAGGTTTGTTTCACTTCGTTCTTGAACTGCCCACCACGATGCAAGGCACTTATATTGATTGGTTCTTGTTCCATTGGTTCGACTGTTGCTGCAGTCTCGCCAAGTGCATACCCGGCAGTTTGAGTAGTTGTCAAATATGGACGGAAGTACTGGAATGTACCACCTTCACGAACGGTTGTATGATTCCAGTTGCTTACCCTTACTTCTGTACTATAGTTGAGACGGGAGTTGCTGACGGTAACGGCCCCATCATTGGATCCGTAAGAGCTTAAGTATAGGCCACCCCAGTAAAGGGAAGATCCGAAGCTGCCCCAGCTGGTTCCGGCTAGTGTGTAAATTCTGTTTCGATTACGATTTGCGTGATTATCCATTTGAGGTCTATAGCTGTTCATATAACCGGTTTGCAGCGAGTAGGTTGCATCATTTTTACTTCCAAGAATACTTGCAAGCCAGCTAGCCCAGCCACTGTAGGCAAGGTCTGCGAGTTGTGAGCCATAATGAGGGGTGGATAGAGTGATGAGGTTAGTTACATAAGGGTGTGCACCATAATGGACAAGTGCATTTTGTGAATCAATCCCTCCTTTACTGTGGGCGACAATCACCATTTTCTTTTGGTTGAAATGGTTGGCTATATCACGGATCCGGTTATTGATGATGGCACCGTTATCCCACATATTCTTATCAGGATGAACATCAATGAATGCTGTTTCATATCCATTGCTTAAAGCTGTCTGATACATATTATTATTTTCCCACCAAGTCTTAGACGAGCTATTAATTCCGTGGACAAATACAAGGACCGGTTTGTTCGGATCTACATTACTTGGCGTATCCCCAACATACCACTGACCAGGTACACCACCTGGGTTGTCTTTTCCGCCAATAGTGCCAGCATTAACCGATAAAGGTACAACTAGTAACGCTACTAACAATATGACCACCAACCTTCTCATTTCAACACTCCTTTTTGTAATTAAATAGGAGATATCTCCCCATCTATTCTATCGGAAAGAAGAGCGATTTCAGAATAGATTTTAAAAAAATGAGCGGAAGGACTTGGATAGTTTTATAAAATAATGGGAGAAAAGATACATATTCGACAAAAGAAAGCAGGAATTTTAGGGATGAAGAAAGAATTGTAGTGAAGGTAGATACATGTAATTATAAATTCACTAACAGCAAAAGAGGGTTTCATATGATTTTTATTTTGTGGGCTTTATTAAGTATCACTTCCATCGGCAGCATTTATGGGATTATAGTATCCAGTTCCACATCAGAGCTGGTTGCTAGCATCATTTTTCTTGTACTAAGTGTAGTAGGACTGTTTGCGAGCATCCATTACTATATGAAGAGACGGAATAAAAGAAGTAACGGAGGATGGGATTGCCTCTATTGTGATATTCCTTTTCCAAGGTCATCAGGAAAATCAAGTGGGCTGGATTGCACAGACTGTGACTGCAATCCATTTAATTAAGGGGAAAGTAAATGAATGAATATGTACATGCCATTCTTACTTTGCGTTTTTTTCCTTGTCATAGGAAAAAAGAGCGATCACTTATCATTAGGGGAAGACAATTCCCAATGTGCTTCAGGTGTATGTCGATAATGCTAGGTTATCTTGCTGTGATCCCATTATTATGGATGGCAGCAGATGTTTCCTTTTTTAATATGCTTGTAGTAGGTATTCTATTGAACATCCCGATGGTGATCGACGGATATACACAGTTAAGAGGCTGGCGGGTGAGCAATAATTTCCTCCGTTCCTCTACAGGGTTAATCAGTGGGATTGGTATGTCTTGTATTATTGTGGCAGGTTCCTTTCAGTTTCATCGTGGAATTCAAGGATTGGCTAATTTTATCGATTCTTTCATTGCTTGAAGGAGAATGGGATATTGGAATATGTAATAGAAAATAATGTAACTACAAATCAAGGGCAATAAAAAAGAGAAAATAGGCATTGCAAAAAGCAATGCCTCAGACTGTGGACAAACTATTAAGCAGAAAAGTTATTGGTTGGAACAGTTGATCTCCGTGGCAGGAGCTTCGCTTTCCAGCGGGCGGTCCGTAAGCCTCCTCGGCTACGCCTGCGGGGTCTTCCCCACTAGCTTTGCATAGTTGTAAATAAATTTGAATTTAAGTAAAAAAATTACATCAATATTTTACTTCAGGGAGCAAAAACGACAATCTGTATATAAGATTGTTATTTGTTCCCATTTTTTGTATATTCATTTACTTGATTGTTCTTTTCACTTGTTTTTTTCTTTTCTCAATGATTAGCGCTACACGACCATATTGTACTTTCTCTTTAGGTTTCTCACGTATCTTCTGCCTACCTTTAGATGTTTTTTAGGTTTGTATGCCAAGGCAGCGATGAACTCTTCCCAAGTTCTATGGAGGTAAGCCTGAATATGTTTTATAATGGACAG
>LQXN01000055.1 GCA_001648575.1 Sutcliffiella horikoshii DSM 8719 | reverse complement strand
CGATGATTGCGTATGTTCTTACCTTAATTATCAAGTTAAAAACGAAAATCAGAAAAAAAGTCTGCTGTCCATTATAAAACATATTCAGGCTTACCTCCATAGAACTTGGGAAGAGTTCATCGCTGCCTTGGCATACAAACCTAAAAAAACATCTAAAGGTAGGCAGAAGATACGTGAGAAACCTAAAGAGAAAGTACAATATGGTCGTGTAGCGCTAATCATTGAGAAAAGAAAAAAACAAGTGAAAAGAACAATCAAGTAAATGAATATACAAAAAATGGGAACAAATAACAATCTTATATACAGATTGTCGTTTTTGCTCCCTGAAGTAAAATATTGATGTAATTTTTTTACTTAAATTCAAATTTATTTACAACTATGCAAAGCTAGTGGGTAAGACCCCTCAGGCGGAGTGAGGAGGCTTACGGACCGCCCGCTGGAAAGCGAAGCTCCTGTAACGGAGATCAACCGTTACAACAGAAAACCTAACTAAATTTTAGTTTGTCAACAGTCTGCAGGCAGCCTCATCTGGCTGCCTGTTTTCTATGTGGAGTTAATTCAAAGCCTTCTTCAACGTCTCTAAGTTTTGACGCATCAAGCTGAAGTAATCTTCCTCGTTATTAACATCTTCTTCTGTCACTGCCTCCAAATTATGAAGTACTAGTGCTTCTGCCTTTATTTCATTCTTCACGACTTCAGCAATTTTGCCACTGATGTTCTGATCAAAGATGACATATTGGATTTCATTCTCTTTTGCAGTATTGATTATTTCGGTCAGTTGTTTTTGAGAAGGCTCCTGAGTTGGAGATAAGCCAGTCACACTAATTTGCTCCAATCCATAGCGGTGCTCCCAGTAACCGTACGCTGCATGGGAAACCAATATTTTGTTCGTGTTTGCAGTATCGACTGTTTCCTTGAATTCTGCATCCAACTTTTCAAGGTCGGTTTTCAGTGTTTCAAAATTTGCCTCAAAGTCTTCTTTAGCTTCTGGCTTTAATTCAACTAGAGCATTTTTAATATTTTCAGCAAGAGTAATGGAAAGAGTTGGATCTAACCATACATGAGGGTCTCCATCAGAATGGTCGTGACCTTCGTGTCCATCTTCCTCATGCTCGTGGTCATGGTCGTCGCCATGAGCTTCTTCTTCATGCTCGTGGTCATGGTCATCGCCATGAGCTTCTTCCTCATGCTCGTGGTCATGGTCGTCGCCATGAGCTTCTTCCTCATGCTCGTGATCGTGGTCGTCAATGTGAGCTTCTTC
The DNA here is from genome assembly GCA_001648575.1 of Sutcliffiella horikoshii DSM 8719. GTDB lineage: Bacteria > Bacillota > Bacilli > Bacillales > Bacillaceae_I > Sutcliffiella_A > Sutcliffiella_A horikoshii. The sequence continues at coordinate 140,856 of LQXN01000055.1, read as the reverse complement.
CTCATGTTCGTGATCGTGGTCGTCACCGTGAGCCTCTTCCTCATGCTCGTGATCGTGATCGTGATCATCCTCACCGCGAAGCTCAATTCCATGACCGGCCGCAACAACCTTTACGTCTTCATTTTCCAAGACGCCTTTTGCCTTATCAGCAAATCCTTCCACTCCTACTCCTGAGTAGATGAATGCATCAGATGAAGCCATTTCACTCATCGTTCTTGTAGAAGGTTCAAACGTATGTGCATCGGCACCTGGTGGGTAGACGGAAGTTACCTCAACATGGTCACCGCCTATTTTTTTTGTGAAATCCTCCAATGGGAAGATGGTTGTATGGATAGTTAACTTTTCGCTACCATCTGAAGCCTGATTATCTGAATTACATCCAACAAGGAATGTAAAAACTACTAACATCAGTGCGATAAAAATAGATTTAGTTTTCATTATTTTCTCCTCTCAATTTTGTATCCTCACACATTATATCGTAACTGTTACGATTTGAGAACTAAAAAGTCAAATGTTTAAAAATTTTTACAATTACTCCACTATGAATGCAGGTACGGGGTCTAATAGTTTGGACCAGTCTTCCTGCATTTCTTTTTCGGTAAGAAGGCAGGTATCCAATGAGAGTTCAATCTGATATTGCTCCATTTCAATGCCGATGAAGACAAGTTCTGTCATTCGGTCTCCATACTGTTCATCCCATCTTTCTAGCAATTCTGGTTCTTCTTCTAAAGTTTGTCTTTTTTCCTCTTCACTGTAGCTTGCGACCCATTCTCCAGCACCTTGAATCATGATAGAAGCACCAGCTTGAGAGATCAACCCTGCCATGTCATTTCTTGAAGCAAGCCAGAAGAAGCCTTTGGCACGGACAATCTCGCTCGGCCAGTTATCTAGCCAAGCTTTAAAGCGTTCTGGATGAAAAGGCTTTTGGCGACGATAGACAAAGGAAGATATTCCATATTCTTCTGTTTCAGGGGTATGTTCCTCATTCAGTTCTTTAATCCAACCGGCAGCTTGGCTAGCTTTATCAAAGTCGAAGAGACCAGTGTTCAATATGTATTTAAGCTCCACTTGACTCTTTATGGTTTGAATTATTTTTGCTTCAGGGTTTAATTTCCTAAGCAAAGCTTCTAATTCCACCACATATTGCGGCTCCAATAAGTCCGTTTTATTTAAAAGTAGGATATCTGCAAATTCTATCTGATCAATCAATAGGTCTGAAATTTCGCGGACATCAGATTCATCCGTTCCCTGTTTACGATCTAATAGACTTTCTCCTGATTGATAGTCAGCATAGAAACGGAAACCGTCGACTACAGTAATCATCGCATCAAGGCGGCACTTTTTCGTAAGGTCAATTTCAAATTCTTCATCTAAGTAAGTGAAAGTTTGTGCAACAGGAATTGGTTCACTAATTCCGGAGGACTCAATAACGATATAGTCTATGTTTCCTTCGTCTACTAGCCGCTCTACTTCCTTCATGAGGTCTTCCCGCAATGTACAGCAGATACAGCCGTTTTGCATTTCTACCAATTTTTCTTCTGTTCTTGAAAACCCACCTTGCTTGATGAGAGCTGCGTCAACGTTCACCTCACTCATATCGTTGACGATAACAGCAATTTTCAATCCTTCTCTATTGGATAAAATATGATTTAACAGTGTTGTTTTTCCTGCACCAAGGTAACCGCTCAGTACTGTTACAGGTATTTTCTTTTTCATAATATTAAACTTCCTTTCTCGATTAAAGCGTAACCTTTACGATTTACATGTTAAATAGTACTAAAAACCCAAAAGGAAAACAAGCTATTTTTATTGTCATTTTGTTTTGAGTTTGTCATATTGAAAGAAGGAACTCTAAACTACTATTCAGAAAGAGGGAAAAAGATGAAGTTACTGGATGAAATTTTAGAACATAATACAGGATTTGTTGAAAAAGAAGAGTATATTCAATATCAGACCACGAAATTCCCTGACAAAAAATTAGTGGTTTTATCTTGTATGGATACAAGACTGATGGACCTGTTACCTAAGGCTATGAACCTTAAGCATGGAGATATGAAAATCGTTAAGAATGCAGGTGCGATTGTATCACACCCATTTGGAAGTATCATGAGAAGTATCTTGGTTGCGGTGTTTGAACTTAATGCAGATGAAGTATTGGTTGTTGGCCATCACGATTGCGGCATGGGAAAAATCAATCCAGAGGGCATGCGTGAAAAGATGGAAGCAAGGGGAGTAACAAAAGAAACGATAGATGACTTGAAATATGCAGGAATTGATGTGAAAGGCTTCCTAAAGGGATTTGACAGCGTACAGGAAAGTGTTAGCGAGAGTGTGGATATGATTGCAAATCATCCACTAATGCCAGACGGGGTACCTGTGCATGGATTGGTGATTGATCCTCACACAGGTAAATTGGATCTTGTTGTTAATGGGTATGAACAAAATTAACGTTTTTCCTTCTTTTCCGGAACGTAGTCTATGCCGCCAGGATGAAATGGATGGCATTTAAAAATTCTTTTTATTGTCAGCCAACCGCCTTTTATTGCGCCGAAGCGTCCGATCGCTTCCATTCCATATTGGGAGCATGTCGGATAAAATCGGCAGGTTGGCGGGGTTAATGGGGAAATGAATTTTCGATAAAAACGTATGATGGATAAAAAGACATGTTTCATAGTGGTCACCTCATATAAATTATAATCGAAAGTCAAGCAAACCAAAAATTTATTAAATTCGTATAAATCAGATGAATTTAATTGGAATTGATTCTGTGTTATACTGTAAATAACTTTAAATAAAGGGAGAGTGCAATTATGCCTTCAGTAGAAAGTTTTGAACTAGATCATAATGCGGTAAAAGCTCCTTATGTTCGTCATTGTGGAGTACACAAAGTAGGAACAGACGGTGTTGTTAATAAATATGATATTCGTTTTTGCCAACCAAACAAGCAGGCGATGAAGCCAGACGCCATTCATACTCTTGAGCACTTATTGGCATTCAACATCCGTACACATGCGGAAAAATACAGCCATTTTGATATCATCGACATTTCTCCAATGGGTTGCCAAACTGGTTACTATTTAGTGGTAAGCGGCGAGCCGACAGTGGATGAAATTGTGGACTTGATGGAAGACACGTTGAATGATGCAGTTCAGATTGTAGAAATTCCAGCTGCCAATGAAAAACAGTGCGGTCAAGCAAAGCTTCACGATCTTGAAGGTGCTAAAAGATTGATGAAATTCTGGTTGGAACAGGATAAAGAAGATTTGAAGAAAGTATTTGGATAAGAAGGGAAAAGATGACTCATTTGGGTCATCTTTTTTTGGGGAAAAACATTGTAGTGAGACGCATCCTTTTCCAAACTTTCCTATCATAAATTTAATAGAGTAGACATATATTGCTAGTATCAAAGGATAAGCAATGGAAGTTTCATATGTTATAATACAAAATAGAAAATATGATAGGGGTAGAAGTATGAGGAAAAGCAATAGTCTTTTGAAAGATCTGATAGGACTTGCGTTAATTGGGGTGTTCCTTTATCTCTTCTTTTTTGTGGACTTCAAGGAAATACCGCTAGAGATTCCAAGTTCTTGGCTGAATGTTAATACGATATTTCTTAGTATTGTTATAGAAGCAATTCCATTTATTTTACTTGGCGTTTTCGCCTCTGCGCTGATTCAGACATTTGTGTCAGAGGAAACGATAAAAAAGTTCCTTCCTAAAAATGCATTTGCTGCGATTATTCCTGCAGCTATTTTAGGTGCAATTTTTCCTATATGTGAATGTGCCATTATTCCGGTAGTCCGACGATTGATTAAAAAGGGAATGCCCTTGCATGTTGGGGTAGTGCTGCTAGTGGGTGCACCAATCCTGAACCCGGTTGTTGTAGCATCTACATATTTCGCTTTTAACGGAGACCCAACCATCCTTTATGGACGATTTGGCCTTGCTTTTGTGTTATGTATTGTCATTGGATTGTTGATGTTGTTGCTTTTTGATAATAAAAACCAATTGCGATGGACGAAAAATGAACTCCAGGGCAGACAAGACGCAGCATTGGAACAGCCTGTGCTACAGCAAAATAAATGGAAGGCGACGTTCTATCATGCAAGCGATGAGTTTTTTGATATGGGTAAGTATTTGATAGCTGGTGCCTTTATCGCAAGTTTATTCCAGACATTCCTTGACCGCAGTATCCTGCTTGCATTAGGACAAAACGAAGTATTGTCTCCGGCTGTCATGATGGCATTTGCTTACGTGTTGTCATTATGTTCTGAGGCTGATGCATTTGTTGCCGCTTCATTCGGGACAACCTTTACCACCGGGTCTTTACTTGCGTTCATGATTTATGGTCCGATGCTGGATCTGAAGAATACTTTTATGTTATTCGCTTACTTCCGTACAAAATTTGTTCTTGTTTTTATGGCCGTTGTTACTGTTGTGGTTTTTGCTAGCATACTTATTTTCCAACAGCTGGTGCTGTAAGGAGAGGATGACGACATATGGAAAATAATCGAGACTATGGATTTCACATCTATCTGCGTGGGATCATTCTTTTAGGGTTTACTCTCTTGTTTTTTAAGCTTTTGGTGACAGGTGATATTACCAATTTCATCGCTCCCCGAATGATGCCTTTCATGTATTTTGCGGCTGGGACACTGTTTGTTTTGGGGATTGTCCAAATATGGCGGAGCGGTTCGAAAAATAAAGATGAGTTGGTATGCAATTGTGGCTTTGACCATGGAGAGTCTTCCACACCAATTCAATCTATTTTGATTTATTCGATGTTTATTTTGCCGGTTGTGACTGGATTCATGTTTCCGGATAATATTCTGGATAGTTCCATTATTGATAAGCGAGGGTTTACAAGCTCCAAGCAATTAGTGGAGCAGCGGCAGGAGGCAGGGGCGTTTGATGGTCCAGCTGAGGGTTCAGACGGGGATGCTTCAGAATCTGATACGTCCAGAGCAGAAGCATATTTGGATGATCCGGAAGGGTATATGGAAGATCAAGAGAATAAAGAACCTTCCATTGATGAACAATTAGCGGATGCACCTCTAGAACATCCGGATGGCTTTGAATTGCAAGAGCCACCAGAGGGGTACTATGAAGAATTAAAGGCTGAAATGCTTGAGATGGATACGATCTTGGTGGACGAAGAAAGATATATTCCGATGATGAACATTATCGATATGAGCATTGATGAATTTGTCGGCAGGAAGATTGAGATGGTAGGGTTTATTTATCGTGAGGCGGACTTTAATGAAAATCAGTTCGTAGTGGCACGGTTTGGCCTTTCTTGTTGTGTGGCGGATGCTAGCGTATATGGAACACTATCCACGATGAGCGGCGCAGGAGATTTAGAAAATGATGATTGGGTAAAAGTAAGCGGGACACTGACAACCACCCAATACAACAACTGGACACTCCCATACGTCGAAGTGGATACACTAGAAAAAGTAGAACAACCTGACTCACCATATATATATGAATACTACTAACCAACAATTCCATTCCATTGAATTCACAAATCACTAAAGAACCCCCTGAGCAAACGGTGCTCAGGGGGTTTCGACGTTAAAGGCGAAATTCCTTTAGGGGTCTGACCCCTAAAGGGATTTTTTATTTTCCCTTCCCTTCGTCAGGGTGTTTTTCGTTTTGTGTTGGTGGTTGGTCTATAGGATCTATGGTGTGTTCGTATTTGTATGCTTTGTTGGTGGAGAGCAGGGTTAGGAAGAGCACGACAAAAACTATGATGATGCAGATGATCAAGATGGTCATCATTTGATGGGAATCCTCCTTTGATAAAATGGCTATTCTTATTTTATCACTAAAATGAAGGATTATAAAAAGCTTTCCAAAGAGGCATAAGTGAGTAGTTTAAGGAAACGCTATAGGGGGTAAATATTCTATATAAATTGCTATATCTTAGGAGGTTTTTTTATGTCGCAACAATTAACGGAAGTAGTGAATAAGCAGGTTGCTAACTGGAGTGTCCTATTTATCAAATTACATAATTATCATTGGTTTGTTAAAGGTCCGGAATTCTTCTCACTCCATGAAAAGTTCGAGGAGTTATATGGAGAGGCGGCCACTCATATCGACGAGCTAGCGGAAAGACTGTTGGCAATCGAGGGTACTCCGGTTGGAACGATGAAAGAAATCCTTGAGATTTCCACTATCAATGAAGCGGAAGGGAAAGAGTCAGCTCAAGAAATGGTGCAATCCATTGCCAATGACTTTTCTACCCTCATTGAAGAGTTGAAGGAAGGCATGGAAATCGCAGACCAGGCTGGAGACGAGACTACTGGGGATATGCTGCTTGCCATTCATCAGAGTGTCGAAAAGCATAATTGGATGTTACATGCATTCTTAGGAAAATAATGAGGAGCCCGAAACCCGAAAGAAATTCCGTGGGTTTCGGGCTTTTTTTTGACATGCAATTTAAGTTAATGGAGTAGACTGTCATCTCCATATTCCCCTCTTATCAAAAACTCTTTCACCTGCTCCATCACCAATTGAGCAACTACAAAGTGAAGTTCCTCATCCGATAATTCATTTAGAAGATCTATGCATTGTTCCCTTGTGAAACTGTTTACAATCGAATATGCGACTGCATCGACATCTTCATCTTCTCTTATCCATTTTTTATGGTATTTATTGACGAACGATTCAAAGGTTCTCATGATTTAACTATCTCCTCTAGTAAAAGTAATAGTTAGTTTTCACGAATTTCTCCTGTTCATGCAAAAAACTCTATTAACTCGTAACCGGAAGCTATCAAAATGCATAGTATGTTATATGAAAAGAATAGTTTGCTTTCAGATAAAAAAATTGAGTTGAGGGGAGTTGTCATGGACAAGTACAGTATGATGTATTTGGGTGTAATATCTGTTTTCGGCTATATGGCTTCGCTTTTGTACGGTGGGTTCAGTACGCTTTTAATGTTTCTGATCGTATTTGTCATTATAGATTATGTGACGGGATTAATGGCAGCTTATGTACGAAAGCGCCTTTCAAGCCGTGTAGGTTTCAAGGGAATTGCTCAAAAAGTTTTCATTTTTGCGCTGGTTAGTATTGCACATGTGCTGGATACGATTTTGGGGATAAATGTGATGAAAGATGTAACGATTTTATTTTATTTAGTTAATGAATTTATTTCTATTATGGAAAATGCATCTCGCATGGGAGTCCCGATTCCAAGGATGTTAAAGAAAATAATTGAAGCAATTAAGAAAAAAGCAGATCCTTAAGAGGGCAGATGGAAGAATAAAGCTTGAGATTTGAGTGAAAATAAGAATAGATACTGGAAAGGGTGAATGCACATGGAGCGAAAGACATATTATATTTCACTTGCAGAGGGGTCTATTTCACAAGTGAAAACAGCATCTTCTTGGGATTATCAAATCCAAGCTACTGATGAGGAAATCACACAATTAAGAGAGATCTTTGATCAGAATTATTCTTCCGATTGGCAAGGTTTTTGGAGAGCGCATACTCCGTATCTCCAATATCATTATGACCGTGAAAATGATGCTTATGATAATGGTCTGCAGCAAGCATTCAAGATGATATATGAGCTTGGGGATGAGGCAACAAAGGACCATATTAAAAATCAAGGCCTTATGGATGATTTAATGGAATAGAGTTTTTTTAGTAATGATGGTCTAATGGGGTACTTGACTCTCACATTTTCGATGCTACTATGATAAGATATATAAGAAAAAAGAGATATTGGAGTTTCGATAGTATGTATGAGTTTGAAGATATTTATAACAACCGAGTGATGTTATCCTTTGAAGACCATCCTTTTTCTCGAAACCCCAAACATGTCTGGGTGATTTGCCGTTTTGAGGACCAGTGGTTGTTGACCAGTCATAAAAACCGCGGCCTAGAGTTTCCGGGCGGCAAGGTGGAATTCGGTGAAACAGCGGATCAAGGGGCAATTAGAGAAGTGAAGGAAGAGACCGGCGGGCATGTGTCCCAATTGCAATACATAGGGCAATATAAAGTGGATGGAAGAGAGAAAGTCATCATCAAGAATGTCTACTTTGCCAGAATCGATAAGCTGGAAAAACAGGATACATACTTTGAAACAAATGGCCCTGTATTATTAAGGCAGATTCCTGAAAATGTAAAGAAAGATAGTCGATTCAGTTTCATTATGAAAGATGATGTGCTGACATATAGCCTGGAAAAAATCAAGAAGAGCAACTCCATTTGAATGGGGTTGCTCAGACTGTTGACAAAGCCCTAAATATTTTTAAATTTGCATCCTGCTGTTGATCTTCGTTCCAGGCGCTTCGCTTTTCGCGGGCGGTCCGGAAGCCTCCTCGGGCTTACGCCCTGCGGGGTCTTCCCTGTCCCTTCCTCCCGCAGAAGTCTGCGCGCCTTCCACTACGATCAACACAGGTTTTGCATATCTCAAAGATAAAATAACTTTGTCTACACACTGAGCAACTCCATTTGAATGGGGTTGCTCTTTGCTTTTTTGCATAAATTTAAGTGTGTTTAACCAATTTTCTTTCCAAGTATTCCACAAGCTGGTACATGATGGTCGCAAATACGGCGATGATCAGCAGGCTCAACAGTACAAGGGTGAAGTTGAATACTTGGAAACCGTAGATGATCATATAGCCAAGCCCTTTGGAACTGACAAGGAATTCTCCGACTATGACCCCAACCCATGCAAGCCCGACATTCACCTTCAAGGTGGAAATGATGGTGGGATAGGAGGCGGGAAGTACTGCTTGATGAAAGATCTGTGCACGGGTAGCCCCGAAGGTCCTCAGAACTTTCAGGTAGTTTACATCCACTTCCTTGAATGCGGTGTAAACCACGATTGTGGTGATGATCACCGAGATGATGGCACCCATCATGATGATAGATCCCATATTCGGCCCAATGGCAACAATCAAAATCGGTCCAAGTGCAACTTTGGGCATTGCATTCAGAATGACCAGATAAGGTTCCAGTACCCTTGACAGCATCGGCGACCACCATAAGATTGCTGCCAAGATGGTACCGGCAAGTGTTCCAATGATAAATCCAAAGATGGTTTCTGTGACGGTAATGCTGATATTGGAAAGTAGTGTACCATCCTGTATCTTAGTGATGAACAATTTCCATATCCTGCTGGGAAAGCTGAAAAGCAATGGGTTAATCCAGCTGTTCTTACCGGCAATTTCCCATGTGGCAAAAAACACAACAAAAATTATCAATTGATATAGTCTTACTTTATAGGTAACTCTTTGCCTTTGCTTCAGATAACTGGAATGAAGGAGGTCAATGCTTGTTTTCTTATTCAAGTTGCTCCAGCTCCTTCCAGATTTTTTGAAACAGGGTGGAGAAGTCAGGGTGCTGCCTTGATTCAAAGGGAATCAGGTTTTTCAATTCTTCCGGTACTATGAATGTCTTGGCAATACGTCCTGGATTTGCTTTTAATAGAAAAATCCTATCGCTCATTGCGATGGCTTCTCCAATGTCATGGGTGACAAGCAACGCGGTTTTCTTGAATGTCTTCAGAGTGGAGAAAACCAGATCCTCAAGCTTGAGCTTTGTCTGATAGTCCAAGGCAGAAAAAGGTTCATCAAGAAGAAGGACGGCAGGGTCGGTTGCAAGTGTCCTGACAAGTGCCACCCGCTGCCTCATTCCGCCTGAAAGTTGAGAAGGATATAGTTTTTCAACATCAGGAAGTCCCATGTCCTTTAGCAGCTGCAATGTTTTCTCCACATTCTTCGTTGTCTGTTTATCCGATATTTTCAATCCCAGTAGGACATTCTCTTTTATAGTCTTCCACGGAAAGAGATAGTCTTGTTGCAGCATATAGCCTATATGAGCAACACTTTCTTTTGATGGTTTACCACCAAGCAAGACCGTTCCCTCTGTTGGTTTCAAGAGGCCTGCAATGATGGAAAGAAGAGTGGTTTTTCCGCAGCCGCTTGGACCTATGAATGAAATGAACTCTCCTTCCTCAATGGTTATTGAGATATCCTCCAAAACCTTTGTGGCTCGTTCCGGTGTAAAGTAGATGTGTTCAATATTATTGATTGATAATAAACTCATCGTTCATCATCCTATTCTTCCATTACCTCATCTGCAATGGTTGTATTTACTAAAGTGCCGTATTCCACGTATTGTGGAAGTTCTCCGGCTTCTTCCATGATGTTCTGCAAGTTATCCCATTCTTCTTGATCAAGGATCGGGTCAGTGGCAAAAGAGCCTTGACTCTTATAGCGGTCTATAACGGTTTCTATTAATTCTACGGAAGTATCCTCAAAATACGGGAGGATGACTTTGGCGGTTTCAGATGCCGGATTATTTTCCACCCATTGCTGCGCTTTGTAGAGCGCACGCGTAAATTTCTCAGCTGTCTCTGGATTCTCTTTCAGATAGCTTTCTTTTGCCATGAAGGTTGTATATGGCAAATGACCTGATTCTTCCCCAAAGGAAGCAACGATATATCCGATGCCCTCAGCTTCAAAAATACTTGCTTGAGGCTCGAAAAGCTGTACGAAATCACCCGTACCGGAGGCAAAGGCACTAGGGATATTTGCAAAGTCGACGTTTTGGATGAGGTTCAGATCGTTTTGTGGATCAATGCCGTGCTTTTTGAGAACGAACTCTCCAGCCATTTGAGGCATTCCACCTTTACGTTGGCCAAGGAATGTACTGTCTTTTAAATCATCCCACACAAAGTTATCAAGTTCTTCCCTGGATACTAAAAAAGTTCCGTCTGTCTGGGTCAGTTGGGCAAAGTTAATAATCGGGTCATTGGAACCCTGAGCATACACATAAATCGACGTCTCAGATCCCACCAAAGCCACATCAGCACCGTCAGCCAATAAGGTGGTCATCGTTTTGTCGCCGCCCCAAGTGGTCGTTAATTCAACCTCCAAGCCTTCATCTTCAAAAAATCCTTTTTCAATCGCAACATATTGGGGAGCATAAAAAATAGAGCGGGTAACTTCGGCAATCCGGACCTTTTCTGTTTTGCCGCCTCCGCAAGCTGCAAGGGCAGCGATTAAAGCAAAGGATAATAAAATACTTAACACTTTTCGTAAACCTTTCATGTTCTACCTCCTCAGAAATTGTGGGCATATGCTTTGTATGTTTTTATAGATTAGCGTATGATTTGGGCTAAATATGTGTGAATGCCTAGTGCGTCAAAAGGGGGCAATATTTTGCAAGACGGGATGATTATTGAAAAAATTCCATATCCTTCGCCGAGTCCGTATATCAATGTCTTTACGGTCACCTATTATAGCTGCGGTTTGAAGGTAAAGGGATTGATGGCAGAACCGAAAGAGGAAGGGAAGTATGATGGGTTTTTATATTTAAGAGGCGGAATCAAAAACGTAGGACAAGTCCGGGTTGGAAGGATTGTTCAATTCGCCTCAGAAGGATTTGTGGTGATGGCACCTTTTTACCGTGGAAATCAGGGTGGAGAGGGGAATGAGGACTTTGCCGGAGACGACAGGGAGGATGCTTTTTCTGCTTATAAGCTGCTCGCGGATCATGAAAAGGTGGAAGCTGATCGCATTCATGTGTTCGGATTCTCGCGTGGTGGTGTGATGGCCCTCATGACAGGAATAGCGTTTCCTCAAGTTTGCTCTGTCGTATCCTGGGGCGGGGTTTCTGATATGTTTCTCACCTATGAGGAGAGGGTGGATCTCCGTCGCATGATGAAGCGGGTGATTGGAGGTACTCCAAATAAGTATCCGGAGAGATATGAGTGGAGGACGCCGTTATTCGAGCTTGAGCGGCTGGATGCTCCTATATTGATCATCCATGGGGAGCAGGACAAGAATGTTTCTATTGAGCATTCTTACAGGCTGGAAAAGTGTGCAAAGGAAATGGGTAAAAAGGTGGAGGCATGGTATTATTCGGAGTATACCCATTATTTTCCTCCTAAAGAGAATCGGAGGATTGTAGAGCGGTTGACTTCGTGGATGAAGGAACAGTGATTGTGGGACGTGGTGGCCATTTAAACCCTGAAACGGGTTGAGGATATGTAAGGCTTCTAAACACCGGACGCTTTTAAAAAGCTGGAAACGGTCAAATAAAATGGCTGAACATGCCCGTCCCCCCCATAAAAAAAACAGTAAAATAGGGTCCCACAAAAAAAGCCAACCAAGTCTATCGCAGCCTTGGTTGGCTTAAAGTATTTCTCATAATTAAACAGTAGGTCCGCCAAACTCAAGGACATCACCTGGTACATTTTCGAACTTCTTGAAGTTCGCTTTGAACTTGCCTGCAAGCTCACGGGCAAACTGATCGTATTTTTCTTCGTCATGCCAAGTTTTCTTCGGTTGCAACACTTCATCAGGTACACCTGGAACATGAACAGGGATGGAAACGCCGAAGTATGGATCCTTTTCCACTTCTACATTTGTCAGGTCGCCTTCAAGTGCCGCCTGTACCATCGCTCTTGTGTAAGAAAGCTTCATGCGGTTTCCAACGCCATATTCTCCGCCAGTCCAGCCAGTGTTGACAAGGTAAACCTGGACGTTGTGCTCATCGATTTTCTTGCCGAGCATCTCTGCATAGGTTGTAGCAGGAAGCGGCAGGAATGGTGAGCCGAAGCAAGTGGAGAATGTTGCTTGTGGCGATGTGATTCCTCTCTCTGTTCCTGCAAGCTTACTCGTGTATCCACTAAGGAAGTGGAACATTGCCTGTTCTTTTGAAAGCTTGGAGATAGGAGGCAATACTCCAGTCGCATCAGCTGTCAAAAAGACGATGGTCGTAGGGTGTCCGGCAATGCTTGGTTGGACGATATTATCCATCGCATCCAAAGAATAGGCAGCACGAGTGTTTTCTGTTAGTGTAGAGTTATCATAGTCAGCAATTCTGGATTGTCCATCAATGACTACATTTTCTAGCACAGACCCAAAACGGATTGCGTCAAAGATTTGTGGTTCTTTCTCATGTGTAAGGCCGATGCATTTAGCATAGCAACCGCCTTCAATGTTGAATACTCCAGTGTTGGACCAGCCATGCTCATCATCACCAATCAGCTTACGGTTTGGATCAGCGGATAGAGTTGTTTTACCTGTTCCGGATAGTCCGAAGAATAAGGCTACATCTCCTTCACGTCCAACGTTTGCGGAACAGTGCATCGGCATGATGCCATTTTCCGGCAAAAGGTAGTTCATGACAGAGAAGATGGATTTTTTCATTTCACCAGCATATTCCGTACCACCGATAAGTACGATGCGCTTACTGAAAGAGATGATGATGAATGCTTCTGAGTTGGTTCCATCCACGGCTGGGTCAGCTTTGAAGTTTGGTGCAGAAACTATGCTGAAGGAGGTTTCATGCTTAGCCAATTGTTCATCGTTTGGTTTGATGAAAAGCTGTTGGGCAAAAAGGTTGTGCCATGCAAATTCATTGATTACCTGGATTGGTAATTGATATTTCTCATCAGCTCCGGCAAAGCCTTTGAATACAAAAATCTCATCTTTATTTTCTAAGTATGTTAGTACTTTATTATATAAACGATCAAAGACGTCCTCTGAAATCGGAGTGTTTACTGTTCCCCAATCGATTTTATCTTTGCTGATTTCTTCATCTACAATAAATTTATCTTTAGGGGAGCGACCCGTATATTTGCCAGTGGTTGCTAGTACCGCACCTGTCGAGGTCAGGCAGCCTTCGTTACGGCTTAATACCTTTTCCACTAACTGTGGAACAGACAGCTGTACATGTGTGTTACTTCCGTAAATTAGTTTTGTTAACCCATTATCGATTCCAACCGTTTTCATCATGGATAACTCTCCTTCAATTTGAATTATTAATGTATTGTTTTTCTCATCTGTTAAAAAGTATAACACATTTAACTCAATAGTCCATACTAATTAGCTTATTTTATGAAAATAAAACGAATTCGTTAACATTTTGTGAAAAAACAGGCTCATCCTTGTGTGGAAGAAGAAAAGCTATTATGTACTTTTTGGAGAATCTGCTTGAAAGCGTTACCAATCCGACCCGCAATTAAGGAGGGACTTGTCCGATTCCCTTTATCATTATAAACCCTGTTTCCCATAAGTAAAAGAGATTGATGGATGAAATTCTCATGACTTCGAATATTAGTATTTACAAAGGAAAAGACATTGATAATAAGGAAGTAATAATTTCCTTTGAATGGATGTCGAATTATTTCTCTTTTTTGTTGACATGAAAGGTTTTAGTACGCTAATATAGAACCTTGAACGGATACTCTTATTCCGAGCTGGTGGAGGGACAGGCCCTATGAAACCCAGCAACCTGCTCAAAGGATGAGCGAGCGCGAAAAAGCACGCCGCTATTTTTATTAGGCCGAAATTCGGTCGCTTGAGAAAAGGTGCTAACCTGAGCAAGGCTCTGACCTTGACCGATAAGAGTGAAAGGCTAATTCTTGACATCAAACCTTTCCTCAATTTTTGTGGGAAGGTTTTTTCTATTTTTACACAAGCTAACATAGAACATCACAATAGGAACTGAGATCCGTATCAAATATAACTGCTGTACATGAAGAGAATTCAAACGCTTTTCATAAACAAAAAGGAGGAACTTTTTTTAATGACTAAACAACGTCGTTTATTTACTTCTGAGTCCGTAACGGAAGGGCACCCGGATAAAATTTGTGATCAAATTTCCGATTCCATCCTGGATGCAATCCTGACTAATGATCCGAATGCACGTGTAGCGTGTGAAACTTCCGTGACAACAGGATTGGTATTGGTAGCTGGGGAAATCACTACTTCTACTTATGTAGATATCCCGAAAATCGTTCGTGAAACAATCCAAGGCATCGGTTATACTCGTGCAAAATACGGTTTTGATGCGGAAACTTGTGCAGTACTTACTTCCATTGATGAGCAGTCAGCTGACATCGCAATGGGTGTTGACCAAGCATTAGAAGCTCGTGAAGGTCAAATGTCAGATGCAGAAATCGATGCAATCGGAGCAGGGGACCAAGGTCTTATGTTCGGGTTTGCTTGTAATGAAACAAAAGAATTAATGCCACTACCTATCTCGCTGGCGCACAAACTTTCTCGTCGTTTAACTGAAGTAAGAAAAGATGAAGTTCTTCCTTACTTACGTCCAGACGGAAAAACACAAGTGACAGTGGAATATGATGAGAACAATCAACCCGTTCGTGTTGATACAATCGTAATCTCCACACAGCATCACCCAGAGGTTTCCTTGGAGCGCATTCAACGCAACATTAAGGAATTCGTGATCAAGCCGGTAGTTCCTGCTGAATTGATCGACGAGAACACAAAATACTTCATCAACCCGACTGGCCGTTTCGTAATCGGTGGACCACAAGGGGATGCAGGTCTTACTGGACGTAAGATCATCGTTGACACTTACGGTGGATACGCTCGCCACGGTGGCGGAGCTTTCTCCGGTAAAGATGCAACGAAAGTAGACCGCTCTGGTGCTTATGCTGCACGTTATGTGGCTAAAAACATCGTAGCTAGCGGACTTGCCGACAAGTGTGAAGTTCAATTGGCTTACGCGATCGGAGTTGCACAACCAGTATCCATCGCAGTTGATACTTTCGGAACTGGTAAAGTTTCTGAAGAGAAATTAGTGGAATTGGTTCGCAACAATTTCGACCTTCGTCCAGCAGGAATCATCAAAATGCTAGACCTTCGTCGTCCTATCTACAAACAAACTGCTGCATACGGCCACTTCGGACGTAATGATCTGGATCTTCCTTGGGAGCAAACAGATAAAGCAGATGCGTTGAAAGAGCAAGCGAACGCTTAATATCTTAGATTAAGAAAAACGCCCGGAATCATGTTTCTTGAAAGCATGATTCCAGGGCGTTTTTTAGTCTTAAATAATCTCTTCTAATTTGCTATATAAAGAATCTCTTTTTGTTTCTAAATCGGTGAGAACATCCTGCAGCCTTTGCAACTCAAGCAAATCCTCTTCATTCACCATCCGATTTTCCAATTCAGCAATCTTTGTTTCCAACTCTTCTAATTCCATTTCAAGCTTTTCGTAGCTTTTATCATTTACGGCAGGAACTGTGTCTCTTATCTTTTTGTCAACCTTAGTTACTTGGGGAAGGCTCACAACCTTTTCCCTCTCCAATTCCTCCCGCTTCTCCCGCGCATACTGATAGTTCCCTTCATAGGTAACGAGTTTTCCGTCTTCTAACCAGCATGTTTTCTCAAAATACTTATTTAAGAAGAATCGATCATGGGAGACTGCAAGGATGGTACCGTCGAACTCCTCCAATGCTTCTTCCAGCACTTCGCGGGAGTCTATGTCCAGGTGGTTTGTCGGCTCATCTAATATCAAAAGATTGATGTCTTGGTGCATGAGCTGTGCCAGGCGAAGGCGCATTTTTTCACCGCCGCTTAAATTTTCCACCTTCTTAAATACAGCAGGTCCATAGAATAAGAATTTTGCTAATACATGTCTTGCTTGTTCTAAAGTAATGGAAATATTCTCACGGAAAGCCTCTATTAATGTTTGGTTTGGGTTACTGGCCTTGATGTGCTGAGAAAGATAACCGACTTTTGCATTGCTGCCAAGTTTCATCAACCCACTATCCGCATCTAGTTCTCCAAGTAATAGCTTTAAAAGAGTAGACTTACCCGTACCATTCTGTCCAACAATGGCAGCCCGTTCTCTAAAATAAACCGCAAGATCAATCTCTTGGAAAAGAGGTTTCGCACCAAAAGATTTACTGACCTTCTCCATTATGACTGCATCTTTTCCGCTTCGATCTGTGGCATCAAATTGAAGGCCCATTGCCTTTCTTTCAAGAATAGGACGTTTTAACTTTTCCATTCTATTTAATGCTTTTTCCATGCTTTTCGCACGTCGGTGCATGGCAGCGTTAGGCGGATTGCTCTGGTTCGCCCATTCCTTCAGCCTTTTGATGGCCTCTTTCATTTTTTTGATTTTTTTCTGTTGTTCCTGATAGGCTGAGAACTCCAACAGCAGACGTTCTTCTTTTTCCTTAAGGAAACCACTGTAATTGGTGTGGTAAGTGTGAATCTCGCCGTCCTCTAAATCAATTATTTTAGTTGCTACTTCATCAAGGAAGTAGCGGTCATGAGAGATGGCAACAACTGTCCCGTCATAATCTTTAAGATATTGCTCGAGCCACTCTACCGAAAAGATATCAAGATGGTTGGTCGGTTCATCTAGCAATAAAACATCAGGGTTTTGTAATAGGATAAACCCTAAGCATATCTTTGTTTGTTCTCCGCCACTTAAGCTTGAGAATGGCTGAGGGAGCAAGTGTGTTATCTTCAGGCCATTTGCAATTCGCTGAATGGAGGCATCCATTTCGTAACCTCCCATAAAACCGAAACGTTCTTGCAATACACCGTATTCCTGCATAATCTTGTTTAATTGGTTATCTTCAGCAACCTCAGCCATTTGGTTTTCTAATGTCCGAAGCTTTTTTTGCAGTTCCACAGTTTCCTTGAAAGCTAAAAGCAAGACATCTTCTCCTTTTGTTCCTACAGGATAGGAGGGGATTTGAGCAAGGTAGCCGATTTTAGCACCTTTTTTAATATGAATAGCTCCCTTATCAGGGGCTTCCATCCCACTGATTAGTTGAAAGAGTGTCGTCTTGCCACTTCCGTTTCTTCCAACAAGTCCAATGCGGTCGTTTGCCTGTATTTCCATAGAAACATTCTCAAAAATCATCGTGCCTGCAAAGCTTTTGCTTATATTATTTAATGTACAGATCATCATTGTTTAGTTCACTCCTTCAGAATTTAAACGCACAAAAAAACCATGAGTAAGAAGAAGCCTTCTTTCCCATGGTTTTTTATCTAGGCACAAGTACAAGTGTAAACAACGCAAAGTGAGTACACTTGTACAAATGGTGTGCTGTTGGGTAAAAGATTCTTACTATCTGTCTTTCCTATTCAGCTGTTTAAAAATGGACATACGTGTCCCGTTGATAGCTGAATCATGAAAAATTGCACGACAAATATGCAAGTATGCCATGTATTGTGTGCGAGCATTAACAGATAGTAACATCTTTTACCCTCCTTCCGAACAAGTAAGATAGATTTATTATATAATATTCCATTTTAATGTTGCAAATTTTTTTGCAATTCTTTCCTTCTCATTGGAAAAAGGAGGCTAAAAGGCTCCTTTTTTTATGCAAGTATTTGTATTTTTTGTGGTGCTAAAGCGACTTGATAGTCGTGAAGGAGCCTTTCGAAAATAGAATCCCAAGACTGCTCTAAGGCATATTGGCGGCCGGCATATCCCATTTGTTCTCTCTTTTCATCGTCTTCAATAAGACTGGTGATGGCAGAAGCAAACGAAACGGCATCATTTTGGTTGCATAGATGGCCTGTCATCCCTTGGTTGATAATCGTTTTGACACCTCCAGCATTTGCACCAACAACAGGTGTCCCGGATGCCAATGCTTCTAACACTACATTCCCAAAGGTTTCGGTAGCTGAAGGGAAGACAAATATATCAGATCCGGCATAGATTTCTGCTAGGTTTTTTCCAGACTGAAAGCCTGCGAAAGTCATGTTAGTTGGGGCATGTTTATGCAGTTCCAGTTTTAATGGACCGTCGCCTACTATTAACCAGTGCACATCATGTCGTATAGATGGAGGTAGGGATGATTGAATCTTAGGAAGTAAGGCTACATCTTTTTCAGGGGCAAGCCTGCCCACGTAGGTTAGGATATGTTTTTCTTTGATGTTGAATTTATTTTTTAATAGTTGAGAGGAGGTTCCAGGATGGAAGACGGAACAGTCCACCCCTCTAGGCCAGATGGCAGTATTGGTGAATCCATGTTTATTGAGGTGGTTCTGGGTGTCGGTGGATGGAACAAAAATCTTGCGTAAAGGTCGATGGAACCAACGCATATAACTCCAAAGCACTTTTGTCAGAAATTGAAGATCGTAGTATTCGAGGTATTTGTCAAAGTCAGTGTGGTAGGATCCAACAACCGGAATGTCGAATTTCTTTGCATAGTGAAGTCCGCAAAGGCCGATATTAAAGGGAGTTGCAACATGAATGAGGTCGGGCTTGAATTTTATAAGTTCGGCCTTCACGGACAGCATATTAGGCAATGCAAGACGGCATTCCGGATACAGAAAAAATGGCAGACTAGCAAAACGGTGAACCTGGCTTGTAAATAGATCCTTGTTTGTACTTTCCGGCGCAAAAACACGATACTCTATTCCTTTGGAATCCATATAGTTGGTAAATCGCTTCAATGTTTTGGCCACACCGTTGACATCTGGAGCAAATGTGTCTGTAAAGATAGCAATTTTCATAGTTTACCTCCTCAGTTTTAAGAAAATAGCGGAACGATCATCATGTATGAAAGAATACCTGTGCTTGAGCCAAGCACCATTCCGACTGCGACATCAGATGGATAATGAAGTCCAAGATAGATTCTTGAAACCGCTACGCAAGCCGCAACAGGTAGCAAAAGAATTGCAAGTGACGGCATGAATAGTATGAAAGGGATGACACTTGAAAAGACTGCAGTGGTGTGGCCTGATGGGAATGAATGATCCTTTAATGGATTGGTGGCCACTTTGATTGCTTCTAAAGCGAGATATGGGCGGCGTCTTGGATATAGCTTTTTGGCAATGGCCACCGGGATATGACTGAGCGCCAAGGAAAGCCCTGCTGCAATAGCTGTATATTTAAGAGAATGATTACTGAAGATGATTAGAAGCAGAAGGGTGCAAATAGTGAAAGTAGCCCCACCAACATGTGTGATGTTGCGGAAAAAGAAGTTCGCATGCTTTCTGTCAAAATGACGATTCACACTGCGAAACAGGTTACATTCGAATTCGTAAAAATTAGCGAGTAATTTTACCATCATCACGACTCCTTTTCAGCTAGACTGTATTCATCTTTCATTCTAATTGGCAAATATTTAGGAAGTAATAAGCCTTTGTAAAGAAAAGGTTAGGATTTACCGGAAGAAAATTAACAGAAATTTAGGAATAAAAAAGCACACCACCAGGGAATTGGTGGTGTGCTTGGTACATCAGTTTTGAATGGATTTATAAAATTGTCCTTTTTCCACGTATTCCCTTCGTATGCGAGCCATGTCAAGCTTGTCTTCCTCTGTGAGTTCTCGGACCACTTTTGCGGGACGGCCGAATGCAAGGGTGTTGGGAGGTATCCGTTTGCCTGGTGGGACAAGGCTGCCAGCACCAATGAAGGAACCTTCTCCGATTTCGGCACCGTCAAGGATGATCGAGCCCATGCCAATTAAGGCGTTTTTGCGAACAAATGCGCTATGTAGTGTACATTGGTGGCCGATTGTGACATCATCTTCTATTATCAATGGTTTGTTGGGACTTTGATGAAGCAGGGATTGATCCTGGATGTTCACCCTCTCACCGATCATGGTCGGGGCAACGTCGCCGCGGATGACAGTGTGAAACCAAACGCTGCATTCTTTTCCGATGGTCACATCGCCAGTGATGACAGAGAAGTCTGCAAGATAGGCTGTTTCATCGATTTGTGGTTTTTTATCAAGATATGGGTATATTTTATACATAAGTTCCTCCGGCTTGTAAGAAATGTTTGTTTTATTTTATTATATCAGAAAGAAAGTCATTATTTTGAGGGAGTGTTCGAGAATGTGGAAATGGGAGGCAGAAGAACCTAAGGGAACTATCGTTATTGTTCATGGCGCTCAGGAACATCACGGAAGATATACGTGGCTGATGGATCAGTGGAAGTCAAATGGGTACAATGTCATCAAGGGGGATTTGCCTGGGCAAGGACTTTCCACACGCAGAAGGGGTCATATCGATAATTTCAATGAATATATAGATGAAGTGGAAAATTGGATTAAAGAAGCATATCTTCTTAAGCCGCCGGTTTTTGTCATTGGTCATAGCATGGGAGGATTGGCCGTGATCCGTACTCTTCAGGAGAAGAAACCGTTGATGGTGGACGCGGTTATTTTATCTTCTCCATGTTTGAAGCTGATACAGCCTCCGACAAAAGGTTTGGATGTCTTATCCAAAGGGCTGAATTTTATTTTGCCAAAGACTAAATTCGAAACAGGGATCACCATTGACAAAGCGACGAGAAATGAAGAAATTTGGAAAAGCGCAGCAGGAGATGAGCTTTATATCACGAAAGTATCTGTTAGATGGTACCGTGAGCTTGTCCAGTCCATGAATCAGGCATTTATTGGGATCGATAAGTTTCCGGATATACCTGTATTACTTATGCAGGCAGGCGACGATTTGATTGTGGAAAAGTTTGCTTCAGAGGCATGGTTCAATTCCCTTTCAGCAAAAGAAAAAAGCTACAAGGAATGGAAAGGGCTATACCACGAAATTTTTAATGAGCCTGAGAGGGATCGTGTGTTTCGTTATGCCAAAGCTTTTCTGGACTTACAAATAGAAGGAAGTGAATGAATTTGAAGGTACCCACCCATCCTTTTTCCTTGATGAAAAGGGTGTATCGAGATGTTTTCCCTGTGGTATATGAGGAATTGGAGTATTGGAAAAAGATTGCGTCTGCTATCCCCAATCAGGAGCTTCGTAAGCAGGCGCTTGCCAGCATCGAGACAAAGGCCTTTCACTGTGAGGGGGGAAGTATATTATCGCTGCTTGCAGGAGCAGACTTTCGAAAAGCGATAAAGTTCATCGTTGCATATCAGACGATAAGTGACTATTTGGATAATCTTTGTGATAGAAGTACTTCGATGGACCCTGCTGATTTTGCCGCACTACATGAGTCGATGCCGGATGCGTTGACCGTTGGGGCATCACTGAAAAATTACTACCGGTTCAGGGAAGAACAGGAGGACGGAGGGTATCTTGCAAGTTTGGTCACAACATGCCAAAGTGTGTTAAGTTCCTTAGGAAATTATGAACTGATAGCTCCACATTTAGTGAAGCTTGCCAGGTATTATTGCGATTTACAAGTACATAAGCATGTAGTGGTGGAAGAAAGAGTGCCTAGGCTTGAGGAGTGGTTTTCGCTTTATAAGGAGGAACTGCCAACAATGGAGTGGTACGAATTCTCTGCTTGTTCAGGATCGACGTTAGGGATATTCTGTTTGGTTTCCCAGTCCTATCGTGAGTCTTTTACTTCAGAGCATGCAGAGAAAATTGTTGGAGGCTATTTTCCTTATATTCAAGGCTTACATATATTACTTGATTATTTCATCGATCAAGAAGAGGACTTGGCAGGCGGGGATCTCAATTTTTGTACCTACTATGAAAGTGACTCGGTTTTCTTGAATAGGCTGCGGCATTTCATAGAACAGGCGGATGTCTATACGGCTGGCCTGCCTTTTGAGAAATTCCACCGTTTGATTAATCGTGGATTGCTAGGAGTCTACCTATCCGACCGCAAAGTCCACGACTGCAAAGACATCTCCACAATGGCCAAGAATATCATCAAAACAAGCGGCGGCACCGCCTACTTCTTCTACATGAATGGAAGAGCCTACAGAAAATTCCAAAGCTGGCGTGGGGCTTGAAAGTGGAAAATTTGATTTATGAGGGATCTTCCTTCAATAATATGGAGGAGTGAAGAAGGGTTTTCCTTCATTGATTTAGAGAGTGAAGAGGGGACTTCCTTCATTGATTTAGAGAGTGAAGAGGGGACTTCCTTCATTGATTTAGAGGAGTGAAGAGGGGTCTGACCCTCACTGCTTTAGAGTAATAAAGGATCCGGCATCTATTGCCGGATCCTTTGTCATTTTTTTTCGATGGCGATGATGAATGGTGGGTTGTTCACTTGGTTCATGAAGCGGTATTGTAGGACGTGTGCTTTTTTTTGGTCGAGTTTGGTGACGTAGTCGAGTAGGGCATCCCGTTCAACCTGGCCTTCCGGGTGTCCGTGATAGACGACGATTACGATGACTCCTTCTTTATTCATGACTGAAAGAAGCTTGTCCACGGCGCTAATGGTACTCTCAGGCACCGTCACAATTTCTTTATCTCCACCAGGGAGGTAACCCAGATTGAAGATGGCTCCCCTGATCTGATCATGTTTTTCTGAAGGGATTTTATCCAAAACCTCTGCATGGCTTGCTTCAAACAGCGTGACACGGGGTCCAGCACCATGTTCCGAAAGCAGAGTGTCAGTGTTCATTAATGCCTCACGCTGAATATCAAATCCATACACATGGCCTGTTTCTCCCACAAGCTCTGCGAGAAAGAGGGTATCGTGTCCGTTTCCCACCGTACAATCCACAGCAATATCACCTTCTGAGACAGCAAGCTTCAAGATTTTTTTACTATATGGTAAGACCCGCTCCAATTTCATCGTTCATCCTCAGCGCCTTTCCCAACATAATATTTTCCTTGCCAGCTGTTTCGTCTTTTTAATTCGGCATCGATTGCATTCAGCACCGACCATTTGTCCACACTCCACATTGGCCCGATCATGATATCAATGGGGCCGTCCCCCGTAATGCGGTGAACGATCATTTCTGGAGGCAATATCTCCAACTGATCGCAAACAAGTTGGATGTAATCCTCGAAGGAAAGGAACTCCAGCATGCCTTTTTCATATTGCTTCACCATAGGAGTGCCCTTCAGGAGATGAAGCAAATGAATTTTGATTCCCTGTACATCAAGCTTTGCAACAGCATGAGCCGTTTCCATCATCATCTTATTATCTTCCAAGGGCAGACCGTCAATGATGTGGGAACATACTCGGATGCCATGCTTTCGCAGCTTGTTGACACCTTCCACATAAGTGTCGAAGTTATGGGCACGGTTAATCAGGAGGGCAGTTCTTTCATGAACAGTTTGGAGACCGAGCTCGACCCAAAGATAGGTGCGCTGATTCAACTCGGCTAAATATTCCACCACATCATCTGGGAGGCAATCAGGCCGTGTTCCAATGGAAAGGCCGACCACCCCGTCCTGTTGTAGCACGGTTTCGTATTTCTCCCTTAGGACTTCTACCGGTGCGTGGGTATTAGTGAAAGCTTGGAAATAGGCCATATATTTACCGTCTTTCCATTTATGATGCATTTTCCCCTTTATCTCATTGAATTGTGTGATTAGATCATCTGCACGGTTTCCTGCAAAATCACCGGAACCTGCTGCACTGCAAAAAGTACAGCCGCCATGAGCTACTGTCCCATCACGGTTAGGGCAGTCAAAGCCACCATCCAAAGCCACTTTGAATACCTTATGTCCAAAATGATTGCGTAAATGATAATTCCACGTGTGATATCGTTTATCTTCAACGGAATATGGAAACGGATTTTGCGTTGTTTGTTTAGTCATCCGTAATCCTCCTCTTTTTGTCCAACTAATGCTAACAAACTATTTTAGCATGTAAGGACAACTAGCTTCAATGCCATTCACTTTTTTAGCATGGACTTGAAAAAAATGTGCAAAATAAAGCAGAGTACACAGAAAAATTGTGGGGTGAATAGAACCATGGCAACGAGAGAATCTGTAGAGCAGTTTATTCAACAATGTGAAGATGCACTGCGAAATGCACATGCACAATATAGTGAAGCGAAGCAGTTGGAACACTATAACGATACCGAATTCACAAGTGCCCAAGAGCAAATTGAGGCAACGTACAATGACCTCATGCATCTTTCCCAAAGCTGCAATGCTCAGCAACGTGAACAATTGAATCGCATGCGCCTGCAGCTGCAAAATCTTCAAAATGAAATGACTTTATTGAGACATTAAAACGTTTGTGGAAGGGAGAACTCCAATATGAAGAAACGTTCCAAACAAAATAACCCGGAGCAAAAAACGAGAAACGCCGAAAACACGGCCGTTGAAATGGGTGCAGAATATAATCCTGTCAGGGAAGTTAAGCAGAAGAATCTGAAAAAAGCCCAACCAGTCAGATCCAAAAATCACAGCGAGAACGAGTAGGAGAGCAGCCTTGGTGCTGCTTTTTTTGTGCAGTAAAACTTTGTATTTTCGCAAAAGTCACAATAACTCATGGAAAACTCACAATACCCTTTTCAAAAGTCACAATAACTCATGGGAAACTCACAATACCCCGCGGAAAAGTCACAATCACCCATCAAAAGCCTAGTATCACCATGAACTGATCCCGATAACTCCATGAAAAAGTCACCACCCCATCAGTAACTCTCAGCATGCCCGTCCAAAATGTCAGAATAAATACATTTTCTCATTTCTGTTTTTTTATATTGAAACTCCTTTCAAAACGGATTACAATTATTTTGGATTTCGAAATAATTGGTTGAAGGAGGGCATGCAGTTATGCGTAAAATGCCCAGAGCCCTTTGGTTATTAGTTATTGGTATGGCAATCAACGTAACTGGGGCTTCTTTTTTATGGCCGTTAAATACTATATATATTCATGATATTCTTGGTAAGTCTCTTTCTGTAGCGGGACTTGTATTAATGGTCAATGCCGGTGCAAGTGTAATAGGAAACCTTATAGGCGGTGTGCTTTTTGATAAGATTGGAGGGTACAGGTCCATTCTGTTAGGGATTTCCATCACCATCATTGCTCTCATTGGAATGACCATCAATCACACGTGGAATTTCTATGTGATGTACTTGACCATCATCGGTTTTGGATCAGGGATTGTGTTCCCATCCATGTATGCGATGGCAGGGTCCGTGTGGAAGGAAGGTGGACGAAAATCGTTCAATGCCATGTATGTATCACAGAATCTTGGTGTGGCGATTGGAGCGGCACTAGGCGGGCTTGTAGCTGATATTCGTTTTGACTACATATTCCTCGCGAATACAGTGACATACGCCGTCTTTTTCATCATTGCTTTAATTGGCTATCGAAAAATACAGGCTAATCCTACTAGCCAGACCTCCGTGTTGGATCAAAAGCGGAAAATTAAGGACCATACTAAGCTTTACGCTTTATTAATAGTGTGTATCGGATATCTTCTGTGCTGGATGGGCTATGTACAATGGCAGACGACCATAGCTACCCACACCCAATCATTGGGGATATCTCTAAAGCAGTACAGTGTTTTATGGACGATTAATGGAGCATTAATCGTACTGGCACAACCGATCATTTCATGGATAGTCAAAAATTATACTAAAACGTTGAAAACTCAGATCATTGTGGGCTTGGTCATCTTCATTATTTCCTTTGCGGTGGTGGGAGTGGCTGAACAATACACGGCTTTCGTTGTAGCGATGATCATCATTACAATCGGGGAAATGTTCGTCTGGCCGGCAGTTCCGACTGTGGCGAATCAACTTGCACCAAAAGGGCGGGAAGGATTCTATCAGGGAATCGTCAACTCGACTGCAACAGGCGGCAGGATGTTAGGCCCGTTTATGGGCGGGGTATTAGTTGATCTGTCAGGTATGGGAATGTTGTTTGGTGTTTTGATGTCCTTTATGGTGATAGCGATATTTACAACCTTGGTATATGACAAAAAATTAAAAGAAGAGCCGATTAATGTACTTTCCAAAAATGTATCTTAAACATACACAGCGTAAATCCCACCATGGATTGCGCTGTTTTTTTTTATAATGTATGATTGTTTAAATAATCTAAAAATTATGACAGAGGTTTGATATGAAAAGAATCAATTTACCAATTCGTTGGAAAATAACAGGTTTATCATTTGGCATTGTCTTGTTTTCACTCCTCATCATTGGAATTATTTTATTGGGATATATGTCAAGTGTGAAAGAAGAGCAGTTTTCCCAAAGGGCGTTAATTACTGCTCAAGTAGTCGCTACCAATCCGGTCGTCCAGCAGTCTGTTGAAGACCCAAATGCTCCAGAATTATTAAGGCCGCTGGTGGAACGGATAAGGGTCATTAATAACCATGATTATATTGTCATCCTCAATATGGATAAGGTCAGACTAACCCATCCAATACAAGAACGAGTGAATACTTCGTTTACGGGAGGTGACGAAGGTCCTGCATTTGCAGAACATATTTATATCTCTAAAGCAGAAGTATCAGACGGTAATACTTCAGTACGGGCATTTGTCCCAATCAAAAAGGCAGATCAGGTCCAAGATCAAATTGGTGTTGTGGTTGTCGGAAATGTCTTACCGACCATGAAAGACATCCTTTATGAATATTTACAATCCATTATTGTAATCGTTTTCATCACTACTTTATTTGGTGTGTGGGGAGCTTGGCTGTTGGCCAATCACATTAAAAAGCAGACTTTTGAAATGGAGCCAGGCGAATTGGCTCGTGTACTTGTGGAAAGAACGGCTACATTCAATGCCATTCATGAAGGGGTCATTGCCATCGATGATAAGGAGCAAATCACAGTCATAAACCATGCAGCTAAAAAGATGCTTGGCGTTAAAGGGGATGTGGTAGGTGCAAAGATACGCGAGGTCATCCCTGATACCAGGTTGCCTGAAATACTGGAATTGGGGAAGCCGATTTTCCAGCGGGATTTATTTGTGCAGAACAAAGCGATTTTGAGTAATCGGGTGCCAATTACGGTTGGAGAAAGGACTGTTGGGGCTTTGGCGATTTTCCAAGATAGGACGGAAGTTAACCGGTTGGCACAGGAGCTCACAGGGGTTCAAGCATTTGTGGAGGCGCTAAGGGTGCAAAACCATGAATACTCTAATAAACTGCATACGATTGCAGGGCTGATCCAGCTTGAAGAAAGTTCAAAGGCATTGGAATATATTTTTTCCTTGCAGGATGAGGAGACAGGGATTTCCCAGGTGCTGCAAAAGAAAATTCACGATGATAACGTGGCGGGGTTATTGCTTGGGAAAATCAGTAGAGGAAAGGAATTGAATTTTCAGGTGAAAATTAATCCCGATAGTCGTTTTGAGGAGTATCCTGAGGGGATTACCAATCATGATTTAGTTGTCATCCTTGGAAATCTAATAGATAACAGCTTTGATGCTTTGAGCGAATCAAAACATGACTGCAAGGAAGTATGCATTCTTTTAATGCAATCAAATGAGGAGTTGCATATTGCAGTCAAGGACAATGGGGGAGGGATGCATACCGTTGAAAAAGAAAAAGTCTTTTCACGGGGCTATTCCACCAAAGCAAAACAGGGGAGGGGCATCGGGTTGTTTCTTATTCATTCCATCGTGTCTCGGGTCGACGGAGAAATTACTTTCAAAAGTCAGTCGCAAGAAGGAACGGAATTCAACATCAAGCTCCCGATGAAGAGGAGAGTGTGGGAACATGGTTAGTAGAAAGAATTCATTGATTCAGGTTTTATTGATTGAAGATGATCCTATGGTGCAGCATGTCAATAAACTTTTTATAGAAAAAATAGAGGGTTTTATCGTTTCCGGTGTTGCTGCTTCAGGAGTGGAAGGGAAAAAGTTAATTGAAGAGTTAGAGCCTGATTTGGTTCTCTTGGATGTCTATATGCCGGGGCAAGACGGTCTTTCCTTGATTCAAGAGCTTAGACAGGATCAGATAGATGTAGATATCATTGCCGTGACTGCAGCGAACGATACGAGCACAGTTAAGTCCTTCATGAGGAACGGGGTTATTGATTATATTGTAAAGCCATTTACTTTTGAGCGTCTGGAAAAGGCGTTTCTTCAATACAAGGAAGTCCAAAGACAACTGTATAGGGAAGCATCCATTTCCCAGGATAAATGGGATAAAGTGATGGTTACTACCCCAAAAAAAAGCGTGGAGCATTTACCGAAAGGGCTGCAACATCAAACGCTTAATCAGGTCATTAACTATATAAATGAATTGAATGGCGCACAATCAGCTGAGGAAATCGGAAATAATGTCGGCCTTGCTAGAGTAACGGCCAGAAGGTATTTGAGTTATTTGGAATCTGTTGGAAAAGTGGAGATGGAATTAACATATGGCACGATTGGAAGGCCGATACAGATGTATCGTTTTAAGGGGTAGGTGAATGGGATGAAAGGATTTATTGCCATCTTGGCATTTTTATGTCTTGGTGTCATTTCTGCCATTTATATCGGTTTTGGAACAGATGTAAAATCGGAACCTAAAGCAATTGACGTTGAAATGGAAGGATTAAATGAAAAGTATGTACTGAAATTCAGTCATGTTGTGGCAGAGAATACTCCAAAAGGTTTGGCAGCGGCGATGTTTGCAAAGCTAGTGAGAGAAAAGACTGATGGCTGGGTGGAGGTTCAGATATTTCCAAACGGTGTGCTCTATGATGCTCAGGAGGAGTTTGGGGCATTGTTGGAGAATGAAGTACATCTGATAGCGCCGGCTTTCTCTGAAGTTACGGTTCATGATCCCAATTGGATGGTGATGGATCTCCCCTTCGTTTTTGAAGACGAGTTAGAGGTAAAGCGGGCTTTCGAAGGGGAATTAGGAAAAAAACTCTTTGAAAGCATCGAGACTCGTGGTTATAAGGGGGTCGCTTATTGGGACAACGGCTTTAAACAATTCACCAACAGGATACGTCCAGTCGTTAAACCAAGGGATGTAGAAGGAATCGCGGTAAGAGTGATGCCAAGTGATGTGCTGATGGATACATACAAACATCTTGGAGCGTCACCTAGTACCCATTCATTCAATGAAGTTTATGAAACCTTAAGCTCTGGCCAAATTGACGGAACCGAAAATACGTTTTCAAATATCTATTCTAAAGGTTTTTATAAACAACAGGAGTATATGACAGTTACTAATCATAATTATTTGGGATATGCAGTGTTAATGAATGCTGAATTCTGGGATGCGCTGCCCCTCGATCATCAGAAAAACATTGAAGATGCTATGGGAGAAGTGACAGATTGGCTGCGTGAATATGCTAAATCACATAATCAAGAAATGCTGGAAAAACTTAAGGGTGGCAATTCTCTAGAGATTCACTTTCTAACAGAAGAAGAGAAACAGCTCTGGAGAAATGAGTTGACCCCAGTCTATCAGAAATATTCCAATGTCATTGGAGAAGAATTATTGAACGAGCTACTTTACAGTGAAGATTAACTAAGTTGTTTAAGCTAGTAGACAAATTCAATTATTATTTAAAATGATGAGATTAACAGGTACTTTCAAACCTAAAAATATGTAAGATATGTTATTGGTTGGAACAGTTAATCTCCGTTGCAGGAGCTTCGCTTTCCAGCGGGCGGTCCGTAAGCCTCCTCACTCCGTTGCGGGGTCTTACCTGTCCCTTCCTCCCGCAGGAGTCTACGCTCCTTCCACTGCGATCAACTAGGGAATTTACAACTCGAAAAGAGCTTTGTCTACACATTGAAACAGCCAAAAGGCTGTTTTTTTGCTGACCAAAAAGACCAAAAAGAAAAATAAGAGCAAATAACCTAAACGTTTTGTAAGCGCTTTATAATTTGAATAGTTAGACAAAGTCAATAGGGGGGAAAGCAATATGAATTTTAAACGGGCTTTATTAGCTTCAGTTGCGAGTGTCGGGTTGATCTTCTCAGCAGCTTGCGGCGGGAATGAAACAGGTGGCAGTGGTGGTGACGATACAGAAGTTCAATACCAAGATGCACCATCGACGGTAGTAATAGGAACAGCATCCCAAGGTGGGGTCTATTACATTTATGGGGGCGGATTAGGTCAGTTGCTTGAATCTAAGTTGAATGTTACTGCAAATGTGGAGGTAACGGGTGGGCCTGTCGATAATATCCGCTTGATTCAAAATGGTGACCAAGACCTTGGAATGATCACAACTGGTCCTGGTTATGAAGCGATGAACGGTGTGGGAACAGAGTTTGATGGAAATAAGCATGATGACATTCGTGTGATCTTCCCAATGTACAATACTCCTTTTCATTGGTGGGCGCTTGAATCAAGTGGGGTTGGATCTCTTCAGGATATGATCGACAAAGGCATTAATCGTGCAGGTGTAGGCCCGATGGGTGGGACATCTGGAACATACCTTCCTCAAATCCATGAATTATTAGGGATGGATGTTACTCCTGTCTTTGCTGGCGCAGGGGACATGGCTTCTCAACAACAAGATGGACAGCTTGATGTTATTGGGTTTGCGGCAGGACTACCTATTCCTGCTGTTCAAGAAGTAGCAGCACTTCGCGATGTAACACTTTTTGGAATTGAGGGCGAACAACGTGACAAGGTTATAGAAGAATTTCCATTCTTTACTCCTTTCACGATTGAAGCAGGGACATATGAAAACATTGAACATGGGGATATTGAAACAATTGCACAGTTTAACTTTGGAATCGTTCATAAGACAATGAATATTGATTTTGTTTATGAGTTAGTGAAAGCATACCATGAAAACAATGATCTTTTACTAACAACCCATTCGTCTGCAGAAGAAGCAGTGCCAGAAGCAATACTCTTGAATGAAGCAGTTCCATTGCACCCTGGTGCTATCAAGTATTACGAAGAAATCGGCATTGAGCTACCGGAATCTGTCTATCCACCTGAATATAAGAACAATTGATTACTTCATTCACTCTCCCAGTTGGTTTGGAGAGTGAGTGTTCTTTTTGAAAATGGTATTCCAAAAGGCGTTTATTCCATAGAAACCTTTTAGAATACCATTTTAAATAATGCTAGAAGTGAGGGAGGTTTTAAGCTTGGATAATCTGACAAACGAAGAAAAGAAGCAATCCATCGTCAGTGATGAGAAAGCAAAGGAGCTCGAGGAAGCAGTCGATGGAAACTCAAATATGAGGGTGTTGACTGGTTGGGTAAAATATTCTTTCATGACGATTGCAGTTGCAGGGGCATTATTTCATTTATATATCCTGAATTTTCATCCCATCGATCCCATGATATTCAGAAGCATACACTTGGCATTCGGTGCTGTACTTGGCTTTATCTTATTTAAGGGATGGAAGACAAATTCGAACAAAGTTTCCATCTTGGACTGGTTATTGATTGCAGCAATTCTATACGTAACCTTCTATATATATACGAATCTACAAGCAGTCCTCAGCAGGTTCGGGACCGTTCCGCAAACACAGGACACTATAGTTGCTGTACTGGGCTTTATTGTAGTATTGGAACTTACTCGGAGAACAAGTGGTTGGACATTACCTATCCTTGCGGGAATCTTTTCGTTATATGCCTTTATTGGTCCATATTTGCCGGGGATCCTTAATCATAGA
This sequence comes from Sutcliffiella horikoshii DSM 8719, assembly GCA_001648575.1. GTDB lineage: Bacteria > Bacillota > Bacilli > Bacillales > Bacillaceae_I > Sutcliffiella_A > Sutcliffiella_A horikoshii. Next base: position 108,894 of record LQXN01000055.1, on the reverse strand, counting down.
GGATACAGTTTTGAACGATTCGTCACTTATATTTTCAAAGATAATGGAATCTTTGGTGTCACGTTAGATGTTTCATCTAAATACATTCTGTTATTTATCGTATTTGGGGCTTTCCTGCAGATGTCAGGTGTTGGTCGTTATTTTATTGACTTTGCCTTTTCTTTGGCTGGTGGAATGCGTGGTGGTCCGGCTAAGGTTGCAGTCATCTCTAGCGGACTGATGGGGATGATGAATGGTACATCAGCAGGAAATGCCGTGGCAACAGGCTCTCTTACAATACCTTTGATGAGAAGGGTCGGCTATAGTGGTCGTTTTGCAGCGGCAACTGAAGCTACCGCATCTGCAGGTGGTCAGATCATGGTACCAATCATGGGTGCCGGTGCATTTATCATGGCTGAGGTTACTGGTATTAAATACTCTGAAATCATCATTGCTGCAACCATTCCAGCCTTGCTTTATTTCATTTCTGTTTATTTTATGGTAGATTTACAGGCCGTGAAAAATAATATGCGCGGCCTCAAACGAAATGAGTTGCCTTCTTTAAAAGGAATCCTTAAACAGGCATATCTTTTCATCCCGATTATTATCTTGATTACGTCTTTAGTGATGGGTTATTCAGTTATTCGCTCGGGGACCATTTCCATTCTTGCTTGTTTAGTGGTGAGCTGGATTCATCCTTCCACTAGAATGGGACTGAAAAAAATCATTCATGCTTTGGAACTCGGTATGAAAAACACCATTCAACTACTTGCAGTGTGTGCATGTGCAGGGATTATTGTAGGTGTTATCGCTCTTACTGGTGTGGGACAAAGATTCAGTTCCCTTTTATTGAGTATTGCAGATAACAATATGTTAGTAGCTCTTATTTTTGCCATGCTTATCTCCATCATTCTAGGAATGGGGATGCCTACAACGGCTGCTTATGCAGTTGCTGCTTCTGTGGTTGCCCCTGGTTTGATACAAATGGGGCTGGAACCTTTGGCTGCTCATATGTTTGTTTTCTATTTTGCTGTTATGTCTGCCATAACCCCTCCAGTTGCATTAGCTGCCTATGCTGCGGCAGGTGTCGCGGGTACAGACCCGTTTAAAACAGGAGTAACTGCCTTCAAGCTGGGAATCGCGGCATTCATCGTTCCATTTATGTTCATCTATAGCCAAGAATTGATGATGATGGGGGCTGGCTGGAAGATCCTTCTCGCCACCATCACCGCATCTGTGGGAATCTATTTCCTGGCAGCGATGGTCCAAGGTTGGTTTGCAGGCGGTAAAACGAATTTGATCGTCCGTATCTTATTGCTTGCAGCTTCCCTGACACTTATAAATGCGGGATTAGTTACCGATTTAATTGCAATTGGCATTGCTGCTGTAGCGGTTGTAATCCAAAGGATGAAAAATAAATCAGAACCCCCTATCTCGACTAACAAGGCGGTTTAAGGGAAAGCTGGTACTCTTTCAAAAGGGTACCGGCTTTTTTGGTGGAAGCAGTACTCTGACTTTTTACTAGTGAATAGCCACAATCTTTGAGAAAAGAACCTAAAATATATCAGAACCTATTGACACAAAATATCCAAATGTGATAATTATTTTATTGAGCGTTAGCACTCTTCTCCCTAGAGTGCTAAAATATACAATGATACATAACCGGAAGGAGAAATCAGACCATGACAAAGAAAGAATTCCAAGCTGAATCGAAGCGACTGCTGGAAATGATGATCAACTCCATTTACTCCCAGCGTGAAGTATTTTTACGGGAGCTGATTTCCAATGCAAGTGATGCAATGGATAAAATCTATTACCGTGCATTGACAGATGATTCATTAACATTTGATAAAGACAACTACTTTGTAAAGGTCATCCCTAATAAAGAAGAACGAACTTTAACCATTATCGATACGGGTATCGGGATGACAAAAGAAGAATTGGAAGCCAACTTGGGTATTATCGCAAAAAGTGGCTCTTTGGCGTTCAAAAAAGAAAACGAAATCAAGGATGGTCATGACATTATCGGTCAGTTTGGTGTCGGTTTTTATGCTGCATTCATGGTTGCGGATGTAGTGACGGTGACAAGTAGAGCACTTGGAAGCGATGAGGCATACAAATGGCTATCTGAAGGTGCAGATGGATATACAATCGAGACTGCGGCGAAAGACTCTGTCGGTACAGAAATCGTCTTGAAAATTAAAGAAAACACGGAAGATGAAAGTTATGACGAGTACTTGGATGAGTATCGACTAAAGTCCATCATCAAGAAATATTCCGACTTTATCCGCTACCCGATCAAAATGGATGTTACAACATCCAAACCAAAAGCGGACAATGAAGAAGAACTGGAAGAAGTGACAGAAGAGCAGACCATCAACAGCATGGTGCCGATCTGGCGGAAAAATAAATCGGAATTGACAGATGAAGATTATGAAAAATTTTATCATGAAAAACACTATGGTTTTGATAAGCCGTTAAAGCACCTTCATATAAGTGTGGACGGTACGATTCGCTATAACTCCATCCTGTATATTCCGGAGAGTATTCCGTTTGATTATTATTCCAAGGAGTTTGAAAAAGGACTTGAGCTATATTCAAGCGGCGTATTGATCATGAACAAATGTGCTGACTTGTTGCCGGATCATTTCAGTTTTGTGAAAGGATTGGTGGATTCTGAGGACCTATCCCTAAACATCTCCCGTGAAATGCTGCAGCAGGATCGTCAGTTGAAGTTCATCGCGAAGAACCTGGCAAAGAAAATCAAGAGTGCCCTGCTTGGCATGTTAAAGGACGAGCGCGACAGCTATGTGAAGTTCTTCGAGGCATTCGGACGTCAACTGAAGTATGGCGTTTATGCAGAGTATGGGGCAAACAAAGAGCAGCTGCAAGACTTGTTGATGTTTTACTCATCCACAGAGAAAAAGCTTGTGACACTTGATGAATACATCTCCCGTATGAAAGAGGACCAAAAGTACATCTATTATGCAACTGGTGAATCCAAGGAAAGAATAGAAAAGCTTCCCCAAACAGAGTTGGTTTCTGACAAAGGATTTGAAATCCTTTATTTCACGGAGGACATTGATGAGTTTGCCATCAAGATGCTGATGAACTACAAGGAAAAAGAGTTCAAAAATGTATCGAGCGGAGACCTTGGCATTGACTCCGAAGAGGATGACAAACAGACTGAATCCGAACAAGTTGCAAATAAGGAGCTTTTTGAGGCGATGAAGGAAATCCTTGCAGATAAGGTTTCGGCAGTTAAGGTATCTAAGCGTCTTAAAACCCACCCTGTTTGCCTGTCTACCGAAGGGGAAGTAACCATCGAGATGGAAAAGATTTTGAGCGCGATGCCTGACAACCAAAATATTAAGGCAAACAAGGTTCTTGAGATCAACACGAACCATGATGTATTTACGTCATTGAAGAGTGCTCATGAAGGCGATCGTGAGAAGCTTGCATTGTACACAAATCTGCTTTACAGCCAAGCATTGCTTATTGAAGGATTGCCATTAGAGGATCCAGTAGAGTTTACTAATGATGTTTGTAAAGTGATGGTGTAAGAAAAAGATAATCTAATTTGATATAGGCCGATCCCGCTCCGTTTACGAGCGGGATCGGCCTTTTTAAAAGGCTGTTTTCGTAAACTTTGTTGCTGGTTCGAATACTCAAACTAGCCGTTATTTTACTTGCTGTCGTGCTCTTTTCTTGGTTAAAAGTAATAGACTGCATGCCTATTTTACTGTTTCTAAGCTATGAAAAGTCCAATTACCGACTTTTCACTAGTGAATAACAACAATCTTTGAGAAAAGAGCCTTTTAAAAAAGGAAATCTTCCTTAAATCCAGAATACAAATAACAAGGGAAAAAGGAGGGAAAATAATATGCAAAAAGCCTTACCAATAAAAAATCAAATGAACGGTGTATTTATCCATGTTTCGAATCTCAAAAAATCCGCAGATTGGTATACGAATCTGCTTGGGCTGGAAATTGATCTTGAAAGCGTGAAATCACCTGTATTTAATGTACCTATTAAAGGAACCACATCCCTGACTCTTGATGACCATACTTTTGACCCAGCTTTCAAGCACGAACCAAGCAATGCTCCTGTATTTAATTTCTACACGGAAGATATTGATGAGGCATTACTATTTGTGAAGGATAATAACATTGAAGTGGTGCGTGAAATTGAATGGGTGGAGGATACAGCATGGTTTAACATTAAGGATCCGGATGATAATGTAATCATGATCTGTAATTGCTGAATACAACTTAATCCTTTCTGAGAGTTTGCGAATTGCCCGCATTCTCTTTTTTTTTGTCAAAATTCAATATTAATAAAATGTATTATTATTGTAATATAACTTCAATTTTTTTCCTTATTATTAATAACACTCTATATCTGTCCCTTCCTTAATATTACGTAAAAGAAGAAATCGGACATAAAAAATGAAAATATTGGAATTTAGGTTGATATTGCTCCTAAAGCCCCGGTTTTGTAATAAGAAATATGGGTTATATATCTACTAAGCCAAAAGCAATATATGAAATGAATCAATAGAAAGGAGAAATGAAAAATGAGTGTTCAAAAAAGTACGGATAGTTCCAGTCTTGCAGAAGTGATCGATCGCATACTTGATAAGGGAATCGTTATTGATGCCTTTGTTAGGGTTTCATTGGTAGGAATTGAAATACTAACAGTAGAAGCCCGGGTGGTCATTGCTAGTGTAGATACATGGTTAAGATATGCAGAAGCGGTCGGCCTTTTACGCGATGAGGTGGAAGAAGAAGGTCTTGCCAACAGAAATCAAGAAGGACAATTCAGTTTTTAATCATTAATCCTGTTAAAAGATAGTGTAGTTAATAAAGTGATACAGAAGGGATGAGGTTGATTTACATGGCAGTGAAAGAGAAGAAAGAACAAGAAGAAAAAAATGATAATGGCAATCACTCTATCAATTTAGCAATTGTCGGCGGAGTGGTAGGTGCAGGAATCGGCTTGCTATCAAGCCCAGGGACAAGTAAAAAGATTTATAAAAATATCAGTGAATCTGAATTGGTGAGGGTTGCAGGTGACCAATTGAGAAGATCAGCTCAAGAGATGCTGGCTGCCCAAGCACAAAACGGGATCAAACAATTGGCTTCAGGTTATATGGGGAAAAATGTGGCTAATCTACTGAACCCTACGAAGAATAGTGAAAAGAAAGATTCAGATGATAAGAACTATTCTTCAGAATTAGATGGAATAAAGGAAGAAAACAAAAACATTAATGACCGACTAGATAAAATCGAAAATATGCTGGGTAAATTAGTAGATTCAAAGTAATAATCAGTCCTCTCTATGAACCCAAAGGTGGTAATTGAATGGGCAATGAAATGAAGAAGACCTTAGGCAAAGCGGCAAAAAAAGTTCTTGAACATACTTCGGAACCGATTAAAGAAGAAATTAAAGACAAGGTCAAAGAAAAAGCGAAGGAAAAGTTCGTTGATAGCATCCAAGATAAGGCAGAAGATGCTACAGACAACCTAAAAGAAGCGACAGAAGAAAAAGCGGAGCAGTTTGAAGATAAAGCAGAAGAAGGTAAAGAAAAAGCTCAAGATGCTTTGCTTTCTGTTCGGGACAAAGTAGGTAAAGTTGTCGAAGCGGGAGAGGATTTCCAAGATAAGGTTTCCTCAACAAAGGATGACGAAGATGACCGCAAAATCAAAGGTGTGAAAAGCATCAAAAGCTATACTGACATGAAAGGTGCCAGTAATGTCAAAAGCTCTAAAAATATCAAATCCTCTAATGACATCAAGACAATGGGGTCTTGAGGAACAGGATGAAAGGAGAAATGATGTATGGCCGTTCAAAAAAGTACAGACAGTTCAAGTTTAGCAGAGGTAATTGACCGTATATTGGATAAAGGTATTGTCATTGACGCCTTCGTAAGGGTTTCGGTGGTAGGAATAGAGATTCTGACAGTCGAAGCTAGAGTCGTCATTGCAAGTGTGGACACATGGTTGCGTTATGCCGAAGCGGTTGGATTACTCCGAGATGAAGTGGAAGAAAACGGGCTCCCAGAACAGCAGAATGAACGAAGCCCACGCTTTAGTATCTAGAAATTAGAATGGGAACAGCCGGGAGATGCCTCTTAGGCTTTCCCTTCTATTTATGCAGGAGGGGTCTATATGGAAATTAAAAAAATCATGGGGAGTGTCACTGATTTCTTCAATGAATACGTCGCTCCCCTTCATAAAATCACCTCGATTGAAGAAAGTGACAACGAAGGTTGGAAGCTGACAGTCGAAGTGATCGAAGAAAAGGAATATATGAAAAAGTATGCAAAAGATGAAATGCTGGGCATATATGATGTTCGCCTCAATGAAGAGAAAGAAGTTGTGGCATACAAAAGGCGTGATATCAGGTATAGGAGTGCCATTAAACATGAGGGATAGCACGTGGTGAGTAGGAGGGAATGGAGTGACGGTTTTAAAAGAAAAAATTAAGAAAGAACCAAAGGCACTGATCCAGGATTCAGATACAAAAGAATTGCTTTCTCGCTCACTGCATTATCTAAAGGCTGGATATCCTATTCATTTTACTGGCCCTTCTGGTACAGGTAAAACATCCTTGGCACTTGCACTTGCAAAGAAGAGGAAAAAACCTGTGATGCTTATTCACGGAAATCATGAGTTGGACAATAAGGATTTAATAGGTGATTTCACAGGGTATACAAGGAAAAAAGTAGTGGATAACTATATTCGTTCTGTTTACAAGAAGGATGAAAGTGTCACAGAAACTTGGAGAGACGGTCGTTTATTGGAAGCTGTGAAAAACGGCTACACGCTTGTATACGATGAGTTTACCCGGTCTCAACCTACAACCAATAACATTTTCTTGTCTATATTAGAGGAGGGTATCCTCCCCTTATATGGGTCAAAAATGACAGAACCGTTTATTCCTGTTCATCCTGATTTTGCAGTGATATTTACTAGCAACCCAGATGAATATGCTGGTGTTTTTCATACTCAAGATGCCCTGCTGGACCGATTGATCACTATCCATATTGATTATAAAGAAGTGGATAGGGAGGCAAGAATCGTTTCACAAAAAGTGGGGATCAAAGAGGAAGAAGCAAGGGCTATTACTATGCTTGTAGCAGAACTGAGAAAAGCATGCCAAAAGAACGGTCCCAGTTTACGGGCGTCCCTTATGATAGCTAAATTGGCATCAGAGGGAGATATTCCGATTAACGGGGATGACGAAGAGTTCAAGCGGTTGTGCAAGGATATACTCGGACATCCATTAAGTCGATGTCTTGATAGTGAGAAGCCGTTAAAAGAGGCAGAAGAAATGATTGTAAATGCCTGTGAAAATATGAAAGTCACTGAGTGATAAAGGAGCGTTCTACGATGAGTCAAGAAGAGAAAATGGGAATATATATCATTTGCGGAATCCAAACAGATGGGAAAGAGGATTTTGGTCATATCGAATTGGAGGGTGAGAAGAGGGAACTCTTTACAATTGAATTTAAAGACTCTGCCATGGTAGCTGCTGAAGTGCCCATGAAAATCTACCATCCCAATAAAGAAAACCTTATGATGCATCAAAATGCGATTTCATTAGTGATGAAGCAAAATGATACTGTCATCCCAGTCAGCTTCGGTAATGTATTTCACTCAAAAGAGGATGTGGCCGTACTACTTGAAAACCTATACCCCCAATTTGAAAAGCTCTTCCCATCTATCAAAGGAAAAATCGAATTAGGGCTTAAAGTTATAGGGAAAAAGGAATGGTTGGAAGAATTGGCTGGTGGAAACGAACAAATGGGCAAAATGGCAGAGAAAGTTCGAGGGAAATCTCAAGCAGCCAGTTATTACGAGCGAATCCAATTAGGCGAGGCTGCGCAAAAGTTATTCCTCTCCCTTCAAGAAGAGATGCAGACTGAAATCTTTCAACCTTTGAATGATACAGCGGAAGCATCCAAAGTAAATGATAATATCGGGGAGAAAATGCTATTGAATGCCTCCTTCCTGATTGATAGGGAAAAGGAAGCAGAGTTCGACCAGAAGGTGAATGAAGCACATGATAAGTGGAAGGATAAGGTCGATTTCAATTACAGCGGTCCCTGGCCGGCCTACAACTTTGTCAATATCAGATTAACTGTCGAGGGTGCTTAAATGATTCATAAACTAGTATCTGCACCTATCAATCTTGTCATAAAGATAGGCGAAAAAGTGAAAGAGGAAGCGGACAAGGAGCTGTACGACCTTCCAACCATCCAAAAAAAGCTCATTCAATTGCAGATGATGTATGAACTGGGTGAGATCCCAGAGGAAGCATATAAAGAGAAAGAAGCAGAACTGCTGCACCGTTATGAAGTAGCCAAGAATTTGGAAATGGAACAATGGGAGCAGATGACCAAAAAGAAGTGAGGGTTAGAAGATGGGGGATTTAATTTATTTATATGGGTTAATTCCATCGAATGAATTAGCTAGCCAGCCGGTACCACCTATGAAAGGGTTCGATGGCAAAGATGACTTATACACCGTCCCGGTAGGTGAAATAACCGCAATTGTAAGTTCACTGGATGCCAAAGAGTATTCCGAAGAGACGATTAAAGAGAAAATAAATAGCGATATGGAATGGCTGCAGGAAAAAGCATTCCATCATCATGAAACAGTAATGGCATTATCAAGATTATATACAGTGATACCACTGAAATTCTGTACGTTATATAAGAATGAAAGCAACTTGATAGAAACTGTGCAAACTAATCATTCCAAGATGAGAGACACATTTGCGCTGCTTGAAGGCAATGAGGAATGGAATCTAAAAATCTATTGCAATGAAGAACTACTAAAGAATCAAGTAAGCCAAAACAATCCCGCGATAGAAGAGCGTCGAGAAGAAATAAGTCACTTATCTAAAGGGAAGCAATTTTTTGAAAAGAAAAAATTGGATAAGTTGATTGAAGAAGAAGTGGAAAAAGAGAAAGACAGGTTCAGTGAAAATATTCATACACACCTGAAGGACTTTGTGCTGCAGGGGAATGTAAAGAGGAACTGGAGCAAAGATGTGACAGGGAGAAAAGAAAACATGACCTGGAATAGCGTTTATTTGATTTCTTCCTCTAATGTAGAAAAGTTCTTAGAAGAAATAGAACAATTAAAAAAAGAAAAAGGAGAGATGGGTTGGCAGTTTGAACCAACGGGACCATGGCCTGCTTATCACTTCTCAAGCTTTTCTTGAGTGAGGGTGATCTAATATGTCCCATAGGGATTCCATCGAAAATAAGGATATAGCATTAATAGATATACTAGACGTCATCCTTGATAAAGGGGTGGCAATAAAAGCAGATCTGGTCATCTCTATTGCGGGAGTGGATTTAGTGTATTTAGATCTCCGTGTCCTGATTGCATCAGTAGAGTCTCTTGTACAGGCTCAACAAGGAAACGGCAAGACGGTGTCTTCTGTTGAATTCGATAATCAAAGGGAGGGATTGATCCATGCAACCGGCCAGCCCGACAAGTGGAAGAATTAATTTAGATCCTGATAAAGCCGAACACGGCCTTGCTCAGCTAGTTTTGACGGTGGTGGAATTGTTAAGGCAAATAGTGGAACGTCATGCGATGCGCCGAGTTGAAGGCGGAACGCTGACAGATCAGCAAATTGAGGATCTTGGTGAAGCATTAATGAACCTAGAGGAAAAGATGGAAGAATTGAAAGAAATATTCGGTCTTGATGCAGACGATTTAAATCTGGACCTTGGACCTCTAGGAAGTCTGCTTTAACCGATCACCCAAGGAGGGTTCACACAATGGCAGTTCAAACAACTGGACAATCAAGTACGATTGTTGATGTTCTTGAGAAAATTTTAGACAAAGGTGTGGTTATCGCCGGTGACATCACGGTAGGCATTGCAGATGTAGAGCTTTTGACAATCAAAATACGCCTAATCGTTGCATCAGTCGATAAAGCCAAGGAAATCGGGATGGATTGGTGGGAGACAGATCCTTACCTAAGTTCCAAGGCAGTAGATAACAACACGAAAGCATTGGAAGAGGAAAACAAAATGTTGCAGGAGAGATTGGAAGCACTTGAAAAGAAATTGACTCCAGCTTCAAATCGTATTAATCAAACAGATTTTAATTACTAATTAACTATTAATAGGAGGTTTTCAATAATGGCAGAAAACAAAGGAAACAATTCAGAAAATCAAACAGAGGAACAAAACACATCAAAGGAAGAGAATAATTCATATGCAGGTCCGTTAACTCGTTCCATCACCGGAGGAATCATTGGAGCGGCAGTGGGGTATCTTGCTACTCCCGAGAATGGAAAAAGACTGTTGGAAAGCATTGATACGGATGCTATTAAGACAAAGGGTTCCAGTTTCGGAGAATCGGCAAAGGAAAAATCAAAGAAAGCTTATGAATCTATCAAAGATTCTGCAAAGGGATTATTCAATAAAGATAATGAAGAATCCAGTGACGACCAATCTGAAAATGAAGAATCCAATGATGATACATCAAGTGATAAAGAAGTGGCTGCATCAAAAGAATCGACAAAAGATTCCACAAATGAAGATTACGAATCCTTGAAGAAAGAAAATAAAAATCTTACCGACCGATTAGGAAAATTAGAAGAAATGTTAACAAAGCTTTCAGAGGAAAAAGAAGCTGACAATGGTTCTGATGATGAGGAAGAAGAGGACAGCGAAGAGGAAACAGACGATAAAGAGGAGACAGACGATAAAGAGGAAAAAGAAGACGAAGATGATAATAGCGAAGATGATACAGAGGAAGACAGCGAAGAAGATGATGCTGAAAATGATAGTAACGAAGATGATGAGGAAAAGGAGAAGAAGAGCAAACCGAAAAAGAAACGTTCTACTAGTAAAAAATCTTCAAAATCGCAAAAGAAAAAAGAGGAAGAGGATAATGAAACAAAACTATCAAGTGATGACGATACTTCCTCTTAATTTGTGAATGAAGGGAGCTTAAAACATGACTAATCAGCAGTCGGAAAGAAAGGACAATATTCTTGCTTTTCTAGTTGAGGCGGCAAATAATAATGACCTATCAATTTCCATCACATTGAATGTAAACGGCGCACTAGTGACAGGGACCATTGTTTCTGCTAAGGAATACTTCACAAGATTAGGTGAGGCCTTTCAAGACGGAAACGAAGTAGCTCAGCAGCTTAGCGATAATTTTGCACAAGCTAGTGAAGCGATCGGTTCAGGAGAGAACGGCTCAGCAAGCTTCATCCATCTTAGTGATGCCAAAGTATTTTGCGGCAGCAGTAAACCCACACCTTCAAAGGGAGAAGTACTTTGGAGAGGGGCACTTAGTGATATTAACGGCTTCTTCTTAGAGGACATCCCTGAAAACGGGGACGAAGACGATGATAGCGACTCTCAATCTTTGAAAGAGGAAAATAGTAAATTGACAGACAGGATTGGTAAACTCGAAGAAATGATAGGCAAACTAAGACCTGATGATAGCGATGATCAGTCCGAAGAACAAGAGGAAGAATCTAAGTCTGAAGAAAAGGAAGATTCGGACGAAGAAACATCCAAGGATGATGAAGATAAAGAAAAGAGTCAGAAAAAACGTTCAGGGACTAAATCCAGTTCTGCCAAAACAAAAAAGAAAGCTTCCGCAGAAAAGACCAGTTCTGAATAAGTAAGATCGGAAGTGAAATACGACAGATGTCTTGTATGAAAGGAGAAATGTGAATGAGCAGTGAGATGGGAGCCGGTAAAGATAGTATTCTAGAATTTTTTGTGCAGGCAGCCAATCAACATGATTTTTCCCTGGACATAACTTTGAACGTTAATGGTGCTGTTGTATCAGGAACACTAATTCCAGTAAAAGATTACTTTGATGCAATGAGTGAAACTTTTGAAGATGGAAATGATATTGCTCAAAAGATTAGTGAACAACTTGCAGGTGCAGGGGAAAACGTGGACACCAGTAAAGGGGCAGAAGCAAATTTCATCCATCTAAAAAATACAAAGGTTTTCTGTGGAGACAGTAAGCCCACGCCATCAGAAGGCAAAATTCTTTGGAGAGGGAAGCTCAGTGAAGTAGACGGTTTCTTTTTAGGAAGAATTTCAAATAGTGATTCCTGATATGGAATAAAAGTTTAGCCAGAAAAAGCAGCTGTCAGATAGACGTGACAGCTGCTTTTGGACTGTTGAAAAGTTGTTACCTGGTGGAACAGTTGAGGCGGAAAAGGTTGTCATACAGCACGAATGAGACGTGAAAATCCTAATGGAACAAGATTTTGCGTGTATACAGCACCAATGAAACGCGAAAATTCTAACGGAACATGATTATGTCTGTCATACAGCACGAATGAGACGTGAAAATCCTAATGGAACAAGATTTTGCGTGTCATACAGCACGAATGAGACGCGAAAATCCTAATGGAACAAGATTTTGCGTGTCATACAGTACGAATGAAACGTGAAAATCCTAATGGAACAAGATTTTGCGTGTCATACAGATACAGCACGAATGAGACGCGAAAATCCTAATGGAACAAGATTTTGCGTGTCATACAGCACCAATGAAACGCGAAAATCCTAATGGAACAAGATTTTGCGTGTCATACAGCACGAATGAGACGCGAAAATTCTAATGAGCCAAGATTATGCGTGTCATACAGCACGAATGAAACGCGAAAATTCTAATGAGCCAAGATTATGCGTGTCATACAGCACCAATGAAACGCGAAAATTCTAATGGAACATGATTTTACGTGTCATACAGTACGAATGAGACGCGAAAATCCTAATGGAACAAGATTTTGCGTGTCATACAGCACGAATGAGACGTGAAAATCCTAATGGAACAAGATTATGCGTGTCATACAGCACCAATGAAACGCGAAAATCCTAATGGAACAAGATTTTTGCGTGTCATACAGCACCAATGAAACGCGAAAATTCTAATGGAACAAGATTATGCGTGTCATACAGCACGAATGAAACGCGAAAATACTAATGGAACAAGATTATGCGTGTCATACAGCACGAATGAGACGCGAAAATCCTAAAGGAACAAGATTATGCGTGTCATACAGCACGAATGTTTGTGGAGGATCATTACCGATGTCATGCAGAGATTTTTTGTAAAAAACGATAGGATAATAGTAATCCCAAAATGTATAGTACTAAGGCGAAATAGGCTGGAAGCAGATGGACAAATGTTGTATACCCAATTGCGAAATGAATATAGATACCGGCGATAAAAGCAGGCATACCTCCAATCAGGAAAGTCCACCAGACCCACTTGTTCCCTTGTTGATAACCCCATAGAGCCATGGTCAATACCAAAAGTCCGACACTTAAAAGCGCGCTCCCGAAACCAGCCCGGTCGTGGGCAAGAACTGGTATCAGATTTTGATTGAAGCTCTCTAGCATCTCGGGTGGCATACAAATATATTGAATATCTGTTGCCACAAATACAGAGGATACACCGATACCAGATATAATAATGCCTCCAATTACAAAGGAAAATCCTAATAGGACAAATGCCAATTGTCCAAAGACCCCGACCTTCCAACTCTTGTCATTAAAACGGTTCAAAGAAGAGGGAGTACCTGATAATTGTTTGGTCTTCCAATATCCGTAAAGGTAAAAAGGCAATAGGATCAACCAAAATAATAGGTGCAACCAATCGAAATAGCCGTAGCCAATAAATGCAAAAATTCCTAGAAAACCGACAATGGCGGCAAGATCTATTGCCTGTTTCGCCCATTTCAAGCCATTTCTCACTCCATGTTTGGCCAATTGCATATACACGATCCCACCGGAAATCATCGTCCCTGCAAGGGTCATCCGATCATGCGCCATGAACAGCATGATTCTTTCATTGTATATCCAAATTTCTTCTTTTTTCATTCCTAGAAAGTGTTCATCATATGGAAGTATGATAGACGTGATACTGAATAATAGGGCCAACACGCCTCCAGCCAGGATGAACAAACCGAAAAGCCAATAAGAAAACCATCCATCCACTGATGGGTTGGGAATCTTCTCTTCGTCTAGAAATGCCTCCTTGATTCGCTTGATCAGGCCTGGTCCAGAGAATACATAGCCTTCCTTTACCAACATCAGATCAGCACCAACATCCGCCAATTCAAGCGCTTGAGCAGGCTCATGTATTCCACCTGAGCTTATGATGGTTTTTTCAAAACCCAATGTTCTCAATCGGGTGATGTCTTCTTTAAGATTTTCAAACCCTTTTGTTTCTTCCACAATCAAGCCTGAGAAACAGGATATGTTCCTGAGCGAAAGGTTTTCTGTATTTTTTATGGAGAGAAGCACGGGTTTATCAGTGACTCCTAAGTTGAATGATTCTTCTGTTTCCACTATGAATCCTGCAGCGAATTGCTCCAACCGATCAGCCATTACTTTTATTTCCTCATTACTGCCTTGAAGTCTAATCAGCAGTGGTTGTTTAGGTGGAACCTTCTTAAGTTTTTCCATGGTTGATTTGAACCCTATCGATTCTTTTGGAAAAATAATGGACGGAGTTTCCTCCTTTACTATCGGAGCACTTCCGTTCCCGGTCGGTTGCCATGTTACTGGTCCGATTTCCAAAAATCCAAATCCAAGGTTCGAAAAAGCTCGTGTGCCGCTTAGGTTTGGATCTAAAATACCAGATAATCCTACAATGTTTTTGAAGCTGATGTTCATATGTTCTTTTTCTAGAAGAGGGGAGCTTTCCTCCCTGCCGAGAAAGTTAATAATATGTCCTCCTGCGCCAAATGGAAGCGAGGCAATCAAATTCATCCCTCGGTGAATGAATTCCCTTGCCCATATGGGAGGTATTTTCTTTAATACAGGTCTGAATATTCCATGATAAGACCAGTCCGGCATGATGCATTCCCCTCAATCAATTGGTAGTTACTTCTATTCTACCAAAATATGTACTGTAAATGATGATGTAATCGCTCACATAATCGTCAGACTTTTGTGATATATTTAGTTTAGTCATGCAGGAGGGGTAGAGGATGGGAGTAAAAGAAAGCTTATTGACCGAAGAAATGATGGATACTATTATTGCGAATGCGTTCGAGTGGATAGTGGTAGTCAATCACGAAGGGAAAATCATATATATAAATGATAGTTATTCCGAGTTTATTGGGGTGGACAATGAGGAAGTGATTGGCAAGCATGTGACGGAAGTAATAGAAAATACACGCATGCATGAAGTAGTGAAGACAGGGAAGGAAGAATTGGCAGATCTTCAATATATTAAAGGGAATTACATGATTGCCAACCGTGTGCCGATTTTTAATAAGAATGAGGAAGTGATCGGTGCATATGGGACTGTCATTTTCCGAGATACAAGCGAATGGGACAAAATGAACAGTCATGTCAAAAGTATGCTGGGCCGAATCCGCAACTATCTGCAAGAGTACGAACAACAAACCGGGGTGAAATACACGCTTGAGGATATAATCGGAAACTCTAAACTTATCCGATTATTGAAAGATAAGGTAAAGCAAATCGCTGCGAGTGATGTTTCCATCCTGATCCGCGGTGAGAGCGGGACGGGGAAAGAATTGTTTGCACACAGCCTCCACCACTTAAGCAACCGGAGCCAGATGCCATTTATCAAATTGAATTGCGCAGCGATTCCTGAACACCTTCTGGAATCGGAATTGTTCGGTTATGAAGAGGGGGCTTTTACCGGGGCGAAGAAAGGCGGAAAGAAAGGGAAGTTCCTGCTAGCCGATGGCGGAACGCTTTTCCTTGATGAAATCGGGGATATGTCCCTGCCGATGCAGATAAAGCTTTTGCGTGCTTTACAGGAAGGAGAAGTGGAGCCGGTTGGTGCGATTAAGCCTGTACAGGTGAACGTCCGAGTCATTGCTGCTACCAATCGCCCCTTAGAAAAGATGATGGAGGAAAAGCGGTTCCGTGAGGATCTTTACTATAGAATTCATGTCATCCCATTTTATATCCCGGCATTAAGTCAAAGAACGGAGGATATTCCTCAGCTTGTGGAGCATTTTATACAGAAAATATGCAAGCGTACCGGCAGGAGGATCACTTCTGTCACAGAGGATGCCTTAGTTGCTTTGTCCCGTTACCGTTGGCCTGGAAATATCCGTGAGCTGGAGAATGTCATCCAGGCAGCAGTTCACTTATCGACAGGCGAAAAGCTGACATTAGAAGCACTTCCAGATTACTTGACAGATTCCTTCTCCATTCCGATTGGATCCAAGCCATTAAAAGAAACATTGGAAGATGCAGAAAAACAGGCAATCATTCAAACCTTGGAGAAGTATCATAATGATAAACTGATGGCAGCCAAGCAACTTGGGATAAGTAAATCCAGTTTATATGAAAAATTAAAAAAATATTCCATTCAATGATTCAAGGGAAAAACAAGGATTCCATAAAATCGGAAAATGTTCCGGATTTCTGGAATCCTTTATTTCGTAAAGGTCTGTCTGTTTTTGTCCAGATTCTCGGAAAAACTGTTTGTTCGAAATATTGAAACAATTAACTTTGGAAGTTGGCACGCTTCTTGCATAGATATTTTCGGAAGACAAAAACAAAGGTATTTGCCTTTTTTTGAAAGCGTTTACCTAAATTGAAGGGGGAAAGACAGATGTTAAGCATGATTGGCCTTATCGGTGGATTGGTATTATTGATTTTTTTAACGATGAGAGGCATGAATCTTTTAGTTGTGGGTCCATTATCAGCTTTATTTGTGGCACTTCTAAGTGGGATGCCATTATTCCCGCAACTTGTAGAAGAAGGAGAAGTCAACTTTGTCAGCAGTTATATGGGTGGATTTTCGTCCTTTGTAACTTCTTGGTACCTTATGTTCTTGCTTGGTGCCATTTTCGGGAAAGTGATGGAGGACAGTGGAGCGGCGGATTCCGTCTCCAGGCTGGTTGTTGATAAGCTTGGCATGCGTTTTGCAGTACTCGCAATTGTTGCAGCTTGTGCGATTTTGACTTATGGAGGAGTCAGTTTATTCGTAGTAGCTTTCTCCGTATATCCAATGGCAATCAGCTTGTTCAAGCAAGCTAACCTGCCTCGACGGTTCATTCCGGCGGCACTTGCGTTTGGTTCCGTAACATTTACCATGACTTCTGCAGGGTCTCCTGAGATCCAGAACTGGATTCCGATTCCATATTTGGATACAACCCCATATGCAGGTTGGGAAGTAAGTGCTCTTGTTGCTGTATTTATGATGATCTTTGGATACTGGTGGTTAAAGCGCATGATTTCTAAGGCAGTGGGCCGTGGAGAAATTTTTGTATCAAGGGACAATGATCCAACAATGGATAGTGAAAGAGCTTTGCCTAATCCGTTTTTGAGTTTTATCCCTCTTGTTGTAGTGTTGGTTATTTCATTCTACTTCCATGATAAATTGATGCAATCCGCCCTCATTTTAGCTTTACTTGGTGGGATCATTACAACCTATATTCTGGGAAAAAAATACTTCAAAAACTTCTGGAACGCCATATCTGAAGGCACGATGGGAGCTTTAATTGCTATAGGTAACACGGCGGCAGTGGTCGGGTTTGGTGGAGTTGCCAAAGCAGTTCCTGCATTTGGCACGGTCGTCGAAGCAATGACAAATATCCCTGGTAGCCCATTAATCGGAGCGGCAATCGCAGTCAGCGTCATCGCTGGGATGACGGGATCCGCTTCTGGTGGCCAGGTAATCGCCTTGCCATTGATTGCGCCGCATTACATGGACATGGGCGTCAATCCTGAGGCGCTTCATCGAACTGTTGCCATTTCATCTGGTGCGCTCGATTCCTTGCCGCATAACGGTTATGTCGTAACAACCGTCCGTGCAATTTGCGGGGAGACGCATCAGGCGGCATACGGTCCTGTTGCAGCAGTGACAGTCATTGTGCCGTTAATCGGCTTGGCACTAGCTATTGCGTTGTTCTCCATGGGACTTGGAATCTAATACTTTTTTTCGAAGGGAGATTGGAGCATTGGTTAAAGATAAAGTTGTTCTCATCACGGGAGCAGCCCAAGGAATAGGATACGAAATCGGAAAACAATTTGCTGAAGCGGGAGCCAAGGTCGTATTGACAGACTTGAATGAGGAAAATGTCGTGGAAGCGGGAGAAGGATTAAACCGACTTGGATTGACTGCCCTTGGATTGCGTTGTGATGTTACTTCAGAAGAAGAATTGAAGTCCGTCATCGATGCAACGGTTTCAGAGTTCGGCAGACTTGATGTTTTGATCAATAACGCAGGGCTGCAATATGTCTCTATGTTGGAAGATTTCCCGACTGAAAAATTCGAGTTGCTTACACGCGTAATGTTGGTTGCTCCTTTTGTCGCAACAAAGCATGCTTTTCCTGTGATGAAATCTCAAGGATTCGGAAGGATTTTGAATATGGCATCCATCAATGGTTTGGTTGGATTTGCCGGGAAAGCAGCCTATAACAGTGCCAAACATGGAGTCATTGGTTTGACGAAGGTCTCTGCATTAGAGGGAGCAGCCAATGGAATCACTGTCAATGCATTGTGCCCGGGGTACGTAGATACTCCGCTTGTGAGGGGACAGCTGAAAGATCTTGCTGAAACAAGAAAAGTACCTCTCGAAAAAGTATTGGAAGAGGTCATTTATCCACTTGTCCCGCAGCGCAGACTGCTGCAAGTGAAGGAGATAGCCGATTACGCAATGTTCCTAAGCAGCGACGCAGCAGGTGGTGTTACCGGGCAGGCAGTAGTGATCGATGGTGGCTATACCGTCCAATAAAGAGGGACGGTATACAATTTTGAAAAACGTTTATAATGATTATTAGGGAAAATACCCCTTGCAGTTTTCAAGTAAATTCATTACAATACAAAATAACAACTAAAACTTATACGTTGAAAAGGATCAGTAGTGGACGAAACGAGCATAGAGAGTTGACGGGTGGTGGAAGTCAACAAACGATCGTACATGAACTCGCCTTGGAGTAGCAAGTGTGAACCCTTCATATTAGAAGGCAGTAATATTTCGCCGTATCATCCGCGTTAAGGATTCGAGTGATTGTCGTGGTGTATCCATGACAGTAATCTGGGTGGTACCGCGGTAGGTTAAGTATATTCAAACCTCTCGTCCCTTTATTGGGATGAGGGGTTTTTTGTATTTATTTGAGTTAACAGGAGGAAGAAAAGATGTCATTTCAACATCAGTCCATGGAACAAAAGTGGCAAAAGTATTGGGAAGAAAATAAAACATTTAAAACACACGAAGAAAAAGGGAAAGAGAAATTTTACGCACTAGATATGTTCCCTTATCCATCCGGTGCCGGCCTGCACGTAGGTCACCCGGAAGGTTATACAGCAACAGATATCCTTTCCCGCATGAAGCGTATGCAAGGACAAAACGTCCTTCATCCAATGGGCTGGGATGCATTCGGACTACCTGCAGAGCAATATGCTTTGGACACAGGAAACGACCCTGCGGAATTCACGGAGCAAAACATCAACACATTCCGCAGGCAAATCAAATCCCTGGGCTTCTCTTATGACTGGGATCGCGAAATAAACACAACAGATCCCGAGTATTATAAGTGGACACAATGGATTTTCTTGAAGCTTTACGAAAAAGGCTTGGCATATGTCGATGAAGTACCTGTTAACTGGTGTCCTGCACTTGGTACGGTATTAGCCAATGAAGAAGTAATCGACGGAAAATCGGAGCGTGGCGGACATCCTGTAGAACGCCGTCCAATGAGGCAGTGGATTCTTAGAATTACTGAATATGCAGATCGTCTACTTGAGGATCTAAATGACCTTGATTGGCCTGAAAGCCTGAAAGATATGCAACGCAACTGGATCGGCCGTTCTGAAGGTGCGAATGTACACTTCAGCATCGACGGAACTGATGAGAACTTCACCGTTTTCACCACACGTCCAGACACACTTTTCGGCGCAACTTATGCAGTTTTGGCTCCTGAGCATCCTTTAGTGAAAAAAATCACAACCGATGAGCAACGTGATGCAGTAGAAGGGTATATCACAAAAGTTCAAAGCAAAAGTGACCTTGAGCGTACGGAGCTTTCCAAGGAAAAATCCGGTGAGTTCACTGGGGCATTCGCAGTAAACCCAGCAAACGGCGAGAAATTACCAATCTGGATTGCTGACTACGTGTTAATGAGCTATGGAACTGGTGCCATCATGGCAGTACCTGCTCATGACGAGCGCGACTGGGAATTCGCGACAAAGTTTGAACTTCCTATCGTAGAAGTTGTTGCAGGTGGCGATGTTACGAAAGAAGCATACACAGGTGACGGGGAACACGTTAACTCTGATTTCTTGAACGGCCTTGGAAAAGAAGAAGCAATCTCCAATATGATCGAATGGTTAGCTGCCAATGAAAAAGGCGAAAAGAAAGTATCATACCGCCTTCGTGACTGGTTGTTCAGCCGTCAGCGCTACTGGGGCGAGCCGATTCCAATCATTCATTGGGAAGATGGCACGACCACAGCGGTTCCGGAAGATCAGCTTCCACTTGTACTACCAAAAACAACGGAAATCCGTCCATCCGGTACAGGTGAATCGCCGCTTGCTGCCATTGAGGACTGGGTGAATGTAGTAGACCCTGAAACAGGCAAAAAAGGCCGCCGTGAAACAAACACGATGCCGCAATGGGGCGGAAGTTGCTGGTACTACTTGCGCTACATCGACCCAAAAAACAGCGAACAGCTTGCAGATCCTGAAAAACTAAAAGAGTGGTTGCCGGTCGACATCTACATCGGTGGAGCAGAGCACGCCGTACTTCACTTACTATACGCTCGCTTCTGGCACAAATTCTTATATGATATCGGTGTGGTCCCAACTAAAGAGCCATTCCAAAAACTTTTCAACCAAGGAATGATCCTTGGCGAAAATAACGAGAAAATGAGTAAATCCAAAGGGAATGTCGTAAACCCTGACCACATCGTGGAATCCCATGGTGCCGACACCCTTCGTCTATATGAAATGTTCATGGGACCACTTGAAGCGTCCATCGCCTGGTCCACCAACGGACTAGACGGATCCCGCCGCTTCTTAGATCGCATTTGGAGATTGTTTGTTGAAGAAAACGGCAAACTAAGCTCCAAAATTGCAGAAGTGACAGAAGAGGATACACTTGAGAAAACGTACCACGCTACTGTGAAAAAAGTAACGGAAGACTACGAAGGCTTGCGCTTCAACACAGCCATTTCTCAAATGATGGTCTTCATCAATGAAGCTTACAAAGCAGACACCATCGCAAAAGATTACGTGGAAGGCTTCGTAAAAATGCTTTCCCCAGTCTGCCCGCATATAGCGGAAGAACTTTGGGAGAAGCTTGGCAACGAAGGAACCATCACCTATGAGGCTTGGCCGACATTCGACGAATCCAAACTAGTAGAAGACGAAATCGAAATCGTTGTCCAAGTGAATGGAAAGCTAAAAGCAAAACTTTACGTACCATCTGATGCAACACGTGAGAAGATGGAAGAGATCGCACTTGCCGATGATGCAGTGAAAGAAAGCATTGAAGGCAAGACAATCCGCAAAGTCATCGCCGTTCCAGGGAAGCTTGTGAACATCGTTGCAAACTAAGTTTTAGTATGAAAGTCAGTTTACAGATACAAGGCTGCAGACCCTACGGTTTGGCAGTCTTGTTTTCTTTTTGTTAATATAAAGGTAATCAGAATAACACTTACATAGAATCGAGGTTTTACTCATGTCAGAAATCCAAACCATTACAACTGATGATTTAAAGAAAAAGCTTGATGCAGGCGAAGAGCTATTCCTAGTAGACGTCCGTGAAGACGAAGAAATCGAAATGGGCAAAATCAAACAAGCAGAGCACATCCGCATGGGAGATATCCCAGAAAGCCTGGACAAACTCGACAAAAATAACGAGTACATCTTCATCTGCCGCTCAGGACGCCGCAGCGAAAATGTCTGCCACTACTTGCAGGACCAAGGCTACAAAGTCCGAAACCTGGTAGGCGGCATGCTAGAGTGGGAAGGCGACGTAGAATAATTTGAATGACACCACTGACCGGTGGGCGAGGAATGGGCCGCCAGTTGGTGGTTTTTTTGTTAAGTCTGCTTTGGTTTGAATATTGGTACTTTTCGAAAGTAGGTAACTTTATGCTTTGGAACTTTACTTTTTCCAAAAATAGGTAACTGGGGGGAGGCTTGAGGTTCTTCCAAAAGTAGGTAACTAAGGTTGCTTCGGGGGTGGATAACTAATGTGCAGGAATTCCAATAATGAATTATTCAATAAATGCTCTAAAGTATTCAATAAATACTCTAAAGTATTCAATAAATCGCCAGAGTTATACAATAAAAGGCCTAAAGTATTCAATAAATCATTTATGATTAATTCACAATCCATATTTTGGAATGCAGAGTACCAGTTTCAACATCAAAAAAGAAAATTTGTTAAGAAAATATCTGCAGAAAAGAAGGAAATATGTTGAACTGTGTCAAATAGTACTCATACACAAAAAAAGAGGTGATACTTTGATAAAAAAGGCAAGATGCGTTCCTTTAAGAGTTCATATTTTGAGAGCAATGAAGAGGAGAATTCGCCCGAATCATGAAAAATACCAGGATTTCCTCAACGAATTAGGTAGGAAAGAAGCAGGAATCTACGGTGAACAATCTATAGACTACTACTTAAAACTTCTCCCAGAAACAGAGCGTCCCTACTATATTTTCCACGGACTAAGGCTTCCATTTAGGGACACATTCTTTCAAATAGACACCCTCATTCTATTTTCAAATTTCTTTTTAGTATTAGAAGTAAAGTATTTTAAAGGAACTCTATATTTTGACCCGAAAAACTATCAACTTTTACAAGAGGTAGAGGGAAATCCACTTAAAGTATACCAGGACCCTATACTGCAAGCTTCTAATCAATGCTTCAAACTAAATTCATGGCTTAGAACCAAACAGTTTCCTGAATTTCCATGTGAAAAGCTAATAGTGCTAACTAATCCAAAAGTAATAACGAAAGTTTTATCCTCTCCTGGCGAAGCAGATAGATATGTAATTAAGAGTCCTGCGCTTTCAACAAAAGTAAATACTCTACTTAAGCGACATTCATCTGAACCTCTTGATAAAAAGCTTATAAAAAAGTTAGTAAAACAATTACTTAAAGAACATACACTAGATAACTCTTCCCCTATTCCCCAGTATGGAGTCCTCCCTGCAGATATAATTACAGGTGTATTATGCCCTAATTGTATTCCTAATGAAATTATGAAAAGAATTCACGGTGCTTGGGAGTGTTCGAAATGTAGAGGGAAATTTGAAGATGCACATATAGCAGCGCTAAGAGATTATGTACTTTTAATAAGCCCATTCATCACAATGAGAGAGTTAAGAAGGTATTTAGGGATAGAAAATCGAGTAACTATTATCAGATTGCTGAAAAACCTCAATATCGATTTTGTAGGAGAAAAGAAATCCCGCACCTACAACCTCTCCCCACTCCTAACAAAAATCTGAAACCATTCCCACCCTCATCCGTAATAATATTATACAGAACCCACATCAAGGAAGGAGGCACTATCAGCATGGATTTCATCGACCAGAACATATTTCCATTATTTCTTCTTTTTATTGGTGTACTGCTCATTTTTGATGCAATTACGAGCTTTCAACAGAAAGGCGTTTCAAGAGTCTCGACTGGTAATAGATTTCAAGGAATAATAATGACTGGCTTTTTTACGGTAGGTTTACTGATATACACGACTACTAATCAGAATTGGGATATTAATTCGCTATATTTTGCACTTTTTCCCTTACTTGTGCCATTAATCATGATGTTCACGCAGAGAAAAAAAGATGAGATACATATAAAAAAATATGAACCGCAAAGTGTCATGGCTGTTTTAGAGAGGAATCTTGACGATAAAAGGTATTCTTATAACAATGATGTTAAAGCAGATGAAGATTATATAAGCCACAACTATATCACTATGTACTATTTCGATGATCCGTATCAAACAATTAAAATAAAGTGGAAAGATCTTGAGACAAGTGGGATGGAAGTGGAATTCAAAAGCTTTCCGGATAAAGACTTCATTAAGGAAGTAGTGATAGACCTTCGTGAAGAAAGGCCACCTATCAACTTTTTCAAATTCAACAAAATTTCATTAAGTATTGCAGCCATCGTCATCTTTGTAGGTACCATGCAGTTGCTAGGATTCTAAAAGACTTTTCTTTATCAAATTTACAGATTAAACTTTCATTCAAGGAATCTCAAACTTTATTGAATTCTACAAGAAAAGCAAAAACCCTTTGGGGGTCTGACCCCCAAAAGGATTTTTTTCTCCATTTCAACAAAATTCACGTATAAAACCTCAGTTTTCCACCTATACATAGTAATAAATACAGGCTCTATTTATCTGATTGGCAGACAGACAGGGAGGGTGTAGGGGTTGGTGCAAATTAGGGTGTTTGATGAGGAGCATGAGCGGGATCTTGAGGATGCGGTGAATGATTTTTTGAAAGGGTTGTCAGACAGGGATGTGATTGATATCAAGTACCAAGTTGGTTGCATAAATGATGAGGAAGAACAGATTTATTGCTTCTCGGCAATGGTAATATTTAGAACCTGAAAACTTCTATAAAAGATGTTTATCAGGTTCTTTTTTGTGGGTATAGATAAATATCTGAAATAAATCATAAATAATTGAAACATTTTTGTAACACAACTCGTCTAATTAGTAACAGGTCATATAAACAGAAGCTAAAAACTAAAATCAAATTGAGAAAGGATGTTCCATTATGAACCACCACACACAAAACGAGGTACTTCAAGAAGAAAGTAAATCATTTATCAACGAGTTTGGCATGTATGGAGTAGGACTGGCATTTGTAATGTCTTTCGTATTATTAGTAACGACGTAGGCTTGCCGCCTTTTTACCGGCGTTCAGGCCTGCAAGTCTTCCTGTCACCAAGGCCGAAGTGATATTATAACCACCAGTATATCCATGGATATCAAGTACTTCTCCACAAAAGTATAAACCGTCTTTCATTTTGGAGGACATTTCTTTCGGATGAACTTCCTTCACCGAAACGCCTCCTCCGGTTACAAATGCCTTTTCGATCGAAAGGGTGCCGGACACGTCAAATCGGAACTGCTTGCACATTTTCGCGAGGTCCCTTATTTTATCATGAGCCAATGTCGCTCCGATCTCCTGTTCATCAATTCTGCAAACTTCCAACAAAAATAATAAATAACGCTCAGGTACTAGCCCTTTAAGGACATTCTTAATGGCTTTTTTTGGTTCGTCCTTCAAGGCTTTATTAAGCTGTTGAAACACTAATTCTTCATTCAGTGATGGCATGACATCCAAATTCATCGTCACTCGGTCCACACCGAACTTTTTCATCGTTTTAACGACATATTGGCTACATCTCAATACTGCCGGCCCAGAAATCCCAAAATGGGTGAAAATCATGTCCATCTGGTGGGTTTTCACTACTTTACCTTTGGGATTCAAGACACTCAATGCAACATCCCGCAAAGACAATCCTTGCAATCTTTTCTCACGTATAAACTTTTCTTGTGAATTCAAAGGAACTTCCGTCGGGAATAAATCGGTAATCGTGTGCCCTGCTTTGCGTGCCCATGGATACCCATCACCAGTGGATCCTGTGTGCGGGACGGATTTTCCGCCCACTGCAATTACCACACAACTGCATTCTAAAAATTCTCCCGTTTTCAACAGTACTCCTTTTGTGCGGTCCTCATCATATTCCACCGTTTCCACAGAAGTATTGGTGCGAATTTCCACCCGCAACTCCTTCATCCTGTCCAACAGTGCGTCTACAACACTCTGTGCTTTATCAGAAACAGGGAACATCCGGCCGTGGTCCTCTTCTTTCAACTGTATCCCAAGCTTTTCAAAAAACTTGATGATATCTTCATTATTGAACTCAGAAAATGCGCTATATAAGAATCTCCCATTACCAGGGATATGTTTGATGATTTCATCTACAGGCAGCCTGTTCGTCACATTACAGCGCCCGCCTCCTGAAATGGCGAGCTTACGCCCAAGCTTATTTCCTTTATCAATCAGTAATACCTTAGTTTTTTGTTCTGCTGCAGCGATGGAAGCCATCAGACCCGATGGACCGCCGCCTATGATAATAACATCGTATTTCATTTTTTCACCAACCAACTATATTTTCTTATCTGTTGCCTATTATACCCTCTATTCTCCTGTTGGACAAAAAGAGCAACATTCCGTATGATTTCTAGTAGATTATAAATCAAAGAAAAGGAGAATCCCATGACATATTCGCCAAACATTTCAGAAGCTCATATTCCATATGATGGAGGCTGGACAGAAGAAAGTGGAATCCCGGTACTATTGCTTTCCGTCCCGACGTTGCCTGTAAAAATAAACACGCCTATACATAAATTTTCATATACGTGGCTCTATGAAAAGGAGATGGATGCCTATGTCCTGTGTCTCCTTATAAATAAAAAGGAAGAATTCGGGCTTATCTTCAGTCAAAAAGAAGCAGGAGTGCTCTTGATGGATGCGGATGCATACGGTGAATTTTCCTTAGTCTTAACATTAGAGAATCTGGAAAACCTTAAAGAGGACACACCATATCTATCCTTTCCGAAGATATCACTAACCAGGAGTTTACAGGCGGGATGGTAATATAGTGTTTCCCCAATAAGAAATATGATAAAATACAAAGGTTAGACAAAAAGTTACAAATAGTAGGTAGGGATTTTATGTCAACTTCTAATATATTGAGAGGTACATTTATTTTAACGCTGGGTACGATGATATCCCGAGTTCTTGGGCTTGTTTACATCTTTCCTTTTTATGCATTGGTAGGTAATGCAGGAGGGGAATTATATACATATGCCTATGTGCTTTATTCGGTTGTTTTAAGTATCGCAACCATGGGTGTACCACTTGCGGTTTCAAAATTTGTAGCTAAATATAATGCTCTTGAGGAATATGCGGTAGGGAGAAAGTTATTCAGTTCCGGTTTATTGTTAATGAGTATAACTGGGATTGTGTCTTTCTTAGTACTTTATATATTGGCGCCGGTATTTTCTCCAATGATAATTAATGATAGCAGTCAGCACTCATTTGATGATGTTACGTTAGTCATCCGAATGGTAAGTTTTGCATTACTGCTGGTGCCGGTGATGAGTTTGATCAGAGGGTTTTTCCAAGGTCACGAATCAATGGGACCTACTGCTGTATCGCAGGTCGTAGAGCAAATCGCAAGAATTATCTTCCTGTTAGGCAGTGTCTATATAATCGTGAATGTAACAGAAGGAAGTTTGCCAACTGCGATTGGATATGCAACATTTGGCGCCTTTATTGGTGCGCTTGCAGGGTTGGGGATTTTAATATGGTATTGGTTTAACAGGAAGAGACATCTTGATACGCTCTTAGAAAAGGATAAAGGCAATGTAGAGGTTTCCTATAAAGAAATGTATAAAGAAATACTGTTATATGCTGCCCCATTTGTTTTTGTGGGTCTTGCAATGCCTTTATATCAACTTGTGGATACATTCACATTTAATAAAGCGATGGTATTTGCCGGAGTGGACAGTGAAACATCCGGAAGCGCTTTTGCGATAATCAACACTTACGGCCAAAAGCTTGTGATCATTCCTGTAACACTAGCAACGGCGTTTGCGCTTTCCTTGCTTCCGGCTGTTACAAGATCTTTTATTAACAATGAATCAGGTGTTCTTCAGCGACAATTAAGTACAACATTCCAGATATTATTGTTCCTTACAGTACCAGCATGCATCGGGTTGGCTATATTAGGTGGTCCGGCTTATGCAGCCTTTTACTCCTATGATGAACTGGGAGGGTATTTGCTCACCTGGTATGCACCAACTGCCATTCCATTGGCAATTTTCACAGTAACGGCATCTGTTCTTCAAGGAATTAATAAACAAAAATACACTGTGTATGGTCTTGCAGTAGGAGTTGCTTTAAAGCTGATATTGAATTATCCATTGATCTTTTTAATGGAGGCAGAAGGGTCCATTGTGGCAACTGCTATCGGTTATTTAGCTAGTGTCATCATTAACCTCTGGGCCATCCAGAAATTCACTGGTTTCAGTTATTCTATTGTACTAAGACGGGGAATGCTAATGACCATATTCAATGTAATCATGATTGTGGCAGTTCTATTCGTATTACAACTGCTTGAAGGGGTTGTCCCATACAGTGAAGGCCGTCTACAAGCCATTACCGTTGTGGCTGTCAGCGGTCTAGTAGGAGCCGGCATCTACTTCTTCCTCAGCTACAGAAGTAACTTGTTGATGTATTTGTTCGGTAATCGGTTTTCATTTTTAAATAGAAAAGAAAGAGGATAGAGGTCTCGGGTCAAAGGGGCCTCTTTCCCTATGAAAGGAGCAGCAATAAATGAGATTGGATAAAATGCTTGCAAACAGTGGGTTTGGAACGCGTAAAGAAGTGAAGAAGCTTCTTAAAACAGGCGTGGTGAAAGTGGATGGAAATGTTGTGAAGGATGCGAAGGTGCATGTGGATCCGGAGGTACAGGAAGTAACGGTTCACGATGATATCGTGGAATATCGTGAGTTCATATACCTGATGATGCACAAGCCGCCAGGACTTTTATCTGCAACAGAAGATCACCGTCAGGAAACTGTGGTGGATATCTTGCAGGAAGAGGATAAGATTTTTGAGCCGTTTCCTGTCGGACGCCTTGATAAAGATACTGAGGGCTTGCTTCTTTTGACAAATGACGGTCAGCTTTCACACCAGCTATTGTCACCGAAAAAGCATGTGCCGAAAACCTATTATGCCAAAATTGATGGCGAAGTGACGGAAGACGACATTCAAGCATTCCAACAAGGTGTCACCTTGGATGACGGTTACGAAACGCTACCGGCTGAATTGAAAATACTAGAAGCCGGACCGGAATCACAAATTGAAATCACCATTGTTGAAGGAAAGTTCCATCAGGTGAAAAGGATGTTCCAAGCTGTCGGGAAGACGGTTATTTACTTGAAGCGTCTAAGCATGGGGGAGCTGAAGCTTGATGAAGATCTTGAGCTTGGGGAGTACCGTGAACTGACAGATGAAGAATTGGAACTATTGCAGCAGCGAAAATAAATAACACGAAGTGCCCCATTCCTGATGATGACGGAATGGGGCTTTATTTATGTGAAGCTATGTAGTCTTATGAAGTCAACCTAACTTTTTTCTGCGTAGTAGTCCACTTACCTTTCGTAGGACTTTGTACCAGTTCATTAAATGCCAGCACATTTAAATCACGCTGGACCGTTCGGGGGGTAATCCCGAATTCATCGACCAACTGCTGTGTGGAGACAGTTCCCTTTTCATGAATAAACATGTAGACGGCTTTAATACGGGTTAGCATACGGTTAGTTGAAGGCTTCAAAAAACCACTCCTTATCCGGTATTTAACATGACACTACTAGCTAAATTCTTGATGACAGGTGTTAGGTATTAAGTTAGTTTTTATTGTACACGATTTTGTAGAAAAAATTCTAGAATAATGATGCAATTTACACAATATTAACATTTAGTCTCCAATGTGTTAAGTGTAAACCCAAAAAAAAATGAGACTATATACATTATTTTACACCACTCGACAATATTCGGCCAGTAATTAATTGAAAAATATGAAACTTTCGTCCTAAAATATCGTATTATTCTAGAGAAAGGAGAGGAATTGTATGGAATTGCTGACATTAGATTTAAAGAAAGCAGGGTATGACGATGAAATGTCCGTTGTGCACAATATTAATATTACAGTTTCCAAAGGTGAGATGGTTGGTCTGATAGGCCCAAATGGCGCTGGTAAAAGTACGACCATCAAGACTCTCCTTGGATTGAATCCTTTTTACGAAGGGGAGATCTCACTTCCTTCCAACAAGTCCTATGCCTATATTCCTGAGAAACCGGTATTCTATTATGACATGACTTTGTGGGAACATATTGATTTGATGGCTTCTTTACTTGAGATAGAAGAAAAGGTGTGGAAAGAGCGAGTGGAGGAACTATTGAAGTTGTTTGATATGAAAAAAGTCATACATGAATCTCCGGCCACCTTTTCAAAAGGGATGCAGCAAAAAGCCATGTTGATCTTTGCTATAATGTCTAAACCTTCTTTATATATTGTGGATGAACCTTTCATTGGTCTTGATCCAATTGCGACGAAAAAACTTCTTCATTTATTTGAAAAGGAACAGGCAAGAGGTGTAGGCATTTTATTATGCACCCATGTGCTGGATACGGCAGAAAAGATTTGTGACAGGTTTATACTCTTGGCTGAGGGGCGCAAAAAAGCGGAAGGGACCCTGCATGATATACAGGCAAATTGCAATCTCCCTGGTGCTTCGTTGCTCGACTGTTTTTACACCTTATCTGCAAGGGAGCAGGAAGGATGACCTCATTCCGCTTATACATAGATCGTCTTAAGCAAGAGCGGCAATATCAATGGAAGAATACAAAGGCTGTGATAGATTGGACGATCCTGGTCTATATTGTCCTTACATTATTATTCGTTGCGGGCATGGTTTATGATATGTTTCCAAGTTTAATAGCAATATTACAGGAGCTCCCATATGGTTTATCCTTTTTTGTTATCTATTATCTCGCCTGGTCGGGAACCATTCGAGTATTCTATCAGCAAGCGGATTCTTACTTTTTTGTCCATCGTAAGGATTTATTGAACGGTTTGAAGAAGTGGGGGACTATTGCAGGTCTTGGCCTGAATGTTGTTAAGGGAGTTTTGATTGCTGCCCTCTCCTATCTGTTAATGGAGGCGATCAGTCCTTCCACTTTGCCTTTGGTGGAGTGGATATTGTTTTATCTTACTCTGTTCCTGTTTATCACCGTTCTTGATAAGGTC
The DNA here is from genome assembly GCA_001648575.1 of Sutcliffiella horikoshii DSM 8719. GTDB lineage: Bacteria > Bacillota > Bacilli > Bacillales > Bacillaceae_I > Sutcliffiella_A > Sutcliffiella_A horikoshii. The sequence goes on along the minus strand of LQXN01000055.1, from coordinate 78,039 downwards.
ATCGATTTGCATTGGTCTGGATGGAAGCGGAAACTGATTACAATTGCGATATTTCTGGCTATTGGTTTTTTCGCCTATTTGACGGTTATAGAATCTATGTGGATACTGGCAATTGTTATGCTGATGGGTGGTTTTATTGTATTGCTTGTCATATACTTGCGGGCGGAAAGTTTTTGGGTGGACATGGCTCATAATGAAAAAATTCGGCAGAAATATGTCGGCATGATTTTTTACGCTTCAGAGTATGTGCATGTTCCACGTGCATCAGATAGGACAAAGCCTTTATTCTTCAGGCGTTCTCAAAGGATAATAGAAGACAGGAGACCGCATGGCGCCTTGACCGAGTTGTTTTTTAAATATTTGTTGCGAAACTCGAGGCATATTTTTTCGTACTTGCAAATGGTCGGAATCACTATCGCCGCTATGGCATATCTTCCGCTGTGGATGACATTCGGTTTGTTTATGGCGTTTTTCTTTTTTCTGAAAGAGTGGTTAAATATAGTATATGATGAATTGGTGGGACATCCCTTTTTAAATATGCATAAGGGAAAAAAACTGATTCAAGAGCACTATCAGGAACTTGTAACAAGGTGGCTTTACTATCCAGCCATTGGATTGGTTGGGTTTGTGTTAATCATGAATACGCTTTTTCATTTTCTAATGAGGTGATGATTATATGGAAAAAATCAATTGGTTAGAAGAAGTAGAGAAAAGAAGGGATTCACTAATAAAAGATACGCAGGAATTTTTACAGATCAACAGTGTCTTGAATGAAGAGGAAGCAAGCCCACAGGCTCCTTTTGGAAAAGGAATTGAGGAGGCGCTACAATATTTATTACATAAAGGGGAAACGGATGGTTTCCTTACGAAAAATGTCGATCATTACGCGGGACATATAGAGCATGGCCAAGGTGATGAGCTTGTCGGGATATTGTGTCATGTGGATGTGGTGCCTGAAGGGGATGGGTGGACTGACGAGCCGTTCAGTGCCGCAATCCGCGATGGAAAGATTTTCGCCCGAGGTGCAATAGATGATAAAGGACCGACAATGGCAGCTTATTATGCTTTTAAAATAGTAAAGGATTTAGACCTGACTTTATCTAAACGTGTACGCATCATCATTGGTACAGACGAAGAAAGTAGTTGGCAGTGCGTAGGGCATTATTTCAAACACGAAGAAATGCCAACGGTGGGATTTGCACCTGACGCGGACTTTCCGATTATCTATGCAGAGAAGGGATTGGGGGATATCGAGCTGCAACTCGATTTCCATGGAGAGGCACCTCCATCCGGGAGAACCTTGTTAACGTTTGATTCCGGGAGACGTTTGAATATGGTGCCAGATCATGCTAAAGCCGTGTTGAAAGTCTCAGAAGGAAAGGATGATATAACTCACGCCTTTAATGAGTATCTTTCAGAAAAGGGGATCGAGGGCGGCTATACGAAGGAAGGAAATGCTTTATTCCTTTCCATCAAAGGTGTTTCGGCCCATGCAATGGAGCCGGATAATGGAATAAATGCGGGGTACCATCTTGCTGCATTTTTACAAACAGTCGATTTGGATGAGAAGGGAAAATCCTATGTTGGTTTTATCAGTGAAAAACTGGCTTTCGATTCACGGGGGGAAAAGCTTAGCATCGCTTATCATGACGATATTACAGACGACCTGACAATCAATACAGGAGTATTTAGATATAATCGTGAAGAATCCATTGGTACTTTAGGGGTGAATATCCGCTTCCCGGTAACCTGTGACACAAAGGAAACAGAGTCACTGTTACGTAAAGAAGCGGAAGAAAACGGTTTTAGTATCAACAAGTTCAATGTTGCCCCGGCTCACCATGTTCCTCAGGACCACGGGCTTATTCAAACTCTACAAAAGGTCTACGAAGAGCAAACTGGTGAAAAGGCAGAATTGTTATCCATCGGTGGCGGCACTTATGCGCGTTCGCTGGAGGCAGGTGTTGCTTTTGGTCCATTATTTCCGGGCAGGGAAGATGTTGCCCATCAAAAAGATGAGCATATTTTCATTGAGGACTTGGTAAAGGCCACTGCTATCTATGCTCAGGCCATTTATGAGCTGGCAAAATAACCTCTTCCATGAAATATTTAGGCTCTTTTCTAAAGATTGTTGCTAACCACTAGCAAAAAGTCGATACTTGGACTTTTTGTCCTCTTACCTACTCTAAAATAAACAAGTAGACTATAAAGTAAAACAGAGAAAAGAGCTCGACAATAATGATTATATCGGTTAGTTGGTTAATACGAAAAAGCAACAAAGTTTACGAAAATGTCCAATATTTATATGATAGAATGTAAAGGTTACTACCCATCTGGGGAGTAGCCTTATTTATTGGACTTTATTAAGGGCTATTTTTATACACATGCTTGCTTTTGTAATGTTTACTTACAACGGCAAAAAGTCCATATGACGACTGTTTACAGTTTATAAAGCCTACAAAACAGAAAGAAGGATATACCTATGGGCAGTGCCTCTAGTAAAGACAAAACAACTCGCTATTTTTACAGCTTTTACTTTTTGACCTTTTTCAGCTTTGGTGCTTTATTCCCTCTGTTGACTGTGTATTTGAAAGAGGATGTGGGTTTGAGCGGATCTCAGATCGGGATGATCATGTCCATCAGCCCTGTTGTCATGATCTTTGTACAGCCACTTTGGGGGATTTTTAGCGACTATACCCAAAAGCCGAAGCAGATACTTATTTGGACGTTGTTTCTTACAGCGATGACAGGCATTGCTTTTTCTTTTATGGGAAGCTATGCAGCACTTTTGGCAATCGCATTTCTACTTGCAGTGACTCAAAGTGCCCTTGTGCCTATCTCGGATAGCATCACACTGAATTATGTTCAGAGAGTAAAGGGGAATTATGGATCCATAAGACTTTGGGGGGCAATCGGCTTTGCTGTTGCAGTTCTTGTGGCAGGTTGGCTTTCTGATTTCTTTTCTTTGAAAGTGATTTTCTATACATTTGCAATAGCGTTATTGATTGGAACGGTTGTAACGACCTTTTTGCCAAAAGAAAGCCAGAGCATCAGGGTCAATGTACGGGATGGATTTGGTACATTGATGAAAATGCCGAAATTTGTGATGTTCCTTGTAACCACCTTCCTGATTTTCGGACCGGTTTTTGCGAATAATTTTTATTTTGGTTTGTTTATAACCGATATCGGGGGAACTGTGACAAGTGTCGGGATTGCCTTTTTATTGGCTGCAGGAAGTGAGGCTCCTTTCATGAGGGTGGCAGGGAAGTGGATTGGCCGCTTCGGCCTTCATACCATTATGATCAGTGCTGCTACCATCGCCATGATACGGTGGTTTATATACTTTTTTGAACCTCCGCTTTACTTTGTCTATGTCACAACCATTGCCCAAGGATTTTCTGTCGGGCTATTCATTCCGGCAGCCTTACAATTTGTCCGTGACATTGCCCCCACCTCCGCACGAGCGACAGCCGTTTCTTTATATACAGCTGTAGGGAATGGACTTGGAAGTTGGTTCTGTACTTTCCTAGGTGGATTTATTGTCGAGTATTACTCTGTTGCACATGTCTATTTATTTTTCGGACTGTTGACGATGTGTGGCCTTGTGTTCATTGTGTTGATTAACCAAGCTGATAAAAGAGAACTTGCCAGGGCTTCTTAGGCGTTTTACCGCTCCTTTCACTACAATCAACACGATAATCTCATCTTTTGAAGAATAAATAGCTTTTTCTACACACTGAAACCCCCCTGCCAAGGCAGGAGGGTCTTTTGTTTAGTCACTCTCAAAGTCAAAGAGGTCTGTAGATAAGTATCTTTCTCCTGTATCACAGGCGATGCACACGACAATATCCTCAGGTGTCAGTCTTTTCGCCACTTCTATTGCAGAATAGCAGGCAGCCCCTGATGAGGGTCCAACTAAAATTCCTTCCTCCCGTGCAAGCTTACGTGTTATCTCGTATGCATCTTCGTCTTTGATTTTGAAAATTTCATCATATACTTCTTGGTTCAATATATCAGGTATAAATCCCGGGCTGGTTCCTACAAGCTTGTGTTTTCCCGGTTTCCCACCTGACAGTACCGGGGATCCGGCAGGTTCCACGACGTGTACGGTGAGTCCTTCAAAGTTCTTCTTCAATTCCTCGCCAGTCCCGGTAATGGTTCCGCCCGTTCCGGCAGTTGCAACAAATGCTGTCAGTGGCTTGCCTATCTGTGCCATTCCTTCAATAATTTCCAATGCCGTTGATTTTCTGTGGGCATCTGAATTGGCATGGTTTTCAAATTGCATGGGCATAAAGCTGTTTGGGATTTCTTTTACCAGTTCCTGTGCCTTTTTTATCGCACCTGGCATTTTTTCATCGCCAGGAGTCAATACTACCTCTGCACCGTAAGCTTTTAACAAGTTTATCCGTTCTTTTGACATCGTATCCGGCATGATCAGTATTGCCTTATAACCTCTGGCCGCCGCATTCATGGCAAGACCGATACCAGTGTTGCCGCTGGTTGGTTCAATGATGGTTGCGCCAGGCCTGATGAGACCATCTTTCTCAGCTTGGATGATCATATTGAAAGCGGCCCTGTCTTTTACACTGCCGCTTGGATTTTGGAATTCCAATTTTAAATATACAGTTGCAGCTCCTTCTGGAACGATGCGGTTCAACTTCACTAAAGGAGTATCCCCAATCAATTCAGCCATATTGGTAACAACCTTCACCACTACGCACAACCTTTCTATTACATACATCTAATAATTCGTATTGTAACATAAAATATAAAAACGGACTAAATGGATGGATGAAGGGGGTATTAACTAACCATATGGTCTCTTTGATGCTAAGATACTATTCAAGGCATGGCAAACTATCTGTTAAAATAAGAAAGGTGAGACGATGACAACTCAAACTCATTATTTTATAGCGGTCCCTCTTCCAAAAGAGTGGAAGGAAGAGTTACATGTATATATGAAAGAACTGAAAGAAAGGTATCCATTCACCAGATGGGTGCACCCGGAAGACTTGCATATCACGCTCGCATTTCTTGGAAATATGGAGGAATCCCAGAAGGAAAAGTTGAGTTCACTCATTGGGGATGTATCGGCACAACATCATACCTTTTCGCTCACATTAAGTGAGTTGGGCACATTCGGGAATCCTCAGTCTCCAAGGATATTTTGGATTGGTATCGAGAATTCTCCTATGCTTAATTCTCTCCGAAAAGATGTATATGCCGCATGTGAAAAGGTTGGATTCCAGCTTGATACTAGACCATTCCATCCTCATATCACCTTAGCAAGGAAATGGAAGGGGCCGGGATCAATTAACCAAGATACCCTTCAAGGTGATAAAAATGGGACTTTTAAAGTAAGCAACATCATTCTTTATGAAACACATCTCAACAGATTGCCCAAGTATGAAGAAAAGGAAATTTTTCCATTAGTATAGGAGTAGATTTAGATAATGAGGGGAATGAAACTAGTAGTTCAAATAGGTTTTCTTTATGTTTTATATCGGATAGGAGTTTTCATTCAAGAAGTTTTTTATATACCCGTTCCTGGTAGTATCATCGGGATGATGTTACTTTTGCTATTCCTCATGATGGGGGCTGTGAAAGTAAAATACCTAAATGACGGAGCACATATATTGCTTTTATATCTTCCCTTGTTTTTTGTTCCTGCAACAGTCGGTGTCATGAACCACTTTGGGTTTTTATCAAGCCGTGACGGATTGATCATGCTGATTGCACTTTTGATCGGTACTATATTGGTCCTGGTGGGTTCCGGATTGATAGCTCAAAAAACCGCTACTGTGGTCGATAATAAGACAAAGGTGACAAGGGGAGACGGGAAATGAGTTTATGGATAAGTATATTGTTCATTTTCACAACATTTGTGATTTACCTTGGCATGCGGCAATTATATCAACTCGTGCGCAGCCCTTTGCTTAATCCGGTGGCCACTACAACTTTACTGCTCATCCTCCTATTAGTCTTTTCCAATGTCAGCTATGATACATATATGTTGGGTGGATGGTGGATCCAAGAATTGCTTGGACCTGCGGTGGTTGCACTTGCCTATCCACTTTATTATCAGAGGAAGAAGATTTACATCTACAGGTTTTCTTTGTTTGCAGGTTTATTTTCAGGAATAATGATGGGAATCATTTCAGGACTGCTATATGTAAAAGTGGCAGCCCTTAGTCCCGCCTACTCCGCCACCTTTCTTCCTAAATCTGTCACTTCCCCGATTGCCATGGATATTGCCGCCATCACTGGAGGTATTCCAAGTCTTGCTGCAGCATTGGTGATCTTGAGCGGGATTATTGGAGCTTTAATCGGCCCGGTGCTGATGAAATATTTCAAAATATCCCACTATCTTGGTGTCGGGGTTGCGTTAGGTTGTGCAGCCCATGGAATCGGTACTGCCAAGGCAATGGAATATGGAGAGGAAGAAGCTGCATTCAGTTCCATCAGCATGACAATTTCGGCCTTGGTGTATGCTCTGGTATTGCCTTTTTGCATACATTACTTTTTATAGACAAAAGTCCAAATGCTACTTTTTACATGCGAATAGCAACAATCTTTTAGAAAAGAGCCTTGAAAAAAGAGCTTATAGAAAAGAGTGACCTTACTTGGCCCAATTAATTAAATTACGTGATTATATTACACGATATGAAGCAGATATCTACCGCTATCCCAATCAATATATACGATTAAAAAAACAGAAATGGAAAACGTTTGAGGAGATGCTTAGAAACCCAGAGGATTTTTCATTGCCTGCCAAAGAACCGGATGAGGAGGTAAAGGCTGAAAAGGAAAGTATGCTGTCCTCCATATTCAAGCCGTTCAGGAAAAGGGAAGAGGAAGAAGAAAATCTTTTTGTTGGAAAGGTGAATGCACTTGCTGCTGAAATGGATGAGGATTGGGAACCCCCGACAGTTAGTGGCAATAAAACACCAGAAGAAAGGAAGCAACAGTTCCTGGACTCCATTCTCCCTCTCCAATTAAAGTGGGCGAGTTCCACAATCAGGGAGATGTCATATCTTCAAAAGAATTATAGACGTGAGCCTTTATTGAAATTCTTCTTACAACGCTTTCCCGACACGTTTTTTGTTATGTACAAGCCGATATTCCTAGTCAAGCAGGCCCCGGTTGAATTGGAAATCATCATCATTACCCCAAACGAAATTTTTGCCGTCCATTATATGGATGAACAAGATGAAAGTGTGATCTTGGGTAATAATGAACGCTTCTGGTCCATCCGTGAAAAAGAAAAGGAAAGAAAGATAGTGAATCCAACCATCAGCTTGAACAGGATGGGGGTCATCATCAAGAACATTCTGCCTCAATACGATATAAGCCTCCCGGTGACAAAATTACTGCTGCATCCTAAAGGGTATATTGATATTTTTGATGGTCCGACTGATGTTAAGGTTATTGATAAACGTTCATATGAAAAGTGGTTTGAGAAGATGAGGGAAAACAAATTGCCGCTTAAACACAGTCAGCTTAAAGCAGCTGGAGCGCTTCTTTCCCATTGCCAATCTACTTATATTGACAGGCCGGAATGGCAATAATGTAGAAGCGATAATGTGAGATTGTTAGAAAATCTGTCAAGCAGAAGCTATGCAAAGAATAGAATATAGAATGGGCAGAGATGCATGGGAGCCTTATTTGTAGATCAGGGAGGGAAACGCATGATTTTCATCAAAAGAGAATTTGAAGCATATTTAGATGATATGGATAAAATAACCATCCTCTTACCAATGGAAAGTTTTCATGGAGAATCAGCTACCTTTACCCTCCTTTTTGAAGAAAGCACCTATTCATTAGAAGTCATTGAGAAAGTGACGTTGCCCCAAATGGTCAAATACATTTGTAAAACGACTCCCGACATAAATATAGGCTCTAAATACATGATAGTGGATGAACATGGACGGAAAACAGATCTTCAGATCGGCGCTGTTATCCGGACAGATTCGTTTGATGAAACTTTTTATTATGAGGGAAATGACCTTGGTGCTACTTATCACAAAGGGGAAACTGCTTTTACACTATGGGCACCGACTGCTTCTGCTGTCAAAATAAAATTTAGAGCTCCTCAAAGTGAAGAGGATATCCATTATAGTTTGATCAGAGAAGAAAAAGGAATTTGGAGAATCACCGTACAGGGGGATTTGGAGGGCTTTCAATACACGTATCTCATCTGTGTGAACCTGGTTTGGAGAGAAGCTGTCGATCCTTATGCCATCGCTTCTGGTATCAATAGTGGAGCCGCAGTTGTTATTGATAAAGACCGGATCATGACACCGAAAATACCGCTCCTTCCTTTTAATGAAGCGACAGATGCCATCATATACGAGTTGCATATTCGAGATTTTTCTTCACATCCCATGAGCGGCATAACACAAAAAGGCAAGTATGCAGCCTTTTCGGAGGAACCGGCTCCAAGTCTTGAAGCTGGGGAAACAGGAATGATGTACCTGAAAAACCTAGGTGTGACTCATATAGAACTTCTGCCGATAAATGATTATGGAGGCGTGGATGAGGCAGAACCTGATAAATCATATAACTGGGGATATAACCCCTTGTTATTCAACGTACCTGAAGGAAGCTACGCCCTTGATCCAACTGATCCCTATTCCAGGATAGTAGAGCTTAAAGCTATGATAAACTCCTTTCATCAAAAAGATTTAAGAGTGATCATGGATGTTGTATATAATCATGTATATATCAGGGAGGATTCTTCATTCGAAAAGATAGTGCCAGGATATTTTTTCAGGCATGATCAACACGGAATGCCGTCAAATGGGACCGGAGTCGGAAATGATATTGCATCAGAGAGAAAAATGGTGCGTAAATATATTTTGGATTCCATTAAATTCTGGTTGGAAGAATACGATGTAGACGGCTTCCGCTTTGATTTGATGGGGATCTTGGATGTCCAAACGATGAATGCTATCAAAGAAGCAATATCCATCATAAAGCCAGACGCCATTCTACTTGGGGAAGGCTGGGAACTCAATACCCCTCTTCCGGCAGACCAAAAAGCAATGATCATCAATGCCAAAAGAATGCCGGAAATAGCGTTTTTCAATGATATGGTCAGGGACTCTGTCAAAGGAAGTACGTTCAATCTATTTGACCGCGGATTCGCACTTGGAAATACTCATAAGACCCAACTATTAAAACAATCGCTTTCAGGGAGTGTCCAAACAGAACCGCATATTAAGGGTCTGTTCCTTGAGCCTGTCCAGTCCATCAACTATATAGAATCTCATGATAATCACACGATGTGGGATAAGATTTCGGTCTGTAACAGTCATGAGGATGAAAAAATAAGAATGAAACGGCATCTGCTTGCGACCTCAATCATTTTACTGGCCCAAGGGATCCCATTCCTACATGCGGGACAAGAGTTTTACCGAACCAAGGGCGGGGAAGAAAATAGTTATAAATCACCGGATACCGTCAATAATCTAGATTGGCAAAGGAAAGAGCAACATTTGGAGAGTGTGAGATATATAAGTGGACTGATTAAATTAAGAAAGTCCCATAAAGCATTCCGGCTTCCGACTACCGTAGAAATACAGCAGCACGTCAAGTTCCCGATAGAAAAAGGGCATCTTCTCATGTACCATCTGAATGATGTTAATAAGTACGGAAAATGGAATCATCTTCTTGTCATCTTTCATAATGGGCTCCTTCCTGAGAAGATAGAGTTGCCGATGGATGGGGATTGGGAGGTACTGGTAGATGAAAGCGTTGCAGGTGAAACACCGATACGGAAAGTAAATGGAGAAATACTAATTGCACCTATCAGTACCTTAGTACTTGCTCAATATTAATTGTTTCACAAAGACTTGATTTAATCGGGAAATAAAGATAAAATTTAAAAGATAGCTATTGTGAACTTCTTCAATAGCTTTTTTTTGCTTAAAAGATGAGAACTTATGTAAAATGAATTTCTATTTAGCGCTTGCGCTTTTCTAATATTCGATAATGAAAAGTTGTGTTGAAATTGAAGGTGAAATGGTTGGAACATTTATTAGGTGATGAGTGGAAAATTAGTCCTGCAGGTGGTTTGACGGGAGACGCTTACTTTGCTCAGAATGAAGGCAAAAAGCTTTTCTTGAAAAGAAATTCATCGCCATTTTTGGCAGTTCTTTCAGCGGAAGGCATCGTGCCGAAGCTTGTTTGGACAAAGCGGCTGGAAAATGGGGATGTAATCACTGCCCAGCACTGGATAAGTGCCCGGGAACTAAAGCCCAATGATATGAATATGGAAACAGTGGCTCAGCTCCTACACAAAATCCACCACTCAAAAGAGCTGCTCGATATGCTTACCAGGTTAGGGAAAGAGCCTGTAGAGCCTTCGACAATTCTGGAGGATATCAAAAATGGGATGGCATTTGAGCTTCTATCTTTGGATCTGATTCAAAAATCATTGGATTTCCTTACGAAGGAAGTTCAAAATGTCCTTTTTAAGGATAAGGTTGTTTGCCATTGTGATTTGAACCATAACAATTGGCTTCTTTCCGATAATCAGGAGTTATTCTTAATAGACTGGGACGGAGCTGTAATTGCAGATCCGGCTATCGATTTATGCATGTTATTATACTGGTACATTCCTGAACAGGATTGGGAAGAGTGGCTGTCCACTTATGGGATTCCATTGACAGACGATCTGCGCCATCGTATGCATTGGTATGTGATAGCACAGACAATCCTATCTGTTCAATGGTATCATCATAAAGATATTGAAAAAGAAAAGCAAAATTGGCTGAACTATTTGGAAAGACTACTGCCAATCAATTAAGAGTATTGGTCAATGCTTTCAATCCAACCGGTGAATTTCGATTGATGAAGTTGGTTATGATCATGATCATTGGCCGAATTGATGCCAGCTTGACTATAGCTATAGATATCCTGAAGGATACCTTTTACGTTCTGATCGATTTCATTATTGACCATAAGCGATTTGATGACACGTTCGAGTTGCTCATATTCAGCAACAGAGCCGCAGCAATCAATCTGATGATCCGCCAAAATATCCTTTAGAAGATGTATTTGATCATGATAATTTAACGGCATTTTCAGCACTCCTTTATCTTATATATGTACTAGCCTTTGTTTTTTTATCATTCTTATACACGACAAAAGAATCGGTCCATCGAGATCGGTTTTTTTCTGTGCTAGAGGCGCAATCTAATTACAAGAACAACGAGGTGACTTAACGACATGAGATTCAGAAATAAACCATGGGCAACAGAATTTATCGCGGAAAATGCGTATTATTGTATTCCAGATCCTGAAAACCATAGAGGAAGATGGGCTGAAATTTTTGGCAACAACAACCCGATCCATATTGAAGTTGGAACTGGAAAAGGGACTTTTGTGACAGAAATGGCGAAAGCTAATCCATCCATTAATTACATTGGAATAGAGCTCTTCGAAAGTGTAATAGTGAAAGCTTTGGAAAAAGCGGTGGCTGCGAATATTCCGAATGTAAAGCTTTTAAATGTTAATGCACAAAAGTTAGCGGAATATTTCAATACGGGAGAAGTGGACAGGGTCTATTTGAACTTCTCTGACCCATGGCCGAAAAACCGACATGAAAAAAGAAGGTTGACGTATAAAGCGTTTATTGACTTGTATCGGGAAATATTGGTCCCACAAGGCGAGATTCACTTTAAAACAGATAACCGTGGACTTTTTGAGTATAGTTTAATGAGCTTTTCCGAATATGGACTGCTTTTGAAATATGTAAGCTTAGATCTTCATAACAGTGACTTTGAAGGAAATATCATGACCGAATACGAAGAGAAGTTCTCAAGTAAAGGATTCCCGATTTATCGCAGTGAAGTGAAATATCCAGAATAATAGGAAGCACCCTTTTTCATAGAAGGGTGCTTTTATTGTGTTAATGGTATTGAAACTGCATTTGTGTTCAACTTTTGATACAATATGTCCATATAAACTTAAACACAGATGGGAGATGGATAAAATGAAAACGCTGACATTTGGGGAGTGGAAACTGACCTGGCTAAACGGCGGGGTGACGCATCTTGATGGAGGAGCAATGTTCGGGGTGGTGCCAAAGGCGCTTTGGTCCAAAAAATATCCTGTAAATGAAAACAATCAGATTGAACTCAGGACAGATCCAATCCTTATTCAGACAGGTGACCGAAATATTCTGATCGAGGCAGGACTTGGTAAAGGTAAACTTTCCGAAAAGCAAAAACGCAATTTTGGTGCGACAGAAGAATCTTCGGTAGAGGAAGGTTTGCAAAAGCTTGGATTATCATCAAAAGACATCGACACCATCATTATGACACATCTTCACTTTGACCATGTATGCGGGCTGACTACTTGGGATTCCGATCAAGAAAAATATGTATCCGTGTTTCCGAACGCCACTATCCATGTTTCAGAAGTGGAGTGGGACGAGATGAGAAACCCGAATATCCGCTCAAGGAATACTTACTGGGAAATGAATTGGCAAGGCATTGAAGAGCAAGTGCAAACCTTCAAAGATGAGGTAATCATCATTAACGGCGTTAAAATGATACACACGGGCGGCCATAGTGATGGTCATTCCATTGTTGAGTTAGTACAAGGAGATGAAGTGATCATTCATATGGCAGACCTCATGCCGACTCACGCGCACTCTCCATCATTATGGGTTTTGGCATATGATGACTATCCGATGACATCGATTCATGCCAAGGAGAAGTGGATTAAAGAGGGGATTGGCCGAAATGCATGGTTCACCTTCTATCATGATGCTATTTACCGTGCAGTAAAGTGGAATGAACGCTTTGAAATGGAAAAAACATTGAAACGTGAGAAATAAAAAAAGGGTCTGGCAGAATGGCTTCTGCTAGGCCCTTTGATCATTTTAATTGATTGACATCCAATATGACTCCAGTATTCCTGTCTACGATAAATTCATATTGCTCTAACACATTTTCTATCCTTCTGGAAATTCCGCCTCTGTAGATGGAATAGGAAAGTTCATTCCGAATAATCGTTTCCGGTACCATCTGGATCCAAGAGCCGTCGACAGGGCCACGCTTTTTGAAAGCTTCTTTGGCAATTTTTAAAGCTTTTTCCGGTTTGATTGTTTGTTGTTTAGCTGCTTCTGTGAAGAAATATGCGGCTGCTGCGCCAATGCCAGCACCGAGTAGTAGGGCCTTCCATTTCATATCCTATCATCCTTTCATCCATCATACAGCTACTTCTGAGATAGACTTAACATATGTGAATAGCTGATCCGTTAGTGAATTGTTTACGTCTATTATACTAATAGTATAACTTGTTAAACAAATAAATGTCATTTTAAAGCTGGAAACAAGCGAGAAAGTTCGATACAATATAATTATAATATTTCGATAATCTAACGAAGTATATACATAACCATACATAATAGCTTTCTAAAAAGGAGATGGCTTTTTTGAATCAGGAAACTTTAACATTATTCAAAACGTTAACGGAACTGCAGGGAGCTCCGGGATTTGAGCATGATGTCCGCCGTTTTATGCGCAGTGAATTGGAGAAATACTCGGATGAAGTGGTACAAGACCGCCTTGGCGGGATCTTTGGTGTGAAAAGAGGAGACGAAACAGGTCCAACCGTCATGGTGGCAGGACATATGGACGAAGTCGGGTTCATGGTGACGTCCATCACAGAAAACGGGATGATCAGATTCCAGACACTTGGTGGCTGGTGGAGTCAGGTCCTCTTAGCTCAACGTGTTCAGGTGATGACAGATAATGGCCCTGTTATTGGGGTTATCGGGTCAATCCCTCCTCATCTTTTAGATGAAGCGAGACGTGCAAAGCCAATGGATATTAAGAATATGTTAATTGACATTGGTGCAGATGATAAAGAGGATGCGTTGAAAATCGGCATCAAACCTGGTCAGCAGATCGTCCCTGTCTGTCCATTCACCCCTATGGCCAATGAAAAGAAAATCCTTGCTAAAGCTTGGGATAACCGCTATGGTTGTGGACTGGCTGTAGAGTTGATGAAGGACCTTCAAGGAGAGGCGCTTCCGAACGTATTGTATTCTGGAGCTACGGTCCAGGAAGAGGTAGGTTTGCGTGGAGCACAGACTGCGGCGAATATGATTAAACCTGATATCTTCTTTGCCCTAGATGCATCTCCTGCAAATGATATGACAGGAGATAAGAAGGAATTCGGTCATCTTGGTAAAGGGGCATTACTGAGAATTTACGATCGTTCTATGATTACACATACAGGGATGAGGGATTTTGTATTGGATACCGCTGAATCCAACAGTATTCCATATCAGTATTTCATCTCCCAGGGAGGAACGGATGCAGGCCGCGTTCATACTTCTAATGAGGGTGTACCCTCTGCTGTAGTGGGGATTTGTTCCCGTTATATTCATACACATGCTTCCATAGTTCATGTGGATGACTATGCAGCAGCAAGAGAACTGATTGTGAAGCTTGTTAAATCCACGGATCAGTCCACAGTTGACTCCATCAGAAGTCGCTAATCAGAATGCTATACAATAAATCGGGAAGCGGTGGGGGTACCCCATCGTTTTCTTTTTGATAAATTTTAAGTGAGAGGCGGGATTGTGATGAAAGTGATGATCGGGTCAAGAAACCCTGCAAAATATATGGCGGTACAACAAGCGTTGGAGGGACTTGGACTCAAGGGCAGTGACACAGTTTCAATAGATGTAGATTCAGGTGTACGCAATCAGCCATTAACAGATGAAGAAACCATTGAAGGTGCATTACAACGTGCAAGGGAAGCTTTAGATAAAAGTGGGAATGCGGAGTTTGCGATTGGCCTTGAAGGAGGAGTGGTCTTGGATAACACCACATCATTTCCTGTTATGATATGTAACTGGGGGGCGCTTGTAGCGAAAGATGGCAAGGAATATATTGCAGGTGGGGCACGAATTCCTCTTCCAGCAGCCTTTAGAGAAGAACTACTTGCTGGAAAAGAACTTGGAGATTTAATGGATCTATATTGCCAGCGTAAGGATATCCGTAAACATGAAGGGGCGGTAGGGATATTTTCCGATGGGGCAGTTACAAGACTCCAAATGTTTGAGCATGTATGTCAATTGCTTATAGGGCAATGGAAATATGATAGAAAAAAGCAGGGTTGATTGCCTGCTCCAGTGTGTAGACAAAGTATTTTTTCTTTGAGATATGCAATACCTGTGTTGATCGTAGTGGAAGGCGCGCAGACTTCTGCGGGAGGAAGGGACAGGGAAGACCCCGCAGGGCGTAAGCCCGAGGAGGCTTCCGGACCGCCCGTGAAAAGCGAAGCGCCTGGAACGAAGATCAACAGCAGGATGCAAATTTAAAAATATTTAGGGCTTTGTCAACAGTCTGAAGCAGGGTTGATTGCCTGCTTCTAATCGAGTACGTACGTAAGTACTTTTAATGCCTGATTCACAGTTTCCACGGTTATATTTGCTTTATTCGATAGCTCTTTTAACGGATGATGAAGGCTTTCTGGGCGGATCAATATAAGTGGTTTTTGAAGACTGATAGCAGCACTTGCATCCATCGCGGTGTTCCACTGTTTATACTTTTCACCAAACAAAGCTATGACAACATCTGACTTTTTCATTAGAAGCTGAGTCCGCAGATTGTTGACTTGCGACGCTGCCTCATCTTTTGCAATCGAGTTTGGCTGGGTCCCCATTACTAATTCTCCGATGTTATCTGACCGTTCATGATCTGTCATTGGTCCGACAAACTCCAAGGGGAGATCCAACGCCTTTGCTTTGTCCTTCAACTCTTCTCTCCAGTCAGTATGAATTTCTCCAGCAAGGTAAACAGTAAATTTCATGACAATCCCTCCAAATAGTACCTCTTGTTATTTATCTATTAAATAGTCTATCATAAATAAGGGAATTAAGTGATAATTCCAACTTATCCTTGTCATCGGGAAGGAATTATAGGTATTATAGAAGAAGTGTGAATTTCATAGTCTTTTAGTACTAAAAGGAGTGGAAATATTGTATTTTGGAAGAGCCATAGTTTCTATTTTATTTATATCATTGTTTATATTAGCAGGATGCTCGATCTCTATCGAAGATGCCACACAAAAATCCATTGAAGCTTTTGAGCAGTCTTTTGAAGCTGAAGAAATGGAAGCAGCAGAGGAGACAGAGGCGTTTAATTATCATCTTCCCTCACAGTTTGCAGTTGACACAGAAACCGAAAACAACGTTGTACTTACACATAAAGAACAAACCTATCTGTTATTTGTAAATCCATTTGAGCCAAAAGATTCCGAGGTTTTGTATGATTCTACCAAGGTAAACTATGAAAAGTTGGAACTTGATCATACGGTCACAGAAGACGGACGTCTAGGTTATATGCTAATTTCTCCGGTTGAAGGGGAAGAGGAAGAGTTTTATGAGGTGACAGTCGGTGTAGGCGGAGTGAAGATGACCACTGTAACTGATACTAAAAACATGGAGAACAGTACCAAAAGCATGATGGAAGTTGTTTCTTCTGTAAAAATTAAATAGGAACGGCAAGAAGAAAATGATGGGGGAAAGGTCCTGTTGTATTCTTTTTTTAAAGCTCTTTTCTCAAAGATGCAGCCTTTTTTAATGAATAACTTCTGTTAATTAATGAAAACCAGCTTATCCTATTTTTTTCGGACAAACTGGTTTTCTTTTTTTATAGACTATTTTCGTATTTTCATATCAGGAAAGAGCCTTATTATTTATTTTCTTGTTCTGCGGAAGCTGCTTCTTCCATGCCTGCAGCTACTTCCTTATGAGCAAAACCAGCTTCGGGCTCTTCTTCATCAAGTACTGTCTCCTCATCGGCTTCAATAAAATCCGTCAAATTTTGAGCTTCAGATGTCTGCTCATTAGCCTCCGTGATTTCCTCTTCCACGATGAACTGACTTACCTCCTCTTGTAGTTCTGTTGCGATATCGGAGAGAGATATTGCCGCTTCATTTACCTGCTCTATTGCAACAATTTGATGTTCACTAGAAGCGCTGACCTGTTCTGAGGTGGCCGCAGCTTCTTCTGAAATGTAATGTACTTCTGAAAGTTTTTCTTCCAACTGTTTATTGGAGCTTGTAACTTGTACAATAGCTTGCTGGACATCATCTACCTTATGATTGATCTCAAGGACGTTTCCTGCAATCTTTTCAAAGGATGTTTTTGTTTGATCGACAGAGTGCTGCTGGAGATCTCTGTATTCGTTGAACTGCAGGGCATCATTGGATAGTTTACTCATTTGATTCCCCATTTCGGTCACTAGCTTTTTAATTGATAGCGCCTCGTGTTTAGAGCGTTCAGCTAGCTTTCGGACCTCTTGGGCAACAACGGCAAAACCTCTTCCTGCTTCTCCGGCACGAGCCGATTCTATAGCCGCATTAAGTGCCAACAAGTCAGTGTTCTCAGCGATTTCTTGTATGGTTGCGACAATGGTATGAATTTGCTGCGATTGTTTTGTAGCCTGTTGTACTCGCTCTGTCAGATGATTGGCAAGCTCCAAGAACTGTTCGGATGACTTGTGCAAGTCCTTTACGACTGTCAGACCGTCTTCTCCAACCACTCTTGCGTGATCCGCTTTTGATTTGATCTCCGAACTCAAGTTGTTTGCCTGTTCGACAGCGGCTTTTACTCTTTTAAGGATGTCCGTACTTTCATCAAGGTGTAATGCTTGTTCACTAGAACCGATGGCTACTTGTTTTATCGCTTCATTAACTTCTGTAGACTGGGCAGTCGTCTCTTCGGAAATTGCTGCAAGGTTCTGAGAAGAAGACTGGAGCTTGTCGGTAGCTTCCATGACTTTTAATAGAGAGACTTGTACTTTCTCGGCCATTGCATTAAATGTCAAGGCAAGGTCGGCCATTTCATCTTTAGTTGTGATTGGAACCCGGTACGCGAAATTTCCTTCTCCAATCTTGGATGCCCCGTCCTTTAAAGATCTGATGGAAGAGGCAATTTTGCGGTTCAGGAAATATCCTGTCGTGCTTAAAAATAGCAATAACAGTACACTGATAATCAAGGTTAGCAACATGATTGTCTGAAGTTTTCCATTTGATTCTTCTTGAAGCTGTGCTTGCAAACTGGTCACTGCTGCTTCAACTTCATTAACACTTGCCTCTACTTCATTGCTTATCGTCTCAAAGTTCCTTACGAAGCCATAGGAAGCGGTGTAATTATTATATAGATCCGTCATTGCTTGTACGTATGGGTTATAAAGCTCCATTAACCCGTTCTTTTGGGAATCAGGAAGTTCCGTTTCTGCCAATTGCGTTTTGAAAGTTTCTGAACTCTTCATGAAATCCCTGTATCTTGCTTCCTGTTTGGTAGCGAGATATTGTTGTTCATAAAGCCTCATATTCATCAATGTGGTATTCAGTTCCTCCCGGTTTGCACCCCGTACATTGATCACAAGGTTTCTGACAGCACCGTTCATATCCCCTTGTAAACCTGTGAACTCAGTAAAACCTATTTCTTTATATAACCCTTCAAGTGGAACAAATTCATTCAAATAATTTGTTGCAGCCGTTTCGATTTGGGAAAAACGGCTGGTGATTTCCTCATAATCAGCAAATTGCTGTTGCATTTCAGCTGCATCTTTTTGAATGTTCTCCAAGTTTTCCTTAATGGTGACGGATGTTTCATCACTAGGAATCCTCAAAAACTCTTGCTCATTTTTCCGAGTATCGGAAAATGCAAATTTTATTTCTTTACTTCCATTAACTGCTTCAAACAAAGCGGATTCTTGCTCTTTTGCAGTGGATTGAGTAAAGTAGAAAAAGAAATTGAATAATAAAACAATGATGAGTCCTGTAATAGCTGCCATTAATATAAACCTTACTCTGCCTCTTATTGTTTTCATGGTACCCCCCCTAGAACAAACTTTTACAAAAGCTGAAATAGCTACTAGTATATATCGGCCAATATTCGCTATTATTAATGTAAATTATTCAGAAAATATAAAAAGAAATGAGTGAGGGAATGAGAACTTTTCTACATAAAAAAGGGGTTACATTGTCGGCCCGGGTTTACTTGATAGATGGATTGAGCTATATGGCCCTTGGCCTATTCTCCTCCTTGATCATCGGATTGATCATAAAAACAGTTGGCGACCAATTGGGGTGGACATTATTCACAGACATGGGAGTATTGGCAATGGGTTTGATGGGACCTGCAATTGGTGCTGCTGTGGCTTATGGGCTTAAGGCTCCGCCTTTGGTTCTTTTTGCAACTGTCATAGCAGGTGCTGCCGGTGCACAGCTAGGGGGCCCTGCTGGGAGTTTTGTAGCGGCACTGTTGGCAACGGAGGCCGGGAAGCTTGTGTCAAAAGAGACCAAAGTCGATATCCTTGTGACACCATTCATTACTATATTGACAGGTTTCCTTGTGGCTACATTTATAGGGCCTCCCATTAATGCTGGAATGAATTCGTTGGGATCTTTAATCATGTGGGCTACAGATCAACAGCCAATTGTAATGGGAATACTAGTTGCGGTGTTGATGGGATGGGCTTTGACAGCACCGATATCCAGTGCGGCAATTGCAATGATGCTTGGATTGGAAGGAATTGCTGCAGGTGCGGCTACAATAGGTTGTGCAGCCCAGATGGTGGGATTTGCAGTTAGCAGCTACCGTGAAAATAAAATGTCAGGGTTATTGGCCTTGGGGATAGGGACATCCATGCTGCAGGTACCAAATGTCATTAAAAATCCCATGATCATTATTCCGCCTACTGTGGCTGGGATTATCTTTGCGCCATTAGGTACCACCATCTTTCAAATGACTAATGTGAAAGAAGGAGCAGGTATGGGAACTAGCGGATTGGTCGGTCAAATTATGACGTTTGCCGCAATGGGTTTTTCTGTATCTGTTTTGTTAAAAGTCTTGTTGCTTCACATTATTGGACCCGCTGTGGTAAGTTTAGTTGTATCAGAATGGATGAGAAAGAAAGCCTTCATTAAAGAAGGGGATATGAAAATCAATATTGGAGGGTGATGTTTATGGAAAAGCTACAATCCTTAGAGCAATTCAATCAATTGAAAAATGAAACAGATGTCGTATTTATGTTTTCTGCGGACTGGTGCCCTGACTGCCGTGTGATTGAGCCGGTTCTACCTGCAATCATGGAAAAGTTCAATCAATACACGTTTATTTACGTCGACAGGGACGAATTCATTGATCTCTGTGCAGAGCTGAGTGTATTTGGAATTCCAAGTTTTGTTGGATATAAAAATGGGGAAGAAGCAGGTCGTTTCGTAAGTAAGGACCGCAAAACCCAGGAAGAAATCGAAGCGTTTGTTGGTTCGTTAGGTTGACGTATTATACAAAAAGGCAGGCAATCACGTTTCCGTGATTGCCTGCCTTTTCAATTTCTACCTAGTTATTTTTCTTCCCAGGTTTTTCTGTCTTTCCTTTGCCATTACCACTGTTACCATCATTAATGTAAAGTTTACCGTCAGCAATTGCACGGGCTACATTACCAAAGTCATCAGATACTTTAACTTCGATTTCTGCACCGCTTGCTACAACATTTGAAGTAGCTGTCCAGTAACCTACATAGTAACCAGGAGATTGTTCCATCAATGGAAGTTCAACCGCATTGCTTAATTCGAAGTTAACATCGTTTCCTTGCATCATCATGGAAGCATTTGTTAACGGCATGCGGATAGAGAATGTTGCACGAAGGCCTTCTTCACTGTTGAATTCAATCTTCACAGATTCTCCGGCTCTTAAGTGCTTGTCTTCCGTTGGCTTCAAGTTTGTGATTTCAGGTGCATCGTAGTTAGCATAAACCGTTACATCTTGTCTTGTACGGTTGCCAGCTAAGTCCTGAGCAACAACGCGAATATTATTTTCTCCATTATCAAGCATCACTCTTAGAGAGTATGTGCCATCTTGAACTGTGGCTTTCTTTCCGTTTACTTTTACAAAATCCAGGTTCTCATCCGCCACAGTACCTGTTACAGTGACTGTTTCACGGTTAGTCTTAGAACCATCTTCCGGACTTGTAATGGCAAGTTCAGGAGAAGTCTGATCCAGAACAACTGTTACTGGTGCAGATTCTTCTGTCTCCCCAGTTTCGGTAGAGGATTTGGCTGTTAACACATTATCCCCTTCTGTCAGGGTAACATCAACTGCGAAAGTTCCTTCTTCAGAAGCGGTGGTGGTTGCAACTTCTTCACCGTTGTTCATTACATGAACCGTTGTAGTCGGAGAAGCATTCCCTTCTACCGTAACAGTCGACTCATTTGTATAAGAACTATCGGCAGGAGAAGTGATGGTTGGTGCTGTCACTTCAAAATTCACTAATGCACGGATCATGTAGTTCCCCTCAGCTTCAGGAGCAGGAGACCATGCACCGCCGACATATTGCCAGCTGCGTCCGGCATTTGGTCCATCTTCATCTGTTCCAAGTCCAGGTGCATTCGGATTAGGGTGAGACTGGATGTAAACCATGTAGAAGTCTTGTTCTACAATGATGCCATGCTCTGCTAAATCAACGGTCGTCCACTCACCAGTACGAAGTGCAGTACCGTCAAATGGTCCAGCAAGCTTGGATCCAGGAGCGCCATCAGAACCAGATGCATCCCAAACCTCTACTTTAAAGGCTGTACCGCCAGGAGTCGGCCATGTAGTATCCCAGAATCGGAATAATCCACCAGTTACTAGAGCGCTGTTTTGGCCTTCAGGTAGGGACATCTTTACTGCCCAACCGTTTCCGGCGTCATAGAATGCACGGGCATTCTCAGCGGTGCCATCGTCATATCCGATTTCACCAGGGTATCCGATGAATGGGCGTAATTCCACATCAAGGTTAGTCGTTTCATCACCTTCAATAGATACCTCTACAGTTTCACTGTAGTAAGAAGGAGCCATTACACGTAAAGTATAGTCGCCTTCCAATGCAGTGATGGAGAAGTTTCCATTTTCATCCGTTGTTACAGGTGCAACTGCTGCATCTTCAAGAAGCATTAATGTAGCATTTGCAATAGGTTCACCAGTGACACTGTTTGTTACAGTACCGGTTACTGTTCCTCGTGCCATTTCGTCCAATACGAAGTTAGCGACTGCTTCTCCATCTGGTGCGATTTCAACTGTTTGCTGAGCCGGATGATATCCATATGCTTCAGCTTGCACGGTATATGTGCCTGCTGCATGCAACAGTTCGTATAGTCCGTTGGCAGGATTTGTATTAACTGAGCGGTTTGTTTCCAATACAGTTACTTGAGCATGTAATGGAAGTGCCGCAGGGTTAACATCCTCTTTCACAGCCTCATCTTTTTCAGGAGTGGCAACAGGATGGATTTTATCAGGATTTACTTTCTCCTCTTTTGCTTCTACTTTCTCTTCTTTGGTTACTTCCAACTGCGTGGAGTTGGTAGTTGCATTAGACTCAGCAGATAATCCAACATCATCTAAATACCAGCCTGTACGTACAACACTTCCGTCAGTTGTAACGTTAAAGCCGATATAAATGCGTTGACCTGCATATTCAGAAAGATCTACTTCTCTGGCAGTCCAGTTTTCACTGATACCGTCAAAACGTAGAAGTTGTGTCCAGTTTTCTTGATCTGTTGAGACAAATACGTGACCAAAGTCATAACGAGTCTCTAGATTGAACCAGTCCATGAACTGAAGGTATGCTCCACTATCTTCTGGTAGGTCGATAGGAGGCATTACAAGTGTCATGTTAGCACTGTTCCCGTAAGTACCTGCAAGATTTGTTGCATATACTTTTTCACCGGAATTGGCAGCAGTTGGCCCGCTAGTTGGTACACCCCACTCCCAAGAGTTTTGTGCTCCAAATGAATACCAACCTACAGGATCTGTTTCAAAGTCAGTAGAATACCCAACCGTGATACCTGGTTGAACACTTACTTCGTACGTATCGGTTGTCACTTCATTGCCACCGAAGTCAACGATATGCCATCGATAAGATACAGAAGGTTCACCAATGTCATCTCCAGGGATGGATGCTGTGTAAGTAGCGTCATTGTAAGAACCAGATGCTCGCTCTGCAGCAAGATCTACCCACTCACCAGCAGTATTTTGGTATTGCAGTGTTACAGAAGAAATACTTACATTATCCTGAACATGAATGCTTAAAGGCAGGTTCATGCCAGCATACGTTTCAGCAGGAGCTGTATGCTCAAAAGTTGGAGCTTCGCTATCTTCTCCATCCTTTGCAACTTGCCCTTTGATTTTTCCAAGACCGGAAATGATGGAAGATACGGCATCAAATGCATTGACGATACCATGTCCATATCCGTTGTTTGGAGAGTCAGGGAAATTGGAATCTGTTCTTGCCGTTGCAGTCGTCATCAAGATTTCCTCGATGTCTGCAACAGTCAGGTTAGAGTTAACCTGCTTTAGCAGTGCAACCACACCTGCTACGTGCGGGCTTGCCATTGAAGTTCCACTTGCAGCACCATATTGACCACCAGGGAAGGAAGAACGAACTCCAACACCAGGTGCAGAAACTTCAGGTTTTATTTCTTGATAAGGTGATGGACCTTGTAAAGAGAAACTTGCAAGGTTCATGTTCACATCAGTTGCACCAGTTGCAAAAGATTCCGGATAGTTACCAGGTGTGGAAACAGATCCAGGCCCACCAGGGTTTCCGATGCGTGTATTTCCTGCAGCAAAAGCAGGGAAGATATCAGCAGCTACCCATGCTTGTACCATTGGACGGTACCACTCATCCAAGCCAGGTCCGCCGCCCCATGAGTTGTTGACAACATCCGGAGCCATTGCAGGGTTTGGGGTTCCGCTAGCATCTTTAGGAGCTAGAATCCACTCACCGGCTGCAAGAAGGGCAACGTCGGTACCACCTGATGGAGTAAATGCTTTAACGCCGATCCATTTTGCCCCAGGAGCAACACCGACCTGGTTGGATCCGTTTGGCTCAGAACCAGCCATTGTACCTGTAACGTGTGTTCCGTGACCGTCATCATCGTATGGAGTGGATTGGTTTGCTGGAGTTGCATCAAACCAGTTATACTCATGGTTTGCATTTCCTGTTGCCGCATTAAATCCACGATATTTTTCTTTTAATGCAGGGTGATCCCACTGAACACCAGTATCGATGCTTGCAACGACAGTGCCTTGACCGTCAACGCCCATCTCCCATGCTTGAGGTGCACCGATTTGGGCAACGCCCCACTCGATGTTCTCGAGATTTGCAGCAGGTTTTTCTTCCACTTCAATTTCAGTTGTAGCCGCTGCTTCTGCCGCCGGGTCCAACTGACGTACTTCGTTTGGAAGAAGCTTTTCGATTTCTGGGAATCTAGCAAGCTCTTCCATTACTTCTTTCGTAGCAGTGACGGCCATACCGTTTACTACATAGAAGGATTGGATATCCTTTGCTCTTCCATCTGCCACCGCTTTTTCAAGATACTCTTTTACATTTGCTTGGGTTTCGATTGATGTTGCTCTTAACTCAGAGACAACAGCATTACGCTTCATCAGTTTTTTTTGACCAGCAGAAGCTTTCTGTACCTTGGCTGCTTCTACAGCTTTAGCAGCTACTGCCTGCGTATCCACCTGTTCTTTAAATTTGATAAGGAAGGTAACTTTTTCCCCATCTTTAGAAAACTGTGTCGATAGGCGATCCGTTATTTTACTTGCCATCACTTCTTTAGATTCACCCAAAGAGACGGAAGCTTTGTTACCCTGTGCAGAAGCTGTACCAGGG
Source organism: Sutcliffiella horikoshii DSM 8719 (assembly GCA_001648575.1). Taxonomy (GTDB): domain Bacteria; phylum Bacillota; class Bacilli; order Bacillales; family Bacillaceae_I; genus Sutcliffiella_A; species Sutcliffiella_A horikoshii. The sequence continues at coordinate 53,338 of LQXN01000055.1, read as the reverse complement.
TTAAAGCTTGGGGCGATCAGTAATAAACACATAATGATACTGAATACTCTAGCAAAATTACGTTTGTTCTTCCTACTCATTCAACATCCCCCTTAAAATTAAATGCAAAAAAACCGACGAATCTCCCCCCTTTTTGCTTAAAGTATCCACCGTCTATATTGATGATGGAGTCTTGCGTTATGTAGGAGTATCTCGGTGCCAACTTCAGATTAATAAAATGTGTAGAAGAATGGTGTCGAAAAAACAAGAAAACTATCAGAATATTCTAAAAATAGTACATATGATTTAGATGTGTTTTCTAAGTTAGTTAATTGGTAGAGGTTGGTTAGAAAGTGGTAAGTAGATGTATAAATGTAAAAAAATTCTTATGTTATAGGGGATTTGAATCATTTTCCCTCTTTAGATTTGTAGGATTGAACGTAGTAAGAATAGCCTATTTTAAAAGTAGTGGTTTTATTTTCTATAAAAACAAGAAAAATTTACTAGTATGCATATTCCTAAAAGAATAAAGGGAACTTGTATAAGTATTAAGGTATAGTTGATGTTGGGACAATGAAGGTATTTAGTAGGGTGAAAGCAGTGTTATGAGGGTATAAAGACTATAGAGGTGATATTATGGGAAAAGTTTGGAATCTAATAGAACCCATGGTGCCCAAACAGTGTTCGACAAATTACAATATACATATGTTTTGTTGTACAATAAAGGTTGACCTAAATTGAGAGAAAGGATTTGTTCCTTGTGGAAAAAATGACAATACTTAAAATCAAGCGTCTTTTAGAAGAAAAATTATCCCACCCTAATTGGGAGTTTACATACGATAGAGAGAAAGAGGCCTTACGTGTGGAGGATAAGGAAACATTGAAAGGGATTACGATTTCCCTTCAAGGGGTTCTTTCCAAATATGAACAGACAAACGATATGAAATCATTGGAAGAATACGTGTACTATGTCAGAGAAGCACTCACAAGTATGAAAATGCCGGTTCAGTTGAATGGGGCAGAGCGTCATATCTATCCTGTCATTCGCTCTACTTCGTTTCCTACATCTAGCAATGATGTACCCTTGGTATATGATGACCATACCGCTGAAACGAGGATTTACTATGCCATCGATTTGGGGAAATCCTATAAGTTGATTGATGAAAAACTTTTGCAAAAAGAAAGTCTATCGAAAAACACCATAAAAGAAATGGCTATGTTCAATGTTAGATCATTACCTACCACTGTAAAGGAAGATGTGGTTGCCGGTAATACTTTTTATTTTGTCCGTTCCAATGATGGATACGATGCAAGCCGGATTCTAAATGTATCATTTCTAGATTCCTATAAAGAGAAAATCACTGGTACGATGACCGTGGCTGTGCCTCACCAGGATGTACTGATAGTGGCGGACATTCAAAATGAGGTGGGATTCGATATACTTGCAGAGCTGACAATGAGTTTCTTTGTAAATGGAAAAATACCTGTCACAGCTTTATCCTTTCTATATGAAGAAGGGAAGCTCGAACCTATCTTCATTCTAGGAAAAGACAATAAGAAAAATAAAAAATAGAACGGACAGAATGGTAGGAAAATAGGATAAGGCAGCGAAGGTTATAGCATAGAAATCGCTTCGAAAAAAGGAAAGTTACCGAGAAGACAAAAAGTAAGAAAGAGTGTGATAGATGTGAACTGGTTTAAAAAGCTGTTTGCTCAGCTAAATGATGAGGAAGATAATACAATTGAGCAAGATTACGCTGAGAAACCGGGAAATAAACAGAAACAGGCAACCGCAAAAGTGGCGTACCAATACCCGACAGGGAAATTTCGGTTTCCTCTGATTCCTGATGAAGGGAATAAAGAAAAGTCAAGTAAAAGGGAAAAAAGGAAGAATGTTAAGGCGGATCAATCAAGCACACCTGCGTCTAAACCATTAGAGTTTGAATATAAAAAAGAAAAGAAAAAGAGTGAAGAAAAACAGCCTCCCAAAAAGACGGAAGCAGTTAAGAAAAATAATGCTCAGCCTCAAAAGAAATTTGAAAAAGTGGTAAATGAAAAGAAGCTGCCTTTTCATCCAACAGAGTTTGTATCTCCTATACATGGATACAAGCCCCGTCCATCGATCGAAAAGAGAGAAAGATATCTTCCGGAGATAGAGTTGACAAGCAGAGATTATGTTAATCCAGAATCAGCAGAGTCCAACACAAGTAATACCTATGGAAGTTATCACGGTTTTGCAGAATCAGAGCCGGAGAAGGTCCAAGCCTTCAGTGACCGTTTGATTGAAGAGGACCAAACGCTACATCTGGAAGAAGAAACTCTAGAAGAGCGAGACGCTTCTTTTGATGAGGATGAAGAGTTGGAACCGGCTGAGATTTTAATTGATTCGAAGGTGGAACCGACCGAGTCCTTATCCGAGGAAGCGCCTGTTGTAATAGTCGAATCAGAAAATAATGGGGAGAATCCTCCTGCGGAATACTATGAGGAAGAGAGTTTCATAGAAGAGAAAGAAGAAATTGAAATTGTAGAATCTCCTTCATTTGAAGAAGCTGCAGTCACTGTTGAAGATATACAGCCTGAAGCAAGGAAGGTTGAGCAAAAAACAGAAACGCCAGCCCAAAGGGATACCAATAAAAAGCAGCATATTCCTTTTAATGTAATCATGCTTAAACAAGATAAACGATCCCAAGAAAGAAAGCGGCAGGCAGTAGTCGAACAAGAGGAGGAACAGCCATACTTTAGAAAGCCTTCGATTACGATGCTTTCCATCCCGCCACAGCATTCCGAGGATGACTTGGAATGGGTGGAAAACCAGCGAGAGCTGCTTAATGAAACCTTGCATCATTTCAGGGTAGGTGCAAAGGTGGTAAAAGCGACTCAAGGGCCATCTGTCACACAGTTTGAAGTGCAGCCAGAACCAGGGGTTAAAGTGAATAAAATAACAAACCTTAGTGATGATATCAAGCTAAGCTTGTCCGCACGGGACATTAGGATGGAGGCACCGATCCCAGGGAAAAACACGATTGGAATCGAAGTACCCAACCGGGTGAGCAAGCCTGTATTCATCAGGGAAATCATCCGCCACCCTTCTTTTATCCAGCATACTTCCCCGCTGACTGTAGCATTAGGTCTCGATATATCCGGTCAGCCAGTCGTATTGGATCTGCAGAAAATGCCGCACGGTTTGATAGCCGGTGCAACAGGGTCGGGTAAAAGTGTTTGTGTAAACTCCATCATTATGAGTTTGATATTTAAGAGTACTCCTAATGAAGTAAAACTATTATTGATAGACCCAAAAATGGTTGAACTTACACCGTATAATCATATCCCACATTTAGTCAGCCCGGTCATCACAGATGTCAAAGCCGCGACAGCCGCATTAAAATGGGCAGTGGAAGAGATGGAAAGACGTTATGAGCTGTTTGTCCATGCAGGTGTAAGGGATATTGGTAAATATAATGAAACAGCAAAGAAACATAATCAGGAAACATTGCCGTATATGGTGATCATCATCGACGAATTGGCTGACCTGATGATGGTGGCACCAAGCGATGTAGAAGAAGCCATATGCCGTATCGCTCAAAAAGCTCGTGCATGCGGAATGCATCTGTTGATTGCCACCCAACGTCCGTCTGTTGATGTCATCACTGGATTGATCAAAGCGAACATTCCGACAAGGATCGCATTTTCGGTTTCCTCCCAAGTCGATTCCAGAACCATCATCGATATAGGTGGAGCTGAACGTCTCTTGGGCAGAGGGGACATGCTGCTGTTGGAAAACGGAGCCCCAAAACCGATCAGGGTGCAAGGGAACTTCGTATCAGATGAAGAAATAGAAAGAGCTGTAGATCATGTCCGCAAAGAGCAAAAACCTACGTATCTTTTTGAACAAAGTGAACTGTTGAAGGATGCTGCAAGCCAGGACGAGGACGAGTTATTTTTCGAGGCTTGCCAGTATGTTGTAGACCAAAACGGCGCTTCCACCTCAAGCCTGCAAAGAAGATTCCGTATCGGCTACAATCGTGCAGCCCGCTTGATGGAGCTGATGGAAGACCACGGTGTCATTTCAGGACCCAAAGGCAGCAAACCGAGAGATGTGCTTGTATCAGCAGAAGAACTGATCAATATGCAAGATTCTGACTATTAAAGCTCTATTACAGGAAATGTTGTAATTGGATACAAACTTCTATTATTATAAATAATAGTAAAACAATAGGAGTCGGTTTATCCGGCAAGACAGTAACCCAAATACAGGGTCGTAAGGAGCTTTTATAAAATGAAAGAAATTGAATTGAAAATACAGGGAAAAATAAAGAGGCTGACCAATCGCACCTTCAAGTTTGATGAGCGTGTGAAAGAAGGATGGTTCTCTGCCGTATATTTTTTAAAAACACGCGAAATCGTCAAAGAATTTAAACCGGATAATATTGTCACCATGCAATTTTTTCAAAAAGATCATGCAGTTTTATGCGGAACGGACGAAGTGATTGCTCTAATAAAAACTTTCGCAGATAACCCAGAATCGCTTGAAATCTACTCTTTAAAGGATGGGGACAAGATTACGCCGTTTGAAACAGTTATGACCATCACCGGCCCTTATCAGAATTTCGGCTTTTTAGAGGGTGTGATTGACGGCATCCTGGCCAGAAGAACGTCAGTAGCTACGAATGTCTATAATGTGGTGAAAGCGGCAGGTCAAAAACCTGTCATCTTTATGGGAGACCGTGACGATCATTATACACAACAGGCAGGGGACGGGTATGCCGCACATATCGGAGGATCTACTGCACAAGCAACGCACGCCATGAATGAATGGTGGGGGAAAAAAGGAATGGGGACCATGCCCCACGCACTCATTCAGCTATTCAATGGTGATGTAGTCGAAGCCTCAAAAGCATATCATGCCAAGTTTCCAGAGGATGAGCTGTTGGTATTAGTGGATTACAACAATGATGTGATTACAGATGCTCTGCGGGTAGCTAGAGAATTTGGCGACAAACTAAAAGGTGTGCGCGTGGATACTTCAAGAACCATGATTGACCAGCATTTCATCCGTCACCAGGATGTATTGGGGACCTTTGACCCGCGCGGAGTTAATGCACCACTAATATTTGCATTGAGGGAAGCATTGGATACTGAAGGCTTCGGGCATGTGAAAATTGTGGTAAGTGGAGGATTCAGTGAACAGCGAATCAAAGAATTTGAAGAACAGGCAGTTCCAGTGGACATCTACGGTGTTGGTGGCAGCCTGTTGAAAATTCACATCGGTTTTACAGGTGACAATGTTGTATTAAACGGTGAACCCCAAGCAAAAGCGGGTAGAAAATACCGTTTTAATGAACGTTTGGAAAAAGTGGACTAACTAGATCATCAGATTAATGTATTTTTAAATGGCTTCTGCATAACGTCCCGGTTTTTTTAAAACTGGTGGACAAACAAGTCTATCAGTTTGTCGCTCAGTAAATTTCACTGATTGAAGGCAACTAGAGTAATTATTAAATTAGTGATATAATAGGTGGTCGTTGGACAAAACACTTTTCTACATATGGTTAGAACCCTTGATATGAGTGAAATCAGCAAGGGATTAGCAATTCTAGACACATATCATATAATGGTATATCCATGTACGGAAAAACGATGTCTTGCACAGAATAAACTATTAATCAGTTCGTTTGCAGAACAAGTAATCGAATTCTATAGATAAATGTTGGAGGTTTTTTCATGACCATTTATCATTTTGTTGGTATAAAAGGTTCAGGAATGAGTGCACTTGCCGGGATTCTCGACGATATGCACTATCAAGTTCAAGGCTCGGATATCGAAAAAAGGTTCTTTACTCAGAAAGGCCTAGAAGAAAAAGGGATAACAATCCTTCCTTTCGATAAAGCCAATATTAAAGACGGCATGACAGTGATTGCCGGAAATGCATTTCCAGATACTCATGAGGAAATAGAAGCGGCAAAGCAACTGAATCTACCTGTAATCCGTTATCCACAGTTTTTAGGGCAGTTCATGGAAAAGTTTACAAGTGTAGCTGTGACTGGCGCCCATGGAAAAACATCTACTACAGGGTTGCTTTCCCATGTCATACAAGGGGCAAAACCTACGTCTTATCTAATCGGAGACGGTACTGGCCGTGGAGCTGAAGACAGTGAATATTTCGTATTTGAAGCGTGTGAATACAAGAGACATTTTCTGTCTTATTTCCCAGACTATACGATCATGACGAATATCGATTTCGATCACCCCGATTATTTTGGAAGCATCGATGACGTATTCAATGCTTTCCAGGAGATGGCCTTGCAAGTGAAAAAAGGAATCATTGCCTTTGGAGATGACGAATACCTTCAAAAAATTCAAGCAAAGGTCCCAGTGATCTATTATGGATTTGGTGAAGAAAATGATTTCCAGGCACGTCACGTTGAAAAGTCTACTGAAGGTACGACATTCGAGGTGTTTGTTCGAAACAACCACTATGCGACCTTTAAAATAAATGGCTATGGCGATCACAATATCATGAATGCATTAGCAGTAATCGCGCTATGTCATTACGAAGAGATCCCAGCGGATGTAATCCAGAGCCAATTGTTGACTTTTGGAGGGGTAAAACGCAGATTTTCTGAAAAAGTGGTCGGTTCACAAGTGTTAATAGATGATTATGCCCATCATCCGACCGAGATTCGAGCGACAATCGATGCCGCAAATCAAAAATATCCCGACCGTGACGTCATTGCCGTCTTCCAACCGCACACTTTCACAAGAACCCAAACATTCTTGACCGAGTTTGCCGAAAGTTTAAGCGGGGCTGACCATGTATATCTATGTGATATTTTCGGCTCAGCGCGTGAGAACCAAGGGAAGCTTACCATCAATGATCTATTGGAAAAAATAAATCAGGCTGAGATTTTGACCGAAGAAGGAACAGAATTGTTGGCAAAGCATGAAAATGCAGTAATCATTTTTATGGGTGCCGGTGATGTTACAAAGTTCCAGGAAGCGTATGAAAAGTCGCTGTTAGTTTGATTGTTTAGGATTCAGGACCGGTTTCCCTTTGTGAAGAGGGAGACCGGTTTTTTTAGTTGGATTAGATGAAGCCGTCTCAAAGCACGAAGCCCCTCTGCAAATAGCAGCAAAGGTAACAGAGAAGACCGACCAAAGTCCAACGACCCCTCATTCCTTACAAAAAGCCATCCACAATTCTCACTGTGGATGGCTCAGACTGTTGACAAAGCCCTAAATATTTTTAAATTTGCATCCTGATGTTGATCTTCGTTCCAGGCGCTTCGCTTTTCGCGGGCGGTCCGGAAGCCTCCTCGGGCTTACGCCCTGCGGGGTCTTCCTTGTCCCTTCCTCCCGCAGAAGTCTGCGCGCCTTCCACTACGATCAACACAGGTTTTGCATATCTCCCAGATAAAACAATTTTGTCTACACACTGGGACATCCACACTTCTCACTGTGGATGACTCGCTCTTCTATCACAAGCTTACTTCAAATTCTCTGGATTCAACCCTTCAAGTTCTGTAACGACGAACTTACCATCTTTTCTGATCAATACATCATCAAAGTAGATTTCGCCTCCGCCATATTCAGGGCGCTGAATCATGACCATGTCCCAGTGGATGTCGGAATTGTTCCCGTTCCATGCATCTTCATATGCCTGGCCAGGAGTGAAGTGGAAGCTTCCGTCAATTTTTTCATCAAACAGGATATCCTGCATCGGATGTTGGATATACGGATTAACCCCGATTGCAAATTCTCCGACATATCGAGCTCCTTCGTCTGTATCGAAAATCTTGTTGATACGTTCAGAATCATTTGCTGTTGCTTCTACAATTTTTCCATCGCGGAATGTCAATTTCACATTTTCATATGTGAACCCTTGGTAAGGAGATGGAGTATTATAAGTTATCGTACCATTCACAGAGTCTTTCACTGGAGCTGTATAAACCTCTCCGTCAGGGATATTCATTTCGCCTGCACATTTTATCGCTGGGATATCTTTAATGGAGAAAGTGAGGTCTGTCCCTTCTCCCGTGATTCGGACTTTGTCCGTTTTATTCATCAGCTCAACTAAAGCATCCATGGCATTGCTCATTTTCCCATAATCCAGGTTACATACATCAAAGTAGAAGTTTTCAAAACCTTCTGTGCTCATTTTAGCTAACTGGGCCATGCTTGCATTCGGATAGCGCAAGACAACCCATTTGGTTTTTGGTACTCGGATATCACGGTGTACTTTCTTTCCAACTGTGCTGCCTTGGATTTTTTGCTTGTCATCTGGTACATCGGATAGTTCAGCTATGTTGTCGCCAGAACGAAGCCCGATATATGCATCCATGTTCTTCATGACATTTGCTTCGAAATCGGCTTTCATGTTAAACTGTTCATCTTGTGCACCCATTAATAGTGCACGGTCGACTTGAACGTCCTTTAAGGAAACGAAAGGGTAGCCGCCTGCTTTGTATGCTTCCTCTACAAGCGCAATGACCAGTTCTCTTTGCAGACCGAAGTTTTCAATTAACACTTTTTCGCCTTTTTGAAGACGCACAGAGTAATTGATCAGATTTTTTGCCAGTGTTTGAATCCGAGGATCTTTCATTGTATGGCCCCCTAATTAATTGGTTATGTAACAACTATATTGTAACCGATTCCGCGAATTTTGTTTAAAAATATATATGATATTTTCAAAAAATCTTTTATTTTTAGAAGGGAATTTAACATTGTCCTAGAATAAAAAGGGGTATAGGATGTTTAAACTGTACCATATGGGGTAACTATTTAGTAGTACGTCAGCAGCCAGGAGGTGTCACTGTGAGTGAATTGCTTTACATTAGCGCAATTATTGTAGCTATAGCTTTTTTAATATTGGTTATTTTTGTTTCAAAAACCCTACTATCAGTACAAGGAACACTAAATCAAGTAGCAGGGACTTTGGGTAGCATTGAAACTCAGATGAAGGGAATTACATCCGAGACAGAGCAGATATTACATAAGACCAATGTATTAATGGACGACATTCAAGATAAGTCACAGCAACTTAATACGGTTGTAACTGCTGTAAAGGATGTAGGCACTTCCATTCAAGGATTTAATCATTCCGTTTCACGTTTATCTAATAATGTTGCCAAGCAGCTAGATCAAAGTCAGGATAAGGTGTCACAAGTCGTACAATGGTCCAATGTTGCTATGGAACTGGTCGAGAAATGGAATGAGAGAAAACAGAAAAACAAAATCAACAATTTATGAGGAGGAATCGGAAATGAGCAAAGAAGAGATGAATAATCAAGAAAGTAGCAAAGACAGCATTAACGCAAAAGACTTATTGATCGGTACATTAATCGGAGGAATCGTGGGTGCTACAACTGCCCTCTTTTTAGCTCCTAAATCCGGTAGAGAACTTCGTACAGATATTACAGATCAAGCAACTCAACTGAAGGAAAAAACAGACCTTTGGAAGCTTCAAGCAACTGAGTATACTACAGAACTTGCTGAAACTGCTAAGGATAAAACAAATCAATTAACAAAAGCCATCACAGATCAAACGCAGCAAGTGATGGATAAAGTTAAGCAAATGAAGGAAAAAAACGGTGATGTCTCTTTGGAACTGCAAGAGCAGGTTCAAGATATCATTTCTGAAGCGGCAACTGCTATCGAAAATGGTACCGAGGACATGTCCGATGAAGTGAAGAAACGACTTGAAGAAACTAAAGCTGCGTTAGAAGACGTAGAGAAAAAGTTATCTGCAAGTGATGAAGGAAAAAATGATCAGAACCAACAAAACCAACAGAATGTACAGAACGTAAACGCATAACTTGAGATTCAAACGGCGAAGTGGTATGATAGCTTCGCCGTTTTTAATTACATGATTCAATAGAGAAGGGTGTTTAATTATGGATAAGACAATGATACAAACTGTTGAAGAATTTGATCAAATCCTCAATGACAATAAAACGTTCCTATTTTTCAAAAACAGTACAACCTGCCCGATCAGCCATGCCGCATTTGAAGAGTTTGAAAACTATGTTGCTGATCAGGATCAGGTTCCTTGCTTTTATTTAAATGTACAAGAAGCCCGACCGCTTTCAAGTCATATAGCCGAATCTACAGCTGTGAAGCATGAGTCGCCTCAGGCTTTATTGTTTAAGGATGGAAAAGTCGTGTGGAATGCATCCCATTGGAAGATCACTTATTCTTCATTACAGGAAAATGTAAAATAAAACGAACGTGCATTCATTTGCACGTTCGTTTTAGACTGTTGACAAACTATAAACAAGTTAAGTTATCAGTTGGAACAGTTGATCTTCTTTGCAGGAGCTACGCTTTCCTGCGGGCGGTCCGTAAGCCTCCTCGGCTACGCCTGCGGGGTCTTACATGTCCCTTCCTCCCGCGGGAGTCTTCGCTCCTTCCACTGCGATCAACTAGGGAATTTTATTATTCTAAGGTTCTGGCTACACACTGAAACGAACGTGCATTAATTGCACGTTCGTTTTATTTTTATTACTATACCTGAACTCTCTTGTTTTCCCATTCGATGTCAAGTTCATCTCCGTGTTCTATTAGGTCGTAAAAGGATGCCTTCATTCCGTTTCTCTTAAGATGAAAGGTACCTGCTCCTTGTGGTCTTTCTATATCTACAAAACGGAACATATCCTGGAAGATAAACGGTTCTTTTCGTCTGACCATGAGTTGGAGGTGGTCACCTCTATTCAGGAGTTCTTCTTCATTCAATATTTCCCCATTACGGTAAAATTCTAGAAGTGCCTTTAATAGGATGACTTTATTTCCTTTATAGGTGACCGCAATCTCCTGTTTTGTTTCGTACTGTTGGAGGAGGGTCAACATTTTAACCGTTGGGCTTGTAGCATGCTCCCAGTCAATCTGATCGCCATTAGTAAATGTCTCTGTGGCAGACACCATACTGCCGTTTTTCTTAATTTGAACAGAAAAAGAAGGGAAAATGCTTTTTTCGTCATTAATATATAGGTAAAATGGGTGAAGCTCATTTTCTGCTATCATATTAGTTGAAACTAGCAAATCTTTGATAGTGCCCGGGTAGGTAAACGTTATTTTATCCCGATCTGAAAGGGGGATGTCCAAGTCTGCTTGTTTCCCGTTCACTAGTAGCGTCGGAGTAAGATCAACCGGGGATCCGTTTACTTCTAATGCTATCAGTGTTCTCTCCGATCCAATTACTTGTCTGGCGGTTGCCTTGGCCATTTCTCCATCTTGTCCTTTTTCCACAATAATTACGTCTCCATTTTCGATTGGATCAAAGCTTTGGGTGACTTGTCCATTTTTATAAATTATCGGTGCTTCTCCAAAGCTACCGGGTATTGTGACATTCTTTCCATTTACATCTACCATCAATGCCAACCCTGGCTTTCCGACAAGCTTACTGATGCTGATCCCTGAAGCTAAAAGGCTATCACCGACAGTCAATTTTTTTACATCAAAAAGACGAACAGGTTGTTCATTAACAGTAATAGATACATATTCTATCGGCTTTTCCTTAGCTGCAATGGCAATGCCGATAGGGGTAATGAATTCTGGCCCCTTAACCGGGAAATCTGTCGGAAGAAGCTGTTGGATGGCATCTATACCTCTAATAGCAACACGATTTTCAGGCAAATCAAGGTTTTTAGCAATCAAGGATGGAAGAGAAGGCGTCAGGCTCCCACCACCTACTAGCATGACCGCTTTTGGAGCTTTCTGGCTATTTTGCCGTTTGATTTCATTGGTGATTGCTTTTGCGAGTTTCTCAATTGTAGGGAGTATTTGCTCTACCATGTCAGACTTCGTAAGAGTCTGTTCGAAACCCAGCACATCTGTAAAGGTTATTTGCTCATTTGTGAGCATCTCTCTTTTAGCTTGCTCAGCCTTTGGAAAGTCCAGCAAGAAAGCATCGCTCAGCCCTTCTGTGATTTCATCTCCTGCAACAGGGACCATACCGTAAGCTGTAACAGTCCCGTCCATCGAAATGGCTACATCAGAGGTACCCGCTCCAATATCTACTAAAGCAATGTTCAAACGTCTCATGGAAGTCGGGATTAGGGCATTGATGGCAGCTATCGGTTCAAGTGTCATGGCTTCAAGTTGCAAGTCAGCTCGTTGTAGTGCTGAAATCAACGATTCTACTACGATTTTTGGAAGGAATGTGGAGATTATTTCCACAGAAGCCTTCTCTCCTCGCTGGTCAAGCAGACTGCCAATCTCTTCTTCGTCCAAATAATAGCGGAGTACCGAATAGCCGACACAGAAATATTGATCAGCCTGGTCCAATTCTTTCTCTTTCAGCAAGTTCCGTTGTGCTTCCTGGACGGCGGCAAGTTCAAGGAGGAAAATGTCCTCTTCATTAAACAGCGCTTTTCCTTTAATATCCTGACTGGAAAAGGCTGTTTGAGTTTTCAAGGCTCTTCCGGCAGCTGCCACACATACTTTGGCAAGAGGTCCATGCTTTTCCTCCAGTTGTTCCTTCACAGATGTTATAACCTTGGAAACAGCCAGAATATCATGAATCTGTCCATCCAACATCGCCCGTTCTTCATGTTCTTGGATGACCATATCTAAAATGCGAAATTTATCTTGTTCTTTTTCCAAAAGCAGGCCGACAACTGACCTGGTTCCAATGTCTAATGCGAAAATCAAAAAACATTCACCTTCCTCTTGTTGCATCATATAATACTTTACCGCTTAAAAGCGTTTAATTAATAAAGAAAAAAATCGTGACAATCTGAAAGTCATCGTTTATAATAACTAATTAATAGAAATGTACCACAACTCGGTACTGTTATAAATATAGAAAGGATGAATTAATATGAGTCATAACGAACTAGACGCCTTGCGAAAACAAGTCGAAGAACTCAACTTACAACTTTTAGAGGTCATCAACAAGCGCGGTGAGCTTGTCCAGGAAATTGGGAAGCTTAAGGAAGCGCAAGGTGTAAATCGATATGACCCAGTCCGTGAAAGAAAAATGCTAGACCTGATCACGGAGCATAACGATGGTCCTTTCGAAACCTCCACACTGCAACATTTATTCAAAGAGATTTTCAAAGCAGGTTTGGAACTGCAAAAAGATGATCATAGAAAAGCATTACTAGTGTCCCGTAAGAAAAAACCGGAAGATACGGTTGTAGAAGTCAAGGGTGTTAAAATTGGTGATGGTTCACAAAACTTCATCATCGGACCTTGTGCCGTAGAAAGCTATGAACAAGTTGCACAAGTCGCACAAGCAGCAAAAGCGCAAGGGGTTAAATTGCTTCGCGGTGGTGCGTTCAAGCCTAGAACCTCTCCTTACGATTTCCAAGGTCTGGGCCTTGAAGGCTTGAAAATATTAAAACGCGTCGGTGACGAATTTGATATGGCCATCATCAGTGAAATCATTAACCCGGCAGATATTGAAGTAGCATGCGACTACGTAGATGTTATTCAAATTGGTGCGCGCAACATGCAGAACTTCGAATTGCTGAAAGCGGCAGGAGCAGTCAGAAAGCCTGTACTCCTTAAGAGAGGTCTTGCTGCTACCATTGACGAATTTGTCAACGCAGCAGAATACATCATCTCACAAGGGAATGACCAAATTATCCTATGTGAGCGCGGAATCAGAACGTACGAAAAAGCTACTAGAAATACATTAGATATTTCAGCTGTACCTATTCTGAAAAAAGAAACTCACTTACCTGTTTTTGTGGATGTAACACACTCCACTGGCAGAAAAGACCTTCTTTTGCCTACTGCAAAGGCTGCACTTGCAATCGGTGCGGATGGAGTGATGGCTGAAGTACATCCTGATCCGGCAGTGGCACTTTCTGACGCTGCACAGCAAATGGATATTGACCAATTCAACGAATTCATCACAGAGTTACGCAGTCATTATTCGTACAAGGTATAATAAACATTTTCTCCAAGACGAGCGGATTGAAACGCTCGTCTTTCTTGTTTTTAAGCTCTTTGTTTCTATACTTGTGCCAATTTGCTAGTAGAAAGTCCACCTGCCTGAAAGTAAGCAAAGAGTATCAGACTGTTGATAAACTATAAATTAATTAGGTTATCTGTTGGAACAGTTTGATCTTCGTTACAGGCTCTTCGCTTTCCTGCGGGCGGTACGTAAGCCTCTTCACAACGCTTGGGAGTCTTACTTGTGCGGGAGTCTACGCGCCTTCCACTGCAATCAACTAGGGAATTTCATTATTTTAAGCTTTGTCTACACAATGGTATATCTTTTACAGAGATATATCGGATGAAAACAAAAAAAATTAAACATCAAAGATTTAGAAAACAGCCTTTTCATAAGTTTTCATAAAAAGTTTACATTTAGTAAAAGATATAGCTAGGAGTATAGTAAATTCATTGATTGTAGACAAAGAATAACGTATGATTATTAGATAAATGCGTTATTTTGCCAAATTTATCTTATTTAAATATTGCCTTACATAGATGCATGAATATAGAAGGAGAGTGTGTGCGAATGAATGTAACAATTTATGATGTGGCCAGAGAAGCAAATGTTTCCATGGCAACGGTTTCCCGGGTGGTAAACGGAAACCCAAATGTAAAACCAACAACAAGAAAAAAAGTATTGGAAGCCATTGAGCGTCTTGGCTATCGCCCTAATGCTGTGGCAAGGGGCTTGGCGAGTAAGAAGACGACAACTGTCGGGGTAATCATCCCTGATATCTCGAATATTTTCTATGCAGAATTAGCTCGTGGAATTGAGGATATTGCAACCATGTACAAGTACAATATCATCCTGAGCAACTCTGACCAGAATGTCGACAAGGAACTACACTTACTGAATACGATGCTTGGCAAGCAAGTGGATGGAATTGTTTTCATGAGTGGGAACATTACTGAAGAGCTTGCAGCGGAGTTTGAAAGATCTCCTGTACCAATCGTTCTTGCTGCTTCCATTGAAAAAGACAACAAAGTACCTTCAGTAACCATTGATTATGTACAAGCTTCATTTGATGCTGTAACAGCGTTGATTGAAAAAGGCCATAAACGTGTAGGGTATGTGTCTGGGCTTTTTGAAGAACCAATCAACGGAGAGAAAAAGCTGACAGGTTATAAACGTGCCTTAGAAGATGCCAGTTTGTCATATGATGAGGAAATTGTAATAGAAGGTGACTACTCTTATGATTCAGGTATCGAGGCAGTTGAAAAACTGATCGGATTGGAAGACCGCCCTACCGCAATTTTTGTTGGAACAGACGAAATGGCATTAGGGGTTATCCATGGGGCTCAGGATAATGGGCTGAATATTCCTGAGGACATTGAAGTCATCGGATTTGATAATACTCGACTAGCAACAATGGTACGTCCGCAGCTTTCCACGGTGGTCCAACCGATGTACGATATCGGTGCAGTGGCAATGAGACTTTTAACGAAATTCATGAATAAAGAGAAAGTGGAGGACCAGACTGTCGTACTTCCACATAGAATTGAATTTAGACGCTCAACAAAATAAAAAAGCTGTCGATATAGATAGTAAAAGAAGAGGACAAAAAGCAACAACGTTTGTCCTCTTTATTTATGGAAGGCTCAGAATGATTTCAAGACAACCAAGCTGTCGGACGAGCCCAGTGCGGAAATCAACATCGGAGTCCGATAAAGCCTTCATTAAAAACATAAACAAGAGCGTTTAAGGTCAGGGGAGAAAGTATGAAAAAGTTTGATGTGTTAACACCTATAGGTCTTGTACTTGGTTTAGCCATGATATTGTTCGGTATCGTTAATAATTCGGGATTAAGCGGTGCAAGCAACTTCTTGCATCTACCATCTTTCTTAATTGTTATCGGGGGGACGGTTGGGGCATTGTTGATTACGTTCAACTTGAAAGAGATGAAGGTGATTCCCACGGTAGTAAAGGCAGCATTTTCACGACAGGAAAATGAATTGCCCAATCTGATTGAAACTTTTGTAAGGCTGTCAGACAGAGCAAGAAGAGAAGGGTTATTAGCTTTAGAGGCAGAATTGGAAGAAGTAGAAGACAAGTTCATCAAAAAGGGTGTGCTGCTTGCGGTGGACGGAGTCGAGCCTGAAGTCATTCATGATATTATGAATGCAGAAATCTCTGCCATGGAAGAAAGGCATTTGAAAGGGAGAAGCATTCTTGAAAAAGCGGGAGATTATGCACCTTCATGGGGGATGATTGGAACGCTGATTGGCTTGGTGTTGATGCTTAAGAACCTTAATGACCCCACAACACTCGGACCAAATATGGCAATTGCCATTTTAACTACTTTATATGGAACAATGTTAGCCAATCTTGTTTTTCTCCCTATTGCTAGTAAATTAGCGAATAAAACAGAAAAAGAAGTATTCCTTAAGCAAATTATCATAGAAGGGGTCATTGGCGTACAATCTGGTCAAAACCCGAAAATATTAGAAGAAAAACTGTCTGCTTTCCTTTCCAATCAAGATCGTGCTAAAAAAGAAGAAGCAGTGTCAGAAACGCTTGAGGAGAACTTTCAATGAAGCGTAGAAAAAGAGTTGTCCATGAAAAAGGCGCACCAAAATGGATGGTTACCTTTTCAGACCTGTTCATGCTTGTCCTTGTATTTTTCATATTACTCTTTTCCATGTCCCAGATAGATTTAGTGAAATTCAAAGCAGTGGCAGAATCATTCAAGCAAGTGAATATACTTGATTATAATCCTTCTGCTGTTCCATTTGAGCACCCGACAGATTTTTCCGTCAACACCGAATCCACCAATAACCAGGATGATGTCGCAAAACAAGAGGAAAGTGCTCATACGGAAATGGAGAATGATAGCCTTCAGGAATTGTTAGTGGAAGTGCAGATTTTCTTGGCGGAAAATGACCTGGAAGAGGTGGTAATTGCCAACAGGACCGAACGGGGAATAGTTCTTGTCCTGGAAGAGAAGGTCTTATATGAAACAGCTGAGGCTAGGATCCTTCCAATCGCCTATCCCTTCCTGGATAAGGTGGGGACACTTCTTACAAGGATTCCTAACCTTGTCAAGATAGAGGGGCATACAGATAATCGACCAATATCCACAGACAAATTCCCTTCCAACTGGGAGCTATCTGCTGCAAGGGCCAGTAGCGTCATTCGCTATCTTGTGGGTACACACGACTTAGATCCTGAACGATTCATTGCAGTGGGGTATGGTGACACAAGACCGATTGTAGAAAATACTTCAAGTGAAAATTACCAGAAGAATAGAAGGGTCGAAATAGTCATATCGGATCCGCAGCATGTAGAAAGAATCGATTAAAAATATCAAAAGCCAGAGCAACGCCTTTAGCGTAGATCTGGCTTTTTTTGTATTGCGATTGATATTCGTGTAAGGCGCTTATCCAATTTGTGTATTATCCTTTCGGAGGTGACTGATAGGATATAAGGCTTTGGTTAAGATTTGCTTGTTTTTTTCGGTGATTTCTTGTTTTCGCGGGATTGGTTTGTACAAATCAGCTTTGTCTTCCCAAGTAACAGGTAAATCCACTGGTGATTGATCTTTCCATTCGTTTATCCAATCTTCTGACAAATAACCTTGCACATCGTTCTTTTCAATCATTTCCAACCAGATATGAGACCATGCCCTTGGTACGACCCTCCAAATGTCATAACCTCCGCCTCCGACGCCAATCCATCTCCCTTTGCAATATTGATGTGCAATTTTATGGGCGAGCTTAGGTATCTCACGGTAAACCTTTATAGATGTTGAAAGGTGGGTGAGGGGATCATAAAAATGAGCGTCCGCACCATTTTGAGTAAGTATGACATCGGGCTTGAAAAACGCAGCAATTTCCGTTAGGGATTGTTCGTATACTTCCAAAAAGGAATCATCTTCAGTGAAAGCGTCAATCGGGATATTAAAAGAATAGCCGTAGCCGTCTCCCTGTCCACGCTCATTCACATTCCCCGTCCCAGGGAATAAATAGCGCCCCGTTTCATGAATGGAAAGGGTGCAGACATCAGGATCCTCATAAAATGCCCACTGGACACCATCACCATGATGGGCATCTGTGTCGACGTAAAGAACTCTGGCACCATATTTTTCTTGAAGATACTTGATGGCGACAGCCGTATCATTATAAATGCAAAAGCCGGATGCCTTGCCACGGAAGCCATGATGAAGTCCACCGCCAAGATTCAATGCATGTTCAGACTTACCCGTCATGACATGATCGACTGCAGTTAATGTTCCCCCCACAAGCAAAGAGCTTGCCTCATGCATATTCGGGAAGATAGGAGTATCCTCCGTCCCGAGACCATAGTTGTTTGCTTTTTCCTTTGGCAATTGCCCTTTCCCAGCCAGTTTTACAGCTTCAATATAGCGAGGGTCATGCACCAGCGCCAATTCCTCATCTGTTGCCATTCTTGGCGGAATGATATCCTGGAATGACAGAAATTTGCTTTTCTGCAGCAAATCATAGGTCAGTTTGACTCTCAGTTGATTGAAGGGATGATTTTCACTGAATTTATAAGTTTGGAAATCATCCGAGTAGACAAAGACAGCTTTTTTCATGAAGTAACACCAGGCAGATTTGGCCATAGCACTTCATAGCCTTCTTGTTGTAAATCGTGGATGACTCCTGTTGGGTTCATCGTCTGTACACGGAAGACTAGGATCTTAGACTGCTCATCCTGATGAGGGTAGACAAGCACACTGAGAATATTTAATTTTCTTTTACTTAAAATGGAGGTTACTTCTGCCAATTTCCCTGCAATGTTTTCCACCTTCACTTCAAACTGGGAAGCCGGCTGGTTTGCGCCTGTCAACTGTACAAAAGTATATAAAAGATCTGTTTCTGTGACAATCCCGACAAGCTTTGAATCTTGGATGATTGGTAGGCAGCCTACTTTATATTCATAAAATGTTGCCGCCACTTCCTCTACAAAATCAAGAGGATGTCCGGTTAACAGGTTGGTCTTCATCACTTTGGACAAAGGCTGCTGTAAATCATTTTGCGTGCTATTGCCATACAAGGCAGCCTGCAAGCCATTCCTTACATCCCTGTCAGAAATGATGCCTACCAATTGATGATTGTCATTCACAATGGGAATGTGCCGGATGCTTTTTTCTTCCATAAGAAGAAGTGCGCGTTCAACTGTATCTGTCGGTAGCAGTGTAAAGACATCCTTCTTCATAATTCTTTCTACGATCATGGTCTTTCCTCCTTGTCAAACAAGTTCCGATTAAGACATCATATGCTAGTACATGAAGCGGTTGTGAAAGCGAAGTTGATCGAATTTCTGAACAGACTCCTGATCGATGTTTTTACCGATGCGTGCCATCAAACAATTGGCAGGATGTGAGCTGATCTCCGGGTCATCTGTTGCATAATATTCCAGTCCACCGGCGTTCATCATCTTCTCCATTATTTTTCTGTATTCCCAGACATTCAGACCAGTACCTTTCAAATCCCAGTGCCAGTAGTACTCTGTTGTTATCACAATATAATTTTCCATCATTTCATCCATCATAGAGACCTGTAACAGTGATTTTCCAACTGAGCTGCCGCGGACTTCCGGCACCACTTCAATCGCACCAAGCTCAATAAGGTTCTCCATCTTGCCTTCAGACCATCTCTCCATTGGATCGGGATACAAATAGGTCACATATCCTACGATGGTATCTTGTGTTCTTGCAATGATGATTCTGCCCTCTGGCAGTCCTGCAATTTCAATCAAGGCTTTTCGTTGCTGTTCAGGAGGTCTAAATGCAACAAGATCTTTATGAAACTCATAGCTTGCCAGTTTCTCGGGATTAACCGGTCCTTCTATGATCAAGCGGCTGTTTCTTGTTTTAATTTCTTTGGCATTATACGTTTTTCTGTGTTCCATCTAAGTTCCCACCTACTTTTACCTACAAGAATAATAGTGAATCTCTAGCTATATTTTCTCATTTTACAGAAAAAACACAAGATAAATAAAACGCTTTCATCACGCTCTATCTCTAGTCTACTAGAAAATATAAAATTATTCATGTAATACTATCAATTTTTTAAAAATTGAGAAAAAACTATATCTGTACTATAATAGAATTGTAGATTATACATAAGGGGTGTTTGTGGATGAAAGTGGAAGCGTTACCAGTGACGAAGGGAAACTACAATCTAGAAGACTATGAACAAACCTATCATAATTTTGATTGGTCAGAGGTGGAAAAAAACTTCAGTTTTGCTGAAACAGGAAGAGTTAATGTAGCATACGAAGCAATTGACCGCCATGCAGATTCTGCACGGAAAAATAAAGTCGCACTATATTACCGAGATCCGGAGCGTGATGAGAAATATACGTTCAAGGAAATGAAAGAGATGTCCAACAAAGCGGGAAATATTCTAAAACAGACGTGTGATGTGGAAAAGGGAGACCGTGTCTTCATCTTTATGCCGCGCTCACCGGAATTATATTTTGCCGCCCTAGGGGCCATCAAGCTAGGTGCAATCGTCGGGCCGCTATTTGAAGCATTCATGGAAGGCGCTGTAAAAGATCGCCTGGAAGATAGTGAAGCAAAAGTGATCATCACGACTCCTGAACTTCTAAAAAGAATTCCTCTTGATGACCTCCCTGCATTAAAGCATGTGGTTCTTGTCGGGGAAGATGTTAAAGAAGAAGGTCCTTTTGTGGACTTCCTTTCCCGTATGAAAGAGGCGAGTAAAAAGCTTCAAGTGGAATGGGTGGAAAAGACTGACGGATTGGTCCTTCACTATACAAGTGGATCCACAGGGAAGCCAAAGGGCGTGCTGCATGTGCATAATGCGATGGTGCAGCATTATCAGACGGCAAAATGGGTACTTGACCTGAAGGAAGAAGATGTATACTGGTGTACAGCAGATCCTGGTTGGGTGACAGGCACAGCATACGGAATCTTCGGTCCGTGGCTTGTCGGTGCATCGAATGTCATTGTCGGCGGCCGTTTCAGACCGGAAGCATGGTATGAAACAATCGAGGATTACGGCGTATCAGTATGGTATAGTGCACCAACAGCATTCCGTATGCTAATGGGAGCAGGGGATGAAGTAGTAAAGAAATATGATCTTTCCTCACTTCGCCATATTCTGAGTGTCGGGGAGCCATTGAACCCCGAAGTCATTCGCTGGGGAGTGAAAGTCTTCAACCTCCGTGTTCATGATACATGGTGGATGACGGAAACAGGTGCACAGCTTATTTGTAACTATCCGTCATTGGAAATCAAGCCAGGTTCCATGGGGAAACCGATCCCCGGTGTAGAAGCTGCGATTGTTGACGATCAAGGGAATGAATTGCCGCCATATCGCATGGGGAACCTTGCCATCAAGAAGGGCTGGCCATCCATGATGCACACCATTTGGAACAACAAAGAGAAATATGAATCCTACTTCATGCCTGGAGACTGGTATGTTTCAGGGGACTCCGCATATATGGATGAAGAAGGCTACTTCTGGTTCCAAGGCCGTATCGATGATGTTATCATGACATCCGGTGAACGTGTAGGACCATTTGAAGTGGAAAGCAAGCTTGTCGAGCATCCTGCAGTAGCAGAGGCTGGAGTAATCGGAAAGCCTGACCCGGTGCGCGGCGAAATCATCAAAGCGTTTGTAGCGCTTCGTGATGGACACACTGCAAGCGACGAGCTGAAAGAGGAAATCCGCCAATTTGTTAAACGAGGCCTTGCTGCACATGCGGCACCGCGTGAAATCGAATTCCGTGATAAGCTTCCAAAGACTCGTAGCGGGAAAATCATGCGTCGCGTATTGAAAGCGTGGGAGCTTGATCTGCCAACTGGTGATTTGTCCACAATGGAAGATTAATAAGGCTTTTTTCTCAAAGATTTTTGAAGATGAATTTAATAAACAACCTGCCGTTCATTAAGCGGTGGGTTGTTTTTTTTTCGGTGGATGAAGCAGGAAGCAGCATTGATGTAATATAAAAAAGGCACTTGATCTAGTGATCAAGTGCCTCTGTGGATTCGTGAATAAGAAATTAATCTTCCTCGTCATCTCCGTTATCATCTGGTGGTGGATCAGTGGAGTTATCGTCACCACTTCCGCCGCCGTTTCCACCACCACCGTTTCCACCACCATTTCCATTTCCACCGCCATTGGAAGGTGGTTTAGGATCTGGTTTAGGTTTTGGTTTAGGATCTTCTTTCTTATCTGGATCTCCAAGCTTCACAGAGCTTGAAGGAGACGACTCTTTGCCACTTGCATTCACGGCAGTGACATAGAAGAATCCAGATTTTTGTGATACATTTGTTGATAGATTTTTCCCGGCTTGTACAGCCGCTATCTTACTGGCAGAACTAGAACTATTTGCTTTATAGTAGACGTAATATCCAATAACGTCCTTTTGAGAGCTTGCTGACCATTTCAAGGTTGAACCGGAAATGCTGACTCCGCCAACTTGTCCAGGTGCTGAACTATTGGCTGGAAGTGGGTCAGTTGATAGTACGGTCAAGCCATCGAAAATCGAGCTGTTTGGCATGTACTCTGCAAGTTCTTCAATGCTGCTGATTTGAAGTTTCTTTAAGAAATCAGGCTTTAGCATCGGCCCTTCCTTAACAAACTCTCTCGGAGTCGAGCTTAAAGGTTCATACGCCACATCGCCAATTTGAACATATTTCCCAGTTGTCAGGCTGTCGTCCGTTCTCGTTGGAGCATATTTTGCATTGAAAAGATCTTCTCCAACCAAACCTGCCTTACTACATAGGTCGGAAGGAAGCAATCCGGACAATTTACAGTAGCTGCGTCGGACGATTCCGCCTGGCATCTGGAACTGTTCGGATGGACCGATTAGTTCAGGATTGATGTCATAGGCGCCATTTAATAGCTGTGCCCATAGTACCTGACTTCTTTGCGTAGGCGTTCTTCCACTGTTGCTTTGTAGGACATGTCTTTCATCATATCCCATCCACAATCCAAACGTGATGTTCGGGTTGGACCCCATCATCCAAATGTCATGTGTATCTTGGGTTGTACCTGTTTTACCTGCGAAGTCTGATCTGAATTGCAGGTTATCCCTGGCTACATTTGCTGTTCCTCTTCTAAAGGTATCACGCATCGTATCAATCATCAGATAGGCTGTTTGAGGAGAATATATTTCAACAGGCTCCACCTTATGTTCATAGACGACATTGCCATCTTTAGTAGTAATGCTTTCAATCAGATATGGTTTTACGTAATTTCCACCGTTTGCAAAAGTTACGTAACCTGCAGTGTTTTCCTCCACGCTTACACCGACTGCTGGGGAACCAAGAACTGCAGAAAGATTATGTGCATCGCCTTCAGTTAGTTTCGTGAAGTTTTGTTTGAAGAGATAGTCCATCGGACGTTGCGGCAGGATTTCCATATATCCTCGGACTGCCGCTAAGTTATGAGACAATGCTACGGATTCACGAACGGTTTGCAAACCGTTGAATCGATTATTCCAGTTATTTGGTGACCATGTTCGTGGACCATCTTGTACCGTCAACGGTGTATCAGCAAGTACACTACCTGGTTGTAACGTCCCCATCTCATAGGCAGGTGCGTAACCAAGCAATGGCTTCATCGTGGAACCGTTATGACGCCATGTATTCGTTGCAAAGTTCAAATCTTTCAACTTGAAGTCGCGTCCTCCAACAAAGCTGATGATGGCACCTGTTTTGTTGTCCAACAGCAATGCTCCAACCTGTTCGGCGTTTTTAGCAACCAATTCCCCGGTATCAGGAATTGTATCTTCTTCATAAGAGTATACTTTGGTTTCGTTGAAATAAGGGAACTCTTGTGTTATTTCCCTCATTTTCGAATAGATGTCTTTATCTATTGTCGTTTTGATGACATATCCTTTTTGTCTTAGAGCAGAGTCTGCCAAACGTTTGTATTCTCTATACAATTCTTCATTATTCTCAAGGTCTGTTATCTCATACCCATCATTTAATGCTAATTGCTCTGCAATGATTTCCTGTGCTCTTTCTTCAATTTCAAATGCTACATAAGGAAACTCGTCAATGGCACTGTTTGTTGGACCTGTTAAGTCCTTCGTGATATCATATGCCATTGCTTCTTCGTATTGCTTGGCATCGATATGTCCCATCGCATGCATTCTGTGTAGGACATAGCGCATTCTTTCAATGCCTGGTTCAAGTCCTTCCGGCGTTTTCACTTCTGCTGAGCGCGTAAACGGTGTATAGGCAAAAGGACTTTGCGGCAAGCCGGCAATGAATGCCGCTTGTGGAATCGTCAATTCGCTGATATCCACCCCGAAAATACCTTCGGCAGCCGTTTGGGCTCCTGCAATGTTTCTTCCGTTTGAATCCCTTCCGAATGGGGAAACATTCAGGTACGCTTCAAGTATCTCTTCTTTTGAGAAATAGTTCTCCAATCGAAGGGCAAGGAGAATCTCTTTGGCTTTACGGTCAAAAGAAACCTCATTAGTCAGTACTTGGTTTTTTATTAATTGCTGTGTCAACGTACTACCACCGGTCTGATTGGCGGAGTTAGTAACTTCCTGAACAATTGCACGGACAATCGCTTTAGGCACGATTCCTTCATGCTCATAGAAGTACTCATCCTCAGTGGAGACAAGTGCGTTGATTAAATGCTTTGATACGTTATCAAGGGACACTTCTTCACGAAGCAGATCTGCACGATATTTTCCCAGATAGACGTCTCCTGCAAAATACATTTCTGTAGATTCTTCATAGTTGTAAATGTTTGTTCTCATATCTTCATAAGAGCGGACTGGCTCCTCTTTGACCAATGCGGCAAAATAACCAGCACCGGCACCACCGGCAAATGATACACCGATCAATCCGATAACGAGAAAAATCAAGATTAAGTTCCACACTACTAAATATGTAATGTTGGCCCCTTTTTTCGTCTTTTTATTTACAAAAAATCGAAAAAAGGACTGCGACTTTTCTTTGAACTTGTCGTAGTTTGACATATTTTATCTACCCCCCGGCAAATCATTATAATTATAGCATATTGAGGTTTTATAGCGACAAACTTTTTCTTCCTTACCAATATTTTCTTGATAATTCTATTGACATTCAACTTCATTTTATGGTAAAAAGACTTTATATAAATTTTTGATTAATTATAGAATGCGCTAAGACAGGAATAAGTAGTACAAATAGGCATGCTTAAAGAGAGCTGATGGTTGGTGAAAATCAGTACACCTGTTTGGATGAATTACCTCCTCGAGCATCTTTTGGGAACGGCCATGCTTTGGCTTAGTAGTTAAAGACGGTGAGAACCGTTACATTTTTGAGTGGGAAAGCATTTTTGTCTGCTTTTCAATTAGGGTGGTACCGCGTATAAACTCGTCCCTTCTTTTATAGAAGGGATGGGTTTTTTTGTGTTTAGGTACTGCTTAACACCGCTGATGCTCTCTGCAGACGGCTTCGCTTTCCGCGGGGCGACCTTGAGCCTCCTCGGCAAGCCTGCGGAGTCTCAACATTGGAGTCTACGCCTTTTGCTCCGAGCATCAGCTGCGTAATTCACTTTATTTTACTTATTTAAAAACCATAAAAGGAGATTATGACATGAGTTTATTAGAGGATTTACAGTTCAGAGGGTTAGTGAATCAGGTGACGGATGAAGAGGGATTGACGAAGCTTTTATCAGAGGAAAAGGTGAAGTTGTACTCTGGTTTTGATCCGACAGGGGACAGTTTGCATATCGGACATTTGCTGCCGATTCTTACATTAAGAAGATTCCAGCAGGATGGGCACCATCCAATCGCGTTGGTTGGTGGGGCGACTGGATTAATCGGGGATCCTAGTGGGAAGAAAGCGGAACGAACATTGAATACTTCTGATATCGTAGTGGAGTGGTCCAATCGAATTAAAGGCCAACTATCTCAATTCTTGGATTTCTCAGCGACAGAAAATCCAGCAGTGATTGCAAACAACCATGACTGGATCGGGGAAATGAACGTTATTTCTTTCCTTCGTGATGTTGGAAAAAACTTTGGTCTTAATTACATGCTTGCAAAGGATTCCGTACAATCCCGTATTGAATCTGGAATTTCTTACACCGAATTCAGTTACATGATTCTTCAATCCTTGGACTTCTTGCATTTGTACAGAGGGCAAAATTGTAAGCTGCAAATCGGTGGTAGCGATCAGTGGGGGAATATCACTGCTGGAATGGAGTTAATCCGTAAATCTGAAGAAAATGCAAAAGCATTTGGTCTGACGATTCCTCTTGTGACAAAAGCGGATGGCACGAAATTCGGGAAAACAGAAGGAGGCGCAATCTGGTTAGATCGCGAGAAGACGTCTCCATACGAGTTCTACCAATTCTGGATCAATACAGATGACCGTGATGTTGTGAAATACTTGAAGTTCTTTACGTTCTTGTCGCATGGTGAGATTTTGGAGCTTGAAAAAGAATTACAAGAAGCACCGGAGAAACGTTCCGCACATAAACGCCTTGCAGAAGAAGTTACGAAGTTGGTGCATGGTGAGGCTGCTTTAGAACAGGCAATCCGCATTTCCAAAGCATTGTTCAGTGGATCCATCTCCGAGCTTACTGCTGATGAAATTAAGCAGGGCTTTGCAGATGTGCCTTCATTTACAGTGGAAAATGACGATCAGCTTGCATTAGTTGAATTGCTGGTTGCAAGTAAAATTGCACCTTCTAAGCGTCAAGCCCGTGAAGATATCACGAATGGTGCAATCTCTATCAATGGGGAGAAGGTTCAAGATCTTGCATATGTTCTTAGTGAAACCGACCGCATCGAGGGGCAATTTACTGTTGTAAGAAGAGGGAAGAAGAAATACTTCCTTATTAAATACTAATCTTTTGTGAGGGCTGTCTTTTGGGGCAGTCTTTTCTTTATACGTTGCAAGCTTTTGGATGAGGACCTCCGTGAAGCTGGAAAAGAATAAGAGAAGTCCTCAAAAAGTAGTTTCCTGAATTCAAGACGGTTCTAAGCAGTTTTATTACACTCCAGATTAATAGGTGGTAGACTTAATTGTAAAGTGGAACTCTTAGGAGGGATGGGAATTGTATCGAAAAGAGGTTTATGTCTTTGATCGGGACAAGCCGGTAAAAGCTATTATCCGAAACTATCAGGAGACAGACTTTGAGCAATTAATCCGCGTACAGCAGGAATGTTTTCCGCCACCATTTCCTTCAGAGCTGTGGTGGAACGAGGAACAGCTAAAGAATCATGTGAATTTGTTTCCGGAAGGGGCACTTTGTGTAGAAATTGATGGGGAGATTGCTGGGTCAATGACTGGCTTGCGCGTTAATTATTCTCCTGGTGAGCCTGATCATTCATGGGAGCAAATCACGGATAACGGCTATATACGGAACCACCAGTCTGAAGGGAACACTTTGTATGTGGTGGATATCAGTGTCAGTCCGACTTACCGGAAACTTGGACTTGGGAAGTGGCTCATGCAATCTATGTATGAAGTGGTCATACAGCTTGGGATAGAACGCTTACTGGGCGGTGGAAGGATGCCGCATTTTCATAAGTATGAGGATGAAATGTCAGCAGAAGCCTACCTTGAAAAAGTGGTAAGCGGCGAAATCAAAGATCCTGTCATTACCTTCCTTTTACGCTGTGGAAGGACCCCTGTTAAAGTAGCGAAAAACTACCTGGAAGACGAGGACTCACGTAACCATGCCACCTTGATGGAATGGAAAAATCCCTTTAGGCAATAAAAAAACAGGACGGTAAATTCCGTCCTGTCAGCTTGTAGACAAAGTCTAGTTACTAGGCAGGTCTACAGGCTTTTTTTGTTGAATAAATTAAGTATGTCTGTTTGAGGGGTGTTAAAGATGTTATCGAAACAATCAATGGAAGGACGCTATCAAGTTTCTATGATAGCTCTTGATCAAATTGTGCCTGAGAACCACCTTGTACGTAAAATTGAAAAAGCCTTAGACTTTAACTTTATTTATGATTTGGTGGAAGATAAATATTCTATGGACAATGGGCGGCCAAGCATCGACCCTGTTGTCTATTAAGATGGTGTTCATTCAGTATTTTTTTGGAATTCGATCTATGCGACAAACGATCAGAGAAATAGAAACCAATGTGGCGTACCGTTGGTTTTTAGGTTTTGACTTTGATCAACCAATCCCTCATTTTTCTACCTTCGGTAAGAACTACATCCGCCGGTTCAAAGATACAGAAATCTTCGAAAGCATCTTCTACCACATCTTAAATGAAGCGATGAAAAAAGGGTTCGTTGATCCCTCTGTAGCTTTTATTGATTCGACTCAAGTGAAAGCCAACGCCAATAAAAAGAAATTCACTAAAGAAGTCGTCAATGTGGAAACAAGGTGTTACCAGGAACAATTAGATAAGGAAATAAATGAAGACAGGGTAGCCATGGAAAAAAGCCCTTCACCCCTCAGACAAAGACTGAAACAAAACAAATTAAAGTGAGCACTACGGATCCGGAAAGTGGTTATTATGTAAAAGATGAACGGGAAAAACAGTTTGCTTATTCCTTTCACACAGCTTGTGATTCCAAAGGTTTTATTCTTGCCACTCAAGTTACAGGAGCCAATGTTCATGATAGCCGCATGCTAGAATCCCTCGTGAATGAAGTAAAAGAGAAAGTAGGAAAGCCCACAGCTGTTGTGGTGGATGCTGGATATAAAACTGCGCCTTGTTCGATTCTCCTTGGCTAGTTCACCGACAAAAAGAATATTAAATACTTATAATGAAGTAAGTAGTACCAATTATGGAAGAATTCAATACAATAGAGTATCAAATGGTATATTAGTTGAATTTACCGTTATGTTAAATGTTGGAAATAAGAATTTAACAGGGAATTCCACTGTGGCAAAAAGTACAGGGGTACACGAACTAGCACATGCTATCGGTCTTGACGACTTAACTAGTGGTACTACAATCATGAACGGCAACCGTGACCGAACGAGGATTCATACTCTACAATCAATTGATAAAACGCGAATAAACACTTATTATTCCGCACAACAAAGTAGAGTAAATATCGATTAATCTAATTTGGGAGGTTAACTTATGAAAAAGCACTTTTGCGTCTTTTTTACTGTTTTAATTATATTAGTTGGTTGTTCAAGTATAGAGAATTCTGAAAGTAGTAATGATGAAGTACGAGTAATCGGCATAGATTATGATTATTCGCTTAGTAATAACTATGAATCTCTTTTAGAAAAGTCAGAATTAATAGTAAGTGGAAATTACAATGAACTAAATTCAAAATGGAATATGGCACGTAATCCCGATGATATAGAATTAGATGATGAAGAGTATTATACAGAAGGACTCATTTATAATTTTTCTATTGATGAAATTTTGTATAGTTCAAATGTAATCGATGAAACGTCTATTCTTGTTAATTTAAGACATTTTGAAAGAATTGATGTACCACATGATGATGGTAGTGTAGAAAGTATAAATTATACTGATCCATTCTTTATTGAACCAGTGAGTGATCAAAAGTATGTTTTGTTTCTTCAATATAATCATAATTTTGACCATTATTATGCAGCTTCAGAACCTTTTCAATTTTCATTAGAAAATGAAGAACTAGTAGTAATAAGCAATCTTTTTAAAGAAGATAAAACTAATGTCCAAAAGACGAGTAAAACTACTGTCAATGGACCTACTTTTGAAAATATAACCGATGAATTTAGCGGAATTAAAGTAAAAGAATTAGAAGAATTAATTACAAAAGTAAAAGAATAATATATTGATAGGACCCTTATTATGGTGTCTATTTTATTCTTGTAGGAATAAAGGCTTTATTACTGAAGGATGTATAGCAATATAGTCTCATAAAACAACATAAGGAAGATGATATGTGAATTATGTAGACTATTTTGATGCAGTTGAAATACTTAGTTGTTTGCATGATAAAGTTGGGAATTTAATTAAAAGTTTGAAAGAGTTTATGTTGGCCCTAATAATGATAAGTGTATAGTGGATTTATTAATATTAGGCTTACCACACTTGTTATTAAGGAGCTGAACAAAAGTTCAATCGTTGTTATCTTATTTACTATCAATCTCCTAGACATCGACTATAATATCGATTTATCCCCAATACATTCAATTGATCAATCTACGGGAAAAGGAGTAAAGGTACTAAATGTAGGCGTCAATTCGAAGTGAGGCTTTAAAAAAGATAGGTTAGGAGAGAACGTCTGTCCTTGTTGAAGAAAATCTCCCCCAAAAAATTCATTTAGAATAAGTTGTTTTACAAATCAGAGAAAAAATAAAAACCTTGCAAACGTTGATATAACAATGTTTGCAAGGTTTTTTTGTAATGCAATTTACATAGCAATTCACTTAACGAGAGTAGAACTCAACGATTAGTGCTTCATTGATTTCAGCAGCTAATTCAGTGCGCTCAGGTAAACGAGTGAACGTACCTTCTAAAGCGTCAGCAGTGAAAGTAAGGTATTCTGGTACGAAGTTGTTTACTTCTACAGATTCCTTAACAGAGCTTAGGTTGCGAGACTTTTCGCGAACTCCGATTACTTGACCAGGCTTAACGCGGAAAGATGGGATGTCTACGCGAGATCCATCAACCGTGATGTGACCGTGGTTAACTAATTGACGAGCTCCACGACGAGTGCGAGCAAGACCTAAACGGTAAACTAGGTTGTCTAAACGAGATTCTAAAAGAATCATGAAGTTTTCACCGTGCTTACCTTGCATTTTACCAGCAGCATCGAAAATGCTACGGAATTGACGCTCATTTACGCCGTACATGTGACGTAGTTTTTGTTTTTCTTGTAATTGCAAGCCATACTCAGAAAGCTTTCTGCGTTGGTTAGGACCGTGTTGTCCTGGTGCGTAAGGACGCTTTTCTAATTCTTTACCTGTTCCGCTTAATGAAACGCCTAGACGGCGAGAGAGTTTCCAACTTGGACCTGTATATCGAGCCATGAATGACTCCTCCTTCGTGTTATTATTTGTTGTAAAATAATAACAGATGTGACTCATCTACTTGACCATTTTGTTTTCATGTATCCTCGCTCTGCAGCAAAGAGTTACACGATACACCTCCGTAAAAATGTTACGGGGAACAGAATGAATCAACATAGCATACCACATAGGCTGCAATATTTTACACAAAGGCTATTATATCGGAAATTAAGGTAAGAAGTCAAGTATAGATCAGAAAAGTTTTGGGGACATAGGGGATGAAGATTTTCCTTAGTGGCATTTATAATAGAAAAAGCTAGCAGATTATTATGATATAATCTTCTCAGAAATTAATCAAGGTGGAATGAAGATGTATAAGGAAACAGGCAAGGAAAAGATCATTCGATTTTCGATTATTGCCGCTATCGCAACAGTAACATTGTACTTATTTGTAAATCAATATGCTCCACAAGAAGAATCCACCACCACTTCCATCCAGCATGAAAAGGTGCAGCAAATGGCTATTGTCCTGCAGGAACGAACTCAAATTGAAGGCGCCCCAATCCTTGCGATGGTCAAAGAGCATGAGGGAGAACCGTATCTTGTCACTTATCAAGTGGATACAGCAAACAATTATCGCTTTGAAACGATAGATGCCGTCAATTTGGAAAATTCCCCAACAGAGATCCAACTGGATAAAGTAACAGATGGGATTTGGCTGAAAGAAGCATCTGACTGGATCTATTACAACCGACAATTGCAAACAGAAAAAAGACAAGAGAAATACAAAATGGAGAGTGAAGACGGCTTTTTCTTTGATACAGAGGTAAAAGAGGATGGTAAATTCCTTTTGAAGGTAATGGATGAGCAGGGTCCAATCCTTGAAAAGACTTTAGAGGAAAAACCAGTATCAATTGTCCGTCTTTCCGAAGAGAATGATTTGTGGTTTGTACTATTTGAAAAAGATACAATTTTGCTTGTGCCTTAAAATAATGCTAGGAAAAAGTTACCTATTACCGTTATAATAGTAGGTATTAAGTAATGTAAAAGGTGAAAATAATGGAATCTAATAACAAGATGCTCGAGATTAAAAGCAAAATATTTGATTTTTTCCTTTCGTCTTCAGATTTTACACCATCCACTTTTCTGATACAGCTACAGCTGTTGTTGAAAGAGGAACTACGTGCGGAACAGGCTGTTATCACATTAGAAGATAGGCCAATTTATCGCAGGCAGTCTGCTGTTTGTGAGCAGAAGGTTTCCTACACATTGCCTGTGAATAAAGGGAACAAAATGGAAAAAGTGGTTATTCCTCTGTTTCGGGAGGGTAACACCATTGGTAAAATAGATCTTCATTTCCTTTCTCCGTTACCCCTTCCATTAGATAGCTTCAACTATTTATCGAAAGAACTCTCAACGATCTTTCAACACTACAATAAGTTCATACATAAAAGGGCCCAAGAAAAGAAATACGAAGAACTATATAAGATAACATCGAACTTTCATTCTGAGATGAAAATCGATACCATACTAACAGAAGTTATCAAACTTTTACAAAAGATGTATGATGACTTTTCATATTTATTGTTGCTCACTTCGGATAATGACGGCCTTCAGCATTTACCAATCAAAAAATTGGATTTTGATGATTCCAATCTTTGTGCAATGAATGCCTATGTAACTGGAAATGTACAATATGAGAATTCCATCAGGGACAGAAGGGCAAATATTTATATTCCAATAAAAGGCGGGCAAGGGGTGTACGGGGTTTTACAGATTATTTCCCTGGATGCAACCACGCTGCCAGAAGCAGAAATAGAATTCATCAAGCAAATTGTCGACGCTGCCGGCTCGGCACTAGAAAATACGCAGTTATATCAACAATCCAAACAAGTCATTTCAGACTTGCATTTGATAAATGAAACGTCTCATCAATTGAACGCCAATCTCAGGTTGTCAGAAATTACTACGTTCATGGTCCAAAAAATCTTAACTTCTTTTGAGGCAAAGGAAGCCGCTTTTATCTTATTCAATGAAAATGGAGCGGAAGTATTGCCAGGTTCAACTTTATTCTTTCAACAAGAGGATGTCTGCTCCTACTTGATACATATAGAAGAGTATCTACTAACGGATGGAGATCCGCTTTTCATTGGGGATTTGCGAGTGCACAAACGGTTGCCAGAACTTCCTTTCTGCTCTTGCATGATAATTCCGATGCCAGTACCAAATGGATTGAAGGGTGCATGTGTCGTTACGCATCCATTGCCATATTACTTCAGTTTTGAACAGTTCAAGTTGCTTCAATCACTTATTCACCATTCCACATTGGCTTTTAATAATTCCATGTTGCGGGAAGAGTTGGAACGTTATGTGATAACAGATTATTTGACAAAGCTTTACTCGCGAAAATATTTAGATGAGAAAATTGAAAGGTCTATGGATGATGATGTATGTGGTACGTTCATTCTGTTGGATATTGATGATTTCAAAATTGTCAATGATACGTACGGACATCAGATTGGGGATAAGATCCTGATCCAAGTGGCAAATATCATTAAATCAAACCTCAGGGAGACAGATATAGGTGCAAGGTGGGGAGGAGAAGAGCTTGCCATCTATTTGCCGAAAATCGACCTTGAATTGGGAGAGGGAATAGTTGCAAGAATAATAGATAAGATAAGAAAAGAGACAGAACCAAGTATAACGGTTTCCTGTGGAATATCACATTGGAATAAGAATACTCAGGATACACCGAGAGATCTTTTTCATCGCGCAGACTATGCCCTCTATAAAGCAAAAGATCAAGGGAAAGACCAGCTCTGCATCGAATCATCTGATAGACACAATAAAATTAAGAGTTGATATACTAAAAATGTTGAAGACCCCTCTCCCTGTTTAAAAGGAGGGGGTTTTTCTTATGAAACATAATTTTAAAGAAAACGCTTTCATTTTTTCTTTGTTTGCCATATGCTAGTAATGGATGGGAAATTGGAAGGGAGAAATTTTTATAGAAAAGCAAAATAAGCAGCAGTTTGAGACAGAAGTAATTCATCATGGATATGATAGTTCCATTTATCAGGGGAGCTTGGCACCGCCAATCTTTCAAACTTCTACCTTTTCCTTTCAAACGGCACAGCAAGGGGAAAATAGATTTGCTGGGGAAGAAGAAGGTTATATATATTCCAGATTGGGCAATCCGACAGTGAAAATGCTTGAAGATCGGATCGCGGCACTGGAAAATGGGGAAGCTGGACTTGCATTCGGTTCAGGAATGGCAGCAGTTTCAGCGGTATTGATTGCCCTCACAAGAAGCAATGATCATATTCTCTGTTCTCAGGGGATTTATGGTTGTACATTTGGATTATTACAATTGTTGAAAAATAAATATGAGGTATCACATAGCTTTTGTACGATGCAAACCGAGGAGGAAATCAGGGCATCGATACAACCGAATACCACTTGTATTTATGTTGAAACGCCAATAAACCCTACAATGGCGCTGATCGACCTTGATCTTATAGTATCTATTGCAAAAGAGAAAAATATAAAAGTGATTGTGGATAATACTTTCTGCTCCCCTTATCTGCAGAAGCCACTTGATATCGGCTGTGATATTGTCATTCACAGTGCTACCAAATATATCGGTGGGCATGGCGATGTAATTGCAGGTTTGATAGTAGGCTCCAAAGAAATGATTACGGAAATCTCGATGACAACATTGAAGGATATCGGCGGGGTGATGTCGCCGTTTGATGCGTGGCTTCTTATCCGTGGGCTGAAGACATTGCATGTTCGTTTAGATCGACATTGTGATAATGCCGAATATGTATTTGAGCAACTAGAAGCACACCATATGGTTGAAAATGTATATTACCCTGGTGATAAAAAAGGTGAAGCCTATCCCATTATGCAAAAGCAGATGAAAAGGGGTGGCGGGCTAATCTCTTTTACTGTTAAAGGTGGAAAAGAAGAGGCACAAAAATTATTAAATCAGTTGAAGTTAATAAAAATCGCTGTAAGCCTTGGGGATGCAGAAACATTGATTCAGCATCCTGCCACCATGACTCATGCCGTGGTACCAAAGGATAACCGTGAGCAAATGGGAATAACAGACGGACTTTTACGTTTATCTGTGGGCCTTGAAGGTAAAGAAGATATTTGGTTGGATTTAAAGCAGGCCCTAGATAACTTATAGAAATAAAGAAAAAGCGCCGTGCTCTGAACGGCGCTTTCAGACTGTTGACAAACTATCTAGCAGATAAGTTATTGGTTGGAACAGTTAATCTCCGTTGCAGGAGCTACGCTTTCCTGCGGGCGGTCCGTAAGCCTCCTCGGCTTCGCCTGCGGGGTCTTACATGTCCCTTCCTCCCGCGGGAGTCTTCGCTCCTTCCACTGCGATCAACTAGGGAATTTCACTATTTTAAGCTTTGTCTGCACACTGAAAGCGCCGTACTCTGAACGCGCTTTTTTCATGCTTCAGCAAGCAATATGGCAACAAATTTCTCTAGGTACACCTTGTCCATTTCGTCAAAACGATCCTTGATTGGACTATCGATATCCAATACCCCTATCACCTTACCATCCACCACCATTGGAACGACGATTTCAGATTGTGAAGCGGCGTCACATGCGATATGACCAGGAAATGCATGCACATCTGCAATGAGCTGTGTTTCTTGAGTCGAAGCGGCAGTTCCGCAAACTCCACGACCGAACGGAATTCTTACACATGCAGGGAGACCTTGGAATGGACCAAGTACCAGCATGTCTTGCTTGGTTTCATCGGTCAGGTAGAAGCCTACCCAGTTTGTATTTTCTAAAAAGACATTTAATAAAGAAGAAGCATTGGAAAGGTTGGCGATGAAATTTGGTTCATCGGCAATTAATGCTTGCAGCTGTTTGAGGACAAGCTCGTAATTTTCTTCTCGAGTTCCTTTGTAATTTTCGACTTGAAACATCATAATCCCCTCGCATTTTCAGAACTTATTGTGGAAAAACAACTATTTATACAGAATACCAATTGAAGTTGTCGACATTTAATAAAAGGATATACGTTCATCTTCACGAAATCAATAATTAAGATTCGAAATCACCAGAAAGGGTGAATGAAGATGGAAAAGACAAAGCAAAGGATTATTGACGCAGCGATTATTCTTTTCACGACAAAAGGTTATGATGGAACCTCGATCAGGGAACTGTCAAAAAAGGCGAATGTCAATGTGGGGCATATTTCATATTATTTTGAGAATAAAGCAGGACTGCATGAACATCTTCTTTCGAGCTTCTTTGACCAATATGTAACTATTTTAGAAAACGTTTATAAGAGGATGCCGGCCATTTCAGCTAAAGAATGCATCTTGGAATGTGTGGAGAAAACAATGAAGTTTCATAGGGAGAACCGTCAGCTTGCACGGTATGTCTATCGTGAGGTCACATTGGATACGATGCTTGTCAGGGAGATTATGTCAACTTATCTTACTAAGGAAAAGTACTATTATAAAGCGATTCTGGAAAAAGGGCATAAAGCAAAGGAGTTTATCGTTCCCTCTGTGTTATTGGCTGTCATGCAATTGAAGAGCATGATCAGCACTCCCTTTCTCCAGTCCCAGTATTTAGCGGAAGTATGGCATATCATGCCTTACGAGACATCAGCCATTGATCAGTATGAGAAAGTGATTGTGCAATGGCTGGAACAGTCGATCTTTACTAAACCAAAGCTTGACAGAATAGCTTTATAGCCTCTAGCAACAATCCTATTTCTTAAATAGATTTTTATCCATAAATTCATAGCCTTGCGCTAATCCCTTTGCTGTATGGGCATCAGACCCATAGATTAATGGGATTTTTCTTTTGTGGGCTTCTTTTGCGATGTGTGCTGGAGGGTAAGAGTCCCCACATAAGGGTTTGACAAATCCAGCACCGTTGTAATCTAACTCATATCCCTTAGCGGCGATTGCATCAAGGATCGGGTTTGTATATTCCAGTATCGGAGTGGAGTGAGGAAACTTTTTCTTGAATTTCTCCACTAGAGTGATATGTCCGATTCGGCGGGGTTTATATTTGCCCAGATCACTTTCAATGGATTTTATAAGGGTGGAAAAATAGCTTTCATAAACAGAGTGGAGGCCCCCGAAAATTCCCATCATCCGTTCGAACTCTTCTTCACTGAAATCCAAGCAATAATATCTTCCCTCTTTCTTCAGAAAATGAACAGATAATATGCTGTCATCCAAGGAAGGTCCGACTTCATTAAGAAGTTCCATAGTCTCTGTCTCAAACCCATCGATATAATCGACTTCAAGACCGATATTTATTTTTATACTCTTAGAATAATATGATTTCAATTTCTGTATTTCATTTAAATAAGAGGGGAGGTCTGCCCATTCCATGGCACTATCTTTATCTGGTGCAGGATCATCGAAACCCTGTGGCAATGGCGCATGTTCTGTAAATGTAATTTCTTGATATTTAAGTCCTAAAGCTTGATTAATATACTTATCTAAACTATCTGTGCTACCATGCGGACAATAGGGAGAATGTATATGTTTGTCGATTATCAAGAAAAACCCTCCGATACTAGAAGAAATATGTAAAAAATTTAAAAATATTGGTCAAAAAATGTCGTTTACATGGTATCATAAAAGCATTCAAATATAAATAAAATGGGGCAGATATACATATCGACCCATACACCCATTTTTAATACATAATTGCTACAACGGAAGAATAGCGATTTTTTCATTCGAATTATTATAAACATAGAAGATTGGATAACACCATCCGGGTAGAAGGGGACTAGGCATGGAAATAATTATCGGGATTTTAGCACTAGTAGTTATATTTATCAGCGTCAGTTTTTTAAGAAGGAAAAAGATTTACGAGGAAGTGGATCGACTGGAAACGTGGAAGGTTTCCATCATGAACAAACCCGTATCCGAAGAGCTATCCAAAGTGAAAGACTTGAATATGACCGGCCAGACAGAGGAGTTATTTGAAAACTGGAGATATCAATGGGATGATATTTTATCAACAGAGCTTGTGTCCATCGAGGAATACCTTTTCGATGCAGAGGATTATGTAGATAAATATCGCTTTAAAAAAGCTAAAGAAATCCTATCCATGGCAGATGACAAACTGCGTGATATCGAACGGAAAATAAAATCTATCTATGATGAATTGGAAGATTTAATTGGCAGTCAGGCAAAAAGTCTGGAGCAGAATGAAAAACTGGAAGAGAAGTATGCTTCTTTAAAGAAGCAACTATTAAATCAGAGCCATCAATATGGGTCTACTACGCCTTTATTGGAAAAAGAACTCGAACAGATTGAGCAGCTTTTCGTAGACTTCAATGAGGCAATTTCAAATGGCAACTACTTGGTTGCGCGAGAAATGATCATCAAAATGGAAACGGAGCTTTCTGATCTCGAAGCGAAGATTGAATTCATTCCAGGTCTATTGATAGAATGCCAATCTGTAATTCCAAGCCAACTTGCTGAGGTGGAGACGGGATACAAGGAGATGCTTGCTGAAGGATATATCCTTGACCATGTGAACCTTGAAGAAAGTCTGACAAGTCTACAAGATAAAATGAAGCAGACATCCATTCTTTTGTTGGAAACAAAAGTTATGGAAGCTAAGGAAGGCATTGAAGTCATTAAAACTGAAATGGATGTTTTATACGATCAAATTGAGAAAGAAGTTCTTGCCAAACATTTCGTTATAAAAGAACTTCCCGCAGTGGAAGCAATTCTGTCTGCTTTATCATCTGCAAGTGAAAAGACCAAGCAGGAAACATATGTGGTACAGGAAAGCTACCAACTTCAAGAGGAAGATATCCAGACTCAACGCAAGATTGAAGAGTCAATGCTCGCACTCAATGATCGTTATGAAAAGCTCAGCGGCCACCTGAAGGAACAGACTGTAGCTTTCACCGTTCTTAAAGAAGA
Source organism: Sutcliffiella horikoshii DSM 8719 (assembly GCA_001648575.1). Taxonomy (GTDB): domain Bacteria; phylum Bacillota; class Bacilli; order Bacillales; family Bacillaceae_I; genus Sutcliffiella_A; species Sutcliffiella_A horikoshii. The sequence continues at coordinate 14,597 of LQXN01000055.1, read as the reverse complement.
GCTGGAGGATATATGCGAACAGATAAATTCCCTGCAGGAAATCCATCAACAATACATAGATATCCTGATGGCCTTAAGAAAAGACGAAATGGCTGCAAGAGATCAGTTGAACTCATTAAGAAAAATGCTGTTCGAAGTTAAACGATCCATTGAAAAAAGCAATATCCCCGGCTTGCCTAAGACTGTCTATCAGGATTTATCTTTGGCAAATGATCAGTTAAAAGCTGTAATGGATAAGCTAGAGGAAAAACCGCTGAACATAGTGGAAGTCAACAATATCCTCCAACAAGCTGTCACAAGTGTTGAGAAATGTCATGAAGAAGCGATGGACATCTTAGACCATGCTTATCTTGCAGAGAGTGTCATCCAATATGGGAACAGATACCGCAGCAAGAATCCTTCTGTACATGAAAGCCTTGTGGAAGCAGAGCAGTTGTTCCGAAATTATGAATATAAGAATGCATTAGATGAAGCTGCTACTTCATTGGAAAAAGTAGAACCGGGCGTCATGAAAAAAATAGAAAAGATTTTAGAAAAAGAGAGCTAAACAGGTGAAAAACGATAAAATTGTTAATTACCTACCGTATGCTCTAATATCCCTTATCCTCATTGTAGGTGGATTTACATGGTCCGCTGTCATCACAACCTTTAAGGAGAAAGGATCTGAACCGGTGGTGTTCGTCAAACCTCAAGTAGAGGATAAAACTGCGATTCCTGAAGAAAATCTGAAGGAGGATATGCAGTTAATCATGAAAGTCAATGAAGGTATAACTCAAGAAATGGTGAAGGATTGGAATATCGGAAAAGATGGAATAGGTATCGATCATCTGCTATCTCTTATTGAAGAACATGATGAATAAAATGCAGAAAAACAGCCCGGAAAGTAGTAGAATACTTTCCGGGCTGTTTTTTATTTAAAGGCTCTTTTCGTAAACTTTGTTGCTTTTTCGTATGGATACATAAACCGTTATCTTTCTTACTGTCGTGCTCTTTTCCCTGCTGTAATTAAGAAATACTTGCACCTTTTAGAGTATGAAAGCAGTAAAAAGTCCAATATCCGACTTTTCACAAATAAATAGCAACAATCTTTGAGAAAAGAGCCTATTTAAATAATGCTTTCATGCGATTGCTTCGTAGTCAGCGCACCTACGATCATTCCGATCAATGCACCGATGATGGCAGGTACCAACCAGCCTACACCTTCATTATATAATGGAAGAATACTGAAGATATCCTGCAAGAAGGTAATATGGATCTCTGCAATAGCCAAGCCGTCCACAAAGCTTACGGCACCAGTGAAAAGAAGAGCAAATCCATAAACGTAGGATTCATTTTTCCATCTATAGAAAGATAATAAAATCAATACTATCGCCAATGGATAGATCATAATCAATACTGGTAGGGAGAACGCAATCAACTGCTCCAGACCGACATTTGATACGATTAAACTGAAAACACTCAGAATTGCTACAAATACTTTATAAGAAACAGATGGCATAATCTTAGAAAAGAATTTACTTGTTGCAGAAACCAGCCCGACAGATGTAGTCAAGCAAGCAAAAGTGATGGCTAGTCCAAGGATGACTGCACCGATTGATCCAAATAGAAAGTTCGCAGACCCTGATAATATTTGGCCTCCGTTTCCAGCTGTCCCTATTGCATCAAGACTTGTTGCACCAAGGTAGGCAAGCCCTGCATAGACGATTGTAAGACCTGTTGCGGCAATGAAGCCCGCCTTTAAGCAAAGGGAAGTAATCGTTTTTTTATCCGTTACCCCCTTATCTTTAATTGCAGAAATTACAACAATTCCGAAAACTAAAGCTGCAATGGTATCCATCGTCAGATATCCTTCAAGGAACCCTTTAAAAAATGGGGAATTACTGTAACTTTCCGTTGGAGCTCCAATACCCCCCATTGGTGTAACAATACTTTTCACCACAAGAATTCCTATAACGCTCAATAAAATAGGAGTCAATATTTTCCCTATCCTATCTACAAGCTTTGTAGGATTAAGTGCTAAATAATACGTTATCGCAAAAAATACAACAGTAAAAAGAAACAACGCCCAACCTTGCGGGTTTACCGATTCCGGCATGAATGGAGTTGCTCCTATTTCAAAGGCAACGGTGCCAGTTCTTGGGATGCCGAAAAATGGCCCGATTGCCAAATACATAATGATAGTAAAAATAATTCCGAAAATTGGGTTTACACGATTGGCAAGTGTCTGTAAATCTCCACCAGTGTACGCTATTGCCATTACCCCTAGCAGCGGTAATCCCACTCCGGTTATCAGGAATCCAATGACGGACACGCCGACATTATCTCCGGCTGCCTGTCCAAGTAAAGGGGGGAAAATCATATTTCCTGCGCCAAGGAATAAGGCAAAAAGCATTAGTCCCAATACCAAAATATCCTTATTTGTATATATTTTTTTTGCATGAATGATCCTCCTGATGAGAAAATGAATGAATACGTTTTCATCCTATCATAATTTTGGTGAAATTTGTCGAATAACTTAAAAGTTCAATAATTCGATATATTAGAAAAACATTTATTAGTTTAACATGTCTATACAAGATTAGAAAGGAGAAATTGTGGATTTCCTATAATTTCTTGCTGAAAGAAATAGACTGCGTGCCTATTTAAAGGTTACTAGTGAATGGCAACAAGCTTTGAGAAAAGAGCCTTTATCAAAGATGAACTACGCTTATCTTTTCCACGGATATAAAGTATGCTAACATTAATATTCGCTTAGAATAAAAATTTATCTATGTATATTGAAGAATTCTATTCCTCATGGAAAAGTGGAGGATGACATGATTTATTTAGACAATAGTGCAACAACAAAACCATATAAAGAAGTGTTGGATTCTTTCCTGACAGTTTCTACTAATTACTTTGGGAACCCGTCCTCGATTCATTCTATGGGTGGCGAGGCCGAGAAACTTTTGCACAGGTCCCGTGAAACTATCGCTGCCCTTTTGAGTGTAAGCCATAAGGAAGTTATTTTTACATCTGGCGGAACAGAGAGTAACAATCTTGCCATAAAAGGATGCGCACTCAGCAAAAAGATTGTTGGCAACCACATCATCACAACCGCAATCGAGCACCCATCTGTAACTAATGCGATAAATGATCTAGAAGCAGAAGGGTTCACGGTTACTATTTTACCGGTAGATAAGGATGGACAAATAACAACCGGGCAAGTGGAGGAAGCTATCAGAAAGGACACGATTCTAGTTTCCATCATGCATGTAAACAATGAAACGGGAGTCATGCAGCCTGTGGAAGAAATCGGTCAACTTCTTGCTGATTATCCCCAAGTGACATTTCACGTAGATCATATCCAAGGAATAGGCAAAGTTCCATTAAATATGGAGAGCATCGACCTTTGCTCCCTGTCTGCCCATAAGTTTCATGGTCTGAAAGGAAATGGAATCCTGATTGCAAAGAATGGCGTGAAACTTCATCCTATCCTAAGTGGAGGAAATCAGGAATGGACGCTTAGGTCCGGAACAGAGAATGTAGCTGGAATCGTCGCAATGACCAAGGCACTTAGATTGACACTTGAAAAAAGTGAACAGGGCCTACTGCAAATGGAGACATTAAAACAATTCTGCATGGAGGAACTGATGAAAATGGATGGTGTTTTCTTGCATACGCCGGAGCAGCATTCAGCTCCCCACATCATCAATTTCTCTGTGCCAGGGATCAAGTCAGAAGTGTTGGTGCATGCACTAGGAACGAAGGGAATATTCGTCTCCACGACTTCCGCCTGTTCTTCCAAACGAAAAGCACCAAGTAAAACACTAATGGCAATGGGGGTTTCGAGGTCCAAGGCAGAAAGTGCGATAAGAGTCAGTATGACATATCAAACCACCAAACCGGAACTCCAAACTTTCCTCAACGAACTGCATCATGCAATTTTTACAATAAAAGAAGTAACGAGGTAGAGAACATGAATTATGATCATATACTAATCCGCTTTGGTGAATTGTCCACCAAAGGAAGAAACAGAAAGCAGTTTGTCCAACGTCTGAGTTTTAATATTCTTGAAAAGATTAAAGACTTTCCTGATGTTCGGATTGAAAAGAGCAGAGACAGAATGTTCATCAAGTTAAATGGCGAGCCGCATGAGCAGATTATAGACCGCCTCCAAAGCATCTTTGGAATTCAGTCTTTTAGTCTGGCTGTGAAAACGAAAACGGAAATCGAGAGTATGAAAGAGGGGGCTTTGTTTGCTCTTAAAGCACTGCCTTATAAAGGGAAGACATTCAAGGTTACGGCTAAACGTTCCTATAAGAATTTCGAGCTTGATACAAATGGTCTCAATCATGCGATCGGATCACATCTATTGATAAACACAGAAGATTTAACGGTCAATGTAAAACAACCTGATATTAATGTGAGAGTGGAAGTAAGGGAGGAAGCAAGCTATATTACCTGTAAAGATATTAAGGGTGCAGGCGGGCTTCCTGTCGGGACAAGCGGCACAGCGGTGCTTATGCTTTCCGGTGGCATTGACAGTCCTGTAGCTGGTTATTTGTCCATGAAACGTGGAATTACACTGGAGGTGGTGCATTTCTTTAGCCCGCCTTATACAAGTGAACGTGCGAAACAGAAAGTGGTGGAACTTACAGAAAGGCTTACGCACTTTGGCCACTCAATCAATTTGCATATCGTGCCATTTACAGAAATACAGGTTGCCATTCAAAAGCAGGTGCCTGAAAACTATACCATGACCTCTACAAGGAGATTCATGTTGAAGATTGCTGATAAAATCCGTGAAAAAGAACAAGGGCTTGCCATTATCACAGGGGAGAGCCTTGGACAGGTAGCAAGTCAAACATTACAGAGTATGTCAGCGATTAATGAGGTCACTTCCACACCTATCATTAGACCCTTGATAACCATGGACAAAATCGAGATCATGGATATTGCAAGAAAGATTGATACGTTGGAAATATCCAACAGGCCTTATGAGGACTGTTGTACCATCTTCACTCCTTCTGCGCCAAAGACAAAGCCAAAAAAGGAAAAAATCAATTACTATGAGAGCTTTTTTGATGTTGATAAGATGGTGGAAGAGGCAGTGGAGCGTACCGAAAAATTGCATATATCAGGAAAAAAGAAAGTAGAGGACAGTATTATCAATGATTTATTTTAATAGTTGCACATTGTGAAGAATTACCATTTTTAAAACATGAATGATGCCATGTGTTTTTACACATTCTATATTCACAAGGAGGTGAAAACACATGGCAAACAACAGCAGCTCAAATCAATTGCTTGTACCTGGTGTACAACAAGCTCTTGATCAAATGAAATACGAAATCGCTTCTGAATTCGGAGTTCAACTTGGTCCTGATGCAACTGCTCGCGCTAACGGTTCCGTTGGTGGAGAAATCACTAAACGCTTAGTTCAAATGGCTGAACAAAGCTTCGGTGGCGGTTACCAAAAATAATATATATAATGGCTACGAGGTGGGGGAAACCCCACCTTTCTTTTATTCTCGGAACTTGGAGGTGTTTTTTAATGAAGGAGCAAAATCAAGTAGAAAAGCAACAAAAAAAGCAAGGTAGAAAACGCCGTAACGAACCAAAGCATGCTAAAAAATCAAATGAACAATAAATCTTTCTGGCACCTTCTAAATGAAGGTGCCAGACTGTTGACAAAGCCCTAAATACTTTTAAATTTGCATCCTGCTGTTGATCTTCGTTCCAGGCGCTTCGCTTTTCGCGGGCGGTCCGGAAGCCTCCTCGGGCTTTCGCCCTGCGGGGTCTTCCCTGTCCCTTCCTCTCGCAGAAGTCTGCGCGCCTTCCACTACGATCAACATGGGTTTGCATATCTCAAAGATAAAATAACTTTTTCTACACACTGGCACCTTCTAAATGAAGGTGTTTTTAATATAGACGGAAAAAGACGATTTCGCGACGCCCTTCCTTCAAACAACGACCATTCGGCAACCTCTATTTTATTTCTTTTATAGAAAAACCCGCAAAATAATTCAAATTATTAAAAATCTTTTGTAATATGTAGGTAGTACTATTACAAAGGGGATGACTTCATATGAGAAGAGAAGAACTTTTAGCACCGCAAAAGTACAATCTGGTTGAAGAAATAGAAAAGTTCGCAAGTGATAGTGAGAGGCTGGCTTTGATCTGGGAAAGCGAGCAAGGGGAGAAGGAACAAGTAACTTATCAACAATTAATGAAAGCAGCAAATAAAATTGGAAACGCTTTACTCTCAGAAGGTTTAAAAAAAGGGGATGTAGTCCTTGTCATGATGCCAAGGCTGATTGATTCCTACCAGGTATATCTTGGAGCCCTAAAAGCAGGGATCGTAGTGATTCCATGTTCTGAGATGTTAAGGGAGAAAGATCTGGCATATCGGATTGAGCATGGTGATGTCAAAGGCATTATCACCTATCAGCCATTTTTAGAACATGCTGATAAACTGGAGGAAGTAGGAAACCTGATAAAGTTCAGTGTCGGTGGATTGGCGGACAAAGGTTGGACAGACCTGAAGGAAGCTATGGAAAAACAATCAGACGAACTTGAATTCGCCCCTACTTCAAGCGATGACATGGCGTTTCTATCATACACATCAGGTACCACAGGGAATCCAAAAGGAGTTGTGCATACCCATGGCTGGGCTTACGCTCATCTTCGTACCACTTCAAAGAATTGGCTTGGAATAGATGAAAATGATGTAGTCTGGGCAACGGCTAGCCCTGGTTGGCAGAAATGGATTTGGAGTCCTTTCTTGTCCACGCTTGGATCTGGAGCAACTGGTTTTGTTTATCATGGCAAGTTCGATCCGAACACATATTTGAAGCTTTTGGAGCAATATGAGGTGAATGTATTATGCTGCACACCTACAGAGTATCGTCTGATGGCAAAAGTGGATAATTTGAATGCCTATCAGCTGCCACATCTTCATAGTGCTGTATCGGCAGGAGAACCATTGAATCGTGAAGTCATTGATACCTTCCGAAAACATTTCCAAATAGATGTTCGTGATGGATACGGCCAAACGGAAAATACGCTTCTTCTTGGTGTGTTGAAAGGAATGGATATCAAATCAGGGTCGATGGGTAAGCCGACACCTGGAAACAGCGTGACCATCATAAATGAGGATGCAGAAGAGTGTGCTGTCGGAGAAGTGGGTGACATTGCAGTACATGTGGAGACACCTGCATTGTTTAAACATTACTACAAAGATCCAGAGCGTACTTCCAGACAATTCAGGGGGGACTACTATATTACGGGGGACAAGGCCAAAAAGGATGAGGACGGATATTTTTGGTTTGAAGGCAGGAGTGATGATATTATCATCAGCTCCGGTTATACCATCGGACCTTTTGAAGTAGAAGATGCGTTAATTAAGCATTCGTTGGTGCGTGAATGTGCGGTAGTTGCAAGTCCTGATGAAATCAGGGGGAATGTGGTAAAGGCATTTGTCGTCCTTCAAGAAAATGTGGAGCAAGAAGAAGAGACATTGACAAAGCTACTTCAAGAGCATGTGAAGGAGCTGACGGCACCCTATAAATATCCTCGGAAAATTGAGTTCGTTGCAGAGCTTCCGAAAACCACGTCAGGTAAAATAAGAAGAATAGAACTGAGGCAGCAGGAATTGGCTCAGGCTGCATCAGAAAAATAAAAAGAAATACTATTAGGGCAGGTTGGTGTGGAAGGAATTCCCTGACCACACCACATCTGCCTTTTTTATGCAGTTTTTTTGTACCTCACCCTCACAAATGATAATCTAATAGTAATTTTACAAAAAGAAGGAGAAAGATCACCATGGGAGAAATTTGGTTCGGCGGAACTATTTATACAATGAAAGCGGAAATGGAAACGGTTGAGGCCGTCTATACGGAAGATGGGCTCATTAAAGACATAGGAATAAAAGAAATCTTGTTTACTACCTATCCAAATGCAATAAAACAAGATCTTAAAGGCGCTGTCATGTATCCTGGCTTCACAGACAGCCATATGCACCTGATAGGTCATGGCGAGAAGCTGCTTCGCCTCGATCTCTCAACATACACTGCTTCTCAAGATGTGAAAGAGGCGCTTCTGAAAAAGGTTCAAGAGACTCCTGAAGGCGAATGGATTTTCGGGGAGGGATGGAACGAAAATAATTTTGTGGACCGAAAAATCTTTCACAAATCGGAATTGGATGAAATCACTTCTTCCCATCCCATGATCCTATCAAGAGTTTGCAGGCATGCCGTTTTAGTTAATACAAAAGCCTTAGAAATCGCTGGGATCACAAAGGATGCAGAAAATCCTCCCGGAGGAGTAATTGTAAAAGATATAAATGGAGTGCCTACTGGGTACCTGCTTGATCAGGCACAGGAGTTGGTGAAAAAAAGATTCCGAAAGCAAGTGAAAGCTACCTATATCAAGCTTTGAAGACCTCCATTGAGGATTGCGTGAGCCTCGGGCTCGTTGGAAGCCACAGCGAAGATTTAAGCTATTACGGCAGTTTTACAAAGACTTACGGAGCTTTTAAAAACCTTATAGAACGGGATGGCTATAAATATAGAGCACATCTGCTCGTTCACCATGAAGTAGTAGATGATATGCACGAAGAAGGTCACCGTTATAAAGATTCCACAGACTATATCACCTTAGGTTCCATGAAGATTTTTGCCGATGGCGCACTGGGGGGCAGAACCGCGCTACTGAGCAAACCATATAATGATGCGCCAGAAACCTCCGGTGTGGCCATTCATACTCCAACCCAGCTACATGACTTGGTTAAAAAGGCAAGGGATTATGGAATGACGGTGGCAGTCCACACCATTGGAGACCTTGCATTTGAATACATGCTCGATGCAATTGAAAAGCATCCTGCCCCAGTGGGGGAGCGTGACAGGTTGATCCATGCACAGATCCTTACAAATGATCTGATAGCAAGAGCAAAGAAGCTTCCATTAATTCTGGATATTCAACCGCGCTTTGTGGCAACAGATTTTCCATGGATCATTGAGCGCTTAGGGGAAGAAAGATTAAACTACTCCTATGCTTGGAAAACGCTATTGGATGAAGGCTTGATTTGTGCAGGAGGCTCTGATGCCCCGATTGAGCCGGTAAACCCGCTTCTTGGCATTCACGCAGCTGTTACAAGGCAAACCCCAGGTGACCCTGAACAAACCGTCTATCAACCTGAACAGCGCCTGTCCATGTATGAGGCAATCGGGCTCTTTACAAAAGGTAGTGCACAAGCGATCTCTGAGGAACATAAACAAGGTGTCATTGAAAAAGGCTATTATGCAGATTTTACAGTACTGGATATTGATTTGTTTCAAGCAAACACTGATGATATCTTGGATGCCAATGTCGAAATGACGATTATCGACGGCACGGTGATGTATAAAAATAGGATTGAACAATAAGGCTCTTTTCTCAAAGATTGTGGCTATTTATGGATGAAAAGTCGGCATTTGGACTTTTCATTGCTTACATAAATACGAAAAGCAACAAAGTATACGAAAACAGTCAATAATAAAAAAGGTAACCGGAGCGACATGTAACAGCCGGTCCGGTTACCGATATATGTTAAGATCCCTATATTACCTTATAAGAAAGTCCGCTTAACCTTCTCCCAAAATGAGTTATCTTTTAGCTTAACCGTCTTAATTTTTCGATCTGTCAATTGAATATCCAAGCGCTCGACATGCTTGATGCTCAGGGCCTCATTATCGATGCCGATTGTAGGGTAGTCATTACCGTCTTGAATCACTTTTAAAGTCAGCTTTCTTTCCCCAGCCATGATAAACGGGGATCCAAGCGTCCTATAGCTGTTATTATTGATGGAGGCAAGCTCGCTTACTTGGAAACATGGAAGCATCGGGTCCACGACAGCACCTTGTACGGATTTATTGTAAGCGGTACTGCCAGTTGGGGTAGAAACAATCATCCCATCCCCTCGGAATGTCTCGAAATGCAAGTCATCTATGTAAACATCAATGGCAAACGTTTTGATGATTGCAGATCGTATGGAGCATTCGTTCAAACACTGGAATTTGGATATTCCATCTATGGAAACCTCAATTGTAGGGTACTTTCTTACCTCAATCTGTTCAAAAGTCATGGCTTCGACCATTTTTTCCGTATCGTCAATATGGAAATCGCAATAAAAACTAGACGTGTCGCCAGCATTTATGCCAGCGTAAAGGCAATCTTCTTTAAAGCCTGTTTTTTGAACAGCCTGAAGGAATGTACCATCTCCGCCAACTGCTACTATGATATTGGCATTATGATGATCATTCAGAATCTCGAAGTTATTTTGTTCTGCCAACTGCTCTAGCTTTGCAACCTTGGTCACCAATTCTTCTTCTCTTTTATAAAAGAAGAATATTTTACGGCGTTCTGTCATCCTGATTCCTCCTAAATTGTAATGAAAATTGGAATGCTAACAAAAAATATCCAGATAATATTACCTTTTCGAAAAGAATTCTAGTACAATTCTATATTGTGATAAGTTTACCACTTTGATGAAACTTTTTAAAACCATTTAACGTATAGGTACTGTACGAACAACTAGGAGGTTTGAATATGAATGGAAAACGTTGGGCCGCGTTAGGGATAGCGGCATTGTTATTTTTTGTATCCATCATCACTAGCATAGCGACAAGACCATCAGAAAGCTCCACATCTGAGTCATTTTCCAGTATTTTCGGTGGCGAGGAAGAGTTTATTGAGAAAGTGATTCAAGAAGGAAGTCCAAACCGAAAGATTCTAGTGTTGGAAGTGAACGGTGTCATTCAAGATACCGGAAGTGATGTTACTTCCATCTTTCAATCACCAGGATACAATCACCGTCAGTTTTTAAGAATGTTAGATCAGGCAAAGGAAGATAACTCTGTCCAGGGTATAATTGTACGTGTGAATTCTCCGGGTGGCGGAGTGTCCGAGAGTGCAGAGATACATAAACGATTGGTGGAGATCAAGGAAGAAACAGAAAAGCCGATCTACATCTCCATGGGTACGATGGCTGCTTCAGGCGGTTATTATATAGCTGCTCCTGCAGACAAAATCTTTGCCTCACCTGAAACGATTACAGGTTCCATAGGTGTCATTATGCAGGGAATCAATTATAAAGAACTTGCTGAGAATTATGGAGTGAAATTTGAAACAATCAAGAGCGGTCCATATAAAGACATCATGTCCCCGACAAAGGATATGTCAGAAGAGGAGCGCGAAATCCTTCAATCCATGGTAGACAATATGTATAACCAGTTTGTTGAGGTCATTGCAGAAGGAAGAGGGATGAGCGAGGCGGAAGTGCGTAACTTTGCTGACGGAAGAATCTATGATGGGCAACAGGCAAAAGACATTAATATTGTGGATGAGCTTGGCTACTTCGAGGATGTCATCGATGCGATGAAGGAAGAGAATGATATGGGGAATGTCCAGGTCGTTCAATATACAGAAAATCTCGGATGGGGCTCTTTATTCAGTATGAATGTCCAATCACTATTAAAGCCAGAGTCAGAAATGCAGATGTTAGCAAGAATGATCAATCAGCCTAATTCTCCAAGACTGATGTACTTGTATGCAGAGTAGGAGGGGAATATGATGAGAGAAGAACCGAATAAAGAAAACGATTTCGAGAAAACAGAGCGGGAAGATGCACAACAACCCCATGAGGAATCTAGATTAGTGGAAAGCAGAACATCATTGGAAACAGAAGGGGACCACATCCTGGCGGCTTCTGATAGAACTGCGGTTCCTGCTTACCGTTATGCAGGGTTCTGGATGAGGTTATGGGCGTTCCTATTAGATTTACTGATTATATGGAGCATAGGTGCAATTGTGGTATTTCCTTTATTTAGATTGCTGGGAATTTCTGAAAGCCAGAGTTTCTTATTCTCCCCTGCATCAATCGCTACAACCATCATTTTGTACGGTTACTTCATTTTAATGACGAAGTATTTCAAACAAACACTGGGCAAGATGGTGTTTGGCTTGAAAGTGATAGATTTGAAGCATGAACATTTGACATGGAAAAGTATTCTCTTCCGTGAAGGAGTAGGGCGTTATATTGCCTTGTTCTATTTTCCGTTAACGTATATCGTCTTTCTTGTTGCAGCTTTTACAAGCAAAAAACAGGGAGTGCACGATTTTATCGCAGACACTACCGTAGTACATGAAAATTAAAAATAAACCTGTTGGCCTTATATGGCCGGCAGGTTTATTTTTTTTTCGCTCGGAGATAATGGAAGGGGATAGAAAGGTTGTGAAAACGTGATTTGGACCATTATTATCATTGCCATCATACTTTTTCTCATATTCGTGGTTCTCGTCACAAGAATTACCATTCAATTTTATTTCCATCATCAACAGGACAATGATGACCAGATGACTGTGAAACTGAGTGCATGGTTCGGATTGTTGAGATATACCATTGATGTGCCACTTATTAGTGTGGATACGGATACAGCATCCATTCATGTTGAGGAAACAACCAAGATGGGAGCAGGAGATCCGGCAAATGGGAAACAAAAGGAGAAGGATTTCTCCCCGAAAGAGATTTGGCAAAGCTTTCAGGATACCTATGAACTAGTTCGGCATGTAGTAGGGATGCATGAGATAGTGCGTAGAATGCTGGCAAGAATAGAGGTTAAACAGTTGGAATGGCATAGCAATATCGGAGTAGGGGATGCTGCGCATACAGGCATGTTTGTAGGAGTTGGCTGGTCGATAAAAGGAGGGGTAGTGGGGATTTTAAGTGAGTACACTGAATTGAAGGCACAACCCGTTCTTTCCATCACACCATATTTTCAACAAACAGTTTCCCAAACTTTAATAAGGTGTATGTTTCGTTTCCGAATCGGGCATGCTATGTTGGCAGGAATAAGAATCGTTAAATATTGGAAGGGCGGACGACCGAAATTCAAAACCCGTCCGTTATCCGTGTTATCGAAAGAGGAAAAACACGAATCCATGTAACAGGAAAAAAGGAGGATCTATATGTCTGAACATCCTATTAAAAGTTTGATGACGACTGCGATGGAAAACCTGAAAGATATGATTGATGTCAATACTATCATCGGTGATCCAGTAGAAACACCAGATGGAAGTGTCATCCTGACTGTTTCCAAAGTCGGTTTTGGATTTGCTGCAGGAGGAAGTGAGTTCCAGGGTGGTGGTTCATCTGGTCCTGAGAAACATGATGGTGGCGGCAACCAACAAAACCAAGGCCATAAGCTTCCGTTTGGCGGAGGTAGCGGGGGCGGTGTATCCATTACGCCGATCGCATTCCTAATTGTAAATTCTCATGGTGTGAAAATGTTACACCTCGATGAAAGCACCAGTATCTATGAAAGATTGTTGGACCTTGCTCCACAGGCAGTTGAAAAGGTACAGCACATGTTAAATAACAATAAACAGAACAGAGGAAGTCATTCGGATCAATCTTATAATGACCATAAGCAGGATTTGGACTTCTAAAATTCGCCGGCTGCGCTGCAGTTGGCTTTTTGTTTGGATTGAAGTGCAGTGTGATATTGGGGGAATTAAGGGGGAGCGTCCTGGAAATTTTGGGGGTTATCCGGAAAACTAGGGGGGTATCCTGAAATTTTGGGGGTTATCCGGGAAACTAGGGGGGGTATCCTGAAATTTTGGGATTTATCCGGAAAACTAGGGGGATATCCTGAAATTTTGGGATTTATCCTGAAAACTAGGAGTTTACCCTGAAAAGTCGGGATTTATCTTGAAATCTCCGAATTTACCCTGAAATCTAAGATGAGTATCAGAAATTTTGCCATGCACCATCAAGAAAGCTACCCATTTCGACAAACAGATACCCCAAACGAAAACCACCATTCTCCCCCGCCGCACCTATAAAGTTTGATTAATTGCAAAACTCCCAAAACATAGCTATTATAACAAGTGTACATACAATTTGAGGAGGGAAATGAACATGGCAAACGTAACATTTAAAGGGAACCCAATGACATTAGTCGGCAGTGAAGTAAAAGTAGGGGACCAAGCTCCAAATTTCTCCGTTCTTGCGAATGACCTATCAGCAGTAACATTAGAAAACTATAAAGGATTTAAGAAATTAATCAGTGTAGTACCATCCATTGATACAGGTGTATGTGATCAACAAACTCGCAAATTCAATGAAGAGGCTTCAAAGCTTGAGAACGTAAAAATTATTACTGTCAGCATGGACTTGCCTTTCGCTCAAAAGCGCTGGTGCGCAGCTAGTGGTCTTGACAATGTCGAGATAGTATCTGACCACCGCGATGCTTCTTTTGGTGAAGCTTACGGAGTGTTGATGCAAGAGCTCCGTCTGCTTGCCCGCTCCACGTTTGTTGTGGATTCCAACGACAAAGTAACATACGTTGAATATGTAGGGGAAGGTACAGACCACCCTAATTATGAGTCGGCAATCGAAGCAGTTAAAGCTGCAGAATAAAACTTAACATACTTTAAAATATCAAATGCACCAAGAAAAGCAGACTGTGTTAATAGCAGTCTGCTTTATTTTTGACCAATCTCCATGTAGAATAGGAATACTGAAATTTTCAAAGGAGTGGCATAATGTCCATTACGAAACTAGAAAATACATTTAC